>NC_020134.1:0-1487189 GCF_000331995.1 Thermoclostridium stercorarium subsp. stercorarium DSM 8532
TTTTTACGACAATTTTTTAGGCCGATAGCTTTATTGAAACATAAGGTCAAGTTTGATATAGTAAAAGATAACGGTTAATTTTTTGCCTGGAGGAATAAAAATGTTATCAGCACAGGAAATTTGGAGCAAAGTTGAAAAGCTTTTGGAAACAGAACTGACCAGAATAAGTCTTGATACATGGATTAAAACCGCCAAACCTTTAAGCATGACACAGGATACGTTTACCATAGAAGCTCCGTCAGAATTTAACAGGGACATACTGAAAACACGTTATATTCCTCTGATAACTAATGCAATAAAAACCGTTACAAACAAAGAATACCATATTGAAGTAGTAGTGAAGGATTCTTACAATTCGACCTACGAGCAGAATTCCAATGAGGGTTCAAATTATTATTCCTCACTATTAAATCCGAAATATACCTTTGATACATTTGTAAGGGGCAGCGGTAACCAGTTCGCTCATGCAGGCGCTGTTGCGGTGGCCGAATGCCCTGCAAAAAGGTATAACCCTTTTTTCATTTACGGCGGAGTGGGTCTTGGCAAGACTCATCTTATGCACGCCATAGGCCACTATATTCTTGAACAGAACAAAAATGCAAAGGTATTGTATGTAACATCTGAAAAATTTACCAATGAGCTTATTAACTCAATTAAAGATGATAAAAACGAAGAATTCAGAAACAAATACAGAAACATTGATGTGCTTCTTATTGACGATATTCAGTTTATTGTCGGTAAGGAAAGAACACAGGAAGAATTTTTCCATACCTTTAACGCTTTATACGAAGCCCAGAAACAGATCATTATTTCAAGCGACAAACCGCCCAAGGAAATTGCAACCCTGGAGGACAGGCTCAGATCCCGGTTTGAATGGGGGCTTATCGCGGATATCCAGGCACCTGATTTTGAAACGAGGATTGCCATATTAAAGAAAAAAGCGCAAATGGAAAAATTTGAAGTTCCTGATGACGTTATGGCATATATTGCCGAAAACATAGTGTCAAACATACGGGAACTGGAAGGGGCACTGAACAGAGTTGTTGCCTATGCGTCGCTTACAAATAGTCCCCTTACCGTTGATTTGGCCAAAGAATGCCTTAAGCAGCTGATATCAAACAATAAAACAAAAGAGATAAATCCGTCGGTGATAATAAAAACGGTATCCCGTTATTTTGACATCAATCCTGAGTCGATTGTCGGAAAGAAAAGATCAAGGGATGTAAGTTACCCGAGGCAGATAGCCATGTATCTCTGCCGTGAACTGACCGATCTTTCTTTGCCGAAAATAGGACAGGCCTTTGGAGGAAGAGACCATACAACCGTTTTGCACGCCTATGAAAAAGTGCTGGAAGACATAGAAAGAAATTCTGAAATAAGAAGGGCAGTTATGGAAATGAAGAAAAATATTACCGGTGCTTAATCTTATTTACATTTGGCCCTTATCCTGTATTTTTTTTGGCCTAAATTTTATCAACAAAATCCAGTGGATGATTTGTTTTTTTTATGTGGATAACATATATGTTCAACCGAAAATTTTGTTTCTGTGAATTAAAAAACAGGTTATCAACAGAAATTTCAACAGGCAATAACCGGGAAATATCAGGGGAAAAAAGATTTTTCAACAAATTTCACAGCCCTTATTACTCCTAATACGGGATCAAGAAATCAATAATATGATATGAAGATAAATGGAGGTTTAGAACATGAATTTTTCCTGTAATAAACAAGATTTACTGGAAGCAATTACTACAGTGCAAAAAGCTGTTATGAGTAAAGCTACATTACCAATATTGGAAGGAATTTACATTGAAGCAGGGGATTCACTTAAGCTTGTAGGAAACTGTTTTGACATGGGCATTGAATACTACGTAAATGCGGACATAAAGGAAAAAGGATCCATTGTGCTTAATTCTAAAATGTTCAGTGACATCATAAGAGGCCTTCCGGATTCAGAAGTATTCATACATGAAAAGGAAAACTATGTTGTAGTCATAGAATGCAGTAATTCATATTTTGAAATTAAAGGCCTTTCTCCGGAAGGATATCCCATGCTTCCGGAGATCGAAGAAAAGGATAAAATTACCGTTCAGCAGTCTGCTTTAAAGGATATGATAAGGAAAACAATATATGCAATCAGTAATGATGAGAAAAATAAAATTTTGACGGGTTCATTGATGGAAGCAAGTGACGGGGAAATAACAATGGTTTCCCTTGACGGGTACAGGCTTGCTATAGCTAAGACCTTCATAAAGGAAGTTGTTTCGTTTAAAGCAATTATACCCGGAAAAAATCTTGGAGAAATATATAAGGTCCTGGAACAGTCTGATGAAAAGGTAAAGATAACCCTTTCAACTAATCAGGCTTTGTTTGAGTTTGAAAACTGCAGAATAATTTCAAAGCTTATAGACGGAGAGTATATGAATTACAGAAGCTTTATACCTGAGAAATTTGAAACTCAGGTAGAAGTAAATGTAAAGGAATTTACAAAAGGAATTGAGAGAGCTTCGGTTATAATGAGTGAAGAAAACAAATATCCTGTAAAGCTGATTATTGAAGGGGACAGTATGCTGATTACTTCAAGTACGAAGTTCGGGATTTCAAAGGAACAGATTGAAGTAAGCACGAACGGAAGCAATATGACAATAGGTTTCAATCCGAGGTTCCTGCTTGATTCGTTCAGAGTGATAGAGGATGAGAAAGTGGAGATTTATTTCAGTTCACCTGTGGGGCCATGTGTGGTTAAGCCGATAGAAAGTGATAAATTTACCTTTATGATTTTGCCGGTAAGGATTTGACGGTCCGACTGGACGGTGTAATAGATGGGAATAAAAAGAATCAGGCTTAAAAATTTCAGAAATTACATAGATGAAGAGATAAATTTCTCGGATAATATTACCCTTATTTACGGAGAAAACGCCCAGGGGAAAACAAATATAATTGAAGCATTATATTTGTTTTCCACCGGCAAATCTCACAGGACCGGCAATACAAACGAACTTATAAGATATGGAGAAACTTTTTTTGATATCCTGCTTGAGTTTGAAGATAATAATTATTTACAGAGCATGGAAATAAAATATGAAAAAGGAGACAGGAAAAAACTGTTTATCAATGATGTAAAAAAAGAAAAAATGTCCGACCTCTTGGGTGTTGTTCCTTCAGTCCTTTTTTCTCCTGAAAGCCTTTCATGCATAAAAGGATCGCCGGGTGAAAGAAGAAAGGTTATAGATATTGTGTTATGTCAAATAAGTAAAAAGTATCTTTTCAATTTGCAAAAGTACAGTAAAATAGTTAAAAATAAAAATGTATTATTAAAAAAAAAGCAATACAATTCACAGATAGATGTATGGAATGAAAGTCTGGCAAAGACCGGAGCCGATATTATACGGGAAAGAAGGAGACTGGTATCAAGCCTTGAAAAAAGAATGAAAAGGATTATGCTGGGGATATCAGAAGGTACCGAAGATGTGAGTTTGCGTTACAGAACCAGTATAGGTGAGGATGGGGAAGAATACCGGAGTTTAATGGATATACTGGCAAAAAATAAAGAAAAGGAAATTGAACACGGAATATGTTTATACGGCCCCCACAGGGATGAGATCGAAATACTGTTAAACAGCAAGAATTCCAGATATTACTGCTCTCAGGGACAGCAGAGATCTTTGGCCCTTGCATTGAACATTGCAGTTATGGAGGAAATAGAGGAAAAAACGCGAAAAACCCCTGTTTTACTCCTTGATGATGTTATGTCGGAACTGGATGAAAATCGCCGTAATTATTTGTATGATTTAATAAAGGATAAGCAGGCTGTTATAACTTCTACCGATAAGACCCAATTCCGGATTTCAGATGATAAGGTATCGTACGTAAAAATAAGAAATGGTACAGTGGTTAGAATTTAAATTATTATTAAATATTACCAAATCTGATTGGGTGATATAATGTTTTTGCATATTGGCGGAGATTATATGGTTTTTACTAAAGATATTGTAGCAATAATTGATATGGAAAGATCAACCGTATCGCAGGATACACGAAATTTTTTGAAAACATCGGAGGAAGAAGGTTTCATTGTTAACGTGGATGAAAATGAACTTCCAAAATCAATTATAATAACACAGGGAAAATACAGTAATAAAGTTTACCTCTCTCCAATTTCAACAACCACTTTATATAAGCGGTTTATGAAAAAAGAGTAATAAAAAAGAAATGGAGGAATAGTTTAAATGAACAGTGAAGTAGAAAAGGATAAAAAATATGATGAAGAACAGATACAGGTTTTGGAAGGCATAGAAGCGGTAAGAAAAAGACCTGGTATGTATATAGGTTCAACTTCCGTCAGAGGGCTTCATCATCTGGTATACGAAATTCTCGATAACAGTATTGATGAAGCTCTGGCCGGTTTTTGCGACAAAATAAAGGTAATTATTCATAAGGATAACAGTGTAACCAATATTGACAACGGCCGGGGAATTCCTGTAGGAATACATCCAAAAATGGGTATTCCAACTCTTGAAGTTGTTCATACCACACTTCATTCAGGGGGAAAATTCGGAGGCTCGGGTTATAAGGTTTCAGGGGGGCTTCACGGCGTTGGTGCTGCAGTGGTAAACGCGCTGTCGGAATGGATGGTAGTCGAAGTAATGAGGGACGGAAAAAGGTACAGACAGCGTTATGAAAGAGGAAAGGCCGTAACAGGAATAGAAATAGTCGGTGAGGCTGATTCTACCGGGACCATTACTACGTTTAAGCCCGATCCTGAGATTTTTGAGGTAGTGGAATTTGACTATGAGATGTTGCTGAAAAGGTTTCGTGAAATTGCTTTTTTAAATAAAGGGCTGACTATACAGTTTATAGACGAAAGAGGCGATGAGGTAAAAGAAAATATTTTGCATTATGAAGGCGGTATAATTTCTTTTGTTAAATATATAAACCAGAACAAGGATGTTATTCACGACGACATCATATATCTGGAAGGCCAAAAAGAAAATATGGAGATAGAGATAGCTTTTCAATATACCGATAGTTTTAACGAAAATATTTTCAGCTATGCAAACAATATTCCCACTACGGAAGGCGGCACTCACGTAACCGGTTTTAAGGCGGCCATAACAAAGGTAATTAATGATTACGCGAGGAAAATTAATATGCTTAAGGACAATGACAAAAACCTTTCTGGTGAAGACGTAAGGGAAGGAATTACTGCCATTATAAATATGAAATTGACCGATCCTCAGTTTGAAGGGCAGACAAAAACGAAACTTGGAAATGCAGACGTGCGTCAGTTTGTTGAAAATCTCGTAACAGAAAAGCTACAGTACATTCTGGAGGAAAATCCTAAAACAGCCAGAATAATAGTCGAAAAATCGTTGGCTTCGTACAGAGCGAGGGAAGCTGCAAGGAAGGCAAGAGAATTGACAAAGAGAAAATCTGCAATGGAAAATTTCTCTTTACCGGGAAAACTTGCTGACTGCCAGGAAAAAGATCCAAGGCTGTGTGAATTATTTATTGTGGAGGGAGATTCAGCCGGCGGATCCGCAAAAATGGGAAGAGACAGAAGATACCAGGCAATTCTTCCGTTATGGGGAAAAATGTTGAATGTTGAAAAGTCAAGAGCGGACAAAGTTTATGGAAACGATAAATTAACTCCGATAATAACGGCATTGGGCGCCGGTTTCGGTGACGATATGGATCTGAGCAAACTGAGATACCATAAGGTTATAATAATGGCTGATGCAGATGTAGACGGTCATCACATCAGAACGCTGCTTTTAACTTTTTTCTACCGGTATATGAGACCTTTGATTGAAAACGGCCATGTTTATATTGCTCTGCCTCCTCTGTATAAAGTGAGCAAAGGAAAAGAAGAATACTATGTATATAATGATAATGAACTTGAAAAACTGCTTAAGGAAAAAGGATGGAAAAGAGGAGAAGGAAGTCTGATCATTCAAAGATTTAAAGGTTTAGGGGAAATGAATCCCGAACAGTTATGGGAAACAACAATGGATCCTAAGACAAGAAAAATGTTAAAGGTGGATCTCAATAATCCTGTTGAAGCTGAGGAAATATTTACGATACTGATGGGAGAAAAGGTGGAACCGAGAAAAGAATTTATACACCAGTATGCAAAAAAGGTTAATAATCTTGATGTATGAAGAAATGTTTCACGTGAAACATTTCTTTTTTTATCTTAAGTATTTGTAATGGAAATTTTTAATATGCAGTTGTTAAGCTGCTATTAAATAACCGGAGAGTCAGGCTTTTAACACAAACAAAAATGGCTGATATTGATATTTAGCATCCACATAATTCGTCGATTATTTGACTTATCCTTATTGTTTTGAAATTCTGTAAATTGCCGTTTCATTAAAGCCAAAATTAATGATTTTTCGCTTTTCTGATACACAAAAACAATTCTATAGTAAATTTTCATTTAGAACGGCGATATTAAGCATGTTTTAAGAGTAAGTACGTACCGCTGCGATATTTTTTTATGTGCGCGTAAGTTTCAACATGCATCAGTTATGTGTCCTGCGTCTGTAAAAATCTTAAGCATGGCTTCCATTAAACTGACAAAATTACTTCAAGCGTTCGTCTGTTAAGGTAATCTTATGTTTGACTTATTTAGATTACTCACTAATAGAATGTTTTTTCATAGCTCCTATTTTGACTGAGGAGTTTGCATATGGCTTATGCGGACTCTATTAATGAAATACTGTACCATAACCATAAAATTTTTTTTTGCAGTATTATAATATTTTACAAAAAAGTGCTCTTCGACATAGTTTCTGCAGCAATTTTTTTATTTTTATATCTGCCAATCACTAAATATTACTATGCATACTTTTCCATAACTGTATTAAATAATTTTTTGTAAATTGCAATATTAAATGCAACACCTATAGTGGAAATCATCCATAATTTTAGGTGTTAAAGTACAACATCATCTTTTAGCCCTTCTTAACTACTATCTTGAGCGAGTGCAGAGGGTAGTCAAGGGTTATCGATAGATAAGACAAAGTCTTTACCCTTGACTACCCTCAAATGAGCTTTAAAATATCTTGGATGAAGGGCTCAGGCTATTGCTGATATATTTTTGTTTACCAGGTTATGTATCTCTTCATTAAAACATTCTTCAGGTGTTTTGTAACCTAATATCCTTCGTGGAAGGCTGTTTAACCATTGTTGTATCCGTTTTATCGTTTCTTCAGAAAAATCTTTTATAGCCTTTCCTTTAGGAATAAAACGCCTAATAAGTCCATTATGACGTTCATTAGTTCCTCTCTCCCATGAGGAATAAGGATGAGTGAAATAAGCTTCAATTCCTAGCCCTTGTAACATTTCGGATAGTCTACTAAATTCAGAACCATTGTCTGCCGTTATAGTGCGAAATACATTTGAAACATCCTTACCATAACAATTCTTAAGTTCTGAAAGTGCCTCGTTAACAGTATTACTGTCTTTTGCGTCCAAAAGAAACAATAACTCGTAGCGGGTTTTTCGTTCAGTTAAGGTTAAAATTACTGAATCGTTAGACTTTTTGCCTGTTACCGTATCAATTTCCCAATGCCCAAAGGTTTGACGTGATTGTACTTCTTCCGGCCTTTGATCAATGCTTTTCCCTACAACCCGTTTGTTTTGACGTATCCTTTTTATTTTAGATTTTAAACGTAGTTTAAGATTTAAATCTATATTTCGTACTTTTATGAGTCCCAGGTCTATATAATTATACAGTGTTTTGGTACATACAATAGTAGAATTTTGCCACTTGGGGTCTCTCCTACATAAACCAACAACTGCATCTGGAGACCATTTTTCGCGTAGTATCTTATCTTCTGCAAACTTAAGAAAATCTTCAACTTGAGCCAATTTACGCTTTGCTCCGCAATTCATACGATTTTTCTCATAAACTGCCTGCCCTGTTTCAGGAAAATATACTTTGTATGTCGATAAATCAGTTCTCATCTGCATTGTTGTCCCTCTTTTAATTTCACGGCTAATTGTACTTGGCGAGCGACCTAGTTTATTAGCAATATAACGTTGACTCTTTCCTTCTTTTAAAAGAGCTGCAATCTGCCCTCTTTCATAAACACTTAAGTGTTTAAACTTATGCTCAGTTGTGGTAGACTTATATTGTACAGCCATAGTTGAGAACCTCCTGTATGTTTGGATTGGACACCTAAATCATACATGATTTCTCACTATGGTTGTCAATTATTTATTTCATTTTACTGTTGCATTTAATTTTACAACGAACCATTAAATAATTTTTTATTATTTTACACGTAATTATTAATTTTTGACAGATAATTATTTGAGAATATTTACATTTGAATATTAACCAAAATTTTGTCTTTAAAAATAATGAATTTCAGCTGCAATACATTAAGGTTTTTATCAGCCGGCTGATATTTAACACAAATTTTTTTGGTATCACGTTTTAATCTTAAATACAGTTTTATTTCTTAAAAAATGTTTTAATTAATTTTGATAATTTATCTATAGGCCAATTTTATTAGTACAACATGAACAGAATTTTTAATTTAATTTTTTGCCTGAAAGGGCAGTAAACATGGCTTCCATAATACTGGTCTGAATTAAAATTAGCTAAAGACAGTAAATTTATTTGCTCCAGCTGTGTAAGCCTTCATAATATTTCCTGAGCATGTAAACCGAGGATCTGTATCATTGCTTCCAGCAAAAACATCAGTTTTTCCTGTCAATGTTATGACTAAAGCATCATCAGTTAAAACATATTCTGTCCGTGTTTCATTAATTACCTGAACCCAAGTGTCAAAAGTTGTCATACTTAATAAGTAGTACATGAAATGTAAAGTTTTAAATATCATTATTATTGCAATTAAAATTTTTGTAAAGTGTTAAAATATAGCATTATTTTTAAAAATAATCTATTTATAATTTTTTCGTTATAGACCGTTTCATTATTCCAATAAGTAAAGTCATATTTTATTAAGGAAATAATATCTCTTTATAAGACATAATTCGTTTGTATTAATATTGTTTCACGTGAAACATTTTACTGTTTAAAGTTTATTTTCAAATATCTATATGCTATAATGTTTTAAGTATTAGGTGGTATCAGGTGTGGGGTGTATGTAATGTCAAAAATTATAGCAATCGCAAACCAGAAAGGTGGGGTAGGCAAAACCACAACTGCGGTAAATTTAAGTTCGTGTCTTGCTGTAAAAGGTAAAAAGGTACTTTTAATTGATATTGATCCGCAGGGAAATACTACAAGCGGACTTGGAATTGACAAGTCAAAAGTTGAAAAGTCAATTTACGATGTTATTATAAATGAAACTCCTATCGGGGAGACTTTTATAGAAACAAAGGTAAAAAATCTTACATTATCGCCGTCAAACATACAACTGGCAGGAGCAGAGGTTGAACTTGTATCTGTTATATCAAGAGAAACAAGGCTGAAACATGCTCTTAATGATATAAAAGAAGATTTTGACTTTATTATAATAGACTGCCCACCGTCCCTTGGGCTTATTACAATCAACGCATTAACTGCCGCTGACACAATATTGGTCCCTATTCAGTGCGAATATTACGCACTTGAAGGACTGAGTCAGTTGATGAATACGGTAAAGTTGGTCCAGAAACATTTAAATCCCAATCTGAAAGTGGAAGGCGTAGTCTTGACGATGTTTGATGCGAGGACGAATTTATCAATACAGGTAGTTGATGAAGTAAAGAAATATTTTGGAAATAAGGTTTACAAAACAATTATACCAAGAAATGTTCGGTTAAGCGAGGCGCCAAGTTATGGACTTCCTATAATTCTTTATGACAGTAAGTCAAAAGGTGCTGAATGCTATATGGATCTGGCCGATGAAGTTATTGAATATTCGGGGGTATGAAAATGAAAAAAGGACTCGGAAAAGGATTGGGGGCTCTTTTAGACACCGATAATATATTATCGGGTGATTCCGGTGTAATGGAGTTAAAAATCATTGATATAGAACCCAATAAGGAGCAGCCGAGAAAAAATTTTGATCAGGAAAAACTTCAGGCACTGGCGGAGTCTATAAAACAGCACGGTGTCGTTCAGCCTATTATAGTAAAAAAACAGGACAAAGGATATACAATTATTGCAGGGGAAAGAAGATGGCGTGCCGCAAAACTGGCGGGATTGAAAACAATTCCTGCGATAGTTAAGGATTTATCCTCAAGGGAAACTATGGAAATAGCGCTTATAGAAAATTTGCAAAGGGAGGATTTAAATCCGATTGAAGAAGCCGAAGCTTATCAGAAATTAATGGATGAGCATGGGCTTACACAGGAGGCGTTATCAAAACTAGTCGGAAAGAGCAGAGCAGCAATAGCCAATTCTGTAAGACTATTATCATTGCCAGATAAAATAAAGGATATGCTGATTAACGAACAGTTGACGCCGGGCCATGCCAGGGCGCTTATAACGGTGGAAGATCCTGAGCGACAGATTAAACTGGCCGAGGAAATTATTGAAAAAGACTTAAGTGTGCGCGAAACCGAAAAGTTGGTGAATGAACGGAAAAATGAAAAGAAACAGAAAAGAAAGGCTGCAAAAGATCCAACTATACTTGATATTGAAGAAAAACTTAAAAGCATATTGGGAACAAAAGTGGAACTGCGTCATAACAAGAACAAAGGAAAAATCGTCATTGAATATTATTCAAATGATGAATTTAACAGGATTATAGAATTTATAACTAAAGATGTAAATTTTTAGGATGCGTTTATTTTTGGTTGTATTGCATTTTTTATGTCATGGTAATATAATTTCATTAAGTCCCAGCTTGTACTGTCTAAAGCTAAAATAAAGGCTTTTACTGATGTTGCTATAACATGGAAATTTAATTATAATATTCCTTCAGAATGCCTTTTTAAAATCAGCACAGGTTGGTTTCATTATCTTATGGAGGGATATTGGTGGAAAAATATATTTTATATGCGTCCTTAGCCATGTCGTCAGTTTCCGTTGTTTTTTTTCTCATACTTAACTTTAGAGTTAACCGAATGATAAAAAAATACAAACATTTTATGCATGGGTTGGGAGACAGCGATGTGGAAAATCTGATGATATCATATCTTGATAATTTGGAAAAATTAAAGAATGAAGTACATAACGACGTAAATAAAAGGATTGAGAAATTGGAAAACAAGATTCCTGGGTGTTTGCAACATGTGGGAATGGTAAGTTATAATGCTTTTGATAATGTCGGCAACAATATGAGCTTTTCGGTGGCATTACTTGATGAAAACAGGGACGGATTTGTATTGACCGGCATATATACAAGGGAAAATTCCTACGTTTATGCGAAAGAGATTGTTAAGGGAGAACCACAGAGGAAATTGTCTTCTGAAGAATTCGAAGCAATTAATAAGGCTTTTGATAAATAGAAATTATTAGTCAAAGAGGTGTTTCAAATGCTTGATATTAACAGAATAAGAAATAATCCCGAAGAAGTAAGAAGGGCATTGTTAAAAAGGATGGACAATGTTGATTTTACCGAATTGCTTGAATGGGATAAGCAAAGAAGGCAATTAATAGCATCGAACGATGAGAAAAAGGCAAAGAGAAACAAGGTATCCGATGAAATACCCCGCCTGAAAAAAGAAGGTAAGGATATTTCCGGGTTGCTTTCGGAAATGAAATTATTGTCGGATGACATAAAGAAAGCAGACGATGAAATAAAAGAACTGGAAAAGAAAATAAACAATTTTCTTTCATCTCTGCCGAACATACCCGCCGATGATGTTGAGCCGGGTGGAAAGGAAAACAATAAGGTTATAAGGACGTGGGGCGAGAAACCTGTTTTTAATTTTAAACCGAAAAATCATGTTGATCTTGCAACCGACCTTGGGCTGGTGGATTATGAGCGCGGCGCAAGGATTGGCGGCAGCGGCTACTGGGTCTATACAGGTTTGGGCGCAGTATTGGAATGGGCATTACTGAACTATTTTATTGAAGAACATTTAAAGGATGGATATATATTCATGCTGCCGCCGCATATTCTGACGTATAAATGCGGTTACACCGCCGGTCAGTTTCCCAAATTTGTTGACGATGTTTTTAAGGTAGAAGCAAGTGAGCCCAGCGAAGACATGCATTTTCTCCTTCCGACCGCCGAGACGGCGCTTATAAATTTCCACAGGGATGAAATACTAAATGAAGAAGATTTACCGAGAAAATATTTTGCTTATACTCCATGTTACAGAAAGGAAGCAGGAAGCTACCGAGCTGAAGAACGCGGAATGATCAGGGGGCATCAGTTCAATAAGGTTGAAATGTTCCAGTATACAACACCTGAGACGTCGGAAAAGGCGCTGGAGGAACTTGTTAACAAAGCGGAAAGGCTTGTTCAGGGGTTAGGACTGCACCACAGGGTTACAAAGCTCGCTGCCAAAGACTGCAGTGCTTCGATGGGGAAGACGTTTGACATAGAAGTTTGGATACCAAGTATGAATGATTACAAAGAAGTAAGCTCGGCATCGAATGCTTACGATTATCAGGCAAGACGTGGAAATATCAGGTTCAGGCGTTCAGACACGGGAAAAACGGAGTTTGTTCACACCCTTAACGCTTCGGGGCTCGCAACTAGCAGAATTATCCCGGCAATCCTTGAACAGTTTCAGCAGGAAGACGGAAGCGTTGTAGTTCCTGAAGTACTGAGAAAATGGGTTGGTACCGACGTAATCAGAAAACCTGAAAAGAAAATTTAGTCTTGTTCACCGCTGCGGTATTAGTACTGCAGCGGTGGCAAAATAAAAAAATACATAAAACAATGCGGAAATTTATAAAGCTATTTTTTGAAATTACCTTATAAATCCATAAAAATCTTTGCATTTATCTATTGACATTGGTGAATAAGTGCCTTATAATGATAGAGTCGTTTGGATGGAAGGTATAGGCCGGAGTGGCGGAATTGGCAGACGCACAGGACTTAAAATCCTGCGAGGCCTAAAACCTCGTACCGGTTCGATTCCGGTCTCCGGCACTATGGGAAACGAGGAAATATAACGACGCGGAGTGGAGCAGTCCGGTAGCTCGTCGGGCTCATAACCCGAAGGTCGGAGGTTCAAATCCTCCCTCCGCAACCAGTGAGAAACCCTGAAAGTAGAAGTCTTTCAGGGTTTTTAATATATTACTGCATAACGCAAAAAGATTTATTTTGCTAACCTATTTGCCTACTGCTGATATGATAAGTTCCTTTTCCTACTGTCCTGAAAAGTTATTCCAAACAGCATGTAATTGAAACCGCGCTGTTAATTATGGCTCGGCCTTACTATATTCAAGGGATTCACATCGGTTAAAAAATTATTTATGGCAGTACTGTAACACCGGTCTGTGAAGAATTCTTTTCTAATGTATATTTTGAACAGGTTTAGACAAGTGACAACGAGTAAACTTAATATTTTTATTTGGAATATTGCCCTATTTCCGTCATGGCATCTTTAGTATATTATTTTAATGTAAAATGACAGGCAATTGGGACGTATTACAATTATCTAAAATTGCATCAGAAATAGGTTATGGGACAGCACTTGGATTTAACAGATTTAAAGCAAAGGACTGTTGGTCGACGGTATTAGCGCACGGAATGACGAATTTTTTATGATATTCAAAATTAATATATTTATGGCATGATAAGTGGAAAAGCTTCATTTTTAAATATAATACTTACGTTGAATTGAAACCAACCGCAAAATAAAATTGTTTACTCGGTCAAGCTAATGCTCGACTGCTAAAAAAGCAATCATAATGATATAATAAATTAATAAATAAAGAACCGTCCGATTTTTATGGGTATAATAGAATAGAACCCTTTTTCATTGTAAAGGAGGGGAAATTATGCCGATTAAAGCGGCCTTTATAGTTCCGCATCCTCCGATTATTTTGCCGGAGATAGGACGGGGCGAGGAAAGGAAAATTCAGAAAACTACCGATGCCTATATGGAAATAGCCGAAAAAATTTCCGAGATTCGCCCCGAAACAATAATTGTCACTTCGCCGCATTCAATTCTTTATTCCGATTATTTTCATATATCACCGGGAAAAAAGGCAAAAGGTGACATGCGCCGTTTCGGAGTTAAAAATCTGACAATCGAAGCAATGTACGACAGTGAATTTGTTCAGGCATTGTCTGCCGAAGCTGAAAAAGATGACATTCCGGCAGGGACTTTAGGAGAGCGGAACCCGGAACTTGATCATGGAACTTTCATACCGCTGTATTTTATCAATAAGTTTTACAGGGAATACAAACTTGTGCGGATTGGCCTGTCGGGATTTAGCCATTTGGAACATTACCGTTTTGGAAAAGTAATCGCAAGAACGGTTGAAAAACTTGGCCGAAATGCTGTTTTTGTGGCAAGCGGCGATTTGTCGCACAAACTTTTGAGTGAAGGACCTTACGGATTTGCGAAGGAAGGTCCTGTATTTGACAGACAGGTTACCGAGGCAATGGAAAAAGCTGATTTTCTCACATTTTTAAATTTTGATCCGTCATTTTGCGAGGCTGCTGCGGAATGCGGACTGAGATCCTTTATAATAATGGCCGGTGCACTGGACGGAAAAGAAGTAAAATCAAAACTTTTGTCTTACGAAGGTCCGTTTGGTGTGGGGTATGCCGTGGCTTCATTTGAAGTCACGGGAGATGATCGCACAAGGCATTTTGATATTGCATATGAGGAAGAACAGCGGAAAAGAATAAACGAAATTAAATCTGGCGAAGACGCTTACGTAAAACTCGCAAGACTTTCACTGGAAACTTACGTGAGAACGGGGAAATTCGCCGAGTTACCAAAGGATCTACCTGCCGAAATGCTTAATAGAAAAGCAGGTGTTTTCGTATCCATTAAAAAACATGGCCAATTACGAGGATGTATAGGAACGATAAGTGCGGTAACAAAATGTATTGCGGAGGAAATATTAAGGAATGCCGTAAGTGCCGGTACAGAAGATCCGCGATTTCCTCCTGTTACCGAAAAAGAACTTGATGAACTTGTATACAGCGTAGATGTTCTTTCTGAACCCGAACCGATCTCGTCAATGGATCAGCTTGATGTAAAGAAATATGGAGTTATTGTCACCTGTGGTTACCGCAGAGGGCTTTTGCTTCCCGACCTTGAAGGTATAGACACTCCCGAACAGCAGGTTGAGATCGCCCTCAGAAAAGCTGGTATCAGGCCTGATGAACCATACACCATGCAGCGCTTTGAGGTGGTGAGACACCATTGAAAGCAGTCTGCGAAATTTGTCCCCACCACTGTTCCATTGATGAGGGACAATTGGGTTTTTGCAGAGCCCGTACCAACAAAAACGGAGAAATAGTGTGTGAAAATTATGGTAAGATGACTTCAATAGCTCTTGATCCAATAGAAAAAAAACCGTTAAAGCGGTTTTTTCCCGGTAGTTTTATCCTTTCGGTAGGAAGTTACGGGTGCAATTTAAAATGTCCGTTCTGCCAGAATTATGAAATATCAATGACCTGCGGGGGTAAAATCAGTACCGAAAAAGTGATGCCCGAGTTACTTGTCGGCATGGCTGAAAGCCTGGTGAGCAGAGGCAATATCGGTATTGCGTATACGTATAACGAACCACTTATCAGTTATGAGTATGTAATGGACTGCGCCAGGCTTGCAAAACGAAAAAGTTTGAAAAACGTGGTTGTTACAAACGGATATATTTGTGAAAAGCCGCTTGAAGAACTTCTTCCGTATATAGACGCAATGAATATCGACCTGAAGTCTTTTTCAAATGAATTTTACAAAAATATAAAAGGGGACCTGGAAACGGTTAAAAACACAATTACTTTAGCGGCGAAAAACTGTCATGTTGAAGTTACGACACTGATTATCCCCGGTGAAAATGACAGTGGAGAGGAAATGG
This sequence comes from Thermoclostridium stercorarium subsp. stercorarium DSM 8532, assembly GCF_000331995.1. Classification (NCBI taxonomy): domain Bacteria; kingdom Bacillati; phylum Bacillota; class Clostridia; order Eubacteriales; family Oscillospiraceae; genus Thermoclostridium; species Thermoclostridium stercorarium. The sequence goes on from NC_020134.1 coordinate 15,905, forward strand.
AAGAGCTTTCGGCGTGGCTTGCATCAATAAGTCCGGAAATACCGCTTCATGTAACCCGTTTTTTCCCAAGATACCTTATGACGGAAAAAAAGCCTACGCCGGTTGACAAAATATTAAAGCTGGCCGACGTTGCAAGAAAGAATCTGCGTTATGTATATGAAGGCAACATCTGACTTGAAGGTCTGAAAGGAAACGGAGTAATGGTATGACAAAAGTGGCAGCGGCTATTATACGAAAGAATGGTAAAATTTTAATATGTAAAAGAGGTGCCGGCGGAAACTGCGGTCATCTGTGGGAATTCCCCGGCGGAAAGCAGGAAGACGGAGAAACATTAACTGAATGCCTTGAAAGGGAATTAAACGAAGAGCTTGGGGTGAAAATAAGAGTTAAAGGTGTTTTTGATACAGTTGTGTACAGATATCCCGACAGGGAAATATTCTTTACCTTTTTTAATGCCGAAATTGAAGAGGGGATACCTTGTCCGACGGTCCATGAGGAAATAAAATGGGTTACTCCGAAAGAACTTACAGAATATGAGTTTTGCCCGGCAGATATAGAAATAGTAAAAAAGCTTCATGAGGAAAGCGGGTAAATAGACAGAATTCAGATAAGAAATGCAATGATAAGAAAGGAATGATTTGGGTGGTGTTTAAATACAGCATCAGAACCGGAGCTGAAGGTTTTTACAATATAACATCCCAGGTAAGCGAAGCAGTTGCGAAAAGCGGTATAAATAATGGGGTATGCGTGGTTTTTTGCCCACATACAACCGCAGGTCTTACCATTAATGAAAATGCCGATCCCGATGTTAAATCCGATATGCTTTTGGCTCTAAACAGATTGGTACCTCACCTTGCTGATTTCAGGCATTTTGAAGGCAATTCGCCTGCTCATGTAAAAGCAAGTCTTATGGGAAGCAGTGTTACGGTTATTGTTGAAAACCGCAGGCTTCTTCTCGGAACATGGCAGGGAATATATTTCTGCGAATTTGACGGGCCAAGAAACAGGAATTTTTACGTAAAAGTCCTTGAAGGGTAAATTTATCAACATTTTAATGAAAGGACAGTGGCAGAACTGCAGTACTCAAATATTTGCGAGGGGAAATTCATAAAAAGGCTGAACCGGTTTTCGGCTGAGGTCATGATTGAAGGAAAAAAAACAATATGCCACGTTAAAAATACCGGAAGGCTGAAAGAACTGCTTATTGAAGGGGCTACGGTTTACCTTGAAAAAAGCGGCAATTCAATGAGAAAGACGGGATACTCGCTGATATCGGTTAAAAAAGGGAAAAGTATTGTAAATATTGATTCGCAGGCTCCCAACGCAGTGTTTTATGAAGCTTTGGCTGAGAAAAAGTTAATCCTTCCGGGATTTGACGAAATCGGCCAAATAAAACGGGAAAGTACATATGGTGCGTCAAGGTTTGATTTTTATATTGAAAATACAGTCCGTAAAGCTTACATTGAGGTAAAGGGTGTAACACTTGAAAATGACGGCATTGCAAAATTTCCTGACGCGCCTACCTTGAGGGGAGTAAAACACGTATATGAGCTGGTTAAGGCAAAAGAGGCCGGTTTTGACGCATATATAATTTTTATTATTCAGATGAATAATATAAGATACTTTACACCAAATGACGAAACCCACCTGGAATTCGGAGAAGCTCTTAGGTATGCAAAAAAAAACGGTGTTTGCGTTAAGGCCTTTGAATGCGACGTGAAGCCGGATTTTATTGAAATCAACGGAAGGGAATGCAGGGTTTTGCTGTAGTTTGAGCAAAACCTATATTATCGGCTTGAACGGCTTTTTATTGCATGATAATATTATTCTATAAACTTTGTTAAGCAGGTTATGGCCTATACTATTAAACAAGAAGGAGTGAAATACATGATTTTAAACAGTTCAGGGCTGAAAGACATGAAGCCTTGGCTTGAAGCCGGGTTTGAAATGCCCAGGTTTGATCGTGAAATGGTAAGGGAAAACACGCTTAAGAACCCCATATGGCTGCATTTTGGCGCAGGGAATATATTCAGGGCTTTTCCGGCTGCTCTCCAGCAGAAGCTTCTTGACGAAGGAAAAAGCGACAGGGGAATAATCGTATGCGAAGGCTATGATTATGAGATTATTGAAAGGGCTTACAAACCGTATGATAATCTCAGTGTGCTGGTTGTTCTGAAGCACGACGGAAATATGGATAAAAAGGTAATAGCTTCTGTTGTGGAAGCGCTTACAGCGGATACAGGCGATAAAAATAACTGGCAAACACTGAAAAATATCTTTTCAAATCCGTCACTGCAGATGGTAAGTTTTACGATAACAGAAAAGGGTTATAGCCTGAAAAACGCCAAGGGTGAATATTACCCTGATGTGGAAAGTGATTTTAAAGCCGGGCCCGAGTCTCCTAAAAGTTTTATCGCAAAACTTACAGCTTTGTGCTATGAAAGATATAAAAGCGGAAAGTATCCCGTTGCCCTTGTGAGTATGGACAACTGCTCTCATAACGGTTCAAGGCTTTATGAAGCGGTAAGCACATTTGCTAAGGAGTGGGCCAAGAATAAACTTGTTGACGAAGGATTTGTGGACTACATTGAAAATCCCGAAAAGGTATCGTTCCCATGGAGCATGATTGACAAAATCACACCGAGACCTGATATGGGCGTTAAGGAAATGCTTGAAAAATGTGGGCTTGAGAGCACCGAACTTATTATAACCTCAAAAAATACCTATACTGCTCCGTTTGTAAATGCTGAAGAGCCGCAGTATCTTGTTATTGAAGACCTGTTTCCGAACGGCCGGCCGCCCCTCGAAGAAGCAGGCGTAATTTTCACCGACCGGGAAACGGTTGACAAGGTTGAAAAAATGAAGGTTTGTACCTGCCTGAATCCCCTTCATACCGCCCTTGCGGTATACGGATGCCTTCTCGGATATAATACAATTCACGATGAAATGAAAGATGAACAGCTTAAGGCACTGGTGGAAAAAGTGGGTTATGAAGAGGGACTGCCCGTGGTAATCAATCCCGGCATAATCAATCCTAAGGATTTTATAAAGGAAGTTGTTGAAGTAAGGTTACCCAACCCGTTTATGCCCGACACGCCTCAGAGAATTGCTACCGATACGTCCCAGAAGCTGGCGATCAGGTTCGGGGAAACCATAAAGGCTTATCAGAAGAGGGAAGATTTGAACGTAAAAGACTTAAAGTATATTCCTCTTGTTCTGGCGGGATGGTTAAGGTATTTGCTTGCCGTGGACGATGAAGGCAAGCCGTTTACTCTAAGCCCTGATCCGCTTATGGAGCACCTGAGGAAGGTAACCGAAGGGATTAAACTCGGTGATAAAGGGCCCTTTGATGAAAAATTAAGACCCATTCTTTCAGATACATCCATCTTCGGAGTAAATCTTTTTGAAGCAGGGCTTGCCGACAAAGTTCTTGGATATTTCGAAGAACTTGTACAGGGTCCGGGAGCCGTAAGGGCTACGCTTAAAAAATACCTGCAAAATTAAAATGGTACGGAATAACAGTTACGGCATGCGGTAATGAATACCGTGTGCCGTTTTGTTTTATTTCCTTATCCTAAACTTTTAATAAAAAATCCTAATGACAATCTTTCCTATTTACAGTATTCTTAAATCATCGGGAATTTTTTTAAACTGATTCTTCCAAAAGCTCTTTGAGGAGGATTGTTGTGAAAATTATGGAGCATGTATCAAAGAAGAATGTCACAATTGATGATGGCTTCTTCGGATTTTATACCCGGCTTGTAAGAGATACGATGATTCCTTACCAGTGGGAAGTGTTGAATGACAGAGTTCCCGAAGCTGAGCCAAGCCATGCGGTTAAAAATTTTAAAATAGCTGCGGGACTTGAAAAAGGAGATTTTCATGGATTTGTGTTTCAGGACAGTGATGTGGCAAAATGGCTTGAGGCGGTAGGTCACAGCCTTATGACTCACCCCGATCCGGAGCTTGAGAAAACGGCCGACGAAATGATAGATTTAATTGAAAAGGCTCAATGCTCTGATGGTTACCTGGATACATACTTCATAATAAACAAAAACGAAAAGCGCTGGACAAATCTGTGTGAATGCCATGAACTGTACTGCGCTGGTCATTTGATTGAAGCTGCGGTGGCATATTATGAAGCTACCGGAAAGGATAAGCTCCTTAAAGTTGCCTGCAGGTTTGCCGATTTAATTGATTCTATTTTCGGTTCTGAGGAAGGGAAAATAAAAGGCTATCCCGGTCATCAGGAAATTGAGCTGGCACTGGTTAAGCTGTATAAAGCAACGGGAGACCCGAAATATTTGAAGTTAAGTTCGTACTTCATCAACGAACGGGGAAAGGAACCGAATTATTTCCTGTATGAATGGGAAAACGTGAGGAACAGGATATCCCACTGGACAAAAAGGGAAGAACCTGCGCCAAACCTTGAATACAACCAGGCACACAGACCTGTGCGTCAGCAGGACAAAGCGGTAGGTCATGCGGTTCGTGCCGTTTATATGTACAGTGCAATGGCCGACATTGCTTATGAAACCTCCGACAGAGAGCTGTTTGAAGTATGCAGAAAGTTATGGGAAAATATAACCACGCGCCGAATGTATATAACAGGCGGTATAGGTTCCACGCGTCATGGCGAAGCTTTTACTTTTGATTATGATCTTCCGAATGATACGGTATACGCGGAAACCTGCGCGTCAATAGGGCTTGTTTTCTTTTCCCACAGAATGCTGAAAATGGATCCGTCCGGCGAATACGGGGATGTGATGGAAAAAATTCTTTATAATTTAGTTCCCGGTTCAATGTCCCGAAACGGAAAGGAATTTTTCTATGTCAATCCTCTTGAAGTATGGCCCGAAGCCTGTAAAAAAGATCCGGGCAAACATCATGTGAAGGCAAAGCGGCAGAAATGGTTCAGCTGTGCGTGCTGCCCTCCGAATATAGCAAGACTTCTGGCATCCCTCGGCGATTATATTTATTCCGTGAACAATGATACCTTGTTCACCCATTTGTATATAGGGGGAACCGTTGAGGCAAATATCCGCAATCAGAAAGTTTTAATCAGTCAAAATTCAAAATATCCGTATGACGGGGAAATTGAGTTTTCAATAAGTTTAAACCAGCCTATGAATTTTAAGTTCGCCGTACGGGTGCCATCCTGGTGCAGGAAATTTGAAATATACATAAACAATCAGAAAGCGGGGTATGAAATTAAAAAAGGATATGCATACATAAACAGGACATGGCATAACGGCGAAAGTATCAGGATATTTTTCGAAATGCCCGTTGAGATAATCGCGTCAAATCCAAAAGTTAGGGAAAACGCAGGAAAGGTCTGCATTATGCGTGGTCCGCTTGTATACTGCCTTGAGGAAATTGATAACGGTCCGAATCTCTCAGCAATAAGCCTTTGTGTTGACAAGGAATTTAAAACCGGAAATGCAAATGATCTTCCCGAGGGCACGGTAATAATAACCGGTGAAGGGTTCAGAACCGTTGAAGAAGGATGGAATGACGAACTTTACAAACCGTATCGGAGCGTCGAAACCAGACCGGTAAAAATAAAGGCCATTCCGTATTATCTGTGGGGTAATCGTGGTGAAGGCGAAATGCTGGTATGGATACGAGCCAGATAATATTAAGAAATGCTGAATTGTCTGCGGAATAGGAAGAATAAAGTGAAGGAGGCATATTTATGACAGATAAAAGCAAAGGATTTTTTACTTTACCCGGAGAAGCGGGATATGAAGATTTGACCCTTGAACTTGCTGAAAAGTGGGGAGCCGATGTAATAAGGGACAGCGACGGTACTGTTCTGTCTCCACGAATTTTGACATCCGGTTATGAGATATATTCCACTTTATGCCTTATACGCGGTGTCAATGACTGGGCAAAGGCACACAGGGACAAACTTCAGCAAAATTTCCTCATGTCGGATCCGGTAATAGCGTCAGAAAGCACTGTTACGATAGATCTGCTCAAAGGGTATTTCAGAGAGCAGTTTGAAATTAACTGCAACGACGATCCGAAAAAGTGGTGGCAGGTTTTTGACAGGACTACGGGGGAAGAGGTACCGAAGGACAACTGGGAATTCAACAGAGAGACGGGTACCGTTGTTATAAAGAACGCAAAAAAGTGGCATAAGTATACTGTAAATTTTCTTGCATACAGGATATGGGAAGCCATATCAATGTACAATCATATTACGAACAACTGGGGTGACAGGGAACATCTCATGCCGATAGATCCAATTTACCCCGAAACCCAGGAGTTCATATTAAGTCACCTGGAAAAATGGTTGCAGGAACACCCGCACACAAATGTTGTAAGGTTTACGTCCATGTTTTATAACTTCTGCTGGTTATGGGGCGATGATCCTGAACATTTCAGGTACCGTTATTCCGACTGGGGCTCTTATGATTTTTCGGTCAGTCCTTACGCAATGACAAAATTTGAAGAGAAGACCGGTATTAAGCTTACTTCGGAAGATTTTATCAACAAAGGGCTGCTGAACAATACCCATAATGTCCCTTCGCCCAAAATAAGGGCATGGATGGATTTTATAAATGAATTCGTGGTTACTTTCGGAAGAAAATGCGTAGACCTGGTCCATAAGTACGGAAAGAAAGCTTATGTGTTCTATGACGATCATTGGATTGGCGTGGAACCATACAGCCCAAGATTTAAGGATTTTAATTTCGACGGAATTATAAAGTGCGTGTTTAACGCCTTTGAGGCAAGAAAATGCGCAGGCGTAACCGGGGTCGAAACTCACGAACTGCGTCTTCATCCGTATCTTTTTCCGACGGGTTTGAAAGGCGAGCCGACGTTCAAGGAAGGCGGAAACCCAACCAAAGATGCGAAAAATTTCTGGATGAAGGTTCGCCGTGCTCTTTTGCGTGCACCGGTACAGAGAATAGGCCTTGGAGGGTATTTGCATCTGGTTAAGGATTTCCCCGATTTTATTGATTATATAGAAGAGCTCGCAAATGAGTTCAGAACTTTAAAAAGCCTGCATGAAAATGATAAGCCTTATACCGTTCCGGGCAAAGTTGCGGTTTTAACCTGCTGGGGCAGACTCAGGTCATGGATTTGCAGCGGGCACATGCATGAGCAGCCTCAACTGGACCTGAACCACGTTAACGAGGCTTTGGCCGGACTGCCGCTGGATGTGGAATATATCAGCTTTGACGATATAAGGGAAAAAGGAATCCCCGATGACGTTAAAATTATCATCAACTGCGGCAGACTGGACAGTGCATGGAGTGGCGGCGATAACTGGAAAGATCCTGAGATTGTTGCGAAAATTACCGAGTGGGTTGCAGCGGGAGGGGGATTTATAGGAATTGCCGAACCAACTGCAACGATATTCAGCAGCCAGTATTTCCAGCTTTCACATATACTTGGCGTTGACAGGGAGATTGGACGCACGCTGTCGAGGAACAAATACAAATATACCCTGACAGAAAAGCATTTCATTACTGATGAAGTAAAAGAAGATACCGATTTCGGCACCGAAGTTGACAATGTATATGCAATTGACGGTGAAACGGATGTTTTGGCTGAAAAAGGCGGAAATGTTAGAATAGCGGCAAGAAAATTTGCTGACGGCAGAGGTGTTTATTTCTCAGGATTCAGGTTTAACGCGCAGAATACAAGACTGCTGTTCAGAGCAATACTCTGGGCTATGGGAAGGGAAGAGTATATTAACCGCTGGACATGCGGCAACTTTAACACCGAATGTGCTTACTTCCCGAACAGCCGAAGGCTTGTGGTGATAAATAACGGGGAGAACCGTGAGACAACTGTAATTAACGACGATAAAGGAAACAGGATTGAAGTAAGCCTTGAGCCTTATGCGGTAAAAATACTTGAAATATAAAAATGTGATATCGTTTGCATAATTTCACAACACCGGAATACATCCGAACAGTCCGCTTTTTTGCGGACTGTTTTTTTGGGCTTGAGTTATTAAGTTTATTAGTTTATCATTTTAAGGTAGTCTTTAAAGAAGGCAGGTGACCCGAAATGATTCAGATTTTTAAAACGATGGAAACCAATAATGAGCTTGTACGTATTGATACCATTGAAAAAGGATGCTGGATTAATATAACTGATCCGACCGAAGAAGAGCTTAATATGATTCAGGAAGCGCTGAATATTAACCCGAAACTTCTGCGGGACCCGCTTGATGAAGAAGAGAAGCCGAGAATTGACGTTGAAGATGATCAGATATTGATAATTGTAGATATTCCGTATGCCTATCAGGACGAAGAAACGTTAAAGTTTGAAACGATACCGCTGGGGCTTCTTGTTATAAGGGACGATTATTTTATTTCAATATGCGCCCATGAAGCACAGGTACTGAAACCATTTATCAATAAGCAGGTAAAGGAGCTTTACACTTATAAGAAAACAAGGTTTATTTTTCAGATTCTGTATAATAATGCAAGGGATTATTTAAAATATCTGAGACAGATAGACAAAAGAACCGAATACCTTGAAGGCAGTCTTCACAAGTCGATGAGGAATAAAGAGCTTTTTAAGCTTCTGGAGCTCGAAAAAAGCCTTGTGTTTTTCACCACTTCGCTGAAATCCAACGATGTGGTGCTGGAAAGACTTCTGCGCGGAAAATATATCAAGCTTTATGAGGAAGATCAGGACCTTTTGGAAGACGCAATCATAGAAAACAAACAGGCTATTGAAATGGCAAGTATATACAGTACCATTATGAATGGTATGATGGATGCCTTTTCATCGGTTATTTCCAACAACCTGAACATTGTAATGAAGTTTTTAACATCGGTGACTATAGTGCTTTCCATACCCACCATTGTTTTCAGCTTTTACGGAATGAACATGCAATTACCTTTCGCAAACAGTCCCTTAAGCTGGGTTCTGGTACTTGTAGGAACTGTGCTGCTGTCTTTGGTGGTTGTAATCATTTTAAACCGCAAGGAACTTCTTTAGCCAAAAGAGCCGCGGAAAACATGAGGCCCTATGATTCCAACCATTCACTTATATATGGTATGTGAACGTTGGTAAACATTAATAAAAATAATATAACAACCAGCGCAACAGCAATTATAATGAGCAGTATCGAAAGCAGCTTTGGAAGCCATCTTTTTTTCCGTTTTACGTATGTTATACCGGAAATCCGCATTATGAGCCTCCATTAACCATGACCTGTATTAACTATATTATATTTTTTGTTATTGGAAATGTAAAGGCATGAATGCTCTTTTTTACATTCCTGTTCAATAACCTGCACTAATTGTAATATATTTACATTAATTATTTTTAATCCATGGTTGATTTTTTTGAAGGTTTATATTATTATATATATTGCACGTTAAAAAACGCGCCTATAGCTCAACTGGATAGAGCGTCTGGCTACGGACCAGAAGGTTGTGGGTTCGATTCCTGCTGGGCGCACCAAAGTTTGGAACGTGTAAGGAGTGCTCTGACTACGGATTGACTGCGCTGAATAAGCGTTGGATTTGCCGGTCGGGGCCCCTTTTTTTTGTCAGCATGTGTGTAATTTCAAGTATGGTTTATATGCCGGTGAACAAGTAAATATACCAAGCCTGTACGAAATCCAAAGTGCGTTTGCCGGTTTCCCGGCAAACGGAAAAATATCGAGACCGGAGCATTTTTTTATTTTACGTTTCTTGATTATTTCCTCAGAATACGATTTTGATATGTATATCACTTTTACTGATTTAAAGGTCAGTTAAATATACCGTCATAATTCGGTACATGTCTTTAAAACTCTGCTTTAGCATGTTTCTTATTAAAAATCGTTACTTCAGATAAAAATAGGAGTATAAAGTATATGAAGACAAAAGTATGAGTTTTTTGGGTGTGGTGTAATGCAGGAGGACCTGACGCAAATAAGAAGAATACGGGATGGGGATATAGAAGCATTCGGAGAACTGGTGGACAAATATAAAAACAGGTTATTTTCCTTTCTTGTAAAGCTGACCGGTTCAAGGCATGACTCCGAAGAGATACTTCAGGAGGTTTTTATCCGTGCCTTCAGCAATATTAACAAATATGATGACAGATGGATGTTTTCCACGTGGATATACCGCATTGCTGTGAACACCTATAAAAGCTATATGAGGAAAGAAAAACGGAATAAAACAATACCAATTGATGACGCGATGGTGAGTGAAAACCCCGCAGTTTACGGGAATCCCGAGAATGTTTATGAAAAAAACGAGCGGAGGCGGGAAATTATTTCACTTATAAGAAATTTAAAGGACAAACAGAGAATTCCGTTGATACTGAAATATGTAAAAAATTGTTCCTATGCGGAGATAGGAGATATTCTGGGAATCTCCGAAGAGGCCGCAAAAATGCGGGTTTTCAGGGCAAAAAAGACTATATGCGAAAAATATATGGAAAGGCACGGGGGTGAATTTTGATGAGAATTCATTTATCGGTGAAAGATTTGGATGCGTTCATCGAAGGAAATGTATCAGCCAGGGAAAGGGAAAAAATAAAGCTGCATTTAAACGAATGCAGTATATGCCGGGCAAAATACGGCATATTGCTGGATACCGAAAATTACCTCGCGGAAGAGGATTATATAGATGATATGTTTACAGAAAGGGTGATGAATTCGTTGAAAAAAGGCGAATATAAAAGTGCTGGAAATAAAACATTAATCAAAAGGAGAAGTATTCTAAAACCTGTGTTATCATTAATTTTAGTATGCGCGTTTGTCGGGACGGCTTTCTATTTCGGAACGAAATACGATTCGCTTAAGCGCAATACAGCCACCCAACCTGACCGATCTCAGGAGACTCAGATAACCAAAACTCCTGCAGACACTCCTGTACCCACCGTGAGAATTGAAACCGTCAATCTTACGCTGTATTTTCCAAATCAGAGTGCAGAATTTGTAGTTCCGGTTCAGCGCAGGGTTGAAATAAAAAACGGCGAAAAGATTGAAGAAGTTGTATTCAGAGAACTTCAGAAAGGTCCGGAAGGAGACGGAAGGAATACGGTTATACCCGAGGGAACAAAGCTTTTATCGTCCGAAGTAAGGGACGGCGTTTGTTACCTTAATCTTTCAAAGGAATTTGTTGAAAACAATCCTGGCGGAAGCGCCTTTGAAAATGTTCTTATAAATTCGGTGGTAAACTCCCTTACAGAACTTCCAGAAATTAAAAAGGTCCAGTTTCTGATCGAGGGGGAGAAAAGGGAGGTTTATAGTCATATGGTTTTTGACGAGCCTTTTGAAAGAAATGAAAGCATTATAAGAACAGCCGAGAATACTCCCGAAGCAATTGAAAGGAGTATTCGTGAACTGGGATTTAAAGTGCTTACTGCTTTTAGGGATAAAGACATGCAGACTCTTTCGCAGTATGTCCATCCCGATAAAGGAGTACGTTTCTCCCCATACACGTATGTGGAATTGGAAAGGGATGTTGTAATTTCAAAAGAAGAAATTAAGACATTGCTGGAAAGTGATAAGGTGTATACATGGGGACTTTATGACGGCTCGGGTGAGCCAATAGAGCTTACTTTTTCAGAATACCTTAGCAGATTTGTGTATGACAGGGATTTCATAAATGCCGACGAAATTATCTATGATGTACGATATGACAGGGGAAACACAATAAACAACGTATTTGAGGTTTATAAGGGAAGTCACGTAATTGAATACTATTTCAGCGGAAACGAGGAATACGGAGGAATGGACTGGAAAAGCCTCAAGCTTGTATTTGAGGAAAAGGAAGGAAAATGGTATCTTGTCGGTGTGGTACATGACGAATGGACAATATAAAAAACGGGAATTATTAAAAGCCTCTGGAAATTCAGAGGCTTTTTAAGTGTTGTTTTCTCCGTCATGATAAACCTGATCGAGAACAATGACCAAGGCGAGAATGAATGCTGCGTCTTCGCTGTCGTCCACTGAGACGCCGTAAGTGTCAGAGAAAGTAAACCATTTTTTCGATACAATTGCCACAGGCGCGCCGTTTTTAAAAACGGTGAAATCATAAGCCCAGAAATTGCCTTCTATGCTGTATTCTCCGAATACACTGGTTATAGTGAAACTTGGTCTGAACAGAGTGAAGTTCTTTTTTACCTGGGCCACCGGAACGCCGTTCCGGTAAATGGTGTATTCGGGCAACAGACGGAAAATACGCTGCTCAATGTAGAAAAGTTCCCTTCCCTGCATGTCGGTTAGGTGCAGCTTATCACCCAGTGAAAAAATCCTGCCGTAAACAATGAAGCAGTCTTCTCCGAATTCATTTTTAATTGTGTAGCTGTCTCTCAGCGAAAAAATTTTTTGTCTGATCAAATATTTCATTTCCCGAACCTCACACTGTTTTTTTCATTATATCATGCCGTCGTTATATGCACAATCAAAGACAATGCTTTTTATACTTTTAGGTAATTATTTTTATTTCTGAAAAGAATCAGGAAATAATAAAGAATCAAAGGGAATTTCAGATATAAGGAGGATTTAAATGGAAAAGGAAAAATACCGGCATTACAAATACCTTCTGGAACAATTGAAGGAAAACCATATGGAAGTTCTTGACAATATGCATGAAGGGCTTCCTTCAGGATACGAAGTAACAGAGGACAGTGAACTGTCTCGTTATGACAACCATCCGGCCGACGCAGCTACAGAACTTTTTGATGCCGAGATGCAGTCGGCGTTGAAAAGCGGGCAGAAGTATATAATAAAGGAAATAGACGACGCGCTGAACAGAATTGAAGCGGGAAACTACGGGATTTGTAAAACATGCGGAAACAGTATAGAACCTGAACGGCTTGAAATAATACCCTACGCGAGAAACTGTGTAAAATGCGAAAGTCTGAAAGAACAGGAACTTAAATACGACATGGTAAGCAAATCGGGGCACAGGCCCGTGGAAGAGGATGTACTGGAAAAGGAGATAAGAGGTGATTACATTCATGACATTGAAGGCGATGAGCCTTACGACGGAGAACAGGCCCTTGAGGAGGTATTGTCCTTCGGTTCATCCGATTCACCACAGGACGGCGCTCCGCTGGGGAACAGGCAGGATGCAAAGGAAAATGACAGATCGGTTCATGAAATTACCGATGTAGACCAGATAAGCAATGAAATGTATAAAAAACAGTTAACATAATTGTGCCTGCTTTCACGCAGGCTTTTTCAATTTATTCCGAATGTTATTGAAGGCACGGCCATATATTTTTTATATGAACAAACTATAACTCAAAATATTTGTTCCGGGGGTCTATGAGAAAAAAATCTCTTAAGCAAAATACGTTTATCCTCACCGTTGCAGGTTTTGTTGTAAAACTTCTTGGCTTTTTCTACAGAATTTTTGTCGCAAATTCCATTGGCGCCGAAGGAATGGGACTTTTTCAGCTCGTGCTTCCGGTTTATAATTTTATTCTGCTGGGTCTGACTGCAGGTCTGGGTATTGCAATATCAAGGCTCGTCGCTGAAGAGACGGCACTGGGCAATCACAGGAATGCGAAAAGAATCACCGTTGTCTCAGGGGTTGCGGTATTCATTGCAGGAACCGTAATTGTGTCTGTTTTACTGCTTAACCTTGACTTTGTAGTAGATGTTTTTGTAGGGGATGTTCGTACAAAAAGCGCAATATATTACCTGCTGCCTACCATTCCTTTCATCGCAGCATTATCGACGTTAAAGGGGTATTTTTACGGAAGACAGGAAGTAATACCCAATGCCGTGTCCCAGGTCGCAGAGCAGGTTACAAAACTCGTTGTGGTATACTTAATTGCCGGCTTTTTTATTAACGGCGATCTGGAACAAAAATGCCTTTTTGCGACAATCGGCCTTATTACAGGTGAGATTGCAAACGTCCTGACGGTGTTTATTGCGTATAAATTCCGTAAATCCGACAAACATACACCACGTCAGAGAATTATGCGAAAAAGGGATATTGCCGTCGCGCTTTTGCGTATTTCGTTGCCGATAACGGCAAACAGGCTGGTATTATCACTTCTTGGGACGGTGGAATTTCTTTGGATTCCGCAGAGATTATCGGTTTACGGAATGACCCATGAGGAAGCCCTTACCCAGTACGGCAAACTGACGGGTATGGCATCCCCTGTTATTTCATTTCCTTCAATGCTTACCGCCGCACTGGCCACGGCGCTTGTCCCCGCAATAGCGGAAGCGGTGGCAACAAGGAGAATGAACATAGCAAACAGACAGATTTCAAGGTCAGTGCGCGTTACCCTTGTGCTGGGGTTTTTGTTCACAAGTCTCTTTATATGTTTCGCATACGAAATTTCCGATCTGATATATCCCGGTCAGAACGTCGGACATATGTTGTATCTTCTGTCATTTACCGCTGTGTTTTTCTATCTCCAGCAGACTCTGCTCGGCATACTGAACGGGCTTGGAAAAGAGACCGCCACGCTGAAGCATTCCATGATAACAAGCCTGATCCGGCTTGGTTTTGTATGGTTCGGAATCCCGTACTTAGGACTGAATGCGTATATTGCGAGCCTGATAGTAAGCAATTTTGCCGGAGCGATGCTTAATATGAGGACGGTAATAAAAACCACAGGCATGTCCCTTGAGATAGGTGATTGGATTATAAAACCACTTGTTGCCTCAATTTCAGGGATCATTGCGGCACCGGTCATAAAAATGGCGGTATCCTCGGTTTTAAACTCACAGTTGTTAATACTTTTAGTATCAGCCGGCATTTGCGGGGGAATGATGATTGCAATGCTTATATTCATGGGCGTTTTTGAAATAAGGGATATGCGGCATATGATCCCGTTTAATATTGACAAATACCGAAAACTTTAGGATATTTATATGTAGCATTGCTTTTTCCCAATGAAACTTTTCTGATAAGTTTTTACCCGAAAATTTTTTATGCGGATGAGAAATTAAAAGAATTACCTTGCGTTTTAATGAAAGTTAAATCTATTTTTTTATAATGGCTGTAATTAGTCAAAGTTAGTCAAAATCAAAAGTTGTATTTTTTTATATCAGAAATTAAAATGTAAGCAGAAAGGTCAAAGAAAGTCAAAGTTAAATAAAAGAGTGATATTTATGGAGGTGTTATAAATGTTCGGTATGGTACCGTTCTCAAAAAGATTTGGAAACCCGGTAAGAAGGGATGACTTCTTCGGGATTGACAGATTCTTTGATGAATTTTTCAACGATCCGTTTTTTGCAAGATGGGGCTCGCCGTTCAAGGCAGACATACGTGAGACCGACAAGGAATGGATAATAGACGCCGAACTTCCCGGAGTTGATAAAAATAACATAAACATAGAAGTCGATGACGGTTATCTGACCATTTCGGTTGAACAGAATGAGGAAATAAACGAAGAAAGAGAAAATTATGTGAGAAGAGAAAGATCATACGGTAGCTTCAGAAGATCTTTCTTCCTCAACAATGTGAAGGAGGACGACATTAAAGCCGTATATAAAAACGGAATACTTACCATTACGCTGCCAAAGGCAAAACCCGACAACAAACGCAAAATCCAAATCGATGTTCAGAACTGACTTGACTTCATATAAAGATTACATTACAACATAACAAATGTCAACTGCCATTGTTTATATAAATTTATAATCAGGTACACCCCCTAAGCTCCCGCACGTTTTAAAGCTTGTCCCGCTTTAACGGCTTGGGGGTGCCCGATTAAAGGGCAGCTAAAAAGAGAAATATCCGGCCTTGCGAGGGCCTTTACATAGATTGGGCTGAATCGGATTTAGATTCAGCCTTTTTTTTATTTAAATAAATTTTTATTTTGCCTTTTTTACTTTATTGCAACGTTAAAGCAGAATATTGTTTTCCGGCAAACCGAAAGAGGTGTTATTATAAATTTACAAAACCAGGTTCATATTGAAAATTCATTTTAATATAAATATAATTATGTATTACATTTACATATTTTTCTTTTGCGAGAACGTTATGCTTTTGCTGCGCTTAGGAATTGGAGTAGTAATGTAATGAAAGACAGGATTACAAAAAAAGAAAATAAGCCGCCGCGGGTTTTTAAAACGGTTATAATGACTACATATAAAGAAAATTTCGCATACAGAAGCCAGATGGCCGTTTCAATCTTCTCTCAGCCTGTCTATTTTTTGGTCCATTATTTTATATGGAGAGCGATCTACCAAAGCAGGGACCAGGTTTCGGGATTTAGTTTTGATCAGATGATACTTTATTTCGCCGTATCTTCACTGATTGAATTTTTGAATTGGGATAACTCGGAGAATATCCTGCAAAGGCTGATACAGACAGGCCAGTTTATTACTTTCCAGCTAAGGCCTGTATCCCATATATATTTTTCGTTTTTACAGAAGATAGGTCAGAGGTTACTTGCTTTTTTGATAGAAGTTATTCCGGTGATGTGTTTTTACATACTGTTCGGCGTAAGACTGATTCCTGCCGAACCGTTTTGGGCTTTGATTTCATTGATTCTCGGGTTCATTTTGTCGTTCCTGATACGATATACAATCGGAACTTTAGCTTTCTGGTTTGTAAAAACCGCCGGGATCAGCAGGGCGGTGGTTGTGTTAACAAGCATTTGTTCGGGCGCGTTTCTGCCGCTTAATTTGTATCCTTACGGTTTTCAGAAATTTCTTTTTTTCCTGCCTTTCCAGTTTGTCTCCTACGTGCCGGTAAGAGTTTTTATCGGAAAATACGAACTGGCGGGAATAAGCATGCCCATCCCGCATATAGTGTTTATCCAGGCGGTAATGGTTATTGTCATGTTTCTGTTTAACCGTATCTTGTGGTATTTCGGCATAAAACGTTTTACGGGGGTGGGAGCATGACAAAACAGAAAAATGCTTCCGGAATAAGAAGTCTGCGTTTTTCCGCGCTGGGCGTGTATCTGCAGGGCATGAAAACGGCGTTGGCATCCCGTATGGCATACCGCGGCGATTTTATCATGAGTATGTTTATTATGATGGTGGTTGAGTTTGCAGGGCCAGTTATTACGCTGATAATATATAAAAACGGGGCGTCTTTCCCTGGATGGAGCCAATATGAAGTTTTGCTTCTCCAGGGCATATTTCTGCTTTCCCGTGGAATTTCATTTCCTTTTTTCATGGGAATGGTATGGAATACAATAGGGCGGGTACAGGAAGGAACCTTTGATTTGCTGCTTATAAAACCTCGCTCAATACTTCTTATGACTCTGGCAACTTCCTTCGACAGTGAGGATTTGGGAAAACTGATAGGCGGGATTCTGCTTTTCAGATTTGCCCTTAAAAAACTGCCTCCCCAGCCCCTGTCTCACTGGATTTCTTTTTTCATACTGTTTCTGTTTTCCCTTATACTTATGTTCGCTTTCGGATTGTTTATGGCGGGGCTCGGAATAATTTGGGTCGGAAACTACAGAATATACGACATATTTATGTCGGTGATGGAGTTTGGTATGTATCCTAAGTCCATATTCACAAAATCATTTCAGTCGGTTCTGACTTATATAATTCCGGTAAGCCTTTTGGCGTCATACCCTGCATCGGCGCTGCTGGGGAGTGTGGACAAGACCGTTATTTTGGCCTTGGTGTCTTCAATTGTTTTTTTACTGCTGGGTTTTCTTTTTTATTACAGGATGGTAAAAAATTATACCAGCGCTGGTGGCTGATACAGAACACCTGTTATTTTCGAAAACGCGACATTTGTAGCTTCAGGTGATCATTATGATACATGTATCCGAACTTAAAAAGACATTTGTCTCGTATGAGCGCGGGAGCAGCTTCACAGAAGCATTGTTAAGCCTTTTTGTGAGGAAGAAAAAGATTGTGGAAGCGGTAAAAGGCATATCCTTTGACATTGAGGAGGGTGAACTGGTTGGTTTTTTGGGGCCGAATGGCGCGGGAAAGTCAACAACAATAAAGATTTTGACGGGCATTTTGCACCCCACGTCGGGAACCGTGAATGTTATGGGGTTCACGCCATGGAAGGAAAGAAAAAAATATGTCCGGCACATAGGTGCGGTTTTTGGGCAGAAGTCCCAGCTTCTGTGGGATATCCCTCCCCTCGATGCCTTTTATCTGAATCAGGCCATTTACAGGATCCCGGACGATGAATTCAAAAAGACCGTTGATGAAATGGTGGAAATGCTCGATCTGAAAGATCTGGTCAAAAAGCCAACCCGCCAGCTGTCCCTTGGCGAACGCATGAAATGCGAATTCATAATGGCAATGCTGCATAAGCCGCCTATAATTTTCCTTGATGAACCTACCATAGGTCTGGATGTCATAGCCAAGGAAAAAATCCGGGATTTTATCCGGGAACAGAACAAAAAGGGTACTACTTTTATATTGACAACCCATGACCTTGAAGATGTGGAGAGGCTTGCAAAACGTGTCATTGTCATCAATCACGGCGAGATTGTATTTGACGGCAGCATGGATAAGCTCAAAAAACATTTGGGAGAAAAACGGACCTTGCGTATTGCAACGTGGGAAAAAATAAATCTTGCAGGCGGGGACGGAATTGACATTAGGAAACGGCCGTCGGAGTGGGATGTGGAAGTGGAGCTTGACCTTTCAAAAATAAACCTTAATGAGTTCATACAGCAAATAAACGAGAAAAGTAAAATCAGGGATATGTCCATAGAAGGGCCTGAACTGGAAGAAATAATAAAAAAATTATATACCGCTTGAATTTTTGGGAAATTCCCCTCTATTGCCCGGTTTGTTATTCCTGTATTCCGTCGGGATATGATTTTGCAGACGGAATACAGGATTTTGTATTTTATTTATGCTATAATTTTTACTGTATTGGGGGTTATCCAAACGGTTTAAGTGGTTTTTATGATATCGGACAGAGTAATATTTCATATTGACGTAAATTCGGCTTTTTTAAGTTGGGAAGCTCTGGAACGGTTGAAAAGAGGAAGTGATATCGATCTTCGGACAGTGCCGGCGATTGTGGCGGGCGATCCCGAAAAAAGGCATGGCGTGGTTCTGGCCAAGTCCATTCCTGCAAAAAAATACGGCATAGTTACCGGTGAACCCGTTGTCAGCGCGTTGAAAAAGTGTCCCGGTCTGATTATCGTTCCGCCAAGCCATGCCGCCTATGCCGAATATTCAAAGGCCATGACCGATCTGCTTCAGACCTTTACTCCTGACATAGAGAAGTACAGTATTGACGAATGCTTCATGGATGTCACGGGACTTAAGTTAAAATACGGGAATGATTTTATTTCACTGGCTTATTTAATAAAAGATCAGATAAGGGACAGGCTGGGCTTTACGGTCAACATAGGCATATCGGAGAACAAGCTGCTGGCGAAAATGGCGTCGGACCTGAAAAAGCCCGATCAGATTCATACGCTTTTCAAGGAAGAAATACCGGAAAAAATGTGGCCCCTTCCGGTTTCAGAGCTTTTTATGGTAGGTAGGGCTACATGCGGCAAACTGCACGCGTTGGGTGTTAAAACAATAGGTGATTTGGCAAAATACGACGTTTCGTTATTGGAACAGAAGTTCGGAAAATACGGGAGAATGATATGGGAATATGCCAACGGCATAGACTATTCCAAAGTACAGACCGAGGAAAGCGAGGCAAAGGATTTAAGCAACGAAACCACCGTGGAATTTGACATTACCGACAGGGAGACGGCAAGGATGTATATTCTGTCCTTATGCGAAACTGTCGGTACTCGTCTCAGGAAAGCAGGCCTGTATGCCGGAGTGGTGGCCGTTAATATTAAGAACAGCAGTTTTGAAACCTACTCCCGAAGAAAAAAGCTGAACGTTCCGACTCAGGATACAAATGTAATATTTGAAACTGCCACCGAATTGTTTGATCTGGCCTGGAGGAAAGATCCCATCCGCCTTATAGGCGTTGCGACGTCCGACCTTGTAAAGGAGCCCGTAATACAGTTAAGCATGTTTGACAGCCTGCCGGAAAAAATATATCAAAGGAAAAAGCTTAATGAAAGTATAGACAGGATAAGGGAAAAATACGGAAGCAAATATATTGTCAGAGCATCCTTGCTGAATTTTAACAAAGACTTCGGCAAAAACATGTAGTTGTATTCCTGCGCCTTTTTTTTACGCCTTTTTATTTCCCGGATTATTTTGAAAAAAGCAGGAATTTAATAAATAGGCTGGTATACCACATTTTCACCTGTCACGGCATTGCCGCCGTTGATTGAATGTTTCCGGAAAAATATCCGGAAATCATTGCTAACCAAATATGCGATTAAAAGGAGAAAGCACATATTGACAATTAACTAAAGGTGTTGTACCAAAATACAACACCTTTAGTTTAAATATAACTGATATTGAAATTTCCGCAGTAAAATTTGAGAATACCGGCGGCGATTAAGGCAGGAAGTTTGCCTTTTTTTGAAAGCAACAAAATCTTAAAAATTTTTTTATAATTACGTTTGTCCGGGTAAATAAATAATAGAAAAAATAAAAATAAAGGGATTAAAAAATCCAAACACTTCAAGAAAATTTTTTCCGGTGTTGTGCCGATGATTCCGCGCTATATTTAATAAAACCGGATATCCGGGTAGAAAGGCTGAAAACCGTATTTGAAAGGGTGTTCGGCGGGGCATCTGTGCTTTTGAAGTTCTCTTATATTTGTAGCCGAACAGCCGATTATATATATAAAATATTACAGGATATTATAAATTTTAATGACAGGGGATAGTTATGGAAGTAAACATTAAGGCTCAAAGTTGCATTGAGTTGCTTGAAAATTTTGAAAAAACGCAGCTTATGGCAAAGGGCGAAAAAATTAAGTTTGCCAATGTGGAAGGCAGAGATGTTTATAACATAACTGCTCCCTTTGATGTTGACGGGAAAAAAGTAATAGCTGCAAGAGTGGAAAAACGGGACTCTGAATTCTCGCAAGTGATGTTTTTTGTAAACGACGGTGAAACCTGGATTCCTATGAAAGGTACGCCGGTATTTGATCTTCAGGATCCGTTTGTAACCAAAATCAATGATGAAATTATTTTCGGCGGCGTAGATGTTTTCCAAAATGAAAACGCTCCGCACCAGCTGCTGTGGAGAACTTTTTTCTACCGTGGAAAAAGCATTTATGATCTGAAATTTTTTGCAAAAGGCCCGTTGGGAATGAAAGACATCAGACTGGTGGAACTGGCCGATAAAAAAATCGGGATATTTACAAGACCACAGGGAAAAATCGGGGGAAGAGGAAAGATAGGCTTTACTGTCATAAATACTTTGGAGGAACTCAACGAAGAAGTAATTGAACGGGCGCCGCTTATCGAGAACCAGTTTATAGACGAAGAGTGGGGAGGAGTTAATGAGCTTCATCTCCTGAAAAACGGCAAAATAGGAGTATTGGGGCATATCGCCCGCTTTGACGATGAGGGCAACAGGCATTATTATCCCATGGTGTTTATGTTTGATCCTGTAACTAAAAAGGCTTCGCCTCTGAAAATCATTGCGGCGAGGAAAAACTTTGAAGAAGGTGAATTCAAAAGAAGCGATTTAAAAAACGTGGTTTTCAGCGGAGGCCTTATCAGACGGGAAGACGGATACGCAGAGCTTTATGTTGGTGTAAGCGATGCAGAAGCGCACAAAATAGTAATTCCCGATCCGTTTATTCAATATGAAAATTAAATCGGAAAAAGATTGGTTCTGCTTACAAAACTGCGGAAAACAGAAAGGAGCTGAAAGGCTTCTGCTGTTTTTTTATTTTTTGGAAATTGGGAAAATGGGTTTTTTATTGACAGCTAAAAAAAAATAACAATATACTGTACTTAAATATCCGCATTTCTTAACTTTTTGATATTATGCCGTCAAACAAAAATCCGGAGGGATGGTTATGAGGATAGAAAACAAAATATCCGAACTCGGATATACACTTCCAGAGGTATCTTCCGCAGGATTATACAAACCAGTGAGAAGAGTGGGGAATGTTCTTTATGTTTCAGGGCAAATACCCTGGGTCAACGGAGAAGTGAAATACTGGGGCAGGGCAGGTAAGGAACGTGATATTGAATATGCCCAGGATGCGGCACGCCTTTGTGTATTAAATATGTTGGCCGCCGTTAAAAGTGAAGTGGGAGATTTGGACAAAATTAAACAGATAGTGAAGATTACCGTTATGGTTAACAGCGACGCCGATTTTGACAAACAGCATATTGTTGCAAACGGTGCGTCCCAACTGTTAATAGACATATTCGGAGAGGAGGGACGGGCGGCAAGGTCCGCAATTGGCGTAAGCCAGCTTCCGCTTAATGTTACGGTTGAGGTAGAGGGAATAATTGAAATTGAAGAATGACATCAGGAGGCATCTGACATGTTTTTTAAAAATAGCCGGGAAGAATTTGACGAGTCTCTTTTCCGCAACCCCACTTCGGAATATCGCTGTGCTCCGTTTTGGGCCTGGAATAAAAAACTGGACTGGGAAGACATGGAGAGGCATATAGAAATTTTTAAGGAAATGGGGATGGGCGGCTTTCATATCCACTCCAGAATAGGTCTTAACACTCCGTATTTAAGCGATGAATTCCTCGATTACGTCAAAAAATGCAATGCCAAAGCCAAAGAACTGGGAATGTTGACCTGGCTCTACGATGAAGACAAATGGCCGTCGGGATTTGGAGGAGGCTTTGTCACGAAAGACCACAATTTCAGGAGCAGGTATTTGCTGTTCTCACCGTTCTATCATCAGAGCGGTTATTATGAACGGCATATTCCCCGGGAAAACCGCCTTGGCATAGACGGGTATCTTTCGTTAATCGCCGAGTATAAAGTGGTGCTTAAAAACGGATACCTAAGCTCGTATAAGAGAATTGAATCCGGTGATAATGATAGTGCGGAAGGTGAAACCTGGTATGCCTACCGGGTGATATCAGGGGATTTACCATGGTTTAACAACCAGGCCTACGTAGATACGCTTAATAAAAAGGCTGTAGAGAAATTCATTGAAGTCACCCATGAAAAGTATTTTGAAATTTTGGGCGGGGAATTTTCAAAATCGGTACCCGCTGTTTTTACCGATGAACCTCAGTTTGTTCTGAAACAAAACCTGCCTGAACCCGACAGCAGACAGGAAGTGGGAATTCCGTATACAGACTTGTTTGAGGAATCCTTCAGGCAAAGATTCGGATGCAGTTTTCTTGATAGTCTGCCCGAAATATTCTGGGAACTTGAGGGAGGTAAATTTTCCCGTATAAGATACTGGTACCATGAACACATAGCCGAATTATTTGCTTCTTCCTTTGCAGATACCGTGGGCAGATGGTGCAGGGAACACAATCTCATGCTGACAGGCCATATGATGGCTGAAAGCACTCTGGAATCCCAAACCAGAGCGTTGGGCGAAGCCATGAGATCCTATCGCAGCTTTGATCTTCCCGGCGTTGATATATTGGCAAACAAATACGAATACAGCACGGTAAAACAGGCTCAGAGTGTGGCCAGGCAGTTTGGAAAGGCGGGGGTTTTAAGCGAGTTGTACGGGGTTACGAACTGGGATTTTGATTTTCGCGGGCATAAACTTCAGGGCGACTGGCAGGCCGCAATGGGAGTGAGCGTAAGGGTGCCGCATCTGAGCTGGCTCGGCATGGGCGGAGAATCCAAAAGGGATTATCCCGCGCCGGTTGATTATCATTCTCCATGGTACAAAAAATACCATATCATAGAAGATCATTTTTCAAGGGTAAATGTCTGCATGACCAGGGGTGTACCTTGCGTCAATATCGCCGTTATCCATCCGATAGAAAGCTATTGGCTCCTGTGGGGGCCCGACAGTCAGACAAAACAGAAACGGCTTAAACTCCAGCAGGAGTTCGAAAGCATAATTGACTGGCTTCTGTTTTCAAATCTGGATTTTGATTTTATTGCCGAGTCAATGGTAAAAGAATTGTACAGGGGTTCCGGAAACAGGCATACTCAATTCGGAGATATGAAATATGAAGTACTGATTGTACCCGAGCTGATTACAATTCGTTCCGAGACGGTGAAAATGCTGATAAACCATTTGGAAAACGGCGGAAAGGTCATAATACTCGGAAACCTTCCGAAAATAATCGACGGGGATTCAGACAGAAAATTTGACATAGAATGTTTGGGAGAATGTGTTATTAACAATTCCAAGTACGATTTGCTGGACGCGCTGGAGCCTTTCAGACAGATAGACATTGTCAACCGTGACAGTTCAAGGAATGAAAATTACCTGTACCAGTTACGGGATGAAGCCGAATGCAAATGGCTGTTCATTGCCCCGGGCAAACCGGTGGAGGCATTGAAACTGCCTGAAGAAAAGGTTTTGACCGTAAAGGTCAGGGGAAGCTATGAGGTATGGCGTTACGACACTTTTACCGGAGAAAAACAGAAAATACAGGCGCGCGGAAAAGACGGGTGGACATATTTTGAACAGACGGCATATGAGCATGACAGTTTCCTTTACCGGCTTTTGAAAACCGGGACGAACGATACGACCGAAAAATCCGTAAGCTCCGGCGTCGGTAGACAAGTCAATAAAGGCGTGAAATATATCAAATATTTAAACGGCCCGTGGGAATACAGGCTTTCAGAAAAGAACGTACTGTTGCTGGACATGGCCAGGTACAGCCTTGATAACGGCGAAATTTCTGAAAGGGAAGAAGTACTCAGGATTGACGACAAAATAAGAACAAAACTCGGCTACCCTCTCAGGACCGACAGTTTTCCGCAGCCATGGCTTTCACCGGCTGAGGCCGAATGCCCGCATACGGTAAAACTGTATTTCGAAATCGAGTCGGAAACCGATGTGCATGAAGCGGAGCTCGCCTTTGAGGGGAAAGGAGTCACCGCGGAATGGAATAACGTGGCTGTAACAGACCGGGCGGACGGCTTTTTCATCGATAAATGCTTTAATGTTATGAAATTACCGGGGATAAAAAAGGGCGTAAATCAGCTTGTATTGACCGTTCCGTTCGGGGAAAAAACCGACCTGGAGTGGTGTTTTATCACAGGCAATTTCGGAACGTGCGTAAAAGGTGATAAAGTCATTATTACGAATCCTCCGGAACGCTTGTTTTTCGGTGACGTGACAAGGCAGGGACTGAGTTTTTACGGAGGCAATATTACGTATATTGTAAATATTGACGTCCCTGAGGGGGAAATGACAGTAGAAATCCCGCAGTACAGGGGTGCCCTTGTGGAAGTTGCGCTGGATAATGCCAAAAAAGGGGATATTATATTCTCGCCGTACAGGCTGAATTTGGGTTACGTATCGCAGGGAGAGCATACGATTGAGATAACCCTTTACGGCAACAGGTTTAACATGTTCGGCCAGCTGCACAACTGTAACAGGGTTGAAAAATACTACGGCCCTAATACCTGGCGTACGAAAGGGAACGCTTTCGCCTACGAATACCAGCTTCGTGAATTTGGAATTATAGCCGCCCCGCTTATATATATTGAATAAATGAAAAGGCGGTATAGAAGGCAGCCTGACCCGGATGCCTTTTTACTGTTTCATGCAGTATTTTCTGTATAGCGGGGCATATATTTCCGCGTCGCGGACAACACAGCCCGTAGTTCCTCCAGCGCGCATTATTTCCACACACTTTCCGCATGTAATACAGCATTTGTTCCTATCAAGGCCTTTGCCCGATAGGATGTCTTTTGCAAAATCGGGATATGCGAAAGACTGGCGACCGAAACCTATAATCTTTGCAAGGCCTTTTTCCAGCACTCCCGCCGCAATAAACGGAGCAAATTCCCTTGGCCAGCTGTAGCCTGTACCGACAACGGCAATATCGGGAACATTTTTCTGTATCTCCCCTATGCCCGATATCAGCCTGCAAATACCCTCAAGAGGATGTTCGGGGGGAATATAACTTCCCCTGTCGTAAGGCCTGTTCACATGAGGATTGTAGTATGGTGTTCCCATAGTAATGTTAATAAGAGGCATTCCTGATTCCTTTAAGATTTTAACCAGCCGAACGGGTTCTGAAAAATCAGGTTTTAAATAATCCTCCTTATCCACTCCGAATCCGTACGGATACGGAATTCCGTCATAAATGTTCAAACGGGTGGTTATGATAAAATCATCACCCAGCCTGTCCCTGATTTTTTTCACGGTATTAAGAAGAAACCTTGTCCTTCCTTCAAATGTTTCGCCGTATTTGCCTTTGCGGGTGAATGCCGAAAGAAGCTCGGAATTAAGGTACCTGTGGCAGCATTTGACGTCCACGCCGTGAAAACCTGCTTCTTTTGCAAGTACCGCCGCTTCAACAAACTTGTCTTCCAGTTGTTCAAGCTCTGTGTCACTGATTACCGGATAATTTTCGTCAATGTCAAGCATGGGATCCAGGTAGGGGTTATGAGCCGCTATCACCGGCGCAGGCCTGCCGTCGGGCTTGCTGAACCTTCCCGAATGGGTAAGCTGCATAATCAGTAACGGGGTAAAACCAAATTCTTTATTGGAATTTTCAATTATATTGCCGCACAGTTTCCGGAATGACGAGACATTATTCCGGTGAATCCACAACTGGCGAGGGTTTGTCCTTCCTTCGGGCACGACGGCCACTGCTTCAAACCAAATCAGTGCGGCCCCGCTTCGGGAAAACCGTTCATATCTTCTGAACGTAAGTTCGTCAGGACTTCCGTCATATTTCCCGTCACAGCCCTCCATCGGGTTTATTGCCAGCGAGTTCGCCAATGTGAAACCGCCGATTTTGACTTTTCTTGATAAGTATTCCGTGTTAAGGGAAAGAGGGATATCCAGTCGGTTTTCTGAAATGTCGTTTTTGAACTCTTCGATATTGCGATAACTGAAAGGTCTAAATTCCATTATGATTTCACCCTGTTCTTTTTAAATATAAAAAATTACCGCAAAAATTTTACTTCCTGTTATTGTGGAGAAAGTTGTGATAAGATGAAATTAGTTAATAGGTCATGCCTTTAAAGATAGTATATATTATCATTGCCTGAAATTCTACAACATACTTGCTTATTAATTTGCTTTTTTTATGCCGGATACAAAACGGGGGGGATTTATCAATGGAAAGGTCGGTTTCGGTTGTTGTTGTCGGAATCGGAGGGTTTGGTTACAGTTATCTCAAAGGAATATTCCATAACGGGGACAGATGCAAGATAAACATAGCGGGGGTTGTCGAGCCGTATCCGGAAAACTGCGCATGCATTGCCGAAATAAAAAACAGAAACATACCCGTTTTCAGAAGTCTTCAGGAATTTTATTCAAGCAGTTTTGCAGATTTTGCAGTTATCGTCTCACCAATTCAGTTCCACAGTGATCAGGTCTGTTACGCTTTGGAAATGGGGAGCCATGTTTTATGCGAAAAACCTATCAGTGCAACGGTGCAGGACGCAAGAAAAATGATGAAAGCAAGGGACAAATCGGGAAAAATTCTCGCAATAGGCTATCAGTGGTCGTTCAGTGATGAAATTCAGCAGCTGAAAAAGAATATACTTTCGGGGCTTTACGGCCGGCCGAAGAGACTGAAAACAATTGTTTTGTGGTCCAGGGGCGTTAAATATTACAGCAGAAGCTGGGCAGGCAAGTTAAGGGACGCGTCGGGCAGATGGATCCTTGACAGTATTGCCAACAACGCCGCAGCACATTATCTTCATAACATGTTTTTTGTAACCGGAAAAAGCAAATACATCAGTGCGGTTCCGAAAACCGTTCAGGCTGAATTGTACCGGGCGAACGACATTGAAAACTTTGACACCGTGGCGGCAAGAATTTTTACTGATGATAACACCGAAATGATGTTTTTTGCCTCCCATGCCCATGCAGCTGAAGGGAAAATACTGAAATTCTGCTATGAATTCACCGAAGGCACGATTTACTATTCCGATGAGAGAGGAAACATTTCCTTTGAAGCCCGTCTGAAAAATGGTTCGGTAATTCGTTATAATAATCCGTCTCTTGACAGCTATTCAAAATTTTGCAGATTTATTGAACAGGTAGGGAACAATGAACCGGTCTCCTGCGGCCCTGAAGCGGCTTATTCCCACATTTTGTGCGTTAACGGCATGCAGGAATCAATGCCCGGGATTGTAACTTTCCCGGATAATCTGATTAAGAGGGAAAAACTCTCTGACGGGGATGAGGTAATTTTCGTCGAAGGTCTTGAGAATACCCTGACCGAATGCTATGAGCTTTGGAAGTTACCAAGCGAAAAGGGTATTGCGTGGGCAAAAGCCGGAAAGGAAATAAACCTGACGGGTTATTCATTCTTTCCTGCGCAGACTCTTTAGCTCAGAAGAAAATTATACTTTTACCGGATGAAAAGGAGGGATAGGCTGTGAAAAAAACGGCGGTAGTCACCGGGGGAAGCCGCGGAATAGGGCTGGGAATTGTCAAGCAGCTTGGGGCCGACGGCTTTTCAGTGGTTATAATGTCGTCAGGACCGGAGGAAAAATACAGGGGAACGCTTGATGAACTGAAAAAAAGAAATGTGGATTATTTATATGTTCAGGGTGATATAGCCAAACACAGTGACAGAGTAAAATGTGTTGACATGGCGGTTGCAAGGTATGGCAGAATAGACGTACTTGTCAACAATGCCGGCGTTGCTCCGAAAGAACGCGTAGACATTCTTGACATGACCGAAGAAAGCTATGACTACGTTATGAATATAAACACCAAAGGTACGATGTTTATGACTCAGTACGCGGCCAAGAGAATGATGATTCAGGAGCCTGTAAACGGAGTCCGCGGGATAATAATAAATATATCCTCTATTTCGGCCGAAGTCTCTTCGGTAAACAGGGGGGAATACTGTATTTCGAAGGCCGGAATATCAATGCTCACGAAGCTTTATGCCGACAGGCTTGCGCCCGAGGGCATTTATGTTTATGAAATCCGGCCGGGTATAATTGAAACAGATATGACGGCTAAAGTCAAGGACAAATATGATCGGATGTTTCAGGAAGGAATATGTCCCATAAACAGGTGGGGAACCCCTGAAGATGTAGGTCTTGCGGTTTCGGCTCTGTGTTCTGGCAAATTCAGGTATACCACCGGACAATGCATTTACGTGGACGGAGGTTTCCATATCCGCCGGCTTTAAGTGTGTGAAACGATTATGGAATAAAAGGGGGATAATCCGGTGAGATTTTGTAAAATCACCGTCGGAGACTATGAGATACCCGTGTATTCCTGCAACACCGTTATTGCAGGAAGCGGTGCCGCAGGCCTGAGTGCCGCGGTCAGGCTTTATGATTTCGGTCAGAAGGATATCGCAATAGTGACCGAGGACATTTCAGCCGGCACATCCCGGAATACCGGCTCGGATAAGCAGACGTATTACAAGCTTTCGCTTGAAGGCTCTGAACCCGATTCGGTAAGGGAAATGGCTGAAACTTTGTTTGAAGGACAGTGTGTGGACGGAGACATAGCTTTGGTGGAGGCCGCATTGTCGGTTCAATGTTTTATGAAACTGGTGGATATGGGCGTTCCGTTTCCTGTGAACAGATACGGGGAATTTATCGGCTACAAGACCGATCACGACCCGCGGAAACGGGCAACCTCTGCAGGTCCCCTTACGTCCAGGCTGATGACCGAGGCTTTGGAAAGAGAAGTCCGCGAAAAAAACATACCTGTTTTTGAGCACCTCCTTATTGTTAAAATCCTGAAAGAGAACGATAAAGTTGCCGGATTACTGTGCCTGAATCTGACGCCCGGCTGTGACAGGGAAAAGATGTTTACCGCGTTCTGCTGCAAAAACATTGTTTACGCCACAGGCGGCCCGGCGGGCATGTATGCCCATTCAGTGTACCCCGAAAGCCAGCACGGCGCAACCGGGGTGGCTTTTCTGGCGGGAGTGAGGGGCAAAAACCTTACCGAATGGCAGTATGGCCTGTCGTCGGTAAAGCCGAGGTGGAATGTGTCGGGAACATATATGCAGTGCCTACCGTGCTTTTTTTCCACAAGGCAGGACGGTTCCGACAGGAAAGAATTCTTAAGGGAATATTTTAAAAATGACGGGGAACTTCTTTCAAAAACCTTTTTGAAGGGATATCAGTGGCCGTTTGACGTGAGAAAGGCCAGAAAAGGGTCGTCGGTAATAGATATTCTTGTTTATATTGAGCTGTTTTTAAAAAACCGGCGTGTTTTTCTTGATTTCACAAAAAATCCTGTTCAGAATATTGATTTTTCGGTATTGAATGATGAAGCATACAATTACCTTAAAAAAGCAGGGGCACTGTTTGGCACCCCGGTGGAGAGGCTTCTTCATATGAACGCTCCGGCGGTGGAGTTTTATAAAAACCACGGCATTGATCTGTCAAAGGAGCCACTTGAAATAGCCCTCTGTGCGCAGCATAACAACGGTGGGCTTGATGTTGACATCTGGTGGCGGACCAATATTGAAGGCTTGTTTGCCGTCGGAGAGGTTGCGGCGACCCATGGCGTATACCGGCCCGGCGGCAGTGCGTTGAACGCGGGTCAGGTAGGGGCTTTCAGGGCCGCAAGGTTCATTGCGTCAAAACGCACAGGTGATCCTGCGGATATTGCATCCTTTGAGGAAATAAGCCGTCCTCAGATTGAAGAAATAACGGGGCTCGCCGCAAAGGTTTTTAAAAACCGTTCCAATGTGAATGAATTGCTGGATTATACCCGCAGGAGGATGAGTGAGGTTGCTGCAGCCGTGCGGGATATCCACAGAATTGAGGAATATATCCGGTATGTTGCAGGCCTGATTGAAAATTTTGCCGAAAAGGTTTGCATCAGCGACAGGCGGGAACTTAAAGATGTATTCATCCTTTACGACACGCTGATAAGCCAGTATGTGTATTTAAACGCAATGAAAGATTACATCGAGCGCGGGGGAAAAAGCAGGGGTTCTGCGCTGTATTATGATCCCGACGGGGAATTAATCGGAAATCTGCCTGAAATGTTCAGGTTTAAACCCGATGATCAAGGCATGAGCAACATGGTGCAGGAAGTAACCCTCACCAGAACAGGTGTAAAGTTTAACTGGCGTCCGGTAAGACCGATCCCTGCCGAAGACGGCTTCTTTGAGAATATATGGCGGCTTTTCAGGGAGAACGGTAGTGTTTATTAGGTAAAAATTCCAAAACCCTATTGACATATAAGAAAAACTGTTATATTATCACACTAATCAGTTCTTATTTTATTTTGAGGTAAGGAGTGCATTATGAGAACCAACGTATCGGCATATTTGAATATGAATGCTTCCGATATGTGTCTTTCAGATATGTACATGTGTATGTGCATGTCCATGCCGTGCTGTTCTCATATTGCTTTCTGCTCCTATCTTTAGTATCACTGTACATATAGAAAGATCTTATGAATGATTTATCATAGAAAAAGTAGGAAGCAGAAAGCTTCCTACTTTTTTTTGGTTTGAGGGGGATATTAATTGATAAGCCTGAGAAATCTGTGCAAGACCTTTGAAACGGCCAATGGGCCAGTGGAGGTTCTGAAAAATATCGATCTGGATATAAAAAAAGGTGAAGTCTTTGGCATTATAGGGCTGAGCGGTGCGGGAAAAAGTACGCTGGTCCGATGTATCAACCTTCTGGAAAAGCCCACTTCAGGAGAAATAATTTTCGACGGAATGAATCTGATGAAATTAAGCAGGAAGGAACTTCTTAAAGTAAGGCAGTCCATGGGCATGGTATTTCAGAGTTTTAACCTTTTACAGCAGCGGACGGCGTTAAAAAACGTGTGTTATCCACTGGAAATTGCCCATGTTCCGAAAGACAGGGCAAGGAAAAAGGCTGTTGAGTTGCTGGAGATGGTCGGGCTGGCGGATAAACTGAACGCTTACCCGTCCCAGTTATCGGGCGGGCAGAAGCAAAGGGTTGCAATTGCGCGGGCTCTGGCAACCGATCCAAAAGTCCTGCTGTGTGACGAAATCACCAGCGCGCTTGATCCGAACACAACCCGCTCTATTTTGGAGTTATTGCAAAACATAAACCGTACCATGGGAGTCACGATAGTGATGATAACTCATGAAATGGAGGTTATTGAGCAAATATGCCATCGTGTTGCGGTAATCAACGGTGGCAGGATTGTGGAGATGGGTGACGTTAAGGAGGTTTTCCTCAGACCCCGTTCCGAAACCGCAAAGCAGCTTATCCTGCCAAAGAGCGGCGAAATACACAGAATGACCGGGAAAAAATGCCTGCGCATAATTTTCGACGGCAATTCCGCCTTTGAACCCATTATTTCAAACATGACCCTTGAGTGCAGGGCGGTTGTGAACATATTGTATGCAAACACGAAAAGTATTGAAGGAAAAGCCTACGGCGAAATGCTTCTGCAGCTTCCCGACGATGAAACGTCAATAAAGCGGATACTTGCGTACCTCGACGAAAAAGGAATTTATTACAGGGAGGAAGAGATAAATGTTTGACAGGGGAATGCTTGAATTACTGGGAATGGGAATTCTGGAAACGCTGTATATGACGGTGGGTTCCACGGCGCTGGCATATGCATTCGGCCTGCCCCTCGGTGTACTGTTATACGTGACCGACAAGGACGGTATTTATCCGATACCGGCTGTAAATAAAATACTGGGATTTATAATCAACTTTCTTCGCTCGGTTCCTTTTCTGATTTTGCTTGTGTTCCTTATTCCGCTTACACGGGCGATTGTGGGAACGACAATAGGTTCCACCGCAACGATTGTACCGCTTGTAATTGCCGCTTCGCCGTTTGTGGCAAGGATGGTTGAGTCTTCACTGAAAGAGGTGGACGGAGGAGTCATCGAAGCGGCTCAGTCAATGGGAAGCACCACGTTTCAGATAATATACAAGGTTCTTCTTCCCGAAGCCAAGCCTTCGCTCATAATAGGAGCCGCAATTACGATAACCACGATACTTGGATATTCGGCAATGGCGGGTTTTGTCGGGGGCGGAGGCCTTGGTACGATAGCGGTGAATTACGGATATTACAGGTATCAGCGTGATGTTATGGCTGTTACGGTGGTTTTGCTTGTAATCATTGTTCAGATATTTCAGGAAGTCGGTATGCGAATTGCAAAGCATTCGGACAAAAGGATTAAGTAAATTTATTAAATAAAATATAAAAGGAGGATGAATATGAAAAAATTTTTAAGTGTACTTATTTTTCTTACATTGTTTGCTTCTTTGCTGACAGGCTGCAACAAAACCGAAAAGAACACCACCATCAAGGTAGGCGCAAGTGTTACACCCCACGCCGAAATTCTTCAGGTTGCAAAAGAAATTCTGGCTGAGAAGGGATATAATCTTGAAATTATAGAGTATAACGACTATGTACTCCCCAATATTGCCACCGACACCGGAGAACTTGACGCCAATTATTTCCAGCACCTTCCGTACTTACAGAATTTTAATGAGGAAAACGGAACAAAGCTTGTTTCGGTTGCAGCCATTCACTATGAACCCTTCGGGATTTACCCCGGAAAAACAAAGTCCCTTGATGAGCTTAAGGACGGAGCGGTTATAGCAATTCCTAACGACGGTACAAATGAGGCAAGGGCGCTGAAACTTTTGGAGGCTCAGGGATTAATCAAGTTAAAAGAGGATGTGGGCTTTACCGCAACGGTGCTTGATATCGAGTCGAATCCGAAAAAACTTGTGATTAAGGAAATGGAAGCCGCTCAGCTTGCAAGGGCATTACAGGATGTGGATCTTGCGGTTATTAACGGGAACTATGCCATTGAAGCCGGACTGCACGTCAACAGGGACGCACTTGCAATTGAAGACAAAGAATCCGAAGCCGCTCAGACATATGCGAACATAGTGGCCGTAAAGGAAGGAAATGAAAACAACGAAGCAATTAAGGCGCTGATAGAAGCACTTAAGAGCGAGAAAGTAAAAGAATTCATAAATAAAAAGTATGAAGGTGCGGTTATACCGGTATTCTAAAATGGCTTAAATTAATATCCCCCAAATATTTAAAAACAATGCCGGGTTAACTTTGAAAAAAACCGGCATTGTTTTTTTTTTGCTGCAAGTTTATATGACTTTTTGTCTTCTTCAGAAAACTTCGGTTCATTGTCAAATTAATCGCCCGGACCAAAAGAGGTTGTATTTGTAAAAGTTATTCAGGATTAAGAAATTGACTGATTAAGTTGACAAACAGCTCAAAACGGCAATATACTATTTTTAAACTATTCACTGAACATTTTAGTTAGGGGGCTTCACATTGTTAACGACGGGTGAAATGGAAAAAATCCTTCAGACTGCTCTTTCGGGCGGCGGAGATTTTGCAGAGCTTTTCTTCGAAGACAAGGACGAGTTAAATATAAAATGTTCCCAGCAGGTTTTGAAGGGCGTAACCAGCGTGCACATCTTTGGAGCTGGAATTTATGTGCTTTCGGGAACACGGAGTGTGTATGTTTACACGAATAATTTATCCTATTCAGGACTTCTGGACGCCGCAAGAAGAGCAGCGGAACTGCTGGATTCCTGCGAAAGGCTGGACAGAGGGCAAATTATTTTTTCAATGCAACGTGTGAAGAACCCTAACTCGGTAACCGAATATCCCGGAACTGTACCCATTTTGAAAAAAATTCAGGTGGTAAGGGAAACCGATGCCGCCGCAAGGAGCACAGGGCACACCGTAAGGCAGCTGAATGTTGATTATTTCGATACCGATCAGCGAATCCTTATAGTGAACAGCGAGGGATTATACGCCGAAGACAGGCGGATAACAACCCGGTTGCGTATACAGGCCACTGTAGAGGATGGAAACAACAGCCATTACGAATGGGCCGACTTTCCAAGCCCGCACGGTTTTGAAACATTCAGAGACAAAAATGATTATATTTCCTTTGCAAGGAATTTCATTAATGATATGGCCGACAGTCTCCATGCCGTAACCGTTCCGTCCTGCGTCGTTCCTGTCGTCTTTGAAGCCGGCTCATGCGGGGTATTATGGCATGAAGCCTGCGGGCATCCGCTGGAGGCGACTGCAATTGCGGCGAATAACAGCGATTTTGTCGGAAAACTGGGCCAGAAGGTTGCTTCTACAAAAGTCACGATTATTGACGACGGTTCGATACCGGGGATGTATGGTTCGGCCGCCATTGATGATGAGGGGCATCCGACACAAAAAAACGTACTGATTGAAAACGGGATCCTGAAGGGGTATTTGTGTGACAGACTGGGCGGCAGAAAACTGAACATGCCGTCTACGGGCAGCGGAAGACGTCAGGGGTATATGTTCCCTCCCGCCGCAAGGATGACCAACACATACCTGGCTCCGGGCACCGATGATGAGGATGAGATGATCAGGACAATTGACGAGGGGCTTTTTGTAAAACGTTTGGGCGGCGGTGACAGCGGAAGGGAATTCTCGGTAGCGGTGACCGAAGGCTACTGGATAAAGGACGGAAAAATAGGCCCCCGGGTAAAAGGTCTGACACTTAATGCAAGAGGCATTGACCTGATAAACAAGGTGGATCGGGTAGGAAGCAAGTTAAAACCCGACAGCGGAGGTTTTTGCGGTTCTGTTTCGGGGCTCGTTACTACAACAAGCTTTCAGCCGAGAATACGCGTTTCGTCGATGACTGTAGGCGGGGAGGGATAAACATGGACTTTATTGACAGATATAAGAAAGCGGTTAGTAATTTACCTGAAAACATAAAGGAAGCTGAGGTTGACATAGAACGAAAAAAGAGCATACTTATCGGCGTAAGCGGCGGACAGATTGTAAAAAGCGCCGATTCGGACGTTACATCGGTATATGTGCGCGCGTCGTCGGAAAAAACAGGTTATGCATATACCGAAGATCTTGATGAAGAACCGGATAAAGTGATTTTAAAGGCTTACAATAACGGCATTGTTTCGGACGTCAGCAAAAGGGACGTAATAAACGCGCCTGAAACCGCATTTAATTCCGGTAACGCCCCAAAGTTTGAAAAGTATTTCGGGGAATCCGGCGTAAAATATTCCGGTATCATTGAAAAGGCGTTATTACTTGAAAAAATTGTCCGTGACGCGGTTCCGTCCTTAAGAAGTTCCTACGCGGGTATAAGGGTGGATACCTTTTCGTCCAGAGTTATTAATTCAAAGGGCGTTGATGTGTTTTTTGAAAGAAATGTTTATTATGCCCAGATAAAAATTACCGCCGAGCTGCATGGGGAAAATGTGGATGCCGAGGCATCGGTTTCGTCCGGCTCTCTTGAAAGGCTTGATTTTGATTCTCTGACGGACAGAGTTAAAGATTTCCTCAGAACCAAAATGGAACCCGGCACTTTCAGGCCGGGGGAATATCCCGTCGTATTAAGCCCGAATGTCGGCGTAAACATCATGATGACAGCGTGGCAGCTGTTCAGCGGTTTTAAATACTGTGACGGCTCAACCGCACTGAAGGGAAGGCTTGGCGAGGTTATTGGCTCACCGGCGTTAAGTATTATTGACACACCTTTCCACAACAGTACCGGTTACTGCTTTCCATTTGACTGTGAAGGCACGCCGGGAAGGGAAACAATACTGGTGGACAATGGGAAATTCACAGGCCTTATGCATAATTTGTTCAGTGCGTCGCAGTTAAATGCCGAGCCCACCGGGAATGCCGGGAGGGTTGCACTGCTGACGGGCAATATACCGACGGAAATAATTGTAACTCCGAAAATATGCTATATAAAGCCGGGCACCCGTCCGGCCGGGGAAATGCTTCAGAGCATGGGTGACGGTGTATATATAACCGAATCTTATGATATATTCCAT
Source organism: Thermoclostridium stercorarium subsp. stercorarium DSM 8532 (assembly GCF_000331995.1). Classification (NCBI taxonomy): domain Bacteria; kingdom Bacillati; phylum Bacillota; class Clostridia; order Eubacteriales; family Oscillospiraceae; genus Thermoclostridium; species Thermoclostridium stercorarium. The sequence goes on from NC_020134.1 coordinate 52,524, forward strand.
TCAATAAATATCGGTTCAGGGGATTTTGCAATTCCGTGCAGGGGCATTGTCATAAAAGACGGGAAGCCTTACCGTTCCGTTTCAGCTTTAACCATATGCGGGAACCTTACAGAGCTGTTCGGAAATGTGGAGGAGACGGGCAATGATCTGCTTATAGACGAATTTTTACTCAGAAGTTACTGCGTCGGATCGCCGAGTATCCGCCTAACGAAGCTGCAGGTAAACGGGAAATAGGAGAAAGCAGAAATCATATTTCATCCTCGTCAAGCTGCAGATCCAGGCGCAGGAAGTTCAATGCGGCGTTAATGTCGTTATTTTCAAGGGAAAATACAATTTCCCGGTGGAAATTGTTCTCGGGCGAAAAACGCCCGCGTTCTATGCTTGTTATCGCGTAACGGGCAACATATCCCAGATACGGGTAAAGTACGTCGTATATGTACTCGTTACCCGACAGTTTTGCAAGGGCAAGATGAAACCTGGTGTTGATGGTTTGGTACGGATCCTTGGAATCATCCTGTTGTTCCAGAATTTCTTTAAGCGTTGCCAGGCCTTTGCCGGGATTCTGCCTTGCAATTAAACGAAGGGCCAGTGCTTCAATCTGATACCGAAGCTGCTGGATTTTCCGGCATTGTTCCGGAGTAATCTCGTTAACAAGGTAGCCTTTCCTTGGGTAACAAATCAGGTATTTTTCGTGGCAAAGTTTTTGCAGAATTCCACGCGCCGTTATTTTACTGATTCCGTATTCATCGGCTATGGACTGTTCGAGAAGCACTTCTCTGTTGGATATTTTCCCAGTAATAATGCTGTCCCGTAAAATTTCATAAACCTTATCCGAAACAGACTGGCTCATATGTCTCGCTCATCCTTTCCGGCACGCAGAAGATTATATCAGTTTTTCAGCCTTTGATCAAACACTTATTTGATTATTGAAGTTATAGCCGTTATAAGTTAAACTTAATTTATCCTGTAGAAAGATTTTATTTATTATACAAAAAAATTAATAAAGCCAAAGAAAGGTTTATATGCTTTCAAAACGGGTGGAGTTACATGAGGGAAACTTTGAGCGATAAAGTGTACAGGGCGATAAAAGATGATATAAACAATTTCAGGTTAAACCCGGACGAGTTTATCGTGGAACGGGAAATGGCGGAGCGTTATGGCGTAAGCAAGGCTCCGGTGCGCGAAGCGCTTCACCGTTTATGCAGGGAAGGGCGCCTTATAAGCTATCCGAGAAAAGGCTATCTTATTGTTTCGCTGAATGAAATGGAATTTTACCAAACCCAGCAACTGCGTTTAATTAACGAAGGGTTTGCTGTGAGAATCCTCGTGAGGGAGGCCGGCCCTGAAGATATAAAAATACTCAGGGCGATGGCTGATAAAAGTGACTGTGTGTCAAACACCGAATTTCACTGTAAAATGGCCGAACTTACGGGAAATAAATTTTTAAGGGACATTGTAGCAAATCTTCTTGATATTTCAACGCGTACCCTTAACTTAAAAAACCGTTTAAACGGCAGTAATCTGAAAACCTATCATCTCGAAATTGTTGACGCGATTGAAGCCCGTGACGAAGAAAAGGCCCTTAAATTTCTGGAGATGGATTTGAAACTCGGAAACTCAAGTTTTGGAAAATAATCTTTCAGATTTTCTTAAAAAGTGCATTGACAATTAATCGGTTGGAACAATATAATGTAACTAATTAACTCACTGAAATGTTCAGTAAATAATCCAGAAAAGAGGCAGCGTTTAAAGTGAGGAATTTCGACTTTGAAACATTGGCTGATGCACAGGACGTTGATTTAGGCACTGACTATAATCCTGATTTAATTGTTTTGTCAGGGGCGCAGTTACATTTGAAAACAGCCCCGTGCGTGATAGAGGCTCTTATAAAAAGAGCTGCGTCGGGGCTTTACGGATGGACGGCTTCGGATCGTCCGGCTTATATAAATGCCGTTAAAAACTGGATGAAAGAAGTAAGGGCTTATGAAATAAAAAAAGAGTGGATAGTTCCTTCCTATGGGACACTGAAAGCAATAAGCACATCGATAAGGGCTTTTACGGATGAAAATGACGGTATAATTGTGCAGCCGCCCGTTTATGTGCTGTACAGCCGCGTAATAACTAATGCAAGGCGCAGGATTGTCTATAATCCGTTGATATACAGGAACGGTTATTATGAAATGGACTTTGAAAACCTCGAATATTTAATGGCCAGGCCTGAAAACAAAATGATGATACTTTGCAATCCTCATAACCCGATTATGGATATCTGGGAAGAGGAGGAACTGAAAACGGTAGCCAGGCTTGCGAAGAAATACAATGTGTTGGTTGTGGCTGACGAAATCTATGCGGAACATGTATTTTACGGAAACAGGGTTACACCTTATTCCACAATACCCGAAGCGGCGGATAATTGTATTGTATGTACGTCAATCGGAAAATCCTTCAATTTTACCGGGACAAGCCATTCCAACATAATAATTCCCAATGAGGAAATTCGCAAAAAATACGTCACTCAAAGGGATGCCGAACACTACGGAAGCCTGGATCCGTTCATGTATACCGCCGTTGTCGCCGCTTATTCCAGGGAGGGCAAGGAATGGATCGACGCCTTGATAAATTTTGTCACTGAAAACATAGAAAAAGTTAAGGATTTTTTCAGCAGATATTTGCCCGACGTGACAATATGCAGGCACAGGGCCGGGACTCTTTTGTGGGCTGACTTTAACAAACTTGGCCTTACCGAGGAGCAGCTTCACGATTTCTTAACCAATGACGCCGGAATTTTAATGGATCGCGGCAGTCAATACGGCCCGGGGGGCGAGGGGTTTTGCCGTTTTCAGGTCGGCATACCGCGCAGTGAACTTGAAACTGCCCTGGAAAGGCTTCTGGAAGCAGGAAAAAGGCGCGGTATTATTAAGTAATATCGGGGTTGTAAAGCGCTTCCTGACTATGCCGTTATTTAAGGATTTGTGCCGGTATGCAGGGAAGCTCAATATATCCGGAGTATTGTAAGGAGGAGAGAAAATGATAAGAAAGCTGTCCGCATTATTTTTGGTACTTGCCGTTATTTGTGGTGTCCTTGCCGGTTGTACCACCACGGGGAATAAAAAAGATTCCGGGGGTGTAAAAACCGAAACCGGTGCTATCGAAGGAGAAAAGGACGCTTCTTCAACCGAATCACGGCTGGCGGATGAGCAGATTCTTACTTTTGTCGGACATAATGATATGATTACCCTTGACGTAAGTCTGATGAACGACGAGATGTCTGCGCTGGTTATGTACGCTGTAAATGAAGCGCTTATACGTTACAGCAAAGGGAAAATAATCCCGGGTATTGCCGAGAGGTATGAAGTTTCGGATGACGGCACTGTTTACACATTCCATTTGCACGATGCGAAATGGTCCGACGGTGAGCCTGTAACGGCTTATGATTTCGAGTATGCGTATCTGCGTCTTCTGAGTCCTGACACCGGCTCTTCCCAGATTGAATCCTTCAGTTCGGTGTTGAATGCAATGGCATATGCCAACGGTGAGATAACCGATCCGTCTGAGGTTGGTATTAAGGCCGCAGATGAAAAAACGCTGGTTATTACCCTTGCCAAACCCGATCCATTTTTCCTTGAGGAAATGGCACAGGGGATAAATTTCTATCCCATCCGGAAGGATTATGTGGAAAAGTACGGGAAAAATTACGGTTCAAGTCCTGAAACCTTTATCGGATGCGGGCCTTTTGTTCTTACGGAATGGTCTCAGGGGTCGAAAATCGTTATGGAGAAGAACCCCCTGTACTGGGATGCAGACAATATAGTTCTTGAAAAAGTGGTTGAGTATATTGTCGGTGATGAAAACACCCGTGTCGGCATGTATGACCTGGGTGAAGTCGACGGTATCTACAGTATTTCCGCCGTTCAGACGGTAAAATACAGCGGCGAGTACGGAACCCGCGCAGGAGGCACGCTGCAGCATCTGGTGTTCATGTCTAAGGAAGGGGCTGTGCTGTCGAACAAAAACCTTCGTCTGGCATTAAGCTATGCAATAGATCGTGAATCCATCGTAAAAGCGATATCACCGCCGGGAACCGTTGTCGCAGACAGCATGATTGATCCCGAAATATCTTTGAACGGTGAATCAATAATTGAAAAGTATCCTGCTTCCAGTCATGTTCCGCCGAACGGAGATCCCGAAAAGGCAAAGGAATATCTGAATGCTGCTTTGTCAGAAATGGGCCTTTCTTCACCTTCGGAGCTTCCGGAAATAAATTACGTATGTCTGGATTCCCCGACCCACAGAGCATATGCCGAGGCCCTTCAGGCACAGTGGAAAGATGTGCTGGGAGTGAATGTAAACATCAATATCATGCCCGTGCCGCAGGCCATTGGAAGCCTTCTGGCCGGCGAGTTTGACATATTCCTTAACGGTATGAGCACCGGAGTGTCTCCCGATACGCTTCTGGACAATTATACAAAAGACAATCCGAACAACTACGCCAAATGGTCCAATGACAAATATACCGAGCTGATGAATGCTTCAACAAATGCAGATAGCCTTGAAGAACGTTTTACCAAGCTGCAGCAGGCTCACCAGCTGATTTTGGACGAATGCCCCGTTGCGCCGCTGTGGCTACCGGGCACGGCATACCTGTTTAGAGATTATGTAGACGGACTCTATTACGGGCGTGAGACGGGTTCAATAGAATTTATATATGCAAGGATTTTGGCTCATTAAAATTTTAAATAATGTTGCTTTTTAACAGGGGGGGAATGGCAAATTAAGCCCGGAGCCTGTGTCAGGGCTCTGGGCGACAATTTGCCATAAAAATCATTTGAATTTCATCAAATGGGGGTCTATTATAACAGATAAGAAAACTGAAAAGGCAAATCAGTTTTTTCATCTGTTATAATCTGAATTTCCTTAAAATGTAATTAAACAGAAGGGACTTAAAATGGTAAAGTACATAATTAAACGGTTAATCATTTCAATACTGACAATATGGCTCCTCGCAACAATAACTTTTTTTCTTTTGCGCGTGCTGCCCGGTAACCCGTTTCAGACCGAAAAGCTTATATCCGTTGAAGTGCAGGAACGAATGATGGCTTATTACGGCCTGGACAGGCCGTTGATAGAACAGTACTTTACCTATATGAAAAACTTGCTTCGCGGAAATATGGGTTATTCGCTGAAATATACAAACCGCACGGTAAACAGCATAATCGCGTCCACTTTCCCCGTTTCCGCCGAACTCGGACTTAGGGCTCTTGCCGTGGCATTGCCCTTGGGGCTTGCGTTGGGAGTGGCGTCGGCGCGGAAACGCGGAAAGGCCGTGGATTACGCATGCGTGGTCGTAGCCGTAATCGGGGTTTCGATACCCAGCTTCATTATGGGATCTTTTCTACAGTATATTTTCGCAATAAGGCTTAAAATCCTGCCGGTTTCACAATGGGAATCAACAGCGCATACAATTCTGCCGACGGCGGCGCTGGCGCTGTCGCTTATGGCGACACTGACCCGTGTTATGCGCGCCAGCATGCTTGAAGTGGTAATGCAGGACTATATAAAAACAGCAAAGGCTAAAGGACTGAGTGAAGGAAAGATTGTCTGGAGCCACCAGATTAGGAATGCGATGATCCCTGTTTTAACAATGCTTGGCCCAATGGTTGCGAGCGTGCTGATGGGAACGTTTGTTATAGAAAAAATATTTGCCATTCCGGGGCTTGGCCAGCATTTTGTCAACTCAATTACAGGGCTGGATTATACTATGACAATGGGTTTGACGGTATTTTACGGAACTTTTCTTGTGTTTGCAAACTTCATTGTTGATCTTGTCTATGGAATTGTAGATCCCCGGATTAGGATTACCAAATAGAAGGAGGCAAATATGAGTAACAACATATCGGTTAATCTGCCGGAAGATGCCTTTATACATATAGATACAACTCAAAGGCAAAGCGAAATCATTACGCGGCCGGGTATTACGTTTTGGGCCGACGCACGCCGCAGGTTATTCAGAAACAGGGTTGCGATGACCGGCCTTGCGGTTATTGTTATTATAACATTGCTGGCCATATTTGTTCCCATTTTTTCGGAATATACATATGACAAGCAGGATCTTTCCAATACCAACGCACCGCCGTCGCTGAAGCACCCCTTTGGTACTGATTCTCACGGGCGTGACCTGTGGGTTCGTGTATGGGTGGGTGCAAGGGTATCACTGGCGGTCGGAATTTTCGGTTCAATAATACCGGGGATTATAGGTGTCATAATCGGCGGAATTTCCGGGTACTTCGGCGGAAAAGTCGACATGATTATAATGCGGTTTATAGATATAGTAATGTGCGTGCCTAATATGATTTACATTATCCTTATAACCATATATATAGGCACAGGGCCGGTTGCAATGGTTATAGCATTTGCATTAACGGGCTGGATGGGTATCGCAAGGAATGTTCGCGGCATGATACTTCAGCTGAAGGAACAGGAGTTTGTCCTGGCATCCCGTGCTCTCGGCGCATCGCCGGCAAGGCTTATTTTTCAGCATCTGATACCTAACACCCTTGGAATTGTTGTGGTAAGCATGACTATGGGCGTACCTTCTGCTATATTCCAGGAAGCCTTTTTAAGTTTTATCGGCCTTGGAATATCGCCGCCCATTCCAAGCTGGGGACAGCTTGCCAATTTAGGGATTTCTGTGTTCCGCATATATCCTTACCAGCTTTTGATACCTGCGGCTTTAATATCAGTTACGATGCTGTCTTTCAATCTTTTCGGCGACGGGTTGAGAGACGCCCTGGATCCGAAGCTGCGTATGTAGAAAGGAGTATTTGCAGTTATGAAGGAAAGAATCTTGGAAATAAAGGATTTGTATTTTTCCTTTGATACATATGCAGGAGAGGTCCAGGCGGTAAGGGGTGTTTCGCTGTATGTGAACAGGGGTGAAACCCTGGCCATTGTCGGAGAGTCGGGCTGTGGCAAGAGCGTTACATGTCAGAGCGTTATGAAGCTGATTCCCACACCCCCGGGCAGGTATAAAAGCGGGGATATTTATTATTGCGGTGAAAATATAACCAACTACTCCGAAAAGCAGATGCAAAAGCTCAGGGGCCGCGAAATGTCGATGATTTTTCAGGATCCCATGACAAGCCTTAATCCGACGATGCGCATAGGAAGACAAATAGAGGAAGGAATTCTCAAACACGAGAAAATATCCAGAACCGAAGCGAAACAAAGGGCAGTTCAAATGCTTAGGAAAGTGGGCATTCCCGATCCCGAAAAGAGCTGCAGGAGATATCCCCATGAGTTCTCGGGAGGAATGCGCCAGCGTGTTATGATTGCAATGGCGCTGGTGTGCAATCCGAAGATTCTGTTCGCCGACGAACCGACAACCGCCCTTGATGTTACAACACAGGCACAAATTCTGGAGTTGATTAACGGGTTAAAAAAAGAACTTGGGACATCAGTGGTTATAATAACCCATGACCTGGGTGTTGTTGCCCGCACTGCCGAACGCATTGCCGTAATGTACGCGGGAAAGGTGGTTGAAACGGGTTTTGCGCGGGATATTTTTTATAATCCGATGCATCCGTATACATCGGGATTACTGGAAAGCATGCCGTCGGGCAACGGAAACGGAAAAACCTTGACATCAATCCCCGGTTCCCCGCCCGATCTGTTTGCACCGCCCGAAGGATGCGCCTTTGCCCCACGGTGCAGGTACTGCATGAAAATCTGTACCGAGATGCAGCCCGAAATCACCGATCTGGGCAACGGCCGAAGTGTTTCATGCTGGCTTATGCATCCTAAGGCGCCGAAATATAAACTGCCCGGAAGAAAGAGAAAACTTGATACGCCGGACTTAAAGGAGGATTTGTAAGTGTCGGGGCATTTGCTTGAAGTAAAGGGATTAAAAAAATATTTCCGCGTGGGGCGAAATCAGTGGCTGCATGCCGTTGATGACGTGAGTTTTTACGTGGATGAGGGAAGGACCTTTGGTCTGGTGGGAGAATCAGGCTGTGGCAAAACCACCGTCGGGAGAACCATTATCAGGCTTTATGAAGCAGATGCGGGGCAGGTTTTGTTTGAAGGTGTCGATGTCCATAAATTAAAGGGAAAGGAATACAAACAGTTTACAAGAAAAATCCAGATGATTTTCCAGGACCCGTACGCAAGCCTGGATCCGAGGAAAACCGTTGGTGCGATAGTGGGAGAGGGCCTGAAAATACACAAACTGTGCAGAACAAGACAGGAATATACCGAGCGCGTTTATGAACTGCTGGAAACTGTCGGACTGTCGAGAGAGCATGCCAGCCGTTTTCCTCATGAGTTTTCGGGAGGTCAGCGCCAGCGGGTGGGTATTGCCCGTGCATTGGCCGTGAATCCGAAATTCGTTATTTGCGATGAGGCGATTTCGGCGCTGGATGTTTCAATACAGGCGCAGATAATAAATTTGCTTATAGAACTTCAGGAAAAATTCGGGCTGACGTATTTATTTATCGCCCATGATCTGAACGTGGTAAGGCATATTTGTGACGATACCGCGGTTATGTATCTGGGGCAGATAGTTGAAATGGCCGCAACCGGTGAACTTTTTAACAACCCGATGCATCCTTACACCGTAGGCCTGCTTGCGGCGGCGCCGGAGCCCGATCCGGACTATGAAAAAAGCCGTCCGCACATGCTTATGTCCGGTGAGGTTCCAAGTCCGATAAATCCTCCGCCCGGATGCAGGTTTGTATCCCGCTGCCCGTATGCCATGCCCAAATGCGCTGAAAAAACCCCGAAACTTACGGATATCGGTAATAAACACTATGTAGCATGTTTCAAGGCACAGGAGGGATGAAATTTGAGAATTGAAAACAAAATCCGGGAACTTGGATATAACCTTCCCGAATCCTCGCCTGCCGGAGGAATATATACACCGGTGAGAAGAGTAGGAAACGTGCTCTATGTTTCAGGGCAAATACCCTGGCTGAACGGAGAGGTTAAATACACCGGTAAAGTGGGGACGGAACGGAATATCGAATATGCCCAGGAGGCAGCACGGCTGTGTATATTAAATATGCTGGCTGCGATTAGAAATGCAGTAGGCGACTTGGATAAAATCAGGCAGATAGTGAAACTTACCGTTATGGTCAGCAGTGAACCGGGTTTTGACAAACAGCATATAGTTGCCAATGCTGCGTCCCAGTTACTGGTGAACATATTCGGGCAGGAAGGATGTGCCGCGAGGACCGCAATAGGCGTAAACCAGCTGCCTTTGAATGTCCCTGTTGAAATAGAAGGGATTGTTGAAGTGGAAGAATAATTTTTGCAGGAGGTAAGCAAATGGCCTGTTATGCTTTAAAAGGAAGGGTAATAGACGCTGTATCCGACGCGGCGATAGAAAACGGGCTTGTCGTTGTTGAAGGTGACAAGATTAAATACGCAGGTATTTATAATGAAAAGGAAATACCCGGGAACGCTGAAATTATAGACGCCGGAAAAGGAACTATTCTGCCGGGGTTTATTGACTGTCATGTCCATCTTTGCGGCGAGGCTACCGCTGGTGAAAAGAGTACAAGGTACGAAAAGCTTCTGGGGGCGGCGTATGAGATCGGAATCCTGCTTGACGCGGGATTCACAGGCCTCAGGGACATGAGTGCTTTCGGGTTTGCGCTGCAGCGCGCGGTTGATGCCGGTTATCTTAGAGGACCCAGAATTATGCCAGGCGGGAGAATTTTAAGCATAACAAGCGGGCATTGTGACATTGCCGGGGATTTGACAAAGGAAGAAGTAAATGCGACAAATCTGACCGGAAGGTTGTGCGACGGCGTTGATGAATGTATACTGGCGGTACGCGAGAATTTCAGACAGGGAGCAAAGTTTATAAAGGTAAGCGCAACAGGAGGCGTTTCGTCAATTGCTGATAATGTCAATGATGTTCAGTTCTCCTTCGAGGAATTAAAAGCAATTGTGGATGAGACGAAAAGGCACGGAACGTATGTGGCAGCCCACTGCACCGGGAACGCCGGGGCATTTCAGGCAGTAAAGGCAGGAGTCAAATCCATTGAGCATGGGGTAATGCTGGAGCAGGAAACCATTGATCTGATGGCGGAAAACGGTGTCGCCCTCGTTACAACGCTGTATATATCCTTAAACGTCGCCGGTTTTCCGGGTTTGCATCCTGTAGTCAGAGAGAAGGCGAAACTTTGCGCGGAAGCAAACATAAAAACCATTGAAATGGCAAGAAAGGCGGGCATACGCATTGCCCTCGGAACAGATTTCAGCAATTCCGCAAACACTCCATACGCAAAAAACGGCATGGAGTTTGTAGCGATGGTTCAGGCGGGAATGACCCCGATGGAGGCCATTAAAGCAGGAACCATTAACGGGGCGTATCTGATGAAAAGCGAGGACAAACTGGGAAGTCTTGAGTCAGGCAAACTTGCAGATATAGTAATAACCGACGGCAACCCTCTTGAAAACATAAGCTGCCTTGCCGATAAGGAACATATAAAGCTCGTAATGAAAAACGGCGTAATAGAGAAATTTACTCTCTAAAGATCAAATAATTTTTTGCGGTTTTTTATTTTATCTGAAATGCCGGATACAAATCCCGGCATTTTTTTTAAGGCCGGAGTTTTGTTTTCGGGCCGTATACAGACCTGATCGTTCCTTTTTGTGAAGGCAACAGGGAAGTTGACATGTAAAATGCATTATAAGAAAATATTATCGGAAAACCTGCTTGTCCTAAAGACGGTTTTTAATAAGCGGCTTAAGGAGAATGGGCCGTGAAAAGGCTGATACGGTATTTTTCGGATATTAGCGTAAGCTGGAAGTTTGTCCTGGCGTATTTCTCAATCCTTATCATTCCTGTGATACTTGCGGGATTTTACCTGTATTATCAGGTTTCTGAGTCAACAATTGCCCAGGCCTCACTGGTCATGGAACAAAACCTGCTCCAGACCAAAGCAAGTATTCTTCAGAATGAAAAGGTAATAGAAAACATTTCGGGCATTTTGGCGCTAAATTCCGATTTTATGAATTTCCTCGAATATGAATACCCCGATTTGAATAAGAAGATTGAAGAATACCAGTTCAGTTACTCCCCTCTGATTGAAAACATTCTAATCCAGAACAACAGCATCCATTCAATTCGCATATATCTTGAAAATATCATCATAAGCGAAATGCTGAACAGCTATTACAGCATCACCGTTACGAAGTCAAGCGAACGCTTTCTGGAGATGGCAAGGGATAAGCCGCAGAAAAAAGGATGGGTAAGCTCACATTCGGCTAAAACCCATGTTTTCAGAAATATTGCAGACAATACACAGGTGTTTTCATATAACAGGGAGCTTTTTTCACAGCGGCAGAAATATCTGGGCATGCTGGAAATAGAGGTCAGGGAGGAAGTCCTGTTCAGTATGCTCAGGGATCCGGTGATTAACGAGATGGGGAATGTTTTCATAGTGGACGCTGAAAACAAAATAGTGTCGGGCAATATTCCCGAATATTACCTTGCAGACATTTCAGAAACCGGATTAAAAAATTTTCAGGCCGGCTCCCGGAAAAGAACGGTGGAAAAAGTGAACGGTACCGAAGCGATTGTCATAACCATCCCGGTGGAGCAGATAGACTGTACCATTGTCGGCATTTTCCCCGTTAAAAATTTCAACGGGGAAATCAGGAAATCCCTGAAGGATATAATCGTGGTTCTTACCGCGTCATCGGTTGTGCTGGGGGTAATCATATATTTTACAACAAACATGCTGCTGAGGAGAGTAAAAAGGCTTGTCAGCGCAATGAACAAAGTAAGGGACGGCAATCTTAACGTATCTGTACCTGTAAAATCAATGGATGAGTTCGGAGTTCTGGCTTTGAACTTTAACCGCATGACACAGCGAATATATGAGCTGGTGGAGACGGTTTATAAAATTCAGCTTATGGAAAGGGAAGCGGAGCTGAAAGCCCTGGAGGCGCAAATCAATCCTCATTTCTTATACAACACTCTGGCTACGATATCCTGGGTGGCAAGAAGGGAAAAGGCTCCGGAAGTGGTAAGGATGGCAAATTCCCTTGCAAAATTTTACCGCCTTGTATTAAGCAAGGGCGGAACTGTAATCACGGTGGAAGAAGAACTGGAAATGGTGAAGTCTTATCTTGAAATCCAGAAAATCAGGTTCGACGATTTGTTTGACGTGGTATACAGGATCGATGAAAGAGCATATAAATACAATATTGTTAAAAACATTCTCCAGCCTCTTGCCGAAAATTCTCTGACCCACGGCATAGAGCCCAAAAGGTACCACGGTACGATAATAATATATGTAGGTCTGACCGGGGACAAAATTTGTCTTAAAGTTATTGACGACGGTGTCGGGATGAATGCCGAGACTGTGAAAAAGGTGATGCAGGGCAAGGTGGAACGCTCAAAAGGCAGCGGATATGCGGTTAAAAATGTGCTGCAGCGGCTTAAGGCATATTACGGTGATGATTTTTCGGTCAATATATTCAGTAAACCCGGCATTGGTACCACCGTTGCAATAGAAGTGAGCAAAGACATTAAATCTTAACCGGGAGGTTGAAACCATTGCTTCGCCTTTTGATTGTTGAAGACGAAAAATGGGAAAGGGAAGGCCTTGTTGATTTTCTCGACTGGAAGGTTTTCGGAATTGAGATAGCGGGGACCGCCCGTGACGGTCAGGAGGGATATGAAAAAGCCTTAAGGCTTAAACCCGATATAATTCTGACCGATATCAAAATGCCCGGTATGGACGGTATTGAAATGTCAAAGAAAATAAAGGAGGTGCTGCCTGACATAAAAATAATTATCCTGAGCGGGTATGATGATTTCAGGTTTGCGCAGGAAGCAATAAGTTTCAATGCCAGTGCATATGTTTTAAAGCCTTTTGAGGAAAATGATCTTATACCCGTTATCCGTAAAGTGGCTGACATGTGTAATAAGGAGAGGGAAAAGGCAGGCTGGGAGCGGGAAGTTGTAAACAGGCTGAATGAAAGCATAAAAAGGGTAAAAATGAATTTTTTGAACGAATGGCTGTCGGGCCCGATAGCAAAGGAAAGCCTGATGGAAAAACTCAGGGAATTTGACATGAGCATTAATCCTGATTCAACGTACGTTGTGGTGCTTATTAAGTGTGCCGGCGATCAATCCGGCACACTTGATGAGGCGGTCAGGTGGTTTACCGAAAAGGCCCGGGATAAAAATTATCTGTTTTTGACCGAAGACCCCAGGGAAAAAGAAACGGTCATCTGTTACGAATGGGATGAAACTGTATACCCGATGCTTGAAAGTATAAATTCCCATATAAAGGAAAATTATGGAGTTAGCGTTGTTACCGGCGCGGGCGAAAAGGCAAATCCCTTAAATCTTCATGTTTCATACAGCCAGGCAAGGGAGGTGGTGAAACATCAGTTATTCTGGAATGATTACCGCGTGTTTCGGTACAGTGAGATATATAAGCTTCAGGAAAAATTCATGGAAAGAGCCAATGAATTCCTTGTTCACGGTGATTATTTTTCGAAACAGTTCATACTTGCACTGAGCTCGGCAAACGAAAAGAGGGTTTCCGAACTTCTCGGTGAACTGTTTGTATATATTAACGAAGCCCGTGGTGCCGGTACCAATTTTATAATAAATTTCGTCAAAAATATTGTAAATGACATTTATATTTTCATATATACACTCCACCCGGATTTTACAGCGTCCTATCTTTATGAAAAGGCATGGAGCGGGTGTACTGCCGAAGGGTTAAAGGACAAAATGGAGTTGTTCCTGAAAAATGTAGTCGGCATGCAGAAAAACAGGCTGAGCCATGATGAGCAGACCGTAAAGAAAGTAATAAAGATTATTGAGGAACGATATATGGAACCGCTGTCGATAAAAACCATTGCAAATGAAGTGTTCCTGTCGCCGAATTATCTGGGAAGCATTTTTAAAAACCATACCGGGAAACGCTTCAACGAGTATTTGAATGAATACAGAATGGAGAAGGCAAAAGAACTGCTGAAGTCTCCCAAAAACAAGGTGGCGACAGTTGCGGCGTTAGTGGGTTTTCAGAACACTTCGTATTTCTGTTCGGTGTTTAAAAGCACTTTCGGCATAGCTCCCGGGGAATATCAGAAAAATTTGAATTCAATATAAAGTTTGTTGATTTTTATAACAATCGTTGATTATTGTTATATAAATTTCCCGGCGCAGATAATAAAATAATGGTAGGCAATAAAGTTTAAATGAAACTTTGGCATCTTTTCTGTTTTAATTGTTCAATTATTAATTCCGGGGGAAATACCAATGTATTATGACCGCAGAAAAAGGATTGTAATTAAGGACAAATACCGCCTTTTTCTTATGGCGCTGCCGTTTTTGGTTCTTACATTCCTGTTTTCTTACCTTCCGCTGCACGGATGGGTTTACGCCTTTTATAATTACAGGCCTGGAATACCGTTGCGGCAGAACGAATTCGTCGGGTTCTACTGGTTTAAGTCAATTGTGTCCAATCCCACACAAACCGCAGAGGTGTTGAGAGTCCTGAGAAACACCTTTGCAATGAGCACTCTGGGATTATTAACTTCGGTCCTTCCCGTAATTTTCGCAGTTTTCCTTTCGGAAATAAGGGTTGACTGGCTAAGAAAAAGCGTCCAGGTGCTTACAACATTGCCCAATTTCATCAGCTGGGTACTGGTTTATTCTTTTGCCTTTGCTTTGTTTTCAACCAATACGGGCTTTGTAAACCGTATATTAATCCAGCTCGGCGTTATAGACCGTGGAATTAACTTCCTTGCTTCAAACAAACATGTATGGCTGACGATGATTTTATGGAGCACATGGAAAAGTCTGGGGTGGAACGCAATAATGTATCTTGCCGCAATTACAAGTATTGATCCTGAGCTGTATGAAGCGGCAAGAGTTGACGGAGCGGGAAGATTCAGCATGATATGGCATATTACCGTTCCGGGGATTATGCCAACCTATTTTGTTCTGCTTCTTTTGCAGATCGCCAATTTCATCAACAACGGGATGGAACAATACTATGTGTTCCAGAACGCGATCAACAAGGATTACATAGAGGTTCTGGATTTGTATGTTTACAACATAGGAATGATAGGTACAAGCTTCTCATTTGCAACTGCGGTGAGTGCGCTGAAATCGCTGGTCAGCGTATTTCTGCTGATGTTTGCCAACGGCTTGTCCAAATTAGTCCGTGGTGAAACCATAATTTAAATTTCGTATGCATGGAGGGAAAATATGGAAAGAAAACAACACGGCACCGGTGAAGTGGTTTTTAACGCAATCAACTATACCGTTTTTATCCTTTATACGCTGATTTGCGTCTTCCCGTTCTATTACCTGTTTATAAACACCATAAGCAGTAACGAGCTTACCGGCCTGGGCCTTATCACTTTTTACCCCAAAGGCATTCATCTCAGTAACTACATCCAGGTATTGAAGCTGAAAGGACTTCCACGTGCTGCGCTGGTCTCACTTGCAAGGACGGTTATAGGCACGGCGGCGACTGTTTTTGCTTCTGCCTTTCTTGGATACCTTTTTACGAAGAAGGAAATGTGGGGAAGAAAGTTTTGGTACAGGTTTGTAGTTATCACAATGTATTTCAACGCCGGAATTCTTCCATGGTTTATCACCATGATGAATTTGGGGTTGACGAATAATTTTCTTGCCTATATATTGCCGTATATTGTGCAACCATTTTATATCATATTAATAAAGACCTACGTAGAATCCATACCCCAATCCCTGCAGGAATCGGCACAGCTTGACGGAGCGGGATACTTCACCATATTTTTCAGAATTGTATTCCCGCTGATTACTCCGATACTGGCTACGGTAGCGGTATTTTCCGCAGTGAACCAGTGGAATTCGTTCACCGATACTTTGTTCCTGATGACCGATTCAAAATACTATACCCTGCAGTTTGTGCTTTACAGGTATTTAAATGAGGCCACTGCGCTTGCGTCAATTATAAAAAGCTCCCAGGGACCAGTAAATATGAACCTTCAGAATATGCAAACACCTACCTCGGTGAGGATGACGGTTTCAATGATTGTTGTAACGCCGATACTTCTCGTATATCCGTATTTCCAGCGGTACTTTGTAAAGGGAATTATGATTGGGGCGGTAAAGGGCTGATGGTACGGTAACGTGTCAGCAATGGTGGGAGGATTTGACTCACCGTTTTATAAAAAAGGCAAATAGGTGAAAGGGAGGTAAAAAAATGAGGTTAAAACGCATTTTTGCAGCGTTGATGTCATTTGCAATGCTTCTGAGCATGACGGCCTGCAACGTTACACAGACGGACAAACAGAAAGATACAGGCGTACCGGCTACGACACAGGCTGGCAGTCAGACTGCCGGGGCTTCTGAAAAGGAACTGTACAGAATAGACGTATTTACAATGCTCGGTAACAAGGCAGGCGAACAGACCGGCTGGTTTGCAAAGATTGTAAAGGATAAGTTCAATATTGAAATGAACATGATTGCCTCAAACGTTGAAGGCGGGGACACAAAGTTTGCCACAATGATGGCATCCGGCGACCTGGGAGATATAGTCATATTCGGAAGCGATTCGGACAACAAATGGCTGGACGCCTTGAAAGCCAATGCTCTGTTTGACTGGACGACGGACGGAATACTGGATACATACGGCAAATATATTGTTGAAAACTATTCCAAGGCTATAGAAAAGAATAAAATTAGTTTCGGCAACGGCAAAAGCGTATACGGTTTGGGGCATTCAGTGGCAAACATGCCCGAAGGTCCGTCCGAAGGCGAGGATATGGTTTACCAGTCGGAACTGCGCTGGGATTTGTATGAAAAAATTGGAATGCCCGAAATTGAATCCCCAGAGGATCTGCTCCATGTGCTGAAAAGGATGCAGGAAATAGAACCCACTTCCGAATCAGGGATGCCAACATACGGTTTCAGCATATGGTCTGATTGGGACGGAAACATGGTTATGTATGTTAAGTCTTTTGCAGCGCTGTTCGGATATGACGAAGGAGACGGCTTTAACAATGCGGGATTCCTGCTGTATTCTCCTGACGACGGAGACTGCCAGGGAGCCCTTGATCCTGACGGTTGGTATATAAGAGTACTCAGGCTGTTCTTTAAGGCAAATCAGATGGGGCTTCTCGATCCCGATTCCATTTCCCAGAAATATGATGACGTTATAAGAAAGTATCAGGACGGCGCGATATTATTCTCATTATTCCCGTGGGCGTGCAATGTGTACAATACTCCTGAGCGTTTGAGTCAGGGCAAAGGTTTCAGGTATGTACCAATTAAGGGTCAGAAAATAATATCCTATGGCTTTGACGAACGCGGCGGAAACAGGGTAATAAGCATAGGCGCGAAGGCCGAACATCCCGAACGCCTTATGGAGTTGATTAACTGGATGTACACGCCCGAGGGGGTTATGACGATATACAACGGCCCCGAAGGGCTTACGTGGGAGATGAAGAACGGAAAACCGGTACTTACCGAGTTTGGAAAGCAGGCACTTCCGAACAATCCGGTTGATGTGCCGGAGGAATTCGGCGGAGGAACCTTCCAGGACGGGCAGAACCAGATGAATTTTGAGACGGTGCATCGCAATGCGATAAATCCTGAAACCAATGAACCTTATGATTTCAGACTCTGGTCATCATACCTTGAAGAGAATTCAAATCCGCTGCTGGATAAATGGCGTGAGGCAATGGGGGCTCTGACAACCAAGGATTATTTGATGAAAAATAATATGGTTTCGATAAAAAAGCCGGTATATATGGGGAAAGCTCCTGATGTGATGCCCGATGACTTAATGCAGAAACAGGGGCAGGTGGCTACGGTTATCAAGCAGTATTCATGGCGTATGATGTATGCAAAGGACGAAGCGGAATTTGAACAGTTGCTCAGCGAAATGACCGCAAAGGCAAAAGGCCTTGGCTATGACGAAGTATTAAAATGGAATATTGAGCACGCAAAAGAAGTTTATGAATTTCTTAAAAAAAATAACTGATTAAAATGTTCCGCTGATTTTCTGAGAAGTAAGAAATTAAAACGGGGGATGCCGTCGGTATTCAGGCATCCCCCGTTTTTTCGGGATTAATTCACGCAGTTTCTTTTGCTTCCGCCGTTTCCTGCGTACCTGCGGCAGCAGCCTCTGACTCGGCTTCAGCTTCAGGCCCGGCCTCTGCCTTGACCACCTTCGCCACAATTTCGTCTTCTTTTGACAGAAGCTTGACACCGGCAGGCAGTTTTATATCACCCATTGTTATTTCACTGCCGTCAGTCATTTCTGATACGTCAATATCAATAAATTCGGGCAAATCCTTTAATACGCCCTGGATTTCAATTTCATCCTCGAGAATGTTCAGCACAAGCCTGTTCGAACCAAGCTTTTCCCTTCCAACAAACTTAAAAGGAACTGTTACTTTGACAACGCTGTTTTCAGAAGAGGCATAGAAATCAATATGTATCGGTTCCCTGTTTATTAATCCGTACTGTATCTCCTTTATCACGCACAAGTGTTTATTGCCGTTGACCATAACAGTTGCTTTTGAGCCTGTTGTATGTTCGTTGAGAAACCTGTTCATATCCTTCTGGCTGAACTGAACATTCATGCTGTTTTTTACTCCGGGTCCGTAAATCACGCCCGGGACATATCCCATTTTTCTGACCTTCCTTCCGCTTAATTTTCGTTCTTCGGCAACTATCAAGCTGCCCATAAAAACATCCCCTTTCAGTCTGATTTATATTTAAAAGTTTTATGTTGCCATGTTTAATTTGCCATAGTCCGCTGCCGATGCGTAAACATCGGATATCCGTAATGACGAAATGACATACGACACCAGGCTTTCTGCTCCCATATTCAGGTTAACGCCCTGTTCTGTGAGCCCGTCAAAACATGCTCCGCTTTCTTTGTCAATTAGCGGAAGGCCTTTCGAGTTCACACCTTCATACCAGGCGTGGCACATTTTTGCTTTTTGCAGGTAATCCCTGTTTCCGGTTATTTCATATGCGTCAAGATAGGTTAAAGCCGTTTCACAGGCTTCGACGGTCTGCTCGTCATATTCCGCGGGCACCCCGCCCTTTAAATACCAGCCGTTGCACCCCACAGGCTTAAAGTAGCCATACCTGAAAGTAACGCCTTCGAGAAATTCAAGACTTTCCCTTGCCACGTCAAAAAATTTTCTTTCTCCTGTAACTTTGTAGGCCAGCATCAGTGACCATGGCATAATACTGTTGCAATATGCCACAATATTCTCAAACCATTTCCATTCACCGTCTCTGTGGGCTTCATACTGCTCACAGAGGGACCGGGCCAAACCATAGACAATGTTTTTCGCCTGTTTGTCTTCGAGACGGGCAAGGCCTATTATCGTATATGCCTTGGAGCGTGGCGATTTAAGAGACGGTATATTTGACATTGCTTTGTTCAGAAGGTGTAAAAGGCCGTATTTTACCCCCTTTGGAGTGTGCTCGTTTGAAAGGGCGTAACAGATTGCCCAGATGCATCTTCCAAAACAGTCTTCGGAGCCTTCCTCTTCAAGCCATTTTCTTTCATAGCTCATGAAATTTCTGAATTTGCCGTTCTCATTCTGGGCGTTCAGCAAAAAGGACGTATATTTGTAAACAAGGCCAAGATATTTCCTGCTTCTGTATTTTTCATACAACATCAATGCCATTATCAAAGCCCTGGCATTGTCATCGGTTGTATAACCGAAAGTGGGATCGGGAACTGCGAACCTTGAGTGTTGCAGCATGCCGGTATCATCGGTTAACCGGAAGATGTGGTCATCTTTCAATACGGTATTGAAAGCAACCTTTCCCATCAGACCACCATACTGCTCTGGAATTTGGATTTTTCCAGAGTATCAATGAAAAGCTTTGTATACTGATTTGCAATATTCCCCCACATCATTGTCATGCCAACACTCAGGGTACGCTTTTCCATTTCTTTCTTGGCCTTAGGATTGTCCAGCACATACATAATTTTCTCGGCAAGCGAGCCGGCGTCTCTGAATTCTGCCAACAGGCCCTTTCCGTCCGCGAGCATCTCCTTTGCGTAACTGTACGGAGTGGATACAATCACCCTTCCGTATCCTACCGCATAGGCGAGGGTTCCGCTTACCGCCTGATCCTTGCCAAGGTACGGTGTCATGTATATGTCCGACATTTGCAGGTAAGTTATAATTTCATCCTTTGTAAGGTATTTGTCGACAAACATTACATGTTCTTTTATGCCCAGACGCTCAACCAGTTCTATTAATTTCTCTCTGTAGCTTTCGCCGTGTTCTTTTTTTACAACCGGATGAGTCTGCCCGAGGATAAGGTAAATAACATCCTTATGCTTTTCCGCCACTTTTGCAATGGCTTCAATTCCGTATTCCAGCCCCTTACCCGGGCTTATCAGCCCGAAAGTGCTTATAACCGTCCGGCCCGAAAACCCGTGTTTTTCCTTTAATTTTTCCCTCGATTCAACGATTCTGTACGGGACACCGTGCGGTATAACTTCTATTTTTGAAGAAGGTATGTCATACACGCTTTCAAGAATGGGGACTGTATTTTTTGCCATTGTAACGATTTTCGCGCTTTTTTTACCGATGATTTCAAGTACTTCTTTCTGTTTTTCCGAAGGGCTGGGCAACACGGTATGGAGTGTTGTGATAAACGGAATTTTCAGGCTGTTAATAAAGTCGATAATATATTCGCCTGCTTCACCGCCGAATATACCGTATTCATGCTCTATAACAAGAAGTTCTATGTCGGAATCATTAACGGCCCTGGCCGCATTTGTATAGCTTTCCCTGTCGAACTGGGATATCTCCATTATAACACGTTTGCTGTAATTATATCTGTCATTGCTTACCGCAATAACGGCAGGTTTGTTTAAAAGGCTTATTTTGTCAAGTTCTCTCACCAGATCCTGAGTGAAGGTTGCAAGCCCACATTCCCGCGGAGGATATGTACTTAAAAACGCTATATTCCTTATTCTGTTCGAAACCATTTTTCAACCTCCTTCTTTGTATGTAACAGGGGAATAAATCATTCCCCTTTTCATACCGCCATTGTATAGCTGAGATTGTCTGCAAGAATGGAATTGTACTGGTCGCTGTTTCTGTCGACTACGCAGTTGGACATAACCACCGAATTTACAACCGAAGCTCCTCCTTCAACATGGGCGTTATCCCAGACGATGCTTTCCACAACCTTTGCGTCGGTGCCGATGGTTGAGTTGCCGAATATAACGGTATTCGGGCCTATATTTGCAAATGATGAAATTTCCACATTGTCTCCGATATACACCGGTTCCTTTATTTTTGCAAAACGGCTTATTTTAGCAGTTTTACTTATATATTGCGCATTTTTATTAAAATCATGCTCTTTTATTTTTATTAGTCCTTTCAGTATATCTTTGTGAGCTTTAAGGTATTTTTGAGGCGTGCCCAAATCCAGCCAGTAAGAACAGCGGTCGTAAATTGCCATTTTGTAACCTTTGCTGAGCAGCAGCGGATAAGTTTCCCGTTCAATGGAAACCGCCCGCCCTGCAGGAATTTCCTTCAATAATTCCGGTTCAAAAATATACACTCCTGCATTTATCAGGTTAGAACTGGTTTCATCAGGTTTTGGTTTTTCCTTGAAAGCGGTAATAAAGCCATTTTCGTCATGTTCTATAACCCCGTACGCCGACGGGTTGTCAACATGGGTAACAGCAATTGTTGCCAGTGCACCTTTCTGTTTATGGAAGCTAATCATGTCGGATATGTCAAAATCGCTTAAAATGTCGGCATTGAATACCAGAAATGTATCATCGAAAAATTTCTCTGCGTTTTTAATTGCACCGGCGGTACCTAAAGGTTCATCCTCGCATATATAGCTTATTTTAACGCCAAACCGGCTTCCGTCACCAAAATATTTTTTTATTTTGTTTGGTTTATAGCATGTGCTCAATACTATTTCACTGATACCGAATTTTTTTAAGTTTTCAATATTTCTTTCAAGCAGAGGCTTGCCCATAATCGGCACCATTGGTTTTGGCAGGTCGTTGGTTATAGGTCTCAGTCTCGTACCAAATCCGCCTGCTAAAAACAATGCCTTCATATGTAAAACTCCTTTCTTTATGATTTAATTTTTCTTTTCTATGGTCACCCTTCCTTTCTGTGTGTTTTTTATATTATATATATTTCCCAAAAAAAGTAACAATATTCTTTATTAGCACTCATCATTAATGAGTGCTAATAATATATAATACATAATTTCCCCCCTGTTGTCAAGCCGCATGGTAAAAAATGTATTAGTTACATTATAAACCGTTGAAGCATTCCTCCAGTCTGTGGCATCGGCCACCGCAGTAGACACGTAATTCCCAATTTATAAAGCCAGGTACCCAAAAAGCCTTGATTTACAGTAAATAAATATTACTATTGACGCAATATGTTGTATATGTTATTATTTAAAATAACTACATATTGTTATTACAGGTACTGCCTTGCGGCAGTTTAAAAGGGAAGCAGGTGAAAATCCTGCACGGTCCCGCCGCTGTGATGGGGAGGCATCCCATAACGTGCCACTGGGGAATCCCGGGAAGGAATGGGGTGTTGATGAACCAGAGTCAGAAGACCTGCCTGTAATGCCGCACCGTATACTCTACGAGCGATAGAGGGGTGTCGGGTGTTTAAAAGTACTCGGGTGAGTGCGCGTGTGAGTATTCTCCGATTACCTCTTGACGCGTTTGTCGAGAGGTTTTATTTATCACAAAATTCGCAGTCATTTTCTTCAATATTTGAAAAAAACAGGCATGGAAGAGGTGGAAAACAAATGATTACGAAAATCAGGAAAAGGGACGGAAGAGAAGTACCTTTCAACATTGAAAAAATAATAAATGCGATATACAAAGCAACCCGGGCCGCAGGAGAGGAAAACTATGAAAAGGCTGTGGAGCTGGCAGAAAAGGTGACCGAACGGCTCAATAAAGATCCTGACAAAAAGATTCCCGGTGTGGAAGAAATCCAGGACGTTGTTGAAAGGGTTCTTATTGAAGATGGACTTGCGAAAACCGCCAAGGAGTACATATTATACCGCGCAGAACGTACACGTGTCAGAGAAATGAATACAAGACTGATGAAAATATACGAAGAGTTAACTTTTAAAGAATCAAAGGACAATGACCTGAAGAGGGAAAATGCGAACATCGACGGTGACACGGCGATGGGAACCATGCTGAAGTACGGTTCCGAAGGCGCGAAACAGTTCTGCGAAATGTTCATATTAAAACCCGAGCATGCAAAGGCCCATAAGGAAGGCGACATTCACATACACGATCTGGATTTTCTTACGCTTACAACAACCTGCTGCCAGATTGATATTATCAAGCTTTTCAAAAACGGATTCAGCACAGGGCACGGGCATCTCAGAGAACCAAACGACATTCACAGCTATTCGGCCCTCGCGTGCATAGCCATTCAGTCAAACCAGAATGACCAGCATGGAGGGCAGAGCATACCCAACTTTGATTACGGTATGGCTCCGGGGGTTGCCAAAACATACGCAAGGCTGTACAGACAGAACCTGGCTAAAGCCCTGGAACTGCTGGCAGGAGTTGATGATGCTGCGACACTTGTAAGCGAAATTTCAGGGAAAATTGAAAAGGAATACAATTTACGCCCTAAGTTAAACGCGGATGAAGAATATTTAACGCTTGAAAAGGAACATCTGGCGGGATATATAAAGGACTTAGGTATAATCACAAAGGCGCAGGAATTTGCGAACCAAAAAGCATATGCCGAAACCGACAGGAGTACATACCAGGCAATGGAGGCCTTTATTCACAACCTGAATACAATGCACAGCCGTGCGGGAGCGCAGGTACCGTTCAGTTCGATAAATTACGGCACCGATATTTCACCTGAGGGAAGGATGGTCATCAGAAATCTTCTTCTTGCCACCGAAGCGGGGCTCGGCAACGGAGAAACGCCCATTTTCCCGGTGCAGATTTTCAAGGTTAAGGAAGGCGTAAACTATAACCCCGGCGATCCGAACTATGACATGTTCAAGCTTGCCTGCAGGGTAAGTGCGAAAAGGCTGTTCCCGAATTTTTCGTTCATCGACGCGCCGTTTAATCTGAAATATTACAAGCCCGGCCATCCTGAAACCGAGATAGCGTACATGGGCTGCAGGACAAGGGTGATAGGAAATGTGTATGATCCTTCCAGGGAAATAGTTTACGGAAGAGGGAATTTGAGCTTTACAACAATAAACCTGCCGAGAATAGCATTAAAAAGCAATAAGGACATTGAGCTGTTTTTCAGCGAACTGGATAGCAAAATAGACCTGGTAATAGACCAGCTTCTGGAAAGATTTGAAATACAGGCGCGTAAGAAGGTTAAAAATTTCCCGTTTCTGATGGGCCAGGGTGTATGGATTGATTCTGAAAAGCTTGGCTGGGAGGATGAAATAAGGGAGGTTCTGAAACATGGAACCCTTACGACAGGTTTTATAGGCCTGGCGGAATGCCTGAAAGCCTTAACGGGCAAACATCACGGCGAATCCGACGAAGCCCAGCGGCTTGGCCTGAAAATCGTGGGGCATATGCGGAAACGAATGGACGAGGCGAGCAAAAAATACAATATGAATTTTACTCTTATTGCAACTCCGGCAGAGGGTCTGGCGGGAAGGTTTGTAAAACTGGACAGGCAGATTTTCGGCGTAATAGAAGGTGTAACCGACAGGGAATATTATACAAACAGCTTTCATGTTCCGGTGTATTATGAAATAAACGCCTTTGATAAAATACGGATTGAAGCGCCTTATCACGAGCTTACCAATGCCGGGCATATCACGTACGTGGAGGTTGACGGCGATCCCACGCAGAACCTTGAGGCCTTTGAGAAAATCATCAGGGCAATGAAGGAAGCAGGAATAGGCTACGGCTCGATAAATCATCCGGTGGACAGGGATCCTGTGTGCGGATATACCGGAATTATCGGGAATACATGCCCCAACTGCGGAAGGGAAGAAAGAGACATTAAGTTTGAAAGGATTCGCCGAATTACAGGTTACCTTGTAGGTACCCTGGACAGGTTTAACGACGCGAAAAGGGCAGAGGAACGGGACAGGGTAAAACATATGTCCTTCAAAGTCTGAGTCAGGTGGTTCAGATGAATACATGTCTGAGAATTGCAGGAATTATAAGGGAGTCAATAGTTGACGGGCCGGGAATACGGATGGTGGTGTTTGCCCAAGGGTGTAAACATAAATGCCCCGGCTGTCATAACCCCGAAACCCACTCTTTTGACGGTGGTACGTTGGTAACCATTAATTCGGTGATAGAACTTGCGAAAAAAAATCCTCTGCTGGACGGGATTACGTTCAGCGGAGGAGAGCCCTTTGAACAGGCTGAAGCGTTTGCCGCCCTTGCCCGGGAGGCCAAAAAGCTTAACCTTAATATAATGACCTATACGGGTTACACCTACGAGTATATTCTTGCGAATGCATCCCGGTACAGGGGATGGGGTGAATTGCTCGATGAAACCGATATACTTGTGGACGGAAGATTTGAACTGGAAAAAAGAAATTTGCTTTTAAATTTTCGCGGTTCGGAAAATCAGAGAATAATCGACGTAAAAAGGTCAAAAGCCGAAAACGCCGTTGTTGTTATTGATTTATAATATATTCAGAAAGATAAGGGATAAATTAAAAACGGCTTTTTAAGAAAATGGGCTATAATTTAACCAGGATAATTGCAAGGTTTTTGCATACCCACTATAATTGTTAAAAAATACTTTTCGAAGAGAGGTAATCCAATGCCAGCCAATTCTTAGGTTTACGCGATGTTTCAGGCAGCAACACCGCAATGAGTGCCATATATACGGAGAACCTCTCCAGAACATATAAAGTCATGAAAAGCAGGAAGGCCTGAAAAACGCGATAAAAGGTACTGCGGCTTTTTATGCCGGATTTTTAAGGTAAAAATTTCAGTCTTAAAGATCTGGCTAAGATATCTGTAATATAGTAATATATTATATATTTATTTTGCACGCAAATGTTCAGTTTACGCATTTGCCGTTATTTGGAGGGGTTTTGTTGATACTTTCGGGCCTTGAAATTAAAAAACACTTAGGTAAGGAAATTATAATAGATCCTTTTGATGAAAAATGTTTAAATCCCAACAGTTATAACCTCAGGCTGCACAACGAGCTTCTTGTTTATGAAGAAGAAATACTTGACATGAAAAAGCCGAATAGAACCAGAAAAATCATTATCCCTGAAGATGGACTTGTACTGGAACCCGGAAGGCTTTATTTGGGAAGGACACTGGAATACACGAAAACTGAAGGATATGTTCCGATGCTTGAAGGACGTTCCTCGATAGGCAGACTCGGGCTTTTCATTCATGTAACGGCAGGGTTCGGCGATGTTGGTTTCAGCGGCTACTGGACTCTTGAAATACACTGTGTCCAGCCAATAAGAATTTATCCCGGAGTGGAAATATGCCAGATATATTACCACTCCATTGAGGGAGATTATGTAAAGTATTACAACGGGAAATATCAGAACAACAAAGGCATACAGCCAAGTTTGCTTTACCTGGATTTTGAAAAGAAATAAGTGGAGTGGTGACGGTGCAAATTCGGGAAGCGAGGAAAGGCGATCTTGACGGGTTGCAGGAGCTCTACCTGCATCTGCACGAAACCGGAAAACTGCCTGAAACGCCGGAGCTTATTTCGCTATGGAATGAAATTCTTGCCGATGAAAACTATCATATTTTGGTCGCCGAGGTTGAAGGCAGAATTGTATCCAGTGTAACGCTGGTGGTTATAAAAAACCTTACACGGGGTATGAGACCTTATGCGCTGATTGAAAACGTAGTAACGCATAAGGATTACAGGCGAAGAGGATATGCGACGGCTTTAATGGATAAAGCAGTGGATATCGCCAGAGACAGCGGCTGTTATAAAGTCATGTTACTAACAGGGGCCAAAGATGAAAATACGTTGAGGTTTTATGAAAAATGCGGGTTTAACAGCAAAGACAAAACAGCGTTTATAAAATGGATTTGATGGCATTATAAGATTTTAAACAGATTGCGGTATGGTTATCATTGGCCGCTCCGACGGAAGAGAGAAATTCTGTCGGAGCGGTTTGTTTTTAAGGAAATGTGTTTCCCTGCGCGGATACGGACAGGATGAAGATCAATCTTATGGAAATAAAGCAGGTGATAATAATAAAATTTATAGATATAATTAAATAAACAAAACTATATATAGGGAAATTTGTTATGTGCTGAATACGTAAAAGAAAAATACTCAGTTTTGAACAGTGGAATTTTTATTGAAATAAGGACGGGCTTACTGAATGCAATTGGCGTCTGTTCATTTGAAAAAATTTTCAGAAAGTATGATTTGGGAGAATCAATATGAGGAATATCATTGACTATGCTGCAGAGCAGGCTGACAAATTTCAAAACAGGCGGTTTAACGCGGTTGACAGCCTTATTCTGGCACAGCTTTCATACCTCAATTTTGACGGTTTTGTGCCAGGAATGCCTGTAAACGAAAAACCGGTAAGAATCGCGGAAATAGCGCAGAGAGAAAACATTGATTCCTTATTCCGCAATGTGCGGGACGGAGACAGCAACCGAAGGCTTTTCAAAGCCGTTGCAAGCAGTCCAAGGTTTCGTGATACCCAATTGACTTTTTATGTAAATAAAATAGATTTTCAGGCCGAACAGCAGTTTTCAGCCATTACGTTTTTGCTGGACGACGGAACGGTGTATATAGCTTACCGCGGAACCGACGCTACCTTCGTAGGATGGAAGGAAGATTTTAACATGGGATTTATAAGCCCGGTTCCGTCACAGGAAGAAGGCGTAAAGTATCTTAACGCCGTGGCGGGGATGATTCCCGGCGATCTAAAAATAGGGGGACATTCAAAAGGTGGAAACATAGCGGTATATTCAGCCATAAAGTGTCCCCGGTATATTCAGGACAGAATTACCCACGTATTTAACCATGACGGCCCGGGATTTAGGGAAGAATTCTACCAATGCGGTGAATATTTGAACATGAGGGAACGTATACATAAGACCTTGCCGCAGTCTTCGCTGATCGGAATGCTTTTGCACAATCAGGAGAAGTATTCGGTGGTAAAGAGCAACCGATTCTGGATTATGCAGCACGATCCTTTTTCATGGCTGGTTGAAAGCAGTGATTTCTGCTATGTCGGCACGGTGAACAGCAGCGCGATGTTCATGAATACGACATTGAACAAATGGATAAGTTCCTTGGACGACAGCAAGCGTGAATTGTTCGTTGATACCCTTTATCAGGTGATACAAGCCACAGGCGCGACCACTTTTTACGATCTGACGGATGACTGGCAGAAAAAAGCCGCTGCCGCCCTTAAGGCAATCAAGGGAATTGATGAGGAGACAAAAATATTCGTCCTGAAAACCATTGGTTCCATTTTTGTTCTTGCGGCGAGAAATTTATGGGACAGCCGTTCAGGGGTTAACGGAGACAGGACAGGCTAAGCGGCGAATAAAAGTACCTGAAACTGCAATACCCCGCTGGTTTTTGAACTGTTATCAGCATGTTTGTTTTTTGAAATTAAGGGAGTTAAAAGTTTGTATGAGTGAATTGACCGGAAAGAAGGACAAACTGAAGAAATACCGTTATATACCTTTTATAATAATAACAGTCCTTATACCTTTGGCAAAATACCGTATACGGGTTTATCACAATGAAGAAATAAAAAAAGTATTATTGCGCACACAGTGGTATGACGATTATTATTGCCTGATTAAAGTGCTTTTACTTTACCTTGCGGTTTTCCTGATGCTTGTTGCGTATACTTTCAGAAAAAATGAGGACAAAAAATTCCCTGCAATACTGTATTTTCTCATTCCCTATAATATCTGTCTGCTGCTGTCGGTGTGTTTTTCGGATTATAAGATTACGGCTTTGTTCGGTATTGTGGATATGTATGAAGGAGGGCTTACCCAGCTTTGCTACTGTTGTATTCTGCTTTTTTCCTATTATCTGATTTCGGATCCCGAAGACATGATTGCGATAATTAAAATGGCGCTGGCAGCCTCAGTTGCGGTTACGGTTCCCGGTGTACTGGAGTTTTCCGGCGTTTTGCCGCTTGAACAGCCGAACACGCTATCTTCGACAATAGGCAATTCAAACTACGTTGGCACATATGGAGCCGTATTGTTGCCTGTTGCCGTTGCAGTGGTGCTTATTGAGGCAAATTCTGTGAAGCAAGTTACATATTTTTTATTCTTTTTCGGTTCGGCCTTTTTTTTACTCTCGGGTTCCGCGTCCAGGGCCGGGTATCTTGCCGTTTTTGCAACCATTCCGTTCGTTTTCGCTGTTTTGCGTAGGGCGGCAGAGATCCGGGCCAAATGGATGCTTGCATTTGTTCTGTATGGGCTTTGCATATTTTTGTCAATGAATTTATACAAAAACGGGTTGCTATGGGAAGAAATAAAAAGCATGAACCCGTTCAAATCCGAACAGGGACAGGACAGGCTGATTTTTAAGGATATTAAACTGCAGGGGGCGTCCGCCGCGATAGAAACCAACCGCTGGTTTCTCCGGATTGAAAATACCGGCGACGGATTTAAAATGTATAATGAAAGTGGCGGGGAAATTCCGGTACAGAAGGATGAAAATACGCTTAAATTCCTGGATGAGCCCTATACAGATATAACGGGATATGTGGATGAAACAACGGAACTATCGTGGCTGATGCTTGAAATTGAAGGCAAGGACATTGAGTTTGTACTGATTGACGGCAAAATGAAAGTCGTGGGTTACAACGGACAAATTACCGATATTTTTCCCGTTGAATCCTTTGGGTTTAAAGGTAAGGAATCCTTTGCTTCGGGGAGAGGCTATATATGGTCAAGGGCGATACCCCTCTTGAAAAAGGCAGCCGTTATTGGCTACGGCCCCGATACGTTTACATTTATTTTCCCGCAGAACGATATAGTCGGGAAGCTTAATTACGGGGCAATCTGGGCAATCATTGGAAAACCCCATAACTGGTATTTGCAAGTAGCTTTGGGATCAGGGATTGTCTCGCTGCTATGCCTGATTTCAATTTTCGCATGGTATATCATAAAGACTCTCGGCAATATTGTAAAAGCCCTAAAAAAGGGAGAAAAAAGTGCGAACGGTGATTTAATGACATGGGAAATAAAGCGGGAACTGATTTTGACCACGGGAATTCTTGTATCGGTAATGGCCTATCTTATAAGCGGGTTGTTTAATGACAGTATGGTTGCAGTATCCCCGCTGTTTTGGATGCTGCTTGGTTTCGGAATTTCCCTTACTCAGAGGGGAAAAGATGCTCACCCGGAAAAATGAAATTTGACGGACAAAAAAACTCTCATCCTCAGAACTATGAGGATGAGAGTTTTATCCGGTTTATTTTTGCCTGGAATATTTACATGGTTGGCGGAAGAGGTGGGATTCGAACCCACGGTACGTTGCCGTACACCTGATTTCGAGTCAGGCTCGTTATGACCACTTCGATACTCTTCCGTGTTTAACTGAACCGTTCTATCCGCTATATAATTTTATCGTAGAATGCAATTAAAGTCAATAATAGTCATAGCACAAATATTACCACTTTTCAATCCGGCTTTTGTAGGTAAGTACATTATTTTCGTATTCTTCTTCCATCAGCGGAGAGGTTATAAGAAAATCGGCGGTACACTGGTTCATTGCAACGGGTATGTCGTACAAAACCGCTATTCTCAGAAGGGCTTTAACGTCAGGATCGTGGGGCTGAGCGGTAAGCGGGTCCCAGAAAAAGATCATAAAATCCACTTTTCCTTCGGCTATAAGTGCCCCGATCTGCTGATCACCGCCCAGCGGGCCGCTTTTATAAGCCCTTACCGGAAGATCGGTTTCCTTTGTAATTAATGCCGCAGTTGTGCCCGTGCCGCATAAAAAGTGTCTGCTCAATACTTCTTTTCTGCGCTTCACCCATTCAACCAAATCTTTCTTTCTGTTGTCATGGGCAATCAGGGCTATGGTTTTTTGTTTTCCTATTTTCATAATACCTCCTGCTTCAGTTATTTTTAAAAAAAGCATACTATGATTGTTTTTGATTTGCAACCCTTACTGTTTTTTTATTAATATTCAGTTTAAAAATCTGTTTAAAATGTTAACATAAGTGCCCAATATAACTTTGAAAATAAAACATTAATTAAGGGGTAAAAAGAAAGCAGGGAAAGACATGTTAATAATTCTTTTTCAGAAAATGATATTTCCGTGGCACCGTCACAGATTGACGGAGACCCCGTTTTTGATGTCACGATCATATAAGGCAGTATCGTTTTTAAAAGCAAAAAGGGGATACAGACTCAAAATAGCGTAATTGCCAAATTTGTAGCAATTCATAAAGATTTGTCATAAATTATAAATAAAAGACAGGTGCGGAGAAATGCTGAAAACAAGGGTTATTACGGGTGCAGTTATAGCAGTGGTTATAGCGGTGGTTTTGCTTTTGTCCCATATTCCGTGGGTTTTGGATATAACAATTATATGCCTTTCGGTACAGGCTGTTTATGAGCTCTTTCGGGCTACAGGCATGATCCGGAATAAGCCGTTTTATTTTCTTACCTCAATATTGGCTTTATTTGTGTCTTTAATTACCGTTCCGCAATACCGGTACATCATTGCGGCACTTTTTGTCACGGCCGTTATGCTTTTTGCGTATCTTATGGCAAACGTAAGAAACATAAAATGTGTCGGGAAATTAGTATGTGGTATTATTGCCGTTTTGATTGTTTTCTTCTTTAAAACAATGTCTGTAATCCGGATGATGGAAAACGGGCTGTTCCTGCTTGGAACTGTCTTCGTTGTGTCCGCCATGACCGACATTATGGCTTATTTCATAGGGAAGGGTTTTGGCAGACACAGGCTTGCGCCGGTTTTAAGCCCGAAGAAAACGGTCGAGGGCAGCGTCGGAGGAACGGTTACGGCGGTTTTGACGCTTCTGCTGATTGCCGTAATACTGGAAAATAATGCCGTAATTTCGGCGAATTTCGGTATACTTTTGTTATACCTGCTTACGGCTTCGCTGATCGGACAGTTCGGGGATCTTGCAATGTCATCGGTTAAAAGAATTGCCGGGATAAAGGATTACGGAAATTTGCTTCCGGGACACGGCGGAATCCTTGATCGCTTTGACAGCCTCTTGTTTGTACTGCCGTATACATATTTGTTCTGTATGTTTATAGGGCCGTTTCTGAATTAATTCGTGCCTTTTTACCGTTTTGACCTGAAGAATTTCGTCAGCAGCGAAGCGCATTCATCCTCCATTATTCCTGCGTAAACGGTGACGCGGTGATTGAGTTCCTTCAGCCTGAAAACGTCAATCACCGAACCGCAGGCTCCGGCTTTTGGGTCAAAGGCGCCGAAATAAAGGCTTCTTATTCTTGCATTGACAATTGCTCCCGCGCACATAATGCACGGTTCAAGGGTAACATACAAGTCGCAGTCGGTAAGGTACCAGCTGTTCAGAATGCTGCATGCTTTTTCAATTGCGAGAATTTCAGCATGGGCGGTGGCCCTGTTAAGGGTTTCCCGTAGGTTATGGGCCGCGGCTATAATTTTGCCCCGATGCGTAATCACCGCCCCAACGGGAACTTCATCTTCAGCAAGGGCTTTTTTCGCTTCTTCTAT
The DNA here is from genome assembly GCF_000331995.1 of Thermoclostridium stercorarium subsp. stercorarium DSM 8532. Lineage (NCBI taxonomy): Bacteria > Bacillati > Bacillota > Clostridia > Eubacteriales > Oscillospiraceae > Thermoclostridium > Thermoclostridium stercorarium. Next base: position 85,221 of record NC_020134.1, read on the forward strand.
CGCTTCTGCCATGAACTTGTTAAACATTTTACAACTCCGTGATTAATTTTTAAAAAACTTTTCCGCACCGCTCTGCACTTCTTCAGCAGGCCGGACGCGCAGATTGCGGCAATTGAAAAGATATACCGGCCGGTTTCATTATACCAGAACAAGTTATTAAGCTGAAGCTTACAGCATATATTTTGAATGTCAAATATACTGTTTTCGCTTAATCGTAAGCTCATTTATTTGTAAAATTACCGGAAAATTAACTCATTGGAGAAATAACGCAGACAAAGGGAGGCATCCGGTAAATGAGAAATAACAGAAAGGCACTGGTGCTGCTTTTGGTTGTATGCCTGCTTATTTTTTTATCAGTTTCAAGGAATATAAGGAAGGAAGAAGAGCAGAACAGACCCGAAGGAGAAGAGGAAAAACGGAAACAGCCTGTGTACAAAACTGAGATTATAGTTTATGACACGCGAAATAAAGTTATTGAACGAATGGATCTGGATGAATATATAGTCGGGGTTGTGGCGGCGGAAATGCCGGCAAGTTTTGAAATGGAAGCGTTGAAGGCGCAGGCAATAGCGGCAAGAACATATGCCCTCGGAAGGGCGCTGGGCAAATACGGAAGCGGAGCCGAAAGACACAACGGAGCGCATGTATGCACCGATCCGTCCCATTGCCAGGCTTATATTACAAAAGACATGTACCAGTCCTGGTATCCCAATTCCAATGTGGATGAGAACTGGGCGAAGGTCGAAAGGGCGGTGTATGAAACAAGCGGTTTAATACTTACTTATGAAGGAGAAATAATCAACCCTCTTTATCATGCTAACAGCGGGGGGATGACGGAAGACATACAGGAGGTCTGGAGTTCGGTAGGGGCGGTTCCGTATCTTAGAAGCGTATACAGCGAAGGGGAGTCCGACTATTCCAGTTATGAAAAGAAAGTGGTTTTGACCGGCGAAGAAATCCGGGAGAAGCTTATGAAGGCCTATCCCGATATTGTGTTTTTGGGGCCTGTATCCGAAGACGTCGAAGTGGTCCAGTATACCAACAGCCAGAGGGCAAAGGAAATAAGGGTGGGCAGCATTACAATACCCGGAACGAAGTTCAGGGAACTGTTTTCGCTGGCATCCACGATAATGGAGATAAATTTTATCGAAGAGGATGTAATGGAGGTAACGACGTACGGTTTCGGCCACGGCGTCGGAATGAGCCAGTGCGGTGCAAATGAACTGGCGCAGAAAGGAAAGGACTATGAGTACATACTTAAATACTACTATACAGGAGTTGAGGTTGAGCCCATTTCTGAAGAGATAGTGGCGGCATTAAACAGCGGATGACCGAAAAAATTCCTCTGATGTATAAATCCGCTTCCAGTGGCAATAATATTTGCTGGAGGTGGACAATGTGAGTCAGAGAGGTTTTTACAATGACGATAAAGAGTGGACCCGGAAGATTAAGGAGTTTTTTAAGGAGAGCGGTTTTTATCTCCTGGTTGTGATAGGCTTATGCGTTCTGGCAGTGGGCGCGGTCTATTTTACTACAAATCATCTCATCACTTCACCGGAACAATACGATGACGATTTGGTCCCCAACGAAACATCGCTGGATAATGAAAATGAAGACGAGAATTACGCTTTGGCTGATGATGAAACAAAAGATGTGGATAAATCCGCGATTGAACAGCTGCAAAATCCCGAAAAAAGATTTCATTATGAAACCGGTTTGAATACCACACCTGAAACAGACAGTGAAACCGATGGAAATCTGGTAACCGGAAGCAATGATAATACGGAAGACAGACAACAAACGGCCCTGAATGAGGTTGAAACAATCGCCAAACCCACGATAACGCCAACCGTAGCACCCACACATGCCCCCTTAAAGCCGCAGGAGCCAGAAAATGAAAACAGGTCTGAGCAAAGCGGAGATTCCCAGGAAGTTATAAACCTGTTCGGAAAAAAACCCACTTTTATATTGCCTGTTGAAGGCAAAATCATTACCGATTATGCAATGGACAGACTGCTTTACTCCAAAACCCTTGACGAATGGAGAACACACAGCGGAATAGACATTGAAGCTCCCAGGGGCGAAGCAGTGAAAGCCGTGGCCGACGGTTATATAAAGGAGATAAAGGAAGATCCCTGCTATGGCATTACCATTGTAATAGATCACGAAAACGGTTATAAATCCATATATTCAAACCTGGCGAGCGCAAACATGGTAAGCGTAAACCAGAAAGTCAAAGCCGGTGATGTGATTTCCAGCGTAGGAAACACAGCAATATTCGAAATTGCCGATCCACCGCATCTGCATTTCGAAATGTATAAGGATGACAAACTGATTGATCCTAAAACCGTATTGCCTTTTTCCGGCAATTAAACGGGCTTATCTTAAAACATAACCGCGTTTCGATGTGCATATAAATATTAACAGAAACACCCCGAGCCAGGCTGGTTCTGACGCTGTAGGAGGGAAATGTTTTGAAGCAGTATATTGTGGAAAGGGCCCTCGAATTGGGAGCTTTTATCATTGAAAACAAAACAACAGTAAGGGCCGCAGCCCAAACATTTGGAATCAGCAAAAGCACAGTACACAAAGATGTTACCGAAAGGCTTAGAAAATTAAATCCGGCAATGGCAAAACAGGTCAGGAAGATTTTAGAGGAGAATAAGGCTGAAAGGCACATACGAGGTGGAGAAGCCACACGGATAAAATACAAAAAGAAAGAAAAAAAGGCCGGGTAATTCCCGGTCTTTTTCATGTGCAGCCGTTAGTGGGTTTATTTCGTGAAAGTGAAATTATATACGGCAACGTTTTTCAGCATTTCTTGCAGCAATGCTTATACAAAGTCAAGGCAGCCGGGGTGATTTCTTGTAATTTGCGGCTTCTTGGCCGCCGGACAAATTTCAAAATCCGGCGGTAACATTAAAACGGCGGGATGTTTTTAATAAATTGTAACTTCCAGGAAATTACTTAAAAGGATTGAGAAATGTTAATTTGAACCAATGGCATTTTTGCGGCAAATTGGATAATACATAACATTAAAATTTATTTGCATTCTTTAACAAATATGATAATATAAAAACAGACAAAAGCTGACACAAAAGTTTTTGCTGTTTTTTCTTTTTCTGAAACGGGGAATATGTCTGTAATTGAATATAGATGGGTATAATAGTTATGCCTGATTTTTACTTATGATTTTTCACAAATTAAAATACATAAGGTAAGGGGTTGTCTTAATGGGCCTGGGACTTGATATAGGTATTGATTTGGGAACTGCGACCGTTCTGGTCTATGTAAAGGGAAAAGGTATTGTTCTCCGGGAACCTTCCGTTGTTGCAATTGACAAAAACACAAACAGATTGCTGGCCGTTGGAGAAGAAGCAAGGAGAATGCTGGGCAGGACTCCGGGGAATATTGTGGCAATCAGACCGTTGCGCGACGGCGTTATTTCGGATTACCAGGTAACAGAGCGTATGCTTAAATATTTTCTCAATAAGGTATGCAGTAGAAGTTTGTTGAAACTTTTTAAGCCGAGGGTAATGATATGTGTTCCAAGCGGAGTCACCGAAGTTGAGAAACGTGCCGTTGAAGATGCAGCCATCCAGGCAGGTGCCCGCAGAACATACCTCATCGAAGAGCCTATCGCGGCGGCCATCGGTGCAGGTATAGACATTACCAAGGCCTGCGGGAGCATGGTGGTGGACATCGGCGGCGGTACCACAGATATTGCCGTCATCTCGCTGGGAGGCGCGGTTGTAAGCACTACCATAAAGGTGGCCGGGGATAAGTTTGACGAAGCTATAATCAGGTATATGCGCAAAAAACACAACATCATGATAGGTGAACGTACCGCCGAGGAAATAAAGATTAAAATAGGAACGGTTTATCCAAGGGAAGAAGAAGTATATATGGACGTAAGGGGAAGGAACCTCGTGTCGGGGCTTCCGAAAACCATACAGGTATCGTCATCAGAGATAATGGAAGCGCTGGAAGAACCGGTTTCAGCTATAGTTGACGCCGTGCATTCGGTGCTGGAGAGAACACCTCCTGAACTCTCCGCGGACATCAGCGACAGGGGAATTGTAATGACCGGTGGAGGCTCCCTGGTGTACGGATTTGACAAGCTGCTTCAGAAGAGGACCGGAATAGACGTGTTTATAGCAGAAGACGCTGTTTCGTGCGTGGCCCTCGGAACCGGAAAAGTTCTTGATAATCTGGAAATTCTTGAAGAATCAGGCATGGAAAAAGTAAATTACAGGAGGTAATAAAAAAAAGACTGCTTTCATAAGTTTTCGAAGCAGTCTTTTTTTATATAAAAAATATTATGAAAATTACCGATAATAAGATAGAGCAGTATCATAACGGCAGATATGTTTGATTTATGACTATGTAAACTGAGAAGGAAAGATATATATGGTTAGAGGGTTGTATACTTCCGGCTGGAGCATGTTGGCACTGAATAAGAAAATGGACGTATTGGCGAACAACCTGGCCAATGTTTCGACAACGGGTTATAAAAAAGACACCGTTGTCCTTGAAGGTTTTCCAAAACTTTTGGCAGAAAGGCTTCATGACAATACCGGCGGCACTGCAAGGGGAGTGCCGGTTGGCGAGCTGTCATTCAGTAACGACGTGGGTGAGGTTTACACTTACTTTACCCAGGGAACTCTTTTAAAGACCGATAACAGCCTTGATATGAGTATTAAAGATGAAGGCAGGGCATTCTTTACAGTCCTTGTACCTGGAAGAGGACAGTTTTATACAAGGGACGGAAGTTTTAAACTGAATGCCGACGGCCAGCTTGTTACCGGACAGGGTTATTACGTGCTTGGTGAAAATGGCATTATACAGTTGAACGGAAGCGATTTCACCGTCACAGAAGACGGGACGATAATACAGAACGGCGCAGTGGTGGACAGGTTATTGATTACCCAGTTCCAGAATCCTGACAGCCTTAGAAAAAACGGTGAAAATCTTTTCACCGCGTCTGATAATTCTGTCGTGGAAAATTTCACCGGAACGGTTATGCAAAATTATCTTGAACAGTCAAACGCCGAAGCAATAAGAGAAATGGTTGATATGATAGCTCTTTTGCGGAGTTATGAGGCAAACCAGCGGGTGATAAACGTAATTGACGGAACGCTGGACAAGGCGGTAAATGAGGTAGGCAGAGTATAAACAATCAAATCAATGAAAATTGTTAAAAGGGTGGTAGTTTTATGATCAGGGCACTTTATACGGCAAGTTCGGGCATGAAGGCGATGCAGTTCAATGTGGATACAATCTCGAACAATCTTGCGAATGTGAATACATATGCCTATAAAAAGGAAAGGGCGGAATTTGAAGACCTCCTGTATGTCACGATGGAAAGGGCGTATATACTGGAAAATCAGGGGCGTCCTGTTAACCTGCAGGTAGGTCACGGTACGGTTATAAGATCGGTTGCAAGAGACTTTACGGCGGGAAGTCTGATTCAGACTGAAAACAATCTGGATTTTGCCATTATCGGAGACGGATTTTTCAGTGTTCTCCATCCCAGCCAGAATATATACTACACCCGGGACGGAAGCTTTAAACTGTCGGTAACGGATGAAGGTACGATGCTTACAACCGCCAGAGGTTATCCGGTGCTTGACGAGATCGGTGAACCGATATATTTCGATTATCCCATTGACCAGATTATAATTAATGAGCGCGGTGAAATCAGCTACAAGGATGAAGACGGTTTGATTGTGCCTACAGGACAGAGGATAGGAATTTTCAAATTCAACAATCCTCAGGGGCTTGAAGCCGTCGGAGGGAACCTGTATGCCGAGAATACCGCGTCGGGATTTGCGGTACCTGACGACGAAATGGGCGAGCCGAGTACGATAAGACAGGGGTATTTGGAGGCTTCCAATGTTCAGGTAGTGGAGGAAATGGTAAATTTAATCACCGCCCAGAGGGCGTACGAACTGAATTCAAAGGCCATTACTACAGCGGATGAAATGATGAGCATAGCCAACAACCTGAAAAGATAGTTTGCTGTAACTTAAAGTGTGGGCAATTCCGCATCATAAAAAGGGGATAAATATGAAAATAGACGGTATTGGCGCGTTAAACGTAGAAAATACCATAACCTATAAACAGGTAAGTGATGAAAAATCTTTTGAAGAAGTGCTGAAAAAGGCATATACCGATGGTGACAAGGAGAAACTGAGGGAAGCATGCAGGGAGTTCGAAGGTATTTTAATGGGGATTTTGTTTAAACAGATGAAAAAGACAATACCCGAAAGTTCCTTTGTGCAAAAAAGTTATGCCCGGGAAATATTTGAGGAAATGCTGGACGAGGAACTTATAAACAATGCCAGCGGAAGGCTTGGCATTGCGGATATGCTGTATAAACAATTAAGCGCCAATCTTGACAGAATATATAAAGTAAGCGATAATGAACAGAAATGAGAAATTTTTTAAAGCTTGTACTATTCCTTGCAATATTTCTGGTGATTATTACAGGCCCGTCAGATGAAAGACAAAATCTTCATTATGATGGGTCTTATTTGTATGAAGAAATTACACCCACACCCACGCGGGTTCCTGAAAAGGAACCCGTTATTTATACAAGAAAGGAAATTAAATATAAAGGTCTGCGCCAGGTTCTGCACATTCTGGAGCTGGATCTTTCAAATCCCAGTCTCAAGGTTTTTCCTGTACTGTCAAGAAACGGGATATTCGGTTTTGAATTCTTAAGCGATATAGATGAAAGGTATGAGGCAACAGCCACCGTAAATGCAGGCTTCAATTTTGCCTACGGCCAGCCTTCGGGGCTGGTTGTTCAGGACGGAAGGCTTTTAAGCTCAAGCCGGGGTTATGGAAGGATACTTCTTATAAATAACCGTAAAGCCCGGTTTGTTTCGCCGCCGTTTAAGGTCTGGATTGACACCGGCGACGAAAAAATTCCCGTTGACAGTGTAAATCCTTATCCTTATGAAAAGGGAATAGTAGTATATACTCCCGAGTATGGCCCTACGAACCGCGTTGATACGGAATACACCGTATGTGTCGTAAGAAACAATACCGTTCAGTCCACCGGCATTGTTTCCGGCGAGATGGAAATTCCTGATGACGGTTTCCTGGTGGTTGACCTGAGAACAGAAAACTCCGCGCTTCTGAATTTATTCCGCGGTCAGAAAGCTGAGCTTTCACTTCAGGAACAGGCGGAACAGGGATATCAGTGTTCAGGGGCCCTTGTGGAGGACGGAAAAAACGTTGCAAAGGACATGGACGAATGGGCGGGTAATCTGAATGTACCAACCCCGCGAACGGCTGTTGGAATAAAAGACGAAAATACGCTTGTATTTCTCGTCGTGGACGGACGACAGCCGGGATACAGCGAAGGTGTTACCGGAAAACAGCTTGCAGACATCTTAATATCCCTTGGCGTTAAGGAAGCGGCTCTTCTGGACGGCGGTGCTTCAAGCGAAATGATATACAAGGGGGAAGTTGTCAACAGACCTTCGACGGGGAAAGAAAGACTTCTTGCATCTGCATTTGTTATAAAATATAATCCTAATTAAAAATGGAAAATTTTATGCAAATACTGATATAAACCGACAATATCATGCTATAATATCTAAGGTTTATTTTTTACTTCATTGGTGGGACTGTGAGGTGTCTGTTTTGCGAAGTGGCATTAAAATTGCACTTTCGGTTTTGTTTTCATTAGTATTTTTCTTAATCTTCAACATCAACATAGCAGGAACTGCCGAAGTTCTGACTCGTGACCGGCTTGACTGCCTGTATCCTGCACACTTGCGCTATGATCTTTTTTATGACGGCAGGCTTACGGATGAAAATATCGTTTACCTTAAAAGCATCCCGCACTCCGAGGCGTTACGCTCTTTAAACGTACTCAGGGGTGACAGTAAGGGGAATTTGATGCTTGACAGGTTTGCGGAACGGATTGAAGGAGCCACAATGCTTGTCAGACTCCTCGGCGTGGAAGCATATGCCGTGTCCGGAAAACCGTCCCACCCATTTACCGATGTGCCTGAATGGGCGGCTCCGTATATCGGATATTTGTATCAGAATGGTTTTGCAAAGGGAATAGGGAATAACCAGTTTGGTTCCCGTCAATATATGGATGAAAAATCGTATTTGGCTTTCTTGCTCCGGGTTTTGGGTTACAGTGAGGAAGACGGTGATTTCTCGTGGGATACCGTTGGCAAAACAGCTATTAAGGTGGGTCTCCTGGAATCGGGTGAAGAGACATACATCGATAGATTTATTAAACGCGAACGCATGTCCCAGCTTACGTGGCGGGCTATGTTCCTGAACCACAAATTTTATGGCAAACCGCTACTGGTCTGTTTGTATGAACAGGGGAAAGTACGGCGTGATAATCTCAGCATGTTATTTGCAAAGAACAAAAACAGATTAATCGACTTGTGGTATGCAAACCTGTCGAAGCTGGAAGAAGCCTTTCTCCGCCATGACGAAAAAATAGAACTGTCGCTGAGTCATACACAGGTGGAGAACGACTATCTTAAATATCTTGAATATACCCTGGAGAGGGTTCAGCTAAGCACAGGCGTGTATACACGCGGATTTTTTACCAAACTCTGGCAGCAGGGGAATAATTATTCGCTGGTGGTTTACCCCCGGTATCAAAATACCGCCTCAAGGGATGAAAAACTTCGCCTTATGATTGACAGAATTGTTTCGGAGATTATGTCCCCATATATGACCGACTATGAAAAGGTTAAAGCCGCGCATGATTACGTTATCAACATGATTGAGTATGATTCAAGATACAGAAACAACAGTGCATTGGATGCATTGGAAAGCGGATATGGTGTCTGCAGCGCCTATTCGGAGCTTATGGCGCTTATTCTGAACAGCGCCGGAGTTCCGTGCCGTATTGTAAGAGGTTATGCGGATGTGAGCCATGCATGGAATATGGTGTCCATCGACGGGAAGTTGTATCATGTAGATGCAACATGGGACGATCTGGGAACATACGGCGGTGAACAGTTAATCAGATATGATTATTTAAACTTGCCGGACGCGGAAATGGAAAAAGAGCACAGGTGGGAAAAAAATGATTATCCTGCGTGTACTTCAACAGAGCACAATTATTTTGTCAAAAACAATCTGCTTGCTAAGAACTCCGAAGATGTAATAGCCATAATCGCCCAAGCTGTTGAAAACCGTCAGAACAGCGTGACATTAAAATACGCCGGCAATGATGCTGATAAACTTATGATCCACAAAATTATAAACGACGTAAATTCCCGGTTGGCTTTAGAGTTGGGTTACAGGATATCCCATTATGTTTATACAAGAAACGATACCTACCTTACGTATTGTATTTTTTCAATAGATTATGAACCGGTGGGTTATGTGGATTAATCAGAACTTGAGCCTGTTCGGAGGCATAGGAATATACTGATTTCTGCATTTCGGAGTCTGTTTTCAAAATCATATGAATGTGTTCAGGAAGCCGTTCTTATGTCCGGCTTCCTTTTTTATATTTAATTTGGTTTGTGCCTATTTTAAATATACAAATTCTGTTAAGTTTTTGTCTGCACGCCAAGCCCTAAGAAAATTATTTATTCCTCCGCATTTATTAAAATAAAGACATTTTATGAAATCCTCATCGTTCGCCCGTTACGAAAAAAAGTCGTATCATTTATCAACCGGAAAAAATTAAAGGTAGTAAAAGGGGGATGAACTAAAAAACTTTCGGCTGCTTTATAAAATCTTTATAATTGGCGGTTAAAGTTAAAACGAAAAAAATCTGGCTGAAAGGATGGTGCAAAATGGCGGGTTTAATACTTGAAACCAGAGGGCTGAAAAAGTATTACAGAAAGCAGCCTGTGGTAAACAATGTTTCGCTCCGTGTGCCGAGAAATTCCATATATGGGCTTCTTGGACCTAATGGAGCCGGTAAGTCGACGATACTGAAAATGGTGACCGGGCTGATTCGGCCCGATGAGGGCGAAATAATTGTTTTTGGAGAGCCATGGAGTCGCAGGCATTTAAAACGTATTGGCGCACTTATAGAATCACCGGCATTTTACGGAAATCTGACGGTTCATTTATGGATCGCAAAAATTGCCGTTATGGGCGTTCATACGCTGATTTCCACATTGGTGCTGATTGTTTCAACCGTTTTATCAGGTATTATTGCCGGGGGTGGAAAGATTCCGTGGTCCCAGATTTTTGCCGCTGCCTTTACCGTATGGGTTGTATCGCTCGCCATTATACCGCTGCAGTTGTGGATGGCTACATGGAAAGGAACGCTCGGAAGCATGGTGATGGGATTTACTGGTATGATTACAGGTGTTCTTGCTGCATCAGAGCCGTATTGGATTTATGTGCCGTGGAGCTGGCCAACAAGACTGATGAGTCCCATAATAGGAGTCCATCCCAACGGAACCCTTCTGGAACCCGATAGCCCGTTGCTTGATGCTTCGGTTATACCAGTTGGAATAATAGTGTCACTTATAACATTGTTGATTTTTACGTGCCTGACGGCGATATGGTTTGACAGGAGAGAGGTGGGGTGATGAGAATATTTTCGGCAGAATGGCTTAAAACGAGGCGGACATCCGCAAGGTTGCTTATATTCTGCACACCCGTGGCTTTTGCGTTACTCGTTATTGGATATGTTTCATTAGAGGGTATCGACGAACATATACAAACACGGGTTTTTGAAATTTTTTTTGAAGCATGGGCGGCATGTATAATCCCGGTGTATGTGGGAGTACTGACGGGGATTACAGTGCACCAGGAAGAACTCGCCGGCAATTTCAGCGGCCTTCTGCTCAACAGCGTTTCCCGTCATAGGTTATACTGGGCTAAATTGCTTATGCTGCTTTTAAGCACCGGTATAAGCACTACAACTGCAGTTTTAACGGTTGGTGTTGGTTTTAAAATAATACTTGGTGTTTCGATGAACTGGATCATTTTTATCTCCGCGGCCGTATTTACCGTTATAGGAACAATTCCGCTGCTGGCTTTACACTTATGGGCAGGTTTTAAATGGGGAATGGGTACGTCAATTGGCATTGGCGCCGCCGGTTTGCTGGTGGCTGCTTTGATGGGGGTGACGGTTCTTGGGGACAAAGTCTGGCAGTTTGTACCATGGACGTGGCCTGTGAGGTTATCAATGCTTTGTGGGATTTATTTACAGTTCATTGAAAATATGCAGGCTTCACTTGACATTATAAATTTGGGTTTTATTTCGAAACAGCTAACAACGGGCCTTATGTCGGTATTGTTCTGCTTTGCCGTTGCAGGAACCGGCGGGACGATATGGTTTAATAGGTGGGAAGGACGAAAGTCTTACGAGTAAACCGATTACAGGAAAAGCTTAGAAATAAAATAAATACGGCTGTTTATCTTCTAAGCCAGGGATATACATATTACAACTGTAATTGATGCCGTTACCGATACTATCACATAACCGCACTTGTGCCTGCGAATAAAAAATGGAATCGAGGTGATATGTTGAGTAAGATACTGATAATTGATGATGAAAAGGATCTGGTCATGCTTCTCGAAGACGAACTGAAAGCAAGGGGACATGAAGTAATCGTGGCATATGACGGTCGGGAAGGCATAAAATTGTCCCGGTGTCAGCCTGATTTGATCATATTGGACATCATGATGCCTGAAGAAAATGGGTTTGAGGTTTGCCGGGCAATAAGGGATGAAGTACTATGCCCCATTATTTTTTTAAGCGCAAAACAGACCGAGGCCGATAAAATCAAAGCGCTAAATCTCGGTGGCGATGATTATGTGGTAAAACCCTTCGGGCTAAAGGAACTAATGGCAAGAATTGAAGCGAATTTACGCAGAGAAAGACGGGCGCAGTATTTAAATGCGGAAAAAAAACGCACCAGGCTGTTTTTTGGGGACCTTAGCCTTGATATAAGGGAACGCACCGTAAAAATCAAAAATGTGCCTATTGCGCTGACAAAGCGTGAATACGATATTGTCGAACTGCTGGCACTTCACCCGGGACAGGTGTTTTCACGGGAACATATCTACGAAAGAGTATGGGGATACGATTCAGAAGGAGATTCTGCAACGGTGGTGGAGCATATAAAAAAAATAAGGGCGAAATTTGCCGCTGCTGCACCATCCGTTGAGTATATTTCAACGGTTTGGGGTATTGGATATAAATGGAATAAACTTTAAGGAGTAAAAAGGAGTAAATATGTACCGGATAATGGAAAATCGATCACTTGTAAGCCAGTTAAGAATTGTATTTGTCTGTATTATTGCCGCCAGTATAGCAGCTACGGCTGTTACGTATGCCGCAGCTGCCGTTTTGTACGTTTATGCCCAGTATAAGTGTATTTATCCGGCAAATTATTATGAAATGCAAATACCTTACATTGATGCTTTTATTCGAAATAAAAATGTTGCTTTGTTTTCGCAGTCGGGGAAAGAGGAACTTCAGAATATGCTCAGTGGAAACGGAATATATTATCAGGCTGTGGACGCGGAAGGCAACATATTATACGGGACGAATCTTGAGCGAATTTTTGACGATAAGGCGGAACTTTATAAACGATTTAATACAACTTTTAAAAGGCAAAATTATTATATATATACCGTTCCTGTAATTGATGATGACGGAAAAGTGCTGGGCGCAATAGCCCTTTTGTACCGGTTGAAAATGTCGTATGTCGGGGCCCGGGGCCGGTGGCTGATTATCATATTTGTTATAGCGCTGATATCCCCGTTTTTCTACATACTTGGTTTTACAATGTTGTTTTCAAGGATTTTTGTAAATAGCATAAATAAACCATTAAATCTTTTGATGGATGCTTCGCAAAAAATTAAAGAAAGGGATTTGGATTTTACAATAGATTACCGAGCGGACAATGAACTTGGCAGGCTTTGCGCTGCTTTTTCGGAGATGAAGGATGAGCTGAAGAAATCATTGTCTGCGCAATGGAAAATGGAACAGGAACGTGTGGAAATAATTGAAGCTTTGGCTCATGATCTAAAAACGCCTTTATCAATCATAAGAGGATACTCTGAAGCATTGATTGACGCCAATACCGGAGGCAGTGAGAAATTACTCAAATACCTGTCAATTATTGAAAACAACGCTGAAAAATGCTCTGGTCTTGTGCAGCAAATGCTGTATGCTTTGGATTTGGAAAGAACCAATGTGCATTTGCAGCCTGTGCCTGTTGAAATGGCTGAATTTCTTGAACAAAAGGTACATCAGTATGAATTACAGGCTAAACAAAAAAAGATTGCAATTACTTTAAATATACAGGGTGGAACCAAAACGCCGGTTTTAGTTGATAAGGACAGACTGGAACGTGTTCTTGACAATATTGTATCCAACAGTCTTGAGTACACTCCGGCGGGAGGTAAAATTAATATTTCCGTAAAAATTGAAGACAATAATGTGTTTTATGAAATATGCGACACTGGACGTGGTTTCAGTCAGAAGGATATGGAAAGGGCTTTTGATAAATTTTACCGGGGAGATGAAGCGCGAAGAAGCAAAACAGGACATTCCGGTCTGGGGTTGTTTATTGTCAGACATTTGATTGAACAACTTGGGGGCTCAATAAGGTTGGGAAATGCGGAGTCAGGCGGAGCTTGTGTAACATTTCACCATAAAATATTCAGAGATATTCAATGACAAACACGGGATATTTTTTGTACGGAGTACACGTTGAAAAAATATTCTATAAAAATACGACATTATTGTAAAGAAAATGTCGTGTAATTATATTAAAATGGCTAAGGCAAAAGTATAATCAAATTGACAAAACATTTACAATTGCGGCTGCAACTGCCCATCGGGGGGTTTTTTTATGGCGGACGCTGAAGGGAAATCAAAAAAAATCAAAAATATACTGTGGTACAAAGAACCTGCAAATATCAAAGACGGCTGGGAGTATGCGCTACCGCTTGGTAACGGAAGAATCGGCGCAATGATCTACGGCGGGGTGGAAAATGAGCTGATACAGTTAAATGAAGACAGTATATGGTACGGCGGCCCGAGAGACAGGAATAATCCCGAAGCAGTCCGTTATTTGCCGACCATCCGGAAACTGATTTCGGAAGGTAGGATAAGGGAAGCTGAAAATCTTGCAGCCATAGCACTGTCGGGTATACCAGAAAGCCAGAGACATTACCAGCCTCTTGGAGAACTGTATCTTAATTTCGAAAACCATAAGAACCCGTCATATTACAGGCGGGAACTTGATATAGATAACGCCGTGGCCAGGGTGGAATACAAAATCGTTGATACTTTATATACGCGAGAAATGTTTGTCAGCGCGCCCCAACAGGTTTTGGCGATAAAAATAAAGGCTGAGGGCAGCAAAAGCATATCCTTCAGAACCAAGCTGAGAAGATCCAGGTATTTTGAAAAAGTGGACGCTTTAAACCACAACACGCTGAAAATGGCAGGAAGCTGCGGCGGGGAAGGCGCGATAAATTACTGCGCGCTTTTGCGCATAATTCCTGAGAACGGAAGTGTTGAGGCCATAGGCGAGCATTTGGTGGTCAAAAACTCCAAAAGCGTTGTAATATTTCTGTCGGTTGCCACAACCTTCAGGCATGAAGAGCCCGAAAAGGAAAGCCTGAGAATTCTTGAAGAAGCAGAAAAGTTGCGTTATGATGAACTGCTTCAAAATCACATTGAAGATTACAGGTCGCTGTTTGACCGCGTGGATCTTTACATAACAAATCATTCGGCGGACAAAAACGTTGACAGCCTGCCGACAGATGAAAGGCTTGAGAGAGTGAAAGCCGGCAATGATGACCCCGGGCTTGTCAGCCTGTATTTCCAATTCGGACGGTATCTTTTGATATCTTCGAGCCGTCCCGGCACTCTCCCGGCAAATCTTCAGGGAATATGGAACAAGGATTACCTTCCGCCGTGGGACAGCAAATACACAATTAATATAAACACCCAGATGAATTACTGGCCGGCGGAAGTCTGCAATTTGTCGGAATGTCATTTGCCGCTTTTTGACCTCATTGAAAGGATGCGGGAGCCGGGAAGGAAGACTGCAAGGGTAATGTACGGCTGCCGAGGATTTTGTGCTCATCATAATACCGACATATGGGCGGATACCGCTCCGCAGGATATTTATTTCGGGGCGACCTACTGGCCGATGGGAGCTGCGTGGCTTTGCCTGCATTTGTGGGAGCATTATGAATTTACACGCGATAAGGAATTTCTGGCACAGGCGTATCTGACAATGAAAGAAGCGGTGGAATTCCTTCTGGACTTTCTGACTGAAGACGATAAAGGAAGGCTGGTAACAAGCCCTTCTGTTTCACCTGAAAACACGTATATTCTGCCCAACGGGGAAAGCGGGAGATTATGCCAGGGCCCGTCGATGGACAGTCAAATCATTCACGAATTGTTTGGCGTATGCATAAAAGCCACGTCAATACTGAATATTGACGGTGAATTTGCCGCAGAACTCGGCAAAGTGCTTGAAAGGGTACCGAAACCTGAAATCGGGAAATACGGACAAATTAAAGAATGGGCGGAGGAATATGAGGAAGCCGAACCCGGACACAGGCATATTTCCCATTTGTTCGCGCTGTATCCCGGAAAACAGATTTCTGTACATAAAACGCCGGAGCTTGTGAAAGCCGCCAGAGTTACCCTTGAAAGGAGGCTTGCCCATGGCGGGGGACACACCGGCTGGAGCAGGGCATGGATTATAAATCTTTGGGCAAGGCTGGAAGACGCCGAAAAGGCTTATGAAAACGTAATGGCCCTTTTAAGGAAATCAACCCTTCCGAATTTGCTTGACAACCATCCGCCATTTCAAATCGACGGTAATTTTGGTGGAACTGCCGGTATTGCCGAAATGCTGATTCAGTCCCATGAAGGGATGATAACGCTGCTGCCTGCCCTGCCTGAAGCGTGGTCGGACGGCTATGTTAAAGGGCTACGGGCACGCGGCGGGTTTGAGGTGGAAATGGAATGGAAGCAGGGAAGGCTTGTAAAGGCTTGTATAGTGTCAGACAAAGGCGGCTTGTGCAGGGTCAGGAAACCTGACGGGGAAATAATTGAGTTTGAGACCGAAAAAGGGCATGTTTATGATTTGATGAATCCCGGTTTTAATGCGTGAAAGTAATGCGGGGATTCGTTGAAATATAAGATTAAGGAGGATTTTTATGGACCGGAAAAAATATCTTGAGGAAATCGAGAATGTAATTCAAAAAGGTCCTTTCAAAGATTCCTGGGATTCGTTGTTTGATTTTACTCCGCCCAAATGGTTCAATAATGCGAAATTCGGAATATTTATTCACTGGGGGGTATATTCTGTCCCGGCATTCGGAAACGAATGGTATCCGCGAAATATGTATATTCAGGGCTCGGAAGAGTTTAAACATCATGTGGAAACCTACGGAGAGCACAGGAAATTCGGCTACAAGGATTTTATCCCGATGTTCAGGGCCGAAAAGTTTAACGCCGATGAATGGGCCGAACTTTTCAAGAAAGCCGGTGCCCGATATGTTGTTCCCGTCGCCGAACACCACGACGGATTTCAAATGTATAAAAGCGAACTTTCCCATTTCAATGCATTTGAAATGGGTCCCAAACGTGACGTTCTGGGAGAACTGAAAGAAGCTTTCGAAAAGCAGGGGCTGATATTCGGCGCTTCTTCACACAGAGTGGAACACTGGTTTTTTATGAGCCATGGAAAGGAGTTTGACAGCGACATAAAAGAGCCTTTGAAATGCGGGGATTTTTACTGGCCTGCAATGCCCGAACCCGATCATCATGACCTTTTCAGCGAACCTGCCCCATCTCAGGAATTCCTTGAAGACTGGCTGCTGCGCACATGCGAGATTGTCGACAGGTACCGCCCGAGACTGGTTTATTTCGACTGGTGGATTCAGCACAGTGCTGTTAAACCGTATTTGAAGAAATTCGCGGCTTATTATTACAACCGGGCTCACGAGTGGGGCATTGACGTAGCCATTACATACAAGCATGAAGCCTTTATGTTCGGCAGCGCAATAGTTGACGTGGAGAGGGGGCAGTTCTCCGAACAGAAACCCTATTACTGGCAGACCGATACATCGGTTGCAAGGAATTCATGGTGTTATACAAAAAACAATGTTTATAAGACGGCGAACGAGATTATATGCGACCTTGTGGATATCGTAAGCAAAAACGGGTGTTTGCTTTTAAATATCGGTCCGAAAGCCGATGGAACAATTCCTGATGAGGACAGAAAAATATTGCTTGAAATCGGTGACTGGTTAAGAACCAATGGCGAAGCGATATACCGAAGCAAGGTATGGCGAACGTACGGAGAAGGGCCGACCCAGGTTCAGGAAGGACAGTTTACCGATAAAAACGCGAAAACATTTACCCACGAAGACATCCGTTTTACCGTAAACGGTTCATGCATTTATGCCACTGTGCTGTCATGGCCCGAGAACGGCGTGGTTAAAATAAAATCTCTGGCTGACAGAGATGCTTCAAGGCTTCCGCATTTTCATGGCATTATAAAGGACATATCAGTTCTTGGCTTTGATGAAAAACCTGTATGGGAAAGAACTCCTGAAGCCCTGACCATTACAACAAAAGCCGTTAAAAGCGACAAGCCGGTGGTGTTTAAGATTCAGGTGGACTGAAGCGCCGTTTTCAGCGTGTTTTGTTCTGCCTGAATAATTTTCTGTATTCAGTGGGAGTCATGTTGTAGTATTTTCGGAATGCTGCGGAAAAATGCTCCGGGGAAGAATATCCGAGAGTATCGGCGATGTACGCAATACTGCGGTTCTGATCCCTTAACATAATAGAGGCAACAGACATTCTTGCGTCAGTTTTTTTCTGCTGAAAGGATTTGCCGTAATATTTCCATATTAAACGCTGTGTCTGGCGCGGGCTGAGTTTCAGCCTGTCGGCCAGAGCGCAGAGAGAGAGATTATCATATTCATAAAGAAAGTATTCTTCTATTATTATTGAATTACTGTCTATCAGATTGCCCGGGGCCAATTCGTCCCGGGCACATTTTTCAGTGTCGTAATTGCGGATAAGACATATCAGAAGCTGGGCCAGCAGCAATTCAACCTGTTTCTGATAGCCTGTGAATCTGCTTTCCAGTTCCTTAAAAATCTGTTTCATAATAACATGTACCCCGTGATTGTCCTTCCCAAACCAGAAGGGAGTGGAGAAAAAAGCCTTCATCAGCGGGGAAGTTGTTTTTTCGTTGAACTTTTTTGTTTTTAAATAAACGCAATATTCCTGCATTGGATCGTAAAGCAGCGGAAATTGGGCATGTTCGACATGTGGCCCGGTAACGTAAAGCGTATTCGGCGCAATGTCGTAATACTGCCCGCTGGTTATCAGCCTTCCGTAACCAAACGGGATGTAATGTATTTCAAAACAGCCTTCGCCGTGGCTGTGCGACGGAATGGTTCTGGTAAAACGCTCAAAAACGATATGCGGAACGCTGAACTCAACACCGTCTATCGCAAAACTTATATCCAGATCAGAATACGCTATTTTCATAATTGCCAATTCCTATAAATTTATTATTGAATTTTTATTTAATTATATCATTATTGATATAAAAACACGACATCAAACCGGAATAAATGTCATAATTTTATAATTATTTAAACCGGGCACAGGTATAATTATACCGTGAATTTTTTTGACTTCATCGTTTTGTCAGGCTTTAAATTCTGTAATTTAATTTCCCGAGAAAGGAAGTATTAATATGGGTGTCTGCGGAAAAATGAAAGGTGCGATTTTACCGGGAAACAGCACGGTGGAAATACGGGAATTTGATATTCCCAGGCCCGGATATGGCCAGGTACTGATTCAGACCAAAGCATCAACCATTTGCGGAAGTGATATCCGCTGTATCTACAGGGCACATACGGGTAAAGGCCCTGAAGGGTATATACCCGGAACCATAGCGGGGCATGAACCCTGCGGGATTATTGTCGAAGAAGGACCCGGGCTTAAACGGTTCAAAAAAGGCGACAGGGTTATTGTTTACCACATCTCCGGGTGCGGCGTATGTTATGACTGCAGAAGGGGCTATTATATTTCGTGCAAGAGCAAATACCGCCAGGCGTACGGCTGGCAGCGTCACGGAGGCATGGCCCCTTATATCCTGGCAGACGAAAAGGATTTAATAGCATTGCCCGACGAACTTACTTATAAAGACGGGGCGCAGGTGGCCTGCGGATTTGGGACGGTCTATGAGGCACTGGAAAAAATAAATGTCAGCGGTAACGACGCCGTTCTCGTAACGGGACTCGGGCCGGTGGGCATGGCTGCGCTTATGCTTGCAAGGGCAATGGGCGCAAACAAACTTATCGGAGTTGAAACAAATGACTACAGAATCAGCCTGGTTAAACAGCTCGGGCTTGCGGATTATGTATTTAAACCCGGAGAGAATACACTGGAACAGATTCTTGAAATAACCGGAGGGAAAGGTGTGGAAAAGGCCCTTGATGCCAGTGCCAGTGATGCAGGCAGGAGACTGGCAATTCGCGCAACAAGAGAATGGGGAAAGATTGCTTTTGTTGGCGAAGGCGGAACCTGCACCTTTGAACCAAGCCCCGATATTATCCACGGCCAGAAAGCCATTTACGGTTCGTGGGTAACTTCTCTTTGGAAGATGGAAGAACTGGTAGAACGGCTCGTACGCTGGGGTGTTCATCCAGAAAGGCTTATTACCCACGAGTTTTCGCTTGAAAATGCTTCGGAGGCCTACAGGCTTATGGCTGAAGGAAACTGCGGCAAGGTTGCGGTAGTTTTCAATGATTAATTTTTAAGGGGGCAAGCGAATGAATACAGAGCGGATAGATCAGGATAAAATCCCCAAAAAAACACTAAGCAGCGGAGAAAAAATCCCTTCAATAGGACTTGGAACATTTGGCTCAGACAAATACGGAGCGGCCGAGGTCGCAAAAGCGGTATACGGGGCTGTAAAGTTTGGGTACCGCCTTATAGACTGCGCCCAGGTATACCAGAATGAGGCACAGATTGGGGAAGTTCTTGAACAGTTAATGCGGGAGAAAGTTGTAAAGCGTGAAGAACTGTTTATTATTTCGAAGGTATGGAACGATATGCACGATAAGGTTCATATCGCCTGCAGACAGAGTCTTAAAGATTTAAGGCTTGATTATTTGGATCTGTACCTTGTTCATTGGCCGTTCAGGAATTACCATGCCCCGGGATGTGACGTAAATTACCGAAATCCTGACGCAAAGCCGTTTTCAGTGGACGAATACATGGAAACGTGGAGGCAGTGTGAAGAGCTGGTTGAAAAAGGACTTGTGCGCTATATCGGTATGAGTAATATGACCATCCCGAAACTGGAGGCGGTTCTGCCGCTGTGCAGGATAAAGCCTGCGGTGCTTGAAATGGAGCTGCATCCTTCTTTCCAGCAGCCTGAACTGTTTGATTATGCGGTTTCCCATAATATGCTTCCAATCGGATATTGTCCGCTGGGATCCCCGTCCCGGCCCGAACGGGATCGTACGAAAGACGATGTGGTGGATATGGAACTGCCTGCCGTTGTTAATGCGGCAAGGGCGCATGGAGTGCATCCTGCGGCGATCTGCCTTAAATGGGCGGTTCAGAGAGGACAAGTGCCAATACCTTTTTCGGTGAAAGAGCACCAGTATAAATCCAATCTGACATGTATAACCGAAGACCCGCTGACCGAAGAGGAAATGGAAGCCATCCGCCTTGAGGACAGAAACTGCCGCCTGATAAAGGGGCAGGTTTTCCTCTGGAATGGAGCCAAAGGCTGGGAAGATTTGTGGGATGTGGACGGGAAAATAACCGGTTGGGATTGAGGCAAAAGGAGTGGAAATATGCTGAAAGGGATTCCGAAGATCCTCTCACCCGAACTGCTTAAAGTGCTGTGTGAAATGGGGCATGGCGATCGCATTGTGATTGCGGACGGAAATTTTCCTTCCGAATCGGTTGGAAAAAATGCTAAAGTCATTCGTATGGACGGGCATGGGACCTGCGAAGTGCTGGAAGCCATATTGCAGCTTTTCCCGCTGGATACTTATGTAGACCATCCGGTACAGCTTATGCAGGTGGTTCCGGGTGACAACGTGGAAACTCCGATATGGGATGAGTATATAAAGATAATTGAAAAGTTTGACGGACGTGGCGGAAACGCAATATCGCATCTTGAACGCTTTAAATTCTACGGTGAGGCAAGTAAGGCTTATGCCATTGTTGCCACCGGAGAGAGCGCGCTGTATGCGAATATAATGCTGCAAAAAGGTGTTGTGGTATAAAAAAAGAAATTATGTCAGCCGGCCCGAAAAAAGTCAGAGGCGTAAGGCCCGACTTTTCAAAGGCCGGTTTTTTTATGGCCAAATACGGTGAAATGACCCGAAGAATCAGGGTTGTTAACTGTTCGTATATTGACTTAAAATAAAAACGGTATTTTGTATCATAGTTTGATTGGCCGTGCAAATGTTAAATTTATGTGCATGCGGTGCTTTACGAAAAATTGAAAGACAAAGACTATGGGGCTATTTTTTCCGGGAACGCGAAAAGATTGCTGAAACTGTATAAATAAAGGTTCATAGTAATGGGTATTGCAATGAAACCGGCCCCCGTTGGCAGGTTTATGCATATTTCAGGGATAATGTAACCACATTATTGTAATAATTAACCAAATGTGAATTTATAATAAAAACCATTGCAAAAAATAAAAATATATTGTAAAATAAAATCCGCAGTTTTCGTCGGGGTGTAGCGCAGCTGGTAGCGCACGTGGTTTGGGACCATGGGGCCGGGGGTTCGAGTCCTCTCACCCCGACCAGATTTAAATATGGCGGATGGATAAGCGGGAGCCAGTCAGAAAGTGACTGGCTCCTGTTTGTTTTTTGATAAATTAAAAATAAAATATCAGCGCTTTTCGGGTAATGCCAGATATGAGACACGAAAGTATTTTATCTGAAATTTTTTAAATCAGGCCTTAAAATTATTGTCGCCAGAGGCGGGATTCTCAGAACGAGTGAATATGGCCTGTGGTGATAGGGAATGTTTTCGGAATGAATTTTACCGGCATTTATGACATTGCTTCCGCCGTATTTTTCCCGGTCGCTGTTGAAAACTTCCTCGTAGTATGTGTAAAAAGGCGCGCCGATGCGATAGTTTTCATGGGTTACGGGCGTGAAGTTGCATACGAAGATCAGCATATCCCGCCAGTCCTTACCTTTACGGATAAAGGATACAATGCTGTTCTCGGTATCATTGCAGTCTATCCATTCGAAACCGTCATAATGGAAATCCACTTCATATAATGCGGGTTCATTAAGATATAAATTATTAAGTTCCCTCACATACCTGTGCAGTTTTTCATGCATCGGGTAACTTAAGAGGTGCCAGTCAAGGCTTTCTTTGTACTTCCATTCAATAAACTGGCCGAACTCCCCTCCCATAAACAGAAGTTTTTTTCCAGGGTGGCCGATGAAATAGCCCAGCGCCGCCCTGAGACCCGCAAATTTCTGCCAGTAGTCCCCCGGCATTTTGTTTAACAGTGAACACTTACCATGCACCACTTCGTCATGGGACAGCACAAGTATGAAATTTTCGCTCCACGCATACATAAACGAAAAGGTTATAAGGTTATGGTGGTATTTGCGGTATATCGGATCCATGCTCATATATCTTAGAAAATCGTTCATCCAGCCCATATTCCATTTGTGTGAAAAGCCAAGGCCTCCGACATGCACAGGCCTTGTCACCATCGGCCAGGCCGTGGAATCCTCCGCAATCATTAATACATTTGGGAAATATTTGTATACGGCGCAGTTTAGCTGTTTTAAAAATTCTATTGCGTCAAGGTTTTCCCTGCCTCCGTACCTGTTCGGAATCCATTCGCCGTCGTTCCGGCAATAATCCAGGTACAGCATGAACGCAACGGCATCCACCCTTAACCCGTCGACGTGGAAAATATCAAACCAGTAAATCGCGTTCGATATTAAAAAGCTTCGGACTTCATTCCGGGAAAAATTGAAAATATGCGTTCCCCACTGATGGTGTTCCCCAAGGAGAGGATGTTCATGCTCATAGCACGCGGTGCCGTCAAACCTGGCAAGTCCGTGTCCGTCTTTCGGGAAATGGACGGGAACCCAGTCCAGAATTACGCCTATGCCGTTCTGGTGACAGGTGTCAATAAAGTATTTAAAATCCTCAGGTATGCCGTAGCGCGCCGTTACGGCGTAGTATCCCGTGATCTGATATCCCCATGAGCCGTCATAAGGATGCTCCATAACAGGTAACAGCTCTATGTGCGTATAACCCATTTCCTTAACGTATGGAACCAGTTTTTCGGCCAACTGTCTGTAACTTAAAGGCTTAAAGCCTGTTTCGGACTCAGGATCGGGATCGGGCTGCTGCATCCACGAACCCAAATGCACCTCATAAATATTTAAAGGCTTGTCAAAAGTGCTTTCTTTTTCACGTTGTTTCATCCATTGTTCGTCATGCCATTCGTAATTGTGCAGATCATATACCTTGGATGCGGTTTTCGGCGGCTTTTCCGCGTAAAACGCATAGGGGTCGGCCTTAAGATAAATTTCGTCAAACGGTGTTTTGATTTCATATTTATAGATATCATTTTTCACCAGCCCGGGAATAAATATTTCCCAAACCCCTGAACTTCCCAGCATTCTCATCTGGTGCCTTCTTCCGTCCCATTGGTTGAAGTCGCCGACAACACTGACTCTTTTCGCTTCAGGAGCCCAGACGCAGAAAGACACCCCCGAAACACCGTTAATATTTCGTATATGGGCACCTAATTTTTCATAGATCCTGTGATGGGTGCCTTCGTTGAAGAGATATAAATCATAATCGGATATCGTAGGCAAAAAGGAATAAGGATCGTAAGTTTCAAAACGATGACCTGTATGATCGGTGACTTTGAACTTATACATTGAATTTTCAGGACGACCGGGAATTATTACTGTAAAGAACCCCCGATCGTCCTTCTTGTCCATTTCATAGGATAATCCGCTTTTGTAGAAGACAACTTCAATATGCTTTGCATTGGGTATGTATGCGCATATTGCGGTCTCATCACCCTGTGTGTGCATACCCAATATTTCGTGCGGATTTTTGTGAAACCCACATATAACCGCTTCTATTCCATTTTCGTCGAAGACATAACCCATACCGAATTACTCCTGTTATCCAAGAAGATTAATCCGAATATGAATTATGCCCCGAAACTTATTAATTAAACTATCTCTCAAGAGCTTTTGTAATCCGGTAAACAATGGTAGCGGCCTCGGCCCTGTTAGCGGTGTTTTTCGGGCCAAGTTTGTTTCCGCCTATTCCGCCGACAATCCCGGCCGAATAAAGCTGCGCGAATGCCGACTGCGCATATGAAGCAATTTCGTCGTAGTCTTTAAACTGATAAAGGATATATAACGGAGGCTGAATAAGATTTAGTCCCGCCGTTTTCAGCGCCCTGGATGAATAATAGACAATGTCCTCCCTGGTAATCGGGTCGTAGGGATGGAACATGCCGTTTTCATCGGGCTCGATAATCTTGTACCGGTAGGCGGTCATGACATAACGGTGGAACCAGTCGTTCGGAGTCACGTCCCTGAAGCTTCCCACCGATGTTTCGGGCAGGGCAAGGGTTGTGACAAGCATTTTTATAAATTCGGCACGGGTAATTTTCCCTGATGGGTTGAAATTCCCCTTTCCGTCGCCGTGTATAACTCCCATTGAAGTAAGGGTGTTTATCGCGTCGGCAGCCCATGCAAAGCCGGATGAGATATCATTATAAACCGTTACAGGCTGCGTCCTAACCGTAATCTCATTGCTTGGGAAGGATTCCCCTGCCGCGTTTTTCGACTTGACTATGTATGTATATGAACGATTCGGTTCGACTGTATTGTCTGAAAATACGATAACGTTCCGGTCCACCCTTCCTACAAGCTCAAAACCGTCTCCGGCATTGCCTTTGCGGTATATCCTGAACTCATCTTCGTTGTCCGACAAGTCGGACCAGGTAAGAACCACCCGCTCAGAGCCTACGATAGTGGGATTTAACAGGTTCGGCGCAGCGGGAATTTTTGTTGTATAGAAAACTTCATTGGTGTATGTTTCGGTCGCCGGCTCTTTGGTTTCGGCACGCACACGTATGATATAGTCCACGTCCCTGGCGGGAACAAACTTATACATTGTTACGTTTTTGGGAAGCTTTTCAAGGATAATCCATGCGTCATTCATGCTTGTTTTGTATTCAACCACGTAATTATCCTCCATGTCGGAAAAATCGTCCCAGCCGAGGTACAGCAGTCCGTCAATAAGTGAAACTTCAAGATTTCCTGCGCCTTTTTCAAAGGAAATCCTGATTGGGCCGGTAGCAGCAAATTCCGAGAAGATAGTATTGTTTTTAACCGCACGGACCTGATATGTATAAGTTTCGCCGTCAGTTATGTTCTCGTCGGAATACACATACATGCCGCTTCCTACGTTGCCGATATGCTTCCATATTCCTTCGGATTTGGCCATGCGCCAGATTTCAAAGCCGCTCTCCACCGCCCGGTCGTATTCCCATGCAAGGTATACCCTGTTGGGCACAATGCTTTTAATTTCAAGATTCTGAACTTTTGGAAGCTGTTCGGCCGTAACGTAAATCTCCGGCGTATATTCGGATTCCACCGAGCCGGAACGCAGTTTCATCCGATATACGTTTAATGAACCGGAGGATACTTTATCGATGTATGACCCGGCATTTGTAAGGGTGGTTAAGGTTGTGAAATTTCCTCCCTCGTCAAGTTTTTCAATCACGATTGTATTTTTGTCTGCAGCCTCCTTGCTCCATTCAAGGAGAATTTCGGTGCTCGATATTGCGCGGCCGTAGAAATGGGTTTCAAACGACAGCTTTGTATACGCCGATACCCCTGTCGCCGAAGGCAGGTACTCGGTGGTAAAGCCTCCGTCGTAGCGGGCCTTTATTCTGTAATAATACCTGGTACCGGGGGTAAGGTCATTATCGGTGTATTCGGTTTCGCCCGGCCTGGTGGTGTGGATTTCTTCCCATTTGCTGCTTCCTGCTTCCCTGCGCTCTATAATCACAACCGAATTGGTGGGCGAAATGTAGCTGTCACCGGGATATTTCCACGACAGCACAAGCTGGGTGCTGTAAGTTTCCTTGATCTGGAACGATACAGGGAACAGGAACGGGACTATTACTTCTTCACTTTCAACGCCGCTGAGGGAAGCATTGAAGGGCACAACACGGTATGTGTACAGCTGTCCGTTCTGTACGCTTCGATCTGTAAAGGTTGTTTCATTTGCCTTGGTTGAGCCGATGCGCACAAAACTCCCGTTGCCCGTTTTCCTTTCAATTCTGTATCCTGATTCATTTGAGGAAACGTCTTCCCACGATATTTTGACCGATGACGTGGATGTTATTTCAGCCTTGACGTTCCTGGGAGCTTTCAAAAAGGTTGTAACATACTGGCCCGAGCTTGAATAGGGAGAATACAGGTATACCGAAGAAGCCAGCGTTACCGCGCGGATGCGGTAATAGTACCTCGTGGCCTCGGAAAGCCCTTTATCGGTATATGAATCCTCGCTTCCGGGAACGCTTGCAATCGTCTGCCAGGTATTGCTGCCGGCGGTTCTTCTTTCGATAACCGTCTGGAAACTGGACTCAGGAATTTTGTTTGAAGCGGGATACGTCCATTTTAATTCCACTTCGGAATCCGAAATGGCTTTAACGGTCAGCCCTGTAGGGTAAAGAAATTCCACCGGATATGATTCACGGGGGGCGCCTAATTCGCTGCCTTTGGTAGCGAATACTCTGTAAACGTATGTATGACCGTTGGATATACTGGTATCGGTATAGGATGAAACATTGGCCGAGACAGTG
The DNA here is from genome assembly GCF_000331995.1 of Thermoclostridium stercorarium subsp. stercorarium DSM 8532. Taxonomy (NCBI): domain Bacteria; kingdom Bacillati; phylum Bacillota; class Clostridia; order Eubacteriales; family Oscillospiraceae; genus Thermoclostridium; species Thermoclostridium stercorarium. Next base: position 112,106 of record NC_020134.1, read on the forward strand.
GCAATTGTTACAAAATTGCCCGAATCGGTCTTTCTCTGTATTGTAAACCTGGTAGCACCTGCGACGTTATTGTCCCAGGTTACCTTTATACTGCTGTTGTTATATACAAAAGCATTTACATATGACGGAGTTCCAATGGTATCTGCATTTGAAACACCCGAAAACATTAATACTGCAACGGCAACTATTGGGATTATAGCGAAAATCACCTTCTTCATACCATCATCTCCCAAGAATTCCTTTGTTGATAAAATAATTGTACCATAAGTATGTATGCAATTCCCAGTTGCTTTTTTCCCTACAGGTTTATTATCGGTTTAATTGCTTCAGATCAAAAACCGGGTTTAATTGTTCTGACGAATTTATTATCGGAATAAAGAATAAGTATTTTGAAAGGGGAATTTTAATTAAAATATACGGCAAAAAGGTTAGGAATTTGTAGTAGACCACAAAAAAAGCAAAAAAAAGAGGCTGACGTGGTGTGAAGAAGTGCGTCAGCCAAATTTAAAGGGGGTCAAAATGTATTGTGAGGTCATTAAAAAGTTTAACCTGAATATGGTTTTTTATACATGTTTTTTAAAAATTTTTATAATTTTTTAATAACAAATTAAAACGCAGTTATTATATAATATAACCATGGTTTATGAAGAAATCGGGCGGCAAGTTTATTTTGAAAAAAACAGGGTAAAGGTTAACTACCGTATAAAGTGATAAAATAAATTAGAAAGGGTTGCTTATGGAAAAAGAGATCTGGAAAAAACCGCTGCGCCAGTGCAGTGTCGGCGGTGAGGCCCTGATAGAAGGAGTCATGATGAGAAACGGCAATAAAATAGCAACCGCAGTCCGGAAATCCAACGGTGAAATTGTGGTGGAGATTACCGAACACGAACCGCTTGCGAAAAGATTTTTCCTGTTCAGGCTTCCTGTCATCCGCGGAGCGGTGAATATGATAGAGTCCATGGTCATTGGTATGAAAGCCCTTATGGATTCTGCCGAGAAGGTGGATATTGAGGAAGAGGAAGAGTCAGGGTTTGAAAAATTCCTTAAGAAAATATTCGGCGATAAATTGTTTCAGGTAATGCTGTATTCGTCGGTTGTTGTGGCTTTGATTTTCGGAATCTGCCTGTTCTTTTTGCTTCCGAACTGGATTGCCGGTTGGTTCGGTTTTGACAAGTCCACCACCGGTGGTTCAATACTGGCCAACCTGATAGAAGGACTGATCCGTGTAATCATATTCTTGATGTATGTCTGGCTGGTGTCCAAAAACAAGGAGATTAAAAGGGTTTTTGAGTATCACGGGGCGGAGCACAATGCGATTTATGCATATGAGAGCATGGAGGAGCTTACGGTGGAAAATGCCATAAAACATACCACACTGCATCCAAGATGCGGTACGACATATCTTTTCGTCGTAATCATTACAAGCATAATCCTGTTTTCGTTTGTGAAATGGAGAAGTCCGCTCGTGAATATGGCGCTGCGGCTGTTGCTTCTGCCTTTGGTGGCGGGAGTCGCGTATGAAATCTTTAAATTAGCAGCAAAAACGGGTTTCAAACCTTTACGTGCAATAAGCTATCCCGGGCTTATGCTGCAGAAAATAACAACCCAGCCCCCTGACGAAAGCCAGGTGGAGGTTGCCCTTGCGGCGCTTAAGGCTGTGGTTGATGATTAACCGGCTTCGGAGGTAAACGGACATTGAATATAAAAGAGGCGCTGGAAACTGCAGGAAAAATTTTAAAAAGCCGGAATATACAAACCCCGGTCCGCGAAGCCGGGGTTTTGTTAGCCCATGTTATAAAAAAGGATTTGTCGTATATATATGCCCATTCTGAAGAAAAGCTTTCAGATGAGCTTGTACGGGAATTTTTTGATGTGGTCGGTAAAAGAGGTTCAGGGATGCCGTTCCAGTATATTTCAAACCGTCAGGAATTTATGTCGCTGGATTTCTATGTGGATCAAAACTGCCTTATTCCCCGGCCCGACACAGAAATTCTTGTTGAGGCGGCCCTTAAGGTTATAAAAAAATATCAAAGCCCGGTAAGGATACTTGACATAGGTACCGGTTCAGGGGCAATTGCGGTAAGTATCGCATATTATGACAAAAATACCGTAATTAATGCCATTGACATATCTGAAAACGCGTTAGAAATTGCCGCGGCAAATGCCGCAAAGCACGGCGTGGAGGGCAGGATTAATTTTATTAATGCCGATATAAGGCATTTTACTGCGAAAAAGCCGTATGCGGTTGTGGTATCCAATCCGCCGTATATTCCAAGCGGTGAAATTGAAAACCTTATGCCCGAGGTGGCGCATTTCGAGCCATTAATTGCCCTGGACGGCGGGGAAGACGGAATGGATTTTTACCGTGTCATTGCGTCAAAGCTTGAAAGCCTTTTAACTTCGGACGGAACCGTCCTTACCGAAGTCGGAATTGGTCAGGATTCTTTTGTTATGGAACTGTTTGAAGAAAAGGGAATGAATGTTGAGGTACTGAAGGATCTCGCAGGGATAAACAGGGTCGTTGTCGGATGTTTTGGAAAAATTTTTCCTTAAAAATTGTATAAAATCTCCTTTTTATGATTATACTTCAATAAGTGATAATCTTAAAAAGGAGATTATGTATGAAGGAAAATCTGAACCTGAACCGTTGGGAGGAAAAAGCCCCGAAATTTTTCAGAAAGCTTTTGCACGGCGGCGACGAGGAGTTCCAGACGCCAATTCCCGAGAATCTGCTTCTTCTGAAAAGTATTCAGCAGGCAAGGCAGGAATGGATTGAGGCGGTGCAGAATTTCGACCAGGCCGACAATAATGAGCTAATAGACTACTTTATTTACAGAATGAAAGCCTGCCAGATACGCTACAATTATCTTCTGAAAGTGGCGAAGGAAATGGGGCTGCGCGGAGAACTGTACGAAGCAAAATAATCATATTTCCCTCCTCGGGCGAATAAAATATTACCGGACAGACATCCTGGGGGGTTAAAATGGAAAGCCTGTACATTCTGCTTGCCTGGGTTGTGGGTATTATCCTTGTTCTGTTTTGTGGGAAAGCATTGAAAGTGCCCTTTAAACTGGCTTTAAAACTGCTGTTCAACAGCCTCCTGGGCGGAATGGTGATTATTGTTATTAATTTTTTCGGCCAATTTATTAATTTTCATATATCGTTAAACTTTTTTTCAGCTCTTATCGTGGGAACTCTGGGGCTTCCCGGAGTTATTCTGCTTATTATCCTGAAATTTATGCTTTAACGGTTTTGAGTGTTTTTAAGCCGTGCTTTTTTCTGAAGAAGACACCTTTAAAAAGGTATAGGGGGTTATTGTATCCGCCTTAGTAATAATCAATATTTCCCCCGCATATAATTGTTCAGAAGACAGACCTGACTGAAAAATACGTTTAGACCGCGCTGCACCTGATTAATACCACCTGACTTTTAAGACGGGATGTGATATTATGCAGGAAGCAAGAGCTTTAATAGAGAACAGCTACGGCATCCGGATAAACGGCATAAAACCTTATCGGGCAGGATATATTCTTGAAACTAATGCCGGAAGAAAGTACATAAAAGCATGTCAATACACAAAGGAACGCATCCTGTTCATACATCAGGCCAAAACACATCTTATAATGAATGATTTCAGGAATATTGACCCTTATTGCCTAACGATGAACAACCAGCCGTATATTGAAATTGACGATGTCCCGTATACAATGGTGGATTTGATTGAAGGCAGGGAATGTGAATTTGACGACGATCGGGATGTGGTGAAAGCCACCGAGGCGCTTGCGTTAATGCATAAAGCCGCCCACGGATTTCATCCGGTGGGGCCGTATATTCCCACCGGTTTGGGAAAGCTGCCGGCATTGTTCAAAAAACACCTGGAGGAAATACGCAAGCTCAAAAAAAAGGCCGAAAGGGAGCGAAACACCTTTGATTATATGTTCATCGAGCATTTTGATTATTTTTATAAATCGGGCCTTAAAAGCCTGGAAATACTTTTTGCGTCGGAATATAACAAGCTGGTTGAGAAAACCCGGAAGGAAGGCATGATTTGCCATCATGACTATTCATACCAGAATATCCTGATAAAAGGCGACACCACGTCAATAATTAATTTTGATTACTGCAGCGTTGAACTGAAAATATATGATCTTGTCAACATTCTCAGACGCAGGATGCGGAAATGCAACTGGGACATAGAAAAAGCAAGGCTGATACTCGATGTTTACCGTAAAATAGAGCCGTTGGATCAGGACGAAATGAAGGTAATGAAAAGCATGCTGCAGTTCCCGCAGAAATTCTGGAGGGTTATTAACCGCTATTACAACAGCAGACGATGCTGGGCCCACAGAAATTTTACAATAATGCTCGAGGAAGTGATACAGGAAAAGGATGCCCATAAAAATTTCATGGAAAAGTTCGACACCCTCTAAGTTATTGCGCCAGGGCTGTGAAGCCCGAAAGGCAAGTCACCTTTCGGGTTAAAACAGACCTGAGATCCTCCCGTCGGGTTGTATGTCCATTCTGCCCGACGCAGGTTCTTTCGGAAGGCCCGGCATGGTCATTATGTCCCCGGTATAAACCACAATAAATCCGGCACCTGCCGAAACTCTTAAGTCCTTTACCGTCAAATCAAACCCTTCGGGACGTCCGAGAAGGGTTGGGTTGTCGGACAGCGAGAATTGTGTTTTTGCCATGCAGATCGGCATTTTGTCAAGACCTAAAGCCTCTATCTGTTTTATTGCCTTTTCGGCTTTGTCGGTGTATATAACTTTAGCACCGCCGTAAATTTCCCTGTTTATAATGCCGATTTTCTCCTTGATGCTTAAATTCAAATCATAAAGCGGCTCAAAACCGGAAGGCGTGGTTTCTATAAGCCTGCAAACCTTTTTTGCGAGTTCAATTCCACCTGAACCGCCTTTTTCAAACACTTCGCTTATGGCAACGTCAACACCTAAGTCTTTACAATGGTTTATAATAAAGTCCAGCTCCGCATCGGTATCGGTATTAAATCTGTTTATTGCGACCAGTACCGGCACTTTGAATTTCCGTATGTTCTCTATATGCTTGTCGAGGTTTGCAATTCCCTTTTTAAGCGCCTCCAGGTTTTCCTCCGCGAGACTGTTTTTCGGTACCCCGCCGTTATACTTCAGGGCCCTTACCGTTGCCACAAGTACTGCCGCATCAGGTGAAAGCCCAGCATACCTGCATTTTATATCGAAAAATTTCTCAGCACCGAGATCAGCGCCGAACCCTGCTTCTGTTATTACATAGTCGGCAAGCTTCAGTGCGAGTTTTGTTGCAATAACGCTGCTGCAGCCATGGGCTATATTTGCGAAAGGCCCGCCGTGCATAAAAGCAGGTGTGTTTTCAAGAGTCTGAACAAGATTGGGTTTTATTGCGTCCTTCAATAACAGCGCCATTGCTCCTTCGGCTTTTAAATCCCCGGCCGTCACCGGCTGCCCGCCTGTTGTATATCCTACAATGATTTTCCCAAGTCTGTTTTTAAGATCGGATATATCCTCCGCCAGGCAAAGAATGGCCATAACTTCTGACGCAACTGTGATTTGGAAGCCGTCTTCCCTTGGGAACCCGTTTGTTTTGCCGCCCAGTCCGACTATGATGTTTCGCAAAGCCCGGTCGTTCATGTCCATTACGCGCTTCCACGTAATGTTGCGAACGTCTATATTCAGTTCATTCCCGTGGTGAATATGGTTGTCGATAAGGGCCGAAAGAAGGTTGTTTGCACTGGTAACGGCATGGATGTCGCCGGTAAAGTGCAGGTTTATATCTTCCATCGGTACAACCTGGGCGTAACCGCCGCCTGCCGCACCGCCTTTAATACCCATCACAGGACCCAGCGAGGGTTCTCGCAATGCTACAATTGCTTTTTTGTTAAGCTTTGCCATGGCCTGTCCGAGGCCGACCGTGGTGGTGGTTTTTCCCTCGCCGGCAGGGGTGGGATTTATTGCAGTTACAAGGATTAATTTGCCGCTGGTTTTGTTCCTGACCTTTTCAATAAAAGAAAGTTTTACCTTTGCCTTGTAGTCTCCGTACAGTTCCAGGTCGGAACGGCTTATCCCAAGCTCTGCCGCAACGTCTTCAATTGGCTTTAAGTGCGCGTTCTGTGAGATCTCAATATCAGTGGGCATGTAAGTCATTTTGACCTTATTCCTCCCTAATGAGCAGAATGGGTTTTCTGAAAATATGCGCTAAATATAACATTGAGTCAATTCTATCAGATAATGTAGGCCTTGTTCAATAAAAAACAGATAAATTAAATCCGCTGTGCCTAAGTTAATATATTAAAAGACATATTTCTGGAAATAATATTATATAAGGCAGCAATGGCAAATTCAGGGTATTTATTAAAAATAAACAAAATCCTTGTCCCAAACCAAAATATTATTGTCTAAAACGTAAAACACGTTGAAAACGTGAGAAAAAATAAAATATTTTAAACAGGAAGGGCATAAATTCTATAGATTCAGGTTGTCATACTTGACATTAAACCGAATTGCGAGTATAATCAATCATTTTATTGACATTGGGGTGAAATTTGTGGTATAATGTCATAGACAAAAGAAGAGGTGATTGGTATGGTCGAAAAAAACGCGCTGTGCAAAATCCGTAAGGAGATGGAAGCCTGTATTGGTAAAAGGGTACAGCTCAAAACCAACAAAGGACGAAAAAAAGTACAAATAAGGGAAGGTATCTTGGAATCCACGTACCCAAGCATTTTCACAGTTCGTTTTGAAAATGAGTTCAAAAATGTGCGCAAAGTGTCTTACAGCTATACCGATGTACTGACCAACACCGTTGAAATAAAAGTATGTGGCAGCAAATAAGCATATTGGCTTGGTTCTTTTATATCGGTTGGATTAACGTCTGATTAAAATCTAAAAAGAAATCCCGGTAGTGCCGGATTTGCGTTTGATGTTTGTTTTTGCCCTTTTTGCCGCAGAAAATACAAACAGTCCTGAAATAAAACCCGGTTAACTAAGCATACTTATGTCGAAGCTTTTTGTCCTTAATAAAACTTAATAAAAACTGAAATGTTCGTGCAGCTTCTGTTGTGTTTTTTAGGACCTGATTATTTCCACTGAAAATCTCGGGTAGAAATGCATAAGTTACAGTTAATTGATGTAACTCCGTTTTTGTTTATTTTCCGTATGACAGAATGTTTAAGCGCGGCGTGACAAAGCCGGAGCTGTTTATGGGCTCCGGCTCTTCTTGTAAGGCGGTTACGTTTGTGGTAAATTAAAATTAAGAGCTATTTTCCCTGTATTTTTTTCGGCTGAATATACTCAGCGCTGATTTGGTGGGGGTATATGTTTCAGAGGCAGATCTTCCGAAAGATGTTCTTTTCGTATATATCCATTATCTTAATTTGTTTTCTCGTCTATACTGCCGTGGTGTTTTATGAAAACAATATAATAAGCCGCGAAAGGACTGTACGGCTGTGCGAAGTGAAAGCCGAGAAATTGTGTAATACGCTCAAAAGAAGAATTCTCTATGCTGAAAACGTAGTTATAAATCTGAATTATTCCCAGTCGTTGAAAAAGCTTTATTTAAGCCATGTGTCAGGCTCTGGACGGTAAACATGCCCGGTTTTCATCGAAATACCCCAGTGAGAGTGAGATGGATCGTATTATTCGGGAAATCAGAAACCTTATAGGTGAAAAGAACAGATACAGGGAAAAAATGCTTACTATCACACCATATGCCCAAACCGGGATGCTGCACGGAGTTCTGACAGGAAATATTGAAAACGACACCATAAGGATACTGATTGAAGAAAATTTTATGGATCTTATTAAACCATATTTCATTGTGTCGGTGGTAAACTATGCTTTTCATGAACAGATGACGGTGGTTGAAAAGTACTACACAAAGATTCAGGAAATTGTCAAAGGCGCATGTAAGCTGTTTTCCACTGAAGAAATACACATAGTCTGCTATAACCGCGACATTTACAACACATTCCTGATTGTTAATTTTGAAAACGACGAACCGATGGATGATTTGTTTTTCAGGGTTTTCAATTTTATTCAGGAAAATGTCAAGAAATATAAATGCGTTGTGACAATAGGCGTAGCGGAGACAAAATGCAATATCAATGAACTTAAGGACGCCTGCGAGGAGGCATTAAGTGCTCTCGATGAAATGATAATAGGAGGACGGGGTACGGTTTATTTTAACGAGGCGCATAAGGACAGCGATACAGACTATTATTTCCCGAGAAATTTCACCGAAAGAATGACCAAATATATTTCAAAGGGCAGAATTGATGAAATCAGAAAAATGCTTGGGGAAATATACGAAAAAAACGTAAATATGGGCGGTCCTCCGGAAATGTATCATGCACTGGTTGACGAACTTCACATTTCCGTAATCAAAGCTCTTAAGGAAGTAACCGATCTTAATTCGGTACATGTTAATATTGAAAAAATTAAAATGCTTGCCACTCTGGAGGAGATATTCAATTACTACGAAAAGGCCCTTGAATCGGTAATAGACACGTTGAAACAGACCGAAGAAAGTCAGGCCGGGAACAAGGAGCTTGAGAAAAGAATTTTGGAGTTCCTGGAGGAAAACTACTGTAATCCTGATTTGTCGCTTCAGTATTTGACTGAGTATTTTAACGTAAGCAGCAAATACATATCCCTTTTCTGCAAAAAATATTTCAATACAACTTATTTCAGGTATATTCAGAATAAAAGGATTGCAAAGGCTGTGGAGCTCATCCGGACGGGGAAATATTCTCTTGCCGAAATAAGTGATATGTGCGGATATACAAATCTTCTGACTTTCAGACGAAATTTCAAGTCGGTTACCGGCGTAAACCCCAGTGATTTTACCTGATATGGAAAAATATGATAAATTCATGGTAAAAAAATGATGCGTTAAAATTTGAAGCATCATTTTTTTACCGTGAAGTGAATTTTTTTGGCAGGTAAATTTTTGACTCTGTACGGCTTTTTGGTTAGATTGTATACTTAAATGCGTAAACAGGATAAGGATTTTGGCAACTATCACAAAAAATAATAATAAAGAGGACTGGTTGAATGGGCAGAGTTATGCGTAAAAAAATGACAAGGGAAGAAAGAAGAAAACTCAGGCAAAAAAATTTAAACAGAGATAAATATTTATTAATGATGATAACCCCCGTCGTTATTTATTATTTGATATTTTGTTATTTTCCAATGACGGGAATAATTATGGCATTCAATAAATACAAAACGGCCAGCGGATTAATCGGAATATATACCAGTGAATTCGTAGGCCTTAAATGGTTCAGGCAGTTTTTCGGATCAGTATATGCGTGGAGACTTATCAGAAATACCTTTTTATTAAACTTTTATTCACTGGTATTCGGGTTTCCCATTCCAATACTGTTTGCAATTGCGGTAACTCAAATCTACAACGAAAAACTGCAGAAATTTGTTCAAATATCCACATACATTCCGTATTTCATATCCACGGTCGTTGTATGTGGTATAATTACAAACTTTTTATCGCCGTCAGACGGTATAGTGAACAGGATTTTAAACAAACTGGGCTTTGAAAGCATTAATTTCCTCAGTCTGCCGCAGTGGTTCAGGCCGATATACGTTATTTCAGGTTCATGGCAGACGTTTGGCTTTAACTCAATTATTTTCGTAGCGGCAATAATGGGAATTTCCCCTGAGTTGTATGAGGCGATGAAAATAGACGGCGCTAATAAACGCCAGATTATAACCAAACTGGTTTTACCGAGCATTAAACCCACGGTTATTCTTATTCTTATAATGACGCTGGGAAGAATTATGAATGTCGGTTTTGAAAAGGTTTATCTCCTTTACAATCCCGCAACGTATGAAACAGCCGATGTAATTCAGACATATGTTTACCGTCAGGGTATCCTTAGCAATAATTACAGTTATTCAGCGGCTGTTGGACTGTTTAACTCAATAGTAAACTTCACCATTGTGTATTTTGCCAACAGGTTAAGCCGAAAGCTTACCGACACGGCCGTGTGGTAATATCGTTAAGCCTGTTGGTATGTCATAAAGAAATATCTGCAGGGAGATGCGCTATGAAATTCAGAGAAAGCAACGTCGGAGACAAAATATTTGATATTCTTGTGTATACTTTTGTTGCAATTGCCGTAGTGGTGTGTGTTTATCCCTTCATTTATATTGTCAGCGTATCAATCAGTTCAGGTGCTGCGGTCAACAGGGGTGAGGTTTGGCTTTATCCGGTAGACCTGGACTTTGAAGCCATGAAAACGGTGCTTGGATACACACAGCTATGGGTTTCCTATGCCAATACTATCTTTTACACAGTGGTGGGTACCTTTTTAAACATGGTTTTTACATGCTTTGCCGCATATCCTCTTTCAAGAAAAAGCTTTTTCCTGAGACGCAGGCTGAATTTCCTGCTCGCTTTTACAATGTATTTCTCAGGAGGCTTAATTCCAATTTACATCGTTGTAACGGGTTTGGGGCTTTATAATTCACGGTGGGCGATGCTTCTACCCGTGCTGGTAAGCGCCTATAATGTAATGATATGTAGAGCGGCTTTTGAATCGGTGTCGGAGGAACTTTATGAAAATGCAGCTCTGGAAGGCGCCAATGATTTCGTTATTCTATATAAAATAGCGATACCGGTAATAAAGCCGACATTGGCGGTGTTAACGCTGTATTACGCCGTTGCGCATTACAATGACTTTTTCAACGCGATGCTGTATATCAGTGACAGAAGCAAGGAACCGCTTCAGTCATTCCTCAGGCGTGTATTGCTGCAGGCCTCAATGGAGATTATGCAAACAACCAGCCTTGATATGGCCGCGCTTAACCAGTCCACACTTCAGGTCCGCTATGTATGCATTGTTTTGGCTATAATTCCTGTCCTGATTTTTGTACCTTTTGTCCATAAGTATCTGGTTCAGGGTACAATGCTTGGAGCGGTAAAGGGTTAAAAGAAGCAAGTGCAGAATTTCCCGGTATACGTTTTTTAATGCAATACAATGAGTCAGTATATCGGGAGGTTATATAGATTGATATATTAATTTTTTCCCAAATGGCACAAAAAAACAAGAGGAGGAGTATGTATGAAAAGGCTGCTCGTATTACTGACGGCTCTCTGTATGATTCTGGCGCTGGCTGCATGCGGCAAAGGTTCAACAGCAGGAACCGCAACCCAGGGTAATAAATCTGTGCAGACCGAAGACGATGATTATTATGACGGTAAACCTCCAATTACCAGAAAACCCGGCCAATCGTTAAAAATCCTTGCCAGAACCTCAAACTATACGAACGTAGACATTGCCAACGCGGAGATAGTTAAAAAAGTTATTGAGAATGCAGGCATAACCGTTAACTGGCAGTTGGTTGATCACGGTAACTATTCGGATGCGGTAACCCCGATGTTGTTATCGGGTAATGTGGATGCGGATATAATACAGATTCCTGATAAAGATCAGAACCAGACGTATATAAAATCAGGTTTGTTTGTACCTCTTGACGAATACTTTGATTATATGCCCAACTTTAAGGCATGGCTTGAAAAAAATCCTGTAATAAAAGCAGAAATAACCGCCGATGACGGTCATATCTACTATCGGAACAAACGTAGGTAAGGATTATCAGCCGGTATTGATGTGTAACAAGGTATGGCTGAAGAAGGCCGGTAAAGATATACCCAAAACACTGGACGAATTTGTGGATCTGATCCGCCATTACAAAGCAAATGACATGAACGGCAACGGGAATCCTAACGATGAAATTCCAATGAGCGTAACTGAAGCATTTCTTCCATACATGTTCGGGCCGGCTTTTGGACTTGACCTGGTAAGCGGTTTTCAGGCCGATGAAAACGGAAAAGTAAAATATGCGTATGCCGATCCGGAAAACTATAAAAACTATCTTGCATTTCTGAACAGTCTTTACAGGGAAGGTCTTCTTGAAGTCGAATATACATCTTTAAATCGTGACCAAATTGTTGAAAGAGTCTCAAACGATTTAACAGGGATAGTGTTTGATTTCAGTTGGCAGATGTCTATGCTGTACAGCCCCTCGCTACCTTATTACGACGGAACGGAAGAGACGGCATTTGTTGGTGCACCGCCGCTTTCAGGAACCCATGAGGGGTTCTATGTCGGGCGCATCGAACTCGGCAATATGTTCGGAGTGAATGCAAAATCCCAGAATATCGTTCTGGCGTGCAAATTCCTTGATTACGCCATGAGCGACGAATGTCAGGAAATGTATCAGTGGGGAATTGAGGGCAAGAGCTACATTGTGGATGAAAACGGAAACAAAAAGTTTACAGAACAGGCGCGGGACAACGACTGGCTGCAGCAGTTAGGTATTAATCCGGCGTTTGTTTATCCGGCACAGCAGTCGGTAGCGTCCACCGACGAACTTGTAGCCGACTGGCATGCGAGAATAAATGCAGAAATAAGACCATACGTTAAAGATCCGTGGCCTTTCATATATTCCACCGAAGAAGAGGCGGAAATTATTAATACATACTTTGTAGACATTGAAACCTATGTTAAAGAAAATGCAACGGCGTTCATTACAGGCACGAAGAGCCTGGATGAATTTAATGACTATCTGGCAGGGCTGGAATCCCTGAATCTGAAACAGGTACTTGAAGTAAGACAGGCGCAGTATGATCGTTTCCTGAAAGCTTATAAAGGCAACTGATTAAAAGACGCGGGAACGGTTTTCCCTTGTTGCGTCCGCCGCAAAAAGGGAAAAAGCCGTTCCCTTATTGTTTTCTTTTAATGTGTTCCGCCTGTTCTGTAATCATCGCTTGAACGCTTGTCGGTATCATAGAATACAATATCCCCGTCCTTCAGCTCAAAGGTTGCTCCATAATAGTCTGTCTTTGTATGCGAAAAGCCTTCCCGCTCAAACATATTGCAATACTGCGCACCCCAGTAGCTTAACACAGGGCTGTCGAAGTCTCCGTTCTTTATTGTTTCTATTCTGAAATTCACAATTATGTACCCGTCTTTTAGCCAGAAACTTTCCCTGCCCGTAAGCCCGTTGTTTTTCCTCCCGTATTCGGCCACGTCAAATCCTGCAGGCGCCGCATAAACATCATTGGGAATGTAATATTCGCCATACCATCTTTGAACCGATTGCAGCACCCTGTCGGCATTCACACCCGGCGGTAGGTTTTCCGTATTGCCCGTAAACGTCCTTTGGTACTTCGACAGCACTATCCGGTCGAGCCAGCCGATGGGCGACAGCCTGTTCCTGAACATATCAGCGTTTAGCCCAAGTATCCGCGCGGTGTTTGTTATTTCTTCTTCGGGAACGTCGCGGTAAATATCGCCCAGCTTCATAAACTTCGGATTATCCCTGTTTCTGCCCGTGGGTTCTATTTTCACAAAGTAATTCATTTTGCCGCTGAATTCCTCATGATACCATAAATCCACTTTCTGCCGGCCGGTCCCGTCCTTTCTGACGTAATAGAACTCGGGGATTATGCTTATATGGTCATTGTCGCCGTAATAACAACCCACTGTGGTAAGGTCGAACCTGAAAGTATAACCTGTTTTTAACGCGCCGCGGTTTTTGTAAACGGCGTGGCTTCCCTCAAGAATAGGAAGGGTAAACAAAGGGCTTATTCCGCGGTCTTTTCCTTCTTCGTCCCTGGTTCCGACGTAATAGCAGTTACCCGTATGCCCGGAGGTGCCTTTGCTTTTCCGGAATACATTTTCCCAAAGCTTGTCGGCTATGCCGGTAACCCTGAACCCGTATATCCTGCCAATGACCCGGACGGGACTGTTCCGCACCGCCACATAGTTGTTTATATTGAGATTGGCAAGGTATTCTTTTGTGTTTAAATCGGGGGCATTTACCGCTATCTGCCTGAACTCGACTTCATAGTCCCCTTCGGGTACCCATGTGGGAATGTAGATGTTTATTTCGTCATATGCCTCGTCGAGGGGTATTGAATACCAGGTGTTTGCGGGGACAAAGCGGGAGTTGTCGGGCTTGTCGGTACCAATGTAGACATCGAACGGGAAACGCACCTGCCTGTCACGGGTGTATTTTCTGCAGTCCATAGGCCGGTTTTCGCTGTAGCCTTTGATATTCAGGTGATTGCCGACGGTGAAAACCCTGATTCGGGACGGCCTTCCCAGAACGAGGGCCGAACGGCTCCTGTCGGGATTGAGCGTCTGGTCGTTTTTTACGTCGTCCAGCACGCCCGAACTGCAGACCACAGGCGTGTGCACCCTGACGCTGTTTATAGGGGAGATGGGTATTTCTATTTTTTCAGGCCGTTTCGGGTTTACCGTTTCGGCAAGCCTTCTGTATGTAATTGTCCCTTTGCTTTCATGAACGCCGTTCAGAGTATTGTCCGGGATTGTAAGGCCTTTTGCGTAGAAGGCGTTTTCATGGCATATAACGCTTTCGGGAACAGCCGAAGGTTCAGGGGCTTTCCCGCTGGTGGAGACTGTATCATCCATTATTGTCATGCCGTTGAATATTAACAGGTCGTTTTTGGTGTGATATTGCGGTATCGCCCTTTCGATGATTTTGTCATGGTTTTTTATGTCCGGAACCGACGGCCTGGAGGTGCTGCCGTTTATGTGTTCGGTTCCAAGGTCTATGACATATGAACCGACGGTATGGTCATACACGAGAGTGCCTGACTCTATTGCGTCGGATATGGGATTGTTCAAAACATGGGCAGGTATACTGTTGCTGTGGGACAAAGTGATTTCGGGAACGGGTATTCCGTTTTGGGGTATCGTCACTTTCCCGCCAGGCAATGCGGCGTTTTCCACCGTTACTTTTTCAGGGATAAACGCTTCAAAAGCGTCAACAGTCCAGTAGGAATAGCCGCGGGTTAAAGTGTACGGCTCTGAATATACAACCACCGTGTCGGACATATCCACCCAGTTCGAAACCCATGTATCGTGGCCGGGGCATGAATCCTTTTCGCCGTCGCCGTCAGAATCAACGCACCCTGAGTACTTGTGGCCCGGGCAGGTGTCATTTATTCCGTCGCCGTCGGAATCCTCACAGTATGTACCGCGTATATGGTAGAACGTGCCTGAACCGCAGTAGGTGGTTTCATACCTGCCGTGGTCTTCCCTCCATGAAAGGTGGTATGTTTTTCTGGCATACACAGTTTCGGTATCGGTGTAGGAGTGTTTGGTAAAGGTTAGGTCGTAAAGGTATTCCCTGGTTTTGATGTTAACGTACAAATTTTCACGTACGGGAATTCCCTTGGCGACATCGAACTTTTCATTGCCTCTGTCGTCTGCCGCGATAACGGCAGCCGCTTCTTCGTCCATTGAAGAGTTGACTACAGGTGTGAGGTTTTCGGTGATGTCCCGGTTACGTTCGGGCGGGGGAGGCGGCAGCGTAGGCGAAGGTGTGGGTGTAGGGGTAACGGTTGTTGGGAATTGTGCGTAATAGTCAATTCTTATCGGGTACCAGAAACGGATTGAAATTGCACCGGCGTTGGCAAAGGTCCCATGGCCTATATTAAGTATTTCGCTTTTTTCATCTATTCTTTCTGTATCCTCTTTTACGGTAACTAAGAAATTTTCCTTTAATTTGCCGGATATGTCCTCAATCATGTGAAACGGAATGGTGTATCTGCTCCCGTAAAAAGGATCGGGAGAGTACGCGACACCCGCTTTGGTGCCTGGTTTTTCGGCTTTATTGTTGTAGAACATCGCATAGCCGAGGCTGCCGAAACCGGTTTGAACGATGGGGATTAGATGTGGATAGTAAAAATTTACGACTTTCTGAAAATGTGTGCCCCGTAAACAATTTAGTTTTGGTAATGCTCGTATCAATAGATAATTATCTTCAATATAACACTCAGGTTTTTCGGGTAAATTTGAAGGCAACCCCGGGGGTAATGGATTAAAATTAAAAAACTCTGTAGGAATTGTATATTCATCAGAATAATTAAGAGTTTCAGTATTTATGTTCATTACAGGCGTTATTGTTGCACCTTTTGACAATGCTTCCAGTATTTCCTTTGGATGATTTATTTTATACTCAAGTACAAATTCATTTTCATATATTTTTCTTTTTAAAAATTCCGGATCTGTCCATTTATATTTTTCAGACGCATTATCATAAATGTATATATCTTTGATATCATCTCCAGTCACAAGCGTTGCTTTCCAATAACCTCCGGAATAATGCCAAAATTCGATTAATGCCCATCCACTCCTTGAGGCAATATGTTCTCCAATGTCAAATTGTTTATCGCCTTCAACAGGCATTGGACCAATCACCATGTCTTTGAAACAACCTAATTCAGCTTTATGAGATGATTGGGAAAACGCATCTACAAAATGAATGGAAAATAATATAGTTATCGTCAAAAGTACTAATTTTTTCACCATTCAAAGAACCCCCTGGCGTTGAATGGATAACTACCGCTAAATCCGCCATATCTGTCAGCAACACTATAGCTTTCTTCTGTAAATGATATCCAATGATAGCCTCCGCTTGCAAACGTGGATGAATATTTTATTTCACATATCAAAACAATCGCTACTATATCCTCTTTATTTGTATAAAGCGACATATCAAAGGTTTTCCCATTGGAAGGTAATCTATATTCCGGCATTTCATCCTTACTATTTGTTAATACACAGTCTGAAAAACCTAAATCATTTTGATCTTTGTTATTGCAGAATAATGAAATCATCCATTCGTATCCTTCCGGAAGTTCCGGAATATATCCCCGCACCCTGACTTTTCCTTCATGTTCATAAAATTTTAAATATTTAAGAAACACGTCTATAAATTCCTGTGCTTTAAGTATTTTCATAGCTCCGTTCGACGGATTGGCAATGTCTGCGGCCGGATCAAACCTTACGCCTTCCACTTCCACTGCACCGTTCCCCAAATCTCTCTTGGGCGGGCGGTTTAGTTTACTGACAGGTATGGGTGTCGGAGTCGGGTTTGCAGCAACCGGAAGTTCAGGCCTTTTCCTTGCCGACGGGTCTATTATCCTTCTTATGACTGCCAGCGCTTCATCACGGGTCAGATAATTATTTGGCTTGAATTCACCGTCAGGGTAGCCTGTTAAAATACCCAAATCGTAGAACTTCACAACACTGGATTTTATAACCTGTGATATTTGATTGTAATCTTTTATCAGGCTTGTCACTGCAACTTGATCCCTGTAATCGGGATTTTTAATGATTTTATCCATGGCCCTTCCTGCAATCAGTGCCATGTCCCCGCGGCTTATGGGCCTTTTGTATCCCGCGTATGGGTCATCTTTTGTAGCAAAAGTCAGATGAGAATCCTGCCAGGGGATGATAAGCCCTTCATCAATGGCCTTTTTGATATACGTTGTAGCCCAGTATTCTTCGCCGTTCTGAAGGTTATATCCCATTATTGTGATAATCAGTTTAATGAACATATCAACGGTAAGGGGTTCATGGGGCCTGAAGGTACCGTCAGGGTACCCTTCGAAAATTTTTCTGTTGTCTTTCATGATGAATAGTAGGTCGTCGTAATACCACGCAGATTTGGGCACGTCTGAAAAGCTTATTGTTTCTTCCGCGTCCGCAAAGGCGGGTGTCATAATTTCAGGAAATCCTACACCGGGGTGATTTTCGGGCATGGGTAAGACCGATAAAATCAAAGAAATTATGATAAGCCTTGCAATTTTTTTTGCGAAAGTTTTCATCGTTTTCACTCCCTGAAAAAGGTTTGTAACTGAAAAGAAAGCAAGCAAAAAATAACTGGTAAAATAAAAATAAAAAATACAATATTTGTTAATATAATATTTGCTAATATAAAAGGTGTCAACATATTTTGCATAAAATGCATATTTTTGTACATAAATTGCATCATAAGAAAGCATGGATTGCTTGTTCCGCTGAAAATTTGGACTGATTTGAAACATATAATCCAAGCGCGGCGACTTCGCCTGTAATGCCCGCAGCCGGTGAATCAAAAATAGTGTTCTTTAACACAAAACTTTTCCCATGTTTTTATTTCAAAATACTGCAATTCAGGTGGCATATTTTAAGGACAAAGCCCATATATATTACACAGCAGATTTTGTAACCTTAAGGGGGATTATTATGTCGGTTGAATTAATTAGAAAACCCATCAATCTGTATCAGTTGATAGATGAGCAGCAAAGGGAGGAGCTGACCGAAACAGGCATTATTGTGCCCGACAGCAAACCCGACGTGCTGGACGTGCTCGCAGTGGATACCAGTGTAATTGTCAAAAACCGTGAAAAAAGCGGAAAGGTAATGGAAATAAGCGGAGAACTCAACTTTCAGGTGATATACCGGGCTGATAATCAGGAACAGAGCATAGAAGCCATAAATGTCAACGCGCCATGGTCGGTTTCCTGCAATTACCCTGCCGGTGAGGAGAACATCCACACCCTTGTGAAAAGCGCTGTTGAACACACAAATGTGGAAATAGTAAACGGGAGAAAGCTGAGCGCAAAATCCGTAGTGAAACTGAATGTGAAATACCTCGCAATTCGGACTGTTGAAGCCGGTGAAAACGTACAGGGCGAAAACGTTTACCAGAAGGCCGACCTGCATGATATTGCAATGATTGAGGATATCGGCGAAACGACTATTAATGTTTCGGAAATCCTGGAACTGTCCGCCGGAAAACCCGCGATAGAAGAAATTCTGTACAGCAGCGCAATGCTTAAGGACCTGAAAATTTCTGAAAATGACACGCTCGAGGCTGTCCTTGCCATTAATATTCTGTACCGGCCCGACAACGACAGCACCCAGCTGGAGAATGAATATTTTGAAATACCGGTTTCAAAGAGTTTGGAACTGGACAAATATTATACCAATCTGTCGGTCAATACGGTGCTCAAAACGTTAACTGTCAAACCTGACGAAGACCTTGACGGGCTTTTAACCCGTGTAAGGGTTGATGCCGAAATAAATGCTGAATATATTCTTTACAGCAGGGAAAACGTTAACCTGGTCAATGATGCCTATGCAACCGATTATGATTTTGAGCTGGAGAAAATGCCGGTTACCGTAAGCGTGGAAGAGCAGGATATAACCGAAAATGTCCAGATTAACGCGAATATTCCGCTTGAATGCGGGGGAGAAAACCTGGAGGAAATATTAAGCGTTGGTGTTAAACCCAAGCTTCTTTCGGTGGGAAATGACACTGCGGGAGTAGAAATAAACGGATGCCTTGACGTGTTTGTACTGTACGGAACCGGCACCGATATGAGGATTGTTCGCGGTGCAAACCAGGAAGTGCAGTTCACGCACCGTGTAGCCTTACCTGAGACAAACGCAAGGTATGACATTGATCCTCAAATTCAGATAAACGATGCCGGATTTGACATAGCATCGAAAACAGAGCTCGGAATTAAGACTGATGTAGCGATCAAGATACACTTGTCGAGAAAGTCCGAAATTAACGTAGTCACCGGAATAAAAGGGATTAAACCCGTTGAAAAGAAAGAAAACCCGCCATTGATTATATACTATACCCAGGACGGCGATACGCTTTGGAGCATTGCCAGAAAATACAGGGTATCAATACAGAAAATAATGAATGATAACGGAATGACTGAAGAAATAGAACCCGAAGCCGGTCAAAAAATATTCCTTATCGGGTAGACAATGTATTAAAATTAATTCGAATTTCATTTAACGAGTGCGCTAAGACAGGTAATTTTCCTGTCTTTTTTGTTTTCCGTAAATGTATTTTGTATTCATGTAATGTTGCTCTTTTAAAGTTTTTATTATAAAATTATAATACATACCAGACTTGTGAAATCAGGGGTTATTTGGTTATTATCCTTTAAGTGGTAATAAGGAAAGGGTAATAATCCAGACTTTTTTGTCTCGTAAAATGGGCTTAAATTAAATATATTGCAAAGACTTTGGTTTGCGGAAGCATTTTTTTGCAGGAGGGCAGACTTATACAGAAACAATTTTTAAGTCTGCTGTTGACAAAATTGGTTTTATTTTATAAAAAATATAAAAAGGCAAGGTAAGCATCTTGGAAAGGATAAAATTATTTGCCCAGGCAAAAATTAATTTATCGCTGGATGTTACAGGAAGGCTTGAAAACGGTTATCATACATTACGAATGATTATGCAGACAATATCCCTGTGCGACGAAGTAGTGCTTGAAAAGGCACGGGAGGGGATTGAAATACTGTGTGATCATCCAAACCTTCCGTGTGACGAAAGAAATATCTGTTACAAAGCTGCAAGAGAATTCTTTATGAAAACGGGTATTGGAGCCTTTGGTGACGGCAAAAATTCTGATGGAACAGTTTCGGCCAAGGGGTGCATCTGTGAGGAAACAGGTAACCTGTATGCCGGGGTAAGAATAAATATAAAGAAAAGAATTCCGATCGGTGCCGGGCTTGCGGGCGGAAGCAGCGACGCCGCAGCGGTGCTAAAAGGTCTGAATATTCTGTATAACACAAATCTGCACCCTGGCGAACTTGCCGAAATAGGCCTTAAATGCGGTGCCGACGTACCGTTTTGCATATACGGCGGCACATACCTGGCAGAGGGAATTGGGGAAAGGCTTACGAAACTGCCGTCGTTCAGCGGCGTGAATGCAGTGGTGGTAAAGCCTGATTTTTCGGTATCCACCGCATGGGTGTATAAAAACTACAGTTTGGACGAACTTAAGGAACGCCCGGATACCGATGCCATTATTGATGCAATAGGAACGAAGGATATTGCAAAGGTTGCCGGTAAAATGCGTAATGTACTTGAAAGTGTTACAGCGGTGAAATATCCGGAGATAAACAAAATCAAACATGCCCTGAAAAAACTCGGGGCCCTGGGCAGTATGATGAGCGGAAGCGGCCCTGCGGTATTCGGATTGTTTGAAAATTTCGAAAAAGCCAATACTGCGTTTGAAGAGCTCAGAAAAATTTATAAACAGACATATCTGGTTTCCACAACAGACGGAGGAGAAATCTATGGCGAAAATATCTAAAATAAAAATGGATAATTACATGCCGTTACGGGATGTTATTTTCAACACACTCCGCGACGCTATTGTATCCGGTGAATTAAAGCCGGGGGAAAGATTAATGGAAGTAGCTCTTGCCGAAAAAATGGGTGTAAGCAGAACCCCGGTGAGGGAAGCGGTCAGAAGGCTTGAAATGGAAGGCCTTGTAACCATGACCCCCAGGAAGGGAACCCATGTTGCCGAAATTACGGTTAAGGACATAATGGATGTTCTTGAAGTGCGGGCGGCATTAGACAAGCTTGCAACCGAACTGGCAGCAAAACGTGCCAGACCTGAAAATATCCGGCAGCTTGAGAATATCCATAAACAGTATATTGCATGCCTTGAAAAGCAGAACATCACCGGTGCAATAAAGAAGGATGTGGAATTCCACGAAGTAATATACGCGGCCGCAAAGAACAGCAAGCTTACAAGCGTGGCGTCAAGCCTGCGGGAACAGATTTACCGGTTCCGCGTACTTTATATGAAAGACTTTTCCAACGCGGAAGAGGTACTGAAGGAACACGAGTCAATACTTCAGGCATTGAGGGAAGGAAACGCCGAACTTGCCGGAAGGCTTGCGGAAGAACATATTGTGCACCAGAAAGAGACCATTATTCAGCAAATGGAGAAAAAATAGTGCAGCTTTGTTCTTGTTTTATATTTTTTTTTATGATAAAATCAGTTCTGCTGTCGTGAAATCCTTGCTCCGCACAAAGCGGGGCCACAAGTCCAGAAGGAGGTGAAGAAAGATGGCAAAAATGGTGAATTATGAGTCAATATTTGTTGTAAATCCTCAGCTGGAGGACGAAAAGATCAAGGAAATCATTGAAAAGATGAAGTCCCTTGTCGAGTCCAACGCCCAGCTGGAGAAGATTGAGGAATGGGGAAAGAAGAAACTGGCTTACGAAATTGCAAAGCAAAAAGAAGGTTATTATGTACTGATGCAATTCACTGCAGAGCCTAATTTCCCCGCCGAACTGGAAAGAGTGTATAAGATTACCGAAGGCGTTATCAGGTATCTGATAGTTAAACGTGACGAAAAGGAATAAGCGCCAGTGATTATCCCATATTACGGAGGTTGAAGTTATGAACAAGGTTATCCTTATGGGTCGTCTGACAGCAGACCCGGAACTCAGATATACTACAGGTACGAACATCCCGGTATGCCGCTTCAGGCTCGCAGTGGATCGGCCGTTTCAAAAGCAGGGCGAAGACAGACAGGCGGATTTTTTCAATATAGTTGCATGGAGAAGTACGGCGGAATTTGTGAGCAAATTCTTTAAGAAAGGCATGCGCGTTCTTATTGAAGGGTATCTCAGAAACAACGATTACGAGGACAATCAGGGTGTACGACATTATATGGTGGAGATTCATGCCGAAAGAGTATATTTTGCGGATTCGAAAAGGGATGACGTATCTGGCGGGTTTTCACAACCTCAGTATGGGATGCCGGCGCCTGATGATGCTCCGGTTTCGGAACCTGAACCCGGAGACGGATTTTTCCCGTTATCGGACGACGATGACGATTTACCGTTTTAAAAGCGTTAATTTGAAACTACCGAACGAACCATTCACACACGAATGTAATGATCCCATACAACAAGCCCTTTTATTTAATGTAAAAGGGTTTTTTTTTGTGCTTTTTAAAGCCTTATTGGACGGATTACAGCATTTGCCATAAATTGCAAAACAACGTAATTTTAGAACAATAATAGCCTGATTTTTTAATTTTATGAAAATTATTTATCGAAACATGGTATAATTAACAAAGGATAAAATCAGGAGCGTGAAAAGGTGCGTTATATATCAGGGGTAGCATTTGCGGTTGCAGCGTTTATACTGGTGTTCTTATGTATTCCTGAAACAGGTGTCATTTACACTCATGATACCCAGGCATACGAGTATGCGGCGGAAACTTTTCTGCAGTCAGGAACGATGAGGTATTTCGGTTACGACACTCCGATTATTCAGTGGCCTCCTTTTTATATACTGATACTTGCGGTTATGAAATTTCTCGGAATCACCGTCGAAAAGGGTGCCGCATGGCTTAACGCCGGGCTTTTTGCATACCTTGTTTATGTTTCCGCCGTTTACCTGTTTGAAAATCTGACTGTCAAGGTGCTTTCAGTTCCTGCGCTGCTCCTTTTGACACTTTCTGTTCCGTTAATTTACGTTTCGGGCTACGGCTGGACTGAAATGCTTTTTATTTTTCTCGCAGTACTCTCAATGGTCCTTATACTTATGTACTTAAAGAACCGGAAGCTTTCTTACTTTGTTTCCGGAGCCCTTGTGTCGGCCATGTGCTGGCTCACCAGGTATATCGGAATCACCGTAATTGCGGCATTGGCGCTGGTTTTGTTTATATATGAAAAACCTGTTGCCGACAAGTTCAAAAAAGCCTTTACATATGGCGTTTTTTCGTGTTTCCCCATGTGCCTGTGGGTTTTAAGAAACTACCTTTTATCCGGCACATTCACCGGCGGTAGGCAGCCAGGGGTATACACCCTGGGTGAGAATATTGAGCTTTCCCTTATGGTTTTTAATGAATGGTTTTCATACGCGATACCCGAAATCCTGAGTGCATCGCTGGTATACCTTGGTTTGCTTGTACTGCTTGCCGTTCTGGTAAGGGAAAGTAAAAAGGGTGAAAATAGCCTGCCCACTCCTGATTTGTCGGCAAACCTCCTTATAACTGCAATTTATTCCGCCGTTTTGCTGTATACGGCGACCAAAACCGCCATGGACGGAATAAACAACCGGCTTTGGGCGCCTGTGTATCCGTTTTTGGTATTTGCCGTTGTTTTTTTAATGGACGGTCTTCTGAAAAACATTGAAAGAAGAAGTACAAAAGGACTTCTGGCAGCAGGATTTATTGTTTTTGCCTTCGTTTTTTCAATAAACCCGGCATTGTGGATCAGGAACGAAGGATTTCCGAGGAAATATGAGCTTTTGGGAATAAAGGAGGCGCCCGCGGCGAAAAAAACACAGCTTCTGGAGCTGGCGCTTGAAACCATTGAACCCTCGGAAAACACACTGGTGATAAGCAACGATGCCTCCGCGTTAAACATGTATACAAATCTTAAAAGCTATTATCCGCCCAAAAAAGAGGGCATACCTATATATACGTTCGAGCAGTACGTCAGTAGAATAAAAAATTTCGAACATATTTATGTTATATGGTCGGGAGCATGGGAAAACGGGAATTTCGTGGAACTGGCCGAGTTTGAAAAGGTATTTGCGATGGAAAAGGTGGCCCAGAATTCCTATTGTGTCATTTTCCGACTTAAGTAAAATTTTTTATTGGAGTTGCCAATATAAAAATAAACCTTTAAAATAAGAACAGTGTATCAGAATTGCGGGAGAAAGACATGAACGGGAAACTGTTAAGACTGTTACGCCCAAAACAGTGGGTTAAAAATATATTTGTACTGGTGCCGCTGATCTTTTCGCGGACATTTACCGAGCCCGGTCGTGTTTTGCGAGCGCTGGGCGCTTTTCTGTGCTTTACTGCGGTATCATCCGCGATATATGTTCTGAATGACATAATCGATATTGAGAAAGACAGGCTCCACGAAACAAAGCGTTTCAGGCCTCTTGCATCCGGAGAGGTTACGAAGGGCCAGGCCTTTATACTTATGGCGCTGCTTCTGGTGCTGGGGCTTGCGGTGGCGTTCGCTATCAGCACAAATGTGGTGCTATGCCTTACGACTTATATAGTACTGAATATTCTGTATTCCCTGTTTTTCAAAAAAATTGTAATCCTGGACATAACGGTAATTGCCATCGGTTTTGTGCTCCGGGTGATTACAGGGGCGGCTGCAATTAATGTGTATATCTCCTCATGGGTGCTGCTTTGTTCCTTTTTTATTGCCCTCTGCCTTGCTGCGGGGAAAAGGAAAACCGAAAAGGCAAGCCTTCAGGAATCCTCGACCGAACACAGGAAAGTTCTGGCGGTTTATACCGACGAATTTTTAAAAGGTCTGATACAAATAAGCATCACCTGCACCACAATAACCTATTCGCTGTATACGATACTGGAGTACAATGTGCAGAGCCCAATGATAACAATTCTTTTTGTCGTGTTCGGGCTTTTCAGGTATATGCAGCTTGTTTTTGAGGATGACGAAGGAAGGCTTCCCGAAGAACTTATTCTTTCGGACAGACCGTTGCTTTTAAGCATATTCCTTTTCGGTGTGTCATGGATTATAATTTTCCTTATGCTTTAAAACCTGCTAAAGTTATTGTAAAAACGACTTTGATATTTGGAACGGTGATATATAATATATAAGGTAGAAAAAATTAAGAATGTAAAGGAGAAGTAATGTTAAGAGCGTTAATAAACCTGATACTTAAAAAACCAATTCTGGTGATATACGATGTTACGAAGCTGTGCAACCAGCGCTGCCTCATGTGCAATATATGGAAAACCAAAAGCAATGACATGGATCTTGGGCGGCTGGAAGAGGAAGTAAAGAAGTTAAGCCGTTTTGGAGTGCGATATGTTTTCCTTCAGGGTGGAGAACCTTTAATCCGTAAGGATATAATACAGATAATAGATATATTTCTTAAATACCGCATAAAACCCACGGTTATAACCAACGGCATCCTGCTTACTCCCGAAATTGCCTCGGAAATTGCAAAAAGGCGCTGTAACCTTGCCATAAGCATCGACTCAATGGATCGTGAGCTTTTTGCGAAACTCAGGGGCGTTGATAAACTTGATCAGGTACTGGATAATATACGGAAAATATACAAAATGGAACGAAAGGGTAACTGGTCAATAACCACTACGATAACCGGCCTGTCAAAGTTCGAGGATGTAAGGGAAATAGAGCGGTTTGCCGAAGAGCATAACTTCATGTTTGCAATACGCCCGTATATTTTCGTCAGGGGCGTGGCGGGAAAAAAGAACGACGAACTTATGTACGAATGGAAGGATGTATCCGAAATTTTTCTGTATATGGCTGAAAAGGCAAGGAAAAACAATTTTCTTGCGTACCTTGTCTACAGAGAGCATATACGGTATATAAAAGGCGAGAGCATGCCGATGTGCGATGCTGCAAAGTATTCGTTTGTGATGACAGAAAGCGGTTTGAAAAGCCCGTGCATAGAGTTTACCGACATAAACTCCAGCCTTGAGAATTTCAGAAAAAACAGAAAAACATTTTATAAAAAGCTGGAAGAATGCAATAAAACAACACCGTGTTTTTACAACGATGCAAGGGAAATAGGCGTGCTCTGGCGGAATAAATGGCTTATACTTCTCAATGCTCCCAAAATAATCCGCCAGCTTATACAATACGGAAACTTCTTTTAACCCATGGAGGGTTTGTTATGAATGTATTCATTACCGGCGCGTCAGGGTTTGTGGGGAGCCATCTGGTTAAAGCATTGTCAGCTGACAAAGCGGTTAAGCGAATTTATGCCCTTTACAGGAATGAAGACCAGATAGCCTTCCTGCCTAAAGTTAACCCGGTAATCGGCGATCTTGAGAAACTGCCTGAGATAGATCTGGATGTGCCGATAGATTTGGTTATTCACCTTGCAGGGTATTTCAGGAACGAATCGAAGAAATTATGCGAGAAGGTAAATCTTCAGGGTACGAAAAACACCATCGCTTTCTGCAGGAACAACGGCATAAAAAGAATACTTTTTTACAGCACGATAAACGTGGACCTTAAAACAAAGGGAAATTATGCGACAACAAAGTTAATGGCCGAAGAGGAAGTTAGAAAAAGCGGCCTGGAATATATGATCGTAAGGCCGGCGCTGATTTATGAAGGAAGAAAGGGAAGCCTTGGCAAAATAATAAGATATGTCGAGAAGCTTCCCTTTGTGCCTGTTTTCGGGGACGGAAATGCGAAGGAACAGCCAATACATATAGACGAGATTGTAAACTTAACGGTTGCAATGATAAAGGATTTTAAACCGGGCACCGTCCTGTACGCCGCAGGTAAGGAAGCGATGACATTCAGAGAAATGATCAATATTATTGCCCGGACAATGAACAAAAAAGCAAAAATCCTTACAATCCCTGCAAAACCTGTGCATGCCGTTTTAAGGCTTTTCGAAAAAGCCGGTATTCATATAGGCATATCATCCGAGCAGGTTGCCCATATGAGCGAAGATCTGGCCGCAGACATGAACGAAACGCTGAAGCTTTATCCGGTAGAACTTAAATCTTTTGAGGAAAACATCCGCAGAGAGCGTTAAAAAACTTTAAGGTCGGTGTTCTGATGCTGTCGGTTGTTCTGCCTGTGTATAACGAAGAAAACCAGATTGAAAAGACGGTAGCGGAAGTCAAAAACACGATAAAGCAGCTTGGCGAAGAGTATGAAATAATAATCATAGACGACGGTTCCACAGATAATTCATGGGAAGTGCTGAAGAATCTGGCGGATAAAAACGCCGAAATTTCGGCATACCGGTTCAGTCGCAATTTCGGAAAAGAAGCGGCTTTAATGGCCGGTTTGTCCCATGCAAAGGGTGACGCATGCATAACAATGGATGCGGACCTGCAGCACCCGCCCGAACTTATCCCCGAAATGGTAAGTTACTGGAAGGAAGGGTTTGAAGTTGTGGAAGCAGTAAAAAAGGACAGGGGAAAGGAAACGTCATTCAGCCGGTTTTCAGCATCGCTTTTTTATAAAATAATGTACAGGCTTTCGGGTTTTAACCTGGAAAATGCGTCGGATTTTAAGCTTCTGGACAGAAAAGTTGTTGATGAAATAGTTAGAATGCCCGAACGGGAAACCTTTTTCCGCGGCCTTGCTGCATGGGTGGGTTACAAAAGAAAGGAAGTATATTTCAGCGTGCCCGAAAGGGAAACGGGGAAAAGCCGATGGTCGAAAATCAAGCTTTTCCGCCTTGCCATAACGGCCTTTACATCCTTTTCGTCCCTGCCGCTGCAGTTTGTAACCTTCATGGGAATACTTTTTCTGATAGGTTCAGTTATTCTCGGAATACAAACTCTGGTAATGAAACTGAAGGGCTGGGCGATAGGTGGCTTCACAACGGTAATTCTTCTTCTTTTGATAATAGGAAGCTGCCTTATGATAAGCCTTGGCATGATAGGGATATATATAGCCCGTATATATAATGAAGTGAAATCAAGGCCAAGATATATAATTTCAGAAAAATGTGGAAAGGATAAATAAGGTAAAAATCGACTTAAGAGGAGACTTTATGAACACGACAATCAGGATTGGCTCATTTGTACCTAAAAACAACATATTCCTTGCCCCTATGGCGGGCGTAACCGATATGCCGTTCAGGTACCTGTGTTCCAGAATGGGAGCAGGCCTTACATACACCGAAATGGTAAGCAGTAAAGGCATGTACTATAACGACAAAAAAACCGAGCTTTTAACGGTTACCCATCCGGAAGAGGCTCCGTGTGCGGTGCAAATATTCGGCTCAGAGCCTGAAATAATGGCAAAAGCCGCTGAAAAACTAAGCATGCGGGATGATATAGCTATAATAGACATTAACATGGGATGCCCTGCGCCGAAAATAGTAAAAAACAATGAAGGCTGCGCATTAATGAGGAATTTGAAACTGGCGTCGGAAATAATTAAGGCAGTTGTAAAGGCATCTTCAAAACCAGTAACGGTAAAGTTCCGTAAAGGCTTTAACGAAGACAATGCCGTCGAATTTGCCAAAATGGCTGAAGAGTCAGGCGCCAGCGCCGTTACTGTCCATGGCAGGACGCGGGAACAAATGTATTCGGGAAAAGCAGACTGGGATGTAATTGCCCGGGTAAAACAGGCAGTTTCAGTTCCTGTAATCGGGAACGGGGATATATTTACTCCTGAAGACGCCAGGGAAATGCTTGAAAAAACCGGGTGCGACGCAGTAATGGTGGGGAGAGGCGCGCAGGGAAATCCATGGATATTTAAAAGAATTCTTCATTATATATTATATGGTGAAATACTGCCTTACCCAACGGACGGCGAAAAATTGGAAATCATACAGGAGCATTATAGGATGATGATTGAGCTTAAGGGCGAGGAAACGGCAGTTAAGGAAATGAGAAAGCATATAGCCTGGTACCTTAAGGGTATGCCCGGAGCCGCGGCGCTGAGGGCCGAGATATTCCAGGCAAAGACCTTCAATGAGGTGCTGGATATTTTAAATGAGTATTTCAGCAGGCTGCAATAAATTTTTCAGGAAATATATTTCCAACATGAGTTAAATTGTGGTAAACTGTTGCTGCCATGATGACGATATATTAATTTGCAGGTTTATTAAAGGAATGTATTTATCCTGTTACCGGAGATTGCTATAAAGTTACAATTTGTTTACACATACCGGCGGTTTGTTGACGCACTAAAATACCAATGATATAATAACGTTGAAATTCATGATATGCTGCCGATGCATATCCTGAATTTATAAAAAAGCAAAGTTAGATTATCAGGGAAGCAGGGTAATCTGACTTTGTAAAAATAAAAAAGGCCGCTTCAAACAAATTTCAAAAGGGAGGATTTAGTTATGAGGAATCTCAAAAAGCTCTTGGCAGTTATCATGGTAGTTGCAATGATCGCATCAATCATGGTACCTGCACTGGCTGAAGAAGGCTTCAACTACGAAAAAGAAGCTGAACAGCTGAGAGACCTCGGGCTCTTCAAGGGCACCAACAATGGATTGGAACTTGAAGCAGAGCTCACCAGAGAACAGGCTCTGACACTCATGATCCGTATCATGGGCCTTGAAGATGAAGTTGCAGCAATGACCGAGGAAGAAGTCGCTACTTACATGGCAAGGGTTGTTGACCCCGAAACCGTTACAGAAACATGGGCAAGACCATATGTTGCATATGCCGTAAAGAATGGTCTTACCAAGGGAATTGACGGAAACATTTGGCCGAATGTTAAATTTGCAGGCCAGCTCAAAGTAACAGGTAAAGAATTCATCAACTTCATGCTGTACGGCATGGGCTATAAGGACGTAGCTTGGGATTCAGTTCTCGACAAGGCTGCTGAAGTTGGAATGCTCAGTGCCGGTGAAGCTGTTAGGTTCGGTACAATCCAGGTACTGACAAGAGACAATGCCGTAGGTATTATGTCAAAGGCTCTGAAGGGAACAACCTCTGAAGGTATTACTCTCGCTGAATACCTGGTTAACAAGGAAGCCGTTGACAAGGACAAGATGGTTGAATACGGCTATTACACACCGACACCTACACCGACAGAGGCTCCTGTAGTATTTGCTGCTGAAGCTACTGTTAATAACCTTGCTCAGGTTAGCGTCACTTTTAACCGTGATGTTGACAAGGATTCAGCAGAAGATGTAGGTAATTACAAAATCAAGAATATTAAGATTGCCGATGCAGCTCTTCAAGACGATGGAAGAACTGTAGTATTAACACTGAATTTCGCAGATGTTGAAAAGAAGATAGAACAGGGATTTACAACTGATTTAACAATTAACGGCGTCAAAGACCTTGACGGTGAAGTTTTAAAGGACTACACCATAGAAGATGTCGTATTTACCGATGATGAAATTCCTTACGCCGTTGACGCTGCTGTTGTTGGTAAGAGTACAATTAAGGTAGTATTCTCTGAACCTGTAAAAGGTGACTATAATAACGACAATAAGATTTATACATTACCCAAATCTAATTTCTCCGTGAATAATGGTAAGTCCTATATTAAGCAGGTAAAATTGCAGAAAAACAATACAGAAGCTTTGATCCAGTTGTATAACTCATTAAAAGAGGGAGAAATTACACTGGCTGTTAAAGCCGATACAAAAGACTACGCAGGTTATGCAGTGAAATATACGACCTTTACACTGGAAGTAGTAGAAGACAAAGAAGCACCTGTTGTTATCGCATATGAAAAGGCAACACGTTCTGAAGTCACATTAATTTGGAGTGAAGATGTTGAAGCAAATGGTAAATTAGATCCTACCAAGTTCTACCATACAAATTCAAAGAATATTGTTCGTCAGGAAAATCCTGCCAAAGAACAGTATTCTGTAAAATTTGATGGTAACAAGACAACACTTTACTTTGATGATGACTATCTGCTTCCTAATGGTACTGCATATGTATATGTTGCTAAGGATGCAGTAAAAGATTTGTGGGATAATAAGAATGAATTGCAAGTAATTAAAGTGGAAATTGAAGTTGATGAAACTGCACCGGAAGTAGTTGGCATTGATGTTGAAGACGAGAATAAGATAGTAATTAAGTTCAATGAAGAATTGGACGAAGATACAGCAGAAGATGAAGATAACTATACGTTGTTAGACAATAAGGGAAAAGAAAAGGCTAATATTATTGATGATATTGTTTATACCTCTAAGAAGGTAACAATAACCTTTAATGACGACCTCAATGGTGATTATACAATAGTTCTTACCAACATCAAAGATAAGTCCGGCAACAAGATGGAAAAGACTGCAATAGACTTTAATGTTGGTGATATAGCACCGCCTAATCCGGCTAAATTCACAGCAACGCTTTATAGAGCTGGGGACAAAGATCAGATGCTGAGAGTTTACTTCGATGACGTAATGGCTACCGATGGTAAATATTCAGTAACTGACGTTGAGAAATACGCTATTTATGACTCGGATGAAGAAACTCTGTTAGTAAGACTTGAAGAGATTGATGATGTTGTTATTGAAATAACCGAAGATGGTAAAGCAGTTGAAATTTATGTTCCTTCCAGGCAAGATGTAGATGATGACGAAGCAGAAGAAGGCGTGGATTACTTCAACTTAGAAGATGGAATGTATGTACAGATTGGTCGTGTAGCTGATGCAGCAGAAAACAAGATGGAACTTATTTCGACTTTAGTTAAAATTAAGGAAAGCAACGATATTGGTATTGATAGTGTAGAAGCCACAGCTACCGATACAATTAAGATTACATTCAAGGACGTAGTTGAGGATTTCTATCCTGAAGATCTGAAGATTGAAGTGAATAAAGTAGAGAATAATACAGTAATAGAGAGAGTATACCTCACAAATAAACATTTTGCAGGAGTAACTACATCAATTAATGATGACGGAAATACAGTAGTAACGATTACAATTGATGAAGATTATGCCGATTTGATTAATAACGATTTAAGAAAGACACCTGTTACAGTGCATGTAGTAGGCGATAAGTCAGAAAACAGATACGGGATGAAACTTGAAAGAACAGCAAGAAGTGCAGAAGACAAGATTAAACCTCAGGTATACGATGATGGCAATGATGATGAAGATTACGCAGCTACTACACGTAGGTATAGCAAGGATAAGAAAGATGAAAAGAATCGTTATGTAGGAGATTACTTTGCATTAGATCGCAAGGATAGCTATACGGTAAAAGAGGACGTATATTACTTCACGGGATCATTGTATTTGAATGAGGAAGTAAGATGCGCAACTACCGACAACATATTGCTGGGTGCTGATTTTGTTGTTAAGCTCGATGGTAAGAAGTTGGTAAATGGTCAGGATTATCGCGTAGAAATTGGTAAGAAGGACGAAGTTAATGGTATATACGAACTGGTATTCTATTTCAAAGGTAAGGAAGTAAAGAAAAACGGTAATGTGGTTGGTTATAACTTCGATGGAGACTTAGAAATTGAATTGTCATCAGACGCTAGCTACATCGTAGATATGTCCTCTAAGAAGAACAAGATTGAGGCATTTGATAAGATTAAGCTGAAGAATATTGAGTTCTACGTAAGTGTAGAGAGTGTAGAGTAAAATGATTAAGCAACCGGAAGATTAAATCTTCCGGTTGTTTTTTTAAAGCTCTATATGATATCTTGAACATATATAACTAAAATTAGTAAGATACCCAAAAGTTGGATATAAAATATATTTTGGTACTCAAACATTTATTAAAGAACTTTTATGTTAGTTATATGTCTGAAAAACCATGAGATAAAAAGTACAAGCCATTGAAAAATTAAGATCGTTAAAAAGGAACATAGTAATTATAATTTTAAACAAAAAATTTTTAAGCCAATTCTGTAATTAAAATATAACATTTATGTAGTTGACAGTTACAAAAAACTCTGATACGATTTTGTTCAGAACTTGAACAAAATCGTTTTCTTTTTTTACGGTGTTTCGGCCCGTAAGAAAAGTACGATATTAAAATATAAATTTAATTTATGGCATTTTTAGGCTAATAGATGACAGGTTGGCTTAAAAATGCTAAAGATAAAGTATTGTCAAAAATTAAAATATGATAAACGAACTTGAAATTTTAAAAAGTGTCAATGAAGAAAACAAAATAACGCAAAGAGAGTTAGCGAAAAGAACAGGGCTTTCCCTTGGTACAGTGAATGTGCTGATAAAAAGGCTTATACATAAAGGACTTATAAAGATCGAACACATTAATTCCAGAACAATAAAGTACGTTCTGACCCCAAAAGGCATAGCGGAAAAGGCACGACTTACATATCAATACATTGTTAATTCGTATTATTACATCATAAGCGTTGAACAAAAGATAGAACAAATAATAAGCAATAAAAATGAAGAAAAAAAAAAGTGATTTTATATGGCGAAAAAGACGAGCTGTATGATATAATAACAGCTAAGCTGAGATCAAAAAATAAAGAATTTGCCTATGTCCAAAGGGGCTCTGATCTTAGTGTTTATACCAGTGATCAGTATATTATCATAACCTGGCATCCGGAAGATGTTTTTAAAAACATGCATAATTGTGATATTGTAAATATTTTGTAATTAATAATAAGTAAAGGAGAATACTATGGAAGAGATATCTTTAAGAGAGATTTTAGAAGTTATTTTGAAAGGAAAATGGCTTATAGCTCTGATTACAATTGTTGCAGTATTATTAACTGGTATTGGTACATATATAATGTTGCCGAACAGTCAACATGTGGTCGCAATTATTAATATTAATTACCCTGGCATTGAACAGGGGTTAAATCCGGACGGTACGCAGTTTGACATTCTGCAGTTAAAGTCTCCTTATGTCATTGAAAAAGCGCTTGAGGAACTTGCTTTAACGAATAGTGGCCTAAAGCTTGATGAAATAAGAAGAAACATTGATATAACACCTATTGTTCCTGATGATGTTTCTCAAAGAGCGGAAACAATACTTAAACAGGGCCAGGAATTTGTATATTATCCGAGTGAATATAAAATTACATATAAAATTAATAAAGCTTTTTCATACAGCCAGGGAATACAGTTGGTGGAAGAAATAATTTCCCAGTACAAAAAATATTTTTACATGTTATACTCTGATGTTAAAACTGTAGAAAATACGATAAGCAATGTTGACTTGTCAAATTATGATTATCCTGACATAGTGGAAATTATAAATAAACAGGTAGAAAGCGTACAGGAACTTTTAGAAAGCAAAGCAGAGGAAGGCAGTGGCTTCAGATCCTCGAATACAGGTTATACTTTTACTGATTTATCAAGAAGTTATGACGTTTTAAAAAATGTAGATATAACAAAGTTAGAATCCTTAGTAAATACAAATACCCTTACAAAAGATCGTGAAAGACTCATTAAAGACTATGAATATCGGGTTAAAAGAATGGAACTTGAAATGGCAAAAAAGAGCAGCGAGGCAGAAGAAGCAAGAAAGCTGATGGATCAATACAAGAAAGAGGATTATGTATTGTTACCCGATGCATTAGGAGGTCAAATAAAAACCGAGAATACAAGTTCCTATTACAGTACGTTAGCTGAAATGGCAATAACAGCAAGTGTTGAGGCTGCTAACCTGCAACATGAAATTGAATATTACAGGAATGAAATTGAGCGGTTAAAGTCTGTGCCAACGATTAACAAGGCAAAATTGATGGAAGAAGCAGATAATTTGATTGAAACCATAAAAAGCAAGATGTCTGATTTGGTAACGAAAACGAATGATACATTGGAAGATTATTATTTATATAAATACGAAAACAATATACGACAAATTGCACCTGCAGAAATAGAAACAGGAATTAATATACTGATGAATCTGGCAATTGCTTTTGTTGCAGGTATTATGATAGGAATTTTTGCTGTATTGCTCAGGTACTATTGGAAGAGCACAGAAAATGAGAAAATATCAAATCATTAATATAATTCGGGGGACAAAACACATTAGTTGTTCTGTCCTTTTATTTTGAAAAATATTATAATTTGAAAATTAGCTTAATATAAAAAAAGGAATGCGGATATGAGCAGAAAAGAGCAGACAAGACGTAATATTACAAAAAAAGAAAATATATTAAAAATTTTGAGGATATTTTTAATAGCGGCTTTGACAATAATAATTTTTTATCCTCCCTATTTGCAGGGATTATATTTTGAAAAACATGTTTTGCCAACACAAATAATTGTTTTTACTGTTTTTATAATATTTTTGATTTATAAATGGCTGAAAAATGATAATACGCCATTCTTTAAAACACCTTTGGAATATGTGTGTTTAGGCTTTGTAATAGTATACTTTATATCCATCTTTGCTGCAGTACATACCCGTTCCGCAATAACAGAATGGCTTAAATACTGCATGTATTTTGCAGTATTTTACATGATTTCAGATTTAGCCGACAATCTGAAAACCAAATTATTATTTTTGTGGACAATAATAATCTCTGCCGTTGGTGTTTCGATTATTGGCCTCGATGCTGCATTTGGTGGTAATTTAGTAAGAATATTAAATAGATTCTTCAATATTTTAGGTGTAGAAGGAAATTTATTCTTTGGTTTGTTTGAAGGTAACAGAATACATTCAACATTACAGTATCCTAATGCTCTGGCAGCCTATTTAATGGCTGTTTATTTTATTGCAATTGGATTACTCATGTATTATGAGAAATTATGGCAAAAAATTTTAATTAGCTCATTTTCCTTTATATTGTTTACTACTTTTATGCTTACACAAAGCCGTGGAGCGCAACTACTCTTTCCTGTAGCTCTAATAATTTTGTTCATTGCAACACAAAAAGGCAACAGAGTAAATACATTAGTGCATGCTATATTATTATGTTTACCCGCAGGAATTACATCACTGTTGATATCGAACTATTTATCCGCAGATGTGCTAAATAAAAAAGCACTTTTATATTTAATTTCAGGATTACTGGCAACAGTATTAATTAGCATTTTAGTAAAATATATTGGTAATTTGTTGCAGAAAGTTAATTGGAAAGTATACGTCTTATTAATACTGCTTATTGCGATTGCGGTAACTGCAGGAATGTATTATGCAGTTAATTCATCTATTCCTGCAGAATTATCATTAATTGATTCCCCAGTTGATAGAGGAATATCGGTTTCAAAAGATGTAGCATTAGAACCTAATAAAGAATATACACTGGAGTTTGAGGCTGAAGGAAAAATGAAAGAGGAGAAACCGTACTCGTTTTCTGTAAGAATAACTAATAAAAGTTTAAGCGACATATTGTTTGGTGGCGGAAATCAGGTTGTTAGGAACGACTATTCTGCAACAAATGGATTTGAAAAATTAAGTTTGTCATTTAATACAGAAGAAGATACTAAATTGGTAAATATTAATTTTGTGGTGTATTATTCCGGTACCAGTGCAACAGTAAATAAAGCACTTATTATTGATAAAGAATCAGGAAAAGTAGTAAAAAATGTAATACTTAAACATAAATATAACTTAGATAGTTTAGTATCGAGATATCAAAATATATTATTACAGCGAAGTTTATTATCAAGGATTATTTTCTATAAAGATGGATTTAAAATATTTAAGGATTTCTGGTTTTTAGGTGCTGGCGGAGGTGCATGGAGCTATCTTTACAGAAAGTATCAGTCATTTAACTATACAAGTAACCAAGCACATAATTATCCATTGCAAGTAGCTATTGAAACAGGAATTTTGGGCATTATTGTGTTAGTGGGTTTTATAATTGTCATTGCAATTTGTTATGGTAAATATCATAAGAAAAAAGAGAATAATAATATCATTATATATGCACTAATTATTACAGCCATAGCTTATTTGCTTCTGCATTCTTTTATCGACTTTGACTTTGCGGAAAGTTCAATATTACTACTATATTGGGCATTAATTGCTTTATTTAACAGAGAGTTAATTGATAATTCAGGGTCAATGAGATTGAATTTATCTGTTGGAGATAAAAAACGAAAAAATAATATTAGAGTGGGTAGATATCAAAAATATTTATTATTTGCTACTATTATAACTTCATTCGCAGCGTTATATTTTTCTTCGTCCTTTTCCATAGCTTCCGCTTTTGCAAAACAATCCTTTGAAAGTTTAAAAAATAATGATATTGAAGCGGCGATTAATAAAATGAAAAAGGCAATTAAATGGGATAAATTTAATGAAACTTATGTTATAGGTTATAACCCAATGCCAAACAGGGCAGAGCTCAAAGCTGGTTTAATTGATATATTGTTCGTGAAAAATGATATTTATAAACAAGCCGAAAACATCGGAGATAGTATTTCAAAAGAAGAATTCAATATTTTTCAAAAACAGTTTTCAGAGGCATTAATATATCTAAAAAATGTTGAGAATATGGCTGAAAATAATTTGTACTTATGCAGTTCATTAGCCAGTTTTTATTTTAAAACAGGAAATATAGACAAAGGTATAGATTATCTCAATAGGGCAATAAGTTATTTCCCGTTTGAGCCTTCATTATGGCATTCCAAGGTTAGTGTATATTATCAATTGATGAAAGAGTATTTCAATAATGGAGAATATGACAAGGCTGAAAAATATATATCGGAAGGTTTAAATGTTATTGATGAAGTTAAAAATGTAAATTTTAAAAATATGAATCCTTTTGTTTTAAATGATGAAACAATAAAGTTACTGCAAACTATAAAATTTATACAGGATAATTTTGATAATGAAGAAGAATTATATGACGTTAACAATGTATTACACTACAGCATTTTTAGTATGGATGTTAACAGTGATAATATTCCGGATCAATGGATGATAAGTAACCAGGAAACATTGAATATTTCTATTAATAATGATAATTTGTCTGTTCAGACTCCAGAAGAAGCTTATTTATATTTATATACCCGTTATCCTATAAAACTGGTCGAGGGAAAAACATATATAATCGAAATAAAAACTCAGGATAATAGCACGGGTGGGCAAATTTATTTTTCTTTTATAGGAATAATGTCGAAAGCTAAACAGTTAAATAAAGAAGGAAATAAATATATAGGTGAGATATTAATTGAAAATAAACCAGATGATAACGGAAATCAGTTCAGAATATATTTTGAAAGAAGTTGCGTTATAGAAAGTATAACTATTAAGGAAATGAAATAATGTATTTAAAAATATTAAAAGAGAAAGGCAGATGTCTGTTGATTAAAGAAAAAAAATTTATTTATCATCACCTCACATGAGTGATGAAGGATACGAAATGGAATACATTAAAGAAGCATTTGAATCAAATTGGATTGCACCACTGGGCCCAAATGTTGATAATTTTGAAAAAGAATTTGCGGCAAAAATAGGGGCAAAGCATTCTGTTGCATTATCATCCGGTACTGCGGCAATACATATGGCACTAAAGGCAGCAGGAGTGGAAAAAGGTGATATTGTTTTTTGCCAGTCATTAACTTTTGCTGGTACAGCTAATCCAATAATATATCAAAATGCAGTTCCGGTTTTTATAGATAGTGATTTAAAAACATGGAACATGGATCCTGAAGCTCTTGAAACGGCATTTAAAAAATATCCCAATGTAAAGGCTGTTATTGTTGTTCATTTATATGGTTTATCTGCGGATTTGGACAAAATAATTGAAATTTGCAGGAAGCATAATGTTGCTCTGATAGAAGATGCAGCTGAAAGTTTAGGAACGAAATATAAAGGAAAATATACAGGTACATTTGGTGAATATGGTGCGTTTTCTTTCAATGGCAATAAAATTATAACCACTTCCGGTGGTGGAATGTTAGTTTCTGATAATGAAGAAGGAATTTCTAAGGTCAGATTTTGGTCTACTCAGGCAAGGGACAAAGCAAGGCATTATCAGCATAGTGAGATAGGCTATAATTACAGGATGAGTAATATTGTCGCTGGAATTGGAAGAGGTCAATTAAAAGTTTTGGATCAAAGGATAGCGAAAAAAAATATATTTTTGAGTTTTATAGACATGAACTGGGACAACTGGATGGTATTAAGTTAATGCCAATAAATGAATGGAATGAACCAAATTACTGGCTTACATGTATCACTCTTAACGGCCGTATTAAACCGATGGATATAATTCTGGCCTTGGAAAAAGAGAATATTGAGAGCAGACATATATGGAAGCCTATGCACATACAGCCTGTGTTTAAAGATTGTGATTTTATCGGAAGTGGAGTTTCTGAAAAGATTTTTGAAAACGGTGTTTGCTTACCCAGTGATACAAAGATGACAGACGATGACTTAATAAGGGTATGCAGTATTATCAAGGGGCTGTGGTCATAAATGTTCTACAGGAAGTATAGGAAGAGAATAATGGACATTGTTATGTCACTTATAGCGATTATTATACTAAGCCCTGTTTTACTTTTAATTGCAGCATTAGTTAAGATTAAGCTCGGAAGCCCGGTAATATTTAAGCAGAAAAGGCCGGGACTTAATGAGAAGATATTTACACTTTATAAATTTAGAACAATGACTGATGCGAGAGATGAAAATGGTATGCTGTTACCGGATAATGTTAGATTAACTAGATTTGGAAGAATGCTAAGAAGCACAAGTCTGGATGAGCTCCCTGAACTATTTAACATTCTAAAAGGAGATATGAGCTTCGTTGGCCCAAGACCACAGCTTGTAAAAGATTTGGTTTTTATGACTCCGCAACAAAGAAAAAGACATAGTGTTTTACCCGGTTTAACCGGATGGGCACAGATAAATGGGCGGAATGGTATCACTTGGGAAGAGAAATTAGAATTAGATTTGGAGTACATAAAAAACATTTCATTTTTTAAAGACAGTAGGAGTTAATCAACAAGGTGAACGGGAAATATTAGGTTTTGATGTAGGGATGAGTGAAGACGGGGCTTTTTGGGAGGAGTTTTTAAGAAGGCTGGTAGCAAGGGGTCTAAAAGGTGTAAGGCTTGTAATCAGTGATGCACATGAAGGGCTGAAGGCTGCAATAAAGAAGATTTTAACGGGAAGTGCATGGCAAAGATGCCGTGTACATTTTATGAGAAACGTATTAAGCCAGGTACCAAAGCATTATCAGGGAATGGTATCATCGATAATACGGACAATATTTGCCCAGAATGATCAGGAATCTGCGAGGGAACAGTTAAGGCATGTAGTAGATGAGCTTAAAAATCGTTTTCCAAAAGCAATGAAAATTCTTGAAGAAGCAGAAGAAGAAATCCTGGCATATATGGCTTTTCCCCGTGAGCATTGGGCACAGATACACTCCACCAATCCTCTTGAGAGACTTAACCGGGAAATTCGCCGTCGAACGGATGTTGTTTGCATATTTCCAAATCGTGAGGCGGTAATCCGATTGGTAGGAGCAATGCTCATGGAACAAAATGATGAATGGAAAGTAGGGCGGCGCTATTTCAGTCTGGAATCAATGTCAAAGATTACATCGATAAATGAATTTACATTGACACCAGTAGCTTTATTACATAAATGAGGTGAAAAAATGATAAAGTAGAAATCATTTGCTCGAGTAAAATTACTGTAGGGAATTGCATGGAAATGAATTCCAGATGCATTGAAAAGAAGATGACATCCTGTTAAAATATAAAACCTAACCAAAATAATAACAAAGGATGGCATCTTCTATGTATAACAGTATACAACATTTTATTGAATTTGGCACGAAAAAAATTGAAAAAAGAATTAGGGAATTTATTCAGGAAAAGAAGGATCTAGCAGACTTAGTTCTAGGTTTACAAGAAGAGTTAAATGCATTAGGAAGGGATATAACAGCAGAAATTTTAGAAGATATGGATGACTATCTCCGAAACTCCACCAGTCGTAAAACGCATTGGGAGATAGTAAGAAAAGACCGGACTGAAATATTAACAAGTTTTGGACCGGTTAGCTTTGAAAGAACATATTTCAAGCCTAAGAAAGGCGGAAAGAGACAGTATTTAGTGGATCAGATTGTAGGGCTTAACCCTCATGACAGGGTAAGCGCAGATGTAGTTATCAATGTTTTAGAAGAAGCCGCAGAAAGCAGTTATAGAAAAGCTGGAGAAAAGGCTGCATATATGAATGAGATAAGTAAGCAGGCAGTTATGAATAAGGTGCATGAACTAGAAATTGTCCAACCAGGGGTAAAAGAAAGGAAAGCGGAAACACCAAAGATTTTGTATATAGAAGCTGATGAAGATCACGTGTCGCAGCAGGGAAAGAAGTATAAGACAGAAAATGAATGGGGTTTAAGTAGCACGCTGATGCCCAAATTGGTTTATGTACATGAAGGAATTGACCATGATAAAAGCACAAAAAACAGAAAGGTATTAAAGAATGCCAGATATTTTGGAGGAATTCGTGACAGTGAAGAACTATGGCTTGAAGTGTCCAAGTACATAGATGACACATATGACATCGAAAAGGTTGAAACAGTTTATTTATCAGGCGACGGAGCAGCGTGGATTAAGCAAGGATTACAATGGATAGAAAAGAGTAAATTTGTACTAGATAGGTATCATTTAAGCAGGTATGTAAAAACAGCAACAGCACACTTGGAAGATGAAGATATTGAGTTGGAATTAGAAGATGCCTTAAAAGAAGCAAATAAAGCACAATTAAAAAAGGCATTTGCAAAGATTCTAGAAAAGAC
This sequence comes from Thermoclostridium stercorarium subsp. stercorarium DSM 8532, assembly GCF_000331995.1. Classification (NCBI taxonomy): domain Bacteria; kingdom Bacillati; phylum Bacillota; class Clostridia; order Eubacteriales; family Oscillospiraceae; genus Thermoclostridium; species Thermoclostridium stercorarium. Next base: position 153,846 of record NC_020134.1, read on the forward strand.
GGAATCGGAGACAAAGAAGAAGGCAGTTAACGATGCAAAGAAATATATATTAAATAACTGGGCAGGGATAGAGATAAAGGTAGATAACTACGAAATAGTAGGATGCAGTGCGGAAGGCCATGTAAGTCATATATTATCAGATAGGTTAAGTAGCAGACCAATGGGCTGGTCAAAAAGAGGTGCGGATAAGATGTCACAGCTAAGGATATTCAAAAAAAACGGAGGAAAAGTATACGATTTAGTAATGGCACAAAAGAAAAAGGAGCAACGAGAGCAGGCACACCAACTTCAAGATGAATTAATCCGTGAAATGAGAGTTAGAAACGGTAGATATGAAAGTGTATGGAACAGTAATCTAACGGTATTAAAGAAAGGTAATAAAACAGCACTCTATAGTGCGTTGAGAGCTATTGTAGGGTAAGCGGATAACGGATGGAGGGAACGGCGAAGCGAACCCTTTACAATAAGAGGGACCCATATGGTATAATGGACAAAAGTGGCAGCCATAATTTCCGAAGCCCACCGGGTGCCACCCTGGCTGACAAACCATATGGGGGATGCTTGTTGTAAAGGGCGTGACCGTAGTGGTAATTTCAGGAAGTCATCTTATCTTCAAATCCCTACAGTAAATTAACTCTATCAATCATTTTACACCACTTGACAAGACACTATCGGAGATGATATTTTTAAAGTACAAAGAGTTACAATAGATATATTTAAGGAAGTAATTCGTATTTGTGATAAGTATAATATAAATTACTTTATTATTGGGGGAACTTTGCTTGGTGCTATTAGGCATAAAGGCTTCATACCTTGGGATGATGACCTTGATATAGGGATGACTAGAGATGATTATAACAAGTTTATGGATGTAGCTTCTAAAGAATTAGGCGATGAATATATATTACAAACTTTTTTTACAGAAGAGAACACGCCTTTTTACTTTGCCAAGGTCAGAAAGAAAAACACGAAGTTTATCGAAGAGTATTGTAAGGATCTAGATATAAATCACGGAATATTTATAGACATATTCCCATATGACAATATTCCAGATGATAAAAAGCTTAGAGATAAACAACAAAGAAAAGTTAATTTTTGGTCCCAATTATTTATTGCAAAAAGTGTAAAAGGTATAAGTAATATGGAAAATTCTTTAAAAGGGAAAATAAAAAAAATGGCAAGAATGTTTCTTCATTATTTTTTGAAACCTGTATCTAAAAATTACTTATTTTTGAAACTTGATGCTGCGTGTCAAGAGTACAATAATGTAAAATGTAAAATGAAGTCATTCGTTAAATATCCTTATTTGATGATTCCATCTGAGGATTTAATTAATCTTGAAAGAGTTGAATTTGAAGGGATATACGTAAATTGTCCAGGACATCCAAGAGATTATTTGAAACATCATTACGGTGATTTTATGAAATTGCCACTGAAAGAAAAAAGAGTAGGACACAGACCATATAAATTGGAGGTGTAGGAATGGATCAAATAAGGGTTTTACATTTTGTGTCATCTTTAAGTAAAAGTAGCGGTGTTATGAGTGTCATTATGAATTACTACCGCCATATTAATAGAGAAAAAATACAATTTGATTTTGCGTTTTTCAAAGATATTGATAATACTTATGAGGAAGAAATTAAAAACTATGGCGGTAAAGTCTTTCTGATTCCGAAACCACCAAATAAATCTTTTAAAGAGAGATTCGCAGAGATATTAGTCCAAAATAAGTATATTGCATTGCATATTCATGAGGTCTATTTGACTTTTTTGCTGGCTCCAATCGCTAAAAAAAATGGTATTCCTAACATAATAACGCATAGTCATACAACAATGTATTCTGATAAATTGATTAGTTCTATTAGGAATAGAATCTTATGTTTAAGACTAAAGAAACATGCTACTCATTATTTTGCCTGTTCTAAAGCAGCTGGTGAATTTCTATATGGGAAAAAAAGTTTGAATAGTGGTAGTGTTGTAATTATTAATAATGCGATAGATTTGCAAAAATATAAATTTAATCAATCAGTTCGGGACATTGTTCGTAGAGAATTAGGTTTACAAAATAATTTTGTAGTAGGTCATATAGGGCGTTTTAATAAACAAAAAAACCATATTTTTTTAATTGAGATTTTTGACAAAATTAGGAGAAAGAACCCAAGGGCAAAGTTACTTCTTGTTGGTGAAGGACCTCTATTTGAGCAAGTAAAAGAAAAAATAAACCAATTAGATGTTTCCGAAGATATTATTTTATTGGGAAAACGTAATGATGTTCCTGCTTTGTTGCAAGCAATGGATGTTTTTATACTCCCATCTTTATTTGAAGGCTTGCCTGTTGTAGCTGTTGAAGCACAAGCATCAGGTTTGCCAATAGTGATGTCTTCGAATATAACAATGGAAGTAGGATTACATAATTATAAATTTATTAGCTTAAATGAAACACCGGAACATTGGGCGGATGAAGTGCTTAAAATGTATAAAGTTAATGCTAGGGATGATGCGTCTGATATTTTAGTTAAATATGGATTTGACATTAATGTTGAGGCTAACAAACTGGAAAAATTATATATGGATATGAAGAAATAATAAAGGATTTGATATTAGTAATGGGTATATACTATATTCTATTAGTTATCATTCTATTAGAAGCTGTATTGATATTTTTAAATGGTTCATCAAATAAAAAGAAAAAAATATATTTATATCTAGTCTTTCTAAAACTATTTATTATATCTGCATTTAGATCAGCTAATATAGGTAATGATACTGAAACTTATATTGATTTATTTAATAGGTTAGGTCAGGCGGAAAGCTTGTTTTCTGTTCAGACCAGATATGAAATAGGGTTTGTATTGCTCAATAGAATTGTTTACTTTTTTAATTCAAATAGCCAAGCAATAATAATTGTTACAAGTTTTATTATACTTTATTTGTTTTTGACATTTATTTATAAAGAATCATCAATTGCATGGTTGAGTGTTTATTTGTTTATTACGTTAAGGTATTTTTATGCGACTATGAACACAATTAGATTTTGCTTAGCGATGGGTATTATTTTTGTTTCATTTAAATATTTAAAAGAAAGAAAAATAATACCTTTCTCTATTACCGTAATTATAGCAACATGTTTCCATACTACAGCTATAATTTTTTTAATAGCATATCCTATTGTAAATCTTAAATTCAATAGAAAAAATTTTATTTTATTAAGCATAGCAGCAATTATAGGTTTTGTAGCTTTTAATCCGCTTTTAGATTTAGCATTTACGTTATTTCCTCAATATAAGCATTATTTAACATCCAGCTATTTTAAAGGAAACCGTTTAGCGAATTACATACTGTTTTTAATTAATTTTGTTATATTAACTTTTAGCTTAATAATTGTAAAAAGAAATAAAAAGCAATTAATCTTTAATGAAAACTTAGGTGAAGATAGTGAAGTCAATATATTACTCTATATAATGACACTAGGTACAATCTTTTCGTTTATGGCAATAAGAGCAAGTTTATTAGATCGTGTTGCTTCATATTTTTCTGTATTTAGTATTATCCTTATTCCTAAAATTATAAAGATGGTTAAGAATAAATATGAAAAATCAATTTATGTCTATTTGATTATGTTTTTTACATTGCTTTATCACACTGTAATTTTTATATATCGACCAGAATGGAATATAGTATTTCCATATGAATTTTTTTGGCGAAATTAAAAAGGTAAGGTGAGCTTAATGAATTTTTATAAATTGTTTAAAGAGATAAACTTTAGGTTTTTATCTTTTATTAATTTATTTTTTCCTAAGAATGAGAGGAAAATTGTTTTATATGGAAGGAAAATGTTTAATGATAACTTAGAAGCAATGCTTGTTCATTTTATTAATAATAACTATACGAAAAAGTATAAAATATATTGCCTTCTGGCAGAACCAAAGGTATATGAGAGCAAATATAAAAACGAAAATATATATTTTGTTAGTGGCATTCTAAGTAGTATTTTTCACTTGCTTTCATCAAAGTATATTTTTCATACACATTCATTATCCGTGGTAGCATTTAAAGCATGTAGAAACCAAAAAATATTTAACCTTTGGCATGGGTCACCTTTAAAAAGGATGGGAAATTACAAAAAAGATAGTAAAAAACCAGTAGGGGCTAGATCAGATAATTATCTTTTAGTAACCTCTAAGTTTTTTATACCAATATCTATGGAAAGTTACGGGCATACTGAAGAACAAATATTTCTGGGGGGGAAATCCGAGAAATGATTTATTATTTAGTGATAAAAATTGTAAAGAAATGTTAGGCATAAACAATCAATACGACAAGATAATCTTATTTATGCCGACATTTAGAAAGTCTAAAATTATCAATAGAATTGATTCGACTTCGGACTTCCCAATAATATCATCTAAAAATATAAGTGAAATTAACAGTTTTTTAAAGGAAAATAAAGTTCTTTTGGTTATTAAACCACATCCATATCAAAATGATATAGAATTTTTAAATTTAGAATTTACTAATATAATAAAATTTACAAATGAAGATTTAGCGATGAAAAATGTATTATTATATGAACTTTTAGGACAAGTGGATGCATTGGTAACAGATTATTCCTCTGTATATTTTGATTTCTTGTTAACTCAAAAACCAATAGATTAAGTCTATATAATGGTGTAAAAAGGAGTTGAGCCAAAGCTCATACCTCGGTAAAATATAGTTGCTAAACAAATACCAAACCGAGGAGGATGAACCATGGCTCAGTTTAATATTACTATAACCGAAGAACTTTTGCACGGATTATTTTTATCAAATGGTAGGGATGAAGCATTCTCCAAATTGTTGGAGGAAATCTTCAACCAGATACTTTTAGCTCAATCTACAGAGCAAATAGGTGCTGAACCCTATGAGCGCACTGAAGAAAGAGCCGCATACCGCAATGGGTTTCGAGATAGACAAATGACTACGCGAGTTGGCACACTCACATTACGGGTTCCCAGGCATCGCAATGGACAGTTCTCTACAGAGCTTTTTGCCCGATACCAGCGCAGTGAACAAGCGTTGGTGCTGGCTATGATGGAGATGGTCATCAATGGTGTTTCCACTCGAAAGGTTGAGCTAATTACTGAAGAGCTATGTGGAAAAAAGTTTTCAAAATCGACCATCTCAGAACTTTGCAAGAACTTAGATCCAATAGTAGAAGCATTCCGTACAAGGCCTCTGCAAAGCCATTATCCCTTTCTCATGGTGGATGCCATCTATGTAAAGGTGCGGGAAAATGGACGTGTACAGTCAAGAGGTATGCTGATCGCCATTGCCGTTAACGAAGATGGCTATCGTGAAATCATCGGGTTTCAATTAGCCAACAGCGAATCAGAAAGCAGTTGGGGTGAGTTCTTTTCTTCACTCAAGGATCGTGGGCTAAAGGATGTTCGCCTGGTTACCTCTGATGACCATAAAGGGCTGGTTAATGCTGTTAGAAAGCATTTTCAAGGTGCTAGCTGGCAGCGTTGTCAAACCCATTTTTCCAGGAACATACTGGATCATACGCCTAAAGCATTACAGACGGAAATTAAGGAAGAGCTGCGCCAGCTTTATGAGGCTGTTGACCTTGAGAGTGCTCGTAAAATCAGAGACCACATTATCCAAACATATGAAGTCAAAGCACCAAAAGCCACAGCTCTCCTGGATGAAGCATTTGATGATATTACTGCTGTTCTTGCGTTGCCCCTGAAGTATCGGAAACGGCTTCGTACTACAAACGGTGTGGAAAGGTTGAATGAGGAAATTCGTCGTCGAGAGCGAGTCATTAGAATCTTTCCCAATGCTGCATCCGTCATCCGGCTCATGGGGGCTCTATTAATAGAGCAGGATGAGAAATGGCAGACCGGTCGTAAATACCTTGATATGCAGCTGTACTATCAAGTGCAGGATAAGGAATCAAAGTCTGGCACTGCTGCATAGAAGACGCATTTATTCCACGGTCTGTTGACAATGAGCCTCCCATGGCATGTTTTCAGGCATCAGGGCCATCCCCCTTATCTTTGAGGAGAAGTCTTGCGCTAGTATGGTGATGCCCGGCCAACAGCCTAACATGCCATGTACTCATCGTCAACAGCTTTCGCGGCATAAACGCTTAGGCTATTGTCTCATTAGCTACCGTTTGATGACCGAGGTAATTTATACACTAATTTGGACTTGACTATTATATTTACAACAAGTATATTTATTTTTAATATTTCTTCAGAAGAAATAGAAAATAATAAAAATCTGGTGGTAAAAAGTGATACCTAAAATAATACATTATTGTTGGTTTGGTAAGGGAAAGCTGCCTCCATTTGCACAAAAATGCATATCAAGTTGGAAAAAATATATGCCTGACTGCGAAATAAAGGAATGGAATGAGAATAATTTTGATGTTAATATGATTAAATATACTAAGGAAGCTTATGAGCATAAAAAATATGCTTTTGTTTCTGATTTTGCGCGTTTTTATGTTTTAAATCAATATGGTGGTATTTACTTGGATGTAGATGTAGAATTAGTAAAACCCATTGATGATTTACTGAATTATAAAACTGTATTAGGATTCGAAAGTTTAGGTCGAGTAAATCCGGGGTTAATTTTAGCTTCCGAACCTGCTACATTATTTTTAAAAGAAATGATAGAGTTATATAAAAATTTAAGTTTTATTGATAATAATGGAAACATGAATCTTACAACAATTGTTACATATACTACAGATTATTTAAAAACAAAGGGATTAAGGGAAGAAAACGTTAAACAAGAAATATACGGGGTAACTGTTTTTCCTACAGATTATTTTTGCCCTATTGACATGAAAACAAACGAATTGATTATTACTGAGAATACTTATTCTATACATCATTTTAATTCATCTTGGATAAGTAAATGGGGAAAATTTAAAAAGTTTATAAGAAAAATTATCGGTGGAAAGTTATATTATAAACTCTATCTTTTCAAAAAAAATATAAAAGGTTTAATTAAATGATTAAGAAGGCGGAGTTTAATTGGAAAACTACAGAAAGCTAATTAAAAATATTGGATTATTGTCAATTAGCAGTTTTGGCAGTAAAATATTAGTATTTCTATTGGTTCCTTTATATACAAATATATTGTCAACTTATGAATATGGTTCATATGACTTGGTCATTACAAGTATAAATCTATTAATGCCCATTTTAACAATAAACATTTCCAGTAGTGTTTTAAGATTTGCATTAGAAAAAAATATTAATCGTAATGATGTATTTTCTGTCGGCCTAAAAATAACAATAAAAGGTTTTATAGGTTTGCTTTTAATAATTATAATTAATTGGATTTTAAATATTATTCCTGCATTAAATGATTATTGTATTTATTTTATGTTAATGTATCTGGTTAGTGCATTATATCAATTATGTTCGTATTATGCTCGTGGTATAAATGAAATAAAAGTTGTAGCATTTGCAGGTATTATTCAGACAATTTTATTGGTTTTATTTAATATTATTTTTCTAATTTTCTTTAAATTGGGTATATCCGGGTTTTTTATAGCAAATATTCTTTCATTGCTATTAGCTATATTCTTTTACTGTGTATGTTTAAAATTATATAGAATTAACTTATTTAATGTACAAAATAAAAATATCAGAGATGAAATGAAGAATTACAGCAGGCCACTTGTTTTAAATTCCATTAGCTGGTGGGTTAATAATACTTCGGGCAGGTATATTGTAACATGGATTTGTGGTGTTGCAGCTAATGGAGTTTATTCAATTGCATATAAAATTCCTACGATTTTGAATACTTTACAGTCAATTTTTCTTCAAGCGTGGGAAATATCAGCGGTACAGGAGTATGATCCTAATGATAAAAATAATTTTTATGGGAATATATACCATACCTACAATATATGTAATGTTTTGGTTTGTTCTTTAGTAATAATTTTCACTAAAGTAATAGCACATTTTATGTTTTTAAAAGATTTTTATGACGCCTGGAAATATGTACCTTTTCTGTTAATAGCATATGTATTTGGTGCTATGGCTGGGTTGATTGGAGGCATATTTTCGGCTGTAAAAGATACCAAAATGTATAGTTATTCTACTATTGCAGGGGCTTTACTCAATATAATTCTAAATATTATATTAGTTAAAAGTATTGGAGTTATAGGTGCAGCAGTAGCTACTCTGATATCATATTTTGTTGTATGGTGTATTAGAATTTTAAATGTAAAAAAGTATATAAATTTAAGAATTAGAATTATTAATGACTTATGCTCATATCTTATACTATTGTTACAATCAATAGCTATGATAAAGTTTACATCTGCCAGGTTATATATCGTTGAATTTTTTCTATTTGCCTTATTAATTTTTATTTATAGAAATGAAATTAAAAAACTGGTTGAAATTGTAATAAGCAATATAAATAGATTTACACGCAAAAGGGAATAAATGACATACTCATAATTAAATAGCTAAAGGGGAATAAAGTAGATGAATATAGGAATAGTAACGTGGTTTCACTATATAAATTATGGGACAGTGTTACAGGCATATGCACTGCAACAATTTTTGAAAAAAGAAGGTTATAATTGTGTTATTGTTAATTACATACCACAGTTAAAAACAGTTTTAGAAAAAATAAAATATGGAAAGTACATAAAAAGAACCAAAGACAAAATAGAATCCATTAAGTTTAGGTCATTAAGACCAGAAATAAAAAAGCAGCTAATTGAAAGAAAAAATTTATTTAGAAGTTTTGTAGAGAGAAATATAAACCTGACTACGGAAATTAAGTCAAATGAGGATTTGCGAAAACTAAACAAGTCAATTGATTGTTTCATTTGTGGAAGTGACCAAATTTGGAATCCTGAAAACTTGAATGGGATCTATTTTTTAAATTTTGTTGATGATGGGAAAAAGAAAATAGCATATGCCCCGAGTTTTGGGGTAAGGCGTATACCGGTTTTTAAGAAAAGGAAAATTCAAAAATGGATTAACAGGTATGACAAGCTTTCAGTCAGAGAAGAAGTTGGCGTTAATATTTTAAAATCTTTAACATCAAAAAAAGCAGAAGTAGTATTAGATCCTACACTTTTATTAAGCGAGCATGATTGGGAAAAGATAATGGTTTCACCCAATATTAATGATGATTACATTTTATGCTATTTTCTTGGAGATAGAAAAGAGTATTGGGATGCAGTTGATAGTTTAAAGGACCAAACATCTTATAAGGTGGTAGTAATTCCGGTAAAGTTCAATTCTTTTCTTAAAAATTATGATATGAGGATTTCTGTCGGGCCGGAAGAATTTATTGGATTAATAAAAAATGCAAAATTTATTATGACAGATTCATATCATGGCACTCTTTTTTCAATTGTATTTAAAAAAGATTTTTATGTATTTAAAAGATTTGATGATAAAAAAAAGGATTCTCAGAATTCCAGGATTTATAATGTACTAAAGATGTGCAACCTTGAAGAAAGAATAATTAATAATGATATTACAGAAAAATGTAAAACTGGTATTCATATAGACAATTTTGAAGACGTTTACGAAATTATTAATGATAGAATTGAATATTCCAAGAATTTTTTACTAACTGCTTTATCTGAGTAAATGATCTTCTTTAAATGTTATTAGAGTGTGAGAGATAAAAACTATGGTAAGACTGTTTGAACAAAAAAAGGATTGCTGTGGCTGTTTGGCATGTAAAAATGTATGTCCTAAGCAAGCTGTTACAGTAAAACCCGATGAAAATGGTTTTATTTATCCGCAGATAAATGAAGAACTATGTATAGAATGTGGATTATGCAACAAAGTTTGTGATTTTAAGAAAGTAACGGTTGATGGTAATATTCCGTTATACACATACGCGGCCATTAACAAAGACAAAAGTGTATTGGAAAATAGTGCATCAGGCGGGGCTTTTGGCGCATTGGCAAATTTTGTTTTCAACAGAGGTGGCGTTGTATTTGGATGTGCATATGATGACAAGATGTATCCGAAGCATGTATGCATAGATAATTTAGCTTATTTGGAAAAAATTCAGGGTTCAAAATACGTTCAAAGTGATATTGATGATACATACATCCAAGCAGAGAATTATTTAAAAAATGGGAAATGGGTATTATTTACGGGAACTCCCTGCCAAATCGCAGGGTTGAAAGCATATTTAAGAAAGGATTATGATAGGCTCATTACAATAGATTTAATTTGTCATGGTGTTCCCAGTGTGAGCTTTTTTAAAGGGTATATTCGTTATTTAGAAGGAAAATACAAAGGAGAAATCATAAATTTTAAATTCAGGGATAAATCAAAAGGATGGGGACTCATAAGTGAAGTTGTTTATAAAAAACATAGTAAAATATTAAATAGAGTGATTTATCCAGTTGAATCATATTATTATACTTATTTTTTAAATGGTGATATTTATCGAGAAAGTTGTTATGAATGCAAGTATGCAGGCAAAGTCAGAGTAGGAGATTTCACCATAGGTGATTATTGGGGAGTTGAAAAAGTTCATCCTGAAATAAACACAAAAAATGGTGTGTCTGTTTTATTAGTTAATAGTCAAAAGGGGTCAATGATAGCAGGCGAGTTAGCAAATTATCTTTATTTGATTGAATCTTCTTTTGAACAGGCTAAAATATATAATGCTCAGTTAAATAGCCCCGTGAAAAAAAGCCTTAATAGAGAAGCAATATTTAAAACATGGCGTGAAGGTGGATATAGAGCTGTAGCAAAAGAATATTATAAGGCAAATAAATGGAAGATTATTTTTGCGAGAGTAAAAAGGCTGATACCAAATCCTGTTAAGAAATATTTAAAGAAAATGATAAAAAGAGGATAGAATAAAATTCCATTAAGTCTTTATTAAAGTGTTTTATATTAAAATTCAGAGGGGATAAAAAATGATATATACCAGAAAAGTGGCTGCAGATTTAGTTAGAAAATCAAAACTATTATATAACTTGAATCAGGACGAATCTAATAAATTAAAACAATGTCTACTTGAGATGTACTCAGATATTCTAAGGGTTTGTGAAAAATATAATATCAGAGTTATGCTTGGAGGGGGTTCTGCTTTAGGGGCAGTCCGACATGGGGGTTTTATTCCTTGGGATGATGATTTGGATTTGATAATGCCAAGAGAAGATTATAATAAATTTATTAGTGTATTTGACAAAGAATTATCTGATTTATATGAAATTACTTCACCCAATTCGAAATATAATGTTAGCAATACTTTTACAAAAGTTTACAAAAAGGATACAATTTTAGTTGAAATGTTTAATGCTAATAGTGATGTCCCAAAAGGCGTTTATATCGATATTTTCCCAATTGAGTATGTACCAGAAAACAAATATATTAGACTTTTAAAAGGTTTTTTTGCGAATTTAACCTACTATATTGGATATTCAGCTATGATCTATCAATTACGAAACGATATACTAAAAGAGTATTTTTCAGCTTCCTTAGCTGGTAAGGTAAATTATAGATTAAGAACTACCATTGGGTTTTGTGCCTCATTTGCTTCATATAAAAAATGGTTTAATTTTTATGATAGAGTTCTCGCGAGGGGAAAAGACAGTAATTTATGTGGTATTCCTTCGGGGAGAGGACATTATTTTGGTGAAATACTACCAAAAGAAGCATTTTTACCACCCAGGGAAATTTTATTTGAAGGTCGAAAAGCATACGTTCCAAACAATGTAGATCTTTACCTCAGAAATTTGTATGGAAATTATATGGAAATTCCGCCCATTGAAAAAAGGGAAAGGCATTATTTTATTGAATTTAAAATAAATGATTGATTTAAGAATTTGACAAGATACTATCCTCAATTTTATAAAAAATATAACAATGAATTTGGAGGGAAAGCTATGAATATAGCAATTATTATCGCTGGTGGAAAAGGGGAAAGAATGCATCAAGATATTCCCAAACAGTTTATTAACGTAAATGATAAGCCTGTAATTATATATACCTTGGAGGCTTTCCAGGCTCACCCTGATATTGACTCAATATTTGTTGTCTGTTTGGATGGCTGGCACGAAATTTTAAGAGCATATGCCAAACAATTTAATATAACAAAACTGGAGGAGATTGTTTCCGGTGGCGAAACTGGACAGGCTTCTATAAGAAATGGGGTATATGCTGTAAAAGAAAAATATAGTGATGATGACATTGTAATAGTACACGATGGTATCAGGCCGATGGTTTCGGCGGAAATAATATCTGATTGTATTGCTAAATGTAAATTATATGGTTCTGCTGTGGCTGCGATACCTTGCGTGGAGGCTGTACTTGTTACAGATGATAAGGAAAAATCAAATTCTGTGTTTTTTGATCGTAATAAAGATCGTAATAAATTAATGAGGATTCAAGCCCCACAGGCATTTCATCTTAAAAAACTTGTTTGGGCCCATGAAGAAGCGAAAAGAAGAAATATAACAAATTCAGTAACTTCTTGCACGTTGATGATTGAATTAGGTGAAACTGTTTATTTTTCAGCTGGTTCCGAAAAAAATATTAAATTAACAACAGTTGAAGATATTGAAATATTTAAGGCACTTCTTGCTACGAAGAAAGACGATTGGTTAAAGTAGGTGCAAGGATGTTTTATAATAATAGGATTTATAGAGAAGACTTAAAATACATTTTTAGAACTGTAAATTCTCTTGATAAACTTAATAATTGCAATGTTCTCGTTACTGGTGCAAGTGGACTGATCGGCTCTTTACTTGTAGATGAGTTAATGTTTTGTAACGAAATAGGCAAATTCGGAATTAATGTTTTTGCTTTGGGGAGAAATAAATTAACTTTAGAAAAAAGGTTTAAAACACACTACAATAATAAATATTTCCATATAATACAACATGATGTCAGTTACCCCCTGGATTGCAGTTACAAGTTTGATTATATTATCCACGCTGCGAGCAATGCATATCCTCAAGCATTTATAACCGACCCTGTCGGTACTGTCATGGGGAATGTATCAGGTGTATACAATCTTTTAGAATATTCACGAAAAAATGGGCTAAAAAGATTCCTTTTTGTATCATCGGGTGAAGTATATGGTGAGGGAATAGAAGATAACATTGAGTTTGATGAAAAATATAGTGGGTATGTTGACAATACAAATATAAGGGCATGTTATCCAAATGCCAAGCGGACAGCGGAAACTCTTTGTGTTGCGTATACTCATCAATATGGGATTGAAACTGTTATAGCAAGGCCTTGTCATGTATACGGGCCAACTTTTACATCAAAAGATAATAGGGCTTCGTTCCAATTTATAAAAAATGTTATAAATAATGAAGATATAGTAATGAAAAGTAAGGGATTACAAATACGATCATATTGTTATACTTCAGATTGCGTTTCCGGAATCCTAACAATTCTGTTGCATGGAGCAACGGGAAATGCCTATAACATAGCAAATAAGAAATCTATTGTTTCCATTAGAGAAATAGCGGAGATAATAGCTGAAATAGCTGGTAAAAAGATTATTACAGAATTACCCAGTGAAATTGAAAAAATGAGTTATAATCCTTCAACAAGATCCGTTCTCAATGCAAATAAGCTGGAGAGTTTGGGATGGGAACCCAAGTTTGACATGAGAACTGGTTTGGAGAGAACAATTAATATTGTCAAGCAAGTATATAATCAAATGTAAAAATACAATCCACATTAGTTTTTCCTTTAATATAATTAAATATTATGTTAAAATAACAATGAATTTTCCAGTTGAAAGATCTGAAGGAAGGAAAAACAGTGAAGCAGAAACTTAAGTCAGGATTATTTGTTTTGTCTGATGTAGTCTTGTTAACAATATCCTTTTTTTGTGCCTATTTAATCCGGTTTGATTTGGATTTCAATACAATACCTAAGCATTTTTTAGACCGGATGCTAATTCTGCTTGGAATATCAGTTGCCCTGAAAATAGCTGTATTTATACCTTTTAAGTTATACAGCAGCCTCTGGAAATATGCCGGTGTTTATGAACTCGTTAGTATTTTTCTTGCTTCATCAATAACAAACGGTATTCTTTTTGTGTACATAGCGTTTGTGGAAAGGCTTGCACCGTGCAGCATTTTTGTTATTACAGGAATGTTTGATGTTTTGCTTATCGGCGGTTCCAGAATGACTTATCGTTTGTACAGAAGGCTTGTATTGGGCCGGGTAATCAGACTGGATGATATTAAAAGAGTGCTTATTGTCGGTGCCGGAGACGCTGGTGCCATGATTGCAAAGGAAATGGAGCTTCATCCGGAACATAAATACAGGCCTGTTGCGTTTTTGGACGATGATAAATTTAAACAGGGAAAGAAAATTAACGGTATTCCCGTTTTGGGTGGAATAGACGATGTAGTTGATATCGCGGAAAGAAAGCATATAGATGAAATTATTATTGCAATTCCTTCTGCAAAGCCTGCGGTTATTAACAGAATTTATGAACAGTGCGCAAAAACCAAATGTAAGGTTAAAATCCTTCCTTCAATGTCGCAGCTGATTGACGGAACAGTGATGTTAAAAAGGGTCAGAGACGTTAATATAGAGGATTTGCTTGGAAGAGAGCCTGTTGTCGTGGATTTGGAAGAAATCGCAGGATATTTGAGCGGAAAGGTTGTGCTGGTTACCGGTGGCGGAGGTTCGATAGGCTCGGAACTGTGCAGGCAGATTGCTTCTTTTGAGCCGAAAAGACTTGTAATGTTGGATAACTATGAAAACAGCCTGCATGATGTATATATTGAATTAACAAGAAAATATCCTGAACTGGATATTATGCCTGTAATAGCTAATATCCGTGAAATGGACAGAATGGAGGAAGTTTTTGATACATTTCGTCCCAATATGTGTTTCATGCCGCAGCTCATAAACATGTGCCTTTAATGGAAGCCAACCCTGAGGAAGCAATAAAGAACAATGTGTTTGGAACGTGGAATGTTGCCCACTGTGCGGATAAGTATAATGCCGAACGTTTTGTTCTCATTTCCACCGATAAGGCCGTTAACCCTACAAATGTAATGGGCGCGACAAAACGTATTGCGGAGATGATAATACAGGCACTTGATACAAGAAGTAAGACAGAATTCGTTGCTGTGCGCTTTGGTAATGTGTTGGGAAGCAACGGAAGCGTTATTCCGTTGTTTAAAAAACAGATCGAAGAAGGCGGGCCTGTTACAGTTACGCACCCGGATGTTACAAGATTTTTTATGACCATACCCGAGGCGGTTCAGCTTGTAATACAGGCAGGGGCGATGGCGGAAGGCGGAGAGATATTTATACTTGATATGGGAGAGCCGGTCAAAATTCTTGATCTGGCGAAAAATATGATAAGGCTTTCAGGGTTTGAGCCATATAAGGACATAGATATCGAAATAACGGGTTTGAGGCCCGGAGAAAAGCTGTACGAAGAACTTCTTTTGAATGAAGAAGGGCTTAAGGCAACAAAACATAACAAGATATATATTGCAAAACCGCTACATATTGATTATGAACTTCTGAAGAGAGAGCTTGAGATTCTGAAACAAAAGGTATATAAATCACCGGATGCCAATGAACTAAAAGAATATGTAAAAGTACTCGTTCCGACATACAAAATGGCACAATAAACGGTCGAACTCCCCGGAAAGGGGAGTTTTTTTATGCCTAAAAGGAACTTTTTTTATTAAAATTTGTCATATTATCATATACAATATTTTCTAATATTGATATAATTAAAGTGAAAAATTTGATGCAAAGGGGAAAACGAAAGATGAAAAGAAGATCGGTACCGGTTACGTTTCTGATTGTTACTTTGTTGTTTACATTCAGCTTCTCATCATTTGCAATACCGGCAAACGTATCACTTCTGGAAAAGGCGGATTTCTTAAGTACTCTGAAAATTCTGGAAGGTTCTAATGGAGATTATCTTTTAAATGAAAAATTAAGCAGGGCAGAGGCTGCCACCTTTGCAGTAAGAATTCTTGGCCAAAACTTACACGTATTGCTGAATGATGATTCTTACAGGAAAGCATCAGCGGTTTTCCCGGATGTTAATCCTAATCATTGGTATGCCCCGTATGTTGGTTACTGCGCCCAGGCGGGCATACTTAGCGGCGATACATCTGGGAATTACAAGCCAAATGACTATATTACCGAAAAAAGTTTTTTAAAAATAATTCTGAGCATACTGGGTTATGAAATTAACACCGACTATACATGGAACAATATTTATAAAAAGGCTTTTGAAGTGGGGCTTGTAACCGACCTGAGCTATATTTCAAAAGAGGACGACAATACCGATTTCAGGCGTTCGGGTGCTGTAAATATAATGTACAACGCACTGATGCTGAAAGAAAAAAAGACCGGTAAGGAGCTGTTTTACAAGTTAATAGACGCAGAAGTTATAACAAGAGCGGAAGCCATAAAATTGGGCTTGATAGAAGACGCCGTGGAAACCGATATAGAAGAAATAGTGGTATTTGACCAGCAGACGGTATCCATTATATTCAACGAACCCATCAAAGATTTTGATTCCATACTCATTTATAAATCCACGGACGAAGATCAGGAACTGGATTATGACATAGAAGATTTCGAGAAAAACTATATCACCCTTAAAACAAAGAAACAGGGGCCCGGAGTGGAATATACCATTGAGATAAGAGGTGTGGAGGATACCGACGGCAATGTGAAGGAAGTTCTGTACGGCGCTTTTATAGGTGCCAGCCCCGATGAGGTGGAATCCAACTTTTTCAGGATCAATAAAATAGAACCTGTAAATGAAAAATCAATAAAAGTATATTTTACTCATCCGGTAAATCTGAACAGCGAAAACAGCATATATTACACCATTTACGACGATGACGATGATAAATTTGCAGAAGGCAGTAAAGACCAGCTTCTGGTGCGCACCGTGGTGTCCGAAAACAATTGCGTGCTTTTGACGCTGAAAACGGGTTCATTTACCGCGGATAATGTTTATACCCTTGTAATAAGCGGGGATATGACAAGCGCATATGGCGTGAGACTGAATGACGGCAAAAATGATGAGATGACCTTTAAGGCGGTGGGAGGAGAGTCGGATTATTTCCGGCTGGAGGAAGTTTTTGCTTACGACAGGGAAACGCTGCTGTTAAGTTTCAATAAGGAAGTGAATCCGTTCCTCGCACAGCAGATTTACAATTTCTATTTGACCGATGAAAACAACAAGCCCATTAAAATTGAGCATATCTCAATTGAAAGCCAGGGCGCGAACACCGGAAAGGTTTTATACCTGAACATTGAGGGCAAATTCGTAAAAAATGCGAAGTATTATATAACAATCAATAACCTGAACGATATTACCAGGCAGGAATATATCACCGAGATGACCTATTCCTTTGAGGCGGACTATGGTTCAACCGATGATTTTGATATCCAGGATATTGATGCGATAGACAGGCAGACAATTGAGGTATATTTCACAAATATTCCTGATGCGGACAGCGCCGAAGATGAAAGCAATTACTATGTAAGGCCGAAAAAAGGCACGGGAAAGATTTATCCTGTACGCGCGCTGTATGAGCCTTCAATACATCCTTACAGAGTGGTGCTGTTCTTTAACGACGGCGATTTAAGCGCCAACAGGGAATATGAACTCAATGTAAGTTACAAGTTTAAGGATTACCTGGGAAATGAACTGGGCGAAAACATTTATGATTACTTTAAAGCTTCGTCAGTGGCAAAAACTGCTCCTTCCATTGTAGGAGCGGTGCCGATTTCAACCGATGCCGTAAAGCTTGATTTTGACAAGGAAATTGCGTTTAACCAGAATAACCTTTCGCCTGCAAATTATACCCTTGAGTACAGTTACAATAATATGACCATAAAAAAGGTTCCGTTAAGTGTGCTGTATGTAAATGCGAGAACGCTGGTTTTGAAATTTGACAGGCTTGAATATGACATTACCTATACGCTTAAGTTTACAAGCATTGTGGATTATACCGGGGCATCATACAAGGTAACGGGCGAGGGCAAAAACTTCGTGGAGTTCCGGCTTGAGGAAGAAGAGTAAAGAATAAAAGTGACTAAGAATAAAAATCAGGCATATCCTTCTGAAGACAACTCAGAACCGATATGCCTGATTTTTTATTATCAGCCAAGCACTGTTTCAGGATTAAATTCCTCCGAAGCCATGTACTTCAGAATACTATGTAAAAGCTGCCTTGCTTCGGGTTTGTCCTGAATGGAAAAGAGGTCGCTTGCGCATACAAACACTTTGCCTTTTTTGTACCGTCCTTCAAACAACAGTCCAAGCCTGTGGTTCCTATCAAAGTTGTCTATTACCTGAACGACAGGATTAAGCCCGGGCGCGGCCTTATCCAAAATTACCGGCCTGGAATTCGTGATTATATGCCACCACTGCCAGTCGCTGTAATAGTCGCACGGAAATTCTTTTAATGCCGGGTGATTATTATTGCAGAGTATCCCCAGGGTACCGGGCGCTACAGGCTTACCGGCGTCTTCACAGGCCTTCCGGAACATCGGGTAACACCAGAAATCCGGAGCAAAAAAGCCTTCTACGCTGTCTATTTCAGTATTCTTGTCAACAACGAAAAGAACGGTTTTACCCTCTTTAAGCAGGGATTTGGCCTCTTCTGTGTTATTCGAGACACAAATTTCCGATGGAATTGTGATATCGGTTTTCTTCGGATATACCCAAATCGAATAATGGTTTTTAATGTCCGAGTTCTTAAACTTAAGGTTTAACGTCAGTTTTTCAGGTGCTTTTACCCCTTCAAGGTTCAATTTTATTTCTCCTGCCGTATCAACCGTTCCCTGGCGGATTTCAGGCACCTCCAGAAAACCTCTGAAATATGTTTCTTGGCCGTTGCCAATCCACCACTCGATAACAGTGTTGTCAATATCACCGGCCCCGTAGTTGGAAACCTTTATTTCGGCACAGAACTCTTCACCGGTGGTATAAGTGTATTTGTCAAAGCAGGCAAGCAATACAATGTCCGAACAGAATTCCCTCCATTCTTCCGGAGTGACAAATCCTTTGGAATGCATGAATGAGTCAAGTATTCCCACCAAAGCCGTACCCTGACCGGGGAAATCCTGCAAATCCAGAAGCTGAATTCCGCCGAAACCGGGGGTTCTGAGCGCCGCTTCGATTTCTTCCTTATAACAAAGCACCGCAAGTTTTCCCGAAGCTTTATGAAAATCGTCAGCCTTATCCAGTATTCCGGCCTTTTCGGCCCGCTGTCTGAATGTCTCAAGATTATATGGTTTTAAAACGCCGGTATATTTTTCTATTTCTCTGAAATTCGGGTATGACTGATACTGCCCAACTTCATGACTTATTACCGGAATTGGTATGTTTGATATGCTGTCTGCATAAGTTTTCCTTGTGTTCGGAGGGCCTGCCTGTATATGGCCGAGGGGTTTGTCAGCGTGGGAAAAGGAACCTCGCACCATTGAATCACCGGGCGCTGTACGCATTGTTACCCAAAAATCGCTTTCGTCGGGAATTTTAGGATCCCACAAAAATGAGTTTGAGCCCTCACTGTAAAGCAGGCGGCTGTCGTATTCTCTCAGGGTTTTTATAAGTTCTGAAATGGCCCTTCTGCTTCCGCTAAGTTCATTGCCGGCGGAGAACATGACAAAGGACGGATGGTTTGCAAAGGTTTTTATGATGGCCCGCGCTTCACTGTAAAGGTAATAAAATGCGTTTTCATTGTAGTCCTTTTCACCGGGCTCGTAAAAAGGACCCCAGTACGGAAGCTCAACCTGAAGGAAAATTCCCAGCATGTCGGCTGCGGTGAAACATGCCTCAGGAGGACACCATGTATGGAATCTGTAATGATTGATCCCGTATGATTTGGCAATCTGAAAAATTTCCAGCCAGCTTTTTAAGTCCATTGGCGCATAGCCTGTCAGCGGAAAGACGCAGCAGTCGGTTTTCCCCCTTAAGAATACCGTTCTTCCGTTAATGTTAAACTGAGTTCCTTTGGCTGAAAATTCACGCATTGCGAAAGTAATTTCTTTTAAGCTTATGTATTTTTCGGCGCCCGTTGTTGAAAGCTTTGCGTAAAGCCTGTACAGCGAGGGGGAATATTCATCCCATAACAGCATATTGTCGCCGATAAAATATTCTATGTCAATTTCAGTTGTCTGATTTTCAAGGCTTATGTTGTAGCTCACCTCGGGTACGTTGTGGGAATCAGGGCTGTTAAAACTGTTGGCTTTTAACCTCAGGATTCCGGAAAGTTTTTTCCCTGTTTCATTTCTTATTTGCACCTTAAGCCTTACCTTTTTTCCCCGTATATCCGGATAAGCGTTTATATCATTTATCCAGACAGGATCGGTAGCCGTAAGCTCAATTCTTCCGAGAATACCGTTCCAATTGGTTTGGGTGTCAGGAGATGTCTGGTGGCTTCCAGGAACGGGAAGTTCTGAATTGTCAACCATAATTGTCAGCCTGTGAGGACCGGGGTCTATGCGGCCCAGTTCGTACAGATGAGGGGTACAGATACTGTTCTGTGTCCCGATGTATTTGTCATCAAGCCAGACGTGGCTTATTCTGGTACGTTCAAGAAAGAGCAGGATATATTTGTTTTTCCAGGCTTCGCTTATTTCAATCTCTTTTTGGTACCATGCGTACCCGATATATATGTATTCTCTGGTTAGCCTTTCTGTTTCGTGTTTTTCGTTCTTAAAGCCCTTTTTGTTCTCATCGGTGGTTCCGGGAAGGATAATTTTATCGGTAAGTTCGTTTTCATAGTATTTTCCGGTGATGCCCGCTTTCTCCGGGTCCAGAGAGAATTTCCACTCCCCCGAAAGGGATATGGTATTTACGTCCATTACAGATCCCCCATTTCAAGAATTATGTGTTTTTATTTCTATTATACATTAAGCATAGAAACCTCCGTAAGCTTGTCGGTATTACATAGACGCATATGTTTATAAAAGTGATCTGTCAGATTAAAAGCATTTCCTACACGAATGCTTGAAAAGAAAGTTTACAGTGTTTTTAAGTTAATTCCGAAGGAAGGAATAACGGTTAAAGATCTGGAGCGCTCTATAATTAATGATAAGGACGGCGAATATATTTTCAGTTCATTTTATTCTTTTGATGAGTTACCCGAAAACAACATATTAATTGGCAGGTTGAAATGTGTAAGAGATACATTATATATGACAGAAAGATGACAACAATATTTTGAAAAGCTGAAAAGTATATGTGAGGATTGACGGGGAAGTAAGGACGAAGTTTGAAAAAAGTTAAAAAAATTGGCTCCCGTTCCGTTGAGGGAGCCTTAAATTTCACTGATATTTCTTCAGCTTTTCATAAACGCTGTTTTTCTGGCTTTCGCTGATGTTGGGACAACTCAGTGCCCTGTTGTAACATTCTTTTGCCGATGTGTAATCCTGAATTTGGTAGTGAGCATACATATCCCCCAGACCTATCCAGTATGCGGCGACGTCAGGTTTTTCCGTGGTCAGGAATTTGAATATTTCCAAAGCCTTTCGGACATTGCCGAGAGTTGCATATGTCCAGCCGAGAGTATTCCATGCTTCATAATCCTTCGGCTGAATTTCCAGGAATTTTTCGAAGTATTCCGCCGATTTTTCCTTATCGGTGGAAGAATAAAGTTTTGCCAGTTTCAGCATTGCTCCTGCGTAAGACGGATCAATTTTCAGAACTTCGAGGAAGAGTCTTTCGGCTTCGGCGGAATTTCCACTGTTTAACTCCGCAACCGCCTTGTCGTAAACTTCGGTGGGACTGGAGTTTTCCAGCCTGATTGTAACCATGTTTTTGTCCTGATTGAAATCAACCTCGGCGCCGAATATTTCGGCAATAAACCTCACAGGAACGTGGGTTCTGTTGTATTTTACCTGTATCGGAACGTCAAGGGTGCGTTCCTCGCCGTTTACCCGGATGATATTGCTTCCGTTCCACATTTCAACCCTGGTATCGCCTTTTGACGCCCAGATTGTGCCGGTGGAAGAATCCCAGCCCACGGTGGCGCCAAGGGCTTCCATAATACCCCTCAACGGTACCATTGTCCTTCCGTTTGAAAAATAAGGATCGGTGTCAAAAAACATTTCCCTGCCGTTCAGCTGAATGCGTACCGGTTTGTCCTTTTTCCGGGTTATTACTATGGCATTGCTCAAGTTTCGCGTAGGAGCCGTAATGATTTTATTGTCGAACATTAGTGCCGAGGAAGCGCCGCCGTCCAGGTTTATGGCGTTTACGATACCTATGTCTTTCAATATTAAGGCGAGTTCGTTAAGGGTTACATTATTCACTGTGCCCATTACCAGATACCGATCTTTGGTTTCGCCGATGAAACTTCTCTGGGCACGCCCTGTGACTTTACTGTCGGTAAAGCCTTCCTTCGCGGCATTTACCACTATTTCTCCGTTCCGGGGTATGGCCTTGACAACATTTCCAGCATGGTAAGGGCGCTAAGCAATATGTTCAGGGCAACCTTGGATCTTCAGGATAATATAAGTCTCAGGGAGGAACTGAATATACTTGAGAACTACATTACAATTCAAAAGTTACGTTTTGAAGAGAGATTGGATTTCAGGATGGAAGTTGATGAGGAATATCTGGACTTGACAATACCAAAGCTTACTCTTCAGCCCATTGTGGAAAATTCCATCAACTACTGTCTTGAAAAGTTTGAAGGGATCTGCCAAATCCGCGTATCAGGCTGCAAAAGGGACGGGTGCGCGGAAATAAGCGTTAAAGACAACGGCCCCGGAATGGACAGGGAATTTGTCAACAAGCTTCTGAGCGGTGAAAGCAAACCCACAAGGAGGGGTATAGGACTGAAAAATATAGACGAGAGACTCAGGCTTTTTTACGGCGAAAATTACGGCCTTATTATAGAAAGCGAACGCGGAAAGGGAACAACGGTTATAATCCGGATTCCTGCGGAAAATAAAAGTGTCTGAGAAACAGGGGGAGAGTTTATGTATACTCTCTTAATTGCCGACGATGAACGTGCGGTTAGGGAAGGGATTTCAAAAGCTATACGGTGGTCGGATATTGGTATAAACAGAGTTTTGCTTGCCGCAAACGGTAAAGAGGCATACGACATAATATTGAAGGAAAAGCCCAATATCGTCCTTACCGATATAATTATGCCTGTACTTACGGGGATTGAGCTGGTGGAAAAAGTAAGGCCTCTTATGCCGGAAACACAATTCATCATCCTTTCGGGGTATAATGAATTCTCTTACGCTCAGAAAGCAATTCAGAATGAAGTGTTGCAGTACCTTTTGAAACCATGTGACGCCGACAGCATTAAAGGAAGTGTTCAGAAAGCCGTTTCAAGGATTCAGAATATTGAGAAAAAAGAACGTTTTATAGAATCCATGAAGGAAAATGTGGAAAAGCTTCTGCCGCAAGCCAGGGAGCAGTTTTTCCGCGATCTTTTCCAGGGGTCGCCGAACATTCGGAGCCTGGAACCGTATGAAAAACTATTTGATTTGCATGAAGGACCTTACCGGATGCTGCTTTTTAAAATAGATGAGTATGATTATGTTAAGCTGCTGGCTTTAAAAAGCCTGGTGGAGCAGAATTTCGGAGCTGGAAACGTAACCGTATGCATTATTATTAACACTTATGTTGTGCTTTTGACGGGTATGACAGATTTTGATAGCCTGTCCAGGATGGTTGAGAAAATTCAAAAGCAGTGCCTTTCGGTTTATAATGTCGAACCCACCGTGGCGATAAGCAGCGAGGGGGTTATTTCAAATGCGGCACAGATGTTCAGGGAAGTCAAGGATATTGTAAAATTTGAATTCTATCTTGGAGAAGGAAAGATTATTACAAAGGACGATGTCAACGTATTCAGAGCAGATTACTCGTTAAATTCCGATACTCAAATCGAGGAGCTTTCGGCCGCTATCCGCAGCGGGAACGTTGATTTGGTCAGGTGCATTATAAACACCATTTTCAATTCTTACAGGATAAACGGGTTTGACATTAACAGAGTGCGGGCGTGCGGCATTGAACTGTATATAATTATAATAAAGCATTGCGAGGACTGTGAGATCAGTAAGCGCATCAAAAACATAACCAAAATAAATGAATGCAATACCGTTTCGGAAATTAAGGATTTTATCCTCAACACGGCAACGGCGCTGGCAAAGAAAACCTATGATTCGGTGATAAGCGGTCAGAACAGGGTAATTGAAAAGGTAATAAGGTACGTGCATGAGAATATACACGACGAAAATCTTACACTTCAGTATATCGCGTCGAAAATACTTTATCTGAATGTGGATTACCTCGGGAAACTGTTTAAAAAAGAAACAGGCATGCGTTTTTCTCAATACCTGTTAAAAGTCAGGATGGAAAAAGCAAAAGAACTCATAAAACAGTCCCCTGGCGACATTAAAATATACGAAATTGCCAACGCCACGGGTTTTGCCGGTAATCCCTCATATTTCGCCAGGGTATTTAAAAAGTATACCGGCTGTCTGCCGAAAGAATTTAAGTATGAGCTGGATGACAAAAAAAATAAAGTTATTTCATAAATTCAGTGCTCAATAGTCATTGTAATTTTGAAGTTTTATTTTTTGAATACTTCACTGTCAGATACAGATTAAAGACTGAAAGAAAAGCAAAACCGCAACCCAGAACCAGTTCAATTATGCTTCTTGCCATGCTGACAAAAGAATATATCAAAAGGATCCCTATCACAGCGCATACGACAGACACTAAAACCGAAACGGCTTTTTTCCCTTTCATCACCCTTTACCTCTCTTTTTTTTCAGTCAAGGAAAATAATATCAGAAATAACCTGAAGAATCAAATTACAAAAATATTATATCTTTGTTACTCCTTTTAAAATAAATTCAAATCAGATATAATCGAATTACAAGTTAAAAATACATAAAGAGACAAAAGAAGGAGTATTTTTATGGGAATATATAATGATCTTTTGGATCGTAAAAAAAACCTTGCCGTTGTAGGGCTTGGATATGTGGGAATGCCCCTTGCGATAGAGTTTGGAAAGAAAATAAACGTTATAGGTTTTGATACAGATAAAAGGAAGATTGAAAATTATCTGAACGGAATAGACGTTACCGGGGAAGTGGGAAACGAGGCGCTGAAGAACACAACCGTCGAGTTTTCCAGCGACGAAGGCGTTTTAAGCCGGGCGTCGTTTTATATAGTAACAGTACCTACTCCGGTGGCACAGGACAAAACACCGGACCTTAACCCGCTGATTGGGGCAAGCACCTCAGTCGGAAGGCATCTTAAGAAAGGGGATTATGTTGTATACGAATCCACCGTTTACCCCGGTGTTACCGAAGAAATATGCATACCCGTGCTGGAAAGGGAATCTGGGCTTAAGGCAGGTACCGATTTTAAGGTGGGGTATTCCCCCGAGCGGATAAACCCCGGCGACAAGGTCCATACCGTAACAAAGGTTTTGAAGATTGTTTCGGGAATTGACGAGGAGGCGCTGGAGGAAATAGCCAAGGTTTATGGGATAATTGTCGAGGCCGGGATTTACAGAGCCGAAAGCATAAAGGTCGCAGAAGCTGCAAAGGTTATTGAAAATACTCAGCGGGACATTAATATTGCTTTCATGAATGAGCTTTCGATTATCTTTAACAAAATGAACATAAATACGAAAGCCGTTCTGGAAGCTGCCGGAACAAAGTGGAATTTTCTGAAGTTTACACCGGGGCTTGTGGGCGGCCACTGTATCGGCGTGGATCCCTATTATTTGGCCTATAAAGCCCAGCAACTGGGTTATCACCCCGAAGTTATCCTTGCCGGCAGAAGAATTAACGACATGATGGGTAAATACGTGGCCGAAAATACCGTAAAACAGCTTATTAAGGCCGATAAACAGATCAAGGGCGCAAGGGTGTTCATTATGGGGCTTACGTTTAAGGAGGACGTACCCGATACAAGGAATACGAAAGTAGTGGATATAGTTCATGAGCTTCAGGAATACGGCATTGAGGTGTTTGTTTCGGACTACATGGCAAACAGCGAAGATGTGCTTGACGAATACGGGATAAAACTTGCGGAATATGACGATGTAAACAATGTGGATGCGGTTATAATGGCGGTGTGCCATAAAAAGTACAGGGAAATCACACTGGACATGCTTGAGAAAAAGTACTCCAAAGGAACAAAGGTTCTTATCGATGTAAAAGGAATGTTCTCTCCGAAAGAGGCTGCTGAAAAAGGGTATTTATACTGGAGCCTGTAAAACAGGAAACGGGTTTTGTTCTCCCGCTTCCCGCCGCTGTGACTGCAAGGGGGTTGAGTACCTGTGCTGAAAGAATTTAAACAGTTTGCGCTGAAAGGCAATGTTCTTGACATGGCGGTCGGAGTTATTATAGGCTCGGCTTTCGGGAAAATTGTCACTTCTCTTGTAAATGACATAATAACTCCGATACTGGGGATTTTTCTGGGAAAAATCGACGTAAAGGATTTAAAGCTTGTAATACGGCCCGCTGAAGGGGAAAATTCCGAACTTGCGATTTTGTACGGGCAGTTTCTTCAAAATATACTGGATTTCCTGATTATTTCAATATCCATATTTGCTTTTGTAAGGCTTGTTGCTTCCCTGAAAACCAGGGCTGAGTCTTTACTTGTGAAAGACAGGGAGAAAAAAGAGGAAGAAGAAAAAAGGGAAGAACCCCTGAAACCTTCAAAGGAAGAGGAGCTTCTGGCCGAGATAAGGGATTTGCTGAAAGAAATGCAAAAACAGAAAGATATATGAAAACAGGGTGTTTGTTATGGACAAGGATTCAGCATGGTATGCTCTTTTTGTAAAAACAGGAGAAGAAAACAAGGTAAAGGAACGGCTGGACTTCCGTTTCGGCGGGGAGCCCGCCGTAATGATCCCGAAAAAAATCATAAAGGAAAGAAAGAACGGGGTATGGCACAGGAGAATACGCAATTTATTTCCCGGGTACATATTTATACACGGCGTGCTGGATGAGCACGTCTACATGAAGCTGAAACGCGTTCCCGGCCTGTACAAGCTTTTATGCACCGACAGGGAACCCGTTCAGATACCGCCGAGGGAGATTGAGGTTTTCAGCCACCTTTTTGATGATGAAGATACAATCCAGGAATCCGATATACTTATGGAAGGGGATAGAATTGTTATTGTAAACGGTCCCCTGACATCATTGCAGGGCAGAATTCTTAAAATCAACAAAAGGAAAGGCAGAGCACGGGTGCTTCTGGAATTCCTCGGCGAGGAAAGGGTTATAGACCTGGGAGTAAACATTATAGAGCCTGCCAAGTAAGTATATATAAACAGGAAGGGTAATGCGTATGGATAATCGCAAATTAAAGGAACTTGCGGACAAACTCACTGCGAACGTTGAAAGGGTCATAGTCGGGAAAAGGGATATTATACGGAATTTATTCATATGTCTTGTCTGTTCGGGGCATGTTTTGCTGGAGGATGTGCCCGGAACGGGAAAAACGCTTCTTGCGAAAACCTTGAGCAGATCGCTTGACCTGGAATTCAGTAGAATTCAGTTCACCCCCGACCTTTTGCCGTCGGACGTTACGGGAATCCACTATTATGACCAGAAAAAGGGCGATTTCGTATTCAGAAAAGGGCCGGTTTTCACCAACATTCTTCTGGCCGATGAAATAAACAGGGCAACCCCAAGAACGCAGTCAAGCCTTTTGGAATGCATGGAGGAAAGGCAGGTTTCCACCGACGGAAAAACCTATCCTTTAAGCCCGCCTTTTATGGTTATAGCAACGCAGAACCCCGTTGAAACCCTTGGTACGTTCCCCCTTCCCGAAGCCCAGCTGGACAGGTTCCTTATGAAACTCTACATGGGTTATCCCGATACTGCGGAAGGTGTCGAAATACTGAAACGGTTCCGTTACGAAGATCCTCTGTCTTCAATAGCACCGGTTGCCGGAAAAGAGGACTTTGAAGGCCTTAACGACATTTTCAGGAACACTTACGTAAGCGATGATATTTATTCTTATATCATCCAGATTGTGGAGGCTACACGAAAACACCATGAGGTTATTTTGGGGGTAAGCCCGCGCGGAAGCCAGGCACTTCTTAAAACCAGCCAGGCCCTTGCGGCCATAAACGGAAGGGATTATGTGACGCCCGACGATGTAAAGCAGATGGCGATACCCGTTTTGGCCCACAGGATAATTGCAAGGCATTCGGGCAGCGAAAACGGAAAGCCGGTAACCCATTCCATCATCGAGCAGATTTTACAAAGGGTACCTGTTCCTTCTGAAGACAGGCTGAAAGAACAGGCAGGTGCTTAAGTGCAATGTGGGTTTACAAGCTGATTATTGCCGCGATTGTGGTACTTATTGTTGAATCGGTCGCAGTGATGAAATTCGGGCTTTCAAAAGTAAGTATTGAAAGAAAATTTGACACACTGCATGCCCAGCTCGGCCAAACCGTTCATATGATTGAAACCATAAGCAACAGGAAACTTTTGCCTGTGCCGTGGCTCAAAGTGGAATCGCGGATAGACAGCGGGCTTAGGTTTGGTCTTCAGGAAGACCTGAACATTCTTCAAGACGAATTTCACGTCAGTGTTTTTACAATGCTACCTTATACAAGGATTATACGAACCCATACCGTTAAATGCACAAAAAGAGGCTATTACCATTTAAAATCGGCAGCCCTTACCGCCCGTTCAATAACGGGGACCATCTCGGCGATAAAGGACGAAACAACCGACGCAAAGCTTTATGTTTTTCCGGGAACACTCACCCTTTCGGAACTGAACCTGCCGTCCCACAGCTGGCAGGGGGACAGGGTTGTAAGGCGCTGGATACTTGAAGATCCGCTCATTTTCGCCGGGATAAGGGAATATACCACGTCAGACCCTATAAAAAACATAAACTGGAAAGCGACCGCGCGCATGGGAACCCTGCAGGTAAATCAGTACGAGCCAACTGCAAATCATAGGCTGATGGTTTTTCTGAATGTGGATACCAAACCCGATCAATGGACGGTTACCGATGAGCCTGAAAGGGTGGAGTATGGCATTTCGGTGGCGGCGACCGTCCTGGAGTATGCCAGCAGGAATGTAATAGAAGCAGGATTTTGCACGAACGGGTATCTGAAGGATATGGAAAAGGAGCCTGTTAGAATTGAGCCGGCAGGCGGAAAAAATCATCTCGTTAAAATGCTGGAATGCCTTGCGCGCATGGTTATTTCAAGAAGCATAACATTTTATACGCTTCTGGACAGGGAACTGGAGAATAATCCGGGCAATACCGACTATCTTTTTATAACCGCATATGTGGATGACGGAATCGAGGAACGGATAAGAAGGCTCAGGACTAAGGGGAACGCCGTGGAAATACTGAGAATTTGATTAATGGAAAAGGCTTGATGGTATATGAAAAAACAGATATTTTTGAGATGGTTATGGTGCGTGCTGGAATATCTGATGTATTTCCCTTTGGGGTTAACGGTGGCAGGTTTGATTTTGCCTTACAAAACGGTGGTTACGCTTTTGCCGCTGCTTCCGGTGCATCTGTTTTTCGGCCTTGCTCTGACGGCCGTTCTGAAAAGGTTCAAAAATTACGTCGCCGTTTTTATTGGAATAATTTATGTAACTGCCGTGGTATTTATTTTCAAAACCGTAATTTTGACGGGGCTGGTTAAAGAAACTATTGCGGTTGCGGTAACGACGGTTTTTTTCTATATCTGGGGCATAGCTGCCGGAACACGGGATATAACCAACAGGATTTTTCTGTATTCGGGCGGACTGGTTATTCACATAATTTCCCTGTTTATTATAAACAATATCGAAACTTTGAAGCCTTACTTTGCAATGGCAATGTGGGTTTCAATCATTTACTGCCTTTTCGGCTTTCCTCTCGCAAACAGGCGTTTTCTTATAAATGAAACTTATGAGAAAAGCAGCCTGAAAACCATACCCGCATCTGTCAACAGGGGGAACGGGATCATTGTGTCGGTCCTTCTGTCGGGGATTATAGTCCTGTCTTTCTGGAGAGTTTTGCTGGATGCATTTATTTATATAGCCAGGTCAATAGCGTGGATTATACTGAAAATAATTGAATTTATGGGCTCGCTTTATCAGCCCGTGGAAGAGGGTGGAGGCGGGGCGCCGCAGGACATGATGGTACTTCCGCCCGCCGAAGAGCAGAATTCGGTTGCCGAAATATTGTTTTACGTGATTACCGCGCTTTTATTTGCCGGAATACTGTTTTTGGTTATAAGATATCTTGTGAAAAATTACAGAAGGATTTGCCATGCTTTGTATAACATGCTTTCGGCATTTTTCAGCAGGTTTCAGAAATGGAGTACAACCGAACAGGGCTACTTTGACCGGGAAGAATCACTGTTAAAGACCGAATTCCAGAGAAGGGCAAGGACGTTCGGAAAACTTTTCAGGCGCCACCCTAAATGGCGTGATATGAAGGATAACGAAAGCAGGGTAAGGTTTATATATACCAAATTTGTTATGGATTATATAAGAAAGGGGCTAAAAGTAAGCCTTGCAAACACCCCTGCGGAGGTTGCGGATAAGGCACGGAAATTTGACAAGGGCGAAAAGGATCATTCTTTGCTGAGAGATGTGTACAACAACGTCCGGTATGGCGATAAGAAAGTTGACGATGAAACGGTCAGAATTTTGAAAGACAGGTATCTGTAAAAAACGATGGCTCCGCGTGAAGCAGAGCCATCGTTTTTTATTCCGGAGAATATCATACCACCGGTCCTTAGAAGCATACGAAACTGCTGATATTCTCCAGATCTGTTCCGAAAAAGACCCAGTTAAATCCGGTCCAACGCCATCCCGCTACTGAACGTGGCCCTACAAACACAAGCCATGCCCAGAACTGCCTTCCGTTTTCAAGCCATATATATACGTAGCGGAACAGGCATGGCCGGATTGAGCCAGGGTCTACGGCGCGGATGGATATGCCATCATCCCTTCTTGAGGGGATAAATGAAGGCGGGGGTCCTTGCGGAGGTCCCTGTCGTCCGGGTACGCCTGTAGGAGGTCCGAATGGGGGAACTTCCTGCATTCCGGGAGGGCCAAATATGGGGCCGGAGGGCCCAGGAGGTCTACCCGGTATTGGCCGCCGGAAAAAGCCGTCGAAGGGAAGCTGTGCCTGGTATCTTTCATCCGGCATATTCATCACCACCTTTTTTCGGAACTTGTACTATATAATATGGTGAAAAAATTGATTTGGACACTATTATGTAAAGTAAAAAAGTCCCAGGATGTTGAAAATCCCGGGACTTCTTTCAGTACCTGTTTTTGTGCTGTTTTTATTTTATGCTTTTTATTTTTGAAATAAGTTCAAGCAGTTTTTCGATAAATTCTTTTTCTGTGAGTTCTTCACCCGATTTGTTTACCGACTTTGTTCCGTCAAACAGGTAATTGTCATCGGAAGCGGGAACACCTGTTGCCGAATCCCTGGGTGCGCCTTCAGTATTGTATGAAACAAACCCGTCGACCACAAAATGGGTTTCAAT
Organism: Thermoclostridium stercorarium subsp. stercorarium DSM 8532; assembly: GCF_000331995.1. Classification (NCBI taxonomy): domain Bacteria; kingdom Bacillati; phylum Bacillota; class Clostridia; order Eubacteriales; family Oscillospiraceae; genus Thermoclostridium; species Thermoclostridium stercorarium. The sequence goes on from NC_020134.1 coordinate 185,335, forward strand.
ACCGCTGTAGGATGTGAATACCAGATTGCCTTTGGCATTGTTATAGGCGATATTGTTAATGGCTATAACGCTCGGGTTGCTGTTGCTTGTAAAGCCCACCGCACCGTTGTTAAAAGCTATGCTGTTTTTGATTATATGCTGTACCGGAACGCCTTCGCCGCCGAGCTTGAACCCGTTCTTGTCGCCTTTGCCAACCGTGCCGTCGGTAAGAGTTCCGTTTTCATAAGCTATGCAGCTGTCGATAATAACAGGTCCGATGGCGCCCGTACCGGCTTTGGTGTAAAGATCCCATCCGTCGTCAATATTATGATGCGAAACGCAGCCAATAAACATATTTCCGACACCGCATGTGAGTTTTGCGGCAAAGCCGTCAGCATTGTTTTCGGACGGATCGCGGTTGTCAAAGGATTCACAGTTTATAATCTTGTTGTATGACGGCCATTCGGCAATATTTTCCGATGAATCTGTTCTGCTGATCTGAAGCCCGGTATCGCCGTTTTCATAGAACCGGCAGTTTTCCACTATATTATAATTCCCGCCGATTATAAAGCCGGGGTAGTTAGGTGCCGATCTTGCAAAGTCAATGCCTTCAATATACCAGTAGTTACCACTCAGGGTAACACCCTGGCCTTTTTTGTCAAAGTCTATGACAGGCCTTGAACCGGGTTCGGCTACCAGATATTTTCTGTTCTCGGCCGTTCCGTCGTTGTACCTGGAAATAACCAGTGCGGAATCCCGTTTATAAACACCGTTCATAAGGATTATTTTCTGTCCTTCCTTAACAAAGGCAATTGCCGTGTCAAGGTCAAGGGGATTGTCTTTTGTCCCGTCTCCGTAAGGTGTCCCGTTCGGGGATACGTAAATGTTTCCGCCCTCGTTGTATGTTCTCATCGTTACGCTGAAATTTTTGATTATTTTTTCATAGCTCGACAAATTCTGTGTATCGTCGGGGATGAAGATTACGGTGAACGGGTTTTCGCTGTTCTTTTCAAGGACAGCGTCAACCGAATATTTTTCACCGGCATTTACCGTTACATCTCTGACAAGGATTTCAGCACCCTGTTTTACGGTGATGCTGCCGTTTACATTCGGCTTGACCACAAGACTGTAATTCACATTCGACGTTTTGTCGAGGGACAGGATTTGCAGTGACGGAGTAACGGGAGCTTCGGGCGGAATATACCGCGGCGCGTCGGTTTCGCTGCTGGATACATACAATTCTATGTTGCTTACTTCAATCGTTGCCAGGCGGGCTGCAAAGAATCCCACATAAATTTTGGAATCCTGTACGTTCAGAATATCGGGTTCGTAAAAGATTACTTCCTCGCCGTCATTGAGTTTCCCGACAAAACCGCTGTTGGTCTTTGCCAGTGTCAGTCTGTATTCTGCGGCGGGATAGGTATTGTCCGGACCGGGCTTTTCATCCTTGATCATAATCCGACGTATACCTTTGCTGCCTGCGCCGTCAGGAGAGGAAACTCCCGTACGAATAAAAAGCTGAGTGCCGTTCGGGCTCTTTGTGCCGCCGCTGAAACCGCCTATTGCGGCAATATTTGATGCAAAGATGCTTGAATCACCCGGAGTGCCTATTGCGTCACGGGCCATTATACCGAAGGACTCCTGCCCGTCATGCGGGTTCTTGGCGTATTCCTTGACCTTAATGTCGGCGGAGAGGACGAAATTATCCTTTGCGTCAATTTCGGTATAGTAGAAGGTAATACCGTCGTGGTCGGTTGCAATTTTTCCGCCGCCTTCGAGGGCGACTATTTCAACTGCGCCGTTGTCGAGGAAATTTACATAGTTTTTCGAATCAGACGTAGACTGGCCGAAACGGATAGCCTTCCATTCATATTCGGTCTTTTCCCTCACTGTTACCTTGAGGGTTATCGGATCAAAACCGTCGGCCGAAATGATTACGTCATATACCCCCGGCGTACTGCCGTCAAATGCCGAGGCATCGACGGAAAAATCGGTGAGAGGTTCTCTGTCGCCGTTGTCATAAACCTTTGAAACCTCAAGTCCTTCGGCATTAAAAGTTTCACCGATGTAGTATGTGGTTTTGGGATATTTTGTAACTTCAATCCCCATTACTTCCTTTTCCTTTACAACCACACTGAATGCCACCGTCTTACCTTTATGGTAAACGGTGATTTCCTTTTCGCCCGGCGCTGACGAATCAAAGCCATTTACTTCATATTCGCTTTTATCGAGGCGGACCTTTGAGCCGTCGCTGTAACGGGCGTAAACAACAAGACCGGTCAAATCAGGTTCATCACCGATGAAATAAGCGGTTTTTTCGGGTTTGCGGAAAATCTCAAGACTTTCAATCGACGCGTCCGAAATGTTTACTTCAAATCCGGTTTTAACCGAAGGATTTTCCCGGGATATTACTTCAACTTTTTGTGTGCCTGCCTTGCTGAACACGTAATCTTCAGCGGCTTTACCGGCAATGTATAATGCGTATTTGTCCTCTGTCAATTCAGTCACCTTGTAGCCATCATTATATTCGGCTATAACTTTCAAACCTTCCGGGTTAAAAGAATCGCCTAAATAGTAATCGGTTTTGGCGGGTAAATATTTAACCGTTAATTTTGTGCAGGTCAGTGGGAGTATTTCCAGATCAATAGTTTTGCTAATTTCACCGACATTTATGCAGATTGTGTTTGTTCCCGGAGTGCTGCTGTCAAAACCTGTTACTATGTAATCCTCTTCGGTGAGTTCTTCGCTGGTTCCGTCGGAATAGTGAGCCGTAACCTTAAGACCTTTTAAGTTTAAAGGTTCATCAACAAGATAGGAAGTTTTCATTCCGGAGAGGTCAACTGATAAATCCACAATATCTTTTGTATCGAGTGTAAAATTCAAATCGCTGAATTTAATTTCTGCGTTTCTCGCGGCATAAATTCCCACGTATATTGTGTCCGAAAACAGTCCCGGCAGCGTAAAGGTTTCGGTTGTGCCGTTACATGTCAAAACATAATTATCCCCGGATTTTTTGATTGAAAGTTCGAAAATATCACCCTGGGACGGAGTTTGGGACAGCATGTCTGTCTTTGTAAGGCTCTCCTGCATGTAAAATGCTTTAATTATTGTATCAAGAGCGCCAACGGCTATGTAATTGGAGTTATGTTTTTCGGAATTACGGTGCTGGCCTATTTGGTCCATCAGCATTAAACCGAAAGATACCTGTTTGTCGTCACCTTTAAAGTTCAGAACTTCGGCTTTTGCCTTTATTTCGAAATTGGCATCGGAAGGCACTTCCCTGTAATAGAAGGATATTCCCTGCTCGTTGCTTGCTATTTTTCCTCCGTTCGCGACAATCTTGACCGAACCGTCGGAATTAATCATCGGGTCGGGATTTTTTTCAACCGATGTGTTAGAGCCAAACGCTGAAAACGACCATTCAGAGGCTTCGCTCACAGGCATTGCCTCTGCTTCTTCAGCTACGGCAGGAAAAGGCATGGCAAAAAATACGAGCAAGAAGCATAACAAAATTGACAACCCTTTGCAGTTTCTCATAAAAGAACCTCCTTTAATCGGACCTTGATTTTAAATTTGTAAGTTTACTTTCTGCGGAATATAAAATTTTAAGGCCTTATTAGGAAGAAGGTCGTTTTAAAGTAAGCGCTTTCATTTTGCTTTACACCACCCCTCCCCGTTGATTTGTTTTTTCACTTGTGTTTAATTCTCAACGGTTTTCAGCCGTTTGGAGTGCCTGCAAATAAACTGGTAATGATCGATAAATTTTACTGATTACATTATATAATTATTGTTAAAAATATTCAATTATATCTTGGTTTCTTTTCTTGAAAATTTCAGAACAGTATATCCTTGCTTAAAAAAAAGTATGGAAATATTGAAAGATTTATGTTAGAATATATATAGTTAAAAATTTAACAATATGGCTGAACAAAAGGGGGCTGTGCAGCCATGAAAAAATTTTTGAGAGTCAAAATGTCCGACGGTACAGTGTATGACATTCCCGCAGAAGTTATAGCAGAACACAGGGCAAGGTATTTTGAAAACAATTCCGCACTGAAACTTACTTATCATGCAAGCTCAATGAAGCCCAGACTTTATGGCCCGGAAATGGAATTTGCGCTGAACAATGACGACATCTTGATTGGATGGGCTCAAACAAGGATGACATGGAAGGAACTTGAACCTCACGCTGTTAAAGTCGACACCGACAAAGATTATGACAAAGAGTGGCCCACCGCAGAAAAGAAAATAATAACCTGCTAATAGTAGAAATATTCGCCGTCTATTTTAATGTAAAAATCCTTTGATTTGTTTTTAAAGGGCTGATTGTTAAAGTACAGGCATTTGTCCACATTGTTAATCCCTTCCAGGGCCATTTTGGCGGCAATGACGCAGGATTCGTCGGGCTTCAGCTGCCGGAATGCGGCTGTGTGTGCCGGCGGAAACTGCTTTCCGTACTTGCTGTCAAATATGACATCGTATACGGTATCCGGAAAATCCGGATGCTTTGTTCTGTTCAGCACAACATTTGCAATTGCCACTTTAGCGTCAATGCTTAAATACCTCGCTTCAACATGAATAATCCTTGCAAGCCATATGATATCATCATCGGTGTAAGATCTGTTTAAAACACTTGATGCGGGGACTTCCACACCTTCCTTGTTTAATTCAACGGAATAGGTGTAATCGTCCCATTTGACTTCAAAACCTTTTATTTCAGCCAGATATCTGACCGGCACCATTATCCTCCCGTTAAAACCTTCCACGTTAACATCCATTAAAATTTCCTCGTCATTTACAATCAGCAGGTTGCTGTCCAGCCACATCTGTATTGTGTCTTCATCATCGCTCAGAGTAATCTTTTTTTCATCGGGTATCCATTCCACGTTCATATTCAAAGCCTCGGCAATAAAGCGAACGGGAACGAAGATTCTGTCCTCTTTTACATACGGGTTTGTGTCGGTGTAAATGGGAGTACCGTTGATTTTTACCGTAATAAATGCCTGTTCGGTGAGTTCACCGGCACAGGATATATTTGCCGGAAAAAGCATCATAAAGACCAAAAGTATGAAAAATGCCTTTTTAATAAATTTTTTATAGCATATCCTCACCTTTTCCATTCCTAACACTCCCCGTACCATACTACGCAAGGCTTGTTCGAGCTGTGACACAGGAATTCCGGCTTTTCACAGTCAGTCTGCGCGGGACAACCGTTCGAAAATATTGTAACATAAAAATTTCCGGCGATAAACCCGAAAGTAAAATATTAAAAAACAAAAAAATCAGGCGGAAATATACGTGTAAAATACTGTAAACAGTACAAATATTGCGAAATTAAGCTTATTGACAGATATTCGAACCTGTAGTAAAATAAATGTACCGAAAATAAAGTTATGCGCCCGTAGCTCAGCAGGATAGAGCACAAGTTTCCTAAACTTGGTGTCGCACGTTCGAATCGTGTCGGGCGTACCAGACCGGCTCAGTAAATCTGAGCCGGTCTTTTGTATGTATTTAATTTATTGGAGGTCTTATTTCAATCTCGGTATCCTTCCCCGGTTCACTTTTGAATTTAAGACCGTATTGTGTTTGCGAGTCACCCTACCGTGCGTGGCTGTTATATGGCTCTGCTTTGTTGGAGGGTTTTTTATACAAGGTAAATAGAGGGAGTGTATCTTCAATAATTTTTCATACGCGCTATTACGGTGGCCGGTTTTGATAACTCACTAAGAGGAACGCTGTTTTGGACTGTTCTTTGTCTTGTTATCCGGGTTTAAGACATTGGTTGAGTTAAAATAAAAGTTTAATGAAGGTTCGCAGATTGAATGTTATTTTGTTTTGACTGGTTATGCGTGCATGGAAATGGAAAGCTTTAAATAACACCAAAAGCGGAACAGGAAGGTTTTATCCTGTTCCGCTTTTAATTTATACAATAAGGAGGAAAAGCATGTAAGCCTCCGGTTATTAATTCGATAACAAATTCTTTATATTTTCATCGGTAAGATCATACCATGTAACATCTGTTTTTTTACCCTGCTCATCAATGGCTGACTGGAATTCTTCATATGAGGCCTTTTCCCCATTTACATAGTAGAAAACTGTCTCATTGTTGTCAGAAGTAATTTCTGATTCACAATAAGTAATTCCATCAACATTGTATCCCTCTTTGGTGAATGAAATAGTGCCGCATCCCCAGTCCGACGCGCCGCCGGAAAAGGAAAAGGTTCCGTCTTCTTTTAGGTCCATAAAGGCCCTGTACCACAAAGTATATCCATAAACTTCGCCGTCCTGGTATTTCAAAACCTTGGAACCAAAATAGTCATCTCCGTTTACGGTCAGGCGAAGGATAACTTCAGGCATGTCATCCTTATCAAGGTCAATTACCGTAAACTTTGTCACTTCCGCACGGACTGTGCTGTCCTCACTGACAGCCTGGTTTAACTGGGATATGTACAGCTGTTTCCGGGCATCAGTACTGAAAAACTGAGACTGGTTCGAAAGCACCGAGTGGTACACATTCATCGGTGATTGTTCCGAACGTGCACTGCAACCTGCTGTAATACAGGCTGTTATTAAGACAATGGCAAACAAAGAAAAAATTTTGTTTTTCATAATTCATCTCCTTTTTAAGTTTAGTAAACCTAAGTTTACAAAATATGCCGCTTCCATTATTTATAGCACAGCAGCATGCAACCTTGTCAAGAGATGTGAAATTTTTTTAATTCAAGCTGACAGTGTAATTTGTTGCATGGTTTGTAATAGGCGGGTAACCATGCCGGACCTTTTTTCATAGTATGGTAATGAATTAGGTAATTGGGAGCCGGATAGTGTGGATTGCCTTGCAGTTTATGATTCCGGAAATTATACAATAAAAATGTGCAGGCATTTTGAAAAGAAGGGTTATGCTTTTGAAGTAATATCGCTGCCGTGTAAAATCGCCCATACGGGCTGCAGTTATTGCCTTAAATTCCCTGAGGAATACAAGGATATGGTGGTTGCCGAAAGCAAAGCCATGAATTATCCCGTCCGCTATCTTTACAGGGTGGTTAAAGGGCATTTGAAGAATACTTACGAAAAAATACCCCTCTGATATATTTTAAACAGTCGCAAAATATCCCCGGCGGTATTGCCGGGGATATTTACATGCCATTTTCATATGTGGCAAATTGGCTTTAGGCATTAAAACACCTTCTATCATCAACTATATCAGTAAAGGAAATGCTTTCAGGCGCGAAATATCAGAATATAAAATTGTTAAATGCGCAATAACCATAAAAATTTATATTGGCGTTCTGAATAAAGTTTAAATTTAATTTACAATAATGTATACTATAGTAATAGGCAAAATAAACTGAACAACTGTATGACGGAATTCACTGCCTTGAGATAAAAATATATGGGAAACTGAGGGGTATTATGAATTTAGAGGATTTGACCGGTGTGCTTGAATATGTCAAGAAAATAACAAAAGAGGCGGGCAGAATTATTCTTGATGTATACAAAAAGGATTTTCAGGTTGACTTTAAGGACGATTTAACGCCTGTAACCGAAGCCGACAGGAAATCGAACGATTTTATTGTCAGCAGCTTGAAAAACAGGTATCCCGAATGCGCCGTTCTTGCCGAGGAATCGGAAAATGATCCCGAAAGGCTTAAAAATGACTGGTGTTTTATTGTTGATCCGCTGGACGGAACAAAGGAATTTATTCAGAAAAACGGTGAATTTACCGTGAACATCGCCCTTAGCTACAAGGGAAAACCGGTGCTGGGGGTTATCGGAATTCCCGTTACCGGTGAATTGTATTACGCCGTAAAAGGAAAAGGTGCCTTTTATGAAAAGGACGGACATGCCGAACAAATCCATGTGTCCACAAGAACCGACGATATACGCCTGGTGATGAGCCGTTCGCATAAATCGCAAAGGCTTCTTGAACTGGTAGAAAAAAACGGTATAAAAAACATAAGAAATGTCGGAAGCGCGATTAAAGGCTGCCTTGTAGCCAAAGGCGAGGCAGAGGTATATTACCGTTTCGGAGTTACGATGGAATGGGATACCGCCGCAATGCAGTGCATTGTTGAAGAAGCAGGCGGGATTTTCAGACAACTGGATGACACCGAAATGACGTATAACCGGGAAAACAGCCGGAATGAAAAAGGCTTTTATGCTATTAACCACCCCGCTAATAAACTTATGTTTTAACCAAAAGATGAAGAAGGTGATTGAATGAACCACCTGGACAAGCTTGAAAATAAATCAATTCATATTCTCCGGGAGGCCTATGCCAATTTTAAAAATCTCTGCATGCTGTGGTCGGTGGGAAAGGACAGCACCGTCCTGCTGTGGCTGGCGAGGAAAGCCTTTTTTGGACATGTTCCGTTCCCGCTGGTGCATATAGACACTCACTTTAAAATACCCGAAATGATAGAATACAGGGACAGGCTTGCGCTGGAATGGGGCCTGGATATGATTTACGGGGAAAACAGGGAAGCCCTCGAAAAGAAACTCACATACCCCGACGGGAATGTCAGCCGTCTTGAATGCTGCAGGCTGCTGAAAACCGAAGCGCTGAAAAACACACTGAACGGAAAATGGCCGAGATACCGGCTCAACCACGAGAAAAAATGTTATGAGCCTGACACGAATACCGAGCCTTTCACCGGGGTTATTGTAGGTGTAAGGGCCGATGAAGAAGGAAGCCGTTCGAAAGAAAGATATTTTTCGCCAAGGGATAAAAACAGCGACTGGGATATAGGGGATCAGCCCCCTGAATTCTGGGGACAGTTTAAAACCGATTTTGCGCCGGGAACACATCTGCGCATACACCCGCTTTTGGACTGGACCGAACTTGACATATGGGAATATATAAAACGTGAGAACATTCCCACCGTATCGTTGTATTACGACCGCGGGGACGGTAAAAGATACCGTTCTCTTGGATGCTGGCCGTGCACATTTCCTGTTGAATCCAACGCTAAAACGGTGGATGACATAATATATGAGCTTAAAAGCGGAAAATTCGCCAATATAGCAGAGCGCTCAGGCCGAGCCCAGGACAAGGAAGACGGAGGCGGCCTTGAGGAACTGAGGAAAGGCGGGTATATGTAAGGGCCTTTTGATTATTTAAAAGCAGGATATTTAATAAAAACGAATAGGGGTTTTAAGAATGGAAAACGGTGAGCCAATTTTTAACAGGCGGGATTTGATAAATAAACAGGATATGAATATAGTAATCGTGGGACATGTGGATCACGGTAAAAGCACGGTGATTGGAAGGCTTTTGGCCGATACCAATTCATTGCCCGAGGGAAAGCTGGAACAGGTGAAGGAAATATGCCGGCGCAACTCCAAACCGTTCGAATATGCATTTTTACTGGATGCGCTGAAGGACGAACAGGCACAGGGCATAACCATTGATACAGCGCGCTGCTTTTTCCAGACAGAAAAGAGAAACTATATTATAATTGACGCCCCCGGGCATATTGAGTTTCTGAAGAATATGATTACCGGCGCAGCCCGTGCTGAAGCGGCGCTTTTGGTTATAGACGCCAGCGAGGGGATTCAGGAAAATTCCCGCCGTCACGGCTTTATGCTGTCAATGCTCGGCATTAAACAGGTGTGTGTTCTTGTTAACAAAATGGATTTGGTGGGATACGGCGAAAAGCCTTTCAGACGTATAGAAAGACAGTACAGGCGTTTCTTGAAGAAAGTGGACGTGGAGCCTGTATGTTTTATCCCGATTAGCGCAAGGGAAGGGGATAATGTCGCAAATCATTCGGATAAAATGTCCTGGTATAAAGGCATGAATGTGCTTGAAGTTCTGGACTCGTTCAAAAGCGAAGAGCTTCCTGAAGACAAGCCGTTCCGTATGCCGGTTCAGGATGTATATAAATTCACAAGGGGCGGAGACAACAGAAGGATTATTGCCGGAACCATTGAAACGGGAAAAATTTCGGTCGGCGATGAAGTAATATTCTATCCGTCGGGCAAACGTACGAGGATAAAGTCAATAGAAGGCTTCAACAGACCGCCGGTCACCGAGATTGGGGCAGGATGGGCCACGGGCTTCACTGTAACCGAGCAAATTTATGTAAAACGCGGAGAACTGATGTGTAAGGCGGACGAACTTAAACCCAAAGTTACGGGCCGGATGCTTGTGAATTTGTTCTGGCTTGGCAAAAATCCGCTGGTAAAGGGAAAAGACTACTATTTAAAACTTGGAACGGCGAAAGTAAGCATGCGGGTGGAAGAAATCCGGAACGTCATTGATGCGTCAAGCCTTGTCAGCAAAAAGAAGGAGCAGGTGGACCGAAACGAAGTGGCAGAATGCATCCTGAGCCTGGACAGGCATATTGCCTTTGATTTGACGGCTGACATCGCAAACACAAGCCGTTTTGTAATTGTGGATGAGTATGAGATTTCGGGCGGCGGAATCGTTATAAGCGATTTGGAGGATCAGACAAGCTGGGTTCGGGACAAGGTTCTGATGCGTAATTACAAATGGATTGGAAGCGAAATAAGTGCCGAAACGCGCGCTTTGAAGTACGGCCATGGCGCTGCGCTGATTCTTATTACCGGTGAAAAGCAAAGCCCGAGAAAAGAGCTGGGCAGAGCACTTGAAAAACAGTTGTTTGATGACGGGAAACTCGTGTATTACCTTGGAATGGGAAGTGTCATGTATGGTGTTGATGCCGATCTTATGGATCATGAGCTTATTGTACCAAGCAGGCAGGAACATATCCGCAGATTGACCGAGGTTGCACATATAATGCTTGATGCAGGCATGATATTTATCATTTCGGCAAGAGAACTCACTGCCGAGGATTATAATGTGATATGCACGGGAATTCCCCACGAAAAAATCACCGTAATCTGGGTTGGGGAAGAAAAAACCACCGATATTCCGGTGACCATTCATATTAGTAGTATTGAGAATATTGACGAATGTGTTCGCATGATTAGAAAACGGATTAACTTGTAATGCCTATTAATTATACAGCAGGAGGATTTTCATGCGGTTGTCAAGGAAAAGTGAATATGCGCTTTTGGCTTTGATTGATCTTGCAAGGCATTACGGAAATGCTGATCCCCCGAAGATTGTTGAGGTGGCTGAAAGAAACGATATACCGAAAAAGTATCTGGAGCAGATATTCCTGCAATTGAAGGGCGCAGGATACGTAAGGAGCATACGGGGTTCAAAGGGCGGATATGAGCTTGCAAAAAGCCCCGATCAAATAACTCTTGCCGAAATTATAAGACTTATTGACGGACCTTTGGCGTCAGTGGGTTCTGCAAGCCTGTATTTTTTTGAACATACCCCTATAGAAAAAAATGAGAAACTGCTGCAGGTTTTCAAGGAAATCCGGGATTTTGTGGCCGATAAACTGGAGAATCTGACCATTTCCCAGTTTGTTCAGTAATGTCAAATTTTCAGGCTCAACAGTTTCAGCATATTTAGTACCAGCATGGCGGAATTTATTGCCGTCGTGCGTTCAAACTCGTCATAGTCCATGACGGCGTTGCTGTCGGCATTGTCAGATATGCTTCTTATGACAACAGAGGGCACTCCGTACATATCTGCCACATGCCCTATTGCAGTTCCCTCCATTTCCACGCGGCAGGGATCGTATATGTCCTTGATTGATTTTTTTAAAACATCGTCGAATTTGTAAGAACTATATTCGTGCCCTTACATTTCCCCACAAAAATTTAAAACCCGCGTATTCCTGTTCATCCGTCACCGTTATGTTATGCAGTATCAGCTCAATTTCAGCGTCCATCGCACCGATTATTCCGATTATATCCATTCAACTCATCTTCCTCAGCTTTTTGGAAAATCTGTTCCTTTCATTTAAATAAACCTTGTAATAAAATTACAATATTCTTTACAGTCATACTGTCGGACATGGCAAAACTTATTTAATTTATAAAAATAACGGTGTGAAATGTTGCATTGGCATAAAAAATATTGTATATTAAGTCTATCGATATTATAGACTTTAAGGAGTATAAAGTATGGATGCGACTTTTTTCCTGTTTCTGATTGCGGGGTTTATAGCCCAGGTAATTGACGGCTGTATAGGCATGGCTTACGGCGTGAGCTCAACAAGTCTTTTGCTCAGCTTTGGAGTGCCGCCGGCCGCAGCAAGCGCGTCGGTACATACGGCTGAGGTTTTTACAACGTTTGTTTCGGGAATCTCCCATTACAAGCTTAAAAACGTGGATAAAAAGTTATTTGCCTCGCTGGTCGTTCCGGGAGTAATCGGCGGAATTGTGGGTGCTTACATCCTGTCAAATATTGATACGACGATAATTGAGCCGGTTATAAACGTATACCTCATTGTAATGGGGGTGCGGATAATTGTTAAAGCTTTTGTGAAGCCAGGCGATGAGGCGGCAAAAAAACTGGAAGGGGTCAGACTGTATATTCTTGGCGTTTTGGGCGGTTTTCTCGATGCAATAGGAGGCGGAGGATGGGGACCGGTGGTTACGACCACCCTTGTTGCAGGCGGCAATACTCCAAGGTATGTAATCGGTTCGGTGAATGCGTCGGAATTCTTTGTAACCTTGGCCCAGACAATAACGTTTATTACAGCAGTCGGTTTCGGGGAATACGGCAAAATAATACTGGGACTTGCGGCGGGAGGTATTTTGGCTGCGCCTTTTGCGGCATATCTTGTTAGGAAAATTTCGCCAAAGCTGATGATGATTTTGGTGGGTACCGTAGTTGCCGCATTAAACATAAGGAATATAATTCTTATGCTGGTTTAGAAAACAAGGAAATTTTAATTAAAAGCCTGCAATCCCTGTAATTGCAGGCTTTTTTGTTTTTCACCCGTCTGAGTAACCGCTCTTTTGTCATAAACAGACAATTAAGCAGATACAAAGGCGGAAAAATTGTAGTTGTATTATGAAAGACATTGATCCTTTGGTGTGATATAATAAAATGATTGACTACGAATAAATGTTGGCTGTGAGAGAGCAAACTTACAGGCGGGGTTTTGAAGTTATTATGAATTATTTAAGGCTGACTGAAAGGGAAATCAGTAATTTCATAGGGGATCCGGTGATATATAACCGCGGGCGTATTTACTTTCACAGCGGCTTAGTGGAAGACGTGCATTTTGATGAAGTCAGGGATTGTATTACCGCCCGGGTTAACGGAAATTATGATAACCGGGTGAAAATATTCCTGGATTCCAATAAGAATATTTACGCTCAGAACTGCACATGCCAGTACTATCAGAGACACGGGAAACCGTGCAAGCATATTGCTGCCGTTCTTTTAGAATTAAACAAAAGGGCGGAGAATGAACAGCTTAAGTACAAGAACAGCTATAAAGCGGTAAAGGCGGTTTTTAAGAGAATGGAAGCCGAAACAGGCAAATCCCTTTCAGAAAGCGCCCGGGAACAGATCCGTATATATCCGACGCTTTATTTATTCAACCATATGTCGGATTCAAGCGAAATCCGGGCATATCTCGAATTCAAGACTGGAATCACGCGTCCTTATGTTGTGAAAAATGTTGAGGAATTCATTGAGGCGTGGATAAACCGGAAAAAGCTGCGCTTCGGCACTCAGCTTGTTCTTGACAGCCAAAGACAGTATTATGCAGGACGCGACGATGAGATAATGGAATTTTTAAAAGATATATATTTTGCCGACCGTGAAATAAGTTATATCAACGGTTACGGCCATTCGGGCTTTATAAAAGGAAGACAGGTGGTTCTTACCCCTTCACGGCTTGAGCGGTTTTTGGATATTATGGTTGGCGAAAGCATAGAAGCCTTTATTTTCTCTGGAGACATGGATACCGTACAGATTGTTCGGGAGCCTGTCCCTGTAGTGTTTGAAATAAGGCAGATGGATGAATGGCTGTCTGTTAAAATGAACCAGAATACCGTCCCGGTGGAGATAGTACCCGGCTCATCCTTTTATTATATGAACCGGAAAATATATAAGGTTCCTGACACACAGAAGAAGTATCTTTCAATAATCAGCGAAGGATTTAGGGAAGCAGGCACAAATGAGTTTATCGTGCCGAAGGAATATCACAGCCGTTTTGTTTCAGAAATTGTACCGATAATGAAGAAAACCGGAGATGTTCTGGTAACTCCCGCGTTAAAGGAAAAAATAGTTCAGGAACCGCTGCGGGCCGAAGTGTATCTGGATCAGTACAGAAACGGCGTCAGTGCCGGGGTGGTGTTTCATTACGGGAAATACCGGGTTAATTCAGTATCGGACTCTAATTCGTTAGTACCGGGGGATATTTATATACTGAGGGACGTTGAAAAAGAGCGGCTGATAATAAATTTTCTGCACGAAGCGGGATTCTGTGAAGATAACGGTCAGTACGTCCTTACCGACAAGGAGAAAATTTATCTGTTTGTTTTTGAACTTCTTCCGCGGCTTCAGCAGATGGCGGAGGTTTATTATTCCGAGGATTTTAAGAAAGTAACTGTAAAACGGGAATTATGCATAACGGGAAGGGTGTCCCTTGCCGGAAACATGCTTGAAATATCCTTTGACACAGGCGACATTGATCCCGATGAACTGAAGGGCATTCTTCAGTCATTGCGGAGAAAGAAGAGGTTTTACCGGCTTAAGGACGGAGGAATACTTCCGCTTTCCCGGTACTCTGAGTTGGACGAGTTACTGCACATTGCCGATCAGATGGATATCAACCCGAAGGATTTCGTGAATGGGAAAATTTATCTTCCCATTTACCGGGCTTTTTACCTTGAGAATTTATTTAATGACACCCGCATCGGGATCATGGAGAAAACGCGGGATTTTGATGAATTTGTGAGGAAAGTCTGTGAAATTAGGAACAGGGTTTATGAAATTCCGAAATCTTTGGATGGTGTTTTGAGAGATTACCAGAAAGCCGGTTTTCAGTGGCTCAAGGCTTTGACCGAAACAGGCCTCGGCGGAATTCTTGCGGATGACATGGGGCTTGGTAAAACTCTTCAGGTTCTGGCGCTGATTTTATCCGAAAAGGGAAAATCGAAAGGTCCGGCACTGGTAATTGCGCCTACGTCGCTGGTTTATAACTGGATGTTTGAGGCGGAGAAATTCACGCCGGAACTTAAAGTTGCCGCAATAATCGGAACCCAGCCCCAGAGGAAACAGTTTCTGGACAAAATGAACGAGTTTGATCTGGTGATTACGTCATACCCTCTTATCAGACGGGATATTGAAGCTTATCAGAAGTACAGTTTTTCCTTCTGCATAATTGACGAGGCGCAGCATGTGAAAAACCATTATACCCAGTCTGCAAAAGCAATAAGAAAGATTTCGGCACAGACCCGTTTTGCGCTGACAGGTACGCCAATGGAAAACTCGCTGATGGAGCTATGGTCAATATTTGATTTTATAATGCCCGGGTATCTTTATACCCAGCAGAAGTTCCATGAACGGTTTGTAAAGCCGATTGTATATGACGGTGATAAAAAAGCGGGCGAGGACTTAAGCCGGCATATAAGGCCGTTTATACTGCGGAGAATGAAAAAGGACGTGCTGGAAGAACTTCCCGACAAGATTGAAACCATTGTAACCTGTGAGATGACCAGGGCACAGCAGGATATTTATCTTGCTGTTCTGGCCCAGGCAAGAAAGGAAATAGAGGCAACGGTTGACGAAATGGGATTTGAAAAAAGTCATATGCAAATTCTTGCCGCGCTTACGAGGCTCAGACAAATCTGCTGCCACCCGGCCTCATATATTGAGAACTACGAGGGAGGCAGCGGCAAGCTCGATCTTTTGACCGAGCTGCTTGAGGAAAACCTGTCGCTTGGACACAGGGTGCTGTTGTTTTCACAGTTTACATCGGTACTGGATATAATAGAGAAGGAACTGATAAACAGGGGAATAGGCTGTTTTTACCTGTCAGGGAAGACTTCCGCAGAAGAAAGAGCTTCAATGGTGTCGAAGTTTAACGGCGGAGAAGGCGATGTCTTTTTACTGTCGCTTAAAGCGGGAGGAACGGGGCTTACCCTTACCGGCGCGGATATGGTAATACACTTTGACCCATGGTGGAATCCCGCCGTGGAGGATCAGGCCACCGACCGGGCCTACCGTATCGGCCAGCAGAAGGCTGTACATGTTTTTAAGCTTATAACGAGGAATACAATAGAAGAAAAAATATTGCTTTTACAGAAAAAGAAAAAAGAGCTTATTGATATGGTTATAAAACCTGGTGAAACGCTGCTGAACAAGCTGACAATGGAAGAAGTAAGGCAGCTATTTGAAGAGTAAAAGGCGTTTATTGACGGGCTTTAGGGCTGCTTGAAGCAGATATTGCCTATATGCTATAATTCATTAGTTAAAAAACGTTTATCAAGAGGTAAGGTAGGTATGTTTGATAAGCTTGAGGCGATTGAGAATAAATACGAAGAGCTTAACATAAAAATAGCCGATCCTGCGGTTATTTCCGACCCGGAGCTTTATGCAAAGCTGATGAAGGAACATTCGGAGCTTTCTGAAATTGTGGAAAAGTACCGCGAATATAAAAAGTACAAGAAAAATTTGCAGGATGCCAAAAAAATGCTTGAAGAAAAACCCGACAAAGAGCTCCGCGACATGATTATGGCAGAAATAGAGGAAGCGGAAGCAGGAATCGAAAGAACCACAAGGGAACTTAAAATTTTGATGATGCCGAAAGATCCCAATGACGAGAAGAACGTTATCATTGAAATACGCGGCGGCGCAGGCGGAGAAGAAGCTGCGCTGTTTTCGGCGGATCTTTACCGCATGTTCACAAGGTATGCCGAAAGGAAAAACTGGACTTACGAAATTATTGATGCCAATGAAACAGAACTTGGCGGATTCAAGGAAATCATTTTCTCAATCGAAGGTAAGGGCGCTTACAGCAGGTTGAAATATGAAAGCGGGGTTCATCGGGTTCAGCGTGTTCCCACAACCGAGTCAAGCGGGCGAATTCACACTTCCACCGTCACCGTTGCGGTGTTGCCCGAAGTGGATGATGTTCCCGAAGTCCAGATTAACCCTTCGGATATCCGGGTGGATACGTTCAGGGCATCGGGGGCCGGCGGTCAGCATGTTAATAAAACATCCTCGGCAATACGCATAACCCATATTCCTACGGGTATTGTTGTTACCTGCCAGGATGAGAGATCCCAGCACAGAAACAGGGAAAAGGCAATGCGGGTGCTGAAAGCGAAACTGTATGAACTGGCCCAGTCAAAAATTAACAATGAAATTGCTGAAAACAGAAGGATGCAGGTAGGTACGGGTGACAGAAGCGAACGCATCCGCACATATAATTTCCCGCAGGGCAGAGTAACCGATCACCGCATAGGGCTGACCCTTTACAAGCTTGACCAGATTCTTGACGGTGATCTGGACGAATTAATCGACGCATTGATAACCGAGGATCAGGCCCGTAAAATTGCAAGCCAGGAATAAAGGGGGAAATCATCGTTTCTCCCATTTTTTTCTTTCAAATTGGCATGGATATAGATAACCTGATACCGCAGAAAATAGAAACATAACCACCGACAGGGCTATGTAAAGTTCATAATCCGAATATTCGGGCATCCACTTAACAGATAAAATGACGGTTACCGTAATTATCCGGAAGATTTATGAAAACTGCCCCTTCGTTTTTTATCAGAATTTGCGACATTTATAACCGCCCCTATAAGTATGACATGCATTGCCCAGTAAAGCCATATTATAAGGAGGATTATCCCGGCTATTCCGCCGTATATTGTGGCAAACCTGAAAGAGCGGTTCATAAAGAACGAAAAGGCTGAGGACAAAACCAGCCATAAAATTGTTGCTACGGCCGCACCGGGAAATATTTCTCCAAGTTTCACCTTTTTACGAGGAACGGTTTTGTAGAGAACCATAAAAATGGCCAGCAAAACCAACACCGAAAATTCATAGCGCAGGTAATCCCATATCCTTATAAAAGCCTCGGGAGAACCAAGGTATTCAAAAACTATTCTGCCCAGGTAATGCCCGAACAGAAGCAGTATTGTTGAAAGAATAATCAGTATTATAAAAGCAAAGGTAAGAATCAGCGAGAAACCAATCCTTTTTAAAAGATTTTCTTCATCCATGCCGTATACTGTGTTAATACTCACAATCAGGGACTGAACGGCTTTTGTAAACGGCCATATTGAAGCTGCGGCACCACCTATGGATATAAAAAGGTTTTTATGTGCCTGTGCACTCTCCAAGACCTGCAGTGTAAGCACATATGTCGAAGACGGCAGAAAATTTGATAAAGCTTTAATAAACAGTGTATCATCAAGGTGGGTTTCCTGAATTAATGTCAGAATAAAAGCTACAAACGGGAAAAAGGCAAGTATAACGTAAAAGGATGTCTGGGCGGCTAAAAAAGGTACTTTCGCCTTGCTGTATATATTGTATGCATTCTTCCCGAAATCATATGTTTTTTTCAGAAGTTCTTTCATTTCCGTCTCCTTGGTCTGATATTTCGTAAATATATTTTATGGTATGCAGTGCTGAATAATGAGAAAAAAGAGATGAAAATACCACCACCCATTAAAAATACAGACAAAATGCGCCCCCCTGATTGTAATTTATTCCTTCCGGGCAGCGACGAATTCCCCGATTTTTTTGTCAAGATGAGAAATATGCTTTACAAGCCAGTCAACAATCATTTTATTGGTTTTGACCAGTAATACGAGATTTCCGCCCGATTCGATGTATTCCTTGCGAATACGCGCAAGTTCTTCCTTAAAATGATTATGTGCCGTTTTTTGTTCTTCCAGTCCCGGATAATTGATGCTTTCCATATACTGTTCTTCGTCCCTGAAGTGGGTTTTCGTGTAATCGTCAAGAAAGTCGAACATCTTAAGGATGTATTCTCTGCCTTCGCCTCTTTGCCCTGCGGAAAACAGCTGGTCAACCTTCTCAAACCAGATTTTGTGTTGTTCGTCAATAAAGTCCACACCTACCGAAAGGTCCGGTGTCCATTTAATTGCCATGTTTATACCCCCTCCAACAATAATATACACAAAAGTACACGGTACCGGACGGAAGCCCGCCTGCTGTATAATGGTAACTATGTACATCTGCATATATATTTTACCATAACTTCAGGCAAAACGGTCTTTCAAAATCAAATATTTTATTTTTTAGCTTTTTCGACTGCTTTATTGCTTTTTCCTGGACATACGGCTGCAGTTTTCATAATAATGTTTATGCATTCCTGCTTCCGCTATTTACGCCAAAAAACGCAGAATATTGAAAAGTTTAATGTTTTTTATTTGAATTTTAAATAAAGGTATAGTATAATTTTCAAAAAGAACTGTTATAAGCTTTACCTAAAAAGGAATTGAAACTCAGGTGGAATAAAGCATTTTTTGCACCTTGCTTCGTGTTTTCATACTACCTATGAGAGATTGAAATGCAGAACCTCTGCTTTCAGCCTTAAGTTCGTCGGGTGGTATATAGCCTACCTATAAGGGATTGAAATATATCGTATTCAAACGCCGGATTCCTGATTATTATAGGTCTGAATTCTACCTATAAGGAAATGAATTTTAAGCAGAATAGTATGATCGTATCTGTTCTGGCTACATTTCTGTGTCCCGTTTAGGATCATTTTTATTTTTCTGTGTTTTACACCGAACAGATGTTTGTCATGATAAATCTATGGGTGAAGAAGATGAAATCTCTCATTATAACCTGTGGATATGATAAGCTGTACTTTCGTGAAAGACAGGGCACCACAGCCTGTTAAGTTCAGAGTGGAAGGTAAGATGTGGCATCTGAGGACTTTGTGAAATTTTACTTGGTGGAAGAAATATTAATATGATATAGAAAATTATAGAATCTAAAGAGACAGCAGAAAATGAGGCAATAGATGGGGTTGATATCAAACTGCACAAAACAGTTTTTTAACTAATAAAAAGGTAGTTTTTAAGTTAAAACGTTATTGATAGTTATCACCTCCCTTTTTAGATACAAACAATTTAGGAAAAATATTACAGAAAATATTGTGAATAAACAAAATAAAATACAGCAATATATGTATTACTGCCTAAAAGGCAGCCGTTGCAATTTGATAGAATATATGGTAATATTTATCCTAAATAAATCTGTCGATGTCCAGTAGCTTAAAAACCACCGGGGATCGACAGATCTAAAAATCGGGCAATATCAACTATTTGCGGATTTTAATACTCAAAAATTTAAAAATTGTGATTTTATAAAAACGGCTTTTTATGCGGGTTTTACGGGTTTGAAGTTTACCTATAAGGAATTGAAAGCAGAAGAAGTCAGAAAACAGCTTCACGGGAACAGGGTTTGAAGTTTACCTATAAGGAATTGAAAGTATAACTGTATAGAAAATCAGGAATACGATTGCCGTTAGTTTGAAGTTTACCTATAAGGAATTGAAAGGGAAGCAGCCTTTATGCGGGTAACGCTGGAGGAAACGTTTGAAGTTTACCTATAAGGAATTGAAAGGTTTTCATTTATTTTCAAATGATTCCTCGGCAAACCGTTTGAAGTTTACCTATAAGGAATTGAAAGTTAATTGAACACTTACATAAACGGTTACCCAAACCAGGGTTTGAAGTTTACCTATAAGGAATTGAAAGATAAATGTTGCCTGACGGAAGGGTTTTAGCGGGCGTTTGAAGTTTACCTATAAGGAATTGAAAGAGAAACTCCCCAAATATGAGAAAGTTGCATTGATAAGTTTGAAGTTTACCTATAAGGAATTGAAAGTAAAAATTCCCTCATAGAACTGACGTATTTCGTTTGAGTTTGAAGTTTACCTATAAGGAATTGAAAGCCGACAGATTGCGGCAGCGTTTGGCGTGAAGATGCGTTTGAAGTTTACCTATAAGGAATTGAAAGTGGCACAAAATGTTAATTACAGCAGGGCAATCTCAGTTTGAAGTTTACCTATAAGGAATTGAAAGGGCTTAAAAGGTGGTGAATAGGTTTGAATGGCAGGGTTTGAAGTTTACCTATAAGGAATTGAAAGGAATTTCGCAACTATCCTTGACGATATACCTGCATTGGGTTTGAAGTTTACCTATAAGGAATTGAAAGTTTGAATCGCGGTACAGAACAGTTTCTTTTCTGTCATGTTTGAAGTTTACCTATAAGGAATTGAAAGATGATAGCATCGTCATAGTACCTTTCTGCTGTTGCGGTTTGAAGTTTACCTATAAGGAATTGAAAGTCTCGAATTCCTTATCCCTCGCCAGAGTTCCGGGAGTTTGAAGTTTACCTATAAGGAATTGAAACTTGGTTAAATCCCTGATAATTTTACCAACTTTTGAGTTTGAAGTTTACCTATAAGGAATTGAAACGGCATTGCCCGGCAACCTCGGGACTTACTTTTGCGTTTGAAGTTTACCTATAAGGAATTGAAACACAGCCAAACCGGGAAACAACTTGCTCTCGGCAGGAAGTTTGAAGTTTACCTATAAGGAATTGAAACGGTATCACCCCAGAAAATGAGAACGCTTCCCGGTGTGTTTGAAGTTTACCTATAAGGAATTGAAACTCATTAGGCTCCATAGTCTCAAGTTCTTTCTGCATGGTTTGAAGTTTACCTATAAGGAATTGAAACAGTCTTATGTAATAATATGGCTTTTCATTCTTATTTGTTTCAAGTCTACATATAAGAGATTGAAGCATACTTTCTTCGTTGGCACAGTATTTTGCATGGCTGTTTTAAGTCTACATATGAAGTGGGCCCTCGCAAAGAGTTCTCTATGCACACAGCTTTGACATATCTTTAGCTACCTAATTTGCTTCTACAAATCCCTTCAGGCCTATTCCGGATGAATATATTGTTCAGGGAATTTTCAACAGCGAAGTGTTGAGGTACCTGTTAAGGGAACGGGGTTATACCGGGAGCATCACACTTATTGAGGGCTGTGTGAAGTCACACCGGCCGGTGTTGACGGATCAAGCAACTTTGTGCTATTTTTTTGAAATGGAGGTAATTTTATATGAAAAAGATAGAAAAAATACTCATTGCGTTAGCCGTCATTTTTCTATTTTCTGCCTGTGAGGGAAGAAATGCAGATAATTTTATTGGTCTGTCGGAAATTGATGACTTAAGACAGGAAACGTCAACAAAAAAAGAAGCGGAAAGTAACAGTGAAGCATGCCCTTCCAATACTCCCATACCTTCTCATACACCTAATAAAAAAAGTCTGGAAGCCCTCCAAATGAAACCGGAAGAGGCAATTGAAAAGCATCTGCAGGCGCTTACAAAGAACGGGCCCCGGAAATGGGGAACTGAGAACGAACAGCTCGCGGCAAATTACATAAAAGAAAGAATGGAAGAATACGGATACTCCGTTCAAATCCAGGTATTCCCGGCCTATGAATACGATATAGCTGCTGTCAATAATGCTGATTATTTTAATCTCAATCCATACAACAGTGAAGTAATCGGAGAAGGACGCAATGTTATAGCGGAACTTCATACACGGCAGAATACGGATAAATATTTGATCCTATGCGCGCATTATGATACTGTATCCAAGGAGCTTGGCATTATAGACAATACTTCCGGTGTTCTTACCCTGCTTGAACTGGCCCGCCAAATTTCAGAAAGCGACCTGCCGTATAATCTGAGATTTATTTTCTTTAGTTCGGAAGAAAGGTTTTTGATAGGGTCCAGGTATTACGTTTCGAATTTGAGCGAAGATGATTTGGACAAAATCATAGCATGCATCAATATCGACATGGTAGGTTATGTTAACGGCCAGGAAGTGGTAATTGCCACACCCTATTTTGCAAATGATCCGCGTGATCCCTTAGCCGGCATAGGAAATGCCTTGACGGACGAATGGCAAAGAATATTCCCGCAGATGAATACCCTTGTTCAGTATAGCGCAAGCAGTGATCATTATCCTTTTGAGGTGAAAGGGATCCCAAATATGATGATCACCCAGAAATATTTCGATTATGAAACCGTCAGAAAGAAAGATTCTGATTTTGAAAATTTGTCAATAGATGAATTGGTGAATACGGTGAATCTTTTAAAAGAGTACATAATTAACCTGAATATTGATAATATTTATTATTCTGATACCACTTAAGTGAAAAATACCATTTTGTCTGTTAATCGAACAAATATATTTCAATATACTTTTTTAAACTCTTATCAGTTTTTGGATAAAGTTTTAAATACGCATGACGCAAGTTTTTCTTTTCTTTATTTCTTTCTTGTATGTATCTTTTAAACTATGTTATAGCGTTATTATCATCCAACCGGTTTCCTCCCTTGTGTAAATTTTTAGTCTTTTTTAACTCTATTTTCACAGAGTTTGATGAAAAGTTCATAAGGATTGGATTCTGATAATTCTTTTAGATGAATGAAGTTTTCACTTATATATTTCAGCATATTAGATGCTCAATAATTCTGAATCTATCTTTAAATTCCAGTGTTTTATTACAATTATTTTTATACGCTATTTTGTTTATTGAGGCTTTATGTTTTATATTTCCTATCTATCATGCTAAAACAAATGGCAAATCGGTTGGTCTTAGTCCTTGTATAAGTATCTTCTCAATTTCCTGCTCGACGAAGTGACTCGTTTTATTTCTAATTAGCTTGTTACGAGAGGTTATAAAATACATAGGCTAATATTCGCCAACAAATTCATCCAAAGTCAACGCTTTGTTACAAAGACTATATAACTGCATATTACACCTCCTGCATTTATTCAAAGCTTATACATTTTATAAAATCAAATCCAATATATTTATATAATATCAATAAATGGATAAATATTCAAATAAGAGGATTATTGTTAGGTAGAAATAAAGTGGCTTTTATTGGTAAACATAATTTCCATCAATGCCCATTGCGCTAATTCCGAATTGGTTCATTTTATTTCTAAATAATTTTTGTAATTTTTAATGTATTTGTAAATTGCAATATTAAATGCAACACCTATAGTGGAAATCATCCATAATTTTAGGTGTTAAAGTACAACATCATCTTTTAGCCCTTCTTAACTACTATCTTGAGCGAGTGCAGAGGGTAGTCAAGGGTTATCGATAGATAAGACAAAGTCTTTACCCTTGACTACCCTCAAATGAGCTTTAAAATATCTTGGATGAAGGGCTCAGACTATTGCTGATATATTTTTGTTTACCAGGTTATGTATCTCTTCATTAAAACATTCTTCAGGTGTTTTGTAACCTAATATCCTTCGTGGAAGGCTGTTTAACCATTGTTGTATCCGTTTTATCGTTTCTTCAGAAAAATCTTTTATAGCCTTTCCTTTAGGAATAAAACGCCTAATAAGTCCATTATGACGTTCATTAGTTCCTCTCTCCCATGAGGAATAAGGATGAGTGAAATAAGCTTCAATTCCTAGCCCTTGTAACATTTCGGATAGTCTACTAAATTCAGAACCATTGTCTGCCGTTATAGTGCGAAATACATTTGAAACATCCTTACCATAACAATTCTTAAGTTCTGAAAGTGCCTCGTTAACAGTATTACTGTCTTTTGCGTCCAAAAGAAACAATAACTCGTAGCGGGTTTTTCGTTCAGTTAAGGTTAAAATTACTGAATCGTTAGACTTTTTGCCTGTTACCGTATCAATTTCCCAATGCCCAAAGGTTTGACGTGATTGTACTTCTTCCGGCCTTTGATCAATGCTTTTCCCTACAACCCGTTTGTTTTGACGTATCCTTTTTATTTTAGATTTTAAACGTAGTTTAAGATTTAAATCTATATTTCGTACTTTTATGAGTCCCAGGTCTATATAATTATACAGTGTTTTGGTACATACAATAGTAGAATTTTGCCACTTGGGGTCTCTCCTACATAAACCAACAACTGCATCTGGAGACCATTTTTCGCGTAGTATCTTATCTTCTGCAAACTTAAGAAAATCTTCAACTTGAGCCAATTTACGCTTTGCTCCGCAATTCATACGATTTTTCTCATAAACTGCCTGCCCTGTTTCAGGAAAATATACTTTGTATGTCGATAAATCAGTTCTCATCTGCATTGTTGTCCCTCTTTTAATTTCACGGCTAATTGTACTTGGCGAGCGACCTAGTTTATTAGCAATATAACGTTGACTCTTTCCTTCTTTTAAAAGAGCTGCAATCTGCCCTCTTTCATAAACACTTAAGTGTTTAAACTTATGCTCAGTTGTGGTAGACTTATATTGTACAGCCATAGTTGAGAACCTCCTGTATGTTTGGATTGGACACCTAAATCATACATGATTTCTCACTATGGTTGTCAATTATTTATTTCATTTTACTGTTGCATTTAATTTTACAACGAACCTTTTTAATGTATTTGATGGTTATTACCTTCTTTTTATATACAAACAATTCAAAGAAATGTTAAACTGAATTTAGGAAGTTTTGTGAATAAACAAAATAAAATACAGCAATATATGCATTACTGGCTAAAAGTAGCCATTGCAAATTGATAGAATATATGGTAATATTTATCCTATGAATCTATTGATGCCCAGTAGCTTAAAAACCACCGAGATCGACAGATCTAAAAATTGAGCAATATCAGCTGTTTACGGATTTTAATGCTTAAAATTATGGATTTTATAAAAGCGGCTTTTTATGAGGGTTTTACGGGTTTGAAGTTTACCTATAAGGAATTGAAACAGAGTACACATTTCACTTGCCGAGTTCTGCGCATATGTTTAAAGACTACCTATAAGGCATTTAACCAAGGATGTCCTGTCTGAGGACCGCATTAATCTATAAAGAAAAAACGTAATTTTTCGTTTTCAATAAATTTTGTGTCAATAGCGGATTTAAATTATACACCGGCGGTGGCATCAACCCTATGATGAACATTCCATTCCACACAGCCATCATTCCACTGTAAATAGTGGCTCTAAATCTATTCTCCGAAATCATTGCCATCATCACATCGTATCCAATTGAATGAAAAACTCCTAATCCTGAAGATATTATCATTGTCAGAACTGCAACAAATGGCAAATGGGTAAGCGCAAAAACTAACAAGAAAGCTCCTGACAGAACATTTCCTAAAATAAGGCCATTTATAAATCCATAGTTGTATCTATCCACAACTATCCCCGCTACTGGTGTAAGAATCAGTTGAATTATTCCTAATATGCTAAATATTAGCCTTATTTTTGCACTATCAAGTCCAAAACTTTCTGTCAGATATGGAGAATAGTAATTCCCATATATTGTAATTTCTTGATTTATTGTCCTGAAGCATTATAACTTACACCTAAAATTATTATTTTTTGTATAATTGTATAAATATCCTTTCCCAAAGTAATCGCTTTCAAGAAATCAATTAATTTCTTTTTGATATTCCTAGCAGATGAAATACTGTTAATAACGCATAAAGCTTTTACCTTGGCAGTAAACTCTTTCCTAATAACCCATCAAGTAGTACTGGTGGGGCACTTTGAGCAGAACGTACTGCAATACCATTTTTGACACAAATTCCACCAACTACGGTAAGGTGAATGTTCGAAGAATTCAGAAAGATCATACTACATACTAACTCTTGAACTGTTGTTTCAATTCCAACTTTCCAATTTACCCTATATATAGGCATCCCACGTTCTATATAAACACCTTCGCAATTCTTAATCCGAATCCGAGTAGAAACAGGATCCTTATTTAAAAGCTCCAGATCAAGTTCAGTGATCACTAATGCCCTCTCACTCTCATATACTATTGGCCTAGCTTGAATTACTAGGTTGGTTGTGCGTGGAATAGGGAAAGCACTATTATTGTACCCAAGATATCCACATCCAAGATAATGACATGGGTATGCAGAACTATCTATAAACCCCACTATTCTGCCTTGTTCTACAATAGGGATCTGCCTTGTAATTCGGGCATCGTCATTGAAAGCATTGAATCCAATGGTCTCTGCCTTTGGATCCTCGAAGATTTGTAGATCGACACACTCACCAAAAATCGGAAGATTTTTGATACTCAACGCAGTTTCATAACCTAAAAAGTCAAGTTCTAATAAATGAACCCATTCATGGAAGATGTGACCAACAACATTAGGACTTAGGAGGATAGGTAAATTGTTTGGAAAAACTACCCGGTGAGGCAACATGTGAAAAATACACAGTTCTTTCAACTTTTCTGGAACATAGTCCGCATATATATAAAATCTAGAATTCTCCTGAAATTGTAATACATAAAATCCCATACGCTGGTGCTTGACAAAACCATCTGTTTCTATTGTCCTTTCTTCATGATAAAAAGAAAGTACTGCATCGACAGAATAGTTTGCTACTGTTTCCACAGCAGCAAGCAAGCCTTGTGTATCAAGAAGCCCTCTCTCAACATATATATCTCCAGGATCTGGTTCCCATACAGCAGCCTTAGGAAGTGTGAACATCTTAGAACCGCCATCACTCTCCACAATAACAGTCCTCCCACTGTACATCATACAATGAACCTTGGAATCTTCGTAAGTTTTGATTTCATAAATACGTCCCTTACATATTTTGAAGTGCCGTGACCGCAGAAAATATGCTATTCGATAACACATCCTAAAACACCCGAACTAATTAATGCCCTAAGTTCCACTAGAGGGAGTTCTCTTCCTGTTTGTTTCTTGAAAGCTAACCTGAGGTCATTCAAGGCAATCCCACATTGGGATGGAATTAAACAATAGATAGTTGATGCATCACCTGTGAGCTCCACGAAAGTATTTCGTGCCTCATTACGGATAATCAAAGAATCTCCTTGCCACGTTGCAAGTGTAACGAGTTTTACAATTCTTGTGTCATTTCTAATGTTTATTTCTGACAAATAGGCATCAGTCCTTTCAGTAGTTATTTTTTTGCTTGCTTGA
The DNA here is from genome assembly GCF_000331995.1 of Thermoclostridium stercorarium subsp. stercorarium DSM 8532. Taxonomy (NCBI): domain Bacteria; kingdom Bacillati; phylum Bacillota; class Clostridia; order Eubacteriales; family Oscillospiraceae; genus Thermoclostridium; species Thermoclostridium stercorarium. Next base: position 213,138 of record NC_020134.1, read on the forward strand.
TTCAAGTTAATTGCTCTGATTAATTCTTCTGGTGAAAAAGGACAAAGTGGATCTTCCCCTAAAAAGTTTCCACTATATGCTACAGCATTACAACGACAACCCCCGCATTTGAAAACCAATGGACAATCTATACATCTTCCCTCAACCTCTCGTTCTCTCCATCGTCGTAACACAGGATGATTTCGCCATATTTCGGTTAATCTTGTGTTGCACACATTGCCGAGCACATACGAGTTAAGCTGGCAAGGAACAATATCACCATTACTACGTACTCCAAAATAGTAAATCCCCGCGCTGCAACCAATAAAAAGACTATTCATAAGCAGTTCCCGATCAACAGCTGCTATCCAGTGCTCATGAGTCACTATATATCGGCAGCCTAATTGGGTATTACGTGTCATAATCCAATCCAGAAGCCATTTATATTGTTCGGAGCTCAGATTTTGCTCATATGCCTTTGCACCTTTGCCAATAGGAACAAATTGGGAAAGGTTTAGTAATCCAGCCCCCAAGTACAAAGCCAATATAAGTACTGTGTCAAGCTGATTAAAGTTTGTCGGTACAATACCCAAGCTGAAGTTAATCCCATATCGCTTTAACAATTTGATGCCTTCAATTTGTTCCTTAAAGTGCCCTTTGTATCCGACAATTTTGTCATGAATTTCAGGGCTCCCGTGGATGCTTAGATAGAACTGTATCCTATTATCTCCAAGGTCCTTGTTGAGTCGCCAGACCTGTTGTACCACATCTTCACGTTGGTTTACCATCATAGTATCAATTGTAATAATCGGCATTTCATCCCCCATTCGTTCCGCTAACTGCTGCAATATCCAGCTAATGTACGGACTTAAAAATGGATCGCCTCCTCCAATGCCTAGATGTAGTGGTTTCAATTCTACTACATTGTCAAGTATTGTTTCAATTAGATCTCGTGTTTCGGTTGGATGTGATTTTCTTTCAGTGTTGTAGCAAAAGTTACAATGGAGATGACATGCTGTAGTAAGATCCCAAGACAAGTGGTAAGGTCTATCGGGTACAACAATCTGTTTCATGAATCTTCACCTCTTAGCACTAACGCAAGTTTTAACAAAAACAAGGAAATCAGCGAAGCTACTCCTGCAAAAAAGAACGTGACTTTAAGCCCCAAAGCTGAGATAAGAGTCCCCCATAAGAGAGGAGCTACTGCCCAGAAAGCACTACGAAGAGTATTCAAAAAAGATAGTGCTGTTGCCCGTTCGACGCTGATCTGTTCATTTTCTAAAAGGGTAATACCACTCCCCCTCAAATAACTGGAAGCAATCGCAACAATAACTAAGGCCACAAAAGCCCAAGGCACATGAACTAACGGCATTAATAAAAAGGCAAGTGCTGATAATAGTGTTGGCCAAAGAATTAGTTTCCGGTAATCGGTGATTTTTATCTTGCAAATATAAAAACCTGTCACTGCTGCAGCCAATGAAGTAACACCAAAAGCAAAAGCCGTCTCTTTCAGGTCAACCCCAAACTGTTCCACCATGTAAGTAATCCACCAGGCAGTTGTGATCCAAATGGGAAGTGTAAAGAAAAAACTCTGAACTGCTGTAATCCATAGAACACGACTTTCTAAAAACTGATAAAATCCCGTTTTGAGTATTTCCAACCACCCTCGGCGGCGGTAATTCCCATAGTTCTCAGGAAAGGTCATGATAAACAAGCCATCGGCTATAATGATAACACCAGTCAAAGCAATTGGAATACGCAAGCTGCCAAGGCCTCCCAGAATATATGCTACCACCATTCCTATTGCAGTAAATGGAATAGAGTAAAGGTAAAGCTTACCAAAAGCTTTCCTTGTCCCTTCTTGTCCAACACTATCATAGAGCCATGCTTCCCGTGTACCGCTCGTAAAAGCATAGGAAATTCCCATTAATACAGCTGTAACAAGTGCAGGACCAAAGGCAGAAATCGAGCTGAGCCATAACATTCCTGCACCATAGCAAAACATTGCCAATCCCCAAGAGAGCCTACGGCCCAGCCGGTCTGCAAAAGCTCCAGTCAGGTAATCGATAGCAGATGTCACTGCTGAGGCAAGTGATACAAAAAATCCAAATTGGGTAGGTGTTAACTCGAGTCCCTTTTCTGTAGTCATAAATTGAATATAGTAAGGATCAAGAATTTTAAAAGCAAAAAACTCTATAAGGCATACAGCAATAATATAACAGCGAATGTAGTAGGTATAGAGTATTTTTCCATTAGTTGAATGTTCAGTCATGTCAATATCCTCCTACCTTTTCCTTTGGTAAATTGGATGGAAAAACTCTAATTTGCTCCTCAGTCAAACCCCTGACAAGGGGACACCAGGGATCCGCAGCAAACCAGTCTTCAGTAAGATAGTACGTTCTAGCACGGCACCCCCCGCAGAATTCGCGGTACAAACAAGAACGGCACGGTTCAGCAAGTAACGATCCGTTACGAACTCCTTCCAGCACAGATGAGTGATAAAGAACGATTAGAGATTGCTCAAAAATATTTCCTAAACACAAATCTCGACTGTATAAACAGGGAAGGACTGAGCCATCGGCAGTAATAGTTAGGTTAGTACGCCCCCAAGGACAAGCTGTGCTCAGATCCAAATAGGGAGAGATGGGGTCAGTAAGAGGGTAATACGGGACATTATAATATACTGCAAAAGCCTGTCTAAAATACCTGGTATCGAGTTCTCTAACAAGCTTCATAATTCGTAAATGCTCTTCGTAAGAGATATCAAGCTCTGATTGTACTATACATCCACAATAAATCGGAGGGTTAATCCACACATAATTAAATCCCATTTGAAAAGCTAAATCAACATAATCCTCAGTATTGTCCATATTTAATGTAGTAAGAGTCATGGTACATCCAAGAAATATATTAGAACAGTATTTTATTAGTATCTCTACGCCTCTCATGGTCCTGGCGAACGAACCTTGTCCTCTGATAGCATCGTGGGTTTGTGCACTAGCTCCATCTAGGGATATCATGACCTCAGAGATACCTAAAGATTCCATAAGCTTTGCTGTTTCTTGGTTAATAAGTGTACCATTAGTGATAATTGCGATACCTTTAATATCCGGCCCTTGAGCCAACTGAAGCATGTCCCATATCCAGTTATTTGTCAATGGTTCTCCCCCAGAAATTGTCAGCCAAAGTCCATCCATCTCTAAACACTCCACAAGTTGCCGAGCATCTGCTAAAATACGACTAAATTGCTCCACTGTCATAATTTGTGGCTTAGTCGATACATTGTAGCACGTTCGACAAGCAAGATTACAAATAGTGGTAATCTCTATATCAAGATTGAAGAGGCGACCTCCAGCAAACTTTTGTTACCGAGCTATTCGCATATCTGCTCTACGTCTGAAATGTGGGTCCGAGGTATAATGGGGAGAATTACGCAGAATATTGAGAGGATGATCAATATTTATGTGCTGCTTTCCCACGGAAGACCCGCTTCTATCCATTCCTTAGTACCTCCTCTGTAAACTTTTACATTAAATCCATAGTTAGCCAACAATTCCGCTGCCTCGATACAAGATGTACATTCGTAGCTTGCACAATACGTAATAATAAGTTTATCTTTAGACAAACAGTTTAAATGGTTTGGCAACTCCTCCAAGGGGATTGATATCGAACCCTTAATGTGAGCCTGCTCATACCAATCGCGAGGAAGAACGTTTAATACAATAACGTCAAGGTTATTTAGCATAGTCAATAACTCTTCTTTTGTTACCATTTCAATTTGCATATACCATGCTCTCCTTTCTCACTCAGTTAGTTTAACTCTTCTCATTTTAGAATTTACTTTTCCCAAGACAATGATTCTGATAATGCTAACTTGTCCGCAAACAACTGTTTTAAGATCTGCTCTTCCCGTATACCAATTATTCCTTTCTCAACAATTTCTGAGGCAACTTCTTCTTGCGCTCGGTTAGTCAGTGAAAGTGGCATCGCTACAATCCCACCATGAATACACCAGTGAATCTGATAAATCCCTTCATGGATCACCACAGACATTATCTCACCTCCTATTTTTGTATTTTTTAAGGACTTATATAATTTGAAAGTTTTAATTTAAGTCACTTAAGAGGTGTGTTTTTTAACTATTGCTTTCAAATTTAAATTTTTATCTTTTTGTTTATAATCCCTTATGCTTGTTCAATTGTGATAAATACTCATAAGGAGGAAAGCCTACATCCACCAGCTTCAATTACTTTATAAAATATCTTCGAACTCTTTACTTCTCAGCTAAAAATTGGATTTCTATTCTTCTATGTTTAAAAATCTAGACTTGCCTTCAAAGCCTAGATTCCCTTCCTCTGATCATTGCCGCAAGGGTTATTCTCTCATCGTGCAATATTTAAAACTTTTGCTGTTATAAAAGTTGAAAGATAATGATGGACTAAAGATTAGTTTTTACAATGAGCAAATCAGCAAGGTCAGATTAATAAAGTTAGAAACAATTTAATTTAAAATTATTAAAAGTAGCTCAATTTTAACCCGCTATTGATATTATTACCTCTTAACCTACCCAAATAGGAGGATTTTCAAGTGGAATTACAATAAAAACCCCATATACATAGGCAAGGAGTATCAGTGATGTGAGTAGCACCCAAAGTTTCCCCCTCATTTTGTTCCCCCTCTTAACTGTCTACTCTCTTACCTTTATTATAACATAAAAAATGGAAATATGCAATATATTTTCCATTGTTTTTTATTCAACGTTAATTGCAAGTTAAAATGAAACACTTTTTCTCTGTCAAAACTAATCGTCCGTTTATGTTTTTTGATCTATTTTTGAAGCTTTATATTCCCTTTCCTAGGGGAGGAGCTTTTTTAATTCATATACCCTTGAACAACTTCTCTAGAGCTTTTTCCATTCAACACCTTCCGTGGATAATTATCTATCCATTCTTGTATCTCTAAAATAGCTTTTATACTGTATTTAGCTATAGCACTTCTCCTCGGAATGAATCATCATAATGTCAATAGCGGATTTAAATTATACACCGGCGGTGACATTTTGCTTATAAGAAGTGGAATAATGTATAGGTGGTTCTATTAAAACTATCATGCAACCCGTAGACGTGATAAGCTGTACTTTTACGAACGGAGGAGCTCCGCAGCCTGTCAGGTTCAGAGTAAAGGGTAAAGACGGTCAGAATGTGACGTTTCCATTAAGTGGTATTTGTTCGGGATATAAAAAAGGAAGCTGGTTGGGCTTCCTTAATTTTTAACTTTATTTTAACGCTTAAATCTGTTGTGACATATTTGTAACATTGGGTACTTTGGGACATAAAAACAGGCTTTCAGGTAAAACCCTGAAAGCCTTTATTTTGGCGGAGAGAGAGGGATTCGAACCCTCGGTACCCCTTTTGGGGGTACACACGATTTCCAGTCGTGCGCCTTAGACCAGCTCAGCCATCTCTCCACAAGCGTTTGTTTATTAAGTTGAAAGCAGTTATGCAAGTAACCTGCCTGTTAATTCTATCATAGCAAATAAAGCAGTGTCAAGTTTTTTAAAAATTGAAGGCGTAACAGGCTTTTATTACCAAATCTTATGTATCTGGCTTAGCAGGAAAAGTTTATTACATTTGACTGACGGTTTACATTCGATTTCATGCGTATGCGGTAAAAATGTTTATTAATAAGATGATAATCGGAGATAAATTTTAAATAAACAGAAAAATAGTTTTTGTTTTTCGTAAAGTTTTTCTTTATAATAAGGACATACTGAATTTTGAATGAAATTGATAAAACACCTGTGATTTTTCTTTTTCTCTTAAAGTTCAGTGTAATAGCAAAGGTAAAGTTTGCATTTATAAGTTTGTTTTTATAGTTAGTTGACAAGTTTATGTATATGGTGATATACTTACAGATGTTTGCTGTGTAAAATATATAAAATATGAATTTGATAGCAAAATTTTAATTATTTAATTTTTTTTACACTTATTAAGTCAATGCATGCAGAAAAAGGATTGTTATTTGGTTAACAATCTCGTTTTTCAGTAAAAAAGATAACAGGAATATAAAAGCTCGGTAGTACGGCATATGTTTATTTTTTGCGGCTGATAGGAAACCAGCGCTGGGCCGGTATTTTGCTTTTCAGAAGCGGCAGGATACTATATAAGTTTTTACAAAAGATTATCATAAAAACAGAAGAAAAAGGGGGGACAAAATTTTTTAATGAAACTTATAAATTGTGTAAAGCTTACTTAATCGCACTAAAGATAGTACTGAATTAAGAAAGAAGAGGGAAGGAGTTGCAAAAATGAAAAAAAATTATTTGAAAAAAGTAAGCGCTTTCATAATTATTATGACGCTTGTGCTGGCATTGACAGCATGTGGTAAAAATTCAACAGGTAATTCTAATACTTCAACAGATGTAACCGGTACACCAACTAATACTGACAATAATAATCCGGGAAATTCAAATGAAGTTGCAAAACCAAAACAGATTACATTTATGGTTAACGGTACATTAATAACCAAGGAAAACGGACAGGATGAAGTTGTTAAGGCATATGAGGAAAAGACCGGAATTAAGCTGATTGTTAATCAGCCGGCTCATAATGAATACTATGAGAAAGTGGATTTGGCTTTTGCTACCGGTGAAATTCCGGATGTGCTGTTGCTTTCCACTGACATGTATGTGACATATGCCGTAAACGGCGCACTGTATGATATTACCGATCTGTATGAAAAATCCGAAGTTAAGAACAACATGGTAGATCAGTCAATAGTTGATGCTTTAAGACTGGACGGCAGACTTTACGGATTGCCGGTAGAAAGAGGTAACGGCCCTATCACATATGTAAGAGGAGACTGGCTGGAAAAACTGAACATAGACGTTCCGACAAACTATGATGAATTTATCGAAATGCTGAGAAAATTCAGAGACGAAGATCCTGACGGAAATGGTGAGAAGGATACAATTCCGTTTACCGCTCCGGGACTTATGGGAATAAACTATGTGAGGGAATTTTATCAGGATGCAAATCCCGGTTTCTATAAGAAAGACGGCAAATGGGTAGACGGAATGACCGAACCTGAAATGAAAGCCGCTCTGCAGAGAATGCAGGATGCTTATAAAGAAGGTTTGATTGATAAGGAAGTTGTTACCAACAAAACATCCACCTGCCGTGATAAGTTTTATGCAGGTAATGTAGGTGTATTCAATTATTGGGCAGGACTGTGGAATCAGACACTGCAGAACAACATTGAAGCAAATGTTCCTGAAGCTAAGGTACTTCCGATTCCTGCTATTGCAGAAACCAAGTATATTGAGAGAGTTGCACCGCCTGTAAGCATTACAACAAAATGTGAAAACCCCGAAGGAGTTTTCAAATATTTCCTGGAATTCATGCTTGACTGTGGTGAAGGACAGACCCTCTTTACCCATGGTATTGAAGGTTTAATGTATGAAATGAAAGACGGCAAGATGGTAAAACTGCCGAGCATGCAGGATCCCAATACCACATTTGATAAGGTATTTATGTCAGGTTCACTGTCAATTACCAAGTACGACGATCCTTATGAATATCCTGACATCATTATGAACTCTCTGGCAATGTTCCAGAAAGATGCAGTTCAGGATGTACTGCTGCCTGCTTCGGAAGTTTTGACAAAGTATATGTCTGAATTAGACTCAATTAAGAGTGAAATTATAGCTAAAGTTGTTTACGGCGAAGCAACCGTAGACGAAGGTCTCAATGAATATACCCAGAAAGCTAAAGGGTATGTGGATCAGATACTTGCTGATATAAACAAATAAGGAAAACGGGGTTAATATCATGTGTACCAGCAGAAACTCGTTTTCTGCTGGTACGCTTGTATTTAATTAATCGTGTAATAGGAGGGGACTTACTTGCAAAAAGTCGAAACTCAAGTTAAGAAATATTCAAAAAGAAAAACAATTGAAAAGATAAAGAAGTACAGATATCACTATTTTATGTTCCTTCCGGTATTTGTGATGCTCATTATTTTTCATTATCTCCCCATGGTTGGAATAAGATATGCTTTTTATGAGTTTACCCCGTTTAAAAAGAAATTTATTGGTCTGGAAAACTTTAAGGATTTATTTACGGGGGTAAGCAGCGGAAGGTTCTGGAAAGCTTTCAGAAACACAATATTTCTGAGTTTTTCAAATATTATTCTTGGTATTGTTGTGTGCGTAATTTTTGCACTGTTGCTTAATGAGATCTATAATGTAAGAATAAAACGTTTTGTTCAGACGGTTATTTACCTGCCGCACTTTTTGTCCTGGGTTGTTGTGGCATCGATTTTCAACATTATTCTTTCCCCTCAGGGAGGATTTGTAAACAACTTACTCGCCAATTTTGGGGTTGAGCCGATATATTTCCTGGCTGATAAAAAATGGTGGGTTCCCATATTCCTGATGATTTACAGATGGAAAGAAACCGGTTGGGGAACTATTATATATTTAGCGGCATTAACATCAGTAGACCCGCAATTGTACGAAGCTGCTGAAATTGACGGAGCCGGCAGGTGGAAGCAGACCCTCCATATCACAATACCTGCATTACTTCCGACAATACTGGTTGTTTTCATACTCGACATAGGAAAGATATTGAATATATTTGAACCGATATTTGTACTCTACAATGATATGGTTTACGATGTTGCCGATGTAATTGGAACGTATTCATACAGAATAGGTATGCGCCAAGCAAATTACGGCCTTGGTACGGCCATTGGTCTGTTTAAATCGGTTGTAGGCATGGTGCTTGTATTGATTTCAAATCACCTGAGCAAAAAAGTAAAAGGTTCAGGTATACTGTAATAAGGAGAGGAGCAGCGTGAGAAACAAATTTTCCTTTAAGCATGGATACGCAGGAAGAAGCATATTCAGAATTCTTAACGGCGTATTCTTTTTGATAGTGTTAATAGTTGTCTGCATACCTGTCTGGAAAGTATTGGTTGATTCTCTTGATAAATCTACAAGATATGGAATAAATATGTGGCCAAGGAATTTTGATGTTGGAGCATATAAGCTTATTTTCTCCACCAAGGGGTTATACAGGCCGTTTTATATTTCCATAATAACGACTGTAGCGGGAACTTTCTTTGGAATGGTATTTACAACCCTCGGGGCATATATTCTGGTACAGAAGGATATGCCGGGAAGAACATTTTTCTCGTATTTTATCCTTGTAACCATGATATTTAGCGGTGGCCTTGTACCGACATATTTGGTTATCAGAGCTTTGGGAATTACCAATACTTTATGGTCTGTAATACTGCCGCCGTCCATTAGTGTGTATAATATTTTCCTGATGAAGAATTTCTTTGAACAGATTCCTGAAAGCCTGATGGAATCAGCAGATATAGACGGTGCTACGCCAATGAAAATATTCTATAAGATTATTTTGCCGCTTTCTCTTCCGGCGCTGGCATCAATAAGCCTTTTCTTTGCGGTTAGCTACTGGAACAGCTTTTTCAACTTTGTAATTTATATTACCAACACCGATTTGTACAATTTCCAGGTTAAGCTGAGAGAGCTGATCTTAAGTGATCAGACTTTAACAGACCCGAATGCGGCTGGATATGGTAATGCCGTGAAAAATGCCGCTACAATAGTGGCCATGATTCCTCCGATGATTTTGTATCCGTTCTGCCAGAAGTATTTTGTTACCGGTATTACCTTAGGGGCAGTTAAGGAATAATGAAAAAAGGGAGGCAGGGGACGGTTAGCCTGCTCCCTCCGGTTTAGTGAGCTGATGATGCGCCTCCCTTTTTTTGTTTACTAATTCTCTAAATATGCAGTTACTACCGTTTCATTAAATTCATTGTTGCTGATTTTTACATTAATTAGTTTGGTGATTGTATTTCCGGTTCTGTCGGTGATTTTTACGGTGATCCTATCTTTTGTAAGTTCGTCGGGATATCCCGACAGCTGTATGTGTCCGAGCCCTGTTAACCCGGAACCGTCATTTCCGGCTGCCAGCATAAGTTTTTGGTCTTCGGTCGGGTTATCGGGCATTTTTATTTTTTGCCCACTTCCGTAACCGAAAAAGCGGGAATAATTATTTTCCAACGCCCATTCATAAAGGTTTAACGCATGCCATCTGTACCAGATATTTTGGTAATCTGTGAAGTCTTCGTTGAATGATAAAGATATTGTCTTATCGAAATATTTGTCGGGATAAAATACACTGGCCTGAGTTTCCTCATCAAATGTCTGATAGTAGTTCACGTCCCAGTATTTTCTGTGCTGTGTTTTAGTCCAGTCAATGGCGGCGAGGTATTCGTTCTCGCAGGATATGTCTATTTTCGCTATGTTTTCGCCTTCGATGTAAAATTCAAGGGATGGCCTTGGATCAACATAACGCACCGATGTGCCGGTATTTTCCCTCGTATTCTCCATACCTGCCATTTTAATGGACACAGCGGCATTAAATTTTCCGGACGACGGGGTAAGTGTATCCGCCGGATTTACCGCTTTGCAGTAAAACCCCGCTCCTATAACGACAGCCAGCAGGATACCGGCAATAAAAAGTCCGATTTTTCTTTTGCCTTCGTTCATGATTGAAAGTATTCGCCTTTTCATACCGTTTTTACCTCCGTAAAAATTTGTTGTTAATGCAGTTGACATCAGGGTTTGCTTTTTAAAAATTCCGATAAGCGTTTCACAGTATCTGTAACGTGTAGCTGCATCCATACCCGAAACAACATACTCATCGCATGACAATTCGCACTGCATGCCGACTATTTTTGCCATTATATAAACGGCGGGATTAAACCAGTGGATGGCTGTGGCAAGAAGTATCAGCGATTTGTACCATAAATCCCTTCTTTTGTAATGAACAAGTTCATGTCTGAGAATAAAATAAAGTTCGTCATCTGTGTAGTCTTGTTCCGGAATAATTATCCGCGGATTGAAAAGACCAATTAACACAGGACTTCCGGCATACGGGCATGACAGAAGTTTTATCTTGCCGGACAAGGCCAAATCACGCATTACCTTTTTTAAAATTGATGCAGTCTTTTCATTTTTTATTTCTTTACTCCACCTGTTGAAGGCTTTCACAAGGCGAAGGTGCTTGAAACATTGGTACGAAAGGAAAAACATTATTCCGCACAGCCATACGGCAAAAATAAATGTCCACCATTTCCCCTGTAAAGGAAACCTTGGGAAGACTTTATTATTTAAATGGGAAATGGAGACAGCACTGAACCCGGGAAAGATATTGTTTTCCGGTATTATTTTGTTATTGTTACTGCTGTTTATAATGCCTGCACATATCTGAGGGCGGTATGGAACAATCAGGCCGATCACGATAACCAGCCATGAATAATAAAGCCCCTTTGCAGAGTAACGTTTTGACAACAGAGAAGTTAAAGCTGCATAGGAAAGTATAACCGGGGACAATGCTGCAGAATAAGTTATCAGCATTATCATAAAGTCTTTCATTCTAACCCCTCCGTTTTTTAAGCCACTGAAGCAATTCGTCGATGTCTTCGTCGGTCAGTGTCTTGTCTCTGTACAAAGTGTTAACCAGGTTTATGACGGAATTGTTATGATATTGTTTCAAAAAAAGCTCTGTTTCAAACTTCAGATAGTCATCCCTGCTGACGACAGGAAAATATACCCGCTCTTTGCCGTTTTTCTCGGAACGGAGAAATCCGCGTTTTACAAGGCGAAGCAGCAGGGAATTTACCGTCTGGGCTTTCCATTTCCGCTGCGTCCCCAGTTGTTCCATGATAATGTTTGCGGTAATCGGGGGTTCATTCGCCCATATGATTTTCATTACGTCAAACTCCGCATCGGGCAGTCGTTTCATTTCACCCAACTCCTTTAAGACAATTGTCTTATTTAAATTCTACAATTGTCTTAAATCAAAGTCAATATATTTTTTATCAGTAAGAGGGTATACGGCTTATTCATCCGGGAAGCAAATTCCCGAAAAAATTGCATCGGGGTTTGATATAAATTATGGATATGCCGCGTTACGGAGGGGTTAAGGTTTCAGTCAGCGATGCTTGCGTGAACGAAGAACGGATGATATATGTAAAGCTTGTTCAGGCGGGAATATTTTGAAGGGGGCAAAGGAGAGTTTTACCTGCCCCGCTTCATTCAAGGCATAACTCATTAATTCTGTCGGCGATATGGTCCAGATGTACAATTTCATCCTGCAGGTTATTGCTTATAATTGCTTTCGGCATCCCGAAAATAACAGAAGAATTTTCGGACTGCGCGATGACGTAACTTCCGTTTTTCTTCGCTTCAAGAACCCCTTCAAGGCCGTCTGAACCCATTCCTGTCATTATTATGCACATGGCGTTGTTGGCGTATACCCTGGAAATTGACGCCATTAAAAGGCTTGCCGAAGGGCAGTAATGGTAATTAGGGAATTTCTCCCTGTCATATAAAGTAATAATGCCTTTTTTTTCAACCATTATATGTTTACCGCCCGGACATATATATGCATACCCGGGTATTAATTGCTCGCCGTTTTCGGCTTCTTTGACATGCAATGCGGAAATCCTGTTCAGCCTTTCAGCCAGAGGGCCTGTAAAAGCGGAAGGCATATGCTGGGCTATTACAATGCTTGCCGGGATTTCGGCGGATATTCGGGGCAGTACTTTCGCCAATGCGCTTGGGCCTCCCGTCGAAATTCCAATTCCGATTATTGAAAATGTCCTTCGCCCTGAAAGTATTTCAGTAGTTTTCTGAAGTCTTAAGGTTTCGGCCAAAATTTTTTCCCTGGTTTCCTGAATAATGTTCTTGGAAATTTTTGGCGCGGAATGGCCATTTATGTTAAGTTTTGCATTCTTGGCAATAAGAATTTTCTCTATCAGGTTTTTTTCATTCAGATTATCCTTGTGTATGTAGTCTACCGCCCCTTTTTCCAAAGCTTCAAGCGTTTCATTGGCACCGTCAGAGGACAGTGAACTTACCATTATGATAGGAGTGGGGCACTGTTTCATTATGAGTTCAACGGCCTCGATTCCGGACATATCCGGCATGTTTATGTCCATAGTAATAACGTCGGGTCTGAGAACAACGGTTTTACGTACTGCGTCCATACCGTTTCTGGCGATGCCGACAACTTTTATTTCACTGCAGGTTTCGAGGAGTGTCCTTATCCTGACGCGCATAAAAGAAGAATCATCTACTATCAAAACTTTTATCATTTTCTATTCTCCCGAAGGCTGAGTACTGTGTATATTTCAGCATAATTATAATATACCCTTCCGCCAATAGTAAAGGAAGTTTTATGTAAAGTAATAATCTACAAAAATATAGACTATCATATTCGGGGTGTTGTTTATAATATACAAAATTTTAGCCGATATTCAAGTATATCCATTCGTGTTATTATGAAGTTGGAGCCGGAAATTCACTTCATACAAATCGATTGTTGTTAATTCCTGATTAATTTGAAGAAAAGCAAATGCTGCAATGGACAATATAAGGAAGCCTGAGACCGTTCCGTGCTACCATGACGAAGAGGGTGATGGGGAATGGAAATGAAAAAAGCTTCTTTTAAATATTATCAGAAACCGGGATTAACTAAAAGAATTGGAAAGGCGGTAAAGAGTGACTGGCAATTATATGTGCTTTTACTTCCTGCACTGGCCTTTATTTTCGTTTTCTGCTATCTGCCGTTATATGGCGTCCAGATCGCGTTCAGGGATTACAAGGCGGTATTGGGAATAACGGGAAGCCCATGGGTCGGGCTGAAAAATTTTAAAGACTTTTTCAATGCATATTATTTCAGAAGACTTCTTGAAAACACGTTTCTGTTAAACCTATATGGACTGCTGTGGGGTTTTCCCGTTCCGATAGTACTGGCTATTTTGCTGAATCAAATAGAATGGCCGCGTTTTAGGAAATTTACTCAAACCGTTATTTACATACCACATTTCATATCCACCGTGGTAATGGCAGGAATATTGTACCTTTTCCTGTCACCCGACAGTGGTATTATAAATACTTTCATAAAGGCCATGGGAGGAAATCCTATACATTTTATGATTGAACCGGGGTGGTTCAGAACCCTGTTCATAGTTTCCGATATATGGCAGCATGCCGGCTGGAATACTATCCTTTATATTGCAGCATTGACAGGAATAGATCCAGAATTGTATGAAGCTGCTACGATAGACGGAGCCACAAAGCATCAAAAAATCCGGTATATTGATATACCCCACCTTGCCCCCATTGTTGTGATGATGTTAATTCTTAGCTGCGGGAATCTTTTGGTTTCAAATACCGACAAGGCTTTGCTGATGCAGACACCGGGCAACATGGTGAAGTCCGACATTATTGGTGTTTATGTATATCAAATGGGGCTGACAAAAGCGCAGTTCTCGTACACGGCCGCAATAGGTCTTTTTATAAATGTAATTAATTTTATAATGATTATAACCGTTAACTGGATATCGAAAAAACTTGGCGATACAAGCCTGTTTTAGGAGGAAAACGGGATGCTTCATACCGGGGTTAAAACAAAAAAAACTTTAGGGGACAATTTGTTTGATACCTTTAACATTATATTCTGGATTATTGTTCTGATTATTGTAATATATCCCCTCTGGTTCATTCTTATAGCGTCGGTGTCTGATCCCGATGCCGTAATGTCAGGAAAAGTGATACTGTGGCCAAAGGATTTTTCACTTATCGGATATGAAGCTGTATTCGGGCATAAGGAATTGCTTCGGTCATATATGAATTCCATATATTACACCGTCGTGGGTACCGCGTTAAGCGTTGCCGTGACAATGATGGCAGCATATGCGTTAAGCAGGAAATTTGCCGGAAGAAAATTTGTTAACTTCCTGTTTGTGTTTACGATGTTTTTCTCGGGTGGCCTGATACCACAGTTTATAATGAACAGAAGGCTTGGACTGTACGATACAAGGCTTCTTATGATTGTCATAAACTGCGTTTCGGTATGGAATCTTATGGTGGCAAGGACTTACATTACAATGAATATTCCCAACGAATTATACGAGGCAGCGATAATTGACGGTGCCAGCCATTTCAAATATTTTATCCATGCGGTTCTGCCGCTGTCGGGGACTATAATCGCCGTACTGAGCGTATACTACGGCGTTGCGAGATGGAATGACTATTTCACCGCACTGGTTTATATAAGGGACAGATCAAAACTGCCGCTGCAGACAATTCTGAGGGAAGCCGTGGCAACGCTGACGGCGAGCACGGCAACCGATGCCTTTTTCTCGGCATATGAAGGTGACGTTAAGGGAATGACCGAAGCGATTAGAAAGGCTCTGGTTGCAAAATACTGTGCGATTGTTATATCAACAGTGCCTGCGGTTGTTCTTTATATACTCATGCAGAATTATTTTGTCAAAGGCGTTATGCTCGGTTCCTTAAAAGGCTGATGCAAATTTTTTATACCCCATGTTTGAGCCGAACCGCTGAAACAACGGCGGAAATAATCAGAAAATAGAAGAGGGGGAGTCTGAGTATGAAGAAAACATTATTAATGTTGCTGCTTGTGCTTGCGGTGCTGACGACTGCATGCGGAGCACCGGCCGCAAAGCCGGACGGCGGTGAAAGTCAGAAAGCCGATACTATTATAGCCGCACCGGTGCCGGGAAGCGACGGAAAGATAAGCGACGAAAAAATTACGTTGAGGGCTTTTCAGTACGTACTGGAAAACCAGCAGGTAGACTTCGATAATATGTGGTTTTACCAGGAGTTGGAGAAGAAGACCAATATACATATTGAATGGGAGCTTGTGAAGGATGCGGACTGGAATACCAAATTAAACCTGATGTTCGCCTCCGGAGACTGGCCCGATATGATTCTCCGTGGCGAGGTGGATATTGAGGAGTATGGCGTAAATCAGGGAATCCTTGTGCCTCTGGACGACTATATCGAAAAATACATGCCCAATTATTACAGTCGCCTGTATTTGAATGATGCCTATGTATCAATTCCCGCCTCCGACGGCAAAATGTACTATATTGGCAACCTTATCGCTCAGAACGTCAATCACGAAAGCCATTGGTTCATTAATAAAACATGGCTTGACAACCTGGGGCTTGAAATTCCGAAAACCGTCGATGAACTTACCAATGTCCTTCGCGCTTTCCGTGACAGTGATCCGAACAGGAACGGTGAAAAGGACGAAATCCCCATGAGTGCCGGAGGTCTTACCAACCACATTCAGGGCGTTTATACGTATTTTGCGCAGTTTGGCGTGCCACTGCAGTATTTTGTTTATGCGTGCATTGATGACAATCAGAAGGTGGTTTTCCCGGGATATCTGCCCGGATTCCGTGACGCATGCGAGTGGCTGCATCTGTGTTACAGGGAAGGTCTGCTTGACCCCGAAGCGATTACCCAGGACTCCAACGTATGGGGAACAAAGATGAATGCGGGGCGTGTCGGATATACAACTTATCTGCGTCTTATAAATACCGCACTTACACCCGAAACTGCGGCGAATTATGTTTCGATACTTCCTCCTGCAAGCAAGCATGGCGTAAAGGTTCCGAGAATTCTTGAGGTACCGACTTTAGGAGCTGCGTTGACAGTTGCCAACAAGCATATTCCTGAAACCCTCATGTGGATAGATGCCCAGCTTGAAACCGAAACAATGATGGTGGCTTACAACGGACCGATTCACGAGGGCGGCCCGATTGAACCTACGATGAAAATAAATGACCAGGGAAAATACGAAATATTATATGTTCCTGAAAACAACGAACTTTATAATTACGTTCCGGTATATCACGCCCAGTTCTTCGCGCCCGGGGATTATTACTTCAAGATTTACGAAATGCCCCCGCATCGCGTGGAAAGATATGAGTACAGCAAAGAATACGAAGGGGCGGGGATACTTGAGAAATATTCGTATGTTTACCTGCAACGGCTTGTTAAGATGACCAATGAGGAGTCAATTGAAGTTTCACGGTTGTATAATGAAATAGACAAATTCATGAAGGAATCAATTACAAATTTCATAACAAACGGAGTAACGGACGAAAGCTGGCAGCAGTTCCTGAACACGGCCAAGGCCGTGGGTGTGGATCGATATGTCGAGATTTACCAGAAAGCGTATGATAACTATCTTGCCAAGCAGTAAAGCAATGTGATAGAATAAAAAAAGACAGGGATTAACTTCCTTTCATAACATCTGATTTGAGCTCTGAGTTTAATAACCGCAGTACGGCTTGTCTGTTCTGCGGTTTTGTTATATTACTTCCGAATAAACTGCAGCCTGATAATATTAAAAAGCATACGGGAGTGTAAAATGAGAAAGATTTTCGGTCGTTCCATCCTGTTAAGCTATATTGTTTCATACGCTGCCGTCATGGCTGTGCTGTTTATCGGTGTGGGGATATATGTGAACAACAGCTATGCATCGGCTATTCATGAAAGTATTGTGGAGGAAAACACAAACAGGCTCAGTTCTCTTAGAATACAGCATGAGGAAAAGCTGTCCGCATTGATTAATATAGCCAATCAGATAAGCCTTTCACCGTATATTACTCCGTTTAAGCTGAAAGAAAATGCGCTGAAGGCGTATTATTTAAAGGAACATCTTGTTTCTTACAATGCGGAAAACTTTTTTGATCAGCTCTATGTTGTTTTTCACGACGATGAATATCTGTACTCTTCCGGCACATCAATGTCGATGGACATTTTTACGGAAAAGCTGATGCATTACGAAGGGATTCCGGCGGATTATTTAAACAGCCTTCTGAGAAAAAAAGACGGGGAGATTTGCATACTGCCTGCCACAGGCGTCAGGAGTGTTCTTACCAGCGACACCAATAAAAACATGGTTACAATTATTATCCCTCTTCGCCTCGGCGGAAGATTCATTGTCGGTAATGCTGTTTTCATTATAAATGATGTTGCGTATCAGAAAATGTTTACCGATGAAATATCCCAGGAGCGGAACATGTATATTTTTTCCGGAAAGACTGTAATTTCTGCGAAAAGGGCAATAAACATACCCGATGAAGTTATTCTGAAAGAAATTTCGGAAACGGAGGATTCAATAATCCGCGATATTGTTTTACAGGACGGGTCGAAGTACATTCTTTTTGCGCAGCGTGGAAAACTTCTGAATTTGTGTTATGTGTCGGTCATACCGCATGAAACCGTCCAGATGCAAACTGCCCGTTCCCGTCTTGCGTTTTCTCTGTTTCTTCTGATGTTAAGCGTGCCATGCGGTCTTCTGACGGTTTACTTTGCCAACAGGCATGTAAAGCCGATAAGGGAAATACAGAAAAGCATCGGGGGGGGATATAACGGCGGAAGACGGATTCAGCGCAATTAAAAAGGGAATAGAAACGTTAAAGGGCGAGAACAAAGCATTGCACACGCGCCTTGATGAAAGCATGGGCGTATGCAGGGCAGACTTTGTGAAAAGATTTGTAAAATGCCGTTTCCCCGCCCGCAGACAGGCTGTGGATACTGCGTCGGCCCTTGGAATGGACATAGACATGGCCTTTTACTGCATTTCAATTACATCTGCGCTGCCTCCTGAAAAAAGAGCCCTTGAACATTTAAATTCGACGCTGAATTACAAAAGCGGCGTAACGGGTTATGGAACCGAAATTTTTGACCATGAGCAGTATTTGTTTATATTGTTTGCAAACGAACGAAATAAACTGGAAAGCTGGCTTGACAATGCAAAAGCCTTTCTGTCTTCCCTTGATAATGAGGCGGTTATGGCCGTAAGCAATATTCATGTTGATTTTTCGGAGGCCACAAATGCTTATCTTGAAGCAAGCACGGCCTATGACAACCGTTTTGTCATGGGAGATGAAAATATTCTGCGGTTTTCGGATGTCAGTTCTGCCGCAAAGGATATTGAGCCGTTCACCGAAAATTACCTGGAAGGTTTCCGGAGAGCCCTTTACGCCGGCGATGCAAAGGCGCTCCATGACAGAATTAACGAATTGTTCCGGATTCTTAAGACTAAAAAATTCTCGCTGTTCGCGTTCCGCATTATTTACAACGAAATTGTAAGTATGCTGCTGAACAAGTATCTGAGCTACGGAGATGTTTCGGAAAATTCAATCAGGTATTATGACATTTTCGAACTGTCAAGATGCAGAAAGGTTTCAGACTTAACCGAAATACTGCAGCAGTTATGCAATGATATTCTGCGAAGGGAAGAACAGAACATGCCCAATGAGAACCCGGTGATTGGCAGGATAACTGACTATATTCGCGAAAATTATACCGATCCCGGGCTAAGTATTGGAACTATAGCCGAAATTTACGGTATGAGCGCCGCAGCCCTGTCGCAGAAATATAAAGAGCAGACGGGTATGTACCCGTCTGAATACCTTATGCTTCTGCGTATGGAAAAAGCCAAAGAACTTCTTTCAAAAACCGACATGTCCATTCAGGAAATAGGAACGTCGGTGGGGTATTATGACGCTTCCAGTTTTATTCGTCGCTTCAAACAGCATATGGGGATGACTCCAGCAAAATACAGAATGCTGGTGAAAAACGCGTCTACAAAGTGATGGAGAAAGTGCGGGTTTCCCCGTTTTTAATCGCGGATATCATGTCGTTTATGTCTTTCAGGCGCCTGTTCAGTTGTATTCCGGCAAGTTTTTTCACTTTATCCGAATGGGTATCGGAACCCGCGACCTTAATCAGGTTATACATATCCGCATATTTATCTGCGCACCGGTTTTCAAAATCGTTGTTTCCGCCGTTGATAATTTCAACCGCATCTACTTTCCGGGGCAGAAGCCTGATCATGGATATATAATCGGCTTCGCGGAACGGGTGGGCCTGAACAATAAACCCGCCTTCGCTGTGTACAAGATCACAGTAGTCATTTACATTAAGGCTCAGCAGGTCTGGATGATTCAGCAGCCATTCCTTGTCAAGCCCGAATGTCAGGAAATCGGTTCCCCTGTATGAATATTCCCAGCCGAAAAACACGTCAAAGTCCATTTTTTCGCCTTCTGCACGGGCTTTTTCAAACCCTCTGCAAAAGAGTTCAACCCTCACATTCCACGGAAGATCGCCGGGAACGGTGGTATTTCCGTTAAAAAAATGATCGGTTATACAAATACCGGCAAATCCCATGTTTTTATAAAAACGGACCAGTTCTTCAGGCGAAATGGCGGCGCATTTGCTTACCTCTGACGTATGAGTGTGAATATCATATCTGTACAGGTGCATAAAAATCTCCTTTTCAGTTTACTGTAAGCCAGCCAACGTAATTTCACCACTAATTCTACCACCGGCGGCCGGTTTAAAACAAGAGTAACCGGTATCACCGACCGGCAATATTGATTTTATATATACTGTGTGGTAAAATTAAACTGATTTAATTTACATAATTTAACCATTTTGTGTTATATTACATAATCTAATATGAACTTAATGTAACCAGGGGGGAGTGCCTATGCGGCAAAGGTTCAAAAAGGCGGTGCTTATGAGTCTTGTCTTTTGCTTATTTCCGGGTCTTATGTTAAATTCATTTGCCTTCTCCGACATGTCGGGGCACTGGGCTGAAGACGTAGTCAGCAAGTGGGCGGGAAAGGAAGTTGTAAAAGGTTTGCCCGACGATACCTTCAGGCCTGATGCGAACATTACAAGAGCAGAATTTGTTACCATTGTAGGCAATGTGATGAAGTATGTTAACAAATCCAGTGAGGAGTTCGTTGATGTTCCCGAGACCGAATGGTATGCTGAGCATGTTGCGAAGGCTGTTGCTGCGGGAGTGACAACGGGAGTCGGAAACGGAAAATTCGCGCCGAAGAACAGCATAACAAGGCAGGAGGCCGCTGTAATGATATACCGGGCGTTCAGACTGCAGGTGAAAAATAAAAACGCGGCTGATAAATTTTCCGATGCCGGACTTATTGCGACATGGGCAAAGGATGCGGTAAGTGCGCTGACCGAAAAGGGATATGTAACAGGACGGCCGGGAAACAGATTTGCTCCGCTGGATTACATTACACGTGCCGAAGCCCTGAAAATTATTGACAATATTCTGGATGATATTGTGAATAATTCCGGGGAGTATTCAGGTGACATTTCAGAAAATCTGCTTGTAAATACCGGTGATGTCACATTAAAGGGAATGACCGTAAAAGGAACTCTGTACCTTGCGGAAGGTATTGGCGACGGTAATGTTACACTGGACAATGTTACGGTACATGGGGATATTCTGGTTTACGGCGGCGGTGAAAACAGCATAAAGCTTAAGGATACCGTTGTTGACGGAAATCTGTATGTACTTAAATATGACGGCAAAGTGAGGATTGTTGCCGCAGGCAATACCGTTGTGAATAATACACAGGTTTTAAGCGGTGTTAATCTTGAGGAAAAAGATTTAACATCCGAAGGCTTTGGAAAAGTGGAGGTTATTTCCGCAGATCCCGGTGAGGAAGTTGTTCTTGACGGGGATTTCGATGAAGTTTCAGTAACTGCTTCAGGCTCAAAATTGAAATTAAAAAACGGCACCATTGGCACATTGAATATGGAAAATGATGCCACCGGCTCGGTAATTGAACTTGACGAAGGCACCGTGGTGAATACCGTATTGTTTGACACCGCTGCTGGAATAAGCGGTAATGGTACTGTAAAGAATGCGGTGGTAAAAGCCGATCATGTAATTCTTGACATTGTACCTGAGAATTTTACGGTGTACAAAGGGTTTACCGCACGAGTGGGAGGAAATGAAGTAGTAGGCGACTATGTTCCGGAGAGTGAGCCTGCACCTGCACCCGTTGCGATTGTACCTAAATCCGTTTCCGTTACGATCAAAACCGGGGAAGGATTTAAGACATTAACCGCGGAAAATATAACAAAGAAAAACGGATTATATGTTGCAGAATTTTCTTTAAAGTCATACGACGACAATACGCAATTGTTTTCCGCAAAGATAGAAGCAGAGCCACAGGATGTCGTTTTAACACTGACTGCGGTGAACGGCATCAGTCTCAGTACCAACGGAACCGGCGTTAACGCAGAAATTATTGAGAATGTTTCGGATATTACCGTTAAGTCATTGATAGGGGCCGAAAGTGTTTCCCTTGGAACAATAAGAAGTTTGGTCGGGGGCGGTGTGGTATATATTGACGGTTACCTGAAAAAAGACGGATATACCGATGTGCCGGTCAGGCTCATACTTGCTGTTTGAGGGCTTGCATGCCTTTTATCCGGATTAACTGCTTTAATCGGTTGGCGGGGAGACGGATAAACCGTCTCCCGATTTTGTGTGTTTGGCTTTGTACGCGGTGGGGGAACAACCTTCGACTTTTTTGAACACCTTGCTGAAGTAAAAGGCATTGTCAAAACCGAGGAAATTGGCCACTTCATATATTTTCATGTCCTTTTCGGTCATTAGCCTTTTTGCTTCCTGAATTTTTACCTGGTTTACGTAATCAATAAAACCGCAGTCGGAATATTTCTTGAACAAAAGGCTGAGATAACCGGGACTTATGCCAAGTGCAGCCGCCACTTCGTTAAGGGTAAGCTTTTTCGTGTAATTATTTCTGATATACTGTTTTGCGTTTAACACAATTCGGTTTTTGTAATCTTTCTTTTTTGATGTGAAGTATGAATAAAGACCTTCAAAAAGGGTGTTAAGCCACTGCAGGATTTGTTCTGTCGTATTCAGTGTAAAAAGGCACCTGTAATTCTGCGGGTGATCCTTGAAAATCCCGGATACAAGTTCTTCGCCGTCGGGAAGCAGCGAAATGGACAGGTACAGGATATTGCTCGCCGCGTCCAGCGCCTGGAGAAAATAGGAAGGATGCTCCCGGAACAGTTCCTGAATGGAAGAAAAAACCTTTCTTAAACGGTCGGGATCAAATTCCTCATATGCCGAAACTATATCGTTTTTAAATATTGATATATTGAAAATGTTTTTAACCGGATTCTTAAGATCCAGTTCGTCAAAAAAGCACAGCGGCCTATCCGGTGAAGACATGCTGAAAATCTGCCTGGCATCCATAAATGAAGCGGAAATATCCAGCGGATTCTCCACAAATCTTCCAACTGAGCCGTGTATTGACGCGCCATAATAATTATTAAGCATTTCCATGGTGTTTTTTACAGAATTGCTAATAAATGCCACATAATCGGAGATTTTGTTTTCAGGTATAAGGAATATGATCGCGAAATGTTTAATATCCAGCGCCGTGATATAGCAGTTGATATATTTCGGCAAAAGGGTTTTCACCATTTGCAACGTGCTTGAATAAAAATTAAGTTGCTGCCGTGTATCCATTGAATGAGTTTTTTGACCGGATATTTCCATATACGATGCAATATAGCCTGCCGCATTAAAGTCCAGTGAAAGGATTTGGGCCTGCAGTCTGAACTGTTCTTCGCTTTCAAACAGGTTATTCAGAAGCATGATAAAAAAGCGCTCGTGAAAAAGCAGCGTTTCAACGGGAACCGGCTGGACCTGGTATTGCGAGCTGCGTATTACTTCATCCAGTAACTGTATAGCTGTATTAATGCTTGCCTTGAGGTTTTCCTCGGTAAGTTCAAATTTCACCAGATAATCCACGGCATGAAGGGATAAAGCCTCTCTTGCCAGATGAAATTCTTCGTAGCTGGTAAGGACTATAAACAGCGGCAGACGACCGTATTTTTTCTGGCATTCCTTCATTAGTTCAAGACCGTCCATAATAGGCATTTTAAGATCGGTTATGATAATATGCGGGGAAAGTTTTTCGATAAGATTCAGTGCGTCCCTTCCGTTGGATGCAGTTCCGCATATTTCAATCCCCAGCTCCGCCCAGTCCAGCATTGACTTTATTCCTATTTGAACCAGAGGTTCATCATCCACAATCAGTAAACGAATCATTTTGATTTTAATCCTTTCCTGATAATTTTAAAATTTTCATGTTAATTTTGCAAACTCAAAATATTTTTATATATCAGGCTTTGTTTCTCCGGCGCAGGGGATACAGGGAAGGAGGATTGTCACCGTTGTGAAACTGCCTTTTCTGCTTTTAATTGATAACCCGTATTTTTCACCGAATTCAAGCCTTATCCTGTTATGCACGTTGGAAATACCGATCTTCCTGAAAAAACCCGATTTGATTTCCGATTTGTCGGTTAACACCGTTTTTATCATTTCGTCGTCCATGCCGATGCCGTCATCGGTAATGTCTATCTGAAGATCCCCCGAATCATTCCTGAATATATGAATACTTATGTTTCCTGCAGCGCCTTTGGGCTCAATTCCATGAAATATGGCATTTTCCACGATTGGCTGCAGCGTAAACCTAAGAATTCCGCAGTTCAGGAGTTTTTCATCGTCGTTTTTTATATCAATGGTTATTGCTCCGCCATAGCGGTATTTCATTATTGTATAATAATCCATCAAAAGGTTCAGTTCTTCGGAAAGGGGAACAAACTGTTTGGTTCCTTTGGATATGTTCTTTAAAAGCCTTGATAGGGCAGTTACCATTTCGGCAATTCCGGGCGCGTTCTGTACGGTTGCCATCCATTTTATGGACATCAGGGTATTGTAGAGGAAATGGGGGTTAATCTGGCTTTGCAGCATCTGGTATTCATAGTCTCTTTTCTGTTTTTCCATTTCAAGTCTCGTATTCATTAAGTTATTGATGCTTTCGGCCAGTTTGTTAATTCCACGGCCTATTTCCCCGAATTCGTTTTCCCATTCAATTGTTTTGTCTTTTGAAAAATCGCCCCGCCCGATTTTTGCCATGGTCTTCTTTAATTTGCTGACAGGGGTGTTTACCATTTTATTGAGAATCAGCGACATAAAAAAGCCAGCAAGAACTATGAATAACGAAATTAGAATTATAATCCCGATAAAAAATTTAGTCTGTGAAAAAAGTTCCCTGACGTCAATCTCACGGGTTATATAGCAATCTGCATAATTAAGCGGTCGTGTAACGTAGAAAACCTTTTGTTTGTGTCTGACATTCAACAGGGTATTATTAAATAATGTTGTAATGTTTCTGTTACTGTTACTTTCAAAAAATTCCGGTCTGAAGTCTGTCAGGATGAAGGAGCCATCTTTGTATAAGTATGTGTTTCCCGACAGGGTCAGGTATATTGATTCGGTATCACTGTGATGATACAATTCAATGGCATTGGAAAACAGCTCAGGAGATATGCAGACAAACACCCAGCCCGCAATACTGGAATCATAAAGGCTGTATATCGGACGAATGAGCGGAAGTATGGTAAGTCTGTTTTTGATTTTAAACGGATCGTATACAAACCCTGTACTGAAACTGTAGGGATTGCTGTTAAGCGCCGCCTCAAAATAATCCAGGTTTTCGACCACGTCAAATACGTCCACAACACTTGAATGTCTGATTGTTACAACCTGGACAAACTCTTTTTTATTGCTCGCCACCAACACCCTCTGAATGTATTCGGACGAATCGTTTGTATTGTACTGCTGGTTAAGGTATTCATAGACCGTTATTTTCTGCTTCGCGTTTTTTGAACCGTACATTGCGAATTCCCCTATGGTAGTGTTTGCCTGACACCAATCAGCCAGGGAAAAAATGTTTTTCAGATCGTTGTTTATTGTATCGGCAATTACCTGAAGACTGAGTTCTGCAGAATGTATCAGATTGTTACGCAGATAGTCGTCATAAACCTTGTAACTTATGCCTGCGATAAAGGATGAGAGAGCAAAGGAAAACAAAAGGGTTGAAATAATAATTTTACCCTTGATGGTTTTGATAAGCGGTTTCATTTTTCTTTCCCCGACAGTCTAAATTTACCGTATGATTCGTTTATGCCTTCGTTGTTCAGCCAAAATGCAGTTAAGATTATTATAGCATAAAATGGGCGTTAAATTAAAATTGTATATAAACGGTATAAAATTTTGCATGTTCAATGGTGTTTCGCAAAGAAGCAGGTATAAAAAAATTATGAAATAGGAAATGAAATTATAATATATGCCATTTTCCTGCGCACCCCGGTGGTTTATATTGAAATTGTCGGAAAAGCATGGTCTGTCAATTTAAAAATGTTTTTAAAAGGGAGGATCACGGTATGAGAAGCAAAAGTATTATTGTTATTCTCTGTCTGACTCTCGCAGTTGCAATGCTTGCGGGCTGCAATTCATCCAACAGAACAGGCTCCGGAACCGTTAGCCCTACAACTGCACCGGCTTCGGAAACGGGTAGTTCGGAAAAACAAAATTCCGAAACTTCAGGCGAAAAGGTAACACTTAAATGGGCGCTTTGGGACTACGAATCAACGCCGTACTGGGCTGCGCTGATTGAAGAGTATAAAAAGGTAAAACCCAATGTAACCATTGAGTATACAGACCTGGGTTCTACCGATTATATGACTGTTCTGGCGGCAGAACTTTCCGGCAGCGGCAGCCAGTTTGACGTCGTAACAATCAAGGACGTTCCGGGATACGCAACCCTGGTTCAGAAGAATACCCTTGAAGTACTGGATCCTTACATTGAAGCTGCAGGTATTGACCTGTCGGAGTACGGGAATGTTATTGATCAGATAACCGTAGACGGCAAACTGTATGAAATGCCTTTCAGAAAGGATTTCTGGGTAATATATTACAACAAGGACATTTTTGACCGCGCAGGAGTGGAATACCCGACAAACGACATGACCTTTGAGGAATACGATGCTCTTGCAAGAAAAGTAACCGACACCACTTTCGGCAATGAGGTATACGGGGCACATTATCATACATGGAGAAGTACCGTTCAGTTGTTTGGTATTCTTGACGGCAAACATTCGATTTTGGATTCCGATTATTCATTCTTTGAACCCTATTACAACATGGTACTGAATCAGATGAAAGACGGAGTTGCGATGTCGTATACCGACGTCAGCACCGAAGGGTTGCATTATTCTGCGGCATTTACAAATGGTAACGTGGCAATGATGAATATGGGTTCATGGTTTATTTCAACTCTGATTAGCGGGCTTAAAAAAGGCGATTACGATCCCGAACTGTGCGGCAACTGGGGAATTGTAAAATATCCTCATGCCGAAGGTGTTGAGCCCGGTTCAACGCTTGGCACAATCACAGGCCTTTCGGTGACAGCCGTTTCACAGCACAAACAGGAAGCCTTTGATTTCATCAAATGGGTAAGCGGTCCTGAAGGCGCTGCGATTCTGGCGGAAACAGGAAACTTCCCGGCCCTTATGACCGATGAGGCAAAATCAATAATTGCAAACCTTGACGGATTCCCGCAGGATGAACAGAGTAAGGAAGCCCTGGAAGTAACAAACCTCTATCTTGAGGTTCCGTACGCACCGAATGTTTCTGAAATAAATGCAATTCTTGATACATACCATAAGATGATTATGAGCGGCGAAATTTCGGTTGAAGACGGTATTAAAGCAATGAACGAGGAAGTTGCGAAGCTGAAGAAGTAAATACGGCCGGACACCTGATATATAAAAATCCGTTGATGCTGATGAGGGGTAAAGCCGGTGTAAAAGCCGGCTTTATTCCGTAAAATTCGGGTACAGGAGGAGAATTCGGAATGGATGCGAAAGCGGCGGAGATGCTCAGAAAGTCCCAGAAAAAAAGAAATATCAAAAAGAATCTGATAGCCTATTCCTTTATAGCTCCGAATTTTATAGGATTTGCGGTATTTACCCTTGTTCCCATGATGTTTGCGTTTTTGCTCGCTTTTCTGGAATGGGACGGAAACAACCCTATAAAATTTGTAGGTCTGGAGAATTTTAAAGCCCTGGTAAAGGACAAATTCTTTTTAGCGTCATTGAAAAACACGATTATCTACAGTATCGGGACTGTGCCGCTGACCCTTGTTACTTCGCTTCTGCTGGCGGTGGTGCTGAATCAGAATATTAAAGGACGTGCTTTTTTCAGGACATTGGGCTTTTTTCCGTATGTAGCTTCACTTGTTGCGGTTACTTCGGTATGGACGATGGTTTTCCATGCGTCAAAAGGACCGGTGAATGCAATACTTTACTATGTCTTTAAAATACCCAAAGAAAAACTGCCCAACTGGTTTGCGGGCAATCTCGTACTGCTGATGCTGATTTTGTTCAGTGTGTGGAGGTTTATGGGGTATTACATGGTAATGTTCCTGGCAGGGCTGCAAACCATCCCTAAAGAACTGTATGAGGCAGGTACAATAGACGGGGCAAATGCATGGCAGAGATTCCGGTATATTACCCTTCCCGCATTAAAGCCTACAACATTTTTGGTTACGGTAATGCTTACTATAAACTGCTTTAAAATTTACGACATAGCCATAATGCTTGCGGGTGGAAGCCAAAATACGCTGTCGGTATCGGCAATGGTATTGGTGTATTATATTTACCAGAACGCGTTTAATTTCTGGAAACTCGGCTATTCCAGCGCCGTTGCAATGGTTCTGTTTGTTCTGGTTTTCTCGGTAACCCTTATTCAGTTTAAGATACAGGAAAATTATGCGAACGAATAATGAGATATCAAGGGGTAATGACGGATGAGATCAAAAAGGAAACTGGAAATTCTGAAAAAAAGCGTACTTTATTTTATTCTGCTTATTATGTCTGCGATAATGATCCTGCCGTTTCTCTGGATGCTTTCCTCATCAGTGAAGCTGGACAGGGAAGTTTTTAACATGAACCCGTTCGTATGGATCCCCAAAAACCCGAGGTGGAAGAATTATGTTGACATATGGACTAAGGTACCTTTTTTCAAATATGTTCAGAATACCGTAATCCTGACTATTGTCGTAACGGCGTTACAGATTTTGACCAGCAGTTTTGCCGCTTATGCCTTTGCAAAACTTGATTTCAAATTGAGAAACAAACTCTTTTTCGCGTATGTTTCGACCATTGCAATGCCGTGGCAGGTGTATATGGTGCCGCAGTTTCTCATGATGAGAAGTTTCGGGCTTAACGACCGGCTGCTTGCGATTGTGTGTCTGCAGGCTTTTTCGGCATTCGGCGTGTTTTTAATGAGGCAGTTTTATCTGACCATTCCCGATTCTTTATGCGAAGCTGCAAGAATAGACGGAATGAGCGAATACGGTATATACCTGAGAATTATGCTTCCACTGTCAAAACCGGCAATTGCGACATTGACCATATTTACTTTCGTGGCTACATGGAATGACTACCTGGGTCCGCTGATTTACCTGAAGTCGCAGAATAAGAAAACCATTCAGCTTGGCCTTAAAATGTTCATAAACCAGTATTCATCCGAGTACGGGCTGATAATGGCAGGTTCGGTAATGTCGCTTATTCCTGTAATAATCGTATTTCTTTGCCTTCAGAAATATTTTGTTGAGGGTATTGCCTCCACCGGTATAAAGGGATAAAAGGTTATTCTGTAGATATTGGCCAGACACCGGTTTTAAGGATTGAATGGACGCAGTGAAGGCTGACGAAGAGAAGCCCCAGAAAGCCATAGAAGAATGGAGAAAAGCGGGCGGCGATAAAGTGATCGAAAAATTCACCGAAACATATAATTAAAATGAGAAAATAAGTATATAATGAATATATGTTAAGTTTGAGGGGATGGGTGATACTGTCTCCTCAAACTTTTATATACACGCCTAAAACATGCTTATTTTTTGACAGGAGTGATTACTAATGGATGACAGAATAGAATTACGGTGGCTTGAAGAGAACCGGGCTACTTCCCAGGGGGTTACCTGGGGAGTGCCGTGGGCAAAAGGCGTTTTAGAGAAAAATGAAGAGTTTGTCCTCGAAACAGAGACAGGCGAGCAGATTCCCGTTCAAAGCTGGCCTGTGGCGTACTGGCCCGACGGAACGGTGAAGTGGACGGGACATGCAGTCTCTTTAAAACAGAATGTTAAACGTCTGTATCTTAAAAAAGGGAATTATGAAAATATACATGACGGTATACGAATTCAGGAAACCGATACCGGTTTTGTAATTGATACAGGTTCAATCACCTGCCGGGTTAACAAATTCGGATCCAGTATAATCCATTCAATTTCAATGGGCGGGCATGTTTATTGCGAAAACGGCGTTCTTGTCTGTATCCGTGAAGAAAGAGAAGGAAGCCCCGGGAATATGCATTTTCGTGAAGAAAAATTTGAAAGTTTTGTTGAAGAAGTAATTTTGGAACAAAAAGGGCCGATACGCTGCGTTGTTAAAATTTCAGGAAAGCACAGATCATTGACGGGAACACGGCGCTGGCTTCCTTTTACCGTTCGTTTATACTTCTACAAAAGCCAAAGTTCGGTACGAATTGTTCACAGCTTTGTTTTTGACGGCGACAAGGATAAAGATTTTATTAAAGGCCTGGGGATGACTTTTGATGTCCCGCTGAAAGGCGAGTACTATAACCGGCATGTAAGGCTGGCTGGGGATACAGGTTTCTTTTCTGAAGCCATACAGCTCTTATCCACGTGGAGACCGAGAATTCCGGAAGAAATTTACAGAAGGCAGATACGGGGGGAAATCATATCTCTGGAGGATAATCCGGAAATAAAGAACAGTACCGAAGCAATTGCAGCGTGGGATGGTTTCAAACTGGTTCAGATTACAAGTGATACCTATATGATTGAAAAAAGGACACAGGAAGGCTGCTGCTGGATACATGCAGGCACCGGTCACAGATCAGCGGGCGTTGCATATGCGGGAGGGGAAAGCGGAGGCCTGGCCGCGGGAATACGCAATTTCTGGCAGAAGTATCCTGCGTCAATTGAGATACACGGCATGAAAAAAGATACTGCGGCCTTAACGTTATGGTTCTGGTCATATGATGCGCAGCCAATGGACCTGCGGCACTATGACACGGTGACTCATGTGGAAAGCCATTATGAAGGTTCGGAAGAACTTAGGAGTACGCCGTACGGCATTGCGAATACCAGTGAAATTCTTATTCAGCCGTATGAAAAAACTCCGAATTACACCGAGCTGTCGGAACTGGCCTCCTTGCTTTCTTCGCCCGGGCTTTTTGTCTGTGCTCCCGAATATTACCACAAAGTAAAGGCGTTCGGCGTATGGAGCCTTGTGGATCATTCTTCGAAGGCAAAGTCTTTCATTGAAAACCAGCTGGACCGGGCAATTGAATTTTACAAAGAAGAGGTTGAACAGCGTAAATGGTATGGATTCTGGAATTATGGGGATTTCATGCATACGTATGATGCCGTCCGGCATACATGGAAATATGATATGGGAGGATATGCATGGCAGAATACCGAGCTTGTGCCGACTTACTGGCTGTGGTACAGTTTCCTCAGGACAGGAAGAAGCGATATTTTCCGCATGGCTGAAGCAATGAGCCGGCACACG
Organism: Thermoclostridium stercorarium subsp. stercorarium DSM 8532; assembly: GCF_000331995.1. NCBI lineage: Bacteria > Bacillati > Bacillota > Clostridia > Eubacteriales > Oscillospiraceae > Thermoclostridium > Thermoclostridium stercorarium. The sequence goes on from NC_020134.1 coordinate 244,354, forward strand.
ATGGATGTGGATACATACCATATCGGTGAATATAAAGGTTTGGGATCAAGGCATAATGTCGTTCACTGGGGATGCGGATGCAAAGAGGCAAGAATCAGTATGGCGGGGCATCATCGGTTTTATTTTTATCTTACCTGTGACGAACGAACGGGGGATGTCCTTGACGAGGTCAAAGATGCGGATTTTGCTTATATCAGTTTGGATCCTTTGAGGGCATATTACCCCAGGGAGAATTATCCCACTCATGTAAGGACAGGGCCGGACTGGGCGGCTTTTTGTTCAAACTGGTTGACCCAGTGGGAACGTTATGAGGATACGCACTACAGGGATAAAATTCTGACGGGTATCAGCTGCCTGAAGAAAATGCCGTACCGTTTATACGGAGGAACGGTTTTCGGATATAATCCCGAAACGGGAGAATTAATATACCCGGGGGAGGAACGGGGTACAGGATCCCATTTGGTACTGTGTATGGGAGGAGCGCAAATATGGCTGGAGTTGTCTGACTTAATTCAGGATCAGGAATGGGATGAAATGCTTGCCGAGTATGGGGAATTTTACACCCTTTCCGCTGAGGAAAAAACTGAACGAACCAGTGGAGCGGTAAGTGGTAATGGCTTTGCCTTTCCGATATTTTCGGCCTCCCTGCTTGCATATGCCGCAAGAAAAAGGAAAGATCGTGAACTTGGGAAAAAAGTATGGGAAATTTTGTCAGGTAAGGGCAGTGGCCACCATACGCCTTACAGGATAGAAAAGTATGAAGTTGGAAAAAATAAATATTTTAAAGAAATTCATGAGATCCCATGGATTTCAACCAATACAATAGCCCAGTGGGCGCTGAACCTTATTGTATGTCTGGAACTTGCGGGAGACTGTTTGACGGACGATTTCGTATCAAAGGTTAAATCATATGAAAACAACGTTAATTAATCCTCCGGCGTTTACCTGTAGATTTTCAGATCAGGACGGTCAAATGCATAAGAGCAAAAAACATAACGGAATGAAGAGATTATCGTTCTTTTAATACATATTTCATGATATAATACATATGAATTAGGAAGGCGTCAGGGAAAAAGCGTTCACTGAAAATGAAACGGATGCCCTTTTTTTCAAAACAGGCGGGGAAGATGCTTCCCCGCCCTGAAATAAGACCATATACCGTTTTATGCTTAATTCCGTCCGCTGTTAGAATTTTTAAATTATCCATAGAGGGCTGGAGGGTAATTAATGAAACTATCCGCTTCAACCGTTAAAGCACGGCTTGTGATAATCTGCATACTTCTTGGCACAATACCCGCCATTATTGTCGGAGGCTTCTCTACATACAGGGGTTCGAAATCGGTTCAGGACAAGGTTAATGAGGGGAATATGAGAAATCTTGTTCAGGTTAGGATGTCGGTGGAGCAGCTCCTTTATACAGCCGACCATATTCTGGCTCAGTTTGTTGAAACTCCTGCCGTTAAATCCAGTTTGCACGTAGAGCTGCAGGGAGAGAATTTTTATATTTTCAATACCGTTGAAGACGCTATTAACAACCTTCCAACATACAGTCTGGGAGCAAGCGAAATTTGCTTTGTAAATCTTGAAAAAAACTGGGTTATTGATAACAGCGGAATATACAGACTTGAAGATTATCAGGATAAAAGTTTTCTGGAGGAGCTGGTAAGAAAACCAGGCACATCTTTCTGGATTGGTGATCTCAGTATAGGCTTAGGCAATACCGGGGATGAAAGTTCAGGAGAATGTGTGTGGCTGGTGAAAAAATGGCCTTTTTTTACCGAAAAGCCGTCATGTATGGCCATTATGAAAATTCCCTACGGCCAGTTCTCAAACCTGATATCTGAAAACATAGAGCTGGGAAAAGTGATGGTAATAAGCGCAGATGGCCTTGTAATCGCTCATAATGACAAGGAAGAGGTGGGGAAGGACTATAATGACGTGGTTTATTACCGGAAGGCAAGGGAACAGGCAGGTGACCAGGGAAGGTTTACAATTGAGATGGACAATGTGAAATACAGCATTAACTATCTTAAATCCTCATACAATAATTGGGTATATCTTTCAATTACATCCATTGCCGAGATATCCAAAGACTCGAGGGCGATAGTCTGGTTTACATTTATTGCCTGTCTTACGGTCATAGTAGTGGTCAATGTGGCGGCGTTTTTTATTTCAGACCGCTTTTATAAGCCTATTCAGAAACTTTACAACATGGTTGTGAAAGTACCTGACAGAAAGGACCCGGCCGGCAGAAATCGGGATGAATTCAGCCTTATTGAGGAACGCCTGAATTTCCTGATGAAGGATAATTACAGGCTGAATAAGCAGTTGTCTATACAGTCCGATCAGTTGAAGGAGTATTTTATTCTCCAGCTTATTCTTCGCGACCTGGACAGGGATTTTATAGAATCAAGGATCAAATTATACGGATTTCCGGTGCTGACCGAACCCGTTTGTGTTCTTGTAGCGAGGATTGATACATTTGAAGGCACTATTTATCAGAAAGAAGACATGGATTTAATGCTGTTTGCCGTTAATAATATAGTGGGTGAAATTCTTGAGAGTATAATCGTACTGAAACCAATTGTGGTTGAGGAATATCAGGTTACAATAATAAAGGTAAGTAATGATACCGGAAACATGAAGGAAATTGCGTTCTCGGCTACCGAAAAAATTCGGGATACCGTAAAAAAGACGCTAAATCTTTCGGTAAGCATAGGCATAAGCGATCCTGTTACCGGTTACGGAGATATAAGCAAGGCTTACTACGAATGCATTGAAGCTTTGAAACACCAAATCAGTCTTGGTTACGGAGCCATCATATTTTATCATGACATTCGGAATTCAAGCAGTCTGAAACCCGTATTCCCCGAAAAACTTGAGGAGGAGCTGCTTAATGCAGTGAAAAGCTGCTCTTCTGACAAGGCAAAAGAATTATTGCACCAGTTTATTGACAGGATATTTATGGTCGAAGCGTCAAGACATGAATATCAGACGTCTCTTGTGCGTCTTTTGACCGATTTGCTGCAAATTCTTAAAGACAACGGACAGTCATATGATGTTGTCGTTAAAGACGGTATATCGCCGTATGAACAGTTGTTTGCGTTAAAAACTGCAGGCGAGATTGAAAGGTGGTTTTTTGAGGAAATAATTGTGCCTGTTATCGGGAATATTGAGCAGTCTGATAAAAATCAATACAAGAAGATAGTTGAACAGGTGCTGAATATAATTCACGAAGAGTTCCATACCGAACTTACCCTTGAGGATTGCGCGGCGAGGCTTAATTACCATCCAAGCTATATAAGACGGATACTGAAAAACGAAGCGGGCATAGTGTTCAGTGAATATTTGGCTCAGTACAGAATTGACATGGCTAAAAAATGGCTGATTGAAACTGACATGAAAATATCTGATATCGCTGAAAAACTTAAATACAAAAATGCGGAAAACTTTATAAGATTTTTCAAAAAATATACCGGTATGACCCCGGGAAAATACAGAGAATTAAATAAATAACCCTTTGTCGCTAAAATGACTATTCAATGCAATTGTTATTTTAAAATACATTGAAATGCAGGTGTTGAAGGCATTTCACCGTTTTATTTTATTAGTATCCCTTCTGACTATAGAATTTAATCTCCCCCGACTTTAAAATGAAAATGTGGCTTGAGTTTTCAAAAAAACATTTTACATTATCGGGAGGAGATTTATTTGAACGGAACGTCGTTACAGGTGGCCGGGAAAAAAGGAAGCAAACCGAAGAAAATACTTACCATGATAAAAAAGGATATCTGGCTTTACATTCTGTTAATTCCCGGCGTATTGCACTATATCATATTTAAGTATTTGCCGATGTGGGGTATATTGATTGCCTTTAAGGACTATAACGCGTACCTGGGTTTTTTCGACAGCCCATGGGTTGGTTTCAAGCATTTTAGTGAATTTTTTTCCAATCCTGATTTTAAACGGCTTTTGTCAAATACACTTATTATATCTTTTTATAACCTGATTTTCGGATTTCCTGCTCCGATCATTATGGCTCTGATGCTCAATGAGGTAAGGAAGGAATGGTATAAGAGAACCATTCAGACGCTGGTTTACATACCTCACTTCATTTCGTGGGTTATAATTGCGAGCCTGACATACACAATATTCAACTCGCAGGGAGTAATTAACAAATATATGATCCAGATGGGGCGCGAAAGTACGATACCATTCCTTACCGACAGTAGATATTTCAGAGCTATGATAGTAGGGCAGACGATATGGAAAGAGACCGGTTTCGGTACGATAATTTATTTGGCTGCTTTGTCAAATGTTGATCCACAATTGTATGAAGCTGCTATTATAGACGGCGCAAACAGATTCAGACAGTTATGGCATATTACTTTACCGGCTATCAGAAGCACGGTTGTAACGCTTTTAATATTAAGGCTCGGGCATATCCTGGACAACGGGTTCGACCAGATATTCCTCATGAGCAATTCACTGAACAGAAAAGTATCCGAAGTGTTTGACACTTATGTATATATAATAGGTATTACTAAAGGTGCGTTCAGTTATTCCACCGCCGTGGGTTTGTTTAAAGGAGTTATAGGTATCATACTTATTTATTCGGCAAACTGGCTTGCAAAAAAGGTCGGCGAATCGGGAATTCTGTAAAGTATGCATCCAATGACACAGTAAAAAATACGTATAATATAATCTGACGCTGAAAGGTGATCTGAAATGAAATATAAAAAGTCGCTGCTTTCAAGAATCTTTGACGTTTTTAACTATACATTCCTGGGGCTTTTTGCCTGTACGGCAATACTTCCTTTCCTGTACGTGCTGGCCTGCTCCTTTTCATCTGAAAAGGAGATACTTGAAAGACCGTTTTACATCATACCCAGGAATGTTCAACTGGCCGCCTATAAATATATTTTTTCATCCCCTACGCTGCCAAGGGCTTTCATGATTTCGGTATTTGTCACGATAACGGGTGCCGCCACCGCAATGTTTCTTACTCTTACGCTGGCATATCCGCTGTCAAAAAAATATCTCTTAGGCAGGAAGGTGCTGCTTTCACTTATTTCGTTTACACTGGTTTTCGGCGGCGGGATGATTCCGACATTCCTGGTTATCAAGGATCTTGGAATGTTAAACAAATTTTGGGCATTAATACTGCCGGGTGCGATAAGTACATGGAATTTGCTTGTTGTTAAAAATTTCTTCCAGGAACTTCCTCAGGAGCTGGAAGACTCAGCAAGAGTCGATGGCTGCAGTTCGCTGGGAACATTCATAAGGATTGTGCTTCCGCTCTCGATGCCGGTTATTGCCACATTCACATTGTTTTATGCGGTAGGATACTGGAATGATTACAGAAGTTCCCTTCTTTATATTACCGACAACAAAAAGTGGCCGCTGCAACTGGTGCTGAGGCAGATTGTTCTTATGGCTGCGGGTAATATAGATGGTGCGACTTTTGACGCAGCATACACTCAGCCGCCTCTGGAGGCTTCGAAAAATGCGGTAATTGTTTTTGGTACAGTTCCCATTCTTGTCGTGTATCCGTTCCTGCAGAAACATTTCGTAAAAGGAATAATGATTGGAGCTATAAAGGGTTAACAGCAGTGCCTAACGCACTGTGAAAAATAATAAATAAAAATAAAAGGAGAGGGTTGTAAAGATGAGAAGAAAGATCAGCATTCTTTGTCTGGTATTGGCCGTTATTTTTGCCCTGTCGGCATGTTCCGGCTCAAAAACAAGCAATTCGAACACCACGCCGACACAGGGGGCACAACAGGGCGATACCAGTCAGCCTACAAAACCGGCGGAAAAGAAAAAAGAAATCGGTATTTTGGCAATTACTTTTACCGGAACACCGATTGCCGATAATGAACCTGCCGTGTTAGCACTGGAGGAACTTACAGGTTATGATATTAAACTGGAATTCCTTCTGAACTCCGCATATGAGGATCAGCTTAATACAAGAATGGCGGCAGGAAATCTTCCCGCGCTGGTGGTAATCACCGGAAAGACTGCAAGCGTAATAAATTACTGCCGTGCAGGAGCTTTCTGGGATATTACCGATGAATACAAAAAATATCCCAACCTTGCAAAGGCAAACGAAATTGTTATGAATAACATTTCAATTGACGGAAGAATTTACGGAATTTACAGGGCAAGGCCTCTGGGAAGAAACGGTATATCCTACAGAAAAGACTGGCTGGAGAATTTAGGACTTGAAGAACCGAAAACTATGGACGACCTGTACAATGTTCTTAAGGCATTTACTTACAACGATCCGGACGGAAACAATGTAAATGACACCTACGGTATGACCTGGTGCAAATACTACGGGCCGCTGGATCAGATTTCTGTAGCTTTGGGCGCGCCGAACAAGTGGAAGGTCGAAGATGACGGAACTTTTGTACCCGATTTCGATACTCCTGAGTATATGGAAGCCATGAAGTATATGAGAAAACTCTATGAAGAAGGATTAATCAACAGAGACTATGCCGCTTTGGAGACATCCGACTGGACGAAGGACTTCCAGAACGGGAAATCGGGTGTTCATATCGACGTTAGCGACCAGGCATGGCGTTTCCAGAAGAAATTCATTGAAATGGGCATGGATGACGACATAGTATGGGTAATGGGAATGCCTGAAGGACCTTTTGGAAAGAGAATTCTGCCCACATCCGGTCACGCAGGTTTCGTAGCAATAAGCAAAGCTGGAGCTCCTACCGAAGAAGATATGAGGGATGCGCTGAATTTCCTCGATCTTTGCAATACCAAGGAAGCTCAGAATATCCTCAACTTTGGTGTTGAAGGCATACACTATGATCTGACCGAGGAAGGATATGTAAAGAGAAGACAGTTTGATCAGGATCCGATGGAAGGATTCAATCAGTTTATGACCAATGTGGTTGACGGGCTTCTGCTTATGGAAGAAATGACACCCGTACAGAAGCGTCGTGAAGAGGTTATCCTTGAAAATATCCCGTACTGCGTTGCAAATCCGGCAGAGCCGCTTACTTCAAGTACGTATGCCAATAAAGGTGCTCAGCTGGATCAGATGATTACCGACGCAAGGAACCAGTTCATTGCCGGACAGCTTGATGAAGCCGGATTCAAGGCTGTTGTTCAGGAATGGTACGCTCAGGGCGGTAAGCAGATTTGCGAGGAATATGCTGAGGCGTACAGAGCGGCTCACGGAAATTAAAAAGTTAATCTGCAGGATTAAATATGGAATGCTTTGGCAGCAGCCTAAACGCTGCCAAAGCATTTTTCATCCCTCCTGAAATTTTGCCGATGGCATGTATTTTAACCGGACCGGGATTGTTTTTTGGATGTAAGGGCTATATAATAATTATTAGTACATATAATATTAACAGGTTTTGCTTTTTCTGTTTTGTCCCGGTCACCTGAGAAAAACGGAAAGAGTTGGTTTTCCTAAAAGCACAATGGAAAGTGTTTTTCCAAGGGGGTTTTATGTCGGTTTTCAGGAATAAAAGGACTGTATTATTTATTGTTTTCGTGGTTTTGCTGGCCATTTCTTTGCCAGGATGCAGGGAAGCAAATATATACGATAATAACGGTAATATGAGCGGGGAAAGTGAAAAAAAGCCTGTGGAGATGAAAATTGTCTTAGGCTATGCTGAGGAAATGCCATCAAAAGACAATCCTGTGATCCAGGAATTAAACAGGCTTGCCAATGCCAATATAATCGTGGAATGGACACCGATGGTTTCATATAATGATAAATTCAATGTTCTGATGGCTTCAAATAACATGCCTGATGTGGTACTTGTGCCCGATGTAAAGAATACAACCTTTTTATATGCCGTAAACGCAGGCATGTTCTGGGAACTTACTGATCGTATTCAAAACTTTTCCGAACTCAGGGAAATAAATCCGATATTGCTGAAAAACGCGTCGGTAAACGGAAAACTCTACATGCTTCCAAGAGAAAGGGAACTGAAGAGAAAAATGGTGGTTTACAGAGCCGATTGGGCTAAAGAGGCTGGCCTTGGACCACCCGATACAATAGAGGGTATTTATAACATGGCAAAAGCCTTTGCGAAAGGTGATTTTGACGGAAACTCGGAAATAGATACAATCGGTTTTGCACTGGGGACAGTGAATAATGAAATTGACTGTTTTGATGCCCTTGTTGTGGCTTTCGGCGGGTTTAACAGATGGGGAATAAAGGACAATAAAATTGTCCCGTCCTTTATGACCGAGGAATACCTTGAAACCATGAAATGGCTGAGAAAAATGTACCGGGAGAATCTTATCAACCGGGATTTTGCAATAACGAAGACCACACAGATTGTTCCCGATCTGGTTGACAAGGAAAAGACAGGGCTGTGGCTTGCTTACAGGCTGCCCACTCTTTCGGATCCGGTTTTAAAAGCGAAACAGGAACAGGATCCGTCAGTAAAAAGGGAGGATGTTTACGGATACGCGTTTCTGAAAGATGCCACCGGAAATGAAAGAATAGCTGCAGAAACGGGTATTTCAGGAGGCTTTGCCTTTCCAAAGAAATCGGTAAAAACCGAGGAACGTCTGAATGAACTACTGGGCGTGTTTAACGTTATTCAGAGCAGGGAGGGCCAGATACTGATAAATAACGGCATAGAAGGTGTGCATTTTGAACTGGTGGAAGGCAAGTATGCAAAAGCAATTGATCCTGAAGTTTTCAACCGTGAGGTAAGCCCCATCGGCCAGTTGGGCACAGGAGGCACAAAAGCGTATATTATAGCTGACGATGAAATTTCAATAAGACTTAACATGGACAGACGGACATATAACAATATGGTTTTTGATGTAACCGCAACGTTGTTTTCCAGTTCGTACAGTTCGAATTATACAACATTGCAGAAAATCATAAGCGACGCTCAGTTTAAGTTTATAATGGGCGAGATAGACGAAGACGAGTGGAACAAAGCCATAGAAGAATGGCTGAAGGCCGGCGGCGAAGCGGCGATAGATGAATTCACAAACGCCTATTACGGGAAAGTTAATTAACTTCCCTGTACGCTTTTCTGAACTCTGTAGGCCTTTTCCCCATATACTGTTTAAAAACCTTTCCGAAATTTGTAAGACTCTGAAATCCGGTCTGCTCGGCAATTTCGGAAACGCTTGTATTGTATTACTTTCGGTAAGAAGCTTTTTTGCCTGCATAATTCTGTTTATGGTAATATATTCATTTATCGTAAAACCGGTGTATTTCTTGAAGGTACGGCAAAGGTGATATTTGCTTATATAGAACATTTCAGACAAATCGTCAACGCTTATGTTTTCGGAATAATGGGATGATATATAATCGGCAATTTCCTCTATTTTCCGGTTTACCGGAACCCTGTTTTCGTCCGGGGGATTTGAACGGTTTTGGATTTCCTTTTTTCTTATGATAAACGTAAATAACTCGATTAGCCTTGCGATTACGAGACCTTTATACCCGCTTTTCTGGCGCTGCAGTTCGTATATGACGGAATTAAGTATTTCTTCAATTTTTCTCTGATCCTCGTCTCCGAGATTCAATACTCCCGATTTTTTAAAAACGCATGTTTGAATGAACTTATTATCAAAGAAAACATTTATTTCTTCAAGAAGTGAAGGCTCAAATTCAAGAAGTATTCTTTCATGTCTCGCATCGTCGTAATTGCTGGTTCTGTGGAGCTGATTGGAATCAACTATCACCAAGTCTCCTTTTTTTACATAATAATTCCTGCTTCCGATAAAGTAATATCTTTGACCTGAAAGCAAATAATATATTTCGTAGTAATTATGGAAGTGATTTATGGGCATTGAATAGAACTTATCACGGCGGATTTGTTCTATTCTGAAACCTTTTAATTTGCCGTTATAAACAATCTCTTCCATGGAAATGAACTCCTGTAAATCAAAATTTTTATAGCAATATTGTTTGAAAGGATGAATCAACTGAGCAATATCCGTTGAGATAATTGTATAATATTGCTGTATAATGATCAATACATAATAAAAATTTGTGCAAAATGACAATATTTTTTCATTTGCGTGGAATACTAATCTTATGACCCTTCATTCTTGTATTCTGTTATATTTAATAAATCAAATTTTACAGGGGGTAGATATTATGAAAAGGTTTATTGTTTTGTTAATTACTGCAGTGGTTATATTGTCTTTAACAGCATGCGGAAGGACGGGACAGCAGACTCCGTCAACAACCGTCACTCCGACTGCACCGCCTCAGACGGGCACAGGCAGCGGAAGTAAGCCATATGATGTAAAAGCCAACCTGAGGATTATCTGGTGGGGCTCGCAGACGAGGCATGATTATACTCTGGCGGCAATTGATGTTTTTGAGAAAAAATATCCTAATATAACCTTGACGGCTGAATTCACCGCGTGGGATTCATATTGGGAGAAACTGGCCGCAATGTCTGCTTCAAAAAATCTTCCTGATATTATACAGCAGGACTACAAATATATTACAAGCTATACAAACAATAACCTGATTATTGATTTATTCCCGTATGTTGAAAGAGGAGTAATAGATTTAAGCAATTGCCCTGAAGCCACATGGTCGGGCGGGATTGTTAATGACAAACTTGTTGCAATAAACCTCGGAATGAATACCCATTGCGTAATGATTGACAAAGATATTTTCGACAAAGCCGGAATACCAATCCCGGAAGATACATGGACAATTAAAGAATATCAGGAGATATGCGACAAACTTGTGGCAATGAAGGATCAACTTGGCATAGACTATGCCGATCAGTCCAGCAAAAACGCATTTAATGAACAAATTCAGTTTGCATTCCGTGAAAAGGGGCTGTGGTTCTACAACCAGGACGGTTCGGAATCCTTCGGCTGGGATAAGGAAACGGGAAAGCAGATTATTGTCGAGTTATTAAAACGTGAGAAGGAAAATATTGAAAAGAAGAGAACTGCACCTTTGGCAGTGCGTGAAGAGAATGAAGTCAACGGTCCTGAATCGGGGCTCATTGTAAAGGGAAAGGTAGCCATGAATTCGGGTAACTGGTCCAACCAGGCAAAGTCGATTTCCAATGCTGCAGGCAAGAAATTCGTGCTTGTCGCACTGCCCAGCGAAACAACTAAAAAGATGCAGTATATGAAACCCTCACAGTTCTTCTCAGTTTCTTCAAACTCTAAATATCCTGAACAGGCTGCATTCTTTATCAGTGAATTTATTAACAACATCGAAATGAACTATGAGCTGAAGGGTGAACGGGGAGTGCCCATTTCCGACAAGGTGCGTGAAGCCCTGGCAGCAACCTTTGAGCCTGATTCAATTGACAAGGCTGTGTTCGATTATGTCGGAAGAATTGCTCCCATTGCCAACGACATATGGAAACCTGAACCCAATGCAAATGCAGCTATTATAGTGCTGTATCAGAACATGCTGAAGAACGTTGTGGACGAAGGAATGGATCCCGAACAGGCCTTTGAAATATTCTACGAACAGGCAATGATTGAATTTGAAATGGCAAAATAACCAAGCTAAAAGAACGGTAAAGGAACAGTTGCACAATTGAACTGTTCCTTTACCGTTAAAGAAGACATTACGGTTTTCCCTGTGAAACATGGAAAGGAGACTTTTATGAAAAATAAAAGTTCCGAAGTGATGGCAAAAAAGGCCAGAAAACGCTCATTTCGTGACATAATATATCATGAAAATACCGTAGGCTATGTTTTCATTTCTTTGTTTATTGTAGGTTTTTTAGTTTTTACCGTTTACCCGCTGCTGTCATCCCTTTATTTGTCATTCACGAAATACAGCGGTCTGGGAACACCCGAATGGATAGGGCTTTTGAACTATAAACGGATGTTTACGATGGACCCCAGGTATATAAAGTCTTTGAAAGTAACCTTTGTTTACGTATTTATCTATGTCCCCCTGAGGCTGATATTTGCGTTGCTTGTGGCAATGCTGTTCAAGGGCGGTGGCCGGATTATTGCAGCATACCGCACGATTTATTATTTGCCGTCGGTAATCGGCGGTTCTGTTGCCGTTGCTGTTATCTGGCGCCAGTTATGGGGATATGGCGGAATTATGAATCAGCTGATGATTAAATTGGGGCTTATGGAGGAACAGTTTTCCTTTATAGCAAGCAAGGATACTGCGCTTATGACAATAATCGTGCTTGCGGTATGGCAATTTGGTTCTCCGATGCTGGTTTTCCTCGCGGGGCTTAAGGATATTCCCGCCAGCCTGTATGAAGCTGCCACGGTTGACGGAGCCAACAACTGGCAGAAATTCTGGAAAATAACTCTCCCGAGCCTGACTCCGATTATTTTCTTCAACCTGGTCAATCAGCTGATATCAGGTTTTATGGCGTTCACACAGGCTTATATTATTACAAGAGGCGGACCGAACGATGCAACGATGCTGTATGTTGTATACCTGTACGAAAAATCGTTCACAACATTCCAGATGGGATACGGTTCGGCAATGGCCTGGGTATTGATTGTCATAGTTGCTATTTTGACGGCGATACTGTTTGCTACCCAGGATAAATGGGTTTATTACGAAAACAAATAGAGGACGAGGGTGGAATATGTCGTACAGAACAAAGAAGATAATCGGAAAAATACTGTTTCATGTTTTGGTAACGCTTTCCTGCATTTTAATGATATATCCGCTGTTGTATATGGTGTTCGGCTCATTCAAGACCCAGCAGGATATCTTTCAGAACCCTACTTCTTTGTTTCCGAAAGAGTGGTATTTCAGAAATTATATAAACGGATGGAAGGGTTTTGGAGGTACCACCTTTGCAACTTTCTTTAAAAATTCAATTATTATCACGGTCATTGCAGTAATAGGCCAGGTAACGTCATCAGCTATTATTGCCTACGGCTTCGGAAGGTGCAGGTTTAAAGGCAGGTCAGTCTGGTTTTCGGTAATGATTGTGATGATGCTGATGCCGGCGCAGGTGCTGATAATCCCGCAGTATATAATGTTTAATTCCTTTGGCTGGGTAAATACATGGCTTCCGCTTGTAGTACCCGGGTTTTTCGGATACCCGTTTTTTATTTTCCTGATTTATCAGTTCATCAGAAGAATTCCGGTGGAACTGGACGAATCGGCATATATAGACGGGTGTTCAAAGTACAGTATTTTCGGCAGAATTATATTGCCGCTTATAAAACCGGCGCTGATAACGGCGATGATTTTCGCAACCTACTGGAAATGGGATGATTTCTTCGGGCCGATGATTTATCTGACTGACATTGATAAGTATACGATATCGGTCGCGTTAAAGATGTTTACCGATCCTTCGGCCCAGTCGGACTGGGGTGCGGCATATGCAATGTCGGTGCTGTCTCTGGTGCCCGTTATAATTATATTCTTTTCATTCCAGAAGTATCTGGTTGAGGGTATAAGCACCACCGGCATTAAAGGTTGACATTTTGCCGCTTTAACATTACCATTAATTTTCAGGGGGGAAGAGGTTTTATGAGAATAATAGATGCCCATGTACATGTGATACAGAATATTGCAGGTTTCGGTGCAAAGGGTGAGCTCAGGGCCATAGGAAACGGCCAGGCAATATGGTCGACAGGGGATATAATAAACCTGATCCCGCCTGAACTTGGTGAGTACGATGTTACCCCTGAAGCCGTTATAAAATTTATGGATCAGAACAATATTGAAAAAGCCGTTTTGCTTCAGGGTTCGTTTTATGGTTTTCAGAACCATTACACCTACCAGGCAATTCAGAAATATCCCGACAGGTTTACCGGCGCCGCCACCTACGATCCTTTCTGTCTTGAAAAGGATAAAATACGGGATTATTTGTTCAACAAACTTGGCTTCAAAATTGTCAAGTTTGAGGTAAGCACAGGATCAGGCCTTATGAGCTACCACGGCAGGATTGATTTGGGCGGCGAAATAATGGATGAGGTGTTCAGTGACGCTAATGAGAGAAACCTTGTTTTCGTAATAGACATCGGCAGGCCCGGTTCTTTGAGTTTTCAGGTGGATAAGCTGAGAAATGCGATATTGCGCTATCCGGAAATGAAATTTGTGGTATGCCATCTTCTTGCGCCGGGTCTTAACGATGAAAAAGTTGTGACCGACGAACTTAAGAAACTGAATCTTCCAAATGTGTGGTTTGACCTTGCGGCACTGCCTTCAAACGTAAGGCCTGAAAAATACCCGTATCCTACAGCGCAGCAGTACCTTAAAACAGCGAAGGAAATTGTGGGCGCAGACCGGCTGATATTTGGTTCCGACATTCCGTCTGTACTGACAAGGGACAGTTATATGAATCTGGTTGATTATATAATGCTGTCGGACGTGTTTACCGATTCCGAAAAGGAAAAGGTGTTTTTCAGGAATGCCGAGCAGGTATATTTTGGAGGATAAAACGCTTAAGCTTTTTACCGGTTACCGGAAATTAAGCCGGATTCCGGACGAATACAAATATACCGGAAATATGCGGACGGGAGGAGTGTACTCCCGTTTTTTTATGCTTTTTGCAACCAGATACCGTACAATCGGCGGTTGGGACAATATTAACCGGTAAAATGATTTTTCATTATGTGGAAAAATCGATTTATCTCATGATATAATAATATGTACGTGTAAAAATGAAAAAATTAACTTCTAATGCTTATGCAGGATAAACAGGCTAAATTTTGGGGGATGAAATATGGCATTACCACTTGTCAGTATTATAGTTCCTGTATACAATGCGGAAAAGACACTGGTCCGTTGTGTTAACAGTATTTTGAAACAGCAGTATCAAAATACCGAAATAATTCTTGTTAATGACGGAAGTACCGATAACAGCCTTTCAATATGCAGGGAATATGAGAAAATGGATTCGAGAATAAAAGTAATAGACAAGCCGAACACCGGGGTTTCGGATACCAGAAACATCGGTATGGCTCATGCTTCGGGAGAATATTTCCAGTTTGTTGACAGTGACGACTGGATTAGTGAAAATGCTACAAAAGTTTTGGTGGACAGGATTCTTGAAACTAACTGTGATATGGTTATATCGGGCTTTTACCGGGTAATTAACGGGAAAAAATCCGAAAAAGGCCATATTCCGGACAATAAGGTTATGGACAAAAAAGAATTCATTTCCCACATGATGAAAGCACCCGCAAATTTTTATTACGGTGTTATGTGGAATAAACTGTACCGGGCGGACATAATAAAGGCACACAGAATAACATGTTGCACCGATTTGAACTGGTGCGAGGATTTCCTGTTTAACCTCGATTACATAAGATACTCGGAATCCTTTGCTTCTCTGAATATTCCCATTTATTACTATGTTAAGACCAAAAACAGTCTTGTGGAAAAACAGTGCACTCTCAAGAATATAATAAGTATGAAAATAAAGCTTTTTGAATCCTACAAGGAGTTGTTTGAGAGCACCGAATTATATGAACAGAACAGAGCGCAGATAAGGAAATTTTTTATTGCGTATGCCAAAGACGGCGGACTGGGCTATGGCGACACATATTTCTTTGAAAACTGTATAAATCTTTTAAGGAGAAGAAAAAGCGGTTAATTTTTAAGAAAGTTTAAAAAAACACAACGGGCGGAGAAAAGAAACATCCGCCCGCCGTGTTTTAAATCATTCCGTGTCATCGGCTTTTTTTAGTACGTTTATAATTTCGCCGACATACATTCTGTGATAGTCCTTGTCAGGATAATGGGAATCTATCTCCGGGTCAACAAAATTACGGGGGTTTATGTCATCATAATATAATTTTTTGCATTCAAGGACCAGCCTTGCTTCATTGAAATAAACCGATCCATTTTCGGTTTCGGCGGCGGTAAGCCCGGTTTCCCTGGCTTTGTCATAATCTCTTCCTGAATGTGTGCCGCAAAAACTCAGTGCTTTTTTATATTTTCCGTCAAAGAAGCACAGTGTGAAAGTGTCGGCCTTTTCCATAAATTCATAAGTGTAACGGGTGGGTCTTATCACGCAGAAGGCTATGTTTTTGCCCCAAAGCACCCCTAACCCGCCCCAACTGGCAGTCATTGTGTTGTATGAGCCGAGACTTCCGGCAGTAACAAGCATCCATTCGTCTCCTATTGCTTTAAACGGATTGTCCCTTATATCCTGCGGCGATATTTTTACAAATTTTGCAGCCATCTCTGCACCTCCCGGAAATGGTAGTGTTATTTTATTATATATTAACACAATAATGCGGCATAAAGGGATATTTTATTCGCTAACATGGGAAATTTGTTTCCTGACCAATGGTTTTGTAGCCGGTATTGTGCTATATTTAGGCTTATAACGGGTTTTGTTGAAGTTTTACGCATGATATGAATTTTATATGCGAGGGGAAGGATTTTATGGATTCAAATATAATGCATACTGTATGTAACGACAGATTTGCGAAATACATCGGAGCTGAAATTGTGAAAGCTGAGCCTGGATATGCCGTGGTAGAAATGGAAATTACCGACAATCACATGAACGGTCTGAACATCGTTCAAGCTATTTTTACGCTGGCAGATTTCGCATTTGCAGCAGCTTCAAATAATAACGGAATTGTTACCGTGGGGGTTAACGCAAACATATCATATTTAAAATCCCCGGAGGGGTCACGTCTTACAGCTGTGGCAAGGGAACTGAAGGCAGGCAGGAAAATATGCCATTATGATGTGGAAGTGAACGACGGAAACGCCGATTTGGTGGCAAAGGTCCATTTTACAGGATACAGGAAGAAATAACACTTGACAGGGATTTTTAAAAAACGTACTATAATTAAGGATGTAACGCGTTACAATTATAATTCTGGTAATTATTGTTTCATACGAATTTATAAAAATTCAGACAATATGTAACTGTATAATATTCAAAAGAGCGGGGCAAGAGGATTTATATGAAAAAGACAAAAGTTTCAATAAGAGATATAGCCAGGGAATGTAACGTCTCGGTTGCAACGGTTTCACGGGTGATAAACAACAGCGGAGCGGTCAGGGAAGAAACGCGTAAGCTGGTGCAGAGCGTTATAGAAAAATACAATTACAGACCCAATGAGCTGGCCAGGGGGTTGTATACCCAGCGAACAAAATCCATAGGAGTGATACTTCCTGAAATAACCAACCACTTTTTCGCTAAGGTTTTTCTGGAAATAGAGAAGGCGGCGATAGAATACGGCCAGACGGTTTTTCTGTGCAATACAATGAGTGATAACGCTTTACAGGACTTTTACACTATGAGACTGAGTGAAAAACAGGTGGACGGACTGATACTTCTTGGAGGCCGTGTCAACGAAACGGTAACCAATGTTCAGTATGTTAAATTGCTTAAAAACGTAATTTATCCCACGCCCGTTGTGATAATAAACGGAAAACTGGACAATTATTACGATAACTGTGCATCAGTGAGTTCCGATGAATATGAGGCGATGTTTCAGGCAGTTGACTATTTAACCGGTTTGGGGCACAAAAAAATCGGTTTCCTCGGTGGCATTCGGGGTATTATGTCCACCGATATTAAGCTGAATGCGCTGGAAAAGGCCAAAGATTTGTATGATTTTACTATGAAGGATGAATGGATTAAATTAAGCAGCTATACATATCAGGGCGGCGTGGAGGCAATGCTGAAACTTTTGAAAGAAAAAGAACTGCCCACCGCCATAATATCCATTAACGACGAAGTAGCGGCAGGTGTGATAAATACCTGTATTTCTGAGGGATATAAGGTGCCTGAGGATTTTTCGGTTTTGGGTTTTGACAATAGTTCCATTTCAATGATAACAATGCCAAAGCTTACTACATTGTCTCACCCGTATATGGAACTTGGATCCATGGCTGTGGATTTTCTGAATAACATGATTAATGATAAGCCTATGAAAGGTATTACAAATATCAGTCTGAAAATGGACCTTGTTGAAAGAGAGTCCTGCTCAGTTCCGAGAAAATGGTAGTATAAAACGGGTAATCGGTTACATCCAGGTTACCCGTTTTATATTACTGTTTTTCAGTTAAAATTTGTTTATATACTCTAATTATTTTTAAATTTTTTATATTTAATATTGACATATTGCATAAATAATTTTATAATAACAATGTAACCGGTTACAATAAACTTTTTGAGGGTTATTATGAAGGGAAAAATTAAAAGAATAATTAAAAAGCGTACTCTCCTCTTCATGTGTATACCTGCGATAGTTTACTTCTTTGTATTTTCCTATCTTCCGCTGCCCGGTGTGTGGCTTGCTTTTGTACGTTATAACTACAAAGACGGAATTTTCCGAAGTCCGTTCGTAGGGCTTGATAATTTCAGATTTCTGGTGTTATCCGGACAATTATGGACTTTGACGAGAAACACCATACTTTATAATTTGGCGTTTATCATTACCGGAAACATACTGCAGGTCACTGTTGCCATTCTGTTTAATGAAATGGTGGGGAGAAGACTCAGTATATACAAGAAAATATCTCAGAGCATTATGTTCTTGCCGTACTTTATTTCGTCGGTGGTTATAGGCGTTTTTGCGTACAATTTACTGAATGTGCAGACAGGTTTTATAAATTCACTTCTAAAACAGGCAGGGCGAAATACCATCAATTTTTATTCAATACCGGAAATATGGCCATTCATTATAGTTCTTGCTTATCTCTGGCAGAACACCGGATATGGTTCCATTGTATACTTCGCGGCGATAATGGGGATAGACTCAGAGATGTTGGAGGCCAGTGAGATCGATGGTGCAAATGCTTTTCAGCGTATACGTTACATAATTCTTCCGTGCCTGAAACCCACCTTCGTGATTCTTCTGCTTTTTGCACTGGGCGGAATAATGAAGGGGAATTTCGGACTGTTTTACAACCTTACCGGGGCAAACAACATGGCACTTTTTGAGACAACCGACATAATAGAAACCTTTGTGTTCAGATCACTGAACGTTAATTTTAACTTTTCGATGGGAAGTGCCGTTGGGTTGTATCAGTCTCTGTTCGGGTTCATTCTTGTGATGACCGTTAACACAATAGTAAAGAAGATTGACCCCGAATATTCATTGTTTTAGGAGGATGCATAATGCAGAACAACATAAATTCCGATATTTTAGCGGGTATTGATGCGCGGAAATATCAGGGGGCTCATAAAGTTGTAGACAAATCCCAGAAGGTTGTCCAGGCTACAGGGGTTATTATTACCGGAATCATGACAATATTATGCTTGCTTCCGTTTCTGCTCATAATTTCCGCTTCTTTTACAGAAGAAAAAAGCATCACATTATACGGTTTTTCGCTTATACCGAGGGCTTTGAGTGTCAATGCATACAGATTGATATTCCAGAATCCGAAGCAGATTTTGGGTTCCTATGCGGTGACTGTTGGAATGACAGTTGTCGGAACTGCTATAGGGCTGTTTATTATAGCCATGACGGGTTATGCGCTGCAAAGGCCTGATTTTCCGTTAAGAAACGCAATATCCTTTTACATATACTTTACAACACTCTTTTCAGGCGGATTAATTCCATTTTACCTGCTGGTGACACAGGTTTTGAAACTCAAGGACAGTTATCTGGCGGTGCTTCTGCCTCTTATGATGTCACCGTGGCTGATAATCCTTATGAAAAACTTTTTAAAATCCGTTCCTCATTCCATAACTGAATCAGCTACCATTGACGGTGCAGGTGATTTTTACATATTCCTGAAGATAATTCTTCCTACTGCCAAACCAGCCCTGGCGACTGTCGGCCTGTTTCTCGCTCTTTCATACTGGAACGAATGGTATAATTCAATGCTTTTCCTCTCGAGTAAAGTGATTTACAAACCACTGCAGCTGTTTTTGTACAACACTGTAAATGAAGCAAAGTATATCAGGGATTCAGCCGCAGCTTCCAATATTCCGGTGGTTGATATTCCCATGGAATCAATGAAAATGGCGACGGCTGTAATTGCCACAGGCCCTATTATATTTGCATACCCGTTCGTTCAGAAGTATTTTATACAGGGCATTACCATCGGTGCAGTTAAGGGTTAGAATTTCAAATAACCTTTAGGTTATCTGAAATAAAATTAAAAAATTCTTTAAAAAAGGGGGACTTTTTATGGAAAAAAGGAAAAAAAGTCTCATAAGGCTTTTTGCACTTTTTTTCGCTGTTGTAATGGCAATTTCGGTTACAGCGTGCGGTAAGACAACTTCCGGAAATGACGGTAATGACAATAAAAACAGTAACACTTCTAAGACTGTGACTTGGGGTGGCAAGGAAATTGATATTTCAAAGTTTGTTACGATAACCCACCTGTCTCTGGGAGATAAACCTACGAACGGCCAGTATGAAGCTGTAAAGGCCGAATGGGACAAATACCTGAAAGACAAACTGAATTGTGCTCTTGAAATCGAATATGTAGGATGGACAGATTATCTCACTAAGTATAACCTGTTACTTGCCTCAGGCGAAAACCTTGACCTTATCAATACTGCTTCCGACTGGCTTGAAATGTGGCCTAATGCGCAAAGGGGAGCTTTTTTGGCACTGAATGATCTGTTACCGGTATATGCTCCGATTACCTGGGAATCAATTCCGGAGGATCACTGGGCTGAAGTTACCTTCAAGGGCGATATTATAGCCATTCCTGAAGATATGTATAGTCAATGGATTAACCATGGTTTTATGTACAGGGGCGATTGGGCAAGGGAAATAGGTATTACCCAGCCGATAAAATCCTGGGATGAATTCCAGGTTTATCTGCAGGGAGTTAAGGATCTTTACGGTGATAAGGGCGTTATTCCCTATGACATATCAGGTGCCTCAAACATGAAAGAGATGTATGACGGCTGGACGATCTCAAAATCATCACTGATATGCATAGATCCGGTACCCGACGGGCTTGCCTATGGAAAGTCCGATGACGAGTGGTGGGTTGTAGTATCCCGTTATTTCCCTCTTGATAACGGTTATGACATGCTTCTTGATTTTGCAACCGAAATGAAGGAATGGGCGGACGCGGGTTACTGGAGAGATGACGTACTCAACAATACCGCCGATACCTGGACTCAGTTTAAGGCCGGGCTTACCGGAACGCGCCAGCATCATACCCAGACATACGTATATGCATATAAGGAACTGGAAAGAGAGATACCTGGTGCAGATCTGCAGTTCTTCCCGTGGAGCGAAGAAAGCAAGAACCTGACGAAAATGTCGATTACCCACGGAGCGACAGCAGTAGGCGCAAGATGCCAAAATCCTGAAAGGGCGCTTATGGTATATGATTTAATTCGCAATGATGAAACCATGTACAGGCTTTTCAACTGGGGTATAGAAGGCGTACAGTACATTATAAACGAAAAGGGGCAAAGGGATCTGCCAGAAGGGTATAACACTGAACAGCACAGCTTTTCATCCAATTTCTGGGGCGGACGTATGGACAAATTTGAGCTGAAGTATCCGAGCGCAACCATTATAGACAACTGGAAAGAAATATATGATAATTTCGAAAGTTATGCAAAACCTTACAGATACGGTCGTTTTGTATTTGACAAATCTTCGGTGGAAAGTGAACTGGCGGCATTAAGCGATGTAATCAACAGGTACCTCCCTGCCATCTGTGTGGGCAAGGCAGGCGATCCGGCGGCTGCGGTTGAGGCTTTCAGAAGGGAGCTTAAACTGGCCGGCTATGACAAGGTACTTGAGGAAGTCCAGCGCCAGCTTACCGAATTCAAGAATTCTTTGGATTAATCCGAGTGACTGACTGCATGGCAAACCAAAAATTTAAAAATAAAAATAAAACACAGGTTCGGGCCGTTAAAGAACGGCCTGAACCCTGTAAAAGGATCAGGTGGGTTATGAATAGAGAAATTTTGCATCACACAATTGATTTGTGCCTCGACTGGAAATTCAGGGAAGGCGAAGAACAGGATGCCTGGTATAAAGGTTTTGACGACAGTTCATGGCGTACCGTGAACATACCCCATGACTGGGCTGTGGAACATGAATTTTCAACAGCGCATTCCAGTGGGACGGGGTATTTGCCCGCTGGTACGGGTTTTTACAGAAAAACTTTTTACCTTCCTGAAGAATGCAGGGGTATGCGGGTGTATGTGGTTTTTGACGGAGTGTATAACAACAGCATGGTTTGGTGCAACAGCTACTATCTTGGAAAAAGACCCAACGGTTACACGCAGTTTATATATGACATAACCGATTTTGTCTGTTTTGGCGATACACCCAATGTATTAACCGTGAAGGTTGATCACAGGTATGCAGCCGATTCAAGATGGTATACCGGTTCGGGCATTTACAGGAAGGTGACACTGGTTCTCAAAAACCACATACTAATCCCCGTAAACGGTGTGTTTGTATCAACAAAAAATGCAGATTACGACGCAGCGGTGATTGAAATACAAACAACCGTGAAAAACGCCACCGGCGAGCGGGCGGATATATCGGTACGGCATACGCTGTATGCGGGAAACTACCCCGTTGCGTCGTCTGAAAAACAGGTTCCCGTTGATGCGGAAGGAGAAATCTGTGATCAGCAGGAAATAAAGGTGTACTCACCGAAACTGTGGTCCACCGAAAATCCTTTCCTTTATACTTTGGTTACCGAAATAAAAAAGGACGGAAAGGTTGTTGACCGGGTTGAAACAAGAACGGGAATCAGGACCTTTTACTTCAGCCCTGACAATGGTTTTTTCCTGAACGGGAAAAACATGAAGCTGAAAGGTGTATGTGTGCATCATGATGCAGGGTGCCTCGGTGCCGCGGTAAGGAAAAAGGTGTGGGAAAGAAGGCTCAAAGCGCTTAAAGAAATGGGATGTAATGCAATCCGTATGAGCCATAATCCGCATATGCCCGAACTGTACGATTTGTGCGACGAGTTGGGATTTCTGGTGATAGATGAAGCGTTTGACGAATGGGAAGGGGTTAAGAATAAGTGGGTAAAAGGACATAATGTATATCCGCCCGCTCATTACGGATATTACGAGGATTTCCCCGTCTGGCACGAGGCAGATTTAACTCAGATGATTTTGCGGGACAGAAACCATCCGTCGGTAATATTGTGGAGTATAGGAAACGAAATTGATTATCCGAACGACCCTTATTGCCATCCAATGTTTAAGATGGTGACGGGAAACAACGATCAAAACAAGCCGGTTAGCGAAAGGCTTTATGATCCCAACAAGCCGAATGCGGAGCATCTTGTTAAAATAGCGAAAAAACTTGTATCAATTGTGAAGAAATTTGATAAAACGAGGCCTGTAACCGCAGCCCTGGCATTTCCAGAGCTGTCAAACCTTACAGGGCTTGCCGACTGCCTGGATGTTGTGGGTTATAACTATAAAGAACATCTGTATCGGGAAGATCACAGAAAATACCCTGAAAAGATAATACTGGGTACCGAGAATACAAAGGGGCTGGAAGAATGGAAGGCAGTCGTTGAAAATGAATTCATATCCGGTCAGTTTCTCTGGACGGGCATTGATTTTCT
Organism: Thermoclostridium stercorarium subsp. stercorarium DSM 8532; assembly: GCF_000331995.1. Classification (NCBI taxonomy): domain Bacteria; kingdom Bacillati; phylum Bacillota; class Clostridia; order Eubacteriales; family Oscillospiraceae; genus Thermoclostridium; species Thermoclostridium stercorarium. The sequence continues at coordinate 267,779 of NC_020134.1, forward strand.
GGGTGAAACACAGGGATGGCCGTGTCATGGTTCAGAAGCCGGACTTTTGGATGTTGCGGGCTTTGAAAAACCCCTTTATTATTTCCGCCAGAGCTTGTGGTCCGATAAACCGGTTATAAGGCTTTTTACCGTGTCAAGTGCCGGGAAGGTGGAAAATATCCACAGAGATTACAAAAAATTAAAACCGCTGTGGAACTATTCCGACGGCGAAATGGTTCAGGTTGTGTGCTTTACCAACTGTGCCGAAGCTGAACTGTTTCTTAACGGAAAATCATACGGCAGGAAAAAGTTAGCAGATTACGCTGACGGATATATAACATGGCTTGTTCCTTTTGAAAAAGGTGAGTTAAAAGCGGCAGGGTTTAATGACGCCGGGGAAGAAGTTCGGCAGTATGTTCTGAAAACTACGGGTGAGCCTTCGTTTATAAGGCTGGAGTGCACCGATGAATTTTTAAATGCCGACGGAAGGGATATCACCCATGTTATTGCCGAAATCACGGACGAAGAAGGCAATCGGGTATGCACGGCCGAAAAGGAAATTTATGTAACAGTTGAAGGAGAAGGCAGGCTTTTGGGGCTTGAGAACGGAGATCTCCGGGATACAACGCCGTATTCGGAACGGTACAGAAAAACCCATAACGGCAAACTTCTGATTTATATCGAAGCAGGAAGGACCGAAGGAAGCGTAAAGGTAAAAGCAGCTGCGGAGGGGCTGCAGGCCGCAGAGATTATAATACCTGTAAAAAACGGTTTTTAATATGCTGTTGCCGGTTTTTGTCGGTTTATTCCAGGCGGCGTAACTGCCGCCTGTTTGATTAATTAAATATTTCCTCTTTTCCACGCTTCGGGTGAAATTAAGACAAAGATCGGATAGAATTCCAGCCTTCCCGCCAGCATGTCGAAACTGAAAACAAGTTTGCTGAATGCCGAAAAGTCAGAAAAGTTGCCCGTCGGTCCGACAGCTTCAAAGCCGGGGCCTATATTGGAAAGTGTTGCCAAAACCGCTGTTGCCGATGTGACCAAATCTTTGCCGTCTAAGGATATCAGCAGTACTGAAATGAAAAACAACGACATGTAAATGAAGAAATAGGACAATGTTTTATTCACGGTATTTTCATCAATTACTCTGTTACTCACCTTAACGGTATGAACCGCCCGAGGGTGGATAATTCTCGCAATTTCACGTCTTGCAGTTTTTAGCAGTAAAAGTATTCGTATGCATTTGATACCGCCACCCGTCGAACCTGCACAGGCACCGAATAACATGAGCATAACCAGAATGATTTTACTGAATGTCGGCCAGAGATTAAAATCGGTTGTTGAAAATCCCGTTGTCGTGATAATGGTTCCCACCTGGAAGGAGGAATGTCTTAAACTCTGACCGAGGGTGAAAAATCGGTGGGTATAGAGGTCAATGGTGATCAGTGTTATCGAGACAAGGATTGTTCCAATATAGAAACGAAACTCCTCATCTTTGAAGAATCCACGTATATCGCCGTTTATCAGGCGGTAATACAAACCGAAATTAACTCCGAACAGTATTGTAAAAACGGTTATAATTACTTCGGCGTATACATTTCCATAGGCTCCGACGCTCAAATTCCTGTTTGAAAATCCTCCGGTGCCGGCTGACGCGAATGCGTGTACCAGCGAGTCATACAGCGGAATTCCGGCAATCAGCAGCAGAATTATCTGACAGGTAGCCATTACCACGTAAATCGTATATAAAATCCTGACGGTTTCCTTAAGTTTCGGTACAAGTTTTTCCTTACTTGGTCCTGTGGATTCGGCGTTCATTATATGAATGGAACCCGGGGCTATTGATGGTATAACCGCTAATGTAAATACGAGTACTCCCATTCCGCCCATAAAATTGGTAAAACTGCGCCAGAAAAGTATTCCCTTCGGCAGGCTTTCAATGTCTTTTAATATCGACGAACCGGTGGTTGTGAAACCCGAAACCGTTTCAAAAAATGCATCAATAAAAGAAGGAATGGCTCCGCTTATAACAAACGGCATTGACCCGAAAAGGGATATCGCTGTCCAGCCGAGGGCGACTGCGGCAAAACCGTCTCTGGCGTAAAATTTACCGTTCCGCACGGGTATTCTGTACAGTAAAAAGCCCGAGGCGGCGGTTATCAGTATTGAAATAAGAAACGCAATGGCATCACCCTGTGCGTATATAAGGCTGACGATAAAAGACGGCACCATGCCGGTTCCTTCAATCAGCAGTACAATGCCGACAATTCTTAAAATCATTCTGATATTCAATCAACAGATCCCTCCGTTGAAATAATTTCGTTAAGGTCAAAGATCTGTCTGTTTTTCGCGATAAGTATTACGCTGTCGCCCCGTTTTATGGAATCGTTCCCATGTGGTATTATTATCTCATTTTTCCTTACGATGACGGCGACAAGAATGTCTTTCGAAATTTTAAGATGTTTCAGCGGTATGCCTAAAAATTTGGCCGGTTCGTTTATTGTAAACTCCAGTGCCTCTGCCTGATTGTTTACTATCCTGTACAGTGATTTTATGGGATTGCCAAGGGCATTTTTTAAGCCGCGGACAAACATCAGAATGAGGTTTGTGGTTATCTGGCCGGGGTTTACAATACTGTCTATTCCAAGGCTTTTTATCAGGTTGACATAGTTGTTTCTGCTTATTTTTGCTATAACTTTCGGTACACCTGCCTGTTTTGCAAGGAGTGCCAGCATCAGATTATCCTCGTCATGGCCGGTCAGGGATACAAAGGCTCCCATTTCCTGAAGGTTTTCGGAATACAGCAGTGATTCATCCGAACCGTCGCCATGAATAATCAGTGCTTCAGGCAGAAGCTCCGAAAGAGTAAGGCATCTTTCATGACTGGACTCGATGATTTTTATCCTCATACCCGATTCTTCAAGAAACTTTGCCAGGTAATAGGCAATCCTTCCGCCGCCGACAATCATTACATTTTTAATCTTTTGGGCGTAAAGGCCTATTTTCCTGCAGAATTTGGTTATACTTGCAGGTTTCCCGACAATGTAAGCAATATCGCCGGTTTTAATCTGAAAATCCCCTTTGGGGATAATTGCTTCGTCTTCCCTCAGAACAGCGCCTATCAGAATGGAAGATGAAACAAAGTCGGATATGTCCCTGATTTTCATTCCTGAAATGGGCATATTATCGGTAATTTTTATTTCAACCATTTCAACCTGCCCTTTGGCGAAAGTTTCTATGTTTACGGCCTCCGGGAAACGAAGAATTCTGGATATTTCACGGGCGGCGGCGCGTTCAGGGTTTATAACCATGTCAAGGCCCAGCTCGTTTTTAATAAGGGACAATTCGTCCGCATATTCGGGATCCCTGATACGTGCCACCGTATGGGCGGCGCCGAGTTTTTTACCCGTAAGGCAGCAGACCATGTTCATCTCATCGCTGGCTGTGGCGGCTATTAAAACGTCGGCTTCGTCAATCCCCGCCTCAAACAGCACTTTGGTGCTTACCCCATTGCCCCTTATGCATAAAACGTCCAGATTCTCATTTGCCCTTCTTAGAGCATCGGGGTCCTTGTCAATTACAATGACGTCATTGTCTTCTTTTGACAACTGTTCGGCGAGGCTGTATCCCACTTTACCGTCGCCGATTATTATGATTTTCATAAAAATCCTCCCGGTTCTGCGGTAACAGTATACAGAATTATTATTGGTCTGTCTGGGTTATTTATTTAGTAGATTATATACCTATATCTTATTATTTTCAACTTTATAAGACCTGAAAGGAGGGGATTTTTATTGTGTCTGCCTTGAATTTCCTTAAATGGACGGATATAATAATTAAAAAAATCTCAAGCAGGGCAAGATCGGGTATGAAGGTGAAAAGTTTTCTGAAATACGTGGAAATCCAAACGAAAACTGCGAGTATGATTCCTTTTGCATTGGGTACGGCATATGCTTTTTACAGATTCGGCACTTTCAGTCTGAAAAATTTCGTTCTGATGCTTGTTTCACTTCTCTCCTTCGACATGACGACAACGGCAATTAATAATTACTTTGATTATAAAAAGGCGAGGAAAAAGACGGGATATGGTTTTGAAAAGCACAATGCCATTGTCAGGGATAATATAAAGGAAGCCGAGGCGGTTGCAGTTATAGTGGTTCTTGGGCTTATAGCCGTTATTGCGGGATTTGTGCTTTATCTTAATTCAAATGCAATTGTTTTGATTTTGGGAATGATGTCCTTTGCGGTGGGAGTTCTGTATACCGCAGGTCCGGTGCCCATTTCAAGAATGCCGCTGGGCGAAGTGTTCTCAGGTTTTTTCATGGGTTTTATAATACCTTTTCTTGCGGTTTATATCCACGTGGCGGATGAGCGGATAGCTGCCCTTTCAATGCAACGGGGAATCCTGGAACTGAAGGCCAATATACCCGAAATAGTGAGGATTTTTCTCATTTCGGTGCCTGCGGTTACGGGAATAGCCAACATCATGCTGGCCAATAATATATGTGATATAGAGGACGATTTGGAAAACCGGAGATACACTCTTCCGGTTCACATTGGCAGGGAAAAGGCGTTAATTTTGTTTAAAATACTGTATTATGCCGCATTCGCCGAGATTTTGATTTCGGCCGTTGCAGGCCTTATTCCCGCTACTTCGCTGTTGGTTTTTGCAACTTTCATTCCGGTCCGGAAGAACATTCACAGGTTCATTGAACTGCAGACAAAAAAGGACACATTTTCCTTGTCGGTTAAAAATTTCGCAGTCATGAACATGGTTTTGATCTTAAGTACTGCAGTTGCAATTATTATTCAATGTTTTCGGTAAAATAACATAGCATTCATTCAGCCACGGGCAGTGTTATTTTTATAAATGCGCCTTCACCTGTGTTTCCTGCTGTTATTGTACCGCTGTGCTTTTCAATAATGCTTTTTGCTATTGAGAGCCCAAGGCCGAAATGTCCCCTTTTTCCTTTGTAAAACCTTGTAAATACGTTTTTTAGATCTTCGGTGTCAAACCCCGGTCCGTCGTCGGAGATTATAAGCTCGATGTTATTCTCACCGGTGATTCGGGAATTTATTTCAATCTTATGCCTGGCATACCGTATACCGTTGTCCAGTATATTTGTAATCGCACGGGAGAGTTTTTCCTCGTCTCCCGAAAGCCTGACCGATTCCGGTTCTATTTTTGTGCAGATTTCCTTTCCTGATTGCTGGGCAATTCCTTTCATCCGCATGGCAACATAATGTAACAGTTCATGAAAGTCAAGTACTTCAAAATTGTATGGTTCCTCGATGGAATCCAGCCTTGAAAGATATAGCAGGTTTTCGACAAGCCTGGTCAGTCGCTGAGTCTCGTCAAGGATGACTTTCACTGCCTCATCGGTTTCAACGACACCGTACTCAATGCCTTCGGCGTAACTGCGTATTGACATTATCGGGGTCCGCAGTTCGTGGGAGACGTTCTGCAGGAAAGTTTTCTGGGCCAAATCGTAAGATTCAAGTTTTTCAACCATTATGTTAATATTGTCGACAAGTTCCAGAATTTCGTCGTCAGCCGGAATTTGTATACGGTTAAACTTTCTTTCGGATATGTTTCGGATATGGGCGCAGAGCTTGGACAAAGGCGTTGAAATTTTTTTGGAAAGGTATGACGAAAACAGCGTGGCAATTAACGCGGCTACAAACAAAACAATCAGCAGGATGAGATTCATTGTCCGCTGGAGTTCCGCAATTTTGTCCATCCTTGTATAGAAAACAATCTTGCTTAAATTTGACGATGGATTGTTTACCCTGACCACAACGGCGGCATGTGCCGAAAGGGGAAGTAAACGGTTATATTCGCGCGGCTGTCGAAATGGGATATATAACTGCAATGCCTGACGGACTGTTTCATCCCAATGATTCGGTAACGTATGCTCAAATCGCCACGACTCTGGTAAAACTGCTGGGATATTCCGACGAAGATCTGACAGGATACTGGCCGTATAACTGCCTCAGTTTATTGGAAAATCTGAATGTGTTGGACGGAATAACATATAAACCGCAGGACGGTGTAACCGTGAAGGAACTGGCGGTAATAGTCGACAGACTGTTTAAAACCAGGATGAAAAACGGCTCGGAGTATTTTATCGATACAACGCCGAATTTTAAAGAAGTGATTGTTTTGAAAACCGCGACAGTCGATTCTTCGATGGATCAAAAAAGGATTGAAACCGATAACGGAGTTTTCTACCTTGATGACGGAATATTCATGCCTGAATTGGGATATCGCTATACAGTACGTACAGAAGATAATATAATTACCGCCATGGCCGGGCAAACTTTGAGTTATGAAAAATATTCCGTAAAAGAGGTGTCAGCGGATGCAGTTGTTCTGAATAACCAGAAAAAAGTCAGGCTGAACGGAAACATATCTTACTATTATAACGGCAAGACGATTGAAGCAAGTGAGGTTTTGGGTGTTCTGAAAACAAATTCATCGGTTATAATCGCATCAAGAAACGGGAGTGAAATTTACGGGGTGGTTTTTGATCCCGTCTACTCGGCACCGAAAATAATAACTGCTTCAATGACAGGTGATGCCCTTGAAAGGCTTTATTTCGGAAAGTTTATTGACAGAAACGGTAAGAAAATAAATCCCTCCCAACTGGAAGTAAATGACGTGGTGTATGAAATTACTGATATTTGGGGTAACAACGGTTATGTGGTTGTGTATGACAATGAGGTGTCGGGGGAGATAACGAACATATCACCGAATTTGATGGCCCCTGAGTCAATTGAACTGGGCGGGGTATCTTATCAGCTGGATTCGTCATTCCCTGTTGAGAAAATAAATAAATCGGGTACGATCGAGGTGGGCCAGACCGTAACTCTCTTTCTTGGAAAGGATAATAAGGTTGTGGATGCCGTTCTGAGCGGAACAGGCGAAAATGACAATTATGTACTCGTTTTGAACGCCTACACCGAAAAATCCCAGGAAATTGAGAATTACGGGGAAAAATTATACTTTGTCACACTTCTTCATACAGACGGCAGTATAAAAACTTATCTCGCCAAAAAGGATATGTCGGCCCTGAAAGGTGATCTCGCCACTTACAGCATTATAGAAACAGGGGAAGACTATGACACTGTTTCATTGACAGCGGTTGAATATCTCCCCAGGAAAACTCATGAAATATTCAAGGATGAACGAAAGATTGACAATCTGTATGTGGCGGACAACGTGGTGATATTCAATATGATTAATAATGTTTACGGAAGAAACAGTGACGCGGAAATTCTCAAATGGTCGGATTTGCCTTCAGGCAAAATTGAGGCTTCGAAACTTAAATACATTCACACAACCGGTGATTTTATGGATATAGATGTTTTGTATTTTGATAATATTCTGGACGAGGGAATTTATTACGGCCTTGTTACCGATTACAGGACCGAGTATAAAAAAAGCGGTGAAATCAAGACGGTAACCCAGACAATTACAATGCTGGTGAAGGGCGAGGAATACACTTATGAAACCGGAGAACCCATATCGGGCATTATAAAAGGCGCTGTTTTAAAACTCAGAATGTCGGGCAATTCTGTCCGTTGAGGACATAAAGGAACCCTATGTAACTTCTGACGAAGTCCAGGCCTCGGATACGTCCAGAATACGTATAAACGACACCACATACAAATATCACAGGGATTTTGCGGTATATCAATTAAGAACAGACGGCACGTACAAGAGAGTAGGAACGGACAAAATCACCGATGAAAATACCAAGTCGGTCTCCCTGTATCTGGACAAACCCTTGTCATACGGCGGGAAAGTGGTAATGGTGATTATAAAGTAAACCTGCATCGGATATTTAGGAAGGCTTTGCGGGAGGAATGACATTCCGGCTCTTTCTGGACAAGATATGAGCAGTTTATGACAAATGATGATTAGTATTCGCACATGGCATTCGGGTAGAATGGAGATGATAAAAAAGACGGTTTTAAATCGTGCACAGGGAGGGTAAGTGATGGAAAACAAACCTGTTTATCTGGATCCGAGTTATTCGTTTGAAGAACGCGCAAAAGATCTTGTGTCAAGGATGACCATTGAGGAAAAGGTATCTCAGATGCTTTACAATTCACCTGCAATCGAAAGGCTCGGAATTCCTGCATATAACTGGTGGAACGAAGCACTTCACGGTGTGGCGCGGGCCGGAACGGCGACCATGTTCCCGCAGGCTATCGGAATGGCGGCTACGTTTGACGAAGAGCTTATTTATAAAGTGGCGGATGTTATTTCAACAGAGGGCAGGGCAAAATACCATGCAAGCAGTAAAAAAGGCGATCGCGGGATATATAAGGGTTTAACATTCTGGTCCCCTAATATCAACATATTCAGGGATCCAAGATGGGGACGCGGCCAGGAAACCTACGGGGAGGATCCTTACCTCACGGCAAGGCTCGGTGTTGCCTTTGTAAAAGGCCTGCAGGGAAACCATCCGAAATACCTTAAGGCTGCGGCATGTGCAAAACATTTTGCCGTTCACAGTGGTCCCGAATCCTTAAGGCATGAATTTAATGCCGTAGTGTCCAAAAAGGATCTGTATGAGACCTATCTGCCGGCTTTTAAGGCTTTGGTTCAGGAAGCAAAAGTTGAATCGGTGATGGGAGCGTATAACCGTACAAACGGTGAACCCTGCTGCGGCAGTAAGACCCTTCTTTCCGATATTCTCAGAGGGGAATGGGGATTTAAGGGACATGTGGTATCCGACTGCTGGGCAATACGCGATTTCCATATGCACCATCATGTTACGGCAACAGCTCCCGAATCAGCCGCCCTTGCAGTACGCAATGGCTGCGATCTGAACTGCGGAAACATGTTCGGAAACCTGTTAATAGCCCTTAAGGAAGGCTTGATCACTGAAGAGGAGATAGACAGAGCCGTAACAAGGCTTATGATTACAAGAATGAAACTGGGAATGTTCGATCCTGAAGATCAGGTGCCTTATGCATCGATTTCGTACGACTTCGTCGATTGCAAGGAACACAGAGAGCTCGCGCTGGACGTGGCGAAAAAATCCATTGTCCTGCTAAAGAATGACGGCCTGTTGCCGCTTGACAGGAAGAAAATCAGGTCCATCGCCGTTATAGGCCCGAATGCCGACAGCCGCCAGGCTCTGATTGGAAACTACGAAGGAACGGCGTCGGAATATGTAACCGTTCTTGACGGAATCAGGGAAATGGCAGGGGACGATGTAAGGATTTACTATTCAGTCGGCTGTCATTTATACAAGGACAGAGTTGAGAACCTCGGCGAACCCGGGGACAGAATCGCGGAGGCAGTTACCTGTGCCGAACACGCCGACGTGGTTATCATGTGCCTTGGCCTTGATTCAACCATTGAAGGCGAAGAAATGCATGAAAGTAATATATACGGTTCGGGCGACAAGCCTGATCTTAACCTTCCGGGGCAGCAGCAGGAACTGCTGGAGGCTGTTTACGCCACCGGTAAGCCGATTGTTCTTGTACTGCTTACAGGAAGTGCTCTGGCAGTAACGTGGGCCGATGAGCATATCCCGGCAATACTGAACGCATGGTATCCGGGGGCGCTGGGAGGAAGGGCAATTGCCTCGGTACTGTTCGGTGAAACCAACCCGTCAGGGAAGCTGCCGGTTACATTCTATCGTACCACCGAAGAACTTCCCGACTTTACAGATTACTCAATGGAAAACAGAACCTACAGGTTTATGAAGAATGAAGCGCTGTACCCGTTTGGATTTGGTTTGAGCTATACGACGTTTGACTACAGCGATCTGAAGCTGTCGAAGGATACAATCAGGGCAGGGGAAGGCTTTAACGTTTCGGTAAAGGTAACGAATACCGGGAAAATGGCCGGTGAAGAAGTGGTCCAGGTTTACATCAAGGATTTGGAAGCAAGCTGGAGAGTTCCCAACTGGCAGCTTTCGGGAATGAAGAGAGTAAGGCTTGAAAGCGGTGAAACTGCTGAAATTACTTTTGAAATACGGCCTGAACAGCTGGCTGTTGTTACCGATGAGGGAAAAAGCGTTATCGAGCCGGGTGAGTTTGAAATTTATGTCGGCGGCTCGCAGCCGGATGCAAGAAGCGTCAGGCTTATGGGAAAAGCGCCGCTGAAAGCCGTGCTGCGCGTGCAGTAATTGCCATGCAACATCTTGTCCCCTCTCTCTTTTTAATTTAGAATGAGAGAGGGGATATTTATGCATATAGAAAATCTTGTGGAAATGGATATGTTTCCTGAGCCGTTTCCGGTAAGGGTTATATATAACAGGGACAAAAAGTTCACATACCCGTCCCACTGGCATAATGCCATTGAAATCGCCGTTGCGGCGAAAAAGAGCTCGGGTATTGTTATTAATAACCGTCTGTATACGTTAGAGGAAGGCGATATAGTTTATATTTCAGGCGGGGATATTCACGGCTATCCCCTGTCCCCCGGCAGTGAGCGGATATTTATTATTTTCGACCTTAACCAGCTGAATAACGGCAACATATTTCATGAAGAATATCCCTATATATCAAAAACCATTCTGATAAAAAAGGACGTCAACACCGAACTTCACTCACAGGTATACAGGCTGATAGAGGAAATGCTTAAAGAGGCGTCAAATATTGTTTTAGGTTCAAGGTTCTCAATACTTTCAAAAATATACGAAATTTTAGCCGTAATAGTGAAAGGCTCGAACGGAGCGATGGAGCTTAAAAGTGAGGGAAGGAAGGATTTGCTCTACAGAATAGGACAGGTTGTGGAATATATGGAAAATAACTATATGGAGCAGATAACCCTGTCCGACACGGCTGAAAAGTTCGGGTTCAGTGAGCATTATCTTTCACGGCTTTTCAAAAGGGTTTTGGGAGTCCCGTTCCGGCAGTACCTGAATATAATACGTATTAAGCACGCCTCCGAAAGTATTATTCTGAATAAGGAAAGCATTTCGGATATTGCCTTTAACTGCGGATTTAACAGCATTTCAACTTTTAACAGGACTTTCCGTGAGATAAAGGGGTGTACACCGTTACAGTATAGAAAAATGCAATGGAATCATCAAAACGACGGAAAAGGTGGTCAGGATGAAAAACAGCGGTAATATCATTTATCATCAGGGAAAGGTTACAAAGGAAGACAGGTACAGGGTTTTGGGACAAAAAGGGCTTATTGTGTGGTTAACCGGACTTTCAGGTTCGGGAAAATCCACCATTGCCGTTGAGACGGAAAAAATCCTGAACGGCATGGGAAAGGCGGTCTACCGCCTTGACGGCGACAATATAAGGTTTGGACTGAACAGTGATCTTGGATTCTCAGAAAAGGACAGGTTTGAGAACATACGCAGGATTTCGGAAGTATGCGCATTATTCCAGGATGCAGGGCTGATTGTGATTGCTTCTTTTATATCGCCGTTGGCTAAAATGCGGCAGATGGCGAGAGAAAAGGGAAAGGAAAATTTTATTGAGGTTTACGTGAAGGCAGATTTGGAAACCTGCATAAAAAGGGATCCAAAAGGATTGTACTGCAAAGCTCTAAACGGCGAGATTCAGGAATTCACCGGCATTTCGGCGCCGTATGAGGAGCCGGAGAATCCCGATCTGGTGTTGGACACACAGAGTAACTCGCCGGAAGAGTGCGTGAAAATGCTTGTTGATAAAATTCTCGAAATGTCAAAGCTTGAATAGAAAATAGCGGAATGTCTCATGGAAGAAGAAAATTAATCCCCTTTTTTATTATTTCAATATTCATTTCCTTAAGCGTGAAAAGCTCACCATCGGCATTTACATGCACAGGAGAAGAACAGACCATCCTTAACGACATGCATCGTCTGACGCTGACTTCTTTCATTTTAACATGTTTGCCCTTTATAAATCTGGGAAAGAAAAGGAATATTTTCAGTCTGCCAATTCCTTCAATAAGGCAGACGTCAATAAGCCCGTCATCGGGAACGGCTGACGGAACGGCTTTCATGCCGCCACCGTAGTATTTCCCGTTGGCGAAGGCTGACAAAAGAACGCGGGGCATGTATATTTCCTCGTTATCAATGTAGAAAGTTGCGCTGAAATTGTTAAGCCTGATAAGCGACAGAAGAATGCCGCCTATATAGGCAATTTTACCTTTAATCAGAGGAAGGCGCTTCAGGTATCTGGTGTTTGCGACCACATCGGCGTCAAAGCCTGCGGAAGCGATATTCAAAAAATACAGGTCGTTCATTTTGCACAAATCCACCGGCACGGGTCTGGCTTTGATAATCTTTGAAAGTATCGCCAGCGGATCGGTTTCGTCGGTGAAACTCTTTAAAAAATCATTGCCAGTTCCCGACGGTATATTGCCAAGCAAGGCGTCACTTCCGACGACTCCTTGCAAAACCTCGTTCAGCGTCCCGTCTCCGCCGACGGCGTAAACCCTCAGGTTCCTGTATTTTTTTACATATTCCCTTGCTATTTCGGTTGCATGTTTCGGCGCTTTTGTAATTTCCATGTGATAGGAAAGGGAATGCTTTTCCATTATTGACTTTATATCAGGTATAATTTTAACGGTTTTTCCTTTTCCGGCGACCGGATTGACTATAAGTAAATGTTCCATGCGATAATCCTTTGCGTACTTGAATTTTGCGTAATACTTTAATATTATACATACAAAAAACAAGTTTCTCAACAAATTACGACATTACTCGAAATCCGTGCATCACAAACCGATTTTGTTCTCGCGGGCGTAGTAAAAAAGATACTGCTGCGCAATGCCCGAAAGTTCTCCGAAATAATCCCGTGAAAAGGCGCGGATTGTCTTTACATCGGTTTCCTTTTTAAAGTACAGGGTTTCCATTACCCGTTTCACCCACCTGTCAATCGGGAAGGCGTTCCTGTCAAGCCCGCTGTAAAGAAGAATACAGTCGGCAACCTTTTCTCCTATTCCTGTAAAAGACAGAAGTATTTTCCGCGCTTCAGCGGAGGGAATGCTTTTCAGTTCCCCAAGAAGCGAAGGCGATTTCGACACCTTTTCTGCCGCAGACATGATATACCCCAGGCGGTAACCCGGACGGCATATCTTAAGGTCTTCAATGTTTGCACGGGCAAGGGAAAAAGCGTCTGGGAAGGTGTACCTGTTGTCTGCGCCGGAAATTTTCTGCCCGTAATGCTCGCTCAGTGTTTCTATTATTTTTTTTATCCTTGGTATTTGGTTGTTCTGGGATATGATAAATGACAGCATTACCTCCCACAGATCCTGGCGCAGAAGGCGTATCCCGTAGCCGAAGGATACCGCTTCCCTTAAATGTTCATCCTTGCCGGCGAGAATTTTTTTTATTTCTCCGTAATCGGTATTAAGATCAAAATAATCCACCCATTTTTCAATGAATTCCTTTTCGGTCATGTCAAAAAATGTGCATAATTCGCCGTCCCATTTAAGCCTAACGAAACGGCCGAGGGCAACGCCGGACCATGTCCCTTCGTCTTCCTGATTCCAGCGGAAACATTGTCCGCACAGAAAAGTATGGGAGGGATTAAAATCATCTATCCGAACCGTAAGATTATTATTGTCTGTTGAAATAATACGGTACATAAAATTACCCCTGTTCAATGACTGGTCTTTTTATATACGAGTATAACACCGGTAATGGGCTTGTACAATAAATAATCTGTAAGCGGGAATATCTTTTTTCCGAAACAAATGATAAAATAAAACATATAATTTGCAGTTTGCTGCGTAAAAGTCCATACATGCCGGGATTTGTAAACATTATTGAAAGGTGGTATGGTTTTGAAGGAACGTATATATACAATACCGGTAAACGAAGCGTTCGAGGTTGATTCCGAATGTCCGATGTGTATTCTGGAAAAGAGAGTGGAGGATGATGCGATAAGATATACCCTCGGACCTTCGATGATGGAGCCGGATACAAGGATAGAAACAAACAAAAAAGGTTTCTGCAACCGACATTTCGCAAAACTGTACAATACCCAGGAGAACCGGCTTCCGCTGGGGCTTATAATAGACACCCACCTTATGGAGCAGAACGGGATATTGCGGGACATGTACCAGAAGGCGATGCCGGGGATCCAAAAGGAAGCCGGAATCGGGGCTGTGGAAAAACTGGTCCGGGGAATTAAAAAGAAGAAAGATCATACCGACACGTTTATTCACTCGATGATAGATAAACTCAATGAGCTTGAAAAAAGCTGCACGATATGTGAAAAAATAAATTATAACATGGATAAATTTACAGACGTGATTTTATATCTTTATTTTAAAGAACCCGAATTCAGGGAGCGCTTTGAATCAAAGAAGGGTTTCTGCCTGCCGCATTTGAAAATGCTTCTGGAAGGCTCAATGAAATATCTGAACCACAGGCAGCGCAGCGAATTTGTTATGAATCTGATGTCTCTGGAATTAAATCATCTTGACAGAATAAAAGAAGAGGTCAACTGGTTCACCCAGATGTTTGATTATAAGAACAGGGATGCTTCGTGGAAAAATTCAAGGGACGCCGTTCCGCGGAGCATAGAGAAGATTTGCGGGCCATGCGACCTTAAGCGGTAGCCGGGAGGAGTGATAACGTGAAAAAGGAAAGATACGGATTTGAAGATTTGGTTGAAATAATGAAAAAATTAAGAAGCCCTGACGGATGTCCGTGGGACAGGGAACAAACCCATGAATCACTGAAGGAATATTTTATTGAGGAGACCTATGAGGTCCTTGAAGCAATAGATTTAAAGAGCCCCGAAAAACTTTGCGAGGAACTGGGCGACGTTTTGCTTCAGGTGATTTTTCACGCAACGATTGCCGAGGAAAACGGGCAGTTTACAATTTACGACGTGGTCGACGGAATAAGCAGAAAAATGGTTCACAGGCACCAGCATGTATTCGGAAAGGAACATGCCGAAACAGCAGCGGATGTTCTGAATCTGTGGGATAAAATCAAAAAGGAAGAAAAAGGCACGAAAACCCAGACCGATATTCTGAAGAGCGTTCCTGCAAACCTTCCTGCATTAATGAGAAGTTACAAAGTGCAGGAGAAGGCTGCAAAAGTGGGCTTTGACTGGGACAATGCCGAAGATGCCTGGAAGAAGGTTAAAGAAGAGATGGAGGAGTTTCATGAAGCCTGTCGCAGCGGGGATATGGACAAGACCGAAGAGGAATTGGGAGATCTTCTGTTTGCGATAGTCAACGTGTCAAGATTTTTGAAAATTCAGCCCGAGCTGGCCCTTACAAAGACAATAAACAAGTTTATCAAGCGGTTTGAATATATTGAGACAAAAAGTTCTGAAAACGGAAAAAAGCTTACCGACATGACCCTTCAGGAAATGGACGCCTTATGGGATGAGGCAAAAAAACTGGAGGATAAAAGAGGGGATAACGATGAGAATAGATAAATTTCTGAAGCTGAGCCGCGTGATAAAAAGGAGAACGCTGGCTCAGGAAGCCTGCGAACGGCAGAAAGTAATAATAAACGGTAAAATTGCAAAGCCGGGTTCCGAAGTGAAGGTGGGCGACATCGTTGAGATACAGTTTGGCGAAAGTGTGACCCGGTTCCGTGTGAAAAAAATTTCAGAGCATGTCAGAAAAGAAGAAGCTTCCGAAATGATAGAGATTCTCTGATAAAAAGCCCGGTTCAACCCCGGGCTTTTTCATAACTTTTCCGGCTGTCATGTCCGTTCAGCTAATATAAAATAAAATACCTGTCTGCACGGTATTTTATTTTTGTCTGTCCGGACTGGCATACTGTGTATTTCAGTTTCATATAATTTCAATGCATGGACTTGCGAGATGCGGGGAAATAGAACGTTAACGGTGGTGAGCTCAATGGCTGAAGAAAAAAAGTCATTGGAACGGGAACATCAGAATATTATTCTTAAGGACAGGAAAAAACTGCTGATTACTGGTGTACATAATGTTGAAAGCTTCAATGAGGAAAGCATTGTGGTTGATACCCAACTCGGGCTTGTTATTATCCGGGGACTTGATATGCATATAAACAAGCTGGATGTGGAAAGCGCCACGCTGGACGTTGAAGGTGAAATAGGGCTTATTGAGTATCTGGACGGCACCGTACCGCAGCGAAAGGGTGGATTTTTATCAGGTCTTTTTAAGTAGGTTTGGTAAAATATGCTGAGGGAAATAAACGTTTTTCTGAGTGCGTTGATTACAGGCATCACCACCGGCTTTATATATGATCTTTTGAGGATGAAAAGAAAAGCGCTGAAAACCCGTGCCTTCATAGTCGGTGTGGAAGACGTATTGTTCTGGATTTTTACCGCAATACTGGTTTTTATAACAGCATATATAAGTAATCAGGGCGAAATAAGGTTATATTTTTTTATGGCAATGGCTCTCGGCATAAGCTTGTATTTCTGGCTTTTCTCAAGTTTGATTACTCAGTTTACGGTATTTACGGTCAAACTTGTTCTGTGGCCTTTTGCAAAACTGGTTGCTTTGCTGAAACCGCCGGTGAAACGGCTGAAGATGCTTTTTTCAAAGGTTTCGCAAAAGGCCGGCAGAAAAATGAAGGACTGCCGTTTCGTGGTCCGGCGCAGGTTCAGGTCGTTAAGAAATATAGTACGGAAAATTTAAATCAGAATATACTATACCGGAAACATTTGAGTGGCAAAGTATATGACACCGGTCAGCGTTATCGCCGACAGAAGGGTGGCTACCATTACCACCTGGGATGCAAAATCAGGGTGATTTTTGAATTCCACACTGATTAATGCGGTATTGATGGCGGTCGGGCATCCTGAAGATATAATTAAAACCTGTGCCATAATTCCCTTTATACCAAAAAGTAAGACAAGAATAAATGCAAAAACCGGGCCCATGATAAGCCGTGAAAATACCGAAAGATAAACATCAGGATTTTTAAGATGAAACTTGGTCTGGGACAACTGAACGCCCATTGTTAAAAGCGCAACGGCGACAAGCCCGTTCCTGACATAGTTGAATGCCGGCCACAGAGGAAACTGTGTCAGGTCATACGGCAAAAGCTTAAGCAGGAAAGCAGCGATGACAAAATACGGGGCCGGCAGTGTCAAGGCTTTTTTCAAAGCCACTTTCACCCCTCCTGAAGCCTTGCTCGCATTAAATACACCAAGGTTGTTTGTCGACAGGTTTTGCACGATAAGGACAATAACCTGCACAGTAAGGGCAAAGTCCAGGTAAGGGGTTTCACCGTCGACAATGAATGGTTTGCTGGAATATATAAGTGTTATAAGCGGAACACCGAAATTACCCGAATTGTAAAACATTATCGAGTTTACAAAAGCATTCGTCATGCCTACATCAAAGCGGCGTAATTTGCCTATAACCGTTCCGTAAATCCAGTTGATTGCAAGGATAAGAATTACAACTCCCAATGCCTTCAGCATGTCAAGGGGTATTTTTGTTGTGTATATGTTTACGAATACAAATGCTGGCACGAAAAAGTACAGGTTTATTTTGGAAAGAGTGGACACATCAAGATGAAACTTTCTGTCGATTAAAATGCCCATGCATATCAGCGCAAATATCGGAATAATATTGTTTGTTAGAATAAATAAAAAAATCCGCATAATTCCCCCGCCGTCTTTCTAAACCATGATGTAAAAAAACCGAGCTTATAATATTATAATTTATTATTTACGTAATACGCAAGATGAATACACAAATACACCGGTTTCCGCCCATGAGTGTCAGGAAATGCTTTGTTGAACTTTTTCGGTATTATGGTACAATATAACTGTGGTATACCCGCAAAAAGCCTATTAATTTTTACAAAGGAAACAGGGCTGGTAATATGCAAAAGAAAAGAAAAATAAGCATGATTTTACTGGTTTTAATGTCAGCTCTTTTGGTTTATTTTGTGATCACCTTTGTAAAGCAGCAGGAAGAAATGAACATGATTCAGAATGAAATGAAAACCCTTCAGTACAAAATAGAAAAGGAAAAGGAAACACAGGAAGAACTGCTGAAACAGCAGGATATGATTGAGACAGACGAATTCATAGAAAAAATTGCAAGGGAAAAACTGGGAATGGTAAAAGAAGGTGAAAGGATTTACGTTGACATGGATCAATAAAGCAAGCCATGCGGTTAAACGCTGTTTTTTCCGGCCTGTCGGATTTCAAGGTGACGAGTCTGTAGGCCTTTCCTTTCAAAGCGGTGCCTTATAAGGCGGTCTTTTTATGATGTTTGTGAAAAACGGTAATCTGTCAAACGCTGTCTGATACCATTGTTTAGTCCGCATAAATCCATTATAATTGAAAGAGCGTTGAATAATGAATTTTTATGGTGCCGAAAAATGGGTATTATAAGAAATACAAGGCGTTATTATAATTAAATGATGACAGAAAATCCGGAGGAGATAGACATGGAATTAAATGAGTGGCTTAATCACAAGCTTCCCGACATAGCAGATCAGCTGGAAGATTTTAACAAGAAATATTTCATAAACGAGAAAACGATTGGTTTTGCCGGAAAAGAACAGGTGTATCAGGTTTTAAGGAAGCTCCGTTCGGCGCTTTTCCCCGGTGTTTATGAAAAATACCCGATAGACGAGGCCGACGTAAATATTATTATCGGGAACAATATACGGAGTGCGGCGTTGGAATTAAAAAGCCTTATAGAAAGATGCCTTATTAATGAATGCAATGATGAGGAAAAAGAGCACGGAACCTGCAGGAAATGCATGGAAAGAGCCAACCGGATTACAATACATCTTCTTGAACAGCTTCCAAAAATAAGGGAGCTGCTGCATAAGGATATAGAAGCCGCGTACCGGGGTGATCCCGCGGCTAAAAGCAGGGAAGAAATACTTTTAAGCTATCCTTCGATAGAAGCGTTAAGCGTACACAGGATTGCCCATGTCCTTTATAAAGAGGGCGTACCGATAATTCCAAGGATAATGTCGGAGTATGCGCATAAAAGGACAGGGATTGACATACATCCAGGAGCCACCATCGGCGAATATTTTTTCATTGACCATGGCACAGGTGTGGTTATCGGAGAAACATGCGTAATAGGAAACAATGTAAAGATTTATCAGGGCGTAACCCTTGGCGCGAAAAGTTTTCCCGTTGATGAGAAGGGAAATCTGGTTAAGGGGATAAAAAGACATCCCAATATTGAAGACAATGTTGTTATATACGCCGGCGCCACTATACTGGGCGGTGATACGGTAATAGGCCATGATTCAATTATCGGCGGAAATGTATGGCTCACACGTTCGGTTCCTCCGTACAGCAGGGTACATAACGCCCAGCCGTCGCCAATAATCAAAAACGGAAATTATTAATTTTTAAGCAGCATGTTAAGTAAATAAGAGGAGAGGTTTTTATGAAACTGTATAATACGCTGACGAAGAGAAAAGAAGAATTTATTCCGCTGAAACCGGGCGAAGTGAAAATGTACAGCTGTGGCCCCACAGTTTATGATTATTTCCATATAGGCAATGCCCGCCCGTTTATAATATTTGACGTATTGAGGCGTTTTCTTGAATACCGGGGATATAAAGTGATATTTGTCCAGAATTTTACCGATATAGATGACAAAATGATAAGGCGGGCGAATGAGGAAGGAAAAACCGTTGCCGAAATTGCGGAAAAATATATCAGGGAGTACTATGTGGATGCTCACGGGCTGGGGATAAAGGATCCCACTTATGCACCGCGGGCAACCGAAAACATAGACGCGATCATTGACATGATAAAGACACTTGTTGATAAAGGCTACGCTTATGTGGTCGACGGGGATGTTTATTTCAAAACGTCAAAATTCGAGGAGTACGGCAAACTTTCAGGCCACAGGCTGGAAGACTTGGAACTGGGGGCCAGAATTGAGGTGGACGAAAGAAAAGAGAACGCGATGGATTTTGCCCTGTGGAAGGCCCAAAAACCGGGTGAGCCTGCGTGGGACAGTCCGTGGGGGAAGGGCAGACCGGGGTGGCATATTGAGTGTTCGGCAATGGCCAACCGTTATCTCGGTGAAACTATCGATATACACAGCGGCGGTCAGGACCTGATTTTTCCGCACCATGAAAACGAAATAGCGCAAAGCGAAGCATGCAACGGAAAACCTTTTGCAAGGTACTGGCTGCATAACGGATTTATTAACATAAACAATGAAAAGATGTCAAAATCGCGGGGGAATTTCTTCACGGTAAGGGACATTGCAAAACATTACGACTATGAAGTAATCCGTTTCTTTCTGCTTTCGGCACATTACAGAAGCCCGATAAATTTCAGTGATGCCCTGCTGGAGCAGGCTAAGAGCGCTTTGAACAGAATATATGAATGCCGCGACAATCTCAGATTTTTCCTGTCAAAAGCCGAAAAAGACACGTTTGAAGAGGATATTTACGGCAATCTTGACATTTACCGCGATAGATTCATAGAAGCGATGGA
The DNA here is from genome assembly GCF_000331995.1 of Thermoclostridium stercorarium subsp. stercorarium DSM 8532. Classification (NCBI taxonomy): domain Bacteria; kingdom Bacillati; phylum Bacillota; class Clostridia; order Eubacteriales; family Oscillospiraceae; genus Thermoclostridium; species Thermoclostridium stercorarium. The sequence continues at coordinate 288,128 of NC_020134.1, forward strand.
AGATGATTTGAACACTGCGGATGCACTGGCGGCGATTTTTGAACTGGTTAGGGAAATAAACACAAGAATTACCGCCAATGCAGGGAAAAAGACCATCTCAAAAGCCCTTGATCTGCTTGACGAACTTACCGGTGTGCTGGGGATAATGAGAAAAGAATATGAGAACGATTTGGACGAGAATATCAGGGCTTTGATTGAAGAACGCCAGAAGGCGCGGGCCGAAAGGAATTTCAAACGGGCTGACGAAATACGCGATCAGCTCAGAAAAATGGGAATTGAGCTTCAGGATACTCCGCAGGGAGTTAAAGTGGTAAGAAAGTAGCTTTGGTAACAAAAAAAAGGTGCTGTGGCTTTAATTCGCCCAGCACCTTTTACATATCACCGGATTTTATATCTCTTCAGCCTTTCGTCAAGATCAAATACGAGCCGTTCAAGATTCTTCGAGGTTTCAAGCAGTTCGTCAAAGGCTTTCATCTGGGAATCGGTAGTGGCCGACATTTCCTCGCTTGCCGCAGCCGTCTCCTGGGATACGGATGAAATATGTTCAATGGCCTGTATAACTTCGTCCTTGTCATCCTGCATTTTGTTCACAGATTCGTTAACGCTTCTAAACTTGCCCACTATGGCATAGATGGCGTCGGCTATGTCTTTGAAAGCCTGCCTTGTTTGCTCAACCGACAGTATTTGTTCTTCCGATGTTTTTCTTAAATCCTCGAGAACCTCAATGGCGACTTTGGTTTCTTCACCGATGCTTTCAACAAGGTTTGCAATTTCAAGGTTTGACTGCCTGCTCTGATCGGCAAGCTTCCTGACTTCATCGGCAACGACCGCAAACCCGAGCCCTGCTTCTCCGGCCCGCGCCGCTTCGATCGCCGCATTCAACGCAAGAAGGTTGGTCTGTTCGGTTATGTTTTCTATGGATTCGGTGAATGAAGTGATTTGCTGGACAATCCTGAGGAATTTTTCGAAAACCGAGAAAATCTTTTCTGTGGCTTCAAAATTCTTTTCGGATTTTTCCTTGAGTGACTGAACGGCTTTTACGCCGGCGGTGTTGACCTGGGTGATTTTATCGGTTTCAACTATTATTTCATTGGAACTGTTATAAACTGAATTTATCTGATCTGCCAGTTTTTCCACTGCAAGAACTCCGTTCTGAGCTTCTTCAGCCTGGCTTGACGCTCCTTTGGCTATTTCGTTGCTGGTCTGGGATATCAGCTGAACTGCTTCGGTGGCGTTTTTTGAAACGGTATTAACAGTATAGGATGCACTTCTGATAGAAAGTGCCAGCTGAAAAAATCCGTCTATCAGGTTCCGGATATCGCTGAGTACCGTGTTTACTGTTGCCGCGACAGGACCGAGAATGCCGTAGTCTTTGGAGGTCAGCATGACTGAAAAATCCCCGTCTTTTACCTTATCCATTTCCGCGGCAAACCTGTCTGCAAGTTTTTTCAATTCAAGTTCAAAGGCCAACCTTACAAAAATGGCTTCAACCAAAGCAAACAGGCCGACTACGATAAATATCAGAATTTCTTTGGTTTTGATGCTGAAAAAAATTCCGATACCAAAACCAATTACCGTGGCAGCTATTATTGCCACCTGGTTCATACCGATTTTATTCTCCCTGCCGTTTTCCATATGTATCCTCCCACAGTTATCATTTCTAATAATATTTTCGGCAGAAGAGTCCTGTAAAATAACAGGGGAAAGTGGCAGAAGGGCAAAAAAGAGTTACGATTTTTCAATGTCTTCAATTGTTATATTTCTTGTATGGACGGTATGGGCCCATTCCTTTTTTCCGGAATCCTTAATTCCCGCGATTGTTACAGGCAGCCATGTAAGGCAGTAAAACGGATATGCGAGAAAGCCAATAAGAATTTTGTAATCCCATTTTTTTTCATGCATGACCACAAGAGGCCCGAATAATATCTGAATTAAAACAATCAGGGACCAGAACCATGCCGGAAAGGAATAACCTACTATGTAGAACGGTAAGGACGGGAACACCGTTTTTGACCACGTTATTAATACCGCCAGCCCGAAGCAGATAAAATGGATTGGCTGGAGGAGGTATATACTGCCGTCCAGAGCAGCCAGGCTTCCTTCGGTAAAGGTTTTTTTTAAAAGCTTCAGCAGATACCTTTTGGCACAGTCGGTATGCCCCTGCATCCATCGCTTCCTCTGTTTCCATGACTGAAAAAATGTCAGGGGTTTTTCATCATAAACCACTGCCTTATTGCAGAATGCCACTTTTTTGTTGTTCATAATAAGTTTCATTGTAAATTCCAGGTCTTCGGTAAGACAGGTGACGCCCCAACCTATTTCCTTAAGGACCGATGTACGGATGCAAAAGCCTGTACCGCACAAGCCGCAGGACAGGCCCAGATTATGCCTTGTCTGCTGGAATATTCTGTTTGAAAGCCAGAAGGCAATGGAATAGGAAAGGGAAATCCAGGAATCAAACGGATTTTTGCTGTCGATATATCCCTGGATTACTTCGTGCCCGGCATTCAGCATTTTGTTCATTTCATTCAGGTAATTGCGGGATACCACGTTATCGGCGTCAAAAACGCAGACGGCGTCATACTGCCTGTTTAACGAAAACAGTCTTGCAAAAGCCCATTCCAGGGCAAAGCCCTTGCCTTTTTCGGTATGGTTTGTGCGCACAAGTACCATTGCCCCGGCTTTTTTTGCCTCATGTTCGGTATTATCCGTGCAATTGTCGCAAATTACGAAAATGTCAAATAATTCTTTTGGGTACTGCTGCCTGTTAAGGCTTTTCACAATGCTTCCTATAACTTTTTCCTCGTTATGGGCCGGAATAACCAAAGCAAACCGGTGATAGCGGAAGTCCCCGTTTTTCCCCGTGTTCTCTTCAGGGAAAGGCAGCCATCCGGCAATTGTTATAACCAGGTAATATGTGCTTAATAAAAACACAATAAGCTGAATAACAAATGAAAAGGAAAACAAAAATAAATGGATGTAGATACCCATATTTCCTCCGTAAGTTTTTTATATGTCTACAGACATATTTTCTACATAAGCATCAAAATTATGATTGGTAAAACAAAGGTAAAAATCGTAAATGGAATAAAGCAAAAATATTAGCCCGACCGACGGAAAGGGCCGAACCGGGTCAATATGAGGGAGAAATTGCCCGATAAAATTTCTGATAAAAGCGTGCGAGAGGTGTAACATGTTAACCAACACGGAAAAATCACCCTATGCAAAAACCTATTCGTTGCCGTGGGATGCGGTTAACTGGACCGGCGGCATATGGGCGGAGGTATTTAAAACATGTGCTGAAAATACAGTACCGCATATAAGGCAAATGTTTGAAGACAGGGATATCAGTCATGTTGTGGAGAACTTCAGGATTGCAGCCCGGGAAATTGACGGAAGTTTCCACGGAACACCTTTTGGTGACGGTGATTTTTACAAATGGATGGAAGCGGCGATTTATGTGGCATGTAAAAACAATGACGGAAAACTGCTGAGGGAAATCGATGAATATATCGATCTGATAAGCCGTGCCCAGCTTGATGACGGGTATATTTCTACAAAACAGATAATAGGGGAGATAAAAGGCGAAAATATAACCCGTCTCGGGGACATTAACAATTTTGAAGTGTATAATTTCGGACATTTGTTTACCACCGCGTGTATTCATAAACGCCTAACCGGACTGGACAATTTACTGAATGTTGCCGTTAAAGCCGCCGAGTATCTGGAAAAAACGTATCAGGAAGCAGCCGGAACGGGAGAGGTCAAAACCGCAGTTTGCCCTTCTCATTATATGGGTCTGGTTGAAATGTACCGCACAACAGGCAATAAACGCTTTCTTGATCTTGCCCGGCTGGCAATAAATTTAAGGGATTCAGTGAAGAACGGCACTGATGACAATCAGGACAGAATACCCCTTAAGAAACATGAAAAAATAGTGGGGCACGCTGTGCGTTCAAATTACCTGTATGCAGGAGTGTCGGATTTATATGCCGAAACCGGAGACAGCGAATACCTTGACGTGCTGCACAGGGTGTGGAAAGACCTTGTTGAACATAAAATATATATCACCGGTGGCTGCGGCGCGCTTTATAACGGAGTGTCCCCGTACGGAAACTTCTGGATTGACCAAAAGGTGCATCAGGCATACGGGCATGAATATCAGCTGCCGAATCTCACGGCCTATAATGAAACCTGTGCGTCGGTTGGCAGTGTATTGTGGGCGTACAGAATGTTTACAGTTGAACCAAAAGCCCATTATTTCGACGTAATTGAAAAAACAATGCTTAATGTGAACCTTGCTGCGATAAGCCTTGACGGCCGGAAGTTTTTCTATGAGAATATGCTGAGAAGGGCCCGAAAACTCCCTTTTGAACTGTGCTGGCCTCTGGAGAGAAAAGAATATATATCCAGTTTCTGCTGCCCTCCGAATCTGGCCAGGCTTCTGGCGGAAACTTCGGAATACGCGTATTGCTTGTCAGACGACACGGTGTGGCTTGGAATGTACGGGGAAAATGAAGCAAGGATCAGGCTCAGAAACGGCGCCTCATTTACCGTGGCCCAGAAAACTCAGTATCCTTTCGACGGAAATATTTGTTTTTCCTTTAGGGATACAAATGGTAAAGGATTCAAACTCAACATACGCATACCCGATTGGGCTGAAAGTGGGCATATATCGGTCAACGGCCGTGTTATTAAGGAAATTTCGGTACAGGATTCTTCAACGTATTACACTTTGAATGTTGAAAAGCCTTCGGAAACAAATGTTACTGTCCGGTTCGACATGCCTGTACGGTTAACCATTGCCCATCCTCTTGTAGAAACCGACATAAACCAGGTTGCGGTTGAAAGAGGGCCTGTTGTGTATTGTATCGAGTCGCATGACACCGAGCTTGAAACCCTTGATGATTTGATGATAGGGATTAACAGTGATTTTACGCCTGTTGAATATGAAATTACGGGCAGGAAGATTATTGCTCTGGAAGGAGAGGCATTAAAGATAAAAAGAGACGGGGATGATTCCGGTAAATTATACCGGACGCTGAAATTCAAAGGCCTGAAACGGATACATATCCGCCTTGTTCCGTATTTTGCATGGGATAACAGGGGATTTGGCGAGATGAAAATATGGTTGCCTGTTGCTTTCTGCTGACCGAAGATAAACGGACTGAAGAGCATTTTAATTTAATTCATTGGAATTATAAATTCAGCCGGTATAATTTTTTCGGAGGGTAATATGGGTAAACCGTATATAAACAATGCGGTAATAGGGAACGGCAGTATGCTCGGATGCGTTTCAGAAACAGGCGAGCTGATAAGGCTGTACTGGCCTGAGATAGATTTCCCGCAGCATATTGAAAAATTACTTACGGGCTTTTTCGACAGAAATGTTCCGAACAGCACGGTTTGGTTCAGTGAAGGGGATTATGAATATTCCCAGGCTTATATCGAAGGTACGAACATTCTTAAGACCGTCGCCAGAATAAAAAGCCTTTCCCTCGAAGTGGTACAGACCGATTTTTGTGTTCCGTGTGATGATGTGCTTGTGCGAAGGTATAGCATTAAAAATATCGGTCGAAACGGAATTCACCTGGGTGTCGGTGTTGCGTCCCGTGTTACGTCCCATACACTCGACATGGGCTGTACACTGTTTGATTTTGGACTGGATGCCCTTGTCCATTACAGACATGACAACTATTGGGCCATTGTTTCGGATGCCGGTGTAAAAGAGTTTCAGATAGGAAATGATCCGTTCCGTGCGGTATGGGAAGGAAGACTTGACGGTACGGACAGCATAGGCATGTCTCCTGACGGTGCATTGTTATGGGATTTGGGTTATGTTGAACCGGGTTGTGAGAGAAATATTACACTGTATATGATCTTTTCCCGTAACATGAATTCGTTGAAGGAGTTGACACGGAAGATTAAATCGGTCGGGTATACCAGTCTTTTCAATACCACAAAGGAATACTGGACAGATTATTTGAGTAAATGCAGAGTTTTGAAAACCGGCAATGGGACTGTGGATCGTATTTACTTAAGATCCCTTCTTCTGTTCAGATTGATGACCGACAGGAATACCGGTGCAATCCTCGCATCACCCGAAATAGATGAAAATTTTACCCGATGCGGAAGGTACGCCTATTGCTGGGTGAGGGACGGGGCATTCATTACAAGCGCGCTGAACGAGGCAGGGCTCTGCAGCCTTTCAGAAAAATTTTATGAATGGTCGGTAAGGGTTCAGGACAAAGAGGGTTTCTGGCATCAGAGGTATCATATAAACGGAAATGTGGCCCCGTCCTGGGGACTGCAGATAGACGAAACCGGTTCAATACTTTTCGGCATGTGGAATCATTTCCTGCATGTAAAAAACGTGAGTTTTCTCGAAAAGGTATGGCCGGCGGTTTTAAAGGCCTGCGAATTTCTTGAAAACTTCATCGACGGTGATACCGGATTGCCTTTGCCCAGCTTTGACATATGGGAAGAACGGATGGGAGAACATACCTATTCCACTGCGGCGGTTATTGCAGGATTCCGGGCGGCGGCAAATATCGCCGAAACCCTCGGTGTATCCAAAAAAACAATTGATCAATGGCGAAGTATTGCTGATAATATAAAAAAAGCCCTTGAAAGAAATTTGGTGGATAACGCAAAGGGCATTTTTCTGAGAAGTATACGCACAAAGCTGAATCCATGGGGAAGCGAGCCGTGTGCCGATACGGTGATTATCACCGTAAATCCGAAAGGATACACGAGGGAAGTGTCAGCATTTGACGGCAAAATGGACATAAGCCTTTTGGGAGCGGCGGTTCCGTTCGGAATTTATGAACCGAGGCACCCGGTGATGCGCAATACCGCCGAAAAGGTGGAAAAACTTCTTTACTGCGAAAAGGCCGGAGGAATCTACCGGTATCAGGAAGACGGTTATGCCGGGGGAAACCCGTGGGTTGTTGCAACTCTGTGGCTGGCAATGTACCACATAAGAGCGGGAAATATCGAAAAGGCGAGAGAGTATTTTCACTGGAGTGTGGAATGCGCAACTCCGCTGGGATTTCTTCCCGAACAGGCCGGGAAAAACGACGGAAAACCGTGCTGGGTTATACCCCTTACATGGTCCCATGCCATGTTTGTGCTTGTGCTGAAGGAACTTGCGGAAAAAGGCGGAATAGGGGACATGCAGAGGGGTTAAATAAATAAAGAATAATAACGAAAAGGTGGTTTTGTATTTGTGAAATCAAAAACGAAATTTGTCTGTTCGGAATGCGGCTATGAAACGCGGAAATGGCTGGGCAGATGCCCTTCGTGTCTGCAGTGGAACACTTTTTTGGAGGAGCCCGAATCCGAAACTAAGGGAAATTCGGTTGAAAGAGCTTTGCCGAAAGCAATACCCCTTACCGAAATATCGTGGGAAACCGAACGGAGAATTACCACAGGAATGCAGGAACTGGACAGGGTACTGGGCGGCGGAATTGTTGACGGTTCCCTTGTGCTTGTAGGCGGGGATCCGGGCATAGGAAAGTCCACACTGCTGCTGCAGGTATGCGGAGTACTCTCCCGGAATTCGGGTATGAAAATACTGTACGTTTCGGGTGAGGAATCGGTGAAACAGATAAAAATCAGGGCGGAGAGGCTTTCGGTCAACAGCGAAAATATCCTCATGGTTACCGAAACGTGTTTCGAGAATATAAGCAAATTAATTGAAGAAATAAATCCGCACGTGGTTATTCTTGATTCAATCCAGACCGTTTACAGTGAGCTGCTTTCTTCGGCGCCGGGAAGTGTAAGCCAGGTGAGGGAAGTAACCGGACAACTGATGCGGATTGCCAAGGGCAGGGGCGTAACCGTTTTTATTGTCGGGCATGTTACAAAGGAAGGTGCAATAGCAGGACCAAGGGTACTGGAACACATGGTTGACACCGTTTTATACTTTGAAGGGGAAAGGCATCAGAACTACAGGATTCTCAGGGCCGTGAAAAACCGTTTCGGCTCCACGAATGAAATAGGTTTGTTTGAAATGACGCAATATGGCCTGAAAGAAGTGAATAATCCTTCGGGGTTGTTTCTCGACAGCCGTGCGAAGGATCAGCCCGGTTCGGTTATTGTCGCGAGCCTTGAAGGGACAAGGCCTATGCTGCTTGAAATACAGGCGCTGGTAACCCCGACCGTTTTCGGGATCGCCAGGCGTATGGCCACCGGAATAGACTATAACAGAATGACAATGCTGATGGCCGTTCTGGAAAAGAGAATAGGAATGCCGCTGTATAATCATGATGCCTATGTCAATGTGGTGGGGGGGATACATATTGACGAACCGGCATGTGATCTGGGTGTTGTTGCAAGCATCGCGGGAAGCTTTAAAAATCAGCCTGTGGATCCCGATATTGTCGTGGTTGGAGAAGTCGGGCTGACAGGGGAAGTAAGGCCTGTGAACCAGGCGGACAAAAGAATAATGGAGGCAAAACGGCTCGGGTTCAGAAAATGCCTTGTTCCGTCGGGAAATAAAAGCAGCGCATTGGAGAATATAGACGGAATAGAAATTATTTTTGCTGGTACGGTGGAGGAAGCGCTGGCGTACCTGTTCTGAAAAAAGCCGCCGGACAAGGTTCATACCTCTCCGGCGGCTTTTTAGTCCCCGTTACTGACCGGTAATTCCGGCTATAAGGCCATAGCACGGACCTTTTGGACAGTATTTTAATTTATCGAAAACATTGGCTCATATTTGACAGATTCAATTATTTCCGAAGCCTTGGACACCTGCTCTTCGGTACCTGAGACGGCGATATAACAGCTTCCCTCGGCTCCGCATATTCCACCCGCCGCTGCCAGTCTGGCGCGGGCGCCTGTCAATATCTCAATTGCATCCAGCTCGGTAACGATGTTTCCGGATACGGGCATGAGCCTTGGTCCCTCGGCGTTGGGTGAATTCATGATTTCCGCCAGTTCGTCAATATCACCGCATACTCTCTTTTCAAGACCCACGGGTATATACAGGACTGCTCTTTTACCTATAACTGCGGATAATGCCGCCTGTATCGTTCCGCCTTTCGGGTGACCTATAAGCACTCCTGCTTTTCTTTTGGCAAGATCAACCGCATTTGCGCCTTTGACAATTATGTCGCCCTTATCAAGGTTATCAGCGACATCGAAAATAGTCTTACCCCTGACATAAACTCCTTTTTCAATTATCACGTCGCCGGGAAATTCAGGCTTCTGCCCCTCATTTTTATATCCCGGAGGTAAAGTAATACCGCGGTAAAAACCTTTTGCCGAAAAGTCACCGGCAATACCGGTATGCTCCAGAAGTTCCCGGGCTATATAGCCGTTTGTTGTCCCTGCGATAATTACAACCGTATGTTCCTTTAAAGCCTTTTTTATTTCAGGAATTTGAACAAAGGCTTTCGCAATAAGCCTTTTTCCCGCCGCGGGGGTAAGCAAAAACAATTTTGTAACCGAATTTTCAGTCATCATATCATCCTCACATCATCGCAGACTGTATTTTCCCAAAAGTTTTAATCTCTTTAATTCCTTTAAAATTATATCATATAAATTCAAATCAAGTATATTACACATAGCGGCAAGGTAAAAGAGGTTTCTGCCGATGTCTTTTTCCAGAAGATCGCGGCAATTCTCACACAGAGAACCTGTCAGATGGGTTTTCATATGAGCCTGTATTTCTTCGAGAGAGTCGGCATGCTCGGGTATTTCCTGTTTTTCACCGTTTATCTTTATGCAGCCGCATTGTGTTACCGCTTTTACCAGGGTTCTGGAAATTTTTGCAGATGACTCGATCATTTTTGTCATTGAATCGAGAATGCTTTTGTTTCGGATAAGAAGATCCTGTGAGGTATACTGGAATTCGTCAAGCAAGGTGTTTTCAAGCCTGGTCATATCTCGCGCACCTCTTTTCCCCGCAACATAGAACTTCAAAATTATTATAAATTTTTTCCAGTTCATTTGTCAAACAAAATAAACCAGGCTAATTGGTATTTTCATCGCAAAATGAAACAGAAAATGCCATAATTTTTTTATTTGATGTCTTGGATATGAATTGCAATATCGGAAGTTTTTACGGTAAAATCTTTCCTGTTTCGTGTTTTGACAACTGAGCTTCCTTGTAGTATACTAAAAATTAGCCCTTTAAATCTTAAAATGGCATGGAAAGCTTTTATATGGTTCTCCTGACTGTGTTATATGCTTGGCCTGTTTTGTATGTCCCCCTTTTTAGTTAACTTTGCGTTTGCGAGGTAAAAAAGGAACAGCGTATGTGATTGGATGTGCTGAAGTAACATGCCAGGTGTGACCGGAACGAGAACAGCTGACACTGTCAAAACAACCAAACGGGCAGCTTGGAATACACAGACGCAGTAAACATGGAGACTAAATATTTAGAAAACATGAAAAATGGAGAATTGGGTGTCAGGAGTCGGTCTTGTAATGATGGAGAAATCTCTTAAGTATGCATTTGCTATAGTTGGGGGAATAACCGGTTATACAGTTACACGCTTTGCTTTTTTAAGTATGGGATTGAATCCGTACTCGTTTTCAGGGATATGTGTCATTGTAATTGTTGCTGTTGCATTTGGTATCCTGATGCTTGTAATCGGGGCGAAAACGGTAAGTTTTGCGGTCATAGCGGTGGAAAAGGCAGAAAAAGTTTTAATGTCCCTTACACTGTATGAACTTATGATTTGTGCAGGTGGGCTGATTGCCGGCCTTATTGTTGCAAATCTTTTGTCGGTTGCATTTATGAAAATTCAGGTTATAGGAATTCCGCTTACAATAATTACAAACATTCTGTTTGGAAGTCTCGGGGTTTTTCTTGCCTTGTCAAAAAGAAACGAAAACATACTGGAGAACAAAAAATTGCAGGGTTTCAGGCGTAAAATTCTCGATACAAGCGTTATTATAGACGGAAGGATCCTGGATGTATGCCGTACAGGGTTTATTGAAGGAGAGCTTATTATACCTGATTTTGTGCTTGAAGAACTGAAACGCTTGGCTGATTCCCATGATGATCTAATAAGGACGAAAGGCCGACGGGGGCTGGATGTTCTGAATCTAATGAAAAATGAAAACCGTGTTCCTGTGAAAATATTTAAAACAAAGTATGATGTGTCCATAGGCGTGGATGGACGGCTGATGCAGTTTGCAAAAGACGAAAAGGCGTGCATTATTACCAATGACTATAATTTAAACAAAGTAGCGTCAATATCAGGCATTTCAATACTGAATATCAATGATCTTTCCAGTGCTTTGAAGCCGCTTGCGGTATCCGGTGAAGAAATGAGAGTAAAAATTGTAAAGGAAGGAAAGGAAAACGGACAGGGAGTTGGGTACCTGGAAGACGGTACAATGGTTGTGGTGGAAGGCGCGTGCAAATATAAGGGCTGTGAAGTTGACGTAATAGTTACAAGCGTGCTTCAGACATCGGCAGGAAGAATGATATTTGCAAAATTTAAGTCGGCTAATCTGTCAATGGCTAAATGAGGGAGTAACGCAATATTTATGAGCAATGTATATAAGGTTTCGGCAATAATTTTGGCTGCGGGGAAAGGAAGCCGGATGAAGACCGGTATAAACAAGCAGTACCTTTCGCTTGGCGGAAAACCCGTTCTGGCGCATACAATAGAAGTTTTCGATAGGGCTGAATGCATCTCTGAAATAATCGTTGTTATTAATAAGAATGACAACGAGATTTTTATCAACTCCGTTCTTAAACCGTATGATTTCAAAAAAATAACCGCCGTGGCTGAAGGCGGTGAAGACAGGCAGGCATCGGTTTTTAACGGCCTTCGTCTGGTATGCCCGTCAGCGGATATTGTCGTGGTGCATGACGGTGCGAGACCTCTGGTTACAACCGATATCATACAACGATCGGTGGAGGCTGCGCTTGAAACCGGTGCGGCCTGTGTGGGTGTACCTGTTAAGGATACGATAAAAAAGGTTGATAAAGAGCTTAATGTGGAATATACTCCTGACCGTTCGGAATTATGGGCCATACAGACACCTCAGACCTTCCGCAGGAGGATTCTTTTCGATGCCCATGAAAAGGCAAACCGTGACGGTTTTCGCGGTACCGACGATTCGGTTCTTGCCGAAAGGCTGGGGTATCGGGTGCGTATGGTCATGGGCAGTTACACAAATATAAAAATTACCACGATTGAAGATCTGGCCTTTGCCGAAACCCTGTTAAAGAACTTCCTCCATCGCGGAGATTAATTTTCTGTTTTGCTCATGTGTACCGACGGTTATTCTGACCCAGTTGTCCATAAACGGACGGATTATTACTCCTTTGTTAAGAAGTTTTTTAAATAATTCCTGCGAGGGCAGTTTGGTTTCCACCCATACGAAATTGGCGCGGGATTTGACATAACGGAGGTTTAGCCTGTCAAAAGCATTGTACAGGAACTCAAGTCCTTTTTTTGTTTCATTTACGGTATTCCGGACAAAATCTTCATCATCGAGCGCGGCAACGGCTGCCACCTGGGCAAGAGTGTTTACATTGAACGGTGGGCGGATACGGTTAAGGAAAGAAACAATTTCGGCAGAAGCAATTCCGTAACCAACTCTTAACGATGCAAGACCATATGCTTTTGAGAAGGTGCGCAGGATTATTAAATTCGGATATTTTTCAAGCAAAGGCACCGTTTCGGGATAATCCTCCCCCCTTGCATATTCATAATAGGCTTCGTCAAGCACTACCACTACGTTTTCGGGCACCGCTTCCAGAAAGTCATTCAGTTGCTGTGCTGTAACTATCGTACCGGTAGGATTGTTAGGATTACATATCCATATAATTCTTGTTTTATCGGTAATGGCATTTTTCATTGCTTCAAGATCATGGGTATAATCCTTTAACGGAATTATTACCGATTTCCCGCCCGAAACCTTTACGGCGGTGTCGTACCATACGAATGAAGGGGAGGCAAATATTGATTCATCGCCAGGATTTAAGAAAATCTGTGCTATGAGCGTTATGATTTCATTGGAACCAGCACCGAAAACAAACTGTTCGGGCTTCAGACCGTATTTTTCAGCAAGCTTTTCTCTCAGAACGGTTGCATTCCCATCAGGGTACAAAGGAATGTCTGAAAAAGCTTCTTTCAGTGCTTTGTCAACCTTCGGCGAAAACCCATACGGATTTTCATTGGAAGCAAGCTTAACAACCTCAGTAAGCCCCAATTCTCTCTGTACATCGCTTATGGGTTTCCCCGGAACGTACGGGGCAATATCCTTTAAAACATCCCTGAAAGGCAAAGACATATATATCATCCTCTCTAAAAATTGTTTTTTGACCGGCTGGCAAAATATGATATTTAAAATTATATTATATTTTATTTGAAAAAACAGGGCCAGACAAGTGAAAGACGAAACAAACCACAATTTTACCGACAAAAAACTATGGGGCAATTCCGGAATAATTAATTAAATTGATTTAATATATTATCAGTAAATGCTGGAATTTATTTGAAACTGTTTGTTGCAATATTATTAAAAAATTTGGTTTTATATATAAATAAACTGTGAAGTTTGATATAATACATTTGTAGGGTTTGCCAGTTTTAAGCGATTTGTTTTTTTACCTCGGTCATACCTGGAATTATAATGGGGTGTATTTTGTTCCCCGTTGTATGAAATAGAAATCCAGCCTGTTGGTACAGGCTAAAATAAAGGGGGAATTGGTATGAAGGAGTACAGCGTAGACAAAATACGCAATGTTTGCCTGCTTGGCCATGGAGGGGTGGGCAAGACAACACTTGCCGAATCAATGCTTTTCACAGCAAAGGCAAGCGACAGGTTCGGAAGTGTTGTCAGCGGAAATACCGTTATGGATTATGATCCTGAGGAAATCAAGCGGAAGATAAGCACCAATACGGCGCTGGCACCTTTGGAATGGCAGGGACATAAAATTAATATTATTGACACACCGGGTTATTTTGATTTTGTCGGTGAAATGAAACAGGGAATACGCGTAGCGGACGGTGTTATCATTCTTGTAGCAGCAAAGGACGGCGTTCAGGTTGGAACCGAAAAAGCATGGGATGAAGCCACATCACTGAAACTCTCAAAAATGTTTTTTATCAGCAAGATAGACGAAGAGCATGCAGACTATTTCAAAGTCTTTGACCAGTTGCAGGAGAAATTCGGAAAAAACGTTATCGCCTATGAAATTCCCATTATGGAAAACGGAGTTTTTGCAGGGATTGTAAATATCCCGACAATGAAAGCATATCGCTTTAAAGGCAACGACATGGTTGAATCAGAAATACCTTCTTCAATGTCGGATATTATTGAGAAATACCGTGAGGATGTTTTAGAAGCCGTAGCCGAAAGCGATGAGGAACTTCTTGAAAAATACTTTGCCGGAGAAACCTTTACCGAGGAGGAAATAATGAGAGGTTTGCAAGCCGGCATTAAATCAGGGGATATTTCTCCCGTATTTTGCGGCTCGGCCGTTAATCAAACCGGAATAAAATCACTACTGGATGCAGTAGTTAATTATATACCGGCTTTCTGTGAAAAAGGAAAAATAACGGGTAAAAAACCCAACAGTGATGAAATTATAGAGCTTTCTCCAGAGCCAAATGAAACCCTGTCAGCATTAGTTTTCAAAACAATAGTTGACCCCTTCGTAGGAAAGATTTCATATGTCAAAGTCATGTCAGGTGTTCTGAATTCAGATTCCACGGTTTACAACGTAAAAAAAGACAAAATGGAAAAAATTGGTCAGTTGTTTATACTCAAAGGCAAACAGCAGATTAATACCAATCGTCTGATTACGGGAGATATAGGAGCGGTCGCAAAACTGACGGTCACAGGAACCAATGACACTTTGTGTACGAAGGAAAAGCCCGTGATATTGCCCGAAATCGTATTCCCGACCCCGATGCTTTCGATGGCGGTGAAGCCGAAAACGAAGGGCGACGAAGAAAAAATCAGTGCCGGTCTTACACGTCTTATGGAAGAGGATCCTACGTTCAGGGTTGAGCAAAATCAGGAAACAAAACAAACTATCATTTCAGGTATAGGCGATCAGCATCTCGATTTAATCTTAAGCAAGCTGAAAACCAAATTCAAAGTTGAGGTTGATCTTGTCAAACCCAAGATAGCATATCGCGAAACCATCCGAAAGAAAGTCAAAGTTGAAGGCAAGCACAAGAAACAGACCGGAGGCCACGGCCAGTATGCAGACGTGTGGATTGAATTTGAACCCGGTCCGACCGAAGATTTGGTGTTTGAAGAAAAAATATTCGGAGGTGCCGTGCCGAAACAATTCTTCCCCGCTGTGGAAAAAGGGCTGAGAGAAAGCATGCAGAAAGGCGTGCTTGCAGGTTACCCCGTTGTAAACTTAAAAGCAACGCTGGTTGACGGCAAGTACCACCCTGTGGATTCATCTGAAATGGCTTTTAAAATTGCAGCAAACCTTGCGTATAAGGAAGGACTCCCCCAGGCAGATCCTGTACTTCTGGAACCCATTTCCCATGTTGAGGTTATAGTCCCCGACGCTTATATGGGTGATGTAATAGGGGATTTAAACAAGCGCAGAGGGCGTATCCTCGGTATGAACCCGTATCATGGGGGCATGCAACTTGTTATAGCTGAAGTACCCGAGGCCGAAATGTTTGGATATGCTACAGATTTGAGATCCATAACTCAGGACAGAGGTACGTTTACAATGAGGTTTGAAAGGTATGAGGAAGTTCCCGCCAATGTGGCCGAAAAGATTATTGAAGAGGCCAAAAAGGAAAGGGAAGCCGAGGGATAAATATAACTTTATACAGAGAAAGGATACAAAAAGTTGCAAAAAAGAGCTGTGGCAGTTTGTATGCCGCGGCTCTTTTTGCAGTCTGACAATAATGAAGAATGCGGAATACCGCTTATTCCGGATCAGCGGTTAAGTAATGGTTGTGCCAGGGTGCCTGAAAGAACGGATCCGGTGGTGACGGAGTCATGTACGCTACACAAACCCTTGAAATAATAGATCTGATAAAGTATAATAATAGTCAGAGAAAGTCAAAGATTATAAAGTGGGTGATGTTATGGCGCGATTAAGTGATTTAATAGAAGATTTTATAAAAGAAATGATGGATGCGATGGACGGTGTTGTGGAGATTCAGAGAAATGAGCTTGCAAGCCGTTTTAATTGCGTTCCTTCACAGATAAATTATGTCATATCCACCCGTTTTACTGCCGATAAAGGATATTATGTCGAAAGCAGGAGGGGCGGTGGAGGGTATATCACGATAAGAAGGCTGAATACCGACTCTGCAAGGGACTACCTTATGCATATCATACCTTCGATAGGTGATAAACTCACCCAGCATACCTGTGAAATATTTATTAAGAATTTTGTGGATTATGAGATAATAAACGAGCAGGAGGCAAAACTGATGAAGGCCGCCACGTCCGACAAGGCATTGGCCGGTGTTTCTCCTGAATTAAGGGACGAGGTGAGAACAAATATTCTGAAAAATATGCTAATGGCTTTGGTAATATAATGTAAGGAAACGGTTTTATGGTACATTGACCATGGAATGGGTAAAATATAGTGAGTGGATTGAATGCGAAGGGAGGGTTCGGGTGATGTTGTGCCAGCTTTGCAAAATGAGAGAAGCGACGGTACACTTTACCAGAATAGTAAACCAGCAAAAAGTGGAAATGTACCTGTGCGAACAATGCGCAAGAGAAAACAGCGATCTTAAGATAAACATCAATAAACTGTTTTCGGCAATGCTGGGATTAGATGAACCTGAGATTGAAGACGCACCGTTTACCACGCTCAGATGCGGCTTTTGCGGAATGACAATTGAGGAGTTTAACAGGACCGGACTGCTTGGATGCGCAAAATGCTATGATGTATTCCGCGACAGTATCCAGATCATGCTTAAGAGAATTCACGGCAACGTGAAGCATCATGGAAAAATACCGAAGAAAATATCCGGAAGAGTCAGGGATGAATATAATCTGCGCAGCCTGAAAGAAGAGCTTCAGAGATGCATAGAGAGGGAAGAATATGAGAAAGCCGCTCAGATCCGTGACAAGATAAAGGCTCTGGAGAACAACCTGCAGAAAAAAGAGGGGTGATAGCATGGATAAATGGTATATAGACAAGGGCCCTGATTCGGACGTGATTATAAGCAGCAGGGTAAGGCTGGCCAGGAATTTCAAAAAGTATCCCTTCCCGCACAAAACCACGCCCGAACAGCAGAGGCAGATTATAGAGGAAACCAAAAACGCCCTTTTCAGCGGAAACCGGACAATGAGCGAGAATTTCAGCTATATTGACTTTACAAATCTTGATTCCGTTGAAAAAGCTGTTCTTGTTGAAAAACATATTGTAAGCAAGGAACTTCTGGAGACCAACCGTATCTGCGGTGTTCTTCTGAGCAAGGACGAACGTATTTCAATAATGATTAACGAGGAGGATCATCTGCGAATTCAGTGCCTTGCCACAGGTCTGCAGCTTTCGGAAGCGTGGGAGACCTGTACCAACATTGACGATTTACTTTCTGAATCAATAGACTTTTCGTGGGACGAGAATATAGGTTATTTAACCAGCTGCCCGACCAATATCGGAACGGCTATAAGAGCATCGGTAATGATGCATCTGCCGGCGCTCACAATGACAGGGTATATAAAGCCTGTCCTTGAGGCTTTGGGAAAACTGGGAATGGCAGTAAGAGGCATGTACGGTGAAAACACCGAGGCTTCAGGCAACATGTTCCAGCTTTCGAACCAAATAACGCTTGGAAAAAGTGAGGAAGATATATTACTAAGTATTAAAAACATTACTTCGCAAATCATAGAACAGGAGAGATCTTTAAGACAGCATCTTCTTACTCAGAATAAATACCAGCTGGAGGACAAAATTTTCCGCTCTTACGGAATTCTTAAAAATTCCAGGATTATCAGCACCGACGAATGTTTAAGGCGACTTTCGGATCTCAGGCTGGGTGTTGATATGGGTATTATTGACGGTATCAGCATTGAAAACATTAACGAACTGATGCTTATGGTACAGCCGGGTAACCTTCAGAAGAGGGAAGGCAGAATTCTGGATGCGAATGAGCGGGACATAGTTCGTGCAAAGCTTGTAAGAGACATGTTGAACAAACAGAAAAATTACTGAGGTGATGGTATGATTTACGGAAGATTTACCCAGAGAGCCGCACAGGCATTAAATCTGGCAAGGGAATGCTCCAACAGCCTTGGGCATAATTATATAGGAACCGAGCATATACTTTGGGGACTTGTCAAGGAAGGCGGAGGAATAGCGGCGAACGTGCTGATTTCCAACGGCGTAACCGCCGACAGGGTGCTGGAAAAGATTTTGTCCATTGTCGGCAGAGGTGACGGAAGCCTTCCGATAACCGGATATACCCCAAGAACAAAAAGGGTTATGGAGCTGGCATATGCTGAAACCAGAAGGATGGGGCAGAATTTCATAGGTACCGAGCATATAATGCTGGCCATTCTCCGTGAAGGTGAAAGCGTAGCCGTTCGCATACTTATGGAACTGGGGGTTGACATAAACAAACTTTACGACAGCCTTATTACGATGCTTCAGGAAGACACTCCGGCGGCGGTTGTGGCCAATAAGCCGAGGGCCGAGGAAATTCAGACCCCCACTCTTGATCAGTTTGGGCGGGATCTTACAGCAATGGCAAGAGAGGGTAAGATAGATCCCGTTATAGGAAGGGATAAGGAAATAGAACGTATAATCCAGATTCTTAGCAGGCGTACAAAAAACAATCCGTGCCTGATTGGCGAGCCCGGCGTAGGTAAAACGGCCATATGCGAAGGCCTGGCTCAGAAAATCATAGAAGGCAACATCCCCGAAATACTTAAAGGCAAAAGAGTTGTCGCTTTGGATTTGTCATCGATGGTGGCGGGTGCAAAGTACCGCGGCGAGTTTGAGGAACGCCTGAAGAAATCGATAGAAGAAGTGAGGAACGCAGGAAACGTAATCCTGTTTATAGACGAACTTCATACCATTGTAGGTGCGGGTGCCGCGGAAGGCGCAATTGATGCGTCGAACATTCTGAAACCCCTGCTTGCGAGGGGGGAAATCCAGGTCATAGGTGCAACAACCATTGACGAGTACCGTAAGTACATTGAAAAGGATGCGGCGCTTGAACGCCGTTTCCAGCCGATACAGATAGGCGAGCCCACTCAGGAAGAGGCCATTGAAATTCTGAAAGGTATTCGGGACAAATATGAAGCCCATCACAATGTAAAAATAACTGACAAGGCAATAGAAGCTGCCGTAAGGCTTTCGGTACGGTATATTACCGACAGATTCCTGCCCGACAAGGCGATTGACCTGATAGACGAGGCGGCGTCAAAAGTCAGGCTGAAGAGTTTTATAGCGCCTCCCGATTTAAAAGAGCTGGAGCAGAAGATTGAGCAGGTACACAAAATGAAGGAAGACGCAATAATAAACCAGGAATTTGAAAAGGCCGCGTCATTGAGGGATCAGGAAAATGCCCTTAAGGAACAGATGAATTCACTGAAAGAAAAATGGAGAATGAAAAACCAGACAGAAACCCAGTCGGTAACCGAAGAAGAAATAGCCGAGGTGGTAAGCAGCTGGACCGGAATACCTGTCAGCCGCCTTGCCCAGGAAGAAACAGAAAAGCTTAAGAACCTTGAAAATGTTCTGCACAAACGGGTAATCGGTCAGGACGAGGCAGTGAAGGCGGTGGCAAAGGCAATACGCAGAGGGCGCGTGGGACTGAAAGATCCGAAAAGGCCTGTGGGTTCGTTTATTTTCCTCGGACCTACCGGCGTGGGAAAAACAGAGCTGTCGAAAGCCCTTGCCGAAGCTCTGTTCGGTGACGAATCCCATATGATTCGACTGGATATGTCGGAATATATGGAAAAGCACAC
The DNA here is from genome assembly GCF_000331995.1 of Thermoclostridium stercorarium subsp. stercorarium DSM 8532. Taxonomy (NCBI): domain Bacteria; kingdom Bacillati; phylum Bacillota; class Clostridia; order Eubacteriales; family Oscillospiraceae; genus Thermoclostridium; species Thermoclostridium stercorarium. Next base: position 308,018 of record NC_020134.1, read on the forward strand.
CGTCTCAAGGCTTGTAGGTTCGCCGCCGGGCTATGTCGGATATGAAGAAGGCGGACAGTTAACCGAGAAGGTACGGAGAAAGCCGTATTCCGTTGTATTGTTCGATGAGATTGAGAAAGCCCACCCGGATGTATTCAACATTCTCCTGCAAATTCTTGACGACGGCAGGCTTACCGATGCCTCGGGAAGGCTTGTGGATTTCAGGAACACCGTTATTATCATGACGTCAAACATTGGCGCACGGGACATAGTTGAACCCAGAAAACTGGGATTCAGTGCGGCTTTGGAAAACGAAGCAAAAGATTACGAAGAAATGAAGAAGAACGTTATGAACGAACTGAAAAAGACTTTCAGGCCTGAATTCCTGAACAGGGTGGATGAGCTGATTGTGTTCCATCCGCTTACGAGGGAAAATATCAACGATATTGCCGGGCTCATGCTGAACGAGGTCGCAAAGAGGCTGAAAAATGTAAATATTACGCTTATAGCGGATGACCAGGTTAAGGAATTCCTTGCAGAAAAAGGTTATGACAAGGTTTACGGTGCAAGGCCTTTAAGGAGGACAATCCAAAACCTCGTGGAAGACAGAATTGCTGAAGAAATGCTGGACGGCAAAATACGCGAAGGAGATACGGTTAAAATAGTCTTAAACAACGACAGGCTGGAATTTGTAAAGGTTTAATTGAAATTGGAATGAAAACTGAAAAAATGAGAGATAACAAGAAAATAAGCGAAAAAAAGAGAGAAAAGAAGAGGTATATTAAATTCACCGAAATTTTTTCTTGACATGAAATGGTTAGTGTATTAAAATAAAAACCGCTGCGTATCCAGCGGTTTATTTTATTCTGAGGAAGACAACCCGTGCAGGGAGTTGATACACATTAAGCAGGTAAAGGAGGATTCACATGAAAACATTCATGGCAAATGAATCGAATATTGAACGAAAATGGTATGTCATTGACGTTGAGGGCAAGGTATTGGGTCGCGTAGCCAGTGAAGTTGCAAAAATACTGCGTGGAAAGCATAAACCCGAATATACTCCCCATGTTGATACCGGTGACTATGTTATTGTTGTTAACGCATCAAAGGTTGTTCTGACGGGAAATAAACTTGACAAGAAGATTTACAGGCACCACAGCGGATGGATAGGAGGCCTTAAGGAAATCCAGGCCCGCAAATTCCTGACCGAAAAACCCGAAAAAGCTTTTGAACTTGCAGTAAAAAGAATGCTTCCTAAAAACAGGCTTGGAAGAAAAATGTTTAAGAAGCTTAAAGTTTATGCAGGTCCGGAACATAACCACCAAGCACAGAAACCTGAAGTTCTGGAACTGGATATTTAATTGAGGGGGAGGCGGATTTAGATGACTAAAGTACAGTATTATGGAACAGGAAGAAGAAAAAGCGCGGTAGCACGTGTAAGACTTGTACCGGGTGAAGGCAACTTCACAATAAACGGTCGTTCCATTGACGATTATTTCGGGCTTGAAACCCTGAAGGTTATAGCAAGACAACCCCTGGTACTTACAGGGATGGAAAATAGATTTGATGTTATAGTAAATGTTAAGGGTGGTGGCTTTACAGGTCAGGCAGGAGCGATTCGCCACGGAATTGCCAGGGCTTTATTGCAGGTCGATGAGGAACTGCGCCCTGCTCTTAAGAAAGCCGGATACCTGACCCGTGACCCGAGAATGAAAGAGAGAAAGAAATACGGTCTCAAAAAGGCGAGAAAAGCGCCTCAATTCTCAAAGAGATAATTTTGCATGTTTTTATTACAACGGAGTTTGTAGGGTTTGCAGGATGTATTTTGTTAACCGCCAAAGGAGAGTGGCCTTTGGCGGTTTTTGTATGTGCTTTTTTAATTACTCGTTTTTATTATGGTTAAACCGCCGGCTGTTTATCGCCGGCGGTTTTAATTTTCGGTGGGAAACCAGAAATAACCGCCGGCATAATGTGAATTCCGGTGCGAATTTGTACTGAACATGAAAAGCAGCCACATTTTGGTATAATTGATCTTTACATTGACAGGGAATGGAAGCGCTTTTGTATAATGAATCATGAAAATCGCCCAAATGGCCGTGACGCTGAATTCCCGAAGCAATATACACGAAAATTCGGCAATGTTACCGGACTTACCGCGGTATGATAAAATATTTATGGTTATAAATTAAAATTGAAGTTTGAGGTATACCGAGATGAAAAAGGTTATTCTTGCCCCTGACTCATTTAAAGGCACAATGAGCTCGATAAAGGTATGCGATATTATGGAGGAAAAGATAAAAAAATTTTTCCCCTTAGCCGAAGTGATAAAAATTCCGGTGGCAGACGGCGGGGAAGGAACGGTGGATTCATTTTTAAAGGCGGTTGGCGGTACAAAGGTCCGTGTAAAAGTCAGCGGCCCGTATTTTGAAACGATTGATTCATTTTACGGGATTTTGCCAGACGGGAAAACGGCGGTTATAGAAATGGCTGCCGCTGCGGGACTGCCCCTTGTGGAAAACAGAAAAAATCCTCTGGCCACCACCACATATGGTGTTGGTGAGCTTATCAGGCATGCTGTTCTGAACGGGTGCAGGAATATAATAATAGGCCTTGGCGGAAGCTGTACGAACGACGGAGGTGCGGGATTGGCCGCGGCACTGGGTGTAAAGTTCTATGATGATGTTGGAAAAGAATTTGTCCCTGTAGGCGGAACGCTTTCAAGGATTGAAAGAATTGATATTTCTGAAATGCAGAATCTTTCGGGTTTAACGGTAACGGCGATGTGTGATGTGAATAATCCTTTGTGCGGCGAAAACGGAGCGGCGAAAGTTTTCGGCCCTCAAAAAGGGGCCGATGAGGAGACGGCGGAGTTGCTCGACAGAAATCTGAGGCATTTTGCCGATGTTATAAGATCACAGTTCGGAAAGGACATAGCGGATATCCCCGGCGCAGGTGCTGCCGGTGGTATGGGTGCGGGAGTTGCGGTATTTCTTAATGCCGGGCTTAAACAAGGTATAGATGTGGTCCTTGATACAGTGGAGTTTGACCGGCTTCTTGACCGGGCAGATTTGGTTTTTACCGGCGAAGGGAAAATCGACGGACAAAGCCTCAGGGGAAAGGTAGTATACGGAGTCGCCGCGAGAGCGAAGAAACACGGTGTTCCGGTTGTGGCGGTTGCCGGGGATATCGGTGATGATATTGAAGAAATTTATAAACTTGGGGTATCTGCGATTGTCAGCATTAACAGAATGGCGATACCGTTTGAAATGGCAAGGCATAGAAGTGAAAAAGATCTTGCTCTGACAATGGAAACAATAATGAGACTTATAAGTCTGAATGCGGCAACTTGATGTAATCTGGATTTGTTAAATGCCCGTCATGCGATGTTTATTGCGCCCGCCTTCCCTTCAGCTTCTTTTCATCTTTGTCTTATATTTCCGAACAAATGTTTGCATGTTTATATATAGTTTGATATAATTATGAAGGATTTCAAGAAGGTTATTGCGTTTGAAAATTGGTAAAATATATTAAAAAAGGGGTTACGAGTTTTTTAGGTTTGTGAACGCAATTTAGCAGTAATGAAGACTCAAATCTTTTTTTGTTAATATGGAGCGAAGGGAAATGAAGAACTGTATTTATGTAAAGGGCGCACGGGAAAATAATTTAAAAAACATTGACGTGGAGATACCCCGTAACAAGATGGTTGTAATTACCGGCCTGAGCGGGTCGGGTAAATCTTCGCTGGCTTTTGACACTATCTACGCCGAAGGGCAGAGAAGGTATGTGGAATCACTGTCCTCATATGCCCGCCAGTTTTTAGGGCTTATGGAAAAACCGGATGTAGAATATATAACCGGGTTGTCTCCTGCAATTTCAATAGATCAGAAGACCACAAGCCGCAATCCACGTTCAACGGTGGGAACGGTAACCGAAATATATGATTATTTAAGGCTTCTTTATGCCAGGATCGGTGTTCCCCACTGCCCAGAATGCGGAAGAGAAATAACCCAGCAAACGGTGGATCAGATGGTGGACAGTATAATGGCCATGGAGGAAGGAACAAGAATACAGCTTCTTGCGCCGGTGGTAAGGGGAAGAAAGGGCGAATACGGCAAATTGATTGCCGATACAAAGCGAAACGGTTTCGTGCGGCTGCGCATCGACGGGGAAATAGTGGATGTACATGAAGACATAAAACTTGACAAAAATAAAAAGCATTCCATTGAAATTGTTGTGGACAGACTGGTAGTAAAGCCTGGAATCCAAAAAAGGCTTACCGATTCAATTGAAACGGTTCTGCGGTTGTCTGACGGTTTGCTTTTGGTGGATGTAATAGGCGGAGAAGAGATATTATACAGTCAGAATTTTGCATGTCCCGATTGTGGGATCAGTGTTGAAGAACTTACGCCGCAAATGTTTTCATTCAACAGTCCTTTCGGGGCATGCCCGGCATGCAGCGGGCTGGGGGTTTTTAAAAAAATTGATCCTGACCGTGTGATTTCCGACTACTCAAAATCACTGGCAGAAGGCGCGATAGACGCCGGAGGATGGAATTTCAGCAACAGGGAAAGTTACGCTTATGCATATCTTGTAGCGCTGGCCAAACATTACGGTTTTGATATTAACACACCTGTAGGAAGACTGCCTAAAAAGATACTGGATATCATATTATATGGTACCGGAAATGAAAAGATAGAAGTTACCAGGGAAAGCGAAAACGGGAGCCAAACCTTTTATGCGCCGTTTGAAGGCGTGATAACGAGCATGGAAAGACGCTACATGGAAACCGATTCCGACGCGGCAAAGGAGTATTATGAAGAATACATGGCGGAGATCCCATGTCATGTATGTAACGGGGACAGGCTGAAAAAGGAAAGCCTGGCGGTTACCGTTGGAGGAAAAAACATTGCAGAAATAACCAAAATGTCGGTAAAAGAATGCATTGATTTTTTCTCATCCTTAGATCTCACCGAGAAAGAAAAACTTATTGCCGCTCCGATATTGAAAGAAATTAAAGCAAGGCTGAGTTTTCTTGTTAATGTGGGCTTGGACTATCTTACGCTGGCCCGGTCCGCGGGGACGTTGTCGGGAGGAGAGGCCCAGCGCATCCGCCTGGCTACACAGATAGGCTCAGGGTTGACGGGCGTGCTGTATGTGCTGGACGAGCCAAGCATAGGCCTTCATCAGAGAGACAATGACAAACTTCTGGCCGCGCTGAAAAAGCTCAGGGATGCAGGTAATACGTTGATAGTTGTGGAACATGATGAAGACACTATGCGGAACGCCGATTATATCATTGACATGGGGCCTGCCGCCGGCGTGCACGGAGGGAATATAGTTGCCCAGGGAACACTGGAAGACATAATAAACCATCCGAACTCAATAACAGGGCAGTATTTAAGCGGCAGAAAAACGATAGAAGTACCTGAAAAACGAAGGACACCAAATGGAAAAACACTGGAAATCATAGGTGCGTGTGAAAATAACCTTAAAAACATAAATGTCAGTTTTCCGTTGGGGCTGTTTATCTGTGTAACCGGTGTCTCGGGTTCGGGAAAAAGCACTTTGGTGAATGAGATTTTGTACAAGGCGCTTGCCGCAAAGCTGAACGGTGCAAAAACCAAGGCGGGCGCTCATAAGGAGATAAGAGGTATAGATAACATTGACAAGGTTATCGAGATAGATCAAAGCCCGATAGGAAGAACCCCGCGTTCAAATCCCGCTACCTATACTGGTGTGTTTGATCAGATAAGAAGCCTTTTTGCGTCAACGAATGACGCGAAAATGCGTGGTTATGGCCCCGGAAGGTTCAGTTTCAATGTCAAGGGAGGCCGGTGTGAAGCCTGCAGGGGTGACGGGCTTATAAGAATTGAAATGCACTTTCTGCCCGATGTTTATATTCCGTGCGATGTATGCAAGGGTAAAAGGTATAACCGTGAAACCCTTGAAGTTAAATATAAAGGAAAGAACATTGCAGATGTTCTCGATATGACCGTGGAGGAAGCAGTGGAATTTTTTAAGAATATACCGGGTATCAGCCGAAAACTGGAAACCCTTAGGAACGTAGGGCTTGGATATATAAAACTGGGGCAGTCGTCAACGACGTTATCGGGCGGAGAAGCGCAGAGAGTAAAACTGGCAACCGAACTTGCGAAAAAAAGTACCGGCAGGACTCTTTATATACTGGATGAGCCGACAACCGGTTTGCACATAGCTGATGTGCACAAACTGGTAAATGTGCTTCATGAGCTTGTTAATGCGGGTAATACCGTAATTGTAATAGAACACAACCTTGATGTAATTAAAACTGCGGATTATATTATTGATCTGGGGCCCGAGGGCGGTGACGGAGGCGGAAACGTTGTAGCCACGGGTACACCTGAGATGGTGGCACAGAATCCCAATTCATATACCGGACAATATTTAAGGCGGCTTAAAGAAATCAGTTGCCGTCTGAATAATAATTAGGCAGGGTGGTAATTATGAAATCCTTCAGAAAAGAGCTGGTAATCCATACTCCTACTAGAAGGGCGTTTGTCAATATTACCCCGGAAGTTGAAAAATGTGTAAGGGAAAGCGGAATTAAGGAAGGGCTTTGCCTTGTAAATGCAATGAATATAACTTCAAGCGTTTTTATTAATGATGACGAACCGGGCCTTCACATGGATTTTGAAAGATGGCTGGAAAAGCTTGCTCCCGAAAAGCCTTACAACCAGTATGCGCATAACGGCTATGAGGACAACGCCGATGCCCATTTGAAAAGAACGATTATGGGCCGGGAGGTGGTTGTGGCCGTGACCGACGGAAAGCTTGATTTTGGAACGTGGGAGCAGATATTTTACGGCGAGTTTGACGGGAAAAGGGACAAAAGGGTACTGATAAAGATAATAGGGGAATAGATAAAAACTTTTTCCTGTTATTTCTTTCAAACTATTGACTTGAATCAAAATTATGGTATTATTGAATTCAGATGGACTTATGACCATGGTTTAAGTTCGTAAGAAGCTTTTTGAGATTATATCAATTAAATAGAGCCATTCTTCAGGGATCGGTGAAATTCCGTACCGGCGGTGAAAGCCCGCGAGCCTTAAAAGGGTTGATCCGGTGAAAGTCCGGGGCCGACAGTTAAAGTCTGGATGGGAGAAGAATGTTTTTTATTGCGAAAAAAAAGCCCTGAAGTTTGATATTTCAGGGTTTTTTTTGCTCATAAATTAAAAAAATGTATATGTGAGGGATGATGTTTATGAATAACCTGGTTAAACATAATGATACCGGAAGCGATGCAAAGGACAGAATTGAGACCTTTACCATTGTCAAAATCTCAATTCTGGCAGCAACTGCCGCATTACTGATGCTTTTTGAGATACCTGTCTTTTTCACCCCGGGTTTCTATAAGCTTGACTTCAGTGAAGTTGCGGTCCTGCTGGGGGCCTTTTCAATGGGACCCGTGGCGGGTATTGTAATTGAAGCGGTTAAAATACTTCTGAATTTTGTCATTGACGGTTCGATGACCGCAGGGATCGGGGAACTTGCCAATTTTCTTATGGGATGTTCGTTTGTGGTGCCCGCTGCAGTCATATATAAAAGAAACAAAACAAGAAAAGGCGCAATAATGGGTTTAACGGCCGGAACAGTGGTAATGGTTATTTTCAGTGCGTTTATGAATCTGTATGTTCTTCTTCCCGTATATGCCGCGGCGTTTAAAATGCCGATTGATGCGATAGTACAAATGGGAACAAAGGTAAATTCCGCCATAAAGGACATATATACGCTTGTATTGTTTGCAACGGTACCTTTTAACATACTGAAAGGATTTTTGTCGTCGCTGATAACCGTTCTGATTTATAAAAAATTATCGCCTGTTTTACACCGCTGAAAATGTAAATTTTCAATACACGGAGGATACCAATGAAAGACAATGAAAGACCATGTAAATCGGTACAGGATTCCATTGTGGAAATGACCGAGCTGGTACTTCCGAACGATGCAAATATACTGGGCAACCTGCTCGGCGGCAGGCTAATGCACTGGATTGACATAGCAGGAGCATTAACCGCATCAAAACATTCCAATTGTGTTGTTGTAACTGCGGCATTGGACAGCCTTGATTTCAAGCACCCTATAAAAGTCGGGGAAATGGTACGCCTGAAATCGAGGATTACATGGGTGGGGAACACTTCAATGGAAGTGAAGGTGGAGGTATACGGAGAAAATTTGCTGACCGGGGAAGTGAGAAAGACCAATGAAGCATATCTGACTTATGTAGCCCTTGACCGAAACGGTAACCCCACTCAGGTTCCAATGCTTTACCTTAACACGGATGAAGAAAGGAAAGAATTTGAAAAGGCGGTTCGGAGGCGTGAAATGCGGCTGAAAAGAAAAAATAATCCTGAAGGTGAAAGTTAAAAGAAAATAATGGATTTTCAGTAATTATACGATATAATATATATAACGAATTATAATATGTACAGGAAATTACAGTATTACAGAAGAAGAGGGTGCATCTATGACGTTTTCGATAGAAGTAATTAAGGAAAAGTGTATGGATCCCGTTTTCTGGCTGAATGTTTCGGTTTATGGCCATAATATCAAGGTCAAGGATGCAAAAGTCGAAGTAATAAGACGTGCCCCGAAGGTAACCTTTAATTATCCTGATGAATTAAAAGACGTATTGGCACCCACAGATCAGAAAAAGCTTGAACTGGAAATGCTGAACAAAATTGTGGAATACCTGATTGAAACTTCCAAGGACAGCATAATACGTGCGCCTTCGAAGTAATGGGTACTGAAGCATCAGGGCGTGTTCATAACCCTGCTTTTTGAAGCCTTCAGTTTGGGCTGGAACTGAAAATTACCCGCGGTATCAATGTAAGCGTAAAAAATATCCCGCGGGTTGTCCCAGCCGTTTTCCTTAAGTTTCCCGACAAGCCAATCCATGTCAAGTTTGGCCAGTTTCAGATTATGGGTAATTACGATGCCGTCAATTATGAGGTCAAGTGACAGCCCTTCGTATTTGGTTTCTATTCCGAGATCTTCAGGCGTAACCGGTCTTTTCTGGGACTTAAGTACTACGCTTAACTGACCGTTGGTTTCGAGGATTCCATATTCGACGTCGGATATGTTCTGTATGTTTAGCATTCTCAGCTGTTCCAGAAGATCGTTTATCGTGTATAATTCCTTTTTCAGGTTTTTCTCCAGAATTTTCCCGTTTTTAATTACTATTCTCGGACGTCCGCATATTATGGTTCTGACAGTAAGACTTTTAATCGACAGCAAAGATAACAGAAACTGGCACAGCACAAGAACGCCGATGGCCAGTAGTCCATGCAAAATGTTTGTGTTGCCTTCTGTCAGCGGAAAAACTGCCAGTTCTGAAATCATTATGGCTATTGCAAATTCAAACGGCTGAAGTTCGCCGATCATCCTTTTGCCCATCAGGCGCATGGAAACAATAACCACAAGATACATCAGGGCTGTTTTCCAGACAATATCGAAAAACATGGGGTCCCTCCTGAAACTGTTTGTTTTATTATCTTTCCAATTCGCAGCTGATTATATTCAGGAGAGACATGTTTTGTGTCATGCTATCCCTTAAGAAGCTCCTCAAGTGAGGGACACTCTTCCCTTAACAGCGAAAACAGCTCCAAATCGTGATATTTCCCGTTATGAAACGTGGCCCGGCGCATAGTTCCTTCATAAGTAAATCCACAGTGCTCGGCAACCTTCCGGCTTCCGATATTGCCTTTCATACAGTTTACCTGAATGCGGTTTATCGGATAGCAGGCGAAAAGATAAGCGCAGAAAAGCCTCAATGCTTCGGACATGTAACCCTTGCCGTAATATGAAGGATGAAACAGTTCATATCCCACTTCAAAACCGGCCTGATAGTCAAGGCCTTTGAAGTACAGCAATTCACCGAGATAAACCTCATTATTGAGGTCCATTATAAGCATTCGGCCTTCGCTCGGCCCCCATAAGCCTGTTTTTTCAAACTCGCTTTTGAAGTCCTTCTCCGAAGGTATTACAAGATGCCAGTACGGTCCTTTGTTATTTATATTGCAAATAAGATCGTAAACAATATCCAGTTCTTTTTCACGAATGGTTCTGAGTAAAACCTTTTTCCCTTTTATCATGTTGTTTTCCCTTCTTTTTTTTAATGTTATTGCCTGTTGTTATCAGAAATATTATACATTATTATTACCCCTTTATAAGCAAAAAGTCTAAAATGTTTTGTCCAAACGAGTAAGGCAGTGATTTTGGCTAATGAGGCAAAGCGCAGCTTGCGTTATTTGCCGCCATGCTGTAATATTATTACATTGGGAATAATATCAGGCCGGTTTGGCACATGATTAAAAATGAACCTATGGAGGGGATTCGGATGTATTATCTGGGAATCGATTTGGGAGGAACCAATATTGCCGCAGGAATAGTAAACGATAACTTTGAATTTGTTGCAAAAGGAAGCGTTCCGACGAAAAGAGGCGCTGAATACACAGAAATAATCCGCGACATGGCCCAACTTTCGCAAAAACTCATTCTTGATGCGGGATTGACAGTGAATGATATTGAATATATTGGTATCGGAAGCCCGGGTGTATGTGACAAGGAAAACGGAATTTTGCTGTATGCGAATAACTTAAATTTCTATAATGTGCCAATGGTAAAGGAAATGCAAAAACATATATCGTTGCCGGTTTACATAGAAAATGACGCCAACTGCGCAGCGTTGGGAGAAAGCCTTGCAGGTGCGGCAAGGGACGTTTCCGATTCGGTTACAATAACTCTTGGTACGGGCATAGGAGGAGGCATTGTAATAAATAAACGCATTTTTACCGGGTTTAACGGAATGGCGGGAGAAATAGGCCATACCCTTTTCGCATTTGACGGTGAACCCTGTACCTGCGGAAGAAAGGGATGCTGGGAAGCATACGCCTCCGCAACCGCACTGATAAGGCAAACCCGGATCGCCGCCGAGAAGAATCCGGACTCTGAAATTAACCGTCTTGTTGACGGGAACCTTGATCTGATAAATGCCAAAACGGCTTTTGACGCAATGAGGTTAGGGGATGAAACAGGGAAAAAAGTTGTTGAAAATTATATAAGATACCTTGGCGAAGGAATTGCAAACATTATTGTAATTCTGCAGCCCGAGAAGGTGGTTATCGGCGGAGGTATCAGCAAAGAGGGCGAAACTCTCCTGGCTCCGCTCAGAAAAGTGGTAAAGGAAAATCTTTATTATAAAGGGGATGATGTTCCTCAGGCACAGATTGTTAAAGCCGAACTGGGAAATGACGCAGGCATAATAGGAGCTGCAATGCTGGGGCTGCAGGGACGAATATGAAAGGTTGATAAAGGTGGGCTTTAAAAGGATAAAGCTTGTTATAGAATATGACGGCTCCTTCTTCCATGGGTGGCAGGTCCAGAACAACCAGCTTTCGGTCCAGGGAGAGATTGAAAAAGCAATTTTTAAAATAACCGGGGAAAAAGTAAGCGTAACGGGTTCGGGCCGCACAGACGCCGGTGTTCATGCCTTCGGCCAGGTAGCCCATTTCGACACCCAATCGCGAATACCTGCTGAGAAATTCGCCGTGGTGCTTAATACCGTACTTCCTCCCAGTATTGCGGTGATTTCTTCAAAGGAAGTTTCCCCAGATTTCCATGCCAGGTTCTCCGCAATAAAAAAGACATATAAATACAAAGTCCTGAACCGGCCGATGCGTTCTCCAATTATGGACAAACGTGCATGGCATGTGCCATGGCCTCTCGATATTGAAAGCATGAACAGGGCAGCGGCTTATTTTATCGGCCGGCACGATTTTACCGCATTCTGTGCAAGCGGACATAACGTGAAGAATTTCGTGCGGGAGATCTATGTTTCGGAATGGACAGAGGAAGAAGGATGCTTTGTTTACACCGTAACAGGAAACGGTTTTCTTTACAACATGGTTCGGATAATGACAGGGACAATGGTTGAAGTGGGTTTAAATAAAAGGTCTGCTGAAAACATACCTGAGCTTTTGGAAAAAAAGAACAGGCGGCTGGCCGGAATTACCGCACCCCCTTACGGGCTTTACCTGTGGGAGGTATTCTATGATGAGGAAAATCCCAACGGGAGGCCCGGTCGGGAGGAGTGCTTCGGGGGTGATGATGAATGAAATTAACCGGCAGAATATACAGGGGAAGAGTATTATTGATGGAGGATGAGTATGCCTTAAGCGGGGAAGGAAAGTTCCAGAAACAGCTGGAGCAGTCTCTTGTGGAATTGTGCAGAAAAATGGGAATATCGGTTCCGATGTGGCTTGGAAAAAATACAAGGGAGTTTGCCAGATACAGATGGACGTCCTTTCAGAATGATCAGTTTCTCGAACCCGTAAATTTCGACAGGTTTGAAATACGCCTTGAGGATGTTTGAATTTTTTTCTTTCCATGCTCTCTCATGGATAATGAAATGTTAAATTTCGGACAAAACCGCGTTTAAGCGGTTTTTTTATGTTTATGAAGTCAGTGTCCCTTATAATCGTTATTCATCCCTTTACCTGAAGCAGTTGAATGAAACAATAGACAAGTATTACAGCGATTTGGAGAGATTTGCCCTTTATGACCCGGGCCAAATGTAATCGAATCTGATTAATTTGTTCTTTTTTATGTTCAAATTATAAATATGTGGTATAATACGGTTTGAAAAAATTTAATGAGGGCAAACAATAGGCATATTTCCGTGAAAACAACAGCAGTACCGCGATTCCGGGCGTTGGAAACATTCTTTGACGGAAAGGCGTGATTGTGGCAAAATCCTGTTCAAAAAAAATAATAAAGCATTGACAACTGGATGCAGATATGATAAAATCGTATACTGCATTATCGTATTGTGTCCATGCATATCTTTATCCGGGAAATATGAGACGTTATTATTATAACATATATATGCGTAGGGTACAATATAGTTTATGGCAAATAAAAAGTAAAAATTATAATAGATTGGGAGACTGATAGCGTTTGAACTGCGAGAATGTAATCCTTAACAGATGGTTTAGATTGGATCATGTGATGTGGATAACGCGGTTTTCCTAATCTATTTTTGTTGTTTTTAGGAGAATATATACTGCTTTTTTAATTATATATACATATATTTGCTGCTTATGTTTTGTATTTAGTGTTTTCTGATGCCTATTAAATTATGCGGAAGTGTCTAATGAAAAATGAATAGATAACATTATGAGGTGATATTGGATGGTACATCCTGTGAAACTGGGTCGAACAACCCGCATGAGCTATTCTAAGATTGAAGAAGTTCTTGAAATGCCAAATCTGATTGAAGTTCAGAAAAATTCCTATCAGTGGTTCCTGGATGAAGGTTTGAGAGAAGTCTTAAGAGATGTTTCCCCGATAACCGACTATACCGGCAACCTGATTATGGAATTCATTGACTATTCGTTAGATCTCGATAACATAAAATATTCGATTGAAGAATGCAAGGAAAGGGATGCCACCTACTCCGCTCCGCTGAAGGTTAAAGTACGCCTTATCAACAAGGAGACCGGAGAGGTTAAGGAACAGGATATATTCATGGGAGATTTCCCGCTAATGACCGAAACCGGGACTTTTGTGATAAACGGAGCCGAACGTGTTATAGTAAGCCAGCTGGTCCGTTCGCCCGGTGTTTACTATTCTATGGATCGCGACAAGTTGGGTAAAAAACTTTATTCCACTACCGTTATACCCAACAGGGGAGCATGGCTTGAATACGAGACCGATTCCAATAACGTGGTATATGTCAGAATCGACAGAACAAGGAAACTACCGATAACCGTTTTGCTGAGAGCACTGGGGTATGGAACCGATGCCCAGCTTATGCAGCTTTTCGGCGAAGAAGAAAAACTTTTGGCCACAATTCAGAAAGATAATACGAAAAGCGAAGAAGAAGGCCTTCTGGAAGTATACAAGCGCCTGCGCCCTGGCGAACCACCGACGGTTGAAAGTGCAAGCGCTCTGCTGACAGGTCTGTTCTTTGACCCGAAGAGGTATGATCTGTCCAAAGTGGGTCGTTATAAATTCAATAAGAAACTCGCACTGGCTGCGAGAATTCGCAATCACATAGCAGCGGAAGACATAGTTGACGGGCAGACCGGCGAAATACTTGTTGAAAAGGGCCAGGTTATTACCAGCGAAGTGGCATGGCAAATTCAGAATTCGGGAGTAAATGTCGTTAACCTGGATATTAACGGAAAGACGGTAAAGGTTATAGGCAATAACACCGTAGACATTCAGCCGTATATTAATTTCGACGCCGCATCGGTAGGGATTAACGAAAAGGTAAGATACGACGTTCTTAAGGAAATCCTTAATGAATACGACAATGATGAGGATATCAAGCGGGCAGTTATTGAAAACAAGGACCTTCTCATACCGAAGACCATTACCATAGAAGACATTGTTGCCACGGTAAACTATATATTCGGTCTGGATTACGGAATTGGTTCCCTTGACGATATAGACCATTTGGGGAACAGAAGATTGCGTTCGGTCGGTGAACTGCTTCAGAACCAGTTCCGTATAGGTCTGGCAAGAATGGAACGGGTAATCCGTGAAAGAATGACAATCCAGGATCTTGACGCTGTGACACCTCAGGCGCTGATCAATATACGTCCTGTTGCAGCTGCAATCAAGGAGTTCTTCGGAAGTTCGCAGCTTTCACAGTTCATGGATCAGACTAACCCGCTGTCAGAGCTTACTCATAAACGCCGTCTGAGTGCTCTTGGCCCCGGTGGATTGTCCCGTGAACGGGCAGGTTTTGAAGTCCGCGACGTTCACCATTCCCACTATGGAAGGATGTGCCCGATAGAAACCCCTGAAGGCCCGAATATAGGTCTTATCAGCTCGTTGAGCACATATGCAAGGGTTAACGAATATGGTTTCATTGAAGCGCCGTACAGAAAAGTGGACAAAGCAACCGGACGGGTTACGAATGAAGTGTATTACATGACGGCGGACGAGGAAGACGGATATGTAATTGCCGAGGCCAACGAGCCGCTGGATGAGGAAGGGCGCTTTATTAATAAAAAAATAGGATGCCGTTACCAGGATCAGATCATAGAGGTTAGTCCCGATCAGGTTGACTTCATGGATGTTTCGCCTAAACAGCTTGTTTCGGTTGCTACATCGATGATTCCGTTCCTCGAAAACGACGACGCAAACCGCGCCCTGATGGGATCCAACATGCAGCGCCAGGCTGTTCCTCTTATCCGTACCGAAGCGCCTATTGTTGCCACGGGTATTGAGTATAAAGCAGCCATAGATTCCGGCGTTTGTGTTCTGGCAAAGGCCGACGGTGTTGTGGAAAGCGTGTCCGCGACCGAGATTGTGATCCGCCGTGAGGACGGCAAAAAGGATGTATATAAATTATTGAAATATAAGAGATCTAACCAGGGAACATGTATTAATCAACGTCCCATTGTCAGAAGAGGGGATATTGTCAAGAAAGGCGACGTGATAGCCGACGGACCGTCCACCGATCAGGGCGAACTGGCGCTGGGAAGAAACGTTCTGATTGGTTTCATGACGTGGGAAGGATATAACTACGAGGACGCCGTTCTTATAAGCGAAGAACTGGTCAGGGACGATGTTTATACGTCAATTCACATAGAAGAATATGAAGCAGAGGCCCGTGATACAAAGCTGGGACCTGAGGAGATCACCAGAGATATTCCGAACGTGGGCGAGGATTCGCTGAAAGATCTCGATGAACGCGGAATCATACGTATCGGTGCTGAAGTGCGCGCCGGCGACATACTGGTCGGAAAGGTAACGCCTAAGGGAGAAACCGAGCTTACCGCCGAAGAAAGACTTTTACGTGCGATATTCGGTGAAAAGGCAAGAGAAGTGCGTGATACATCGTTAAGGGTTCCGCACGGTGAATCGGGTATTGTTGTTGACGTAAAGGTATTCTCCCGTGACATGGGCGACGAGCTTCCGCCCGGAGTAAACCAGCTTGTGCGTGTTTATGTTGCCCAGAAGAGAAAGATATCTGTCGGTGACAAAATGGCAGGGCGACACGGTAACAAGGGTGTTATTTCCAGGATTCTGCCTGTGGAAGATATGCCGTTCCTTCCCGACGGAACTCCGCTGCAGGTTGTGTTGAATCCCCTTGGCGTTCCGTCGCGTATGAATATCGGTCAGGTACTGGAAGTTCACCTGGGATATGCGGCAAAAGCCCTTGGATGGAAGGTTGCCACACCGGTATTTGACGGTGCCACCGAAAATGACGTTATTGAAACCCTGAAACTTGCCGGACTGCCTGAGGACGGGAAAACTGTTCTGTACGACGGGCGTACCGGAGAGCCCTTTGACAGCAGGGTAACCGTGGGTTATATGTATTACCTGAAACTTGCCCACCTGGTAGATGACAAGATCCATGCCCGTTCAACAGGTCCTTACTCCCTTGTTACACAGCAGCCTTTGGGCGGAAAGGCACAGTTCGGCGGACAGCGTTTCGGTGAAATGGAAGTTTGGGCATTGGAAGCATACGGTGCGGCGTACAGCCTGCAGGAACTGCTGACCGTCAAGTCCGACGACGTGGTTGGGCGTGTAAAGACCTATGAGGCTATTGTCAAGGGTGAGAACGTACCGGAGCCGGGTATACCCGAATCCTTTAAAGTTTTGATCAAGGAGCTTCAGAGCCTCTGCCTGGACGTTAAGGTATTCTCCGAAGAACATAATGAAATTGAGATTAAGGAATCGGTGGACGACGATTATGATGAACTGGAAGTAAATCTTGAAGGACGCGAAGGTGAGGAAATCCCAAGGATTGAAGAGGATTACGGCACCGATTCCGGCTCCGAAACCGATGCCGATATTGATTCCGATACCGACGCTGATGATTTCATCGACGATGACTTCAGTGTGGACACCGACCTTGACAGTCTAGAGGATGCTGAAGAACTGGACGAGGACGCTGTTGACAGGTTGTTCGGAATAGACGATGACGATGATCTGCTTGACGATGATGACATATAGGAGGGTGACCGAGCGTGTTTGAATTAAAAGATTTTGAAGCCATACGAATTGGTCTGGCTTCTCCTGAAAAAATCCGTGAATGGTCCCGCGGGGAAGTGAAGAAGCCTGAAACTATAAATTACAGGACCCTAAAACCCGAGAGGGATGGTTTGTTCTGCGAAAGAATCTTCGGGCCTACAAAGGACTGGGAATGTCACTGCGGAAAATACAAACGCATACGCTATAAGGGGATTGTCTGTGACAGATGCGGTGTTGAAGTAACGAGATCCAAGGTAAGACGCGAAAGAATGGGGCATATAGAACTGGCTGCACCAGTTTCACATATATGGTATTTCAAAGGTATCCCCAGCCGTATGGGGTTATTGCTCGACATGTCTCCAAGGGCTTTGGAGAAGGTATTGTATTTTGCCGCATATGTTGTTATTGATCCGGGAACGACTCCGTTGTCCAAAAAGCAGATTCTCAGTGAAAAGGAATACAGAGACAGCCTTGAAAAATTCGGAAACAATTTCAGGGCCGGCATGGGCGCGGAAGCAATAAAGGAACTGTTGCAGGAAATAGATTTGGATGCCCTTGCGGAAGAATTAAGGGCAGAGATTGAGGAAAGCACGGGCCAGAAGAGGATAAGGG
This sequence comes from Thermoclostridium stercorarium subsp. stercorarium DSM 8532, assembly GCF_000331995.1. Classification (NCBI taxonomy): domain Bacteria; kingdom Bacillati; phylum Bacillota; class Clostridia; order Eubacteriales; family Oscillospiraceae; genus Thermoclostridium; species Thermoclostridium stercorarium. The sequence goes on from NC_020134.1 coordinate 325,640, forward strand.
CGATTAAACGCCTTGAAGTTGTGGAGGCATTCCGTCAGTCGGGTAATAAGCCCGAATGGATGATCCTCGACGTTATACCCGTTATACCTCCCGAATTGCGCCCGATGGTTCAGCTTGACGGCGGACGCTTCGCAACAAGTGATTTAAACGATTTATACCGCCGTGTAATCAACAGGAACAACAGGTTAAAGAAATTACTGGATCTCGGCGCTCCTGAAATAATCGTACGCAATGAAAAAAGAATGCTCCAGGAAGCGGTTGACGCTTTAATAGACAACGGACGCCGCGGCCGTCCTGTAACCGGTCCCGGGAACAGACCCTTAAAATCGCTTTCCGACATGCTTAAAGGTAAGCAGGGACGTTTCCGTCAGAACCTTCTGGGTAAGCGTGTTGACTACTCAGGAAGATCGGTTATTGTTGTCGGTCCTGAGCTTAAGCTGTGGCAGTGCGGTTTGCCGAAAGAGATGGCTCTGGAACTGTTTAAGCCCTTTGTAATGAAACGGCTGGTGGAAAAAGGGCTTGCCCATAATATCAAAAGCGCAAAGAGAATGGTTGAACGTGTGCGTACAGAAGTTTGGGACGTGCTCGAAGAGGTTATCAAGGAGCACCCTGTGCTTCTGAACCGTGCACCTACGTTGCACCGTCTTGGTATTCAGGCGTTCGAACCCGTTCTTGTCGAAGGTCGTGCCATTCAGTTGCATCCGCTGGTATGTACGGCGTACAACGCTGACTTTGACGGTGACCAGATGGCCGTTCACGTACCGCTGTCTGCGGAGGCACAGGCGGAGGCAAGATTTCTGATGCTTTCGGCCAATAACCTGCTGAAGCCGCAGGACGGCAAGCCGGTAACCGTTCCCACGCAGGATATGGTACTGGGAAGTTACTACCTGACCGTTGAAAAGGAAAATGACAAAGGAGAAGGCAAGGCTTTCTCATCACCTGAAGAAGCCATAATGGCGTATGAAAACGGCTACGTGTCACTGCATGCGAAGATAAAGGTTAAAATGACCAGAATGGTCGACGGAGTGAAAAAGTCGAAGGTAATTGAAACCACGGTCGGTAAGCTTATTTTCAACGAGGCCATACCGCAAAACCTCGGCTTTGTTGACAGAACCAATCCCGAAACAATGTTTAACCTTGAAGTGGATTTCCTCGTAGGTAAGAAAGAACTGAGCAGAATAATTGAACGATGCATCAAAGTTAACGGTACACATAAGACAGCGCTTGTGCTGGATGAAATAAAGAGACTTGGGTTTAAGTATTCGACCAAGGGTGCGATTACAATAGGTATTTCGGATATGATTATTCCCGAAATCAAGCAGAGATACCTTGAAGAAACGGACAAAAAGATTGAATTGATAACAAAACAATACCGCCGCGGACTTATAACCGACGAGGAAAGAAGAAATGCGGTCATAAACGCATGGAATAAGACCACTGAAGATGTTAAGAATGCGCTTATCGCCAGCATGGACAAATTCAATCCGGTGTTCATGATGTCGAACTCGGGTGCCCGCGGTAATATCAACCAGATTCGTCAGCTTGCCGGTATGCGCGGACTTATGGCGGATACCGCGGGTAAGACCATTGAGATTCCTATCCGCTCCAACTTCCGTGAAGGTTTGAACGTTCTGGAATATTTCATATCCACCCACGGTGCAAGAAAGGGACTTGCGGATACGGCTCTTAGAACCGCGGACTCAGGTTATCTGACCCGACGCCTTGTTGACGTAAGCCAGGATGTTATAGTGCGTGAAGAAGATTGTCATACCGAGGATGGTATTACTGTAACCGATATCGTAAGCAGCGGTGAAAAGATTGAAAGCCTTGAGGAAAGAATTACGGGAAGATATGCCGCCGAAGACATAATCGATCCCGAAACCAAAGAGGTTCTTGTAAGGCATCATGAAATGATTGACAGCGATATGGCGCAGTTAATAGTATCAAAGGGAATCAATAAAGTGAAGATCCGTTCGGTACTGACCTGCCGTACAAGAAACGGCGTATGCGCTAAATGCTATGGACTGAACCTTGCAACCGGAGAACCGGTCAATGTGGGCGAAGCTGTAGGTATAATAGCCGCTCAGTCCATAGGAGAACCCGGAACGCAGTTAACGATGCGTACGTTCCACACCGGCGGTGTTGCCGGAGAAGACATCACCCAGGGTCTGCCGCGCGTGGAAGAGTTGTTTGAGGCAAGAAAACCGAAAGGACTTGCCATAATAACCGAAATATCAGGCGTTGTGACGATAAAGGACACAAAGAAGAAACGCGAAGTAATTGTGACGAACGAATCGGGTGAAGCGCAGACCTACCTTATCCCGTACGGTTCAAGGCTGAAGGTAAGCGACGGGCAGAGGGTGGAAGCCGGTGATGAGCTCACCGAAGGTTCGGTCAACCCGCACGATATTCTGAAGATAAAGGGTATTGAGGCAGTTCAGTCGTACCTGCTTAGTGAAGTGCAGAAGGTTTACAGACTGCAGGGTGTTGATATTAATGACAAGCATATTGAAATTATTATCAGGCAGATGATGAAGAAGGTTAAGGTTGAAGAATCAGGAGATACGAGACTGTTGCCCGGAAGCCTTGTTGACATGTTCGAGTTTGAGGATGAAAACGCCAAGGCAATAGCCGAAGGCAAGAGACCAGCCGAAGGAAAGAGAGCTCTCCTTGGTATTACAAAGGCTGCACTGGCTACCGATTCATTCCTGTCGGCAGCGTCTTTCCAGGAAACTACAAGAGTTCTGACCGAGGCTGCCATTAAAGGTAAGACCGATCCTCTGCTGGGTCTTAAAGAGAACGTTATCATCGGAAAACTGATACCCGCCGGAACAGGTATGAACAGGTACCGCGACATAGAAATTGAAGCCGGAGCATCTGATACGGCGGAAAACAGCGAAGAAACCCAGCTTGAAAAACTGTAAAAATTTCTATAAAAAAGCAGCGGCTTTTGCCGCTGCTATGCTGTTCTTTTGCTTCTTTTTCTGAATTTTGAACATGCTTTTTTCTCACTTCCGTCAAACGGGCGTACGGAGAACATGCTGCATACCCCGTAGTTGCTGTTTTTCGGATTCGGGGTAAAGGTAAAGTGAACGCAGTCGCAGCACCTGTACCCCAGATGTTTTTGCAGAATGTCCAGCTCGAAGGGCATGAATTTTGAGCAGCAGAAGTCGGGCGAAACAATTCCCTTTTCACGGCACAGTATTTCATTTCTTATCCCGACCGGAATTCCTTTTATACAGTTTTTACAGCATTTGATGTTTGAACTGTCTTTTTTCATTTGAATCATTACCTGTAATATTTTTTGGACAGGCTTATTATATCATATATAAGATTCAGAGACAAAAAATGGGAAATAGACAGGCCCATTTCGGTTGCTGATGCGTGCATCGGTTTTACAGGAAAACCGCGTAAATGCCGGTTTATTTGTTATGGATTTTTGAATTTATTTCCGGTAAAATTAGACTGTAAGCAGATGTTTGTGTCAAATGCAAAAGCGGGGTTATATGAAAAAAGGTTTGAACGGTTTTCAGCTGAAAATTATTGCATGCATTATAATGGTTATAGATCACGCAGGCGCTCTGTTTTTTCCCGATAAATTAATTTTTCGGATAATAGGCCGGGTTGCTTTCCCGATTTTTGCTTTTTTCATAGCCGAAGGCTTTTTTCACACCCGTTCGGTAAGAAAATACTTGGCAAGGTTGGGAATATGTGCGGTATTGTTTCAGATTCCCGACTGGTTTTCGCGGGTTTATGCTGAAATATCCGGCAATCCCGATTTTGGGGTGCGTTATAAGTTCAATATATTTGCGACGCTGTTTTTCGGGCTTTTGGCAGTTACTCTTTATGACAGGCTGAAGTCTAAAAAGCAGTGGCTTTCGTGGACGGCGGCCTTGGCCGTTGCAATTCTGGCGGAAACGGCAGGCGCGGACTATGGTGCATACGGTGTATTGTACATACTGGTTTTTTATCTTACACGGGAAAATATACTTTATATGCTGTTTGGCGTGATATCGCTGCATATGGCGTATGCAGCTTACGACATTGTAATGAGTTTGGTGACTTCGGGTACCGTTATTGTTACAGATTCAATCCAGCTTTACTCTCTAATGGCCATTCCTCTTATTGCGCTTTACAATAACGAAAGGGGAAGAAAGGCAAAATATGTTTTTTATGTATTCTATCCCGTGCATCTGATTGTGCTGTACGTAATAGACCTGATTATATGAGGATTTTTATTATTTCCTTGTTTGATGCATTGCTTGAATAAATGATTTGGAAAGTTATAATTATAGTATGAACCCTTTCAGGATGTTAACTTAATCCATTCCTGAAAAAGTGATAAACTGAAATCAGGCAGGTGTCTTTTATGCGGCAGTTACCGGATGTATACAGAGCAGCAAGACGGATGGCAATTCGAGAGTATTCCAGTTATATTTCCCAGGGCAGAAACGGATATCTTCCTTTTCTGGACGGTATATTGAAGAACATGGAAATAGTCTCAGAAGTGGATCTGGGTATAGTTGAAATACCGGTGAAGAAAATAAAAGGCACCTATACATATATGCGCAGCACATCTTTCGCGAGAAATTTCATGCCGTTGATGGATGAAGACAGCGAGTTTGCATCCAAGTGGATGGCGGTTTATGATGCGCAGATAAATGAGGGATTAAGAGATCCCATTAAGGTGTATGAATATCTTAACTGGTTTTATGTCGTGGAGGGCAACAAACGCGTCAGCGTATTAAAATATTTAAATGTGTACAGCTATAACGCCCATGTCATAAGGCTTATTCCAAAGTACGATGAACAGAATAAGGATATACGGCTGTATTATGCTTTTCTGAAATTTTACAGGAATACAGGCATAAATGAAATATGGTTTTCCGATGAAAGAAGCTTTGATGCGCTGTGGAAATTGATCCGGAATTATGAGCCGCCTAATTTAATGCTGAAAGGCAAGGAAAGGTTCAGATTCTTCCTGAATGCGGTATACCGCGTTTTCAGGAAGGTTTACCATGAGCTCGGGGGGCAGAATTTGCCGATAACCACAGGCGACGCGTTTTTGGATTACATAAGGTTAAACGGTGTCCCCGAACAGTTTTTTGAAGATGAGCTGAGACCTTCTCTTGAAAGGTTTATTCTTGAACTGGACTATTACAAGCACAACTCGGATATCCATATAGAAACCCAGCCTGTTCTGAAGGATGAGAGAAGTTTTTTAAGCAGGCTTACGACAATCAGGCGGCATGAAGAAAAGATTAAGGTGGGTTTCGCCATCGCGAAGGATATAAAAACGTCAAGCTGGTCCTACGCCCATGAACTGGGCAGAATGCATCTGGAAAAGGTTATGAAGGATCAGGTTGAGACGGTTTGTATAGATCATGTCCCTGAAACGCTGGAAGCTTATCATTATTTAAAAAGTCTTGTGGATCAGGGGTGTGAGGTTATTTTCTCAACAAGCCCCGAAATGATTAATGCCACGCTGAAACTGGCGCTGGAATATCCGAATATAATATTCCTAAACTGCTCGAATATGTATTCTTTTAAGCATGTAAGAACCTATTTCGGAAGGATCCACGAACCGCGTTTTCTGGCCGGAATAACTGCGGGGGCTCTTACAAAGACCGATAAAATCGGATACATTGCAACATGCCCGACTGCTGAAGTGATAAGCAGCATTAACGCTTTCGCCCTTGGTGCGAAAATGGTGAATGCAGACGCGGAAATTTTCGTGGAGTGGACCTGTGACTGGGATAATGAGGCGAGTACGAATTCCGCCGGCCTGAAACTTGCCCGAAGGGGCGTTGATATAATCTCCCACCATAATACACTGGCCAACCGGAAATTTTCAAAGGAATACGGCGTTTACTCCATACGGTATGACGAAAAGGAAGAAAATTATACGGTAGAGAACTATATTTCGGTGCCTGTCTGGAACTGGGGAATTTTTTACGAAAAAATGGTCCGCAGTATTATGGAAGGCGGTATCCGCTCTTCCGCAGACGGGACGGGAAAAGGCGTTATAAGAAACTACTGGTGGGGAATGGACTCTGGGATTTTGGACTTTTTCTATTCAAGAAGGCTTATACCGCCTGAAACCCAAAAATTAATCAACTTTTTGAAGGATTCAATCATAGAAGGAAGGTTCAATGTATTTTCCGGGCCACTGTATGATCAACAGGGAAGACTGAGAATTCCTGCGGGCAAATCGGCATCAAGGGAAGAAATTTTCTCAATGGACTGGCTGCTGGATTTTATAAACGGCGAAATACCGGAAATTGATACATTTTACGATTTTTCCGATCTGTCCACCGGAAAAATGACCTAAATATCAATGATATAATGATCATAACAATTTATGATTGTAGTGTTTTTGTATTGCTGTATTCTTTCTATTCTGCCGTAATTAAGATGCATGTGGCCATGAAACATGTATTTGGGGCTGTATTCATCCATAAGGGTCAGAAAACTTTTAAAACCGGTATGGCACAGGTCTTTTCCGTCCCCGATGCCAAAGGCAGGCGCATGGGTGACAAGGATGTCAAATCCGTTATGTTTTCTGATCTGCCGTTTTAGTTTGCGTATTCTTTTTTCCATTTCCCTTTCTGTATACTGATGCGGGCGGCCGCTGTATTTCATGGTTCCGCCAAGTCCAAGAAATCTGTATCCCTTGAATGTTACTATCCTGTCTTCAATTGAATCGCATCCCTCGGGCGGATGATGGGTGTAAATTGTGTCGTGGTTGCCATGGACATAGAAAAGCGGTACGTTAATCATTGTAACCAGAAATGACAGGTAACTGGGCTGAAGATCGCCACAGGATATTATCAGCTCAATGCCTTTAAACCGTTCGGCGTCGAAATGGTCCCATATAAAGTCGTTTTCCTTATCGGCCACAAGTAAAATTTTCATTTGTACCTCCGAAACCTGTAAGCTTATACTTCCAGCTTATATTGAAATCATTGTACCAAAATAATACTTCGTATTCAAACCTGTTATATATGAAATTTCTTTTCCAGATATAAACGCAGTTCCTCATTTCTCTGCACAAAAAACAGAAAAGCCGCTATCGGAAGCAGTACGCCTGCAACAATCAGTGACCAGAACAGTGACAGGCCGTTCCCAAAGACAAAACGGTTTATAATAAATTCCGCCCCGAAACAAAAAGCACTTATGGCACAGAAAATAAGCCCTACCAGAGCAATGCCTCCGAAAAACTTAAAGCGGGAAAGAATAAAGGTCAGCAGCGTTAATGCAAGAAGCAGTGTAAGTAATGGCAGGGCAAGGTCAAAGAACCACAAGCTTCCGGTCGCCTGCTCGATTAAATATAAGTACAATCCGGTGCTGATGTATGCAATGAAGGCAAGAAAAAAGGGATGTCTTTTTCCGAAAAGGAAGCCCAGCAGAAAATAAACCCATACAAGCAGAAGGGATGCGACAGGGTACACCGACCAGCTCAGGAAATTCCCCGAATATGCGTCAAGGGAAATCAAAAACAGTACGAGCGAATAAATATCTATAGTCAGCACCTTCAGAAAGCTGTATCGTTTCATAAGGGCGGGATATGCCATGAGTATCCATACAAGAATTATTGATGTGACAGGGTAAAAAGACCAAGTTATCGTGCCGTTTTTGCGTAAATCAATCATCAGGCATACAATAAGCGGTATTATGAGAATAAACGTCATAAGATATACAAAAGCTTTACTAGGCACTAAATTCACGTACCTGGGATGTTCCTTTTGTATTCTTTCAGGATATGGTTTGTTTGCATTTTCATCAGTTTCGTCTGGCATATAAACAGGGGTTTTGCACAAAGGACAGGCTTTAAGCTTAGTGTCAAGCTCTACGCCGCATTTAACACAGTATGGCATAAAAACCACCTCAAAAACTATTCATTACTCTCTATCGTAACATGTATACCCATTTTAACCAGCTTGGTAAAAAAGATTCTTTCAAGCTCGGCTTCTTCAGTAAGCCTTCCGAAAGTTATATACAGTTTGTCTTTAAAGCCTGTGACCGAGCAGCCTGTTTTGTTCACAGGGCCGGGACCTGGAGTGAAATCAATTCTTTCTATGTATTGAGCCATCTCATCGGGCACTTTGACCAGGCCAAGGTTTGAAATTGTGCCTGAAAACAGGTTCTCGCCGAGTTTTCTGTACAATAACGGGAAAAACATACGTTTTATAAACAGCGGAACAATCCGGACAAAAGGATTCCTTTGTCCTCCCACGTTTCTGCTTAATTGCCTGCTGATGGACTTTTCGTTTATCTCGGTCATCATCGTATAATGGACAATTTTAAGTATTTCCTCAAAAGTATAGTCGCCAAGGCGGGGATCTATTCTCGGTACTACAAACAGTGAGAAATTCCTCATGGTTCTGGAAGGATAAATATTCCTCATATTTACAGGCACCGATATGGAAATGGGCTTCTTTTTCCTCGGATTTTTCACGTATTTGTTTTGTATTTCCTGCATTGCGTCCATATAAACGGCGGTCAGGAACACGGTAAGGGATACGTTGTATTCTTTTGCTTTCGCCAGTATGTCTTTCAATGGAACAATGCCGGTAATCACATAATAAATGCCTTTTTTCACAAGTTTTGACTTCAGGTGAAAAGCGGGCTCTCCGGTTTCAGGCAGCGGAAGTGACGGCTTGTAAAAACGGTTATATGCGTCTTCAAATTCTTCTTCGTCAGGCTCTTCATCAATTGTCAGTATGCCGGTTTTGTCGGTAAGTTTTTTTCCTGTTTCCTTCAGGTACTGAAATACAAGGGATTTCAAAAAAGTTAACGCTCCCGTCCCGTCGGTAAGTACGTGGCAAAATTCAACGGCAATACGCCGGTTGTAATACCTTACTCTGAACAGGTAGTTGCGGTTAAAAACAGGAGAAAGTTTTCCGCAGGGATATTGCACGTCTTTTTCCACGCGGGGTGTTTTCGGGTTGTGTTCAAGATAGTACCAGAACAGTCCCTTGCTCAGTTTAACCCTGTAGTAGGGGAACCTGTCTATTACTTTGGTGAGAGCGGTCTGAAGAAGAAACGGATCGACTGCTTCGGTCAATGTGGCCGACAGCCTGAATACCGTTGAGATTCTGTCAGTCTGTATTGACGGATACAGTATTGCGGCATTGTCAAGCCGATACCATGTTCTGTTCTTTTTTCCCTGTTTGTTCACCGGCATTTTGAATCTCCTGTACAGATGAGTTTAAATTTGTACTTTCAATATAACATAACCGGCATAACGTAACAACCTCTTTGATTACCTTATTTATGGATAAGTCTGAGGATTCCTTCCGTTATTCCATGGCGCATTGATAACCAGGCTCCGCAATAATTCCTTTATTGCCCCTTACACTTCATAATGACATTTTACCGAAATAATTAACAGATGACATTATCATAAGCTGAACACATCTTCTCAGTTAATTATTAATATTGAAATTAAACAGTGGTGTGGTATAATAATGCAAACCGTATGGACTGTAAGAAATAGGAGGAATTCGTATGCGTGAGGTCCAGATAGCTTTCCTTGGGCTTGGAAATGTGGGTAGCGGTGTTTATAAAATCCTTCAAATGCGCAAAAAAGAATTCGAGGAGAAAGAGGATCTGCGTATTAATATAAAAAGAATACTGGTCAGAAATATTAACAAAAAAAGGGCAGTTGAGGTGGACAGAAATATACTTACCGATAATCCCGATGATATACTGAATGATCCGGAAATTTCCATAGTAGCCGAGTTCATCGGCGGCGAGAAACCGGCGTTGGAATATCTTCTTAAAGCACTGAACAGCGGCAAGACCGTTGTAACCGCAAACAAGGAAGTAATAGCAAGACATTGGGAAAAACTTGACGAAGCGGCAAAGGCAAGCGGTGCCGGGCTCTACTATGAAGCCAGTGTATGCGGCGGAATCCCCGTAATAAAAGCAATACAGGAATCCCTTCAGGCAAACCGGATTGAAAGAATAATGGGAATTATAAACGGAACGACGAATTATATTTTAACAAAAATGTCCGAAAACAATGAAAGGTTTGAAGAAGCATTGCGAAAAGCCCAGGAACTGGGATATGCTGAACCCGATCCGACAGCTGACATAGAGGGATACGATGCTGCGTTCAAACTTTCAATTCTTTCAACTCTTTGTTTTCACAAAAGGGTGCATCTGGACAACATTCTGAGGGAAGGAATAACAAACATTACCCTTGAAGACATATCCTACGGCCGGGAGCTGGGTTACGCACTGAAATTGCTGGCAATTGCAAAGGATAATGACGGAAAGGTGGAAGCGCGGGTTCATCCCACGTTTATTCCGCTGAATCATCCGCTTTCTTCGGTAAGAAGCTCTTTCAATGCCGTATACCTTAAAGGCGACTGTTTCGGCGATATGATGTTTTTCGGGCGCGGAGCGGGTGATCTTCCAACGGGCAGCGCGGTTGTGTCCGATATACTCACCGCCTGCGGCAGAAAAGAGCACCGGTATATGGATTTTGGCAAGAAAACGGCTGATGCGGTTTACAATGATGACTGGAAGACAAAGTATTATGTAAGGTTGACCGTAAAGGACCAGCCGGGAGTTCTGGCCGAAATAGCAGGCTATTTTGGAAAATACCAAGTAAGTATAGCGTCGGTTATTCAAAAAGGATATGGCGACACAACAGCGCCACTGATATTTGTTACACATGAAGCCTCTGAAAAGTCGATACAGAAAGCCATCGCTGAAATCCGTGAAAGTAAATACGTTATAAGCGTTGATAATCTAATCAGGGTTGAAGAATAAAAAAGGGAAGCTAAACCGCTTCCCTTCCTCCGTGAAGCAGTTTATACTGGCTCATGTAGAGTTTGTAATAATCTCCCTTCAGCTTCATCAGTTCCTCATGGGTTCCCGCCTCGGTAATTCTTCCATGGGATATATGTAATATACGGTCGGCATTTTTAATGGTCGAAAGTCTATGGGCGATAATAAACGCCGTGCGGCCTTTAAGCAACCTTTCAAGAGCGATCTGGATGGCTTTTTCGGTTTTTGTATCAATGGAGGAAGTGGCTTCGTCAAGGATAAGAATTTTGGGATCGGAAAGCAACGTCCTCGCAAAGGAAATCAACTGACGCTGCCCGACCGAAAGCCTGGATCCCCGTTCATTGACTTCGGTATAATAGCCGTTTTCCATTTCCATTATAAAATCGTGGGCCATAACTTCTTTCGCTGCCTGAATTACTTCTTCGTCGGTGGCGTCGGGTTTTCCGTACCGGATGTTGTCCATTACCGTCCCGGAGAAAATAAAAGTATCCTGTAACATTACGCCCACCTGACTTCTGAGAGATTCAAGGGTTACTTTTTTAATATCATGGCCGTCTATCAGTATTTGTCCGCTCTGTATATCATAAAAACGGCTGAGCAGGTTTATAATTGTGGTTTTACCCGAACCGGTGGCACCGACCAGCGCGATTGTTTCACCGGGATTAACTTTAAAACTTACGTTTTTTAATACGGGTATGTCCTTTTCATAGCAGAATACCACATTTTTAAATTCCACTTCACCTTTTATCGGAGGAAGCGGATAACTGTCCTCCGCATTTTTAATCAATATGGGCTCATCAAGGGTTTCAAATATTCGTTCCAGATACGCCGTTGCCTGAATAATCTGGTTATAAAAATTCCCGAGGTTTGTTATCGGAGCCCAGAAATTGCTTATATAGGACGCAAAGGCGATGAAATCACCTACGGCAATATCCTCATTTGCGATCCATACAACGCCGGCAATGTACATTAAAGATATAGTCAGAACAGAGATATTTTCTGTTATTGGCCATAACAATGCATTTGCCCTGACTGCCGAAATCCAGGAAGTACGGCACTCGTTACTGGTTCGCTCATATATTTTCTCGTTTTCTTCCTCCCTCACAAAGGACTGAGTTACTTTCATGCCGTTAATTGTCTCATGCAGGTATGCGTTCATGTTGGATTGTTTGCGGCTGACTTTTTGCCAGCGTTCCCTCTGCATTTTCTTGAGAATGAACAGCACGGCCACAAGCACCGGAACGCCTGTAAGGCTTACAAGGGTCAGCCGGACATTGATTGACAGCATAAAACCAATTATCAGAACCAGGCTGAACAAATCGGTCATCATGTTGATGATGCCGTTTTGAAGAAGATCATTCAAAGAATTGACATAGTTCACAACCCTTATGATTATTTTGCCGTGAGGTCTGTTGTCATAGTAATTAAAAGACAGTTTCTGCAGATGGACAAACAGGTCACGCCTCAGGTTCAGTATTACGTTCTGGGCAATCTGCGACATCATTCTGATCCTGTATTTCAAGCAGATCATACTTATGTAAATTGAAAAAAGAAACAAAAGTGAAACCAGAATAAGGCTTAATGTATCATGTGCCGGTATAATGCTGTTTATGGCATACCTTAAAAGGTATGGACCAAGCAGTACTGCGAGGTTTGAAAGAATCATCATTAACAGGGTTGTAAAAAGTTCTTTTTTGTAGGGCCTTATATATGTCCATAGCCTTTTTATATGTTCTATATTAAACTCGGTTTCAAGGGTTTCATCCACATCGAATTTATTCCGTGCCATTCAGCAAACCTCCCTGTTTTCAGTCAGATTTAAGTCAAAATCGCCCATCTGATTGACGTATACATCGTAATATAAGCCTCTTTTTTTCAGCAGTTCTTCATGGGTTCCTCTTTCTACAATCCTTCCCTTGTCCATGACAAAAATCTGGTCGGCGTTCATTATTGAGGAAATTCTGTGGGTAATTATCAGCGTAGTTCTCTTTTTGTTCAGTTTTTCAAGCGCCTTCTGTATCTTGAATTCTGTTTCAAGATCGAGGCTTGAAGTTGTGTCGTCCAGTATCAGAACATCGGGATTTTTTAATAAAGTTCTGGCAAGGGCGATTCTCTGTTTCTGCCCGCCCGAAAGGCCTACACCCCTTTCGCCTACAATGGTGTCGTAACCATCGGGAAGTTCCCTTATGAACTCATCGGCCTCGGCAATTTCGGCCACTCGTTTAACGTCCTCAAAAGTGGCATTTGGAACTCCGTAAGAGATATTTCCTTCTATCGTGTCCGTGAAAAGGAAAACATCCTGCATTGCGATGGATATTTTGTTCCTCAGCGTTTTAAGATCGATATTCTTGACATTTATGCCGTCAACGAGTATAAGGCCTTCGTCTGTCTCATAAAATCTCAGGATAAGATTCATAATGGTACTTTTGCCCGAACCTGTCGCGCCTATAAAGGCGGCCGTCTGACCGGGTTCAATGACAAAATTTATATCATGAAGCACATGGCTGTCTCCATAACCGAAATTTACATCCCTGAATTCAATCTTTCCTTTAATGTCCAGATTTTTAATTCTAATACCGACATTTTTGATTTTCGGTTCCTGATACATTAATTCCCGTATTTTACTGCTGCTTGCGTTAAAGCGCTGGAAGTCGCTCGTAAGCCACCCTATCATCCGCAGCGGAATATTGAACCTCTGGGCAAGGCCGTGGAATATCACGAGTTCTCCCACGGTGATGGAGCCTTTTGAAACGAAGAGACCTCCGACAATTAGTATAATGAACAAATTCATATTACACATAAAGTCGAGTGGAGGGAGAAATTTTTCCCACATCCTCGCGGTTTTTATATTTGCTTTTCTGTAGTCTTCATTTACCTTGTCAAATTTATTTATCTCAAAATCTTCCCGGGCAAACGCCTTAACAACCCTGTGCCCGCTGACATTTTCCTGAACAACGGTATTAAGCCTTGAAAATTGTTGTCTTACTTCCTGCAATACAGGCAGGATTTCTTTACCGAACCTTGTGGTAATTAAACAGGTAACCGGCATCAGCGCGAAAATACACAGCGCAAACGTTACGTTTATCCGAAGCATCATCCATATTGCGAAAACAAAGGTTACTGTTCCCTTGACAAACTGGGGAATTACATGAGCGAGAAAATGCCTTACAGCGTCCATGTCTCCGGTCATCCTCGCCATGATATCGCCGGTTCTGTTCCTGTCAAAGAAAGTAAAATCCTGGTCGTTCAGCCTTCTGTAGGCTTCGGTTCTTATGTCATGAATTACGTTTTGCGATGTTTTTTCCTGAAGAAGGGTGTGAATATACGCAAGAGTTGTTCTGAAAACCGTAGCACCGATTAGTGCAAGAAGAAGGGGTTTTAACAGTTCCGTTCTGCCGCCTTCTATAACTTCGTCTACAATTCTTCCCATTATCTGCGGTACATACAGGCTCAATACCGAAAAAAAGGTCAATAATAAAAGGCCGGTTCCGTACATCCAGCCGTATTTTTTAAGATAGCCCCACAGCCATTTAATATTTGGCATAAAAAAATACCCCCACAAAAAGAGTTGCAGTTTTCTCTTCCCCGCAAAACCACAACATAAAAACATAAAATAATTATGAAATATTTTATCCTCTGCTGTATAATTATAAATATTTGCAAGATTAATTGGAATGTATAATCTTATCATGAAAATGTATTATATTAACTTCATGTCGTATTTTCGTCATACTTGAGCGGTATGGCCGTATTATGGTAATATTTATTGAGACGAAAAAGCATAAAATAATTTACCCGGTTTTTAAAAGGCGGAGATTTAGCCGTGGACTTTAAAATTATAAACCCGCATCATTTTAATCCAAGAGTTTTATTTATAATGCGCAGGTTCTTTGATCAGGCGAATAAAACTGAAAGCCATTCCCATGATTTTTTGTCTCTGATATATATTCTTGGCGGAGAAGGAAAGTATGAGGTCGGCGGAAAGATATATGACGTTGGCGCAGGGACGTTTTTCATATGCAATCCTGAAGTGACGCACCACCGAATTCTGACGGGAAAACAGCGGATTGAGGAGTTCCATGTTGGAATTTCCGATCTCCATTTAAAGGGACTTCCAGAAAATTATCTGATACCTAAAGGCGAAGAGCCGCTGTTTGGGCTTAACCGTTATCGTCAGGAAGTTATCAGCTGTATCAATGAAATTATTTCCGAACAGCAGAGAAACGACGAGACAAGTGTTTTAATGCTTAAATGCATTGTAATGAAATTGCTGGTATATATTATTAAAGAGCGTTATTTTTCGGTCTGCAGGCCCGAAAAGGATGTAATTCCGATAGAACGTTACGGAAAAACCGCCATGGTGGATAATATTATAGCCTTTTTAAACGAAAACTATATGAAGCCTATTTCACTGGCTCAGATTTCAGCAAATACGTACCTGAGTCCCGTTTATGTTTCGAAGGTTTTTAAGGATGCTACAGGCGAATCGCCTATAAATTACCTGATTCACCTGAGACTCTCAAAGGCATGCGAACTTTTGGAAAGCAGCGATGCCTCAGTCAAGGAAATAGCCAGACAGGTAGGGTATACCGACGCATATTATTTCAGTAAACTTTTCAAGAAATACTACGGAATTTCGCCGATGCATTACCGGAAGGCAGGCGGAAAAGCTGCTTTCAGAGCACATTTGCAGAATGAAGATGAACAGATGTAATTTTTTAAGATTGTAAATGTTATCTTTTAAGTTTATAATTTTAGTATTAATTAGTAAAAAAGGAGAGTAAGCGTATGGCCAAAAGAGGAGGCTTCCCCATGGGAATGGGCGGAGGCGCTATGAACAATATTATGAAACAGGCAATGAAACTGCAGAAGGAAATGGAAAAGGCAAGGGAAGAACTTGCTGAAAAGACTGTTGAAGCCACAAGCGGCGGTGGTGCGGTAAAGGTTGTAGCCACCTGTGGAAAGGAAATCAAACAGATTGAAATATCCCAGGACGTAGTTGATCCGGATGATGTGGAAATGCTGCAGGATCTTATTCTGGCGGCGGTAAATGAGGCGCTCCGCAAAGCAGATGAGGAAACAGAGGCGGTAATGAGCAAATTTACAGGCGGACTGGGAAACATACCGGGATTATTCTGACGGAGTGAGACATGAGCATGTATGCAGCACCAGTCGCCAGACTTATAGATGAATTTGAAAAGCTTCCGGGTATCGGGCATAAAACGGCGCAGCGTTTGGCTTTTCATATACTGAATATGCCTATGGATAAGGCAATTGCATTTGCCAACGCAATAATAGACGCCAAAAAAACAATCCATTATTGCTCGGTCTGTGGGGATCTGACCGATACTGATCCCTGCAGGATTTGCAGCAATCAGAACAGGGACCGTTCGGTAATTTGCGTTGTGGAAAGCCCAAGAGACGTTGTGGCGATGGAACGAATAAGGGAATATAAAGGCCTGTACCACGTACTGCATGGGGTTATCTCTCCCCTTGACGGGATCGGGCCCGATGATATTAATATGAAGTCTCTGATAAAACGTGTCGGAAACGGGGAAGTGAAGGAGGTAATCCTTGCCACAAACCCGGATGTGGAAGGAGAAGCGACGGCTATGTACATTGCAAGGCTTCTTAAACCGATGGGGATAAGAACAACCCGTATTGCGCACGGCCTTCCCGTGGGCGGCGACCTTGAGTATGCCGACGAAGTGACACTGGCAAAATCCCTGGAAGGCAGAAGGGAGATATAAACTTGCTGATTGATTTGTATACACCGAATAAACTCCTTTCATTTTTCAAGTGTTTTAAAAAAAGCAAATAATTTTCTTTCAGAAAGACATGGCTTGTCAGGGTTAAGGTAAGCCCAGCCGGCCATGTTTTTTATTTTCTTAACCACTGTTTGCCTTAAAATCCAATAGTGCAGGTCCCGAAGAAAGTTGAAAACAAGGGCGGTACGAATTAATTAAACGCTGGAGGATGAAAAATGAAAAATCTAATTTTTATAAATGGAACCATGGGAGTGGGAAAGACTGCAACAAGCAGAGAATTACAAAAACTATTGCCAAATTGTGTTTTTCTTGATGGTGATTGGTGTTGGGACATGTCACCTTTTATCGTAAATGATGAGACTAAAAGAATGGTGATTGATAATATCAGTTATCTCTTAAATAATTTCATTTCATGTTCAGTGTATGAAAATATTATTTTTTGCTGGGTAATGCATGAACAAAGCATCCTTGATGATATATTGTCCAGGATAAACAGACATAATTGCGTATTATATAAATTTTCTTTGGTATGTACAGAGCAAGCGTTAATTTCACGGATTACAAAGGATATAGAACAGGGAATAAGGACTGAAGACGTTATTAACAGAAGTATATCAAGATTAAAAAATTATTTTGAAATGGATACCGAGAAAATTGACGTAAGCAAGGTTTCTGCTAAAGAGGCAGCAAAAATAATATTTAGGTACATTAAGCAAAGACCATAAATCACTTTAAGTTGTATTCTTCCAGTAACGATTTAACAGAAGAATTTAATAAAATAAAGTGAAATTAGCAGAATCCGCGTAAGAAGGGAAAATTTGACAAGAAGAAAAAATAAAATTACGTGGGTGTAATACTGAAATTTAGGATAGTTATATTTCACGCTTCAGGGTAACTAAAACGTTTGGATTTGGAAATTTTAAGTAATATACTGATATAAACTTTACCTTCTAAAATGTCTCAAATAAAATAAAGAAAAAGTTATTTGCATTATTTTAGAGATATTATAAAATTTATATTGAAATGGATTGGACAGGATAAAATTAAGATGCCGTCGGACACAAACCGCTTAATCCATGTTTTTTCCTTTGTTATTGAATAATAAGCAGGGGGATTGGCGTGTCTGTTTGAAATTTAATGTTTAACGGTAAATTTTGATAATTATTTATCAAAATTTACTTATAAAGACTTTTTGTGGTAATACCAATTGTTGCAAGAGTGTCTGAGAAAGTTATAATTTATTATGCCGGAACGGTTTACGAAAATTTGAACGATAAAGGCATAACAGGAGTGATAAAAATGCAAAGGGACATCAAAAAAATTATTTCACAAATGACGCTGGAAGAAAAGGCGAGCTTATGCTCGGGCCTTGACGCCTGGAACCTTAAAAGCGTAGAACGTTTGGGCATTCCGTCCATTATGGTATCTGACGGCCCCCATGGTCTCAGAAAAGAGACAACGGATCCCACTGATCCCGGTAAGAAAACCACTGTCCCGGCCACATGTTTCCCCACTGCGGTTGGCCTTGCAAGCTCATGGAACCGTGAACTGGTGGAGAAAGTAGGCGCCGCATTGGGGGAAGAATGCCAGGCTGAAGGAATAGCAGTGCTTCTTGGGCCGGGAACCAATATAAAACGTTCCCCTCTTTGCGGAAGAAACTTTGAATATTTTTCGGAAGACCCGTACCTTTCTTCGGAGATGGCAGCAAGCCATATAAAAGGAGTGCAGAGCCGGGGAGTGGGGACGTCCCTGAAGCATTTTGCGGCAAATAACCAGGAACACCGCAGAATGAGCGTGGATGCGGTAATTGACGAAAGAACGCTGCGTGAAATTTACCTCGCCAGTTTCGAAGGGGCGGTTAAAAAGGCGAAGCCGTGGACGATCATGTGTTCATACAACAGGGTAAACGGCGAGTATGCATCTGAAAATAAATTTCTGTTAACAGATGTACTGAGAAATGAATGGGGTTTTGAAGGCATTGTGGTATCCGACTGGGGAGCGGTGAATGAGAGGGTAAAGGGACTGGAAGCCGGACTTGATCTTGAAATGCCGTCAAGCTTCGGTATTGGAGACCAAAAAATAGTTGAAGCCGTAAAGAAGGGTGAGCTGCCCGAAGAGGTATTGGACAGAACCGTTGAAAGGATACTTAATTTAATTTTTAAAGCGGTGGATAACAGGAAAGAAAATGCCGGATATGACCGGGAAGCTCATCACAAACTGGCCAGAGAAGCGGCAAGGGAGTGCATGGTGCTGCTTAAGAACGAGGACAAAATACTTCCGCTTAGGAAGCAGGGAACCATAGCCGTAATAGGCGAATTTGCTAAAAGACCACGGTATCAGGGCGGAGGAAGCTCCCATGTAAATCCCACAATCATGGATAGTCCATATGAAGAAATCAAAAAATCAGCGGGAAACAATGCAGATGTTATATATGCGCAAGGTTATTTTATTGAAAAGGACGAGCCAGATGAAAAACTCCTGGAGGAAGCAAAGCAGGCGGCGCTGAAGGCAGATGTCGCCGTGATATTTGCAGGGCTTCCCGAGCATTATGAATGCGAGGGCTATGACCGTCAGCATATGAGAATGCCCGAAAGCCACTGCACGCTTATCGAAGAAGTGGCGAAAGTACAACCCAATGTGGTGGTGGTATTATGCAACGGTTCACCGGTGGAGATGCCGTGGATTGACAAAGTGAAGGGATTGCTGGAGGCTTACCTGGGCGGACAAGCCATGGGCGGAGCCATTGCCGATCTTCTGTTCGGAGACGCCAATCCCAGCGGGAAGCTCGCCGAGACTTTCCCGAAACAGTTAAGCGATAACCCTTCATATTTGAATTTTCCCGGGGAAGGGGACAGGGTTGAATACAGGGAAGGCATATTCGTGGGCTACAGGTATTATGACAAAAAGAATATGGAACCGCTGTTCCCGTTCGGATACGGGCTCAGCTACACTACGTTTGAGTACGGCGATCTGAAAATAAGCAGGAAAGAAATATCTGATAACGAAACGGTGACTGTGAGCGTAAAGGTTAAGAATACCGGAGATATGGCGGGTAAGGAGATTGTGCAGCTTTACGTAAGGGATATTGAAAGCTCGGTAATAAGACCGGAGAAGGAACTGAAGGGTTTTGAAAAAGTTGAACTTAAGCCCGGCGAGGAAAAAACGGTGGTGTTTGAACTTGACAAGAGGGCGTTTGCTTATTACAACACCGGTATAAGGGACTGGCATGTTGAAACCGGTGAATTTGAGATTTTAATAGGCAGATCCTCAAGGGACATAGTGCTTAAAGACAAGATATTCGTCAAATCAACCGTTACCATAAAAAAACCGGTGGACAGAAACACGCTGGTGGGGGATTTGCTTTCTGATCGGGTTCTTGAGCCTGTATTCAGAGAGTTTATTATTAACGAGATAAAAAACAGGTACTTGTTGGATTTACTGGAGAACGAGGATAAATCCCTCCTGAGTGTGTGGATGAGGTATACTCCTCTGCGTTCATTGGCGAACAGTACGGGTGGGGAACTGAACGAGGAAAAGCTGAACAGGCTGATTGATACACTGAATGCAAATATTAAATAATGTTACGAATTATGGGGCTGTCTCAAAATCTGAGACAGCCAAAATTTATATAAAACAAAAGTGCAACTCAAAATAACCATTCTTCTTCTATGAATTCTTTGAAATAATCCAGTATCTGTTCTGGCTCATAATCAGGTTTGGTAGACAAAACCGACTGCTATTTTAACTATTCTGTTTTTGGTCATAATCAGAAGTTCTCCTTATGTATTATTTTTGTTACCAAATTAATACTAAACAGCCAATGAAACCACTTCCTTTACGTTCATATTTCCTTATATAAAACAACACATTATTATTTGTTACACTTCTTTTTAAAAATATTTATAAGGCGCAAAGGAAGTCGCTGATTTAGCAAAAACTCGATTTGCTTGTACTTAAGCCCGGTAGGATGCTTGTTTTTAGCCATTTTTGCGAAATATTACGATCGGTGTAGAAATATAATAAAAACAGTGATATAATGAACTGTAAATAAATACAAGTTTGCGGGTTTGAGGTAGGCAAGTGAGAAATATAAGCTTTTTGCATCTTAAGTTCACTGTACGTATTCTTCAAGACTGCCGGATGCCGAAGCAAAAAGTAAGTACGTTAACCGGGGCCATGCTGAATAAGTTCAAAAGGCTTTACTGTATTCACTGTGGTAGCGATATTTCATGTAATAACTGCGACTGTAAAGATATTTGTCTGGTGTTGGAGATGACGGGAAAGGGTTTTGATAAAAATATACCTATTGCTAAACAGCCTGTCGTATCGCCAAAGTTTATTATCCTCTGTTCAGACGGACGGACCGAGTTTAAAGAAAATGACATGCTGGAATTTGAAATAATGCTTTTTGATAATCTAACCCATCTGTTCGTCCAGTATATATATGTGTTTGACACCATAGGCCAGAGCGGCATTGGTTCCGGGAAGATTAAATATAAGCTGTTATATGTTTCGGACGAAAAGGGAAATATTGTTTTCAGCAACTCAGCATTAGTCGGAAATCCTGCCGTAGCAGACATATTCATGTACATATCGTCAAGAATGAATGACATTGATAGTAATAATGGAAATACCGTGAAAATGTCGCTTGTGTCCCCTGTTATGTTAAACGCGGTGCCTAAAGGTGATGAAAACCGCATAGTTATTTTCAACACCAGGTCTCTCAGCTGTTCAATTAAGGAACGTCTGAATATATTTAACATGCTCGAAAAGGAAGATGAAGAAAAACTGAACCAATTGGCGGAGGATAAACAGGCGATTGGTTCGGTTAATATTAAAATAACGAAATCACGGTATTATATCCAAAGTGAGCGAAAATTCATAACAATTCCCGTTTTAACAGGTTACGTCGTTTTTGACGCGAGAAAAATCAGTCCCTGTTTGGAATATTTTTTTGCTTGTGAAAAAATAGGCATCGGCCAAAATATGCTGCTGGGATTTGGCCGGTATTTTATGGGGTGATAAATTAATGAGCGGTGTACTTTCGGTTTTGAATCCTGCAGAAATTAAAAAAAGCGAGTTTGAAAAAATAATAACCGAGATTGCCGAAAGGCTCAAATTCATGCCTGATGTGCACGAAATAAGGAAATTCCTCGATGATTACGGTGATAAGCCTTATTATTTCAAGAAAAACGGAATTTACATGGAAAACGGACGGTGTACTCCGTCAATCAGAGATGCAGCAAGTTTCTACGTTTTAATCAAATATCTCGAACATTATAAATCTGGAACCAATTCAGGTGCAATTTCGGCCGAAGGTTCAGCGGGAGGAAGCTTTGAAGCCGCAAGGTATTACTTGGAGTTTTTCGGTGACAAATGGGACGACGAAAAGGAGTTTATTTACAGTTTTATATGCAACGAACCCGGTACAGGTTCTGATTTATTTTCTGATTTAAATATTGATATAGTTTCGGGCTCTGTTTATAAAATAAAGAAATATTTCCTTGAAAATTCAAGAATAAAGGATATCCGCGGCGGAAGCGCATTGATTAAGCATGTAAACGAAGATGTCACATTTAGATACCTCAGGGAAAAATACACCGAAGAATGTGCTATATACTGCGGCGGAGGGAACGCGCTTATAATAGCGCCGGGAGGTACGGGAGCTGACATATGCCGGGAGCTCGAGGAAGAATACACCCAGATCACGCTGACTGCGCAGAATGCGTTTGAATGCGTCCGGACAAACCTCAATAAGTTTATCAGGGACTACAAGGAAATAATGAGGGACTTAAACCAGAAACTTGATGAAAGAAAAAAACTGAAGATTTTTGATATAAATCCTGATAATGATAAAAAACAGATAGAAACTGGCAGTGAAGTGATAAAATTTGACGCGGAGAAAATAGAAGAAAACGGCGTGGTCTGTTACCTCTGCGGTGTCAGGGACGCAAAATACAAGGTTAGTATACCGGAAAATGCCGCGGTTTGCCCGTCCTGTTTAAGGAAACGCAAGATGGGTGAAAACAAAGCCGTTTTTTACGATGAATACAGAAAGTATACAGGTGCATCAGTAAAGAGAAAGATAAACAGTCTTGATGAGCTGGAAGACGACAACGGGCGCATAGCGGTAATCTACGCGGACGGAAATAACATGGGGAACGTGGTTAAAAGTATTGAAACGCCGTTCCAGCATATGTATTTCAGCAGAACCCTGGACAGAACAACGAAAAAATGTGTTTATAAATCCATAAACGAGGTAATGGGCAGTGAGGCAATGTTTGAAGCAATAGCACTGGGCGGGGATGATATATTCATAGTCGTGCCCGGAGACAAAAGCCTGGTGATTGCCAATAAAATAATTGAAAAATTTGACAGCGAGTTTGAATATAAAATGACGATGTCGGCGGGAATATGCATCGCCAGATCCAGCACCCCGATTAGAACCATGTTTGAGGTTGCCCAGCATATGCTTAAAAGCGCGAAAAAATATTCAAGAAAAAACAATAATTCAAAAGGAACCGTGGATGTTCAGGTTATCCGCAGCAATACAGGCATTGATTTGCTCGAATCCGAAAGCAGCCTGTTCCCCGCTGACAATTCGGAACTTTCTGATTACCTGGATATTATAGAAAAAATGAAGAGCGACAATGATATTAAGCCCTCACAGTTGTATAAATTCAGCAACGCATGGCGTATAATGAAAAACCCGCTGGAATTCCAGCTCTTTTATCTGTACCAGACAGGCAGGGTTGCCAACAGATACAACGGATATGTAATAAAATTCCTTAACAGCAGGAAAGGCATTAACAGAGACGCATACAGCTATTGCGGGCTTATACAGAAGAAACCAGATGCCGGCTCTGACGGAGAACCACAATATATGCCGCTGTGGGATGATATCATACTGCTGATGGATGCAGTGGGGAGGTGAACTGCATGGGAACGGTTAAATACAGGGTTACGATAAATTTGTTAACCCCGTTTAATATTTCCTCGGGTCAGGAAAAGGGCGGCCAGGCGCAAAAAAGGACGGTTCTGTATAAGGGCAAGCCCTATATTCCCGGAAGTACAATTAAAGGAAAAATACGGTGGAATTTTTACAGGATCACCGAATTAAGTCATTCAGAGAATAACTGCAATTGTGCCATGTGCGCCCTGTTTGGCGGTCAGGGATATAAGCCTTCGAAAGTATATGTAGACGACTTTTTGCCCGTTGACGGTGAAAATTCGGGAAATAAAGCGCTGGCCGTAAGATACGGTATTGCCATCAACAGATATACGAAGACCGTTGCGGACGAGCACCTGTATTCCCAGGAAGTGGCCACCGGCGGAAAATTCAGCGGTTATATAACGGTTTATTTTGACAATGAGACGGTGAAATACAAAAGAAACCTTGAGATGGCGATAAAAATGGTTGAAAATGTCGGTGGCGGGCACAGCAAAGGATATGGCAGGGCTCTGGTTCAATTGGAAGAAGTTTGACTGAAAGGAATGGTGTCCTGTGAACGTTAAGCTGAAATTCAAATCCCCTTTTATCGTAGGCGGAATAAAGAGGGTATCGAATTACATAGAAACTCTGGATTACATACCAGGCAACGTTGTGAGGGCTGCTTTTGCACGTTACATATTGAATAACTGCCCGTGTTTTGACAGGGACGAAGTTGTAGAAATAGACGGCGAAAAACACAGGAACTGGGTTTATTACAGAAACAGACCGGAATGCCAAAAGTGCCGGCTGAAAAATTTGTGCCTGAAATTTGACGACATAAAATTTTCATTTTTCTACCCGGAGGGTACTGATATAATTCCGCTGACAACGATGAGATGCAAAATGAGGCCTGAGCACCGCTTGATAGATCTCCTTACCGAAAAGCGCGAATGCCCCGACTGCATAAAAGCAGGAAACAGCGATACAAGGGTTGAGGCGGTTTCGGGCTATATAAAGGACGGAAAGGATTACAAAGTGAGTAAAACCCTGTTTACAAGAACGGCAATAGACAAATATACAGGCGCGGCCAAGGAGGGTATGCTGTACAGCATAGAAGCCGTCACGGCCACCGACGGCGAGAACAATATTGTCTACTGGGGCCTGATAAAAGGAATAACGGACGAAGATATCTCAGCCATTGACGAGTTGAGGGTGGGCAAATATACGTCGGTAGGTTTCGGAAGATGCAGTATTATTGCCGCAGAAGACGGGGATGACCGGTGTGCTCCGACGCTGCAGGCCGTAGAAAACAAAGAGGAAATAACTAAGAAGATGAAGCTTTTCAGTGAACGGTATAGGGCGAACAATAAAATAACGGATGATTATAAGTATTTTGCCGTGAAGTTTGTGGCGGACGCAAAACTGGGATTTAAAAGCCATGGCGGAAATGAATTTGAGAAATACAAAAATAATGGTGAGTTAAAAGATATATGGTTTAACGCATTAAGAGCGTATAAAACAGACAATTCGGCGTACGAAATTGACAAAGTGTATGCGGAGGTTTTCAATTTCAGAGGCTATGATACTTCAAAAGTGGGCGATATACGGGAGGAACCCGTACATATGGTTCAGAAGGGCAGCGTGATTGTTTTCAAGACCCTCAAACCTTTCAACGAGATATTTGATGATTTTGTATCAATGGACGGGTTCGGCCTTGATACTGAAAACGGTTTTGGCTGGTTTGAATTCCATTTTGGTCTGGAGGTGCAGGTGAATGACTGAAACTTTATTAAATTTTGTTGAAGAACTGGGAAGCGACAAGAATTTCTGGACCGGTCAGGGTAAAGGCAAAAAAGGCGGTGAAAATGAGAAAATAGGAAGCAGTAATATAAGGAATATGGCTGTTTTGGCCAACAATGCCGATTGTTATGAAGAACTCAGACTTTTTGTTGAGTACAAAATAGCAAAAGGGAATGGCTGGGACGGTAAGTTTAAGGGAGACAGAATATTCGGACATGAAGTTCTGCGCTGTATGGATAAAATTTATGAGATGTGCAACCGAAACGACAGGGAAGCATTAAGAAACATAAGTAAGTTTTTCGGGTATTTGTACTGGAAAGTGTATGCACTGGAAAAGGCCAATAAACCGCGTAAAACAAATAATTAAAGTTCGTATTGCAGGGGTGAACGGTAAATGTTACTGGATAAATTTCATAACAGATATATTGTAAAAGGCACCATTGTAGCCGAGACTCCGATACATATAGGAGCCGGAAATGAAAGCATAGATCCCGTTGAAACAGACAATGCGGTCATAAAGGATAAAGACGGCAAACCGTATATTCCCGGAAGTTCCCTTAAGGGGGCGCTGAGAAGCTGGCTTGAAACTTTTCTGAGGGGCAGCGGGAGCAAGCTTGTGGGCGAAAAAAAACCCTGCCTTATCGTGGACAAGCCCTGTATTGATCCGTCTGATAAAGAGATTAAGAAGTGGCTTGAGGAAATAAAAGAGAAATACGAAGGCAAGGATGATGCGGACAGGTTTGTCGCCGAGGAAATATACCGAAAACTTTGCCCGATATGTAGGGTATTCGGCTCTCACTATTTTGCTTCAAAAATAACGATAAATGATTGCAGGCTTAAGGACGAGAAGACTTATATTGAAACAAGAGACAGGGTTGCAATCGACAGGGACACCGGTACTGCTTCCCAAGGCAAGAAGTATGATTTCGAGCAGGTGGCGGCGGGGACAAAGTTTGATTTTTATATGACGGCCGACAACCTGGACGAGGAGAATGAAAAAATTTTGAAAATAATCATTAAGGTTTTGGAAAGCGGAAACTTTACGGTAGGCGGAAAAACGTCGATAGGGCTGGGAAGAATAAAGCTCTGCGATGCCAAGGTTTACAGAATTGATCAAAACAGCCTGGAAAGTTATTTATTCAACGGTTTAAGCGAAGAAATGGGGTGGCAGTATGTTTAGCAGACTGTATAACGAAGCCGTAATTGAGTTCGATATGCATACCGAAAGTCCGCTGTTCATAAAGTCAGGGCTGGACGACCAGCTTAACCCGGCTGCGGTGGAACATACGTTTTTTGTTACATATAAGAACGGCGAGCCCGTTCCTGCAATACCGGGAAGCTCACTGAAGGGCGTATTCAGAAGCACCGCTGAACAGCTTTTGAAAGAACATGGGGTGTGCAATATACTGAGTAAAGTAGATTCCTGCAGCTATCGCATAAGGCAGGAGGAAAGAAACCAGGAGGAAAGAAATAAAAGTGAAAATCAGGACAATTACGGACAAATGTCTCTTGGCGAAATACGGTACAAAAAAAGCTGCCCGGTCTGTAAACTTTTCGGTTCGCAGGTTTTAAAAAGCCGGATAACTTTTAACGATGCTTGTCCCGTGGGTGAATACAAAACCGGAAAAAGAGCTGCGGTTGCCATTGACCGGATTACGGGGGCAAGCAGGAGCGGAGCCCTATACGATTTTGAATACATAGAGAATGCTGTATTCAAATGCAGGATACAGTTAAGGAATTTTTTCAGATGGCAAGTCAAATTGATATTTGAAATATTTAACAGAATAGACGACGGATACACCACATTCGGCGGATTTTCGTCAAAGGGTTTCGGAAGGATGAGGATTGAAAACGTAAGCATGACTGTCCGCTATTATGACAAAGGAAAGAAAGCCGAAGGATATTCGGATAAGGAGCTTTATATTGAGAAAAACATAACAGGCAGGGAGGCTATTTCAGAACTTCTGAAGGATATTAAATTTGACGAGGCTGCTTTTAAAGGATGTGATCTGAAACATGATAAAGCCTTATGATTTTGTGCCCTTCCTGAAATATATCCCTTATAAAAAGGGCAATGCGGTGTATGATAAGGGAAAAATTCCAATCCGGGTTAAAACCCTCACTCCTGTACATATTTCCTCCGGGGAATATGCTGTAAACGGAAAAAATTTGATCTATAAAGAATTTATAAAAATAAACGGTATACCTGTTATACCGGCCACAAGTTTTAAGGGATGCGTGAGAAGCATAGCCGAAAGTGTTTCCCACAGCTATCCGTATATGATTGACGACAAAAAGAAGGAATTAATCCCTGAAGAAAAGACTGGCATAGGAAAAACAGGCGATTCAAACCAACGCGCCAATGACCAAAACGAAAACAAGAAAAAGGAAGACGAGATAAAATGTATAGTCTGTGACATGTTTGGAATGATGAACTGGAGAAGCAGAATTGCTTTCGGCGATTTAAAGGGTGTTCCCGGCAAATTCAGACTTGAGATCAGGGGAATTCCGGCAAGTTTCAACCCGCACCCTGAAAGGGAATTTTATATGGAAGACGGAAAGTACAAAGGATATAAATTTTACAGACACGGCGTAAACGGAATTCAGCCCAAAGGTGAAGTATTCCGTGAATTTGTTGCTGAGGATTCTTGGTTTGAAGGTGAAATTATTTACAGGGACCTGACCGAGGAACAAATCCAGTTGCTTTGTTTTTCGTTAGGTTTAAGCGGCGATATAAATCCCAAAATCGGATACGGAAAAAACTTTTTTTACGGGAGCATTGAAGTGACTTCAGACGCAAAGTGGGTGGAAAAGGCGAAAGAATACAGGGAAAAAGCCGAAGACGACATAAAGAAAAACATTGACCGGCTTATTTCGATTCTGAGTTATAAAAACGCGGTAAGTTCACCGGATTTGGTAATATGGTAAGTGACTTTTTCTTGAATTTGCGGGGTGAAAAAAATGCTGAGAAACAAAAAAACTCTTCTGGAATGCGCCAGAAATACTGCGGAATATATAAAAAAGAACGGCGGCGGAAATTTTGCAGGTTTTATAGTGGATATTATCCGTTATGTGGACAGGCAGGACCGGGACAGTGAACAAAAAGTCAAACAGTTATGGCAGATCCTGTTCAGTGTCAAAAGCTCAAATATAGAGATAATCGAGGGCGGAAGTGCAGTTAAGGAATCTTATATAAAGTTCATTGATGAATATTTGGGAATAAAAAAATCACAAAATGAATATATCCCCGCCAATACCGATTTCAACGATCTTAGCCTGGAAGAAATATTTTATGTTTTTGCCTGGGTGCGCAGGCTTACAAAAGAGGAAAAGCAGGGCAAAAAAGACAAAAATAAGGTGCCTGATGGAAAAAGAACATTTAACGGGAGAAATGAACGGAGATTCGACAGAAATAATGTGAAGGCAGACAACAAAAAGGCATATTACAGCAATGAGAAACATTCAGGCAAAAGGAAGGATTACGATAACGCCTACGGAAACGGAAAAGGCAGGGAGCAGAGCGAGCCGTTTAACAATACTATTGCTGAACAACTGAGAAAAATATATGGTAAAACTGATTAAACAGTCCAAATATATCTTGTGGGGTGTAAAAATGTTAAAGTTTATTTCACTTCTTGGTACGAATGCATATTTGCCCTGTAATTATTACGTCAGAGGCAGGGAGGATTTAAAGGTTGAAAACTGCCGTTATGTGCAGAAGGCAATTTTGGATATTCTGAAAAGGGAAAATATAGTTCCTGATAAGATAGTTATTTTTACAACCGAAGAGGCATACAAAAATAACTGGATTGGAAACGAAGAAAAACCGGGATTAAGAGAAGAACTTGAAAAATTTGAAAAAGAAATAAAGGAAATTAAAGGAATGAACGCCGGGGAAAGTATTGTGGAAAGTGTCAGTATACCCAATGGTACCAAGGAGGAAGATCTTTGGGATATATTCAGGATAATTCTTGACCAGATAGAAGAGAATGATGAAATTATATTTGATATTACCCATTCTTTCAGATATCTGCCGATGCTCGTTTTTATAGTAATCAATTATGCGCGTGTGGTAAAAAAATGCAAATTGAACAGCATTTTTTACGGGGCCTTTGAAGTACTGGGAAAAATGTCTGATGTTCAAAAAATTCCGGTGGAAGACAGAAATGCGCCGATATTTGATCTTACGTCATTTGTGGATTTGTTTGACTGGACGGTGGGAATTGACAGATATTTAAACACCGGAGACGTTTCGGTTGTATACGATCAGACATTCCGACAAATGAAAAGGATAAATCAGGAAAAAAGCAAGTCTGCCGCATTTTTGGATCAGGATGTAGATAAAAAAACGTTATTTATGGACTCAACACTGGTAAAAAGGCTTTCAAAATCGATGAAGGAATTCAGCGACGTGTTGTTTACCTGCAGGGGCCTGAGTTTGACCGAATCGGTCTCCAAGCTAAAGGACAATCTTACCGCGGTCATGGAAAACGCTTCAAAACAGCATATAGTGCCGTTGCTTCCGCTTCTTGAAATGATGAAGGACAGATTTGACAGGTTCAGCAAGGACGACAAATACATAAACGTTATCGAGGCGGCCAAATGGTGTGCTGATAATAAAATGTACCAACAGGGGCTGACAATACTGGAAGAAGGCCTGATAAGCTACGCCTGCGAAAAACTGGGTTACAGGGATTTAAACGAATTAATAAAAACCGATAACAGGAGCAGGGCGATTTCCTACGCTTATGTTGTCTTCAATGAACTGGGCAAAAAAGACAAAAAGGCCAGGAATAACCCGTTGTTAAATTTGAAACCCGATACGACAACCGAACTGCTTATACTGCTGTATCAGATTTCCCAAATCAGAAATGACATTAATCATGCGGGCTGGCGTGAAGATCCATCCGAACCGGGTGTTTTTGAGGAAAAACTTCATGAATTTATCAAATCGGCGGAAAGAATTATCTTGTCTGAAAGGGGCGATACCGGATTTACGGCGGAATGCGTTGACGGCAATAATGCGAACAGGGGAAGGAAAATGCTTCTTATATTTTCCCATGGACTTACGGTCAAACAAAAAGAAGACGCCGAAAAACGGTTCGGGATATCGGAATTTGTTACTCTGCCTTCTGAATTGCAGGAAAAATGGTCAAACATTCCCCCCGATTTGGAGGATCTGAGGGATTACCTCAGGGATATTCTTGAATGGATTAATGCGTACGGTCAAAAGGGGGACTATGCACTCGTACAGGGGGATTTCGGGGTCACATTCATTACCGTTAATTACTGCCGCTCTAAAGGGATTATCCCTTTGTATTCAACAACCAGAAGGAACGTTAATGAGGAGAAAAACGGCAACAAGGTAAAATCCCTGAGAGAGTTTGAGCATGTAATGTTCAGGGAATATAAGATTTGAGAGCATATATGACCATTCATGGTGCACCGTTTTTTTCGCAGTGTTTAAGTCAGAGATGGTTATATACATTATATTAACAATATATTGGAAAACGGTTAGCCGCAGCAACAGTTTTTGCAAGCTGCCTGAACCATAGATTAACGACCCTCGGAGGCTGATGAGATGATTGAATCCATGCATAAATTTATGAGAGTGGGGCTGATTCATTTTATGGCTTTTCCCGAAACGATGAAAGGGGAAGGGCCGATTATTGAGACCATACGAAAAATAGCGACGGATGATTATTTTGACGCCGTTGAGGTTACGTATATAAAAGATGACAGTGTCAGAGCACAGGTTAAAAAAATTCTTGAAACGGCACATATGTCGGTTTCCTTCGGAGCACAGCCGATGCTTCTTGCAACGGGGCTGAATGTCAATGATCTCAATGAAGAACGAAGGCGGGAAGCGGTGGAATTACTGAAAAAGGGAATAGATCAGGCTCATGAACTGGGAGCTGAAGGCTTTGCATTCCTGAGCGGTAAATATGATGATAATAAAAAAGAAGAAGCCTATCAGTCTTTGCTTAAATCCACCAGGGAGCTTTGCAGTTATGCGGAAAAGAAGGGGAATCTCAGGGTTGCACTTGAAATCTTCGATTATGATATTGACAAAAAGAGTCTGATTGGTCCTACGCCACTGGCGAAAAGATTTGCCGAAGACATGAGAAGGGAATGCGGGAATTTCGGTCTGATGGTTGATTTAAGCCATATACCGATGCTTAGGGAAACAATTGAAGAAGCAATTATTCCCATTAAGGATTATATAGTTCATGCCCATATGGGCAATTGTGTAATAAAAGATCCGAAACTTCCTGCATACGGCGATCTGCATCCCCGGTTTGGTTTCCCGGACAGTGAGAACGATGTGGAACAGCTGACCGAATATTTAAGGGTTCTCAGAAAAATAGGCTTTATTAATGAGGAGAATCCTCCTATTGTAAGTTTTGAAGTTAAACCCTTCGGCGACGAAGATCCCGATTTGGTTATTGCAAACGCAAAAAGAGTTTTAAATATTGCATGGAGCAGGGTTTAAAAGGGGTGAATTTCTTGAAGATAGTGGTTTTGGACGGGTATGCGCTTAATCCGGGCGATTTGTCGTGGGATGAATTAAAGCAGCTGGGAGAGACCGAAATATACGATTATACTCCTTTTGACAAAACAATAGAGCGGGCTGAAGGAGCCGACATAGTACTGACAAACAAGACTCCGTTAATGGAAAGGGAAATAAGTCAGTTACCGAGGCTTAAATATATAGGAGTTCTGGCTACCGGTTATAACGTGGTTGATGTCGAGGCTGCAAAGAAAAGGAATATAGTGGTAACAAATGTTCCTGCCTATGGAACGAAATCGGTGGCGCAGATGACATTTGCCCTGCTTCTGGAACTTACCCAGCACGTCCAGCGGCACAGCGACGCGGTTTTTAACGGCGAATGGACAAATTCAAGGGATTTCTGTTTCTGGAAATATCCGCTTATAGAGCTTGACGGCAAAACAATGGGCATAATCGGTTTCGGGAATATAGGCCAAGCTGTTGCTGACATTGCCGTAGCTTTCGGAATGAATGTATTGGGATACAGCAGGCGCAGAACCGACCAGTCCCACAGGAAAAATTTCAGGTGGGCTGAGCTGGACGAGCTTTTGGCCGAATCTGACGTGGTAAGCCTTCATTGCCCGTTGACTCCAGAAACCAAAGGCATAGTCAACATTGAAACGCTGAGGAAAATGAAGAAAAGCGCATTCCTCATAAATACCGGCAGGGGGCCGCTGGTTGTCGAAGAGGATTTGGCATATGCCCTTAACAACGACATTATAGCCGGAGCAGGCCTCGACGTATTGTCGGTTGAACCGCCGAAGGCCGACAATCCGTTGTTCCGCGCCAAAAACTGTGTAATTACGCCGCATATAGCATGGGCTACAAAAGAAGCGAGGCTCAGACTTATGCACACGGCGGTGGAAAACGTGAAAGCCTTTCTGAAAGGCGAGCCGGTTAATGTTGTTAATAATTAAACATACTCATAACAATCCAATGTCTGTGGATTTCATGCCGCTGTTTCAAAGCGCTTTTTAATGGGGTTACTGGGTTAACTGGTAACTCCATTTTTGTTGTATTAACAAAGGTTGATCGTGTACGCCTGTTTGCGCTTAAGTTAAAAAGCTTCTCTTTGGATATTTTATTTACAGTTTTTGTGATATAATTCAGTAAAAAATGCTTTTTTTAAAAAATACCACGCTTTTAAAGTAATCAGGGTTGATTATAAGGATAGCCGAAATTCGGGACGAAGAAAAACGGCTGAACCTGTAACCCGGTTAAGAGCGGAGCTGAAGAAGCTGAAACAAAATTGTTCCTTTTTACGAAAAGGGGCTGTAATGTAAATCTTTACAGACAATAAGGAAACCGGCGAAAATGAGGAATTTACGCAAAAATTACGTATAGGTGAATATAAATACAATTATTGGCGGGAAGGTTGCGCGTTTATGACTTTGAAGGAAAAGATAGCGCTGTGTGAAGGGAAAAACTTCTGGGAAACGCGGGATTTTCCGCAATATGGAATTCCGTCAATATTCATGTGTGACGGCCCCCATGGACTGCGCAAGCAGGAAGTAACCGGCAGGGAGCCTTCAGGTGTAAATGAATCCAGACCTGCCACCTGTTTCCCTGCCGCGGTTTCCACTGCATGCAGCTGGGATGAGGAGTTATTGGGGAAAATAGGCGCCGCTATTGCCGAGGAGGCATTGGATCAGGGCGTGGGGGTGTTTCTCGGACCGGGAGTGAATATTAAGCGTAATCCGCTGTGCGGACGGAACTTTGAATATTTCTCTGAAGATCCGTATCTTGCAGGGAAGTTGGCGGCAAGTTATATAAAAAACGCCCAAAAGAACGGTATAGCGACCTGCGTTAAGCATTTTGCATGCAATAATCAGGAATACAGGCGTTTTAATTCGGATTCGGTCATCGATGAACGGACATTAAGGGAGATTTACCTCACGCCTTTTGAAATTGCGGTACGCGAAGGCAGACCAAAGGCAGTAATGTGTGCCTACAACAAAATAAACGGCGTCTACTGCAGTGACAATAAGGTACTTTTGACCGATATTCTGAGGAATGAGTGGGGATTTGAAGGCGTGGTCATAACAGACTGGGGAGCGATGAATGATCGTATTGCTGCCTTTAAGGCGGGATGCGACCTGAATATGCCTGGCGGAAGCAACTATATGGAACAGGAGGTTCTGGATGCCGTTGCGCGGGGTGAACTGAGCGAAGCTGAGATAGACCGGAGTGCGGAACGGATCAAAAAAATGGTGCGGGAAGCGTATGAGGTACTGGGAAACAGAACGGGCTGTGATTATAACGCCCACCACGAACTGGCCCGTATTGCAGCTGAGCAAAGCGCGGTGCTTCTGAAAAACGAGGATGACATCCTTCCGCTTAAAGAGTGGCAAAAAATTGCGATTGTAGGTGACATGGCGGGAAACATGCGGTACCAGGGCTCCGGCTCAAGCCATATTAATCCGACAAAACTGGTTCAGCCTGCCGATGTTCTGAAAAGCAGAGCAAGCGTGGAAGAAGCCGATGTAGCAGTAGTGTTTGCCGGACTTCCGCCTGAATATGAAAGCGAAGGTTTTGATCGCGACAGCATGGAAATGCCTCCGGAACAGGTGAGACTGATTGAGGAGACGGCGGCAAAAAATCCGAACACCGTGGTGGTGCTGTTTTGCGGTGCGCCTGTGGAAACACCGTGGGCTGACAGGGTTAAAGGCATATTGTATATGGGGTTGCCCGGTCAGGCGGGGGGCGAAGCGGTGAAAAATCTGTTATATGGTATTGCCAATCCCTCAGGCAAGCTTGCCGAAACCTGGCCAATACGGTACAGCGATTGTCCGTCGGCGGCATATTACCCGCAACGTGACGGGCAGTACCGTGAAGGCATTTATGTCGGTTACCGTTATTATGACAAAGCCAATGTCCGGGTACGCTGGAAGTTTGGGTTTGGACTGAGTTATACCGAGTTTGCCTATTCAAATCCCCAAATCAACGGTGAAACCGTTAAAATCACGGTGACAAACACCGGAAAACGCGCAGGCGCCGAAGTGGTACAGCTTTATATTGCTCCTCCTCATGACGGAATTCACCGCCCGGTTAAGGAATTGAAACGATTTGCGAAAGTTTTTCTTACTCCAGGTGAAAGCAGGGAAATAAGCTTTACTCTGGACAATCGATGTTTTGCGGTTTGGGACGGAGGCTGGAAGGTGCCGGAGGGAAAGTACACCGTTCTTGTGGGGGGAAATCCTGACAAGCTGACGGTGGCAGGGGTTGTTGAAAAGGCAGGTGAAAAAATAAAAGTTCCGTACTGGCAGCCGGGTTCATGGTATGAAAAACCCTTCGGCCCACCCCCTCTTGAACAGTGGGAAAAAATGATTGGATCGAAGTATGTTCCGTATACTCCGCAAAAAGGGAATTTTACCATGAACGATACCCTTGCTGAGATGAAAAAAGATTCGTTCATCATGCGGATACTGTACTGGTATGTAAAAATAAGTGTTACCAGAGGTATGAAACGGGGCACGGCCGAATACCGGATGATGGTTGAGTCCAGTGTGGGAAGTCCGCTCCGCAATTTGCAGATTTCGGGCGGTATGAGCGGAAAAATATTCAGGGGGCTGTTGGCTATCGCAAACGGCAAATACATCAAAGGGTTGAGAACTTTACTGAAAAATGATGGCATGTATTGAAGAAGGTTGTGACGTTAAGCGGATTTTCGCCCCGCGCATGATAGTTTGCCACTCACTGCTTTAAGGGAATGCCGGGGATATCGAAATAACACAGAAAAAATACATATGGAAGGGTAATATGTTATGCAGCTGTTGAGGATTTTTACGAGTGCTTTCTTAATCGGCTTTTCCGGAGCAATGATGCCCGGGCCGATGCTGGGGGTTACGATTGAAAGCAGCCTGAAAAGGAAAAAATGGACGGCTGGCCCGCTGATTGTGCTGGGGCATGGAATTCTGGAGCTGACGCTGGTCATTGTTATGACCTTCGGCCTGAGAGATTTCTTTTCAAGGCCGGCGGTGGCAGGAATTATAGGTCTGTTCGGCGGAGCTTTCCTTGCATGGATGGGCTATGGGATGATAAAATCGGGAATTGAAAAGACCGTTTCCCTTTCGGAACAAAAAAACGGCAAAAGCTTTGGTATTGAAAATCTTGTGCTGGCTGGGATTATTGTAAGCGCCACAAATCCGTATTTTATCATGTGGTGGGCGTCCACCGGTATGGAATCGGTGCGGCAGGCCTATGAATTCGGTTTAATCGGGGTTCTGTGCTTTTACGCTGGGCACATTATGTCCGACTTTGTCTGGTATACATCTGTTTCAGTAGCTTTTGCAGGAGGAAGGAAACTGATAAGCGATACGTTGTACTGCCGTATTGTTCTGGTACTGGGCATATTTATTGCGGCATTTTCAGTTTACTTCATGACAAGCGGAATTAAGATGCTTGTTGCCGGGTAAAATGGTTCTGTAAAGTTAACTCCGGAGGAAAACTTATAGGAAATGAGCCTTATAAAAAACTGTTTCAACCTTTTTTGTTGTCCTTGGCGGAAAATACGTTGGTGGAAATAAACATTGGAAGATAAAGAAAAGGATACTAAGAAAGATAAAGGATTTGTTTTATGGAGTTAAGCCGGAATATTTTTTGTATAATATTCTTAGTAATTATTGTAACTGGAGGTTATGATTTATGAAAGTACATAAAGCGATTATTCCCGCAGCAGGGCTTGGAACACGTTTTTTGCCGGCAACCAAGGCACAGCCTAAGGAAATGCTGCCTATTGTTGATAAGCCGACCATACAGTTCATTGTTGAAGAGGCGGTTGCTTCAGGAATAGAAGATATTATCATTGTCACCGGCAGGGGAAAAAGGGCAATTGAAGACCACTTTGACAAATCCTATGAGCTGGAGGAAGAGCTGAAAAGAACACATAAAGAGGATTTGCTGGCTTTGGTAAGGGATATTTCGAATATGGTCAACATTCACTATATCAGGCAGAAAGAACCACGAGGCCTTGGCCATGCGGTGTATTGCGCGAAGTCGTTCATTGGGAATGAACCTTTCGCGGTACTGCTCGGTGATGATATAGTTAAATCCGAAATTCCTTGCCTAAAGCAGCTTATTGACGTGTTTGACGAATACCATACCACCGTTCTGGGGGTGCAGAGAGTTCCACAAAGCGAAGTATCCAAATATGGCATAGTTGCCGGAAGACAGGTGGATGACAGGGTTATAAAAGTCACCGAAATGATAGAAAAACCTGAAATAGATGAAGCGCCGTCCGATATAGCCATATTGGGAAGGTATATCCTTTCACCGTCAATTTTCAAGTATCTTGAAAACACTCCACCCGGAAAAGGCGGTGAAATTCAGTTAACAGACGCAATAAGGGAAATGATGCATCACGAAGCCATATATGCTTATGAGTTCATAGGAAAAAGATATGACGTGGGCAATAAACTTGGCTTTTTGCAGGCAACGGTGGAGTTTGCCCTTGAACGGGACGATCTGAAAGAGGAATTCAGAACGTGGCTTGAAGAAATATTAAAGCAGAAATAAAAACATAGTCAGGCGGAGGTCACTCCACCTGACTATTATTAAAAATTCCTCGTTGTCAAGCCAAATCTCCCAAACAACCTACTGCATCGTTTCCAACCATTAGTTTGCCGTATTCATTAAGATACCCTTCTAAGAACGTTACGTTAAGGACTCTGTCCCCGTATTCGGATAATATGCTTTCTATTCTGTATTCATTGTCATCCATTCGTTTAAGTACCAGGTAGTAAGAGCCTTCACACAGATATGCAGAGCTTTCTCCCGAATAAACAGGTTTTAGTCTGGCGCACAGGTTGCACAAATCCTCAAAGCTTTCCACGTTATAAATCATTACCGTTGAACCTGCGCCTCCGGTTTTCTTTTTAAATTTTATGTCATTCTTTTTATAACGGTTTTTAATAAATTTTTGAATGGATTCAAAATCGCTGTCGTCATCAATTTTTGTTATTGTAATAATAAAACCCTGATCCACATCGGTAACTGCTTCAATGCATAACTGGGATTCGTTGGTTTCAAACCCCAATTCTAATTCCGCCTGCTCCATCAGATCCCAGAACAGTTCCTGGGTTTCGGGAGAATTATAATTAAACGAAGACAGGTCAATATCCCGTTCCTCAAGGTCGTCAAAGGAGACAAAGATGCGTATTTTGTTTTCACTTATTTTTTCAATTCTCATATCAAGTATCCTCTGCTTATATTTTTGGTATTAAATAATACGTCATCCTTAACATTATTATACTTTTTAAATAATATATTGAGAAGTACTAAATTATGAACAATTTTTAAAGTATTTTTGTTAAGGATTTCGTATATTTAATATATATCATATTTCCCCGTTAAACGAATGGTTAATCAGGTAATTACAAACAATAATAATAAAATATTTTTTACGGTATGTAAATAAAAAAATATTCCCATAAATCCCTGCACTGGTGTATAATGTTGTAGAATAATTAACACTATAAACACTGTAAAGAGAAGGTTTTTATGAAACAGCTTATTTTGGCTTCACAGTCACCCAGGAGGGAAATGCTGCTTAAACAGATAGGAGTAAGTTTTAAAACTCATCCTTCAAATATTGATGAAAATATGACGGAAAATGTCGGACCGGAAGATTATGTCCGTTCTGTTGCCGAAAGGAAAGCTTTTAAAGTTAAGGAATATTTTTGTTCGCGCGGGCATAATTTTTTTGTTGTTCTGGCCGCCGACACTGTAGTGGTTCATGAAGGGGTGATTTTGGGGAAGCCCGCCGATGAAGACCATGCCTTTGAAATGCTATCAAGGCTTTCGGGACGCTGGCATGAGGTAATGACAGGAGTTTCGGTGTTGGACGGCGATGAGGATAAAAAACTTACCTGTGTTGAGATCACAAAGGTGAAAATGAGAGATCTTTCACCAGACGAAATATGGAAGTATATCAGGACGGGTGAGCCGCTTGACAAGGCAGGAGCCTATGGTATACAGGGTATAGGGGCATTGATGGTTGAGAGGATTGAAGGCTGTTTCTACAATGTTGTTGGCCTTCCGTTGCACAGAGTTTCTGTTATGCTTTCACAATTTGGCATTAAAACAGTACTCGGGTAAAATTTTATACTTTGCAAATGAGCAAAAGGAGCGGAATGTTATGTTTACGAAAGATATAGGTATAGACTTGGGAACGGCGAACACACTGGTACATGTAAAGTCAAAAGGAATTGTAATCAGGGAACCTTCAGTGGTGGCGATAAACAATCATACCGGTGAGGTCCTTGCAGTCGGGATTGAAGCCAAAAACATGATCGGCCGCACTCCCGGCAACATAACTGCTATAAGACCGATGAAAGACGGCGTTATTGCTGATTTCCAGGTAACCCAGGGGATGCTGAAATATTTTATACGCAAAGCTATCGGAAACGGTCTGTTTGTAAAGCCGAGGGTTGTTGTATGCGTGCCTTCTGGAGTAACAGAAGTGGAAAAAAGGGCTGTTATTGATGCCACGCTCCATGCAGGAGCAAAAGAAGCATATCTTATTGAGGAACCAATGGCGGCGGCTATTGGGGCCAATCTCCCTGTGGATGAACCCACCGGAAGCATGGTGGTTGATATAGGCGGCGGAACCAGCGAAGTGGCGGTTATTTCGCTGGGCGGCATTGTGGTCAGCAGATCGCTGAGAATTGGCGGGGATGAGCTGGATGACGCTATTGTTCTTTATGTAAAAAAGGAATATAATTTAATGATAGGAGAGCGCACGGCTGAGGACATAAAAATAAACGTAGGTTCGGCATATCCTCTGGAAGAAGAAATCAGATACAGGATTTCAGGGCGTGATCTGGTAACAGGTCTTCCGCGGGAAATAGAGATAAAATCCGAGGAAATCAGAGAAGCCCTTGCAGAACCCATAAATTCAATTGTTGACGCAATTAAATATACATTGGAAAAGACACCTCCTGAGCTGGCTGCTGACATAATGGAGCAGGGAATAATGCTTACTGGCGGCGGCGCATTATTGAAAGGCTTGGATCAGCTTATTCACAGGGAAACGGGAATACCGGTAAAAATAGCCGAATATCCTCTTGACTGCGTGGCTCTGGGAGCCGGAAAAGTTCTTGAAGAGATTGACGTTTTGAGGAGCGTGTTAATATCCACAAACAAGGGCAGGTAGAAAGCGCAGGGGAAAGCCCCGTTGGTTCTTATGATAATTTTCAGGAAGGGGTCAGCTTTTGAGAAGAATTTTCAGCAATAAAATTTTTATTATATCGGCGGTGGTAGTGCTGATATTTGTCCTTGCAGCGCTGACTGCAGGAGAAAACAGCCGGATGAACGTTGTGAGGAATGTCCTTACCGTACCGTTAAGTCCCCTGCAGAAAGGAATAGTGGGCGTATCAAACTGGGTAAAGGATTCGATAAACTTTTTTCGCGAGGTCCGTACGGCAAGAGAGGAAAACAAGGAACTGAAGAAGAAACTGCAGCAGATGGAACAGGAACTGGAAAATGTTTACAGACTTCAGAAAGAGAATGAAAATTTAAGAAAGCTTTTGGATTTTAAAGAACAGTTTACGCAGGAGATTGTGGGTTGCAATATAATTGCGAAAGATTCAGGAAACCTTTTTGAAACCTTTACCATAGACAGGGGAAGCAGGGACGGCATAAGTGTCAACGATCCGGTTATAAATGCCAACGGCCTTGTAGGCCGTGTGGCAAAAGTGGATTTGTTTACATCAAAGGTTGTTTCAATTATTGATACTGAAAGTTCTGTTTCTGCAAGGCTTTCCAAATCAAGGGATCTTGTAATATTAAGAGGTGACTCTCAGCTCAGGACACAGGGATTGTGCCGTTTGGACTACATACCTCCCGATGTGGAAGTGGCTGTAGGCGATACGGTGGAAACGTCAGGCTTAAGCAGCATTTACCCAAAGGGAATCATTATCGGCGAAATTGTTCAGATTGTCAAAAATGAAGGGCAGTTTGATTATTATGCAATTGTAAAACCGGCTGTGGATTTCAGAAGGCTTGAAGAGGTTGTTGTCATAAAAGTAGGGGCAGAACAGGGGAACGGCGATGACTAAAAAAATCCTTATTGTGACTTCTTTAATATATGTTGCGTGTCTTCTGCAGAGCACAGTTCTCGGGTATATAGAGATACACGGAATAAGACCCAACCTGCTTTTGATTGTAGCGGTATCGGTTGCCCTTCTGAGAAATGATTTGGAGTCGGCATTTACCGGACTGGCGTTAGGACTCGGAATGGATATTCTTGTCGGCAGGGCAGTGGGATGGTATGGTTTGGGCTTTTTTCTGGCGAATTTTATTATAGCCCGGATAAATCCGAAATTATACAAAGAAAACCCTTTAATTCCGGTTTTTT
Source organism: Thermoclostridium stercorarium subsp. stercorarium DSM 8532 (assembly GCF_000331995.1). Lineage (NCBI taxonomy): Bacteria > Bacillati > Bacillota > Clostridia > Eubacteriales > Oscillospiraceae > Thermoclostridium > Thermoclostridium stercorarium. The sequence goes on from NC_020134.1 coordinate 366,844, forward strand.
TCGCATTTACTTCAACTCTCGCGATAGAAACGTTATACTATTTGATTACTTTTTTCCTGAAAGGATACGAAGATTTTCTGTTTGTTGTTACGAAGCTTATACTTCCCGAATGTTTATACAACGCAGTACTTTCTTATCCTGTGTTTAAGCTTGTCTCGCTTGTATACAGAAAAATTGACAAATACAGTCTTATCCGCACATGAATTAAGGAGGTGACGACGTGGCCGGAAAGTACGATCTCAGTGAGGAAGAAAAGGAGAAAAAGAAGCTTAAGGACATAAAAAGAAGATATATAATCTATCTTATTATCATTATACTGTGCTGTGCGGTTTTTCTGCGCCATCTTGTGAATTTGCAGATTGTGAACGGACAGGAATATCTTGACACTTCAACGAAAAGGATTGTCACCAGAGGGGTTATTTATGCAAACCGTGGCAATATCTACGATCGCAACGGAATTCCCATTGCAGGAAACAGGATGGGGTACTGTATAGAATATGTGGATACCGAAATGCCCAGTGATGAAAAAAACGAAATGCTGTACAAATTCGTCAAGCTTCTTGAACAAAACGGAGATACCTACAAATCCACACTCAGAAGTATCTTCAATATAAATGATTACACTTTTAAGGTTAACAGGGAGGGCCTTATAAAACAAATTTCCGTAAGAGATGAGGACGAGAAACTGTTGATGGAAGCAAGTCCGAAGGAAGTTTTCAATTACATGCGGGAAAAGACTTTCGGCATTGATCCGAAATATACCGATGAAGAGGCATTCCGCATTATGGAGTTAAGGTATGAAATGCTGATTAAACCCGCGACACTGGAAAATCCGCTGCTGATAGCCGAAGACGTATCCATTGAGACGGTAAGCGTACTTGAGGAAAGGAACAGTGAATTCCCCGGCTTCAGCACATTTACCAAACCTTTCAGAGAATATTACGATGCCAGTGTGATTGCCCATGTACTTGGGTATATGGGAAACATTGGTTCGTATTATGAGGAATGGTCGCAAAAATACCCCGAGCTTGGTTATACGCCAAACGACATTGTGGGAGTGTCGGGCATAGAGTTTGCTATGGAGCAGGAACTGCGGGGAATCAACGGAAAGATACGTAAAGAGGTGGACACCGAGGGAAGGCTTGCGTCTTATGAAGTGGAAGTTGCACCAACGCCGGGAAAGGACATTTATCTGACCATTGATTTGAATCTTCAGAAAACTGCGCTGGAATCACTGGAGAGGAATATAGAAATAATCAGAAACACCGATCACAGGGACAATTACCACGATGCAAACGCAGGCGCCGTTGTGGCTATGGACGTTAAAACAGGGGAAATACTGGCAATGGTCAGCTATCCCACCTTTGACCCTTCTGTTTTTCTTGAAGGAGATTATGAACAAATAAGCTATCTGTTAAATAATCCGGACAATATTACATTAAACAGAGCATGTAACGGTGCTTACGCTCCGGGTTCGACATATAAACCGCTGGTGGCCATAGCTGCACTGGAAAGCGGTGTAATTGAGCCTGAAACAGTGATTTACTGCCCGTATAAGAAGGAAATCGGGGGATTAATATGGACAAACCCGGAAGGAGACCAGAAATGGATAAACCTCGAGAAGGCCCTTGCTACGTCCAGCAATATGTTCTTTTTCCAGATCGGGTTTGAGACGGGTATAGATAATATAGTGAAATGGGCGAAAAATTTTGGTTTTGGAAGCAAGACCGGAATTGAAATTTCAGAGGATATAGGTTCCCTTGCGTCAAAGGAATATAAGAAGAAATATCTGAATGAAGGCTGGGTGCCGGCAGACACCTGCAATGCGTCCATTGGACAGTTATACAATGCTTTTACGCCCATTCAGCTTGTAAACTATGTCGCGAGTATCGCCAACGGCGGAAAACTGTATACACCTCACCTGGTCAGGAAAAAAGTGGACTATCAAGGTAATGTGGAAGAAACCGAAATAAAATACAGGGAAACCGGGGCAAAAGCATCAACAATCAAGGCCGTGAAGAAAGGAATGGTCGCGGTTGCAAATTCCCAGGACGGAACTGCGGTTTCAGCCTTTAAGGATTTTCCCTTTGAGGTTGCAGGCAAGACGGGAACGGCGGAAACGGCTTTGAAAGGCAAGCATTCTTCCAACGCGCTGTTTGTATGTTATGCTCCGGCGGACGATCCTGAAATTGCAGTTGCCGTTGTTGTCGAAAAGGGGGTAAGAGGTGCGTTCACGGCACCAATAGCCAGGGATGTTTTAATGGCGTACTTCAACTTAAAGGATCAGGCAAACTGAGGCCATCTGCCTTTAATTAATATAAAGCTTAATGCTCCGATAATTATAAAAAAAGAGGGTATGAAATGGAAAACGGTGCAAAAGTGATTTCATTTAAAGGTACTGCTGAGGGCCTGGTTATTACAATTCCGGAGGAAATGGAAACAGACCGGATCATGGACCAGATTGCCATGAAAGTAAAAGCTGCCGAAAGGTTTTTCCGCGGCGCAAAACTGAAAGTGATATACCGTGGAAAAAAACTCAGTGCGGATGAAGAAAAAAGACTTGTAAACGTTATGCAGGAAAACAGTTCGGTTACGGTTGAGGACGTGAAATATGAAGTTGTCCCGCCGCCGGTGGAAATTGAGAAACCTCAGAATATATCAGGCATGCCGTTACGCAGGATTTATTTCAAGGATCTCGAAGAAGGTCCGTGCAAGTTTATAAGGGGAACGGTACGGGGCGGTACGCGCATTCTGTTTGAGGGAAATGTGGTGGTAATAGGTGACGTAAATCCCGGAAGCGAAATTGTAGCTGCAGGCAATGTAGTTATTTTCGGGGCTCTCAGGGGAATGGTACATGCCGGGGCCGACGGTAACAGAGATGCATTTGTGGCGGCATTGAGACTCGCCCCGACACAGCTGCGTATCGGCGATATTATAACAAGGTGTCCTGATACCGACGAAGACGGGGAAATTCAGCCGGAAATTGCAGTAGTCAGGGAAGGCCGGATATATGTTGAGCCGCTGTGAATTTTTCATCACCGGCACCGGCCTCGTTTGTTGACAACTGGCTGAAAAACCGATATAGTTACAATTAGACAGTAGTGTTAATAAGTTGTAAGCGTAAGGATGTAACGCGACACGAAGGAAGAGTTGTTCTTGACGGGGGAATGGATGATATGGGCGAAGTTATAGTTATTACTTCGGGTAAAGGCGGCGTTGGTAAAACCACTACGACTGCTAATCTTGGCACAGGATTGGCGCTGCTTGGGAAAAAGGTGGTACTGATTGACGCGGATATCGGCCTTAGGAATCTGGATTTGGTAATGGGGCTTGAAAACAGAATAGTATATGATTTAGTGAATGTCGTAGAAGGTGTATGCCGCATAAAGCAGGCTTTAATAAAGGATAAACGGTATGACGGATTATACCTCCTCCCCGCCGCACAAACACGGGATAAGAATGCCGTGTCCCCGGAACAGATGGTTAAGCTGTGCGATGAACTGAGAGAGGAGTATGATTACATATTGATAGACTGTCCTGCAGGCATTGAACAGGGCTTCAAAAATGCCATTGCGGGCGCTGACAGGGCGATAGTCGTAACCACGCCCGAGGTTTCCGCGGTAAGGGACGCAGACAGAGTCATAGGGATTCTCGAGGCTCATGAAATAAAGAAGCCTATGCTTCTTATCAACAGAGTAAGACCCGATATGGTCAAAAAAGGGGATATGATGTCTATTGAGGATATTATAGACATCCTTGCCATAGACCTTATTGGTGTGGTTCCCGATGATGAAAACATCATCATTTCAACGAACCGTGGTGAGCCTGCTGTAGCCGACAACAAATCACTGGCAGGACAGGCTTACCGGAATATTACCAGAAGGCTTATGGGAGAAGAGGTACCCCTTCTAAATCTTAACGGCCACGACGGTTTTCTGGCGAAGATGAAAAAATTGTTAGGCTTTAAGTCGGCCTAGGGGGTGCTGTTATGCTTGAGCTTTTCAGCAAATTAAGTCGCAAGCGCACATCGAAGGATGTGGCAAAGGAGAGGCTTAAACTGGTTCTTATTCACGACAGGGCAAATGTATCACCCCAGTTTCTTGAAATGGTAAAGGGTGAGATAATAAAAGTAATTCAGAATTATATGGAAATTGATGAGGAGGATTTGGACATACAACTTACCCGGACACAGAGCGAAGACGGGGAAGGGGTTGTTCCTGCCCTCATCGCAAATATACCTATAAAAAGCGTAAAAAATGTTGGAAGATAAATATAAATCTGAGCTGCCTGGAGGCAATGGATGAATATTGCATTAATTGCGCATGACAATAAAAAAGAATTAATGGAGGCTTTTTGTATAGCCTATAAATTCATATTAAAGGATCATACCTTATATGCCACGGCAGGGACGGGAGCAATGATCGCCGAAGCGACGGGGCTGGAAGTAAACTGCCTGGAATACGGTCATCTCGGCGAAGAGCAGATTGCCGCGAGAGTCGCATATAACGAAATGGACCTGGTTATATTCTTCATGGATCCGAACAGGAGCGAAGAGGAACTTGTGGGTTTTAACACCATACGGGCGTACTGCGACAGAAACAATATTCCGTTTGCCACAAATCTCGCCACTGCCGAAATACTAATCAACGGACTGTATCGTGGTGATTTTGCATGGCGTGAACTGGTCCACTCTTCGGACCGGTAGGTTTTACGCGTCTTCCCGGCTTATTTCCTCCGCAGCAGGAAGGCTATGGAAGCTTTCGGAGGAATAAGAAGGCGGTATTTTTTTATTGCATTTGTTTTCTTCAGGCTCGTATAAAATCCGATCCTGTAATTCGGCATACAATCCATCCAGATATATGAGTTTTTTTTCAAAACTTTTCTGGGTCAGCCACAGTTTGGTCAGCTCGTTCTGCAGGTTATCAAATTCCTTTTGTATATTATTTTGTATATTATCCAGATGCTTCTGAAGCTGCAGTATTTTTGTTTCAAGGCCGTTCAAAATTTCGGTTTCAGTACTGGTCTGCGGCTTTTTTACATTAACTGGCTTTATTCTGTCCTGTTCCAAAAAGGCAAGTTTATATCCACGGGTGAAATTGCCGGGGATTTCCCCCGGGAATATGTTTTCATCCTTATGGTTGGATGCATAGGAAAAGCAGACAATATTGTTTCCGATGGGATACGGTGCCTCATTCGTCCAGTCCTGTCCGTCGTTTTCGGAACTTCTGAAATACAAATTCCCGTCAGCAGCGCGGAAAAAATAAACTGTACCGCCGCTGCAGACAAGCCCCGAATGTCCGGGAGCATTCTCCCCTTTATACAAGCTTATGGCTTCCCTATCGCCCGCCAGGTTTTTGTATAAAATTTCATAAAAGCCGTCGCCGGATACTCCGAAAGAAACATGAATTTTATTGCCGCCGGTGCATGTTGCCGAAACAGAGCCAAGGGAAAATTCAGTGGAAAATATTCTTTCAGGGGGATTAAAACCCGTTAAATCTTCTTTCATGGTTCTGTGATACAAATGATTTTTCAAACCGTCTGATCCGGCGTAAAAGAGGTGGCATTTTCCCTCGTGATCGGCAATTGATCTGTAACACGCATTTTCCACATAGTCAATCGCGACCGGCCTTGAAAGTTTGCCGTTCTGAATTGTCTGCATTGATATGATATGTCTGCTTTGGTATCTTAAAACATAAAAAAATACAGTGGCTTTTTCCAGTAAAATAAGTGAAACATGCTTTGTCCACGGGACAGGATCCCTGCTGTTTAAAACAGGCCTGGTTTCTATCTGTCCGTGCATACCGTGGCCGTAATTGAGACTTCCGTCGCGGGTCTGGTAAAAGAAATGAAAAACGTCGTTTTTGTCCAGAGCCGCTGCGAAATCATTTATTGCCGATTTGTCAAGCACATATCCCCTCGACCATATTTTGCTGTCACTAAGCATTCGTATGCACAGTCCGCGCCCTTCTTCAAAGTAGACATGATATGATATGCCCAGACTGTTTTTAAGGATGTATTGCCTGTTTTCAGGATTGTACATATTTGCTCCTCCGCGTCGAAGGCATTTCGTCCCATGCATTTATATTCACCGGCATTATAAATTATTCGTCAGCCGCTTTTAATCACCAAAAAATTCTTCATTCATATTATGTAATTGAAATACTTTAAACGATGGGGGAATGTAATGTTATGAGAAAGGAGCAGGTTGTTGCCGGCCTGATAGACGGCGAGGACATCTGCAAACTTCGGGAGGCTGTTTGCGTACAGGTTGAAAAAGTGTACGATCACTGCAGAGAAAAGGATTGTATAGAAGATGCAGTGGTGGACTTTGTTGATGATGTACAGAACTTAATTGACAAAGCGGTGAAAGTACGGGTCAGAGAGGCAGAGGTTGTGAAAGTTTTCACCGATCTGGAGGACGTTCCGTTCAAAAGAGGATACTTTACCGTCAATGTACGCTACAAGATAAGGGTTCGTGTCGAATTTACCCACCGCGACCAGTTCGGTAATATGTGTGTATCCGATACAAAGACCGGATACGTATGGTTCAGCAAGACAGTCATTCTTTTCGGTTCCGAAGGTCAGGTGAAGATATTCAGCTCAGTGGATCCCAATAATTACCATGGGACCGATGAAGACGGATGCAATGCGACAATTCAGCAGGATAACCTGCCGAATGTCAAGGTTGAGGTTGCCGAACCTCTTGTACTGAATACCCAGATTAAACGCGTACGTTGCAGCCCCGTAAGACCGTTCGGCGATATTGAGGACGAAGAAGATGACGACAGCCTGGACAACGTCGCAGCAGTTGGAAGAAGGTTCTTGCCGCCCAAACGGGTAGTTGTAACACTGGGACTGTTTTCAATAATCAAGTTGACCAGACTTGTACAGCTGTTGATCCCCGCTTTCGATTTCTGCATCCCGACCCGTGAATGTGTTGCAGGAACTGACGAAAATCCGTGCGAACTGTTTGAATCCATTGACTTCCCGTTTGACCAGTTCTTCCCGCCGCAGATTTTTGACTTCCCTACAGAGGAAGCAGCGGAAGAAGAAAAAAACAAGAGAAAGGATAGGGAAGAAAGAGACGAAGAGAGGGAAGAGGACCGGCGCAGAAGAAGGTAAGGCGGTAATTATTAAGGGAGGAGAAAATCCTCCCTTTTGTTGTTGGAAATTACAGGTTGTTTTATAAATTGAGGTATTATATAATCTAAGATGTAGAAAGATTGTATTTTCCGTATATTGTTGTCAGGATTCTGAGAGCTTCGTTCTCAGCCTTTTTGTCTTGTATTGTGAGGGCTTATGTTTAGATTAAATAATAAAAAAGTGATAATTGCGGTAATACCCTTTATTATTCTGCTAATAGCCTGGATATTGGCAATGGGGGCTTTTGCGCCCGACAGCGGACTGAATGCAGTTTTTGTTACTGTTCCGTATATTTTTGCGTTTTTTGCAATGGTATTAAGCGTATGGTTTCAGCACAGCAGGGTTTTTTATGCCGTATGCGTGCTACTTCTTTCCTTTGCTGTTTTATCATCGCCCGGAAAGCTTAATCCGGCAGTATTCAGAAACGGCATTTCCATTTTCATTCCTGTAATTTTTATAATACTGGCTGTAGTTGAGGAAAGGGGTATTACCAGCAGACATGGATTGATAAAGGGGCTTGTGTTCACAGGCATGGTGCTTTTCGCTGTAATAGACGCGGGCAGTGCGAAACCATGGCTTGCCAATCTGAAGAGTGTTGAATTTATGTTCAGAAACGACGAGAATGTTCAGGGAATACCGGTAATAAGCGTTTTTCTTTTTATCCTTTGCTTGTGTGTTCTGCTGGCACGGTTCATGGTTTATTCATCCAACATGGATATGGCTTTTATCGGCGCTACTCTGGGCTGTTTTATTATATTGCATTTTATTCCTTTCCCTGATATTATGTCACTGTTTTCTTCAGCGGTCTTTTTAATTTTCGTTATTGCGTTGTTTGAAGCGTCATACTCCCTTGCATATCATGACGCCCTGACAGGGGTTTTGACAAGAAGGGCTATGGAGCAGGAATTTTTGAGGATTGGAAACAGATATACCCTTGCAATCATTGACGTGGATCACTTTAAGAAAGTAAACGACAGGTTTGGGCATCAGGTAGGGGACGAGGTTCTCCGAATGGTGGCGTCATGCCTTCAGAAGTATGCAAGGGGAGGTAAAGTGTTCCGGTACGGAGGGGAAGAATTCGTCATAATCTTTCCGAAGAAAACCATAAAAGAAGTACTGCCTGTATTGGAGAGGATAAGGAACGCGGTGCAGAAGAGACCGTTTATTGTAAGAAGTCCCGACAGGCCCAGGAAAAAGCCAAAAGGTAAACTACCGCCCGGCGGGACCGAAATGGTCAGAGTAACCGTGAGTATCGGAATTGCTGAAAAAAATGAGAAAACACGCAACCGCACCGATGCGGAAATCATTGAAATGGCGGATAAGGCAGTTTATCAGGCAAAAGCCAGCGGCAGAAACTGCATAGTGTATTAATATTAATAATGAAAAGCTTGCCTGCTCTGGAGGCTTATGTTATATATGTATTTCATTTCATCCACCGTTTCTTTTGAAAGAATACAAAGCGTGGATTATGGCATGTTAAGCAATATCTGACTCATATGTCAAAATTGCAATGAAATACACTCTGTTTGAGCGTTTTGCTTGTTTGTTCGCCGGAAAACTGTTATAATATAACGAGATTTGTAAGGGAAAAAAGCTTTGATATAGTCCTAACATACTTTCATTTCTGGGGTGATCCGAATGGCTATTTCTCTGTTAAAGGATATTATCTCGGTGGAACAGCTGGCTGAGCAGAAAGAGCAGGAAGCACTGAAAAAAGCCAGGGAGATTGTTGCATCGGCAAGGAAGGAGGCTTCTGCCTTACAGGCGGAAAAAGAGCGGGAGGCAGAGCGTGAAGCCGCTGAAATTGTCAGGTCTTATGAGCAAAAAGCACTGAAAGATATAGAAGAATTACGGAAAAAAGTTCAGAAGGAGTGTCAGGATATTCGCGAAAAGGCCGATAAAAAAATTGAAGATGCAGCAAAGTTTATAGTCGGGAGGATCGTGACTCGCAGTGATCGTTAAAATGAACAAAATTACCCTTCTGGGTATGGAATATCAGCGCGAAGAACTGACAAAAACATTAATGGAACTTGGTGTTGTTGAGATAAGTGATGTTGATATAGATGAATACGGTGAATTAATCGGCAATCCCGATGTAAATTCCGAGTTACAGCGTATTGAAACAGAGCTTTCATATATTGACTCGGCGCTGGACTGCCTTGGCAGGTACGCACCTGTGAAAGCGTCATTGTTCGGCGGCCGCCGGGAAGTCAACATATCCGAGTTTAACGGTATTGTTAAGAACAGAGAGTCGGTTTGGAATTTGGTAACCGATATACTCAAAAAGGAAGAATATCTTGTCAGCCTCAAATCAGAGGAAAACAGGCTTAACAACCTGTATTTGTCGCTTTTGCCGTGGAAGGAACTTGATGTACCTCTGGATTTCGCCGGTACGCAGAAAACAGTTTTTCAGTACGGCACAATACCTTCCATTGTTGACTGGAATTCGGTCGTGGCGGAACTGACTGAAAAGATTCCGAATTCATATGTGGAAAGAATAAACAGTGACAAGGATCAGCATTATGTGTTTTTTATAGTTCACAGGGAAAATGAAGAGGAATGCCTGTCTTATTTGCAGTCAAAAGGATATAGCAGGGCAACTTTTTCCGGGCTGACGGGAACGGTGGCTGAAAACATTGAAAGAATAAACGGCCGTATTAGTGAAATAATGTCAGAACGGGAAAAAACGATTGAAAAGATAAAGAACATGGCCGGGCACAGAAGTGAAATGGAGGTTTTATACGACTGGCTATTAATGGAAAAAAGCCGGCTTGAAGCTACAGAGAAGTTTATAAAGACAAAAAAAGTATTCATGATAAAAGGCTGGGTGCCTGAAAGAAACGCCCCGGACGTGAAAAAGCTTCTTGAATCAAAATTTGTTGTATACGTTGAAATAGAAGAACCCGGCAAGAATGAGGAGTTCCCCGTATTGCTTGAAAACAGAGGCATCGCCGAAACCGGTGAGCCTGTAATGAAGATGTACAGTCTCCCCAGCAGCAGAGAGATAGATCCAAACGCTGTTATGGCCCCGTTTTTCATAATGTTTTTCGGACTTATGTTTTCAGACGGTGGTTATGGATTGATTTTGTCATTATTGTCCGGAATAATTTTATGGCGTTTCAAGCTTGAAGACGAAATGAGAAAATTTATGAAATTGATGTTTTTCTGTGGCCTTTCCACCATGTTCTGGGGACTGATGTTTGGCGGCTGGTTTGGAATCAGCTCACTTGTGCGCTATGCCGTATGGTTTGACATGGTCAGTGAGCCCGAGAGAATGTTAAGCTGGTCATTGCTTTTCGGGATTATTCACATTTATGCCGGTTTTGCCATTAAGGCGGCCAATTTGATACGTGAAAAAAAATACCTTGATGCTCTTTATGATGTAGGATTTGTGTATATTTTTTACACCGGGGCCGTCCTTTTCCTGTTGCCTTACGCACCGGCTGTAAATCAGGACAAAGTTGCACCTCTTGTTAATATCGGCAGATATATGCTTGTTGTAGGCGGAGTACTGCTTCTGCTGACACAGGGCAGGGATAGGAAAAACATCTTTGGCAAAATAGCAGGTGGCTTGTCCAGCCTTTACAATGTTGTCAGTTTCCTGAGTGATGTATTGTCGTATTCGAGACTGTTGGCCCTCGGACTTGCGACGGCGATTATTGCGTCTATCGTAAACCAGTTGAGCGTCATGTTTGATATGCCTATAGTACTGAAAGTAATTGTTGCCGTTGTAATACTTGTGGTCGGACATGCGGTAAACTTCGGAATTAATGCTTTGGGTGCGTATGTGCATTCATGCAGGCTACAGTATCTTGAGTTTTTTGGCAAGTTTTACACGGGCGGAGGCGAAGCCTTCAGTCCGTTGAAAATAAATACAAAGTATACGAAACTGAAACTTAATGCGGATTATGAAATGCAGACAATTCATACCGCATGAAAAGAAGAGGAAAGTGGAGGTTTTTGACGATGTTGGAGAATATTTTGACAGGACAGTTTTTTGCTTACCTGGGTGCTGCTGTGGCTTTTTTGGTTGCCGGTTTAGGTTCATCCAAAGGGGTTGGTCTTGCCGGTCAGACAGGTGCCGGTGTATTATCGGAGGACCCGTCGAAATTCGGCTCGGTAATGTTGCTTGAGGCGCTTCCGAGTACACAGGCCATTTACGGTTTTGTTATTGCTTTCCTTATCATCGGTAATGTTAACGAGTCCATGACACTGCAACAGGGATTAAGTCTTTTTATAGCAGGTTTGCCGGTAGGAATTGTAGGTCTGGTTTCGGCAATTTTCCAAGGCAAGGTTGCAGCGGCAGGTATCCAGATGATTTCGAAACGTCCCGAAGGTTTGGGAAGTGCCATTACACTTGCACTGATGGTTGAAATGTTTGCTATTTTGTCCCTGATTGTATCAATTCTGATGATCAGATAATTACGGTATTGATTCTTTGAAAGGCAGTTGTAAATAAAGGAGCTTTCCAAATGACAGGAACTGAGAAAATAAAAGCCAAAATTCTTGAGGATGCTGAGGCAAGGGCCGGGCAAATAATTAAGGAAGCTGAGGCTGAAGCCCGGGAAATAAAGGAAAATGCCTTAAAAGAGGCAGAGCGAAAAAAAGCCGAAATTCTTAAAAAAGGTGAAACCGACGGAAAGGAAATATATCGCAGAATGCTGTCCGAAGCCGATCTTGAAGGACGCAAGGAGGTCCTGAGGACAAAACAGGATTTGGTGGAAGAGGCGTTCAGGAAGGCTATGGACAGGTTATGCGGAATTTCCGACCGTGATTACCAGAATTTGCTTGTGAACATGATTGTTGAAGCGGCAAAAGGCGAAGACGGGGAAATTTTACTGTCGGAAGCGGATAAAAAAAGAATTGACAAGGATTTTGTAAAGAACATAAACAGAAAGATAAAAGACTGCGGAAAGGAAGGAAAACTGGTATTAGCAGAGGACAGCATCAGAACTGCCGGAGGTTTTGTTTTAAGGTATAAGGACATGGAAATAAACAATACCTTCGAAGTATTGTTTGAAATGTTGAAACCCAGGCTTGAAAATGACGTGGTAAAAATTCTTTTTTCCTAAGGTTTTAAAAAACGAGGGATACAATGATAAGAGTTAATCAGGATGATTATGCATATGCCGCAGGACGAATACGGGCGAGAGAAATAAAACTCCTGGACAAAAGCAGGTTTGACAGAATGCTTGAATCTCCGGACGCAGAGGAAGCATATAAGGTATTGGCCGAAGCCGAATACGGCATGGGCAGTGAAAGCACAAAGAACGTGCTGGAATTTGATGCCCTTTTGGCTGATGAGATGAGGAAAACCTATGCCTTTTTGTCCGAAATAGCGCCGGATAAAGAGGTTATAAAGGCCTTTAAAAGGAGATATGATTTCTTCAATGTGAAGGTCCTTTTAAAGGCCGAACTGTCAAACCAGGAGATACCGCCCATTCTTGTTGAAACAGGAACATATTCGGCGGCCGAAATAGTGAGGATTATCCGGGAGCGGGATTATGACGCGCTTTTTCCGGTTATGCGGGAGGCAATTGCCGAGGTTTATGACGTTTTTTCAAGAACCCGGGATCCGCAGGCAATAGATTTAATACTTGATAAGGCTTTATACCGCCGGTTCTATGAGGATTTAAAAAGCATTGAAAATGATTTTGTGAAAGAGCTCGCCGATGTTATTGCAGATACTACGAATATAAAAATGTTCGCAAGGGCACGTGTCCTTAACAGACAGATCACTTTTATCAGGAATATTCTCATTGACGGCGGAAAAATTGACAAATCCGTATATTTCAGCAACAGCGAGAAATCTGTCGGCGAATTCATTAATGAAATCGCCGGAACAGGTATCGGCGCCGAAATGCTGAAAAGTGTGAAAGTTAGCGAAAAAGGAAATATCCAGGCTTTGGAGAAAGCTCTGGATGATTATATTATGAAATATATACAGAGGGCAAAGATGGTTACAATTGGGATTGAACCCCTTATTGCGTTTCTTTTTGCAAAGGAGACCGAAATTAAAAATGTACGGATTATATTAACCGGAAAAATTAATAAATTGCCCAATGATTTGATTCGTGAAAGGTTGCGTTTGATTTATGTATAAAATAGGTGTAATAGGAGAAAAGGATGCGGTATTGGGTTTTAAATCCCTGGGTTTTTCTGTTTTCCCGGTTGAAAACAGAGAACAGGCCGTTGAAACTTTGATTAAACTGGCAGAGGAGAATTACGCCGTAATTTATATAACCGAACAGACGGCTGCCAAAATCACTGACAGGATAAATCAGTACAGGGAACGTCGCTTCCCGGCGGTTATTCCAATTCCCGGCATTCAGGGCAGTCTGGGTATTGGAATGCAGGGTGTGAAAAAATGCGTTGAAAAGGCTGTCGGGGCTGACATTCTTTTTAACGAATAAAGCCGCATTTATGCACTGAAAGAGAGGGATATGGATTGAGCCAGGGAAGAATAGTTAAGGTAGCGGGTCCGCTGGTAATTGCAGAGGGCATGAAAGACGCCAATATGTTCGACGTTGTTCGCGTAAGCGATTATGAGCTTATTGGCGAAATACTTGAAATACATGGCGACAGAGCGTCTATACAGGTCTATGAGGAAACTTCGGGGTTAGGACCGGGAGGCAGGGTTGTATCCACCGGCGAACCTTTAAGCGTTGAGCTTGGTCCCGGGCTTCTGGAAAATATATATGACGGTATTCAAAGACCATTGGAAGTCATGCGTAGGCAGGTGGGACCCAACATAACCAGGGGTATTAACATTAATGCTCTGGACCGCAGTAAAAAGTGGGGGTTCAAACCTGTCAAAGCCAAAGGTGACAAAGTGGTAGCCGGAGATATTATAGGTACCGTTCAGGAAAACGAAGTTTTTGAGCACCGAATTATGGTACCTTTCGGGATAGAGGGCACGATTGAGGATATTAAAGAGGGAGAGTTTACGGTAGAGGATATTGTGGCCACCGTGCGGACAAAAGACGGTGAACTGAAGCCGGTAAAAATGATGCAGAAATGGCCTGTACGTAAGCAAAGGCCTTATAAGGAAAAACTGGCGCCTGATGAGCCCATGATTACGGGGCAAAGGACAATAGACACATTGTTTCCCATTGCCAAAGGCGGGGTTGCGGCAATTCCCGGTCCCTTCGGAAGCGGAAAGACCGTTGTGCAGCACCAGCTTGCCAAGTGGGCAGATGCCGATTTGGTTGTTTATATAGGATGCGGCGAACGCGGTAACGAAATGACTGATGTTTTAATGGAATTTCCTGAGCTTAAGGATCCAAAAACAGGCCATCCGCTGATGAAAAGAACGGTACTGATTGCAAATACGTCCGATATGCCTGTTGCGGCTCGTGAGGCTTCAATTTACACAGGGATAACAATTGCCGAATATTTCAGGGACATGGGATATTCTGTGGCTTTAATGGCCGATTCGACGTCAAGATGGGCAGAGGCGTTAAGAGAAATGTCGGGCCGTCTTGAAGAAATGCCCGGCGAAGAAGGATATCCTGCGTACCTTGCGTCAAGGCTTGCCCAGTTCTATGAACGGGCGGGCAAGGTTGTTACTCTCGGAAGCGACAGGCGTACCGGTTCGGTGTCTGTAATCGGTGCGGTTTCGCCACCCGGCGGGGACTTGTCCGAGCCTGTAACCCAGGCCACCCTCCGTATTGTAAAGGTGTTCTGGGGGCTTGACGCAAATCTCGCATATAAACGGCATTTCCCGGCCATCAACTGGCTTATAAGTTACTCTCTTTATACCGATCGCCTGGAAAGCTGGTATGAGAAAAACATATCAAAGGATTTCAACAAATACCGTGCCGAGGTTATGAAAATTCTTCAGGAAGAGGCCGAACTGGAAGAAATTGTCCGGCTTGTCGGTATTGACGCCCTATCGCCAAAGGACAGGGTGACACTGGAGGCGGCCCGTTCAATACGCGAAGATTATCTGCATCAGAATGCTTTCCATGAAACGGATACGTATTCCACTCTTAATAAACAGTACAGAATGCTGAAGCTGATTTTGACATATTACCACATGTCCCTTGAAGCAGTGGGCAAAGGTGTGGAACTGAAGAAGCTGTTCAGCCTTCCTGTTGTGGAAAAAATCGGCCGCGCAAAATATATCGGTGAAGACAGGGTGGATGAAGAATTCACGAGAATTGAAAACGAACTGGCTGAACAAATGAGTGCACTGATGGCAAAGGAAGGTGAACAATGATGCTTAGGGAATACCGTTCGATATATGAAGTGGCAGGGCCTTTAATGCTTGTGCAGGGCGTTGAAGGCGTTACTTATAATGAACTTGGGGAGATAGAGCTGGCGAACGGCGAAATACGCCGCTGCAAGGTCCTTGAAGTTGACGGAACCAATGCACTGGTTCAGCTTTTTGAAAACGCTGTCGGAATAAACCTTTCAAGCAGTAAGGTGCGTTTTCTCGGCCGTGGACTTGAGCTTCCTGTTTCGATGGATATGCTCGGCCGTGTTTTCGACGGCCTTGGCAGGCCGATTGACGGCGGCCCTGAAATAATACCCGAAAAAAGGCTTGATATAAACGGTACACCGATTAATCCTGCAGCGCGTGACTACCCGTCGGAATTTATTCAGACCGGTATTTCTGCGATAGACGGGCTGAATACTCTTGTACGTGGACAGAAACTGCCCATTTTCTCGGGTTCGGGTCTTCCCCATGCCCAACTGGCCGCCCAGATAGCCCGGCAGGCAAAGGTACTGGGAACAGACAGCAAATTTGCCGTTGTATTCTGTGCCGTTGGTATCACTTTTGAAGAAGCCGATTTCTTTATTAATGATTTCAAGAAAACAGGGGCCATTGAACGGGCAGTGCTTTTCATGAACCTGGCCAATGACCCTGCCGTTGAGCGTATTGCAACGCCGAGAATGGCTCTGACCGCGGCTGAATACCTTGCTTTTGAAAAGGACATGCATGTTCTTGTAATTATTACCGATATAACAAACTACGCTGACGCACTTCGTGAGGTTTCGGCCGCGCGCAAGGAAGTGCCGGGAAGGCGCGGATATCCCGGTTACTTATATACCGACCTTGCCACGCTGTATGAGCGTGCGGGAAGAAAGAAAGGTTACAACGGCAGTATTACATTGATTCCCATTCTCACTATGCCCGAGGATGACAAAACACACCCGATACCCGACCTTACCGGTTATATCACGGAAGGGCAGATAATTCTGAGCCGTGAACTGTATAAGAAAGGAATAACTCCGCCTATTGACGTGTTGCCCTCCTTGTCAAGACTTAAGGATAAGGGTATAGGCGCAGGAAAAACCCGTGAGGATCATGCAAGCACAATGAATCAGTTGTTTGCTGCATATGCCCGCGGTAAAGAGGCCAAGGAACTGGCCACCATTCTGGGTGATGCAGCGCTCACCGATGTTGACAGGCTGTATGCCAAATTTGCTGATGAATTTGAAGCGCAGTATGTATCACAGGGGTTTGACACCGAAAGGGATATTGAGACCACACTGAATATTGGTTGGAAATTGCTGTCGATACTTCCGGTAAGCGAGCTTAAACGTATTGATCAGAAATATATTGACAAGTATCTGCCCCGCGGCGATAAATGATTTGGAATTATAAATACAGTCATCAAGGAGATTATTCTCATGGCCAGAATGAATGTAAATCCCACAAGAATGGTGTTAACCGGGTTGAAAAGAAGGCTTCAGATGGCCAAAAGAGGCCATAAGCTGCTGAAGGACAAACGGGACGAACTGATGAAAAAGTTCCTGGAAATAGTGCGCGAGAATAAAGCACTGCGCGAAGAAGTTGAAGAAAAGCTGATGCTGGTTCACTCCCGGTTTGTCATGGCAAGAGCGGTGATGGGCTCTGAAATAGTTGAGGAAGCCTTGATGTTTCCGAAAATTGAGGTAAACCTTAATGCTTCCACGCGGAATATTATGAGCGTGGATGTGCCTGTGCTGGAGTTTACTGCCGAAATCGGCAGCGAAGGGGATATTTACCCTTACGGTTTGGCAAATACAACCGCTGAGCTGGATGAGGCAATTTCAACGTTGTCGGAACTGACTCCTAAATTGTTGAAACTTGCCGAAATTGAAAAGTCTGCCCAGCTTCTTGCGGACGAAATAGAGAAAACCCGCCGCCGTGTAAACGCTCTTGAATATGTGCTGATACCGAACCTGGAAGAGACGATAAAATATATTGTGATGAAGCTGGATGAAAATGAACGCTCAAATCTCACGCGTCTTATGAAGGTTAAGGACATGATGCTTGAACAGGCTCATGGCTACGGTAAGAGAATGCAGGGCGGCGAAGGGCCTTAGCCGGGCGTTGCAGGCAGTTCCCGTCTGGTATGGAAAGGTGCCGAAAATATACTCTGCGCGTAAAAAGCGGTATTTAAAACGATTTAAGTGGGAATACCGCTTTTTTTATATGCGGATTTTTCATCTGCTGCCTTTAGGTTTTTATGGCTGATTGTAAATACTTTTGCTTCGATGTTGCACAAATAACGGTAAAAATCTACCTGAAAGGCCTTTTCAGTACAAAGGGCCGTAAAAGACAAAACCAGATAGAAGTACAGACCGTTGTTGAACTGTATTATGAAGTTTGATAATATCGTACTGACAGAGTGGCTTGACACCCTGAAACGAAAAATCACGGGAGGTTTGGCGAATGGATGCTTTGGTGGAAAGGTTTTTAAAATATGTTTCTTTTGACACGCAGTCTGACGAAAACTCCGATACCTGTCCCAGTACCCAAAAGCAGTATGAGTTCGGGAAATACCTGGTGGAAGAGCTGCGCCAGATAGGTCTTAAGGATGCGGAAATCGATCGGAACGGGTACGTATACGCAACTCTGAATGGAAATACCGAAAAAAAAGTGCCGGTGATAGGTTTTATTGCCCATATGGATACAAGCCCTGACATGACGGGGGCAAATGTTAAACCACGTATTATTGAGAATTATGACGGCGGTGACATAGTGCTGAACAGTGAAAAGAATATTGTTCTGTCGGTGGAGCGATTCCCGAACATGCTCACCGTAAAGGGGCATGATATTATTGTTACTGACGGAACAACCCTTCTTGGTGCCGACGATAAGGCCGGAATTGCCGAAATAGTAACTGCTGCTGAATACCTGATAAAACATCCTGAAATTAAGCACGGTACAATAAAAATTGCCTTTACCCCTGATGAAGAGATAGGCAGGGGAGTGGATCATTTTGATGTGAAAAAGTTCGGCGCGGAATTTGCCTATACCGTTGACGGCGGTATTGAAGGCCAGATTGAGTATGAAAACTTTAATGCGGCATATGCAAAGATCACCGTGAACGGAGTAAATGTGCATCCGGGAAGTGCAAAAAACAGGATGAAAAATTCAATCCTCATAGCAATGGAGCTGAATTCCATGCTTCCCGCCGCCGAAACGCCGTCTCATACCGAAGGCTATGAAGGTTTCTTCCATCTGAACAATATCGAGGGTGACGTTGAAAAAACTTCATTGTATTATATTATCCGGGATCACGACATGAAAAGGTTCAGCGAAAGGAAGAAACTAATCGGGGAAATTGTGGACTTTATTAATTATAAATACGGTGAGGGTACGGTTGTTCTTGAAATGAAGGATCAGTATTACAACATGAAGGAAAAGATAGAACCCGTTATGCATGTTGTGGATTTGGCCAAAAAGGCAATGGAGCAATCCGGGGTTAAGCCGGTTGTAACTCCAATCAGGGGCGGTACAGACGGAGCAAGGCTTTCGTATATGGGCATCCCAACACCGAATATTTTTACAGGCGGACAGAATTATCACGGCAAGTTCGAATTTGTATCGGTTAATTCGATGAAGAAGGCCGTTGAAGTGATTATCAGAATAGCGGAACTTGCGGCAAAATGAATACTTATAGTCTATAGAAAGGTTTTTATGGTATCCTGAAAGGGTTGGGACGTTTCAGATGCTGAAAGCGGTTATTTTTGACATGGACGGTGTCCTGATTGACAGCGAGCCGATACATTTCAGTATTGACAAAAAGCTGCTGAGCAGTCTTGGCCTGAATGTTGATGAAAGATTTCTCAGCCGGTATGTGGGAGTGTCAAATCCCGAGATGCTTGCCGATGTAAAGAAAAGATTTAACCTTGATTACAGCATAGAGAAACTGTTGAATATAAAAAACAAATTACTGCTTGAGACGCTGGATGAAGCACCGCTTCGGCCGATTGACGGCGTAAAAGAACTGGTTTGTGACCTGGTTTCGCATGGTGTACTATTGGCAGTTGCCTCTTCATCGCCGAGGGCATTTATAGAGGCAGTCATAAAGAAGCTTGATATGCAGAAATATTTCCAGGTTGTCGTCAGCGGCGAGGAACTGGAAAAAAGCAAGCCTGAACCCGATATTTTTTTAAGAGCCGCGGATTTATTGGGAGCAGAGCCCGGAGAATGTGTTGTAATAGAGGACTCATCACCGGGAGTTGAGGCGGCATACAGGGCGGGCATCAGGTGTATCGGATTTGTCAACCCGAATTCAGGCAGCCAGGACCTGTCGAAAGCCTTTGTTACAGTGGACGATATGCGAAAACTGAATTACGAATATATATGCAGTATCTGCACATGACTTTTAAACACTGCCGGCATACTGCAGAATAATGGTTCCGGGAGAGGATTGATTTGAAAACATTCAGTTATTTTTTTTTTGTGCCGTTTTAATGTCATGTTTTTTTCTTGCGTCGTGTTTTTCTGATGAGCCGGCAGGAAAAGAAGTGAGTATTGACGGTAATGAAATAACTGAACGGGAATTGGATGCCGTGCCTTCGGAAAACGGCTATTATGACCGTGAAAAAATTGTTGTTGCCGGTTATGCCGATCTTACCAATGACGGAATAAACGAGAAAATTGTGCTGGATTTGTCGGCGGCCGAAGAAACACAGGAGATTATTCTCAAAATCATGAACGCAGACGGTAAAACCATCTGGAAGGAATCGGCAGGCATACCCCATGCCGGATGGAATTCGGTTTATCTGTGTACCGTTGACGGCAGAAATCTCCTGTTAAGGTATAATCCATATATGAACCAGGGCTGGGGAAGCTATTCCTATGAGCTGTTTTCAATTGACAGCGACGGTACGGAAAGTACAGTTGACAAGGGTGAGGTATCTTTCGATATAACAGGCCGGACGGGTGAATTTGACATAGAGGAAATGGCGTCCTTCTATAATAAAATCAATGAGTACCTGGACAAAAGCATATTATTGCTTAGCACGGAACAGGGAGAACCGGAGTACAGTACCGAAAGCCGGATAGTAACCAGGAGAGAAGACTTTCCCTGGCTATACGGCGCAGGTATAGAATTTGACGAAAATGATTCGATTAAAGACAAGCTGCTGAAATATAGAGAAAACATGAAATGATCTGTACAAGAATCAGCTTAACTTTTTTCCTTTGTTCCCTTTGACAGGGTTTTCAGCCTGGTTTTGCATCGATTTTTAACTTGCCCAGCATGTCATAAGCTTTGTCCACATTGAAATCATCATAGAAATCCCTGAAAAAGTTAAGTATTTCTGAAACTTTCATCCAGTTGTTCAGATAGTTTTTTTTTCGGGCAGGTAAGACACGATTTTCTTGGTTTCAACACCCGGCTCAAAACCGCCGATACGTATTTTGCCTGCGGTTGGGGGAAGAAGATTGTTACATATCTTTATAAATGTCGTCTTACCGCTGCCATTTGGTCCCAGAAGGCCTACAATTCTGCCTTTTGGGATACTCAGTGTCACCGAATCAACGGCTTTGACCGGGCCAAAGTATTTGGACAGATTTTCGCATTCGAGGATGTTATGCATTGTCAGCACCTCCCTCCATTTTTGCAATTATAAACGCAATTTCCTTTTCAAAAATCCCAGGCGTTTCATGTTTGAAGGAATTCCTGGATAAGCTCATAAGCCGGTTTTTCTTTAACTTTCTGAACCATATTTACATCCTCCGTTACCAACCTCATCAATTTTCTTTTCAAAGTTTAAACATCCTGCATTACCATTTTGACACCTTGTACATATGATGAAGTAAGGCATTATGTAAAGGTGGGATTACATGATTTTAATAGGAAGAAACATTGTCACTGAAGACAGGCTGACGGCCATGTTCGGACAGGATGAGACAAAATATCAGATAGCGGATATGATGCTTAAGGCGGGTACTGTTTTTACATACAAAGATGAGCAGCTTTTTGACTTTGAGGTTAAAACCAGGAAAGAGATAGTAAGAGCTTCTGAACGGCTTAACAACAGCTTCTTTTCCTTCAGGCTTTTCAAGGACTCAGTATGCAACAAACGATACTGGGACAGGACGGAAGAAGGAGGTTTCCGCCTGAAAAAAAACGTCAGCGCATATGACGCAGTAAGAGACATTCTCAGGAACAGCAGATTGTATGGGACGGAATGCGCAACCGCGATCGTAATAGTATTTTATCTTGCACTGACTGAAGTTTTACCGAGGGAGTTGTTCGACAGGCTGTTCCCGGACATATATCTTATGGACTGGAAATACCTGGACAAGGATCTGGGAGTCCGGAACTACCGCGGGGTCAAAGATGCAATACCCGGAGACTGCCTGTATTTTAAAAATCCCGATGTTAATCCCGATACTCCTGAATGGCAGGGCGAAAATGTAATAAAACTTTTGAACGGTTATTATTATGGACACGGTATTGGCATAAAAACAGCTGATGGAATTATACGGGATTTGAACAGAAACAGGATAACCGGATCCGAACGGTCTGCCTATCTTGCAGATTTGATAGTAAAGCCGGATTTTAAGTATCTTGGCGAGCAATTGTTGTTCTGGCACCTAAGGCCTCAGGAATGAATAGTATATAAAAGCTGGCTTTGTTAAGCCTGCCTGAAACAATTTTTGAGACAGGTAATTAAAAAGGGTGAAGTTATGAATGTTTATGTCGTAAAAATAACAACAATGTCAAAATATCTCTTAACATTATTTACATATGCGCCGAAAGTATACGCACTTTCAGACCTTCATATACTACACCTGAGAAAGGAAGTGTGAAATATGCAGCCTGTCCGTATTACAGCAGGTGACGGAGCCGGTGAACTTTTGAATTTTTTGCAAAAGGAACTTGTTGAAACAAGTAACGACGGCGAATTATTCAAAGTAAACCATGAGGAGGAAAACGGCCTCATAGCCGTAGAATGCACCTGCAAAGGTAAGTTTTCCGGTGATAAGACTTTTGTCGAACATTTGTCCCAGGTTCTGGCGGAATATTTAATAACCGCATATGACGATATGTTGTTAAAACGTATAGCCAAAAAGAATTATGGGTATTTAAAACCCGATGAACGCAGGGAAATTATTAATATAGCGCAGAAAAAAATAAGGGATGGAAGTCAGAATTTGTTTGACACAATTTTGAAAATAAGGAGAAAAAATCTGGTTACAAGGAAACTTGCCGATTTTCTGAACCAGAATGATCATATAATTCTTGAGGGATTTGTAACATTCAGGATGCAGGAATATGTCAAAGAGCTTGAGGAAGTAATGGATTGGGCAGTAAGGCAATATTTGATTGAAAAGGAATATCAGGAATTTATAAAGCTTTTGACATGTTTCGTGCAGATGCAGAAACCAAAATTCAGGTGTGTTCATATAATTGCGGAAAAAGATTCCGGATTTTCTTTATATGACGAAAACATGGAAAGAATATCGGATCAGTATTTACTGGAACTGGCGGGGGAACAGGCTGACGGAATAATAAAAGAGGAGGATCTTTTAATAAGTTTCCTTATTTCTGCCGCTCCAAGACAAATAATTATGCACAATATATCCGAAATCAGAAATAAAGAGCTCATAGACACGATAATGCAGGTTTTTTCAGGCAGGGTAACGGCATTTAATGATTGAGGGGGTTGACAATTTCCGTTTTTTATTTATCTTCAAAACCTTGTAAATCAAAAAATGTTTGTTGTATAATGTATAGGTGAAAATGCACAAAAATGTCTCATTCCTTTGGATATTTTGGAAGGGACGGAATGGGGGTATTTTTTTGTCGGCTAAGATTTTTCAGTCTCTTGTCTATCGCGTAAAGGAGATACTTGGTTGCGACGTGGACATAACCGACACCAACGGTACAGTTTTTGCCAGTACAAGAAGGAATGCGGTAGGGGAATGCAACGAAGAGGTAATGGAATTTATTGAATCGAATGAACAGTACGCCGAGACCGAAAATGCCGCTTTCATGAAGGTCGGTGAAAGCAAGGGCAATCTGGATTTTATTGCTGTAGTTTACGGTAATTTGCAGGACCGTAAAAAGGCGATGGAACTTATTTGTCTTTCGATAGAGAATGCAAGGCTGTACTATGAGGAAAAATTCGACAAGAATAATTTTATAAAAAATGTGGTTCTGGGCAACATTTTACCCGGCGATATTTCCCTTAGGGCAAAAGAGCTGAGAGTTAAGGACGATGTGCGAAGAATAGTGTATTCAATTCATACTGAGAAATCCAAGGATATTCATGCATATAACATAATACAAAGCCTTTTTCCGAACGATTCAAAGGATTTCGTCGTGCTTCTCGACGATCAGAACACCGTATTGGTAAAGGAATTGAAGGAAAAGGAAACCGAAGAGGATATTTACCGCAAGGCGAGGATTATAATAGATACGCTGAATACTGAGCTGATGGTTAAAGCATCGGTGGGAATAGGCTCAGAGGTTACCAGGCTCCGTGATATTTCCCGTTCCTATAAGGATGCCCAGACTGCGCTCGCGATAGGCAAGATTTTTGAGACCGACAAGGACATAATAGATTACAATCATTTGGGGATTGGCCGCTTAATTTATCAGCTTCCTACAACTCTTTGCAAACTGTTCCTGAATGAAGTTTTTAAGGACAATGTTTATGAACAGATAGATCAGGAAACAATGATCACAATTAAGAAGTTTTTTGAAAACAGCCTTAATGTCAGCGAAACTTCAAGACAGCTGTTTGTACATAGGAATACCCTTGTTTACAGGCTGGACAAGATTCAGAAGCTTACAGGCATGGATTTGCGCAAGTTTGAAGACGCCATGCTGTTTAAGGTGGCCATGATGGTCAAGAGGTATCTTGATGAAACAAGCAAATAAGATACGGGAAATTGAAAATTCATTAACAAAGGATGAAGGAAATTGATTGAATTTAGAAATGTTACCAAAATCTATCCTAATGGTTGTGTCGGGCTGCAAAATGCAACGTTCAAGATAGAAAAAGGTGAGTTTGTCTTTGTAGTGGGGCCGAGCGGATCTGGAAAATCAACATTGCTTAAACTGATGCTCCGCGAGGAAGTACCCACCGAAGGTGAAGTCTATGTTAACGAATTTAGCATACATGACATGCCGAGAAGGGAAGTGCCGTACTTAAGAAGGGGATTAGGAGTGGTTTTCCAGGACTTCAGGCTTCTTCCCAACAAAACCGTTTATGAAAATGTCGCCTTTGCAATGCAGGTAGTGGAGGCTTCCCCGAAGGAAATACGCAGACAGGTGCCTGTCGCCCTTGCGCTTGTCGGATTGAGCAAAAAAGCAAAAGCATTTCCGGACGAGCTTTCTGGAGGGGAACAGCAAAGGGTAGCTGTAGCGAGGGCTATTGTAAATAACCCGTCCGTTCTGATCGCGGACGAGCCGACAGGTAACCTGGATCCTGAGACAAGCTGGGAAATCATGAATTTGCTTGATGAGATTAATCAGCGGGGAACAACGGTTATTGTGGCAACCCATGAGAAAAGCATAGTGGATCATATGAAAAAAAGAGTTTTTAACCTCGAACGCGGAAGAATTATCAGGGACGTGCAGGAAGGGAATTATACAAATGAAGATTAGAACAATGAAATACATGGTAAAGGAAGGTTTTGCAAATACATACAGAAACCTGTTAATGTCGCTTGCGTCGGTGTCAACCGTAATTGCTTCGCTTATAATATTCGGAATATTTCTTATGCTTATTATAAACTTTTCATATAACATTAACCGTCTCAAAGCGCAGATGGAGATAGTTGTTTTTCTCAAACCCGATGCTACCGAGTTTGAAGCCTCAAATGTGGAGTTAAAGATTAAAAACGACGAGCGTGTTTTGACCTATACGAAAATAACAAAAGAGCAGGCATATGCCCAGCTTATTAATATATATCTTGAAGATTCGGACATTCTTGATGGGCTCACCCCTGATTTTTTAAGCGAGTCTTTCAGAATACACCTTAAAAATGTGGAAGAGAGCGCCGCATTTACGGAAGAAATAAGCAAACTGGACGGCGTGGAAGATGTAAATTACCCTTATGAATCGCTGAAGAAGCTCAGCACGGTTCTGAACTGGATTAATGCCGGCAGTATGGTTGTGCTTACGCTGCTTTTGATTGTATCGGTGTCAATCATAGCAAATACAATAAAACTTACGGTTTATGCAAGGCGTAAGGAAATTGAAATAATGAAATATATTGGAGCAAGCGACTGGTTTATCCGCTGGCCGTTTATCATAGAGGGTATAATTATCGGTTTTACCGGTGCACTTATAGCTTTTATACTGACAAGCTATCTTTATAATTCGGTTGAATCCTTTGTGAATTCCCATGCGGTGGAATATGGGATCAGCGACTTGATTAAAATTGTTTCATTGGGGAACGTTGGCGGTCAGATTTTCGTAATTTACGCGATTATAGGAGTAGTGATGGGGAGCATAGGAAGTGTAATTTCGGTAAGAAGACACTTGAATGTTTAATGCCTGTTTATGTATAATTTAACTGAAATGATTTTTTCCCTCATGCGAAGTAAAAGCTGACCGAACAGAATAAACCACAGATAAATAACAGTGCAGGAGGACAAAAATGAGGCATGATAAACATGTAAAATTTACAACGGGGATAAAATGCACGGGGTATATAGTGATTGTGCTTTCATTGGCAGTTGTAATGATGTTCAGTTCTTTTGCCGACGACATTTCACAGTACCAGAAACAGTTAAATGCCAAAAAATCTGATTTATCCTATTACAAAAAGCAAATCCAGAAAATAAGCGAAGATATAAACTGGAAACAGTATAAACGCAATCAGATAATAAAAGAGCTTGAAGAATTGGGTCTTAAACAGTCCGAAATTGAGCAGAAAATTCAGCTTCTCGAATCGGCCATTGATTCCCTTAATGAGGCGATTGCGATAAAAGAGGCCGAACTGGCGCAGCAGGAAGATTTATTAAAAGAGCGTCTGCGTGTTATGTACAAGCGTTCCAGTACGGTATGGAAACTTGATGAGCTTTTAAAGAGTAGTGACTGGAATGAGTTCTTTATACGCGTAAAACTTATGAACCAGATCGGCGAATACGACAGAATGCTTTTAAACAACATCAGGGAGAAAAAGAATGAACTTGAGGAACTGAAACAAATGAGGCAGGATGAGATTGACAACTGTGTGGAAGAAGCAAGACGCTATGCCCAGCGGATAAAAGAGCTTGAAATCTCCAGATCTTCGCTGGAAGCGTCAATTAAAAAGGATATAGAAAGTAAGGAAGAGTACGAGAGAAAGGAAGCATTACTGGAGAAGGAATCAAAAGAGCTTGAGAAATTGATTAAAAGTTTGCAGAGCAAAAGCAACCTGAAATTCGGCGGTAAAATGGTATGGCCGATGCCGTCGAACAAAACCATCAGTTCTACGTTTGGCACTAGGCTCCATCCGATTTATAAAGTTTACAAAAAACATACCGGTATAGACATAGGGGCATCATTGAACGAAGAAATTGTCGCGGCCGCAGATGGAGTCGTTATTTTTGCAGGAACGCGTGATGGATACGGGAACTGCATAATTATTGACCACGGAAGCGGCATTACTACATTGTACGCCCATATAAACTACCGTGGTATTCTGGTGACGACGGGGCAGCAGGTTAAGGCGGGACAGGTAATAGCGAAGGCGGGTCAGACAGGCGTTGCAACCGGTCCGCACCTGCATTTTGAAGTGAGAGTGAACGGAGTTCCGCAGAATCCGCTTGAGTATGTAAAACCATAACAGTAATTCTGGTTAAAATAGAACCTTACCGAAATCCCGGGTAACCGGGTATTTTCTTTATATATGTAAGACTTTTTGATAAACATGGTAAATATATATTTACTAAGGATTTGCTTTATTGATCATAATTTTTATATTAATAAAGAATGGGATGTGTTGAAATGAGAAAAAATTGGTTAACCGCAGTAATATGTGTTGTAATAGCCGTTACTTTTTTTGTTGCAGGTTTTTTCACCCGTAACGTTTTTGACGCGCTTAGCCCGAAGTATGAAATAATATTCAGCCAGAATGTGTCAAGGGAGAACATTATAAATTTTAACAAGGTTAAATCACTGCTGCTTAACAGCTATTATGAAGAGATAGACGAAGATGTGCTGCTTGAAGGGGCCATAAAAGGGATGGTCGAGGCAGTCGGCGATCCGTATACCGTATACTACACTCCCGATATGATGAAAAGCTTTATGGAACAGCAAACCGGCAGTTACGTGGGCATAGGCGTGACGGTGTTTATGGATGACGACGGATTGGCCACCGTTGCAGACATATTTGACAACTCACCGGCTAAAGCGGCCGGAATGCGCAACGGGGACAAGATTGTCATGGTAAACGGGGAAGACGTGACCGAAATAACAGATCTAAACCTGATTGTTCAGAAAATAAAGGGATTGCCCGATACCGAAGTTGTGCTTATGGTTTACAGACCTGAAATCAATAATTACGTGGAACTTTCGATGGTCAGGAAAGTAATTAATATTCAGTACATTGAGAGCAGAATGATTAATGACGACATAGGGTATATTCAGCTGAAGCTGTTTGATGAAGACATTGCGCAGGACTTTGTTAATCATGTGAATAAACTTATAGCAGCGGGTGCGAAAGGGCTGATTCTTGATCTCAGGAACAATCCCGGCGGGGATTACAGCCAGGTGGTTCGCATGGCCGATTTTATAGTGCCGGAAGGACTGATTGTTTATACCGAGGACAGGAACGGAAACAGACAGGAGGAGAAATCGGGCTCAGGTGAACTAAATATGCCGCTGGTTGTGCTGATAAACGAGTACAGCGCCAGTGCTTCCGAAATTCTTTCGGCAGCAATAAAGGAATACGGCAAGGGTACGCTGATTGGCAAAACCACATTTGGAAAAGGGCTTGTTCAGACCATAATCCCGCTTGAAGGAAACGCCGGGCTGAAATTCACCACGGCAAGATATTTTACTCCTTCAGGCGTTTCAATACACGGAGTCGGTGTCACCCCCGACATTGAAGTCAGCAATGATGAAAAATACAGGTATTACAGCATAGACGAAATCCCCGAGGGCGAGGACAAACAGTTGCTAAGGGCGATTGACGAGGTAAGCAGGTTAATTTCGGAAAAAGAGCATAACAAATAATCTTTTGCTGAATAGCCACATAACCGTAGGGGTATAATATACTCTACGAGGTGGTTATTTATGGCATCAAAGAAAAATGAGAAACTGAAGCTGGAAATTGCGAAAGAACTTGGTCTGTTGGAAAAAGTACAGAAAGAGGGCTGGAAAAGCCTTAGTGCCAAAGAAACCGGCCGGATAGGCGGATTAATGGCAAAGAGAAAAAAATTGGGATAAGGGGTCGGAATGTACAGCGATTTTGCCTATGTTTATGATCTTCTTACAAAAGACGTAGATTATTCAAAGATGGCTGATTACATCGAAAGCCTTTTTTCGGAATACATGGCCGAAAAACCAAAACTTCTGCTTGATCTGGCGTGCGGAACCGGCAGTCTCACTCTGGAACTGGCGAAGCGTGGTTATGACATGATTGGCATTGATGCATCGGAGGACATGCTGAACTGCGCTGTTGAAAAATCGGGCGAAGCTCAGGTGTTCCCGCTGTGGGTTTGCCAGGACATGCGGAATTTTGAACTTTACGGGACGGTTGACGCCATTCTGTGCACGCTGGACAGCCTGAATTACATTACCGATTACGGCGAGCTGAAATTGGTTTTCAGCCTTGTAAGAAACTATCTGAATCCCGGTGGCCTTTTTATTTTTGACATGAATACGCCGTACAAGCTGGAAAGTATTCTCGGAAACAATTTTTTCTACGAGATCGGGGAAGATATAGCGTATATATGGCAGAATACCTATGACAGGGATACCCGGATTTGTTCCTTTGATTTGACATTGTTTGTAAAGGAATCAGGGGATCTTTACAAAAGGTTTGAGGAGGAGCAGCAACAAAAAGCTTGGAATTTTGAAGAAGTAAAATCGGCACTTCAGGAAGCGGGGCTGAAACTTATGGGGATTTTTGACGAATACACCAAGAATCCGCCCCGCGAAAATTCCGAGCGCTGCTTTTTCGTTGCGACAAGATAATGTTACCTTTCCTGAAGTATTGGTGAAAGACTTTTCCTTAGAACAACCGATACCGAAGCCACCACCGAATATAATATTATGTCTTTCAGAAAATAAAGCGACATAGCCGAGACAAGAGCCCAAAAACCAATTGGGCTTTTGTTATAAAAGTTATAGATTACATACATGTATGATATTCCTAACGCGTACTGGACAAAAAGGCCGGCGTACGATGATGCAAATGCCTTTGTGTATGTAAATTCTTCATTTAATTCCGAAACCTTCCCTATGATGTATGCCGTGGCGATAAAGCCCAGTAAAAAGCCGAAAGTGGGCTGAAAAATATATTGAGGGCCGGCTGGTGCCGTGAACACAGGCAAGCCGAGAAGCCCCATGATGATGTAAACGGTAACCGCCAGTGAGCCGTATTTTGAGCCGAGAAGAAGCCCCGCAAGGGCACAAAACACGCCCTGCAACGTAAACGGAACAGGGAAAAAGGGATTTGGGATTTTGATGAAAGCTCCGACTGCGATAAGAGCGGTAAAAAACGCCGTAAGAATCATATTTTTGGTATTTACACGCCGTATCATCATTAACCACCCCGGAAAATGCTTATAATAAATACTAACATCCGGATGTCTGTAATGATGATACAAAAACTTTGCAGAAATGTCAACTAAAAATTTAAAAAGGTTAACAAAATTGGCCTTTATATTTTTCAGACGTTGTCATTCAAAAATCTTTTGATTAAGCGTATATCATCGCCGAAAAGATACAAAATGTCAAATTCCCCGAGTATGCGCGACTCTACGCGTTCGGAATAAATTTTGTGCAGGTCCTGCGGTTCAAGGTTTGTTGATAATATGGTTTTGCACGGAGTAGTTACATTTCTTGCGCTTCTGTAGTTCAAAATTGTAAGCAGTTCTGTATATTTGGCCGCGCTCGGCGACTCGGTGCCCAGGTCGTCTATTATGAGCAGTTCGGTATTGAGTATGTTCTGGTAAGCATTATCCTGTGTGTTTCCGTCAAACTGGTATTTGCTTCTGTAAATGATGTCAAACATTGCGGGAGCAGGCAAGTACAGGACAGTATGCCCCTTTTTCAAAACTTCTATTGCAATGCACTTTGAAAGGAAAGTTTTTCCTACCCCTGTAGGCCCTGTAAAATAAAGGTTGGGATAAGAGGTATTTTCAAAATTATTGACAAAATCGAGGCATTTTTGTTTCACCCTTAAGGCCTGGGCTCTTGGAGAAACCTTAACATTTGAATTCTCATCGGTTTTATCCGAGTAATATTTTTCGTTAAAAAACTCAAACCCCGTCTGCCCGTCACTGTTAAGGTTTGAAACGTCGTAAAGCCTTTCAATCAGAAGCTGGCGGTAGCAGTAACACGGCGTAGTGGTGGGCTTTCCCTCATCGTCAAGGACAAAACCGGTATCATTGCAATTTTTGCAGGTATATTCCACTTCAAGATAATTTTCCGGGAATCCGTTTTCGGTCAGGAGTTTTTTCTTCTGTTCAGTCAGCCGCTTTATTTTTTCTTCAAACAGCCGTACGCTTTCAGGGGGCAGTTCCTGTTTTATCGCCTCACGGTTAAAAGACAGGCCCAGCTCTGCTATCTGCTGATCCAGTTTCCTTATTTCAGGCACTTTTCTGTAAACTTCTTCCTTCCTCTGATCACGGGCGGCTAATGCGTTCTCTCGGCGTTTGAAAAATTCCCTTTTTAGTTCTTCCCAGTTACTGTTCATAAATTCCTCCTGTGTGTTTTGTGGTAGGCATATTTAAACAAAATTTTCATTTAAAAGTGGAATTCTTGAGTTTTTCATAAAAATCATCACTGTATTCTCTTTGCCAGAAATTGCTTTTCTGGGGCACTTTCTCAGCGGAAACGGCAGTTTCGGCCTTTGACGCTGCCGTCGTTGCCTCTTTTTTGGACAAATAAGCAATAACGGCTTCTTTTGTTTTTAAGCCCGCATTGTGCCAGTCGGTCAGAATCTTATGTATATACCTGAAATTCAGGTTGGACTTGCCCGACATTTTCTGAAGGGCCAATTCTATAATATCCATGCCGTAACCGTACTGGTTTGCCCATATATCGACAAATTCCTCCTCATATACGGTAAGACTTCTGTGAAGCCTCAATACTTTTGCAATTTGATAGCTCAGATCCTTTGTTCTCTGGAATATTTCCATATATTTTTCCAGCTCGATATGGGTTGTGATATTCCGTTTTGCCCAACTGGCCGCAACCTGGCCTATGTATTTTCTGTTCAGTGCATTTCTGTTATAGCAGTATTGAAACAGCGAAATCATAACATCTTCGTCAAAGTTGTACTGATTAAACAGATTGTCTATGAAAGTGTACCAGCTTGTAGGCATACTTCCCTGAAAAAACATCTGATTCATTGACTGAATGCACTGATGCCTGCGCTGGTTATACTGGGTATTGGACAGCGCCTCTTCAGGAGTGGATTCTTCTTTCCTGCGGTACAGGCGGTTTAAAACCTTTTCCTTTACACTGACAAAAGTTATTCCCGTGTGGGTACGGACAATCAGTTCTTCGTTTTCAAGCATTACCAGCGCAGCGTTTAATGCGTCCGTTGACAAACCAAGGTTTTTTGCAAAATCGTCCAGTGATATGTTTTTATTATATTTGCACAGATAAAGCCCGTATATATAAACCTTCACGCAGTCGGAAGGAAGTGACGGCATAATATCGCAAATAAAAACATCAGGAACGAGTGTGTCCGAAAACAGCATATCATTGGAAATTTGAAATTCCATGACTATTCTCCATTCGTCAAAATAATTAAAGATGCTCCGAAATTCATAACCAAAAGTTATTATATCATAAAAAACACGCCTATCGTATATTCGTATGTATATTGTCTGACTCCGGCAGACTGTACGCGGA
This sequence comes from Thermoclostridium stercorarium subsp. stercorarium DSM 8532, assembly GCF_000331995.1. Classification (NCBI taxonomy): domain Bacteria; kingdom Bacillati; phylum Bacillota; class Clostridia; order Eubacteriales; family Oscillospiraceae; genus Thermoclostridium; species Thermoclostridium stercorarium. The sequence continues at coordinate 399,256 of NC_020134.1, forward strand.
AGATAGCAATAAAGGCCGCATTTTAACGGCCTCTACCTGAAATTTTCAATTATTTTCTTCACTACTGTCTCATTTGCAAGCATATCCCATATACCCGGGTCTTCCATACCCAGCCTCCATAAGGCAATTCCGTTAATTCCCATGTTCCATGCCGTCTGGACTTTGGCCCTGATGCTGTCGGTGTTTTCAAACCATACCTGATGTTGCTGTCCCTGGCCATCGGTATACGAGAACCATGGCGTCTGACGGTTCATATCAAACTGGATCGTCGCGCCATATTGCTCGGCAAGCTGAATTGCCCTGTCAAAGGAGACATAAGAGCTTGTGTTTGTGGTTAAATTGAAATCAAAGCCGAATACCGAAACCGCAGCGGCAATTTTATACCATGGCATTTTTGTTTTGGTGTAATTCAGAACCCTTCTCATCCAAGGGATCGAAACCGGCGGGCCGGGAGGGCTTCCAGGCCATCCGTATTCGTTGTAAAGCATCACAATGAACTCGTCCACGGCACTTCCTATAGTTGCATAGTCAAAGGGATCTGAAAACGGATTGAAAGGCTCATCACTAATCCTTGCCGGTACAGAAGCGGACAGAAAATAACCGTGCGGCCTGAAGGCTTCGGCAATATCCACATACAGTTGGGCCAGGTTTTCGCTGTCTTCGGTGTAGGCATCTTCTATATCTATGTTTACGCCGTCAAAGTTATACCGTTCCACAAGTTGTACCAGATTTTGCGCAAAGGCACGCCGGTTTTGCGGTGACGAAACCAGCTGCCGCACAAGATCCCTTGCCAGCGCCGTTCCGCCTGGGCGGTAAAGCAGGTTGTGAACCACCGGAAGAACCTTTATATTGTTTCTGTGGGCTACCGCCACAATTACGCGGATATCCTGATCGGTGAACTGAAAAAATCTGTCAATCTGGGTCGGATCATTCCGGCTTATCTGATAAAAGAAAAGATAAACACCCGACAATTGGGAAACATTGTCTGCAAAAGACGTGTACGATCCGGGAAGCCCCGGTCCTTCGGCCAGGGTGTAAAAACCTATAATGGGCTGAACCGGCCTTATGCTGTCATGCGCATCCAAAGTTACTATGTCTTCCGAAATCCAGCCGAAAGTGCCGTTGAAAAGCCCTACCTGATACCACCCGTTCCTGTAACCAACCACAGGAAGGCGTGCTCCCTGCTGCATAACCGCAACCGACGCAAAATTTGTGCCCGGCCCGTTTCTTACGTTTGCCATTGGTGTATTGACTATCACTTCGGTGTAAAAAGGTATTAATATCCTTTGTCCCGCATAGATGGTGGTGTTTTCGATCCCGTTCAGCTCGGCGAGGGCCTGAATTGTTGTACCAAAAAGGCGGGCAAGGCCGTAAAGCGTATCACCGGCCCGGACGGTGTACTGAAATGCCCTCCCGGGAACGGGTGGGATATAAATACCCTGTCCGATATTCAGGTCGGTGCTCTGGAGTTTATTAGCCTCGACGAGGGTTTCAACGGTTGTTCCGAAACGCCTGGCTATTTGATAGAGACTGTCTCCGGCAACAACGGTATACCACATATAAAACACCCGATATCTGAATTTCTTTAATAACCAGTATATGTTTAATCTGCCGGCATGTGATGAAAGAGGTTTTTAATGTATTAAAAATCGTAATACGCAATGTCGATATTAATACTGAGATATAACCGTTTTAAACTATTTCTGTGAGGTGTGATTTGGTGAAATACTTAAAAAGGTTTACCGCTTTGACTATCGTTTTGGCAATCTTCATCGGAATAATATCGCCTTTGCTTGAACCTTCCTTTGCTGCAAATGAAGTATTTAACCCGACGATTACATATAATTCGTCCACAGGAAGATGGGATATTTCATGGACGGCAATTGACGGTACCGATCATTATTTTTTAACATACCATGAGCCGGACGAAAACAGTCCTAACGGCGTAAAATTGGTTGAAATGGACGGCAGTGTAACATCAGGGAAGAATGTGGTGAGCCTTTCCCTTCTCCCCGATCATATATATGATTTTACCTTTAAATTCACTTATGGAAATGATACCGTGCGTTTCAGAAACAAGTTCAACGAACTGGTTTTACAGGATACCGTTTTCTTCCTGGCCGATATAACCTTTGAAGGTACGTCCTTTAACGACAGGGGCGGAATTCTGGACAACAGCTATGACACAAACAGTACCGGACCCGATGAACCCGTTACGAAAATATTTAGCGGGCACAAACCGCAAATAACGCTGAGATGGAAAGTTCCCACAATTTACTATGCAGGAAAGGGCATTGTCAGAATTACTGAGCTGCAGGCCGGTGAATACGGCATTCTGGAACCGGGAAGCGCGAATACTATTGATTACTGTTATTTTCATATCCGTATGAACGAAATAACCGACAGAGTGACACCGAAAAATTACCGGACCGCCTTGGAGAACGGCAAGATAATTGTAAAAGAAACGGGTGATGAGGTCTCGGGTTTTGGGGCCGACGGTGCCGTAACGGATAAAGACGGGTTTGTCTCCATTGTTCTGGATCAGTCGGACGGCATAGAGGCGGGAACCGAGTATGCCAATGTGGATATTCGCCTGTTTTTCTGGGATAAAGACAAGGATCAGCAGGTTCTTTCAACGAGGCTTCTTAACGGTTACGGTGCCGGACAGGGTTTTTCAGTCGTAAACAGGGATATAGTTTTCCAGAATCTCACCCTGGACTCCATATTTACGCCGATGCGTTTTGAAGTTTATAAGGTGGACATTGATAAAATTGAAGTAAGAATAAAAAAGATAAAAAACAAGAATTATCCTAATTTGTATTATCAGGTTCAGGAAGCAGGCGCGGTCTCCGATTTCCTTGAAGGCCAGTCCAGCCTGAGCGGCGGGATAAAAATGCCCGACGCCAGCATTCCCGACAGTGTCGGCTGGGGCAGCATAATAATTGAAGTGCCGCTGAATGAAAACGGCGAACATCCTCAATATTATTACAGAGTGGTTGTAACCGACGGCGATTCCAAAACTCCCCTCGGTTCACTGGCCATTGATTTAAGCAAGCTGGATCAGGATACTGGAAAACCGCCCGTCCCGAGGGAGATTGAAGTACAGCCGATATACCAGGGAAAGCAGAAAGTGAATGTTAACGGCACAGAGGTCAAGATTCCGCTTACAAAGATAAGAGTTTCGTTTGAAAAGCCGCTTTTCTGGGACAGTATGGACGAAAACAGTAGTCTTTCTTTCCATGTTCTTTTAAGCACATACCTGTCCGACAATGTAAAGGAAAGCGAAACGAAAAAAATAGGTGAGCCCGAAGTCACGGTTAACTTACCCGTTAAGGAAAAAAGGGTGGCGGTAATCACGAGGGACCAGATTAAAGAAGATGAAAGTACAGGAAGGCTTTATTTCGAGATTGGCGGAATTGAAACCGATCAAAACGGGAATGTAAAAAGAAACAGACTGTTCACCGACTTTGGGCTGGATTTTGAAAATGATAAGGGTTATCCGGATTTTCTCGTACCCAATACAAAATATTATTTAAGAATGTTTACCACATGGAGCAAGGATGACGGCGCAGTAAGATGGGTTGACGGGAATATGGCGGATTTGAGTGAAATTATATCCTACATATCCCCGGTGGTAAGTTTTACAACCTATCCTACCCGCGATATGCCCATACCCGTTCCGAATTTTACTCTGGAACTGGATCCGAAGGATGAAATAGATCCTGAAACGGGTAAGCCTGTTTTTAACGGAATAAGGGTAAGTTTTTCAAAGATACTCGGTAACGAAGACTGGGCAAAATACACGGATGTAGCCGAGGGAAGAAGGATAAAGTATGAACTGTATATGGCGGACAGTAACGATCCGGACAGCTTTGCCCTCGTGGATGAAATTGTATCCACATACCCCGATAATAATCCGAATACGGTTTTATCCGCAATGGTAACCCAATACCCTGACGGAACGGCGCTTAAGCCCAATATGACATATTATTTCAAAATGAGGGCCATACTGTATGTCAATGTTGACGATGATTTCCTGATGGGCGAGGCAACCCCTGCCAAATCAATTACAACGCCAAAAACCGATTCGGGAAGCATGGACGATCTTGTACGTCTGCCCAGAACGCCCGTTGAATTTTCCATAGCTACAAATGAACAGGGTGAACTGGAACTTACCGATTCCAAGGTTGTTCTCACCTGGCTGCATGCCGAGCAGGACGTAACTTACGAAATAGTTTGCACCACGAAGAGATTAAGTCCCGACGCCACACTGGAGGACTATATCAACGACGAATATCATGTGGGCGACGAAAAAAATCCGGGGTTTCTGGTTGTATATAAGAACTATAAAACCAACAGCAATGACACTGAATTGAATATAGACGTGCTGAATACAAAACTGTACGAATTGGGTTTCACCTATAACGAAAACAATGATCGGTGGGTTCGTTTCCCTGTGAACCTTCCGTTCTTAAAGCCTAACCGCCTTTATTATTTCAGCATCAGGGCAGTTCGCAACAGAGGTACTGAAAATGCCGCATACAGCAAATGGGTAAGCATACCGGTTACCACCAAAATGGTGTCCGCGCCCAAATTCCTTGAAGCCGTGGCAGATGTCCAGCTTGGTTTTAATATAAAACTGACAGGAGGAATTCCGGCGGAGAATCTCAGGGTAATGCTGAAAAAGGCGGATCAGCCCGAATATTCGTATGTGGAACTGCCCCGCTCAAAATATTCGGTTGTAAGGGACGGAACAACATATTATTTCAGAATTTATGATCTCGAGCCGGATACATGGTATGACATACTGCCGTTTTATAAGGACGGCGATGACACCTACTGGTACGACAGCGATGACAAAAAATGGGGCACAGATTACAGTTCGCCAATACAAATGAAAACAAGAAATACGCTGAACGAGATTGAAATACGTTTTGAAGGCGAACCGCTTTATGAATATTTCATAGAACTGAGAACCGATGATTATGATGATTATGTGACGCTGGAATATGATAAGGACGAAGAGGACAGCGATTACGGATATACCCTGAAAGACGGTACGAGAATTGAATTCTACAGGGAAAAAACGGCAGCATACGTAGAAGACAAGGAAAGCGACAAGTACATGTATTATGCCAAAATATATCAGGCAAGGCAGAAAAAAAGCGACGGGACATATGTAAGAAAACCGCTCTTATCGAACACATGGTACTATATTAAAGTTTGGGCGAGAAACGTGGAAGATTCAAACCACGTCGGTCCTGTTAAAGTGCGCACCGACTTCAGCCAGAAGGATTACGATGACGAGCATAAGCAGGACGAAATAAAGGACATATTTGAATCAAAGGCAGACGAGCTTACCAAAAAGCTTTATTTCACCGTTGACGAGGGAAATAAGACTTATAACAGAGTGCTTCTCAAGGGCGCGATGATTTCAAACCTTTTAAAGGCATCGGGATATTCGGGAGTTACCGTTGACATTTCAAAGGAAAAAACCGACGTAAATAAGGATATAATTATAGTCCCGATGGAAATAATCGAAACGCTGCAGAGGACAAACAGCCGCCTGACCGTTAAACTCTTCGGCGGAGAACTGGCCCTTACTGCGGACTCAATAAACCCGGATATCCTGAATAAAAATACAGGGGTAACCGGTGTGAAGGAAACAATGCTTGAAATAACCGTGGAAAGAAAATCAGCGGGATCGGTGTCCCCTGATCCGACTTATTCGTATGTTTCAAAGGTTTTTGATATCGGCTTTAATTCTCTGAACATGAGAAGAACCTATTTGGAGATTAACAGTATTATTTATGACATCCTGAAGAACCCGAATGCGTCAGGGCCGTTTAAATACGGTATCCTTGACAGGGAACTCAACAGGCTTCTTGAAAATAAAAGCACGCTGACGTACAAAAGCTACAGCGATTTGGAAAAAGTGGTGGAGCTTGCCATAGAAAACGTGGAAGCGGAACTGTCGTCATACATTAAGGATATTCTTGACGGAGGAAGGGGATTTTCGGCTTCCATAATAAAGAGAAACGAGCTTTCCGAACTTACAGGGGGAGTTAAACTGAAGATTCTCCACAGCGGTTCGGATAACCTGGTTGAGCCATATGTACTGCCCCACGGTCAGAAGGCATGGGTGGAACCGTCGGGTATCAAGGGCTGGCTGTATCCGTATCTGCTTGTAACCGCAAAAACAGCCGGTGAATATACGGTTTTAAGCAAGCCACAGATTTACGTACACGAAACCGGCGGTTATGTTGATCCCAACCTGGACAGGCTAAGCAAGAAATACGATTTGGTGAGCGTATTCGGAAGAACTCTTTATCCGGGAGATTTTGTTACGGGGGAAAATGCTGTTAAACTCTTTGAGATAGTGACTGAAACGTCAGGATTGGTGAAAGGACTTTCAGTCGCGGGAAAAATAAATTATTATGGAATAGGGGATATTATTCCCGTTTCATCGGTGAACAGGGATATAAACAAGGGCCAGGCGGATTCGCTGGCAGTGGAAATTTACGCATTCAAGACCGGAGTGCCGTCAAAGACAATGAAGCCTTCGTCATATATGTACATTAAAAATGCCGACAAAATCCCCGATGCTATTTACAACAGGGTTGTAATAGCACTGGATTTGGGTATTACCGAACTTGAATCCGATTATTCATATAACGCTGACAAAAAAGCGACTGTAGAAGATCTGTTGAACGCAGTGGTTACAGTGCTGAAAATTCTGGGTGAATGGTAACGGAAGGTGAACATCATGAGAAAACGGGCTAAAGTGGTTGCGGCGCGTATAATTGTATGGCTTATCATAATAACCATGGTTGCGGCTTTTGTGGTGGATTTGGCGTATGCCCAGCAGGCATTGCCGTCCACGCCGCCTCAGAATGTAAGAGTGTCGGATATTGGCTATGAGGATACCGCAAAGCAGAACTGGTTTGTGGAATTTGCGTGGGATTCGCCGAGTTTTCCTGCTGATATTGCAAGAAGTAAGTCACAGGTTTTTTATTTTAACAAGGTCGAGCGGGGAACGGGGAAGCTGTTGGAGGACGTAATCCAGTTTACCCTGGCTGAAAGCGCCAAAAACTTCAATCCCGTCAGATATGGAATTGATCTTGAACATGGTACCATTTATGAATTTTACGGAAAGTCCAGATACACTTACGGCCAGTATGAGGAGTATACATTTACGTCAGGAAAGTCTAACCGGGTTAAATTTCTTACCGGACTTGAGTTCGGTGCTGAAGTTATTCCGGGAACAAATGATATAAGAATAGTATGGGACGATGTATGGGATACCGACGGCAGAATAGATTACAGAATATTAATCTCCGATACGACAAACTTTACTCAGCCCCCGGCAATACCCGATATCATCGGGGCTGATATAGGAACCGAAAGAAGCAAGGTCACGGTTTCGGGAGGGAAACTGGAGTATATTTATACAGGAGCGCTGCCGGGAAGAGAATATTCCATAAAAATTATACCCCTTGTGGATTCGGATGTGGCTGTAACGCCTGTCGATGAACTGCCGGTTGTAAGGGTTAAAACCGAAATTGTTCTGAAAGCCCAGTATCTGGGCGAAACCATCGACGGCGACGGCGTAAAGTGGCTGAGATGGATGCTGCTCTGGGACCCGATTGTTAAAGGTTCCATCGGAAACGTCACGTTTACAAAGGTGCAGTATAAGTTGTACCGGTATGATGAAAACGGAAATGAAACACTTTTTGCGGTGGTGGAGGACAACGACCGCATAGAAGTGAAAATAAGGCCTGAAGACGTTGATAAATATAAATACAAAATAGAAGCTGACGCTTACAGGCCCGACGGTACATATGTGCCTTTTTATTCCTCCACGAAGATTTCCTTAAAGACCCAGGTGCCGGAATATCCTGTAAGCCCGGAATTTGTGGATAGGTTTGACAATGCCGATCCTGAGCCCCTGTATTTTGATGATCTTTTAACCGAAACCAGCGCAACACTGCTGTGGCTTCCTCCTGTTTCCGGCGAAGGCGGCATTGACGCTGACGTCTATTATGATCTGTATTTATGCGAAAGCATAAACGATGTGGATTTGGACGTACTGCCGCCCATCACTAAAAGAATAGCGTCGAACATTATCATTGGTGAACAGAACAGGGTCAAAGAGCTGAACACAGGAAGGGTAATCGGCTATCGCTATACAATTACCAACCTTAAGCCCAATACGACATATTACGCCGTACTGGTCGCCAAAAAGAATTTTCTTGTGGAAAGCAAAGACGGCGAATATATGGTTTCAATGCCGTTTGAATCAAAGCCTGCCATAAAGGCGATAATTACAAAACCTGACAAAGCGGCCGAAAAACCTTTGGCGCCGCCTTCTCCGCCCTTCAGGTTAAAACCCGGCGACGCAATAGGCACGAACAGTGTTTCCCTGCAGATGGAAAAGACGTGGAAGGAAATGTACAACAAAGAACTTGGAAAATGGCTGTATGTTATTCGCAGGGACGATCCCGAAGGAAAGAAGACCGACGGGTTTTACAACAGGAATAATTCATACACATATGAGGAATATGAGGCAAACAGTAATCTTTCTGACGATGATCCCGACAAGAAGCCGGTGCGGGAAATAAATTACAATGCGGGCTGGGAAATAAGAATTCATTGTGTTGAGTATGCCACGGCCCTTGAGAACGTAAAGAATATTACCGGCAGGGATTATATCTCCTATAATGATCTGAGCAAAAATTATGTCCTTGATTTGCAAAAGGCTGTTTCACCTGCCATAATACCTGATTTCAATCCGGGTGAAAACACGGTATTCTATTTTGATGCGAACGGGCTTGACCCGAATAAGACTTATTTGATTTGGATTACCGTTTATAATACCGACGGCGGCGTGGAATCAGACCCGTCGGATCCGATTGTTGTGACTACTCTGCCCGAATATCCGTCGGTTATCGAGTATCCGACAGTTCCCACCGATTTAAAGGGCATAGCCGGGGATACTTATGTAGATCTTTACTGGACCTACCGAGAGGGCTACAGCTATAATATCCGGTATGGTACGGTGGACAATGTGAATGATTCGGGGAACACCACAATAACCGTAACCTATGAGCAGCTGAAAAACCAGCCGTATTTGAGGGTGGAAAAGCTTAAAGCCAATACCGTTTATTATTTCTGGATACAGGCGGTATCTCCAACCGAATACGGAGGTGTGACTTCGGAATGGAGCAAAACCCTTGTGGTTAAGACCGAACCCTACAGTCCTCCGCCAAGGCCGAGAGGGTTTGGAATAAAGAATACTCCGGATGCCATAACCGAAAACAGCATATTCTATGAATGGATACCCGATGAAAATGTGGTATTCATTCTGGAAATATCTGAAAACGCCGATTTTTCAGAGTCCACTGAATATGTTGTCGATGCTTCCGAATACAGGGTGACAGGGCTGAGATCCAATTTTGCATATTACGCAAGGCTGTATTCGTACAGTGAAGAAACAGGCCTGAGATCGGAACCCACGGCAGTAGTTACGGTTATAACCCGCAAGGGAAGATCTGAGTATGACGCGGATGTGCCCCCATATGACGAGATTACAGGCGACATGGTGGAAATAGACGGAGTGGCAGTTGACGGCGTATGGACCGCAAGGGTGCTGGGAGTAAATGCTCACAGGCTTTCTGAAAAAATAAGGAACATGAATGTTCATACATTTTCAATAGACCTTACTAACCCGCCGCCAAATACCAAAATTATACGTGTTGAGCTGGGCGGCGAAGTGGTTGAAACTTTGTCCGGGGTTATGCAAAACCTTGTAATTAAGACACCCGGCGCCGAAATAACTGTTATTCCCGGAAGTTTTCTGAAAGACACGTATTTCAGGCTGAAGCAGAATTTCAGTGATGTAACGGTAAGAATTGATGTAAGAACGCCGGAGTCCGGGTTTAGGCCTGAAGATAACAGGCAGTTTGTAATTCCTGTTACCGGGATTAGCGTAACCGCAGGGCTGGACGAGAGCTTCTACCCGATAGGTGATTTTGCTCGCCCTGTAAGGGTGGCGTTTTCGCTTGAGCCTGAAAAGGCGGAAGGTTCGGATACCCGGTTTTATGACTTTGACGACGGAAAATGGTATGCCGTAAAAAATTTATATTCTCCGGAAGAACAGAAAATTATGGTTTACCCTGAAAAAAGCGGAGCCATTGCAGTAACAACGGCCTATACCGTTCGGAACGTCAGTTCCGGTGATTCCGGCCTTGATGCCGTAATCCGGAATATAACGTCAAAATACGAAATGCCTTCGCTTTCAGGGCGCAACATTGATTACTCAAAGAAGCTTACGATTAATGAAGGCATGAAATATTTGTTTGACGTTATTCCTTATGATTACGGAAATGCGAATATAACTGAAAAAGCCGTAAGGGCCGGGCTTTTGCATTCGCAGTATATAAACTCTGGTACGCAGCCGCTGAGAACCGATCAGGCCATTTATGCGGCGGTTATGGTGCTGCGCAGAAAGACCGGAATTAATATATCCGGATACTCAGTCTCTCCGGAATACAACGCTTTCATGAATTCGGTACAGGAGCCGTTTAAAGAAGCGGTCGCCTTTGCAGTTTCCAACGGCCTGCTGGACGGTTATGTAAATGAAATGAAACCCGGTAGTACAATTACGTTGCGGGAACTGTTGAGAATAATTGAAAGAATTCTTGTTTACGCCGGAGAGATTTGAATTTTGTCAACAGCCGCAAGGAAGGAATTTTGGCTTGTAATTTAATGAAAAAATCTGGAAAATGATACAGGAAATTAATGATGCATTTGTTGTCATTTATAGTATAATATTAATGGCTTTGGAAAGGTAGAAGTTTGGCAGCTTATTTGTTTACATAAGTTGCCAGACTTTCCTTTTTGGCGATTTAGGTTTAAAATATGATTGAATTGTCAATTATTTATAAGGATAATCCGGTAGAAAGCGGCTTAATAATGGAGTTTAAAATTGAACATAATAATTTTGAACATGATTAATCCGCCACCGCACCTGAGATATTTTTACATAAGACATAGAAGGAGAGACTGAGGATGAGCGTTTTTTTAATTGACGGTGGTATACCCCTTAAAGGTACGGTTCGGATAAGCGGAGCGAAGAATGCCATACTTCCGGCTTTGGCGGCATGCCTGTTAACAGATGGTAAAACTGTATTGAAGGATGTCCCGAACCTTGAAGACGTACATACGATGTGTAATCTTTTGGCATCTTTGGGGGCCAGGGTCAATTTTAACGTTGAAAAAAGGGAAATAACCATCGAAACCACGTCGGTTATTGAAGATACAGCACCCTACGAGCTTGTCAATACAATGCGTGCTTCGTTTCTTGTTATGGGCCCGCTGCTGGCACGAAAAGGCCGCGCGAGGGTACCTCTTCCGGGTGGATGCGCCATAGGAAGCAGGCCTGTTGATCTGCACTTGAAAGGTTTTTCAGCGCTTGGCGCAACCATTACCACAGGCCATGGTTATGTGGAAGCCCGTGTTAACGGAAGGCTTACAGGCGCAAGAATTTATCTTGACTTTCCAAGCGTTGGGGCGACTGAAAACATACTTATGGCGGCGGTTCTTGCAAAAGGCCAGACGGTGATAGAAAACGCGGCCAGCGAGCCTGAAATTGTGGATCTTGCGACAATGCTGGTTTCAATGGGAGCAAATGTAACCGGAGCAGGAACCGATACAATACGCGTAATAGGGACTGATAAACTGCACCCCACCGAACACATGGTCATTCCCGACAGAATTGAAGCGGGCACATATATGCTTGCTGCCGCAATGACCGGCGGTGAGGTTAACATTGAAAACACAATGGCCGATCATCTGAAACCGGTTATCGCTAAGCTGCGCGAGGCAGGCGTCGAGATAACCGAGGAATTTAACAGAATAAATGTGAGAGCTGTCAGGCGTCCCAAAGCAGTGGACGTCAAAACTCATCCGTATCCCGGTTTCCCTACCGATATGCAGGCTCAGATGACGGCTTTTTTAAGCCAGGCTGAAGGGACAAGTATGGTTGTTGAAACCATTTTTGAAAACCGTTTTATGCACATAAATGAGCTAAAAAGAATGGGCGCGAGAATAAAAATAGACGGCAGAACGGCAATAATCGAAGGCGGAGTCCAGCTGATGGGTGCTCAGGTACGGGCCACCGATCTGAGAGCCGGAGCGGCGCTGGTACTTGCCGGATTATGTGCAAAGGACAGAACCGAAATAAGTGAAATTCATCATGTCGATCGTGGCTACGAGGCGATGGAACAGAAATTGAGAGCGCTCGGGGCGAGGATTGTAAGGGTGTGACATACGTATTCAGTTTAGCTCGTCAAGAGTAAGCCTGAAGCCCGGAATGAAGTATTTGAAAAAATATTCGATTTCGGGCATATTCATTTCTTTTATTTTTTTCAGCGTTGTTTCTGCGGCTTTTTTAAATTCCATGTTTCCCGCTTTTTCTTCCTCTATGCATTTGATATATGCACAAATCCTGTCTGCGGCCTTTACAATTTTTCCCTCGTAAGAGGATTCATCATAAAAAAGTATATCCCTGTAAACAGGAACCATTTCCTCAGGCAGCATGGAAAGCAATTTTTCCTTCGAAACCTTTTCCAGATCCTTGTAGGCTTTTTGAATGGAGGGATTGAAATATTTGATAGGGGTGGGCATGTCACCTGTGAGAGTTTCATTACAGTCATGAAAAATGGCCCAGACTGCGACCCGCTCGGCATTAACGTTTTTTCCGAAAAACACATTGCTTATAACTGCAAGCCCGTGGGCGATCATTGCCACCTGAAGACTGTGCTCCTGAATGTTTTCCACGTCGGTGTTCCGCATAAGTCCCCATCTTGTAATATGTTTCATCCTGGAAAGAAATGCAAAAAAATTATGTATTTTATTCAAAAAATCTTCCTCCTTCATCAGCTAAAAGGGATAAAAGAACTTATGTTCTATTATATCCGATGTGAATAACCTTTTCAAGAATGACAAACACGGGGATTTATATGTAATTTCGCCAGAAAAAGAAGCGTTTTTAATTCCGGACAAGGCGTGTTAATCTCTGACGGATAATGAATTTCATCTTATTAAATGTTATAATTATTCAAAATAATCATTAATTCATACAAAAAGGGGAGAGCAAGATCGTGACCGATAAGCTTCTTTTGGAGCTCGCAAGCCTGAGCATCTATATAAATATTACGGAAGATACGGCGGTTAAAAAGCTGGCGGAACTTATAAGGCTTTTGAACGGTGAATCTGTGACACCGGAAGAGACTGTTAAAGTATACTGCGGTATTTACGCCCATCTTCTCAGGAACGGGTGTTCAAACTTCTACCAGCATGTCGAAAACCTCACCCTCCGGGACGAAAATATTTTTACTCTTTCGTGCGAGAAGGGGAGAATTAATATTAATGACCCGATTGCGAAACAGGCGGATGTTGAACTGAGAATACTGAAAAGACTTGCTGAAGTTAGCTGTGCTGAAATCAAGGAAAAAATCCGGGAAAAATTTTCCGGAAACACACTGGTAAAGCAGATAACGGATGGGCTTCCTGACTGGAATTCAATTGCTGAAGACAGCCCGAACGCCGGATGGAGTGCCGAAGAAAGGATTTCATGGCATCGGAAAAACGGCGCCGGCATTTTCTGCAGTCATTATTTCTTTATTTACGACGGTGCGACGCAAAACTTTGTTCCTGTAAAAAACCCTGATCCGATAACCCTTGACAGGCTTTATTTTGTGGAAAACCAGAAGCGACTGGCAGTAAAAAATACAAGGATATTCCTTGCCGGCAGGACGGCAAATAACATTCTGTTTTACGGCGACCGTGGCACTGGTAAATCCTCCATGGTCAAGGCAATAGCAAACGAATTTTGCAGGGACGGGCTGAGGCTTGTTGAAATTCCGAAAAGATATCTTGAGCATATGCCAAAAATCACCTCAATGCTTTCGGGCCGCGGTTTGAAATTCATTTTATTTATTGACGATCTCGCCTTTGACAGCGCTGAAAGCGAGTACACCGCGCTTAAAGCCGTTCTTGAAGGCGGGATTGAGCACAGGCCGGACAATATACTGCTATATGCAACAACCAACCGTCGCCACATAGTTAAGGAAAAATTCTCCGAGAGGGAGGGACTTTATTCTGACAATTCAGACGATGAAATAAGGGCCAGGGACGCCATTCAGGAAAAGCTTTCGCTGGCTGACAGATTCGGGATAACAATTGTTTTCACATCCCCTGCCAAAAAGGAATATCTTCAGATAGTGCATAAAATGGCTGAAGAGAGCGATATAAAAATTGATCCCGCTTTGCTTGAGCAGAAAGCCATGCAATGGGAACTGGCGTATAACGGAATGTCTCCGAGAACTGCCAGACAGTTTATAGACTGGCTGAAGGGAGAAATGGAACTGGAATTGGATTAAGGAGTTATATCGGCCTTCTCAGGAAGCGCTGAAATTTTGTTAAATATGTATTATAAAGTGGTAACAATTAAATTAGGCTTCTTGGGGAGGAAACGGATAATGGATGTGATTGAAAAAAAAGTCGGTGATATTATTATTTATTCGCTATGGGGCCAGATACTCCTTTGTACCGAAAATGAGTGCAGGGAGTTTTTCGATATGCTTGCGGAGGAAAAGAGCCATTTAACAGTAATTCTTAATATGTCGGGAGTAGGTTATATAAACAGTACCGGCATAGGGATGATTGTAAAATGTCTTAAAAAATTCAGGGAAAACGGAGGCAGGCTTGTATTCTGCAGTTTGGTGCCTGAAGTTCTTAAATTGTTTGATATTATCAGGCTGACAGGCTTAATTGAAGCATATCCTGATGAGGAAACGGCGATAAAAAAAATAACCGGGGAAAAGGGAGGTTTTTATGGACAATAAAACATTCAAACTGGGCGATTTGGTGGAGCTTAAGAAACCCCACCCCTGTGGCAGCAAAACGTGGAAGGTTGTGCGGACGGGAGCGGATATACGCATTGAGTGCCAGGGCTGCCGGCATCAGGTTATGATACCCCGAAGCAAGTTCGAAAAAAGCATAAAGAAAGTTATTACTGATAATGCTTAAGGGCAGGAAAGTTCCTTTGGAGACGTCAATGCTCATCTGTCTGTGGAACAAATGTTGAAGGATTCAGGAATTTTGAATTGATGCCAGAAATGTAATTAAATCAGCATGTTATGCAGCACGGATTGATAAAGAATGCACCCTCTTCAGCCTGGAACTGGATAAAAGAAAATATGGTTAGACATTGGTTCATGGTTCAGCGAGAGAAGTACAACACAGTGAAGACGGCTGCAGCAGCAGAAATGAATAGTGCTAATTTTTCATCTGAATTAACCGATAAAACGTAAGAAGACGTTTATATGCATATGCTTTGGCGGCGCAGATTGCCACACAGAATTTCCCTTCTTCGAAAATGATATTTTATAACAAAATATTTTTATTATGTACTTCCCAACAAAGAAAGATTGTGCTAAAATTATAGCAGAATGTTTCATGCGGGTGTAATTTAGTGGTAGAATATCAGCTTCCCAAGCTGAGTGTGTGGGTTCGATTCCCATCACCCGCTCCAACTGATACAAAAAGCAAAGTGCTTCTCGCCAGAAGCGTTTTTTTTTGTCCTTTTTTCCCCTCTGCTGGAAAATTGCCTTCTGCATTTCTTTGTTATTGATTTTTTTTGGAAAAACATGTATAATTAAGTTATAAACGCGTGTTCACGGTGATTTATGAATGAAAAGCGAAGATATTGCAAGGCTTGCCGGTGTGTCCAGAAGCACCGTTTCCAGAGTAATAAATAATTATAAAAACGTGCCCGAAGAAACCCGCCGGAAGGTGATGCAGGTAATAGAACGATATCAGTTCCGTCCGAACAATTCCGCTAGGGTTCTTGCGGGTAAAAAGACCGATACAATTGGTCTTTTCATAGTAAGTATTGCCGAAAAGGATAATATAAACCGCGTTTACCGGAACAACTATTTCTCCCCCTTTGTTGACGCCGTTATTGACAATGCCAACGCCAATGGCATTTATGTTCTTGTAAATTCCATATATTCATTACAGGATTACGAAAAAATAAAACGGGCTTTTCTTGAGAGAAGAATTGATGCAGGAATTGTGGTAGGAACTGAAAAGGAAATTGACGTGATAGCCCAGGTGGCGTCGATGGGATATCCTTTTTCAATTATTGACTATTCCCCTGAAGAAATTGTGCGGAAAATAAAAAAGGGAAAAGTAGCCGTTATAAATTCCACCGATGATGAAGGTACGCGTAAAATGCTTGAGTACCTTATCGGCCTTGGGCATAAAGAGATTGGCATACTCAGCGGAAGAATGAATACCTATTCGGGCAGAATCAGGTATGACACATACCTGAAAGTTTTGGCCGAACATGGCATTGAGACGAGAAAAGAGTGGGTACTGAAAGGAGAATTCATAAAAAAGGAAGCGGCGAATGAAGTTATGAAAATGATTAACCACGGAAAACTTCCCACTGCGCTTTTCTGCTGCAACGATGACATGGCCCTGTCTGCAATTGAAGTTTTCAGGAATGAAAAAATACGCATACCTGAAGATATTTCGGTTGCGGGGTTTGATGACATCATGCCTGCATCGCTGGTGAAACCCGCCCTTACAACAGTCAGGGTGCCGTTGTACTCAATGGCCAGAAAAGCCGTTGAAGAGGTTTTAAAAATGCTCGGGGAGACGTCGGACAATATAAGCATACATAGCCTCGAAACAGAACTGATTGTCCGGGACAGCTGCACGGCGGTTTCCGGAGCGGGTATAACGAACGACAGTTTTACAGCTTAATAAATCGTCGCCGGAGCTGTCAGTTGGGATAAATAAACGCGCGTTCACATATTTAAGGGGGTTTTTGAATGAAGTTCGGTTATTTTGACGATGTGAATAGGGAATATGTAATTACCACACCTGCCACTCCTTACCCTTGGATTAACTACCTTGGCTGCCAGGATTTTTTCTCGCTGATTTCAAACACGTCGGGAGGCTACTGCTTTTACCGCGATGCGAGACTAAGGCGCATAACAAGGTACCGTTACAATAATGTCCCCATAGACAGCGGAGGAAGGTATTTCTACATATACGACAGCGGAGATTATTGGACACCGGGCTGGATGCCGGTAAAAAGAGAGCTTGACAGGTACGAGTGCCGTCACGGGCTGGGTTACACCCGCATTACCGGCGAAAGAAACGGTGTCGAGGTAAGTCAACTGGCCTTTGTCCCATTAAACTATAACGGTGAAGTAAATCAGGTTGTAATAACCAATAAGAGCGGCAGTGAAAAAGAGATAGCACTGTTTTCCTTCGTGGAATTCTGTCTTTGGAATGCGATGGATGACATGACAAATTTCCAAAGGAATTTCAGCACCGGAGAGGTTGAAGTGGAAGGTTCGGCTATTTACCATAAAACCGAGTACAGGGAAAGAAGAAATCATTACGCTTTCTTCTGGGTCAATTCCCCCATTGACGGATTCGACACTGACAGGGAATCTTTTCTGGGTCTTTATAACGGTTTTGATTCTCCCAAAAACGTTGCGGCGGGAAAGCCAACCAATTCAATAGCCAGCGGCTGGTCCCCGATTGCTTCGCATTATATAAAAATGTCGCTGAAACCGGGCGAGAAGCGAAGTTATATTTTCGTTCTGGGGTATGTTGAAAATCCGCCTGAGGAAAAATGGGAACGCAAAGGCGTGATAAACAAGAAAAGAGCCAGAGAAATGCAGCAAAAGTTTATTGATGACACCTGTGTGGAAAAAGCTTTTCAGGAACTTAAGGATTACTGGGCGGATTTATGCTCCAAATTTGCGCTGGAAAGCCATGATGAGAAACTCAACCGTATGGTTAATATATGGAATCCGTATCAGTGCATGGTTACGTTCAATATGTCCAGAAGCGCGTCGTATTTTGAATCGGGCATCAGTAGGGGAATGGGCTTCAGGGATTCCGCACAGGATCTTTTGGGCTTTGTACATCAGGTGCCCGAACGTGCAAGGCAGAGGATCCTTGATTTGGCTTCAACACAGTTTGAGGACGGGAGTGCGTATCATCAGTACCAGCCCCTCACCAAAAAAGGCAATTCGGATATAGGCAGTGGCTTCAATGACGATCCGCTGTGGCTGATTTTGGCTACGGCGCAGTACATAAAAGAAACAGGGGATTTTGGAATTCTGGACGAAATGGTGCCCTTTGACTGCGATGAAAACAAAAAGGATACGCTTTTCGAACATCTTAAGCGTTCATTTTATCATGTTGTTAATAACCTTGGCCCGCATGGATTACCTCTCATAGGACGGGCGGACTGGAACGACTGCCTTAATCTGAACTGCTTTTCAACACAGCCCGATGAATCCTTTCAGACCTGCGGACAAATTGAGGGAAGGGTGGCCGAGTCGGTATTCATAGCAGGCATGTTTGTCCTGATCGGGCCTGAGTATGTTGAACTGTGCAAGAGGCGCGGGCTTTCTGAAGAGGCGGCTGAAGCTGAGAAACACATCCAAAACATGGTTAATGCCGTGCTGACCCATGGTTATGACGGAGAATGGTTCTTAAGGGCATATGACCATTTTGGAAACAAAATAGGAAGCAAGGAATGCAGCGAGGGACAAATCTTCATTGAACCTCAGGGAATTTGCGTGATGGCTGGGATTGGAGTAAAAGAAGGCCTGGCACAAAAAGCCCTGGATTCGGTCATGAAACGGCTGGATACAAAGTACGGAATAGTGCTGCATACTCCAGCGTATACCGAGTATTACCTTAATTTGGGCGAGATTTCGTCTTATCCGCCGGGGTACAAGGAAAATGCGGGGATTTTCTGCCACAACAATCCTTGGATCGCCATTGCCGAAACGGTAATCGGACGAGGAGACCGGGCTTTTGAAGTCTATTCAAAAATCGCGCCTGCATATATTGAAGATATAAGCGATATTCACAGAACCGAGCCGTATGTTTATTCCCAGATGATTGCCGGCAGGGACGCGGTGCGTTTCGGCGAGGCAAAGAATTCATGGCTTACGGGTACCGCGGCGTGGAACTTTGTTGCGATAACCCAGTATATTCTTGGTGTAAGACCGGTATATGACGGGCTTATGGTTGATCCTTGCATTCCGGCGTCCTGGGACGGTTTTACGGTAACAAGGGAATTCCGAGGTTCAAAATACAGGATTCGCGTTGAAAATCCCGAACATATCTGCAAAGGCGTAAAGAAAGTAATTATGGACGGAAAGGAAATCGAAGGGCAAGTTCTTCCGGTATCGCCGAAAGGAAGTGAACATGAAGTAATTGTTATAATGGGCTGACAATCCTGTTTTAATTTATTTAATCCTCCTCACTATTTTATAAATCCCCCTGTAGCCCCTCTGCAAGGCAAAGGTTGGGATATGAGTTTATATGATATGGTTCATATCAAGAAGTACCGGCCTTATTGCCGGTGTTTTTTTATATTTAAAGAAAGGTACAGGGCTATTATTTTGGTGTGGTGTCTTCAATTATGAGGATTTTATTGTTGCAAAAGTGAATAATTTTTGTTTTTGGCTTTGTCTGTTTTTATGCAACAAATTTAACAAACTGCATAATTATTACACATTCTAGGGTACAAGGGTGAAGAGTCCTTTTAAATTTGGTGATGCCGCAAGTGATATAAAAGACATAAAGATACATTCCGATTCCATTGAAATTGTTTTTGATGTTAAATTGCTTGCGGCAGAGGCAACCATCCCGCCGGAGGATATATCATATGATAAGGAAAAAGAACAGAGGATCACTGTTTTTGACAATTGCAATGCGGTATTTGATACAAATGAAGTTTCACCGGATATTGAAGTCAACCCGTTTTTAAGATCCATTGACATGGAAAATAACGGGAATGAATGTATTTTAAAATTAGGTCTTAATTCTGTAAGAAAATATCACATGAAAGAATACTCAAAACACGAGAAATTAGAAGACCCGGTTTTTCTGTCATTGACGATCGCTTTTAAGGAGAATAATACAATAGCAATTAAAATAACTTCTTTCTGGTTGACTTTCTAATCTTGCCGGAAAGAAGTTATTATTTTTTTTCATTCACAGAATTTGTTACATTCTCAACTTGAAAGAATTACGGCGGGGTTTTTATTTAGTTTGAAAATTGATAAAATGTATGGTAATATTTATCATGAAAAATTTTGTTGATGTCCGGCAGCCTAAAAATTGCGGGGGCCCGACGGATGTTTAAAATTGAGCAATGTCAGCTATTTGCGGATTCTAACGCTTAAAAACTTGAAAACTGTATTTTTTAAATATGACTGTTTATTGCCGATTTTACGGGTTTGAAGTTTAACCTATGAGGGATTAAAACGGAGCAGAGTTGATTATGTTTTTATCGTAAATATATTCAGTTTTGAGTATACCTATGAGGAATTGATACAACATTCGACATATCTCTGGCCGGACATCGTATATACGTTTGATGTTTACCTATAAGGAATTGAAATGCATATTCTGTATATTCAATCTTGTCGATCTTTTCAAAGTTCGAAGTCTACCTGTGAGGAATTGAAACAGAGTTAAGCTGAAGCAGTTGACTACGACGAGGTCGTTCAGTTTTCAGACTACCTATAAGGCATCAAATGAACTCCTGCGTAGTGATCTCCTTACCCTGTATGGAAACATAAATTTTTGTTTATAAATAGGAATGAAATTTGCCATGTGAAAACAAGGTGAATTAAAGGCAAAAAAGGAATGCCAGTTGATAGGGTGGACCGGTGTGTCCGCCACCAAATACACTGGCATACCAATCAGGACAAATTTTAAAATTGTATTAGAGACAGGGCAAGAATGACGGTATTTATGCCGGGTCCCAAAGCCCGTACTTTTAATTATGGTCCTGGAGACGTGGGCTCTAGCAACCGGTGTTTCTGAGCTGAATATGATTTTTTACTTCCTTGGCAATGGTAGTAGGGTCTTTACCAAGTTCACGGGCAATATCTTTAAAAGATTTTCTATCCTTTAATTTATGTTCAATAATTATCCTGTCCTCCAAAGTCAAATGTTTATTCATATTCATAAGTACCTCCTCAGTAGGCACCACCAAAAAACATAATAACCTTTTGAAAAACTTAATTCCACAATAATTTTTCATATGCTTTTGCAAAACTAAATTCCGTTCTTTGCTTTTAAGGGGTGGAATTTATTTTTTCAAATAAGAACAATTTTTACTATGAGTCAAAATTGGGAAGTTGTAAAATAAAATGCCGTAATATATAGAAAACTCATGGTAATCCATTGTAAAATGTTTAATAACCAAAGAAAAACATTAGCAAAGGAGTACCATGAGTTATATATGAATAATAACACAGAAACAAGAAAAAACAAACACCTAAATGAAAGAGAAAGATACGCCATAGAGTTGTACCTAAAAGAAAAGTATACAGTAACGGAAATAGCAAAGAGGTTGGGCAGGCACAGAAGGACAATAGAAAGAGAAATAACCGAGAGTTGTCAAGAATTTTGTGTCTGATTAAAGTAACGTAACTGGAAAATTTGTTGTATTTCATAAATGTGAGCATTTATCATTGGTACCGCTTTTTTCCATTTTGTCCGCCTCAAGTTCTCCCTCTGTAAATATATGTTAATTTCCAATACTTCGACAGAGTTAAAGTAACCACCCGATCTTATCCGAATTTTTTCAACTAGACTGTTGATACTCTCTACACTGTTGGTAGTATAAACATGCTTCCTCAAGGATTCGGGGTATTTAATGAAAGCCATATAATGTTCTGCTTTCTCCATGAGAATGTTCATATATCGGCTATATTTACTCTTAAATTTACTGCAAAGGTCATAAAACTTTTGAACAGCTTCATCAAAGGAAGAAGCAAATTTTATTTTATCGAGTTCTTTATTGAATTCTGCGGCATCAGCTTTGGTCATGTATTTGCGGATATTTCTCTGAAGGTGTACAAAACAGAGCTGATGATCAGCATATGGATATACAGCTTTGACGGTCTCGATAATACCTGGGAAATCATCACTTACAACCACTAAAACTCGTTTAAGACCGCGGTTTATCAAGTCTTCAAAGACCTTGTTCCAATCGGCTCTGTTTTCTTTGCCGAAGAAGGTGTAAAGGCCAAAGATGTCTTTCTTACCTTCCATATCAACGCCAAGGATTATGTAGCATGCGGCTTTCTTCACTTTTGAGCCGTCTTTTATCTCACAATGATAAGCATCGATTAATAAAGCAAACACCGATTCGGGTAATTCCCGTTGTTTGAAAAGGTCTAATTCACTTTTTAGGTCATCTTTGATTTTGTTGAGTTCATCATCAGAGTAAGGAAGGTTGAGGCTTTTGAGGGTATTTAAGAGAGAAGATTCTGAATAACCGTTGACAACAAGGGACATAAGAAGGTCTGTATAGGATTCATCCACCCTTTTATACGGTTCAGGTAGGATGTGGGGTCTGAAATCGCCAGTGCGAGTTCTTGGGACAGAGATGTCCAGGTTACCCATAGGTGTACCAAGTTTTCTATCATAAAAGCCGTTGCCTTTGTCGTTCTCGTTTTTCAAGAGATAGATTTGGCGTTCAGACAACATAAACCAGTCGAGCAAATCCTCCAGCAACTTTTTGAGGGCAGGGCGTGATGGATCTGAATCAGAGCAATACTGGTTTAATACTTTTTCAACCGCCATATTTTTGACTGTTTCATAATAGGTATTTTTATCCATAATTACCAGCCTCCTTTGTGATTTTATTATACACCAGACACAATTTTATTTTAACACCCCGAAAATATTAATAAACTGATAAGAAGATTTATACCAAAAGGAACAGATATATCAAAAGTAAGTAAAGCAAAAATAAAAAGTATAGAGAGATGGATTAATGAATATCCAAGAAGAATGTTTGGTTATAGGTCAGCCATAGAAATGGCGGTATGATGTATAGAATTTATTCCAGTAAGCAATGGATTTACCAAATTTTTCACGGCATTTAATATTGCAATTTATACTATGAGTCAAAATTAACAAAATATCTTTACAAATTCGCAGTCTTATGTTAGAATAATTTTTGTCTGTTAGAGAGACGTGGCAGATAATATAGATGTTTGCCCTCATAGCTCAGTAGGTAGAGCGCATCCATGGTAAGGATGAGGTCATCGGTTCGATTCCGATTGGGGGCTTAAAATTGAAAGCCTTCAAATGCTTAGAAAAGGAGCGTTTGAAGGATTTTTTATGCCCTTAACCTTAAAAATTTATTCCCGAATTTTCCCGTTAATTTTTGAATTTTCCCGTTTGTTAATGGGTACTTAATGGGTACTAACTTTTTTAAGAGGAGTAATATTGTCTTTTGGTTTTTGATTTTTTTCTGGCAGTTTTTCTGGCAGCCCTTCATTTAATACCTTAACGGATTCTTCAACAACATTATCAATAAAATGAATATAAATATCATAAGTGGTTGATACATCTTTATGGCCAAGTAATTGGCTTATTATTTTTATATCAATTTTCTTTTTAAAAAGTTTTGAAGCGTAAGTATGTCTCATGGTATGAAGATTAACCCAAGGAACACCAGCTTTTTCACCGGCAAATTTAAACCTTTTTCTGAGATAACTCATTGTCGGTCGTTTACCACTATTTGTTTGAAACAACGGTGCATTTGGCTCTTTATTTGGTTGTTTAAGCATATATTCAATTAACAAATTCAAAACATTATCAGGTATTGGTACCGTCCTAAAACTTGATTTTGTTTTCGGGGCATTTTGCACTTTCTTTATTTTCTCAATATATGTTTTTGTTACTTTCACGGTTTTGTTTTTTATGTTGATATCTTTTCTTGTTAATGCGAGAGCCTCTCCAGGACGTAATCCTGTATTTAGCATAAAAACGGCATACATGTAGTATTTGCTTCTTTTTCCGACTTGCTCTAAAAATGCTTTTTCTTCTTCTTCTGTTAAAGCTTTAGCATTTTTTTCTTCTGCTTCATCACCCAGCATATCATCCTTTGGAATTTTGCACTTCCGAGCTTCATTTTTTATAACCATTTTTAATTCTTCCGCTTTTTCTAAGGCCCCATTTATAAGACTATGCGTTGCTTTTATGGTTTCTTCACTAAATCCATCTTCAGCTAATCTATTGTAGAATGTCTGTATTATTTCCTGGTTCAAATTTTTTAACGGGATATTGGCAATATCATATCTCTGTAACCGAGTAATGGAAGTAAGGTATTTCTCTCTTGTATTAATTCTTAAATCAGGTTTTTTATATAGTTCAAACCATTCTTTGCACCAAGTAATAAGTGGTTTACTGGAAGCGTCTACATATTCTCCTTTGCCTAAGGCAGCGAGGGCATCTCTCATTTGAGCTAAAAGCTTTGTTTTATTTTTTCCGTAAATACTTTTATATTTTGTCTTACCATCTTCCCTTATGCCTACCGGAAAGCGAGCTTCCCAAAGTTTTTTAGATTCGACCCATCTTATGGAGCCTTCGTTTCTACCGCGACGAGCTTTTTTGGTCTTTTCAGCCATATCATCACTCCTTTTGTACTTTTTTTAGAACTCCTAAAGGTTCAAAATAAACTATGTAATCTCCAACTTTGTGGCAAATACCATACTTTTCTTTGTAATATTGAATTGCCTCATCAATAAAACGTTCGGATACACCCAAAAATTCAGCTAACTCAAATCTATTTCTGATACAATGTTTAGATGCCTCTATCAGGCTATTCAAACTTACCAGTCGTTCGTATGCCCAAGCGCGGGCCCGACGTTCCTGTTTTCTGTTTTCTACTTTACATTGGTTCAATATATTTCCATGGGTCGTATAATGATGTCCCAATTCTTCGGCTAAAATACAGGCTTTTTCAGAATTTGTTTCGATTGAAGAATTAATTATTATATTTCCGTCAAAGTATAATCCTTTTAATTTCCCGATTTCCTTTTCATATACATTTATACCTTCGTTGTCGGCCTTGATGAGAAGAAATTCATAAAGCAAACACATCGCCTCGCCTTTGCTTTACTTTTGATCCTTCTTTTTTGAAATAATGAACTGTATGAAGTCATTGATTTGTTTTATATCTTCCTCAGTAAGTTCAACGCCATCAGGAATATGTGCGGCAACAGTGATGGGCTTTTTAACATTATTTTTGGAAGCTGTATCGTTCCAGCCCATTAAATAAGAAGGTGTCGTTCCTAATGCCTCTGCAATTTTTTCAATCTTATCAGAGGGAATATTAGTCACAATGTTATTTTCATATTTGTAAATTGTTTGTTTGGTGGAATCAATATATTTGGCCAATTCTTCCTGTGTCATGCCTTTTTCTATTCTGAGTTTTTTTATTCTATCACCAATAGCCAATTTTGTTTATTCCTCCTCTTATTTGGTAATTAGTAACTTAATTATATCACAAAATTGTTATTTGTAAATACAAAAATATCTTGACAAGTTACTTTTGCGTGGTATAATGAAAGTAACTTAATAAGTTACTGAAAGGAGGGAGTGATTTGATAAAGACAAACGAATTGAAAGGAATAATAGCTAAAAATGGACTTACACAAAAACAGGTTGCTGAAAGGATAGGTATCGCTCCAAAAACATTTTACGAGAAGATGAAAAAAGGAGTATTTGGTAGTGATGAAATTCAAAAAATGATAGAAATATTAAACATTAATAATCCTTGTGAAATTTTTTTTGCCAAGGAGTAACTTAAAAGGTTACTGCAACAAGAAAGGAGGACAAGATCAATGCCCGGAACGCCGTATGATGATCTCCCCAACGTTTTAACCCCAAAGGATGTTCAGCGTTTTCTGGGGTGGAACAAGAATCAAGTTTACAACCTTTTCCGTAGCAAAAAGTTTCCCGCCGAGAGAATTGGCAACAAATACATAATTCCGAAGCAGAGGTTTCTCTATTGGTTGGGGGTAAGAGAAAACTCATAGCGTCAGGAGGAGGTGAGAAAGGTGGCAAAGGCAATAGAACAGCAGGTTGAGGGACTGAAGAAAAAAGTGGCCGAGCTGGAGCGGAAACTCACAGAACGGCCCGAAAAAGAAGGAATAAAAATCGAAATCAGTATGACAATTGACAGTTTCAGCGCTCTCGAGGAATTAGAGAAACGGATATTATTTGATCAGCAAAGAGTAGCAGCGTATCTATGGTAAGAACTGGGTGACTCATGTTGTCACGATAAATTGTAACGTTTTTGAGGTCAAACACGATGGGATTACAACCACATTGCATAGCAAGATGATTGAAATTAATGGACAAACCACTACGAAAGTTAAATACCCGAAAAAAAGGAAGGAGGGAAAAGAGCATGTATGAAATCCCGTGGCTTGGTATCATCGGTGTTCTTGTCGGTTTTGTTGTGGCATCAATCCTTTACATCCGGACATACGAAAAACTGCACAAAAAGAACCAGCGCGGGTCAATCGACCTAACGAAGCTGGTTGTCACGGAAAAGAAAACTCCGGATAAAAACATCAAACTCATGTAAAATATCCAGTTTCATTGTATCAGTTGAAAAATATAGTGTCAAGAAAGGAGAAGATATCATGTCAGCAGTAGAACTTGCCAAAACCCTGGACATGCCAAGGGAGCAATGGCTTGAGCTCCGCAGGCGAGGCATAGGCGGCTCCGATGCGGCTGCTATTGCTGGTTTAAATCCTTGGAAAAGTCCTATTGAAGTGTATTTAGATAAAATTGGAGAATTGCCAGATCAGGAAGACAATGAAATGATGTATTGGGGAAGAGTGTTAGAAGATATAGTAGCAAAAGAATTCAGTAATAGAACTGGCAAAAAAGTACGACGTAGAAATGCAATACTGCAACATCCCAAATATACATTTATGATTGCAAATATCGATAGGGAACTAATAGGAGAGAAAGTTGGACTTGAATGTAAAACAGTCAGTGAGTATGGCAAAGATGATTGGAAAGATGATAAGGTCCCGGAGCAATATATTCTTCAATGCCAACACTATATGGCGGTAACGGGATATAAAGGCTGGTGGATAGCAGCTCTTATAGGTGGAAACAAGTTTGTATATAAGTATATAGAACGGGACGATGATATTATTTCTTATCTAATACAGATTGAGTCAGATTTTTGGAAGATGGTAGAGAACAGAACTCCTCCAGCTGTAGATGGATCTGAATCCAGTTCAGAAATATTAAAACTGCTTTATCCAGAAAGTGACACTGACACGGAAATTGTTCTTCCTATAGAAGCTCAGACACTTATTGACGAGTATGAAATCGCTTGTGCGGAAGAAAAGGCAGCAGTGCAAAAGAAAGAAGAAGCTGCCAACAAGTTAAAGGCGCTGCTGGGAAAGTACGAAACAGGCAAAGTGGGGGATAGAATAGTTATCTGGAAAACGGTTCGAAGCAATAGATTGGACAGCAAGGCCCTCAAAGCAGCGCATCCGGAAATATATCAGAAATTTGTGAAAGAAAGTTCATATAGAAGATTTGAAATAAAGTAAAGGAGGAGAAAAAGATGACAACTGTTAATCAAACAGAACTAAAAAATAAGTTGGCAGAAAAGGCAAAAACACCAGCTAAAACCGGAAATACTGTATTTGATTTAATCAGAAAAATGGAACCTGAAATCAAAAGAGCATTACCCAAGCAAATAAGCCCAGAACGCTTTGCAAGAATTGCTATGACAGCAGTAAGAAATACGCCTAAACTACAGGCGTGCGAACCGATAAGTTTTATAGCTGCGCTTATGCAATCAGCTCAATTAGGATTAGAGCCAAATACTCCACTAGGACAAGCATATCTAATTCCATACGGCAAAGAAGTTCAATTCCAATTAGGTTACCAGGGCATGCTTACATTAGCATATAGAACCGGAGAATATCAAAGTATATATGCTATGCCTGTATATGCGAACGACGAATTCGAATATGAATATGGACTTAACGAGAAGTTAGTCCATAAACCAGCGCCAGACCCTGAAGGCGAACCAATTTACTATTACGCGGTATACAAACTTAAAAACGGTGGGCATGGATTCGTTGTAATGAGTAGGCAGCAAATTGAAAGGCATCGAGATAAATATTCGCCATCTGCAAAGCAAGGTAAATTCAGTCCATGGAATACTGATTTTGATAGTATGGCAAAAAAGACAGTGCTTAAACAACTACTTAAATACGCACCAAAGAGTGTAGAGTTTGCCACCCAGATAGCACAGGACGAAACTATCAAGACAGAGATTGCAGAAGATATGACTGAGGTTCAGGGTATTGAAGTAGAGTATGAGGCCACTGACGATCAGGAAAATCAGGAAAATCAAGAACAGGAGGATTAAATATGGGAGGATTGTTTTTTTGACAAAGTTCGATGAAATGAATCGTTGCAAAAAATGTTTAGAGGAGGAGTCAAAATGAGCTCCTATATAGAAGATACGAGCCGCCAAAGCGGCGGCTCCGTATCAAAAATAAGACGAGATTCATAGTTTTCGTATTAGTTGTATTATCGGCAATTGTTGCACTTTTTATACTACGCCAGGGAAGCGAGCAAGTATCGTACAAACCGTACCGAGTAGGATACGGCGATACATACTGGCACATTGCAAGGGAGCTCCAGGAGGCGGGATACAGACCGCGAGCCGATATCCGAGAGATAGTGCACGAATTAATAGAGCTGTCAGGAATAAAGGCACACGAGCTTAAAGAGGGAGACATTATCTTAGTCCCAGACTTGGAAGAATTGAAATGAGCGCAAGGCGGTGCAAATGTATGAACTATATAAAGGAAATCGAGGCCTTCGAAGATTGGTTGGAGATTAACCACTTGCCGACAACAGCGCAGTTGTTATGGTACAAACTTTTTGTACTATGCAACAGGGCTGGTTGGGCTGAATGGTTGTCCGTGACCAATCAGGCTTTGATGGCCAAAATCGGGGCCTCATCAGAAAAAACGCTAATCGAAGCAAGAAACAGACTAAAACAGGCAGGGCTAATTGATTTTAAGCCGGGGAAGAAAGGACAGCCGACAAAGTACAAACTTTTTTCAGTAGAAGAAATACTTAAAAAAATACACTGTAAAAAATACAGTGTAAATAATGAAGTGTTTAGTGCAGTGCAAGATACAGTATATCCTACAGTAAAAACTACAGTAAAAAGTGCAGACATATATAAACATAAACAAGAAACAGAAACAGATATAAATAATAATTCTATCTCTAACGAGATAGTGTCGGCTGATGCCGACTCACCCTCGTCAAACCTACATCAACAACAAAAAGAGAAGATTCCATATCAGCGTATCGTTGAGATGTACAACAGTATCTGTGTTTCACTGCCTAAAGTAGAACAAATCACCGAAAAACGGCGAAGACATATTCGGGTGGCGTGGAAGAACTTCAAGGGCGACTTAACGAAATTTGAAGAGGTATTCCGCCGTGCTGAAGAAAGCGACTTTCTGACGGGGCGGAGCGGAAAATGGACGGGATGTAACTTTGATTGGCTTATAATCTACAACAACATGGTTAAGGTCCTAGAAGGCACATATGACAACAAAGTTATGGGAGGATATTCTGATGGGCGAAATTCTCAGTATAGACGAAGTGATGAAAAGAGCAAGTCAACAAGCACTTACGATAAATTCTACGAATGACGAGGTTGATGGAGGACTGGTGGACGATCCAAGGTATGAGCCTGAACCCTGCCCTTATTGTGGGAGGATGCTAAAACATAAAGCGTACTCTTTATTTGGACGACTGTTCGGTTCTCACTTGGAGCAATGTGATTGCCCTGGTGCAGTGGCAAAGCGCGAACGGCTATATCAAGAACAACTCAAAAGACAACAGGAGGAAGAATTACGCCAGCGGATGAGAAAAATTGAGCGGCTTTTTGACCAGAGCAGGCTTGGTAAAAGATTCAGAGATCGAACATTTGAAGCATTTGAGATTAGGGACTACAACAGGAAAGCTTT
Organism: Thermoclostridium stercorarium subsp. stercorarium DSM 8532; assembly: GCF_000331995.1. NCBI lineage: Bacteria > Bacillati > Bacillota > Clostridia > Eubacteriales > Oscillospiraceae > Thermoclostridium > Thermoclostridium stercorarium. The sequence continues at coordinate 429,216 of NC_020134.1, forward strand.
TGAAATAGCATTAGACTACGCGCAAAATTTTGGCAGGTACAAAGAAAAGGGAGAAGGGCTCTTTATTACTGGTGGGTATGGTGTAGGCAAAACCCACTTAGCTGCAGCAATAACTAATTATCTCATTCAAAACTTAAAAGGCACCGTAATTTTCGGCAATGTGACAACACTTCTTGGACGGTTGCGTTTTGCATATAGCGATGACAGCGAGTATGAGGAAACACAGATCTTAAAAGAACTGTATGATGTGGATCTACTGGTGATAGATGATCTCGGCAAAGAAAAACCAACGCCATGGGTGGAAGAAAAGCTTTATAACGTTATAAACGAGCGCTACGAAAACTATAAACCTATAATAGTTACGAGCAACCTTGGGGTTGAAGAAATTGAGAAAAGGTTAGAAACATGCGGGGGAGCGATAGTGTCAAGAATAATTGAAATGTGCCGGGGTGTAAAAATAATGGGAGCTGACTATAGAAAAGAAAAAATAAAATAGTGGAGATGGTGTAATTGTGAATGTCAAAAGAAAAGGGAAAAGGGGAGAGTTAGAATTAGCAAAGAAACTTCGAGAATATGGCTACAACTGCCGGCGTGGTCAACAGTATTCAGGAATAGAGGGGAAAGATGTAGTTGGCTTACCACATATACATATTGAGTGCAAAAGGCAAGAACGACTGAATATATATGAGGCTATAGCACAAGCAGTAAATGATGCAAAAGAAGGAGAAAAGCCAGCAGTATTTCATCGGAAAAACCATTGCGAATGGTTGGTAACAATGCGATTAAGTGACTGGATTGAATTATACCGTGAATGGGAAGGTGGAATATGGTTAGAAGAGAGGGGACATTGCGGTGATACAGGAGAAGCAAAATAATACGGGAAAGCATTTTAGGAGGGACTGGGATGACTAAGAAGGAATGGGAAAATTGCAATACGTGCTGGACTTGTAAGTATAGAATAGTCAGACCAGGAGGCTCTATCTCACACAGAGAGGCACGGGCATATATATTCTGCGGATATGGCGGCGGCATGAACATTCTGACTAATAAGGACATCATATCTAGCCCAGATTGTAAGCATAGGGAGAAGGAAGAATGGAGAGGTGGGAAATGATGCAATTGTCAATAGAGACACCGAGATCACGGAAGTTGCACGAGAAAGAGCTTAAGCTGCTGGAATTCATCCGGCGGCTTGGGTATGGCGAAATACTTATAAAGGTGCAAGATGGCTTGCCCGTGATGGTGGAGCGGGCGACGGAGAAGATAAAACTTTAGGAGGAGAGAAAGATGAATAAAATATATTTTGCTTATGTTGATGAAGATATGGGAGGAACTTTTATATCTGCCCCCAATTTGAAAATAGCGAAGAAACTCGCATTGAATGATGCATCTATTGCTTTGTATATAGATAGCTATATAGACCTTAAATGCCATTGTGTAAGGGATGAAAATAATAAAATAAAGAAAACAAATCTGCCTACTAAAATATTGACGATACAGGAAATACTGCAAGAGCGATGCCACTGGTGGAACTGTTACAACTGCGAACAAGACGAGTATTTTGAATATGCATATCAAGAGATTGATGGTACTGATTATTACAAATGTCCAAAATGTGGTGGGATATATTATATCCCATATGCTGGATTATAAAAATGGAGAAGGTGAAGTTATGAGTAAAGTGATAATTTATATGCGAAGTGGAAATAAAATAGAGCAAACTCTATTTTGATTGCGAAGAAATCACAGTAAAAAGAAATGGATTTGGGCAAATAAGAGAGATTGAAATAGAACGGAGAGTGAAAAGAAAAAAGGGGGAAAAAGAAATAGTGTATATTGATTTAAATCAGATAGAGGGAATTATTGTTAATAAATAGCTTTTCACATCGTGTATTAGAGTTACTGCTGACCGGAAAACCGGAGGCACTTCGACAGCGAAACAAAAGCTGTTGGGGTGCCTCTTTTACTTTGTGGGAGGGGTGAATGTGAAATACACCTATATTCAGAGAGAATACTCTGAACCATTCATCACGATAGGGGAATACATTTTTGAGACGGATCCTGAAACATTTTTTTCGTTATGTAAATTATCAAATCCGCTTTATCTAGCTCTTGTTCAATTGGAGCAGAAGGTATTCAAGCCTTTTGTAGATTTATATACACAATTAGAAACCATCTCGACAAGAGTTTTAGAAAAACTTATGCAAGAGCCTCCTAGACCTGGCCGTGGTGGGCTGCTTCCAGGGGAAGGGGATGAGGCGCTGGTATGACTAAAAAAATAACAAAGAAGGAACTGAAGCAAATAAAACACCTCAAAAGCGAAATAGAAATGCTGAAAAAACAAGTAGAAAACTTGGATTATGTTGTTACAACAGATACCGTGAAAGGCTCGACTCCTTATTTCCCTTACATAGAACGCAATATAAAAATAACTGGGATAGATTACAAGGACTATAATCGCAGACTGAAAAGATTGCAAAGAATGCTTAGAAGAAGAATAGAGGAATTAATGGATCTTGTGGAACAAGCGAATGAGTATATAGGAAGCATAGAGGATAGTTTAATGCGGCAGATACTAACATTAAGGTATATTAACGGGCTTACTTGGGAGCAAGTAGCAGCAAGCATAGGAGGCAATAATACGGCGGACAGTGTGAGAAAAGCAGCTGAAAGGTTTTTAGCCAAGGGCTAAAGTTGTCCGCTATGTCCGTTTTTTCTGTGATATGATTTATGATGAAAAATTATATCGAGCATTCCAAGCAGCCTGGTTTGGGCTGCTTTTGATGTATATATGCTTCCTCTCCTCCAGCCCGGTTGCCCCGCCGGGCTTTGTTGTCGAAGATAAAGCCTTTGGGCTCTTTTTTCATGCACATTTTTAAGGCAGGTGAGGTGATGTGAAGCTCACGGAAAAGCAGAAAGCATTTTGCGATTATTACATTGAAACGTTAAATGCGACTGAAAGCTACAAAAGGGCAGGATATAGAGTTAAATCGGATGCTGCGGCTAGAGTTAACGCTTCAAGATTGCTAACAAATGCTAACGTTAGGAAATACATTGAAGAGAGGATGAAGCAAAAAGAATCCGAGCGCATCGCCTCACAAAATGAGGTTCTGGAATTCCTCACTCGCGTCATGGAGAGTTGTCAAGAATTTTGTGTCTGATTAAAGTAACGTAACTGGAAAATTTGTTGTATTTCATAAATGTGAGCATTTATCATTGGTACCGCTTTTTTCCATTTTGTCCGCCTCAAGTTCTCCCTCTGTAAATATATGTTAATTTCCAATACTTCGACAGAGTTAAAGTAACCACCCGATCTTATCCGAATTTTTTCAACTAGACTGTTGATACTCTCTACACTGTTGGTAGTATAAACATGCTTCCTCAAGGATTCGGGGTATTTAATGAAAGCCATATAATGTTCTGCTTTCTCCATGAGAATGTTCATATATCGGCTATATTTACTCTTAAATTTACTGCAAAGGTCATAAAACTTTTGAACAGCTTCATCAAAGGAAGAAGCAAATTTTATTTTATCGAGTTCTTTATTGAATTCTGCGGCATCAGCTTTGGTCATGTATTTGCGGATATTTCTCTGAAGGTGTACAAAACAGAGCTGATGATCAGCATATGGATATACAGCTTTGACGGTCTCGATAATACCTGGGAAATCATCACTTACAACCACTAAAACTCGTTTAAGACCGCGGTTTATCAAGTCTTCAAAGACCTTGTTCCAATCGGCTCTGTTTTCTTTGCCGAAGAAGGTGTAAAGGCCAAAGATGTCTTTCTTACCTTCCATATCAACGCCAAGGATTATGTAGCATGCGGCTTTCTTCACTTTTGAGCCGTCTTTTATCTCACAATGATAAGCATCGATTAATAAAGCAAACACCGATTCGGGTAATTCCCGTTGTTTGAAAAGGTCTAATTCACTTTTTAGGTCATCTTTGATTTTGTTGAGTTCATCATCAGAGTAAGGAAGGTTGAGGCTTTTGAGGGTATTTAAGAGAGAAGATTCTGAATAACCGTTGACAACAAGGGACATAAGAAGGTCTGTATAGGATTCATCCACCCTTTTATACGGTTCAGGTAGGATGTGGGGTCTGAAATCGCCAGTGCGAGTTCTTGGGACAGAGATGTCCAGGTTACCCATAGGTGTACCAAGTTTTCTATCATAAAAGCCGTTGCCTTTGTCGTTCTCGTTTTTCAAGAGATAGATTTGGCGTTCAGACAACATAAACCAGTCGAGCAAATCCTCCAGCAACTTTTTGAGGGCAGGGCGTGATGGATCTGAATCAGAGCAATACTGGTTTAATACTTTTTCAACCGCCATATTTTTGACTGTTTCATAATAGGTATTTTTATCCATAATTACCAGCCTCCTTTGTGATTTTATTATACACCAGACACAATTTTATTTTAACACCCCGAGAGTTTGTAAACTATGAGCTTGAAAAAGATAATAACGGCAATTTTAAGGCCGAATTTCCGGATAAAAATAACCATACGATCGATGCTGTCAGATATGCCCTGGAAGATGATATGAAGTCAGGAGGGCTATCAATTCTAAAGTGAAGAAGGTGATTAAGGGTTGCTGCTTAATCTTTTTAATTTCAGGAATTTTAAAGACTTATTCCGCAATGATATAAACATGATGACTGTAGAAGAAATTTTATATAACGAAATCAAAGAGTTCCAGGCATCCGATAGAAGGGCCTGGATGGTTATTGGCGATAGATATTACCGGTGCGAAAATGACATCCTTAACAGGCGTATAGTACGCCATACAGAGAGCGGAGACATTGAAGATAGGTCAAAAGCAAACAATAGGTTGGCCCATGGTTTTGTTAAAAACCTTGTGGATGAAAAAATAGGATATCTGCTTACAAAGGATTATTCGCTGAAGTGCGACAATAAAGAATATATTGAGAAAGTTAAAAACGTCTTGGGTAAATATTTTCAATACACCCTTACCAGGCTCGGATATGAAGCGTCGAATAAAGGCATAGCATGGTTACAAGTTTACATAAATGAGCAGGGCAAATTTGGAATGATGATAATTCCTGCTGAACAGTGCGTTCCACTCTGGAAAGATAACACTCACACTGAACTTTATGGCATGATTAGATATTATGTGCAGACAGTTTATGAAGGCAAGGAAAAGAAGCAGATCACTCGCGTGGAATATTACACGGATAAAGAGGTTTATTTTTATGTTCTCGATAATGACCATCTTATCCCGGATATAGAGCAATATGAAGGAGGGCCCATACTACACTATAAAAAAGGGGAAGAAGGCCGAAGTTGGGGGAAAGTGCCTTTTATTGCCTGGAAGAATAACCATCTTGAATATCCGGATGTTAAATTCATTAAATCGCTTGTGGACGCTTACGATAAGTCACGGAGTGAAATAGATAATTTCATTGAAGAAACAAAAAATCTTATCTATGTTTTAAAAGGCTATGGCGGAGAAAATTTATCTGATTTCATGAAAGACCTTAATTACTACCGGGCTATAAAAATAGATGATCCAGAGCATGGTGGAGTTGATACACTAACACCGAAAATAGATATTCAGGCAGCAAAGGAACATTTCGAACAATTAAAGCGGGATATAAATGAGTTTGGCCAAGGTGTGCCCAAGGACCTTGACAAATATGGTAATTCTCCCAGTGGGACAGCATTGAAGTTTTTATATAGTGGGCTGGATTTAAAATGCAATCACTTGGAAGTAGAATTTAGACAGTCATTTAATCAGCTTTTGTATTTTGTAAACAGATATCTCGCAGAAAACGGTCAGGGAAATTACGAGAATGAAAATGTAGAGCTAATTTTCAATAGAGATATACAGATTAATGAAACTGAAACTATCAATAATTGTGTTAACAGTAAAGGCATTATTAGCGATGAGACTATCCTTGCAAATCATCCATGGGTGTCTGATGTAGAAGAAGAATTAAAGCAGATTGAGAAAGAAAGAAAATCAGAGGAACCGCCAATGTTTGAAGCAGGTGATGAAGGATGATGAAGTAGGTGATCTCATTGAGTAAAAACAATATGAAATACTGGGAAGAAAGACAGAAACGAATTTATCTGGCTGGAGAGAAGAAAGTCAACGATTACTACAAAGAACTTAAAAAAGCATTCGAGCAAGCTAAAAAAGAAATTCATAGTGTAATTAATGATTTCTACATACGGTATGCGAAAGAAAATAAAGTATCGTTTGCAGAAGCGCAAAGACGGCTTGAAAAAGCAGAAATAGGGGAACTGGAAGAATTTATAGCAAAGGTTAATCAACACATGGGTGAATATAACCTTGAACTTAACAATATGTCAATAAAGGCAAGGATAACCCGGTATCAGGCGCTTGAAAAGCAAATTGATGCAATACTCCAACGTTTGTATGCTATAGATTATCAATACAAGGGAGAAGAGACTTTAAAGGAAGTATATAAAGATTCATATTACAGGACATGGTTCAACATTGACCAGTATAGGGGTTTTCACCAGGAATTTGCGCAAATAAATCCCAGAACTATAGATGAATTAATCAGGTACCCATTTAATGGCGCGGACTTTTCAAGCCGGATATGGAAGCAAAAGAACCATATGCTGCAACAGCTAACAGAGTCAATAACTACAATGTTGGTCCAGGGGCGAAATCCTCAAACCCTGGCAGAAGATTTTGCAAGAAAATTTAAAACAAAGGAATATGAGGCATACAGGCTGCTCCATACAGAGAGCAGCTTTATTATTGAGCAGGGGACCTTGGCGGCTTATAAAGAAGATGGCGTAAAGAAGTACCAGATTGTGGCCACATTGGATATGAGGACCTCGGATATATGCCGAAGTGAGGATGGCAAAATATATGATGTGGATGAGGCGACAGTGGGAGTAAATTATCCTCCATATCATCCATTTTGTAGGACCACAACAGTGCCATATTATGAGGATGCTGAGGTAGGTACAAGGGTTGCGCGTGATCCGGTAACAGGTAGAAGTTATGAAGTTCCAGCAAATATGACATATGAACAGTGGTACGATTTTTATATTACTGGTGAAACAGAAAAAGAATTCAATGAAAAGATTGTGGGTTTAAAAACAAGCAATGGTATTGAGATAGTGGGCGCATCGAAACATGCAATTGAACAAGCAATTATGAGAAAAGTACCATTAGAAGGTATAAGAGATGCGTTGATGAACCCATTGAAAATTGGTAAAATAAAGGTAGATGACCAAGAAAGAAAGAGTCAAAGGTTTATCGGTTCGTACGCTACAGTTAATGTGAATCCGGAGACGGGGGTTATAGCTACCCTGTGGAGAACAGGAACTAGTACGAGAAGAAAGTTTGGAGTGAATAGGAATGGTGATTAAATTTAATGAAGAACAGTTGAAGATAATAAAAAAGCTTGGTTTAAATTATGATTTAATACAAGACCTTTCCGATGATGAATGCGCTGAATTAGAGGAAAAAGTCGGTGACTATTATACGCTCCATTGTTTAGACGAAAATTATGAACCGAACGAAGAAGGAAGGATTTGTGAAAGCATCTTAGATTTATTGTCTGAACTGTAATACCGCCTATCAGGAATTATGGTAGGTGGTATTTTTATACCTACTCATCGGTAAACATCTGGGAAACCAGGTGCTTTTATTATGCCTAAATAAGAACAAGGAGATGTATACATATGGAAAATCAGCATAGAAGCGAAGAGTGTATTCAGTACATCGCAGAAAAAACTAGAGTTGACAAAGAAACAGTTATTAAGGTTTTACTAGCAGAGGATGAGTATATAAGTTATATCCTTAAAGTATTATCGGGGAAAAGTGAGGTGAGAGAAGTGACATTAGAGCAGAAAGTAGAAGAGCTAGAAAAAAGAATGGTTGCTTTGGAGAAATGTATTCCAAAACAACCTTCCGCAGAAGAGATAGCGAACAAAATTAAGGAAATTCTTATAAAAGAGATTAGTTTAGCCGCGACTATTACTTATTAATGTTTAGTTTCTCGTATTCTTGCAAGGTAATTATCGCGGCTTGTACTGAAATTCGGGCAATTTCACGAGCTAATGAAGATTCAGATGGGTATATTTTATTGATACGTTCTAGAACATTTTTTTCAAGAGTTTTAGCAGCATTTTCATTTAACATTGTTTACACCTCCCTTCAGGGAAATATTATCATAACATTGAGATATCCTGTTCAGATATCTTTTTTTTATTTCGCCTCTTTGGTATTTCGGGCGTTAACTGCAAAGACATCACCGGACACGACCGGGTTAAAAAGTGAAGATGAAAGGAGAGATGAGTATTATGACAAAAGAACAATTAATGGAAATGGGATTATCAGAGGAACTAGCTGACAAGGTTTTGGCTGCTCATAAAGAAGAACTTAAGGGATATATTCCAAAGGCTCGTTTTGATGAGGTCAATAATGCCAAAAAAGACCTGGAAAATCAACTGAAAGATCGGGACAAACAACTTAAAGACCTGCAGGAAAAAGTCAAAGGCAACGAAGAACTGGAGAAGACTATCAAGGAACTTCAGGAAGCAAATAAAAAAGCTGTATCTGATTATGAAGCTAAAATCAGGAATATGGCCCTCGACAATGCTATTAAGTTGGCTTTAAAAGAACACAGAGTTAAATATGAGGACCTTTTAATAAGTAAATTTGACAAAAATAAACTCACTTTAAAGGAAGACGGCACTGTTGAAGGATTAGATGAACAGCTTAAAACCTTGAGGGAAAACTATAAGGACCTTTTTGAGCAGCCTTTGAGTGGGCATACCCCGAACAATGCCGGGGATAGTCCCACCGATGGAAAGATGCAGCAAATAGCAGAAACCATAAGGCAAAATCTTGGATTTTAAGAAAGGAGAGTGTTAAAGTATGCCTAATGTACTTGAATATGCAAAAATCTTTCAGCAGGAGCTTGACAAACAGGTAGTAGCCCAGGCTACATCCGGATGGATGGAAGATAATGCGGGCCTTGTAAAGTATAACGGTGGCAATGAGGTAAAAATCCCTGTTATTGAAATGGACGCTTTAGGGGATTACGACCGGGCTAATGGATTTGTAGAAGGTTCGGTAAACTTAACGTACGAGACAAAGATTATGACCATGGACAGGGGCAGAACCTTCATGCTTGACCGGATGGATGTAGACGAAACCAATTTCGTTGCGACTGCAGCTAACGTCATGGGAGAATTCCAGAGGACAAAGGTTATTCCTGAAATCGATGCTTACAGGTATTCCAGCATTGCAAGCCAAGCTATAGAGAAAGGCGCAGCAGTTGGTGGCTATACTCCTTCAGAATCTGACATACTCAAGAAACTGAAGGAAGATATCTATGCAATATATGATGTGGCCGGTGAAATTCCTCTGGTCATTATCATGAACATGCAGGTTGCTGCAATACTGGAGAATTCCACAGAGTTAAGTAAAACGTTATCGGTTATTGATTTCACTCAGGGGGATATTAAAACCTCGGTGAGGGCTATTGATAACAACCCAATAATCAAAGTGCCTTCCGCACGAATGAAGACAAAATATGTATTCTATGATGGCAAAACCGCAGGCCAGGAAGCAGGTGGATTTACACCTGCTGAAGATGCTAAAAACATTAACTGGATCATATGCCCCAGAACCGCACCAATAGCGGTATCTAAAACCGACAATATAAGAATATTCACACCCGAACAGAACCAGAAAGCTGATGCCTGGAAGATTGACTACAGGAAATACCATGACCTGTGGATAAAAGACAATCAGTTCAAGGCAATCCGTGTCAATATCAAAGAAGCCTTAGCTTAAGGGGTGATATTCGGTGTATAAACTTGAAAAATTGAATGTAGTGAAAGTTGTAACAACGGAGCAGGAAAGGAAGAAACTCCTGTCCAAAGGTTTTAAAGAAGTGATCGATGAGCAAGAAAAAACAAATAGTCAGAAAAAGGATGAAAAGAAGGCTGCTAGATAGCGGCCTTCTTCTTTTAAAGGGTGTGATAGTATGACGGTTGAGGAAATGGTTGCATTGGTAAAGGCTAATCTAAAAATCGAAGATGACAGCAGAGACTTAACTATTACCGATGTTATTCAAGAGGTCCTCAACTTTTGCAACCTAATGGAACCACCTGCAGAGTTGGAACCATTTATACGCAGAAAGGTAAAAGCTATCATCGATTACGAGGCTGAAAACAGCAACACGGTGTTTGACGTTCAATCCATCAGAGAAGGTGATGTATCTATAACTTACAATACAAATGAAGTTTCAAGGGAGACGATTTATGGCCTATCCGATAAGGACAAGAAGGCGCTAATGCGATTCCGGAGGTTACGGAGATGAGTGTACTGCAAAGGTTCTGGAAGGATCGGATGGATATATATCGTTGGGTTGAAGTTGTAGAAGGCGGTTTCACGAAGCAGAAGAAAGAGCTACTTTATAGAAACGTCAAATGCCATTACAGTAAAGGCCAACTGGTTAACACGGGAGAAGACAGTGTGCCCACATTGATAACTTCTCACACTTTGTTTTGCGGTCCAGATGTGGACCTTCAAGAAGGTGATGAGGTGGTCGTAACTCAGCGGAACGGCAAGCAGGTGACACTGACCGTAGGTGAAGGCTTCCCATACAGCACTCACCAGGAGTTTTCCGTGAAACGAGAGGATACGGCATGAGTAGCAACTACCGGAGGAACAAAGCGTTTATTGACAAGTACCGGAAAGAGCTGCGGGCCATGCTGGACGATATATCCGAGATTGATAAGAGGGTACTAAATAAAGCAGTCAATCTTGGTGCTGCATGGGCTAGGAGAAATACTCCTGTAGGGAAATATAATGGCAATGTAGTAGAGTTTACCACAAGGGATGGTAAACACGTTAGATTTACTATTGGAACACCAAGAGTAGGAGGATTCCTAAGAAAGAGTTGGCATGTTATGCCCACTAAAAAGACCTCACAAGGTATAGAAAAGGAATTGGTCAATTCGGCAGACTATGCAAGTTATGTGAATTACGGGCACAGAATTGTTCAAGGTGGAGTAACAAAGGGTTGGGTAAAAGGCAAGTTTATTTTGGAGAAAGCAGTTAACAGAGTGGATAAAGCCTTGGTGCGATATTTTAGGGAAGAAGTGGAGAGGGTGAACAGGAAACATGATAAGTGATATAAAACAGGCCATAGCACAAAAAATATTGGAACTGTATCCTGAAGCTACTATCTACGATGAAGATATCCCTCAAAATTTCAAAACACCCTCTTTCTTGGTTACCGTAATTGAACAAAGTTATGGAAAAAGGTTAGCGGATAAGTATAACAGCACAGTTAGCTTTGACGTTGCTTATTTCAGCGATAAAAAGAAGAACGAGATAAAATCAGATTGCCAAGCAGTAATGGTGAATCTGCTTCGGGCCTTTGACTTACTGGATACATTTAGGGCAAGGAACTTGCAGGCTAATATCACCGACAATGTGCTGCATATAACCTTTGATGTTAGTTATTCAGAGATGAAGATAGAGGAATTTACAAAAATGCAAAACAAACTACAAATACGAATATAAAGGAGTGATAATATGGGTGGAACTTGGACTAGTCAAAACAAAATATTGCCTGGTGCTTATATCAATTTTTTGACAAATGCCCCTCTTTCCATAACTCCAGGAGATAGGGGCATTGTCGTTTTGTTGCAGGAAATGAGTGTAGGCAATGCAGGGGAGATATACAGGATAACTGCAACAGATCAAAGCGAATATCCGGAAGGAGCAACTGATGATGACAAATTACTAGTAAATGAGGCCCTTAAAGGCGCCCAGACGGTGCTTATATATAATCTTGGACAAGACCATACAAGTGTTACCGAAGCATTAGAAAAGCTAAGAACAGAGAAATTTAATACACTGTGCTATCCGTATGATGGGGCGGAATATGAATCAAGGAAGCAAGAGATTGCTACTTGGGTTAAGGCTATGCGTGATGACGAAGGAATGAAGATACAAGCAGTATTAGCGAATTATGATGGGGATTATGAAGGAATAATTAACGTGACACAAGGTGTTAAACTGATAGATGGGACTGAGCTAACTCCTGCACAAACCACCGCATGGGTGGCTGGTGTTACTGCTGGAGCCAATATCAATCAATCCAACACTGGTAAGAAATACGTTGGCGCTGTTGATGTGATACCAAGGATGACGAAATCGGAGATGGAAGAAGCGATAAAGGCTGGGAGGTTTATATTCAAAGTGGATTCGGCTCAAAATGTGACTGCTGTTTACGACATAAACTCCTTAACCAGCATTACTCCAGAGAAAGGAAAAGCGTTTACGAAGAACAGAGTTATTCGCACCCTTGACGGCATCAACAATGACATCGTTGAAATATTTGAGAGCAACTATGTTGGTAAAGTAAACAATAATGAAGATGGTAGGTCCTTATTGCGAGCTACGTTGATTGAGTACTTCAATGAGCTCCAGAGGTTGAATGCTATACAGAACTTTACCCCTGAGGATATAACCGTATCTCCTGGGAATGATCCTGATGCAGTAGTCATTGACTGTTATATCCAGCCAGTAGACAGCGTTGAGAAGATCTACATTACCATTAATTTGTCTTAATGGAGGGATTGATATATGGCTGAGAATTATGTTAGGCTATCGGATACTATTTCTTCCCATGAGGGGAAGGCTTATATCACCATAAATGGCCAAAACAGAGAACTATTTGAAATATCGGCTTTGACTGCCCAGATCGACCTGATTGTTCAAGAGCGCAGAATGCTGGGCCATAGGATGACCCAGCACAAGGTTGTCGGAGCAACAGGTACAGGGTCCATGACAATGTATTTCATGAACAGCCAGATGCTGAACCAGGCCATCCAGTATTTGCGGACCGGCAACTACAGGGGTCTGAAAATCCAGGTAAAAAACGAAGATCCGCAATCAACGGTCGGCAGGCAGGAAGTTGTGCTGTTGAACGTGATTCTGGCAACCATTCCGGTGACAACACTGGACGATCAGTCTGATGACCCGATAACCTTTGATACTGACTTTACATTTGACGATATCGAGATTCTCGAAAGCTTTAAACTGCCGGAAAATTACCGATAAATAACTTCTCCCCCTTGTAAACATATTTAATATAAATTAGAATAAAAAAGGAATATATTTACAAGGGGGATTTAGCATGGTCAATAGCGTAATAGCTGGAGACTATAAAGGGCTTGGGATTGGATGCGCAGCAGGAAAAGCATTTATAACAACGTCTATCCTAAAGCCGTTATACCTTGATAAAAGTACTGTTGAATCATACGAAATAATAACTGAAGAACATAGAAAAAGTGTATCTAGTGGTGTTGCGCGCGGCCTTATAGGAGGAGCTTTATTGGGACCTGTTGGAATGTTGGCAGGTGGCTTAAGCGCTAAAAACAAAGGAACGTACCAAATTGCGATACAATTTAAGGATGGCAAGAAAAGTCTCATAGAGGTTAACGATAAAGTATACAAGGCTATAATTGCAACATTGTTTTAATTAATAATAGATTATGGAGTTTATGCACCTGCTTTAATGTAGGTGCTATTTTTATTGAAAAAATATTTATTGGGAGGGATATTATGAGTAGTTTAAAAGCATTTTTAAATCCTATTAAAGTTGAAAATAAGGAAGTAATCGTTTCTAATAGGTTTCAGGAGGATGGTAAGCCTGTTCCTTTTATAATTAGGCCGATTACTCAGAAAGAAAACGAACAGTTGATAAAAAAGTACACAAAAAAAGATAAAAAAGGCAATGAAACTTTTGACAGAACCGGATATATTCACGAATTAACAGCTGCTGCAGTTGTGTTCCCGGATTTAAAAAATGCGGAGCTGCAGAAAGCTTATGGCGTGTTAGGAGAAGTTGAGCTTCTGAAGACAATGCTGTTAGCTGGTGAGTTTGCGGAATTGGCTCAGGCGGTTCAGGAACTGTCAGGGCTGGATGAGGACATAAACGACCTCATTGAGGAAGCAAAAAACTGATAAAGCAGGGCGATCCGGAGTTTAATCTGGCTCACTTCGCCCTGCAAAAGCTTCATATTTTGCCTTCTACCCTGGCAGAAATGAGCGATAGGGAGAAGGCATTTGTTTATGGCAGCATCCAGCTTCGGATAGAAGATGAAAAAAGGGAAGCTGCCAAAATAAAAGCCGCCCGTAGCAAAGGCCGGAGAGGAGGCCGGAGAGGAGGCCGAAGAAGATAATGGCTACTTTAAAGGCAATGTTTAAATTGTTTGATGGGTATTCAAAAACTATTCAAGTAATAAACAAAAAAACCGACGAAGCAACAAATAAAATTTTAAATGCAAGTGGAGCAACCGACAAATTTAACAAAAAACTTGAAAATATGGGGGCGAGCGCAAATAAGGCGGGTAATGGATTAGGGAAATTGGTTAAAACATTTATAAGTCTTGCAGCAGTAAAGAAAGGAATAGAAATCATTGATAATTTTACAAATACTGCTGCAAGGCTTAATCTCATTAATGACGGCCTTCAGGATCAGGTTGAGCTTCAAAATAAAATATTTGCAGCCGCTAAACGCTCCCGCGGTGCGTATACTGCAATGGCTGATGCAGTAGCGAAAATGGGGTTGCTTGCAAAAGATGCATTTACCTCAAATGATGAATTAATAGCGTTTACTGAACTGGTTCAGAAATCCTTTAAATTAGGTGGTGCAAGCCCAAGTGAACAATCTTCTGCGTTACTGCAGCTTACCCAGGCTATGGCAGCCGGAAGGCTTCAGGGTGACGAATTCCGGTCCATTATGGAGAACGCTCCAATGATAGCCGACGCCATTGCAAAATATATGGGCAAGCCAAAAGGTGAGTTAAAAGAGTTGGCAGCAGAAGGTTTAATTACTGCAGATATCATCAAAAATGCCATGTTTGATTCAGCTGATGATATCAACACTATGTTTAAAGACTTGCCCCGAACATTCGGAGATATCTGGACTGATATTAAAAATGGTGCTTTACAGGCTTTTACTCCTGTAATGCAGAATATTAATGCATTGATTAACAGTCCGGGATTTACACAATTAATTGACAGCTTAATTAAAGGTTTTAATATTGTTGCATTTGCTGTCAATATTGTAATTGACACTATCAGAGAGATAGGCGAGATGATTTCTATTTTCTGGCCAATTATAGAGCCAATCCTTGTCGCGATAACCGCGGCATTAACGCTATGGGGCGTTACACAGATACCTATGCTTATTACAAAACTTTGGCTTATGGTTCAGCCTATTTTGGCTCAAGCAGCAGCGTGGCTTGCGGTTAATTGGCCTATATTACTTATTGGCGCAGCTATAGGATTATTACTCTATGCAATGATAAAATTCGGGGATACAGTAGCGGAAGTTATAGGCTGGATTGGAGGTTTATTCGGTGGCCTTTTTGCTTTTCTGTATAATAGCCTGGCTTATCTGGTAAATCCGTGGATAAGCTTTGCGGAATTTTTAGCGAATGTGTTTAATAATCCTGTTTATAGTATAAAAAAATTATTTGTGGACTTGGCCACAAATGTTTTAAATCTTGTACAGTCGATAGCATCTGCAATAGATAAGGTTCTCGGCACTAGTATGGCAGATAGCCTGCAGCGGTTAAAGGACAGCATGCAGGATTGGCTGGGCGAAAAACCTGAAAATTATAAAGAGTTTACAAGAATGCAGATGATGGATATTACGGCCGGCGTAAATTTCGGATATGACATCGGTAAAAGGGTTGGTTCATGGGCTGTAGAAGGCGTACAGAATTTATTCGGAAAGATCGGAACACTGTTTTCAGGTGTTGACTCAGGACTTGATTCATATATGGTTAATGGCGCATTACCTGTGACGGGTATAAATGGCAGTAAAGTTGAAGTTGATATGGCTGAAGAAGATCTGCAGTATTTAAGAGACATTGCACAGCGTGAATATATAAACAAATTTACCACTGCTACCCTGGCGCCTAATATACAAATAACCTTTGGCGATGTGCATCAGGAAGCAGACGCGGATAAAGTAGCTGGCCGTATAAGAAAGATACTACAGGAAGAAATCGCTATGGCTGCAGAGGGGGTCTATTCATAATGAGCTATGCGGTGTTTTTCGATAAAGACAACGCAACATATAGGCTTCCGGTAAATCCAGAAGAGATAGAAATATCAAGTACTCAAGACATAGAAAAATATGAGATACTCAAGCTTGGTCAGATAGCAATCCCAACGTACATGGAACTAAAAGAATACAGCTTTGAAGCAGAATTCCCTCATAGACCCCTGCACTATGTTGAAACTTCAGGCGATTATCGGGGCCCTGATTTCTACTTGCGACTTTTTGAGCAGTGGAGGCAGGCAAAAGCACCTGTAAGATTTATAGCCTCTAATGGTATCGGCGATGATATAAACACTCTTGTTCTGATCGAGGAACTGACGGTTATTGAGAGAGCCGGGGAAGAAGGCGATAAATATGTTAGCTTCCAGCTGCTTGAGTACCGGGAGTTTGGTAAGAAATCTGTTGTAGTAATAACGGATGAATCCACACCAACAGCATCGCCAACTGCAGTAACAAAAAAAGAGGAACCTGCCCCCTCGGTAAATCCCAAGAGCACCGGAACTCATATTGTTCAGCCTGGTGATACCCTTTGGGCAATTGCAAAAAAATACTATGGCAACGGGAATCTATATACTAAGATAGTAAACGCAAACAAAGACAAGATTAAAAATCCTAACCTCATCTATCCTGGTCAACAGTTGGTGATTCAGCATGAATATGGAATTTTTGGTTGAAGTGAATGGTCAAATATATGAGATAAGCGAGCTTGTCAAGTCCGTATCATACACAGATAAGTTGAATGACGGATGTAGCAAGCTCGAATTTTCTTATATTGATGATGATTTGCGAATCCAAAACGGCAGCGTGGTGCGATTCCGTTATGACGAAGCAAACATCTTCTATGGCTACGTCTTTAAGCATGACCAGAACAAGCAGAAAGAAATAACTGTAACGGCTTATGACCAGCTAAGGTATTGCAAAGCGAAGGACACCATCGTCGTAAAGAATGACACCATTGATAGCCTTGTGCGAAAGATGTGCAATTACTTCAACCTCAAAGTAGGCACACTCGCCAGCACTGGCTACAAATTGCCTACTAGTGTCCAGGATGACAAGACCTGGCTGGATATAATTTATACCGCCATAAGCGACACACTGATGAATACAGGAAAATGGTACTGCCTGCGTGATGAGTTCGGCAGTATAGCAGTCCGGGACCTGGAAGAGCTGCAGCTTGACCTTGTGCTTGGCGATGAGAGCCTGGTTTATGATTTTGAGTATGAGAAGTCCATCGACGATAATTTCTATAACCAAATCAAGATAGTTTCCGACAATGAGGCCACAGGTAAGCGCGATGTCTATATCACTCGGGACAGCGGTTCAATTGCTAAATATGGCCTTTTGCAATATTTTGAAGTACTGGACAAGAATTATAACCCAGCACAGGCAAAAGCCAAAGCTGATGCACTCTTACGACTTTATAATCGAGAAGTCGAAACCTTGGAATTATCTTGTCTGGGTGACGTAAGAGTGAGGGCGGGAAACAGCTTTTTCGGCCAAATAGAGGATATTAACCTGAACAGGCGGTTGATAGTGAGATCCGTGACCCACAAGTTTATCCCGGTCCACACCATGAGCTTGGAGGTGATGCTGTGATAAACGAAATAAAAACTATAATTCAGAACTATCTCAATAATGCGAAATTAAGTTGCCTTATGGTGGGAACGGTAAGCGATGAGGGCATAAAAGTAAGCGATAAGCTAACAATTCCAAATGAATTAATCCGGGGTAATTTAAAAGAATTCGTAAAACCCGGAGATAAAGTAAGGCTTATTCGCAACCATGGTGGGCAGGAGTTCTTTATAATTGAGATTATTGGCCGGCCTTTAATTACTATGGGAACAACAATCATATTGTCCAAGGACGGACAAACCTATGAGTATAAAGTAGAGGATGTGAAATTATGATACCCAATGCATCCATTGATGTTGAAATTTCTTCTGAGGGAACGCTTGAAACAAGCAGGACATACAAATTATACAGTGATAAAATACAAGGATATACTGATGGTCTTGAAGCTGTTAAGCAGGCCATATATAAAGTTTTGAATACTGAACGTTATGAATACCCAATATATAGCTTTAATTATGGTATTGAACTTGAAAATTTGATTGGTAAAGATCGGACATATGTCCAGGTTGAACTCAAGCGCCGGATTAGCGAATGCTTATTGCGGGATGAGCGAATAACCAGCGTGGATAATTTCAGGTTTGAAGGTTCCGGCGATATGATAAAGTGCACTTTTGATGTTCACACCATATACGGGAATCTGACAATTTCCCGGGAGGTGAATATTTGATGTGGGAAAACATGACCTATGAAAATATACTGAACGATATGTTAAGCAGGGTGCCTTCAAACGTTGATAAACGAGAGGGCTCAATTATTTATGACGCCCTGGCACCTGTGGCTTTCAAACTGGCAGAAATGTATTTCCAGTTGCAGAATTTTCTCGATCTTGTGTCTGGCGATACGGCAGTTGGTGAATATCTTGACAGGGTTGTGGCTGACTACGGTATTACGCGCAAGCCAGCAACAAAGGCTGTGAGAAAAATAGTAACTTCAGGTCCAGTGGATATTGGAACTCGATGGGGGATTGAAGGTACAACATATGTCATAACCGAAAAGATTTCGGACACTGAATACAAAGCTGAATGTGAGCAGTACGGTAGTATAGGAAACCATTATAGTGGACAGCTCGATAACATTGATAATATATCAGGTGTAACAGCAGTTCTGGCCGACATAATTGTGTCCGGTGAGGATGAAGAGACAGACGATAATCTCAGGGCAAGGTTTTTCAGCCAGGTACGTTCCGCATCAACCAGCGGCAACATATATGATTACAAGAAATGGGCGCTTGAGGTTCCTGGTTGTGGTGGTGCAAAAGTATTCCCTCTCTGGAACGGTCCGGGGACAGTAAAAGTGCTGGTTGTGGATGAAAACATGGAGATAGATCCGGATCTGCCTGCTACTGTATATGATCACATCGAAGCAGTTCGCCCGATAGGAGCATCTGTAACAGTGGAAAGCCCGCAAGAAAAGGTAATAAATATAAGTGCAGATGTGTACCTGGATGGGAGCGACACGCTTGAGAATGTACAGGTAAAGTTTGCAGCTCTGATTGCTGAATATCTTAAAAGCTTAACATTTGAAGTATATACAGTTAGTTATGCCAAGATTGGAAGCCTGCTGTTATCGGTTCCTGGTGTTGCTGACTATAGCAACCTGTTGGTGAACGGCGGCAATGAGAATATTGCGATAGGCGAAGAAGAGATGCCTATCTTGGGAACCGTAACACTTACAGAGGTGTTGTAACATGGATTTAATGGAGTTGCTACCGAATTATTACCGCGGCAATGTAACAATGGAAAAACTTCAAAGCATCCTTTCCAAGAAAATACAAGCACTGGCCAATGATCTGAACGAAACCATTGACCAGTGCTTTATTAATACCGCTACCACTCTTTTGTCCCGCTATGAGAAGATCTATGGTCTGCAAGTGGATGTGAGCAAATCACATGAATTCAGGAGGGAGCGTATCAGGGCAAAAATCAGAGGCGTTGGAACAGTAACAAAAGAGATGCTGAAAGCTGTGGCCCGGTCTTATAGCAACGGAGAGGTTGAAGTAATTGAGGATTCGGCAAATTACCGGTTTATTATCAAGTTTGTAGGTACATTGGGTATTCCGGCGAATATGGCCGATTTGATTCTGACAATTGAAGAAATCAAGCCTGCTCATCTGGCGTATACCTTCGAATATACATACAGGACATATGGGGAACTTGCTGTTTATACCCATGAACAGCTAAGCGCTTATACGCATGCAGTATTGAGGGAAGGAGAGATGAATTGATGCCTAATTATACTGAAAACTACAATCTTAAAAAGCCATTGCCTAACGAGTACTATAATGTCCAGGACCAAAATGACAACATGGACATCATAGATTCGGAGTTAAAAAAACTTGACCGAAAGGTTGAGAACATTGAAGTACCCGTGACTTCGGTAAATGGAAAAACGGGAGATGTCGAGCTGACCGCCGACGACGTAGGCGCAGAAACCCCAGCCGGTGCCCAAGCCAAGGCTGAGGCTGCAGCGGCCGCAGCCGTCATAGCGCATGACACTGCGGAGAAACATATAGGCTACGCTGTTGCCAACGGCACCAATTCATACAGTGTGACCATCCCGGGCATAACCCAGCTCGCAGAGGGTATGAGTTTCAAAATAAAATTTGCCAATGCCAACACCGGTGCCTGCACCTTGAACATCAATAACCTGGGAGCAAAGAACATTGTCAAAGGTAACGGAAACGCTCTGTCCAGTGGGAACATCAAAGCCGGTCAGATTTGCCATCTGGTTTACAACGGCTCAAATTTTCAGTTATTGGGTGAAGGGGGGGAGTACGGTACAGCACAGCCCCAACATGTGCTTGAAGGATATACGATTGGTACTGAAGAAGGAATAAAAGAAGGTACAATGGTTAATCAAGGTGCAAAAATAATTACACCAAGTACGGTCAATCAGGCTATTCCGGCAGGGTATCATAATGGACAGGGTTATGTAAAAGGCGATTCAAATCTAATAGCTTCTAATATCAAAAAAGGGGTAACTATTTTTGGACTTTCAGGCACATTTACCAGTGACGCTACCGCTGCGGCTTCTGACATTTTATCTGGTAAAACAGCGTATGTAAATGGTAATAAAGTGACGGGGACAATGGTAAACCGTGGTGCAGTTATCTTAACGCCGGGCACAACTAATCAGGCTATTCCGGCAGGGTATCATAATGGACAGGGTTATGTAAAAGGCGATCCAAATCTAATAGCTTCTAATATCAAAAAAGGGGTAAGTATTTTTGGAGTTACTGGCACTTTGGAATATTCTCAAACTGCTTCTGGCTCTATTACAATTGAGCCTGATGTTACATATACTACAGTCAGTTTATCTTTTACTCCTAAACTTGTGTATGGTTTTGAAAAAACAGAGCGACACCTATTTATTTATTCAAGCACAAAAAGTTTGTTTTGGGCGGAAAATTCCTATGGAGAATACCTTTATGGAATTGAATTCCTGTTATCTGATAATGATATGCGTTTCTATCCCTATTCTAATATAATTACAAATGGATTTCATATAATTTTAAGCGCTTATAGTTTGTCTAAACCACATATAGTGGAATGGTTTGCAGTAGGATAAATATTTACGAAGTGGAGGTATTTTTATGGTAGGACGTAAAATTTATTATGAATTAGCAACAGGTGATGTTATTCTTATAACACCTGAAAAGCATAGTGAAAATGCTATTAATACAACAAAAGAGCAAGATTTTCAGATGTATGATGTTCTTGCCGCGCGCAATCCTGATACTGTAGGAGTTATTCAGCTTGAATATGGACAGTATCAAGCCGAATTTCAGTCTGCAAGAAGTGTAAAAGTTGATATAGAAACTGGTCAATTATTATTTGAGTATCCTAAATATGAACCGTCATTGAGCGAACAGGTTAAAACATTACAAAAAGAAAATCAAACTCTAAAACAGGAAAATGCACAATTACATGAAGAAATAGGAAACCTAAAGGCGATTAACGCCGATCTGACATACCAACTCATGGTTAAAGGGGTGATCTAATGAATTGGTTTAATATAATAAAATGGTTTTATGAAGGCAAACTTTGGACAAAAGAACAAGTTGCAGATGCAGTGCGATGCGGGAAAATTTCTAATAAAGAATACAAAGAAGTTACAGGCGAAGAATACATAGAATAATCGTTAGGAGCCCGTGATATAAAAAGAAGGCTTTTTTTATTGCGTAAATTCAGGACAGGTTATGCCTGTCCTTTTATTATATCAAAGAAAGAGGTGTTTATATGCCAGGTGCAGAGATAGCGCAATACGGCATCGGTTTTTTTGCCATAGCAGGACTTTTGTATGTCATAACAAAGTTTTTAGACAAACGGAAAGATATGGAACTTACGGAAGTAATTGAGAATAATACAAAAGCTGTGGAAAAGGTGATTTCGGTACTTCAGGCTATTCAGCTGTCGCTCACACGTCAGGAAGCCAAAATTGATGAACTGCTGGATAGGGCAAGGAGGTGAGTATTACGAATTACATAGTGGACCACATACCCAAAACAACGCCTTACAACCGTCGCCCCGGATATTCCATGACGCCGGAATATATCACAATACATTCTACCGGCAATCCGACCAGTACGGCAAGGAACGAACGCGCATGGTTAACTAACCCGAATAACAATGTCACGGCCAGCTGGCATATTGTAGTGGACGAAAAAGAGGCAATTGAAGCCATACCTCTAAACGAGGTCGCATGGCATGCCGGGGACGGGGGGAACGGGACGGGAAACAGAAAAAGCATTGGTATTGAAATATGCGAAAGCGGAGACAGGCAAAAGACTTTGCAGAATGCTGCGGAACTGGTTGCAAAGCTTCTGAAAGAACGCGGTTGGGGAGTGGATAGGCTGCGCCGGCATTATGACTGGAGCGGTAAAATATGCCCTCGGATTTTCTACGATAACGGCAAGTGGACAGGTTGGGAACAGTTTAAGGAAGCTGTTCAAAAGGAACTTTTCGGAGGTGATAACATGACACAGGATAAAAATCAGCCTTCCGACTGGGCAAAGGAAGCGTGGGAATGGGCTAAAAAGGAAGGTATTACAGACGGAACGGATCCGCAGAGAGTTGCCACACGTGAAGAAGTCATAACCATGCTTTACCGGTATTATAAGAAGGTTTCCAAATAATGTGATATTGGTTATATTGCTTAATGCTGTCTTTACAGCAGCAGGACTGTTTATTGCCACCGGACCAAACGGATCCAATGGCTTTGATGATAGGGCAGGGTTCATCTTCACGACAGCTGAAAGGTCCTTGGCTTGAAAAAAGAAAAATGAGAGTGAAAAGGAGTTGAAAGGGATGAGCATTCTCAAGCAAAAACTTACAAGCAGAAAGTTTTGGGTAGCCGTGGCAAGTGCGGCTTTTATTATTTTGTCCGAGGGACTTGGTCTAAACGTGGACAGCGACTTATATTGGAAAATCGTTTCCCTTGCGCTTAGCTATATCTTCGGCGAGGCGGCAGTAGACATTGCAAGAGTGATAAATAAAACCGAGGGGCAGTGAGCCCCTCTTTTTTGTTTTTAGGCAATTTGCATATTTCGCAAATTACTTATGATGCGAAACAATATTAAGTGTTAAAAATTTTTAACATTCTATTGAATAGAAACATTAAATTTTGTACAATATATATTACAGAAGGGAGGGAATAAGATGGATAATGTGGCCAAAATTATTGGGTCTAATATTAGACATTTAATAGAACAAAACAATGTGCCCATTAGTGATATTGCCCAAAAGATTGGTGTTACTAGACAAACTATGTCAAAATATTTGAACGGAGAGAGCATTATAGATAGCGAAAAGTTGTTTATTATTGCCAATTACTTTGGTAAACCAATCACTTATTTTTTAGAAAAAGAACATGATGAGGAACTTTCTTTTATGTTTAGGGCACATAATCCATCAGCTAATATCTCTATGGATGAAATAAATAGAATTCAATCGAGAATGGAAAAAGTTTATGAAGCTTATAGACTTGCTGGAGAGAAAATGTTCTATATTCCAGAACAGTATAATTTGGAATTTGAATTGGAGCGCCGTGATATTCCGGAAGATATTGAAAAAATTATTGAACGTATTGCAAACGAACAAAGGGATATTTTGGATGTCGGAGAGTCCGTTGGCAAAGACCTGATAAAATGTTTTGAAGCAAAGGGCATAAATATTATTTTTGAGAAGATGAACAACCCAAAACTATGGGGGATATCAGCTTTTCATCCTAAAAAGGGCTGCTTCATTTTTGTTAATGATGACGAGGATATATCAGAAGAACGTAAAATATTTAGCATGGTGCATGAATATGCTCATCTAATTTTTCACAGAGATCAATACAAAAAGTCGCAGGATTCTCTGCAATATTCAGATTTTAGAAGCGAGATAACTGAAAAGATAGCAAACTTATTTGCGGGTTATTTCCTTATTCCGAGAGATTGCTTAAAAAGGCATGAACATTTATTAAAAAACGGAATTACGTTTGGAGATTTACTATTCATAAAAAGAGAATTACAAGTAAGTCTTCAGGCTCTTATTTATGCTCTAAGAAATTATGGTTATATTAGTGAAGAGACTCAAAAAAAAGTAATGGAGAAATTATATAAGTATGGGTATGGAACCAAAGAGCCCAGAGGTATGAGTTATATTCCAAAGAATGAAAAATTTTTTGCTATAGTGAGATCGCTGTATTTTAAAGAAATTATAGGGGAAAGTAAAGTGGCAGAATTGTTAAATTTAAAAGTAAAAGAGGCAAGAAAAAAAATAAAGGAATGGATGGAAAATGAATGGTTTGGAAATGAGGAGCAAGTTCAAGCGCTTATATAAAAAACGCGTAATCATTGACACATGCACAATTACTGACTTGATTGAATTAAATGCCACGTACTTGCCCCTAGAATTTTTTCAGAAGTTTATGTTTCAACAAATATTTTTATTGAGGAATTGGACAAGCAGCAAGCAGATGAACTTAAAAAATTAGGCTATAAGAGTTTAAACTTAGAAACAAATAGAGGATATGCTTTGTTTATTCAGCTAGAAAAAGAATATCCGAGTTTATCCATACCTGATAAAATTGTAATATCCATTGCATATGAGAAAGAATTAGTTTGCTGTACAAACGATGCAAATGCGCGGAAAGCATGTTCAGAAATAGGAGTTGAGTATGCAGGTACTTTAGGAATTTTATGCTGTGCTTTTGAGCATGAAATCATAGACAAAAACACTCTTTCGAATTTATTATCTACATACGAGAATGAATGTAGTGCTTTTATAACATCGGACATTATTCAACCAATTCGTAAAGTATACGGCATTCCTGATAATATTTGTATACATAGTGATGTGGTATGAATACGTACATAATGAATGTCCTAAAGAAAGCGATAGCCACCCGAGCGGTTAGCCGCTCTTTTTTGTTTGCAAACATTTTGCTAACGTAGCAAACAAAAAATGATGTGAAAAGGCAGCATAGTTTAAAAAATAGATGTCCAAAAAGCCAATAAAATAGGGCTCTGTATTATTTGGTATTAACCGCTAGTAAATACAGAACCCAACTTGTAATCAGCAGGTCGGGGGTTCGAGTCCGCCCACCAGCTCCAGGCAAAACCCGCTAAAACATTGAGTTTAGCGGGTTTTGTGTTTTTCGGAACAATTTTGTTTTTTTTAATTTCATAACATAATAAAGACTTAACCTGGAATTTTTTTTGCTTCAACAATTCCTTCTATCGGGGGAATTTCAAGGTTGGATATCAAAATTTCTTCTTGGTTCCTTTTACTTGTGTGTACTGAATAATCGAAATATATACTACGTATAGCTATGTTTTTTTTCGAATACAGCTTTTCGATAAAATCATGTTTATCGTAGCTAATTAACCAGTTGAAAGGTTGTTTCAGAATATATTCAGAGAGTATTATATGTTCATCATCTTCATAATAATAACGATAGAGCTTTTTTCCCTGTTTATAATATGGAGGATCTAAGTAAACAAAACTAAGCCCTTTATATGTTTTAGGAACCTTAGCTTTCATAAAATCTATGGCATCCAAATTATATACTTCAACATTTTCTTTCATTTGAGAAATTTCATTTATTAGTTTAATTATTTTTTCTTTATTAAATCTGCAATCTATTTTATATTTTGATTTTTGCTTAGTGCCACCTAACATATTAGCATTTAAAATTCCCGAAAAGTTTGTTCGGTTTAAAAAAAGGCAAGCAAAACCCATCTCTACAACAGATTTATCATGGATAAAATTTGGATTTCTATATTTTGACATTTCGTACCATTTTTCAAGAGTAATTGGTGTAGAATAAATTAAATCACATAATTCTTTAGTTTTAAAGAAAACGGAGTACCAAAAACTATATACTAATGGATCTTTCTCATTAATTATTATTCTTTTTACTACTCTATCTGCAAGTAAATTTATAGATACAGAGGCACCACCGGCATATACCTCATAAAAATCACAACCAGTAAGGCCTTCAGAAATGATTAATCTCTTTATGTATTCTATTAGTTTACTCTTACCCCCAGGATATCTCAGCGGTGATTTAATCATAGAGATAATCTCCCTAACTATTTTTTTATATTATATCAATTAATCAATGATATGGCCAGAATTTTTATTGGCTTATTTAATCCTCGGAAGACCGTTCGCCTTACAAACAATATTGTAGCAACGTTTAAATTTGTGAAGGAAGTCATCTAATTCCTTACTGTGCTGATTAGCCCATTCTTCAAATACGTTTAATGTTTCAAATTTTTCTAAATTATCATTAAACCACTTTTTGTATCTTTTCCTTGGTTCATCATCATTATATAATCTACGATTTTCAGGGCCATATTCTCTAATGTTTCTTATTGTAAAACCTATTTCGTGATTTAATATTGGTGACTTAGGTGGCAAATTCAAAAGGAAATTATATATCATTTCCTCTATAGACCTGTTTCCTGGTAATTTTATAACATTTTTAAAATCAGGATCAATTTCTGAATCCTTTACATCACTATCCAAAACAATAATAACCTTAGAGAAATATTTAGGATCTTCTCTTCTATATTTAAGTAATTGAGTATAAGAATTATCAACTTCGATAAAATTAATTCTATTAATAGCTGGGAAATCCTTAAAAGTTAAAGCTTTTTTTAGAAACCAAATTGCTTCAGCATCTTCCGTATAAACAGATATTTTTTCGTTATTATCAAATAAACTCGTTATTTGCATATCGTTATAAATCACATCCCAATGTGGATTTGTTATAACTTCTAATTCTATATTTGCTGTAGTTAAATATATGATATTAACGTTTGTCCTATACTCACTGTTACTTTCTATACGACTATATATGTATGATAATAAACTTAAACTATGCGTAGTGAATATGATTTGAATATCTAGTTCTCTAGACATCTCAAATAATAAATCAAACAATTTATTCTGAGCACTGGGATGTAGTGTAGCATCTACTTCATCAATTAATAACAATCCACCAGGCCATGGAGTAAGAGAAGATTTTAATCTTTTAAATGATAAAACAGCTGTTAGAATTTGACCCAAGTTATCTTGACCGGCCGAATTGCATAAATAATCATACTTATCTGTGTTTACGCAAAAAAAACGTTTTTTTGTTGCTTCGACATCTACATTAATAAAGGATTCAATATTATCATTTAAATTTAAAATATTACAATATTTTGTAATATACCAATTTTTTTCGTCATCATTTTTAAAAGTTATTTCTTTTTTTTGTTTTATGCCTTCAGATTCTCCCAAGGGATAGAGCCTACTTAAGCCTAAATATAGAGAAGGAATTTCATATTTACGTTCATTTATCATTTTATTACTATCATAACTGAAACGAGTTGATATAATTCTAAATCTGTTACCTTTTTGCCAAGTACTGCGGTATTTCATAAATGAGTTCTCAATAACTGGTTCAAAAAATAAAGAAGCCCAATATCCTTTATACCTGTCTTTATCAGGAGATGCTTTAAAAATTTCAGAAAATTCAGTTCTGAAATATTTGTGTAATATAGGTTTACCATCTTTAGCTTTTAACTCGCAAGAATGACCAAATAATCCGAGAAGTGTAGATTTGCCTGTAGCATTATGACCTGAAATGACAGTTATACGCTTTCCAAGCTCAAAAGTTTGATCTTTAAAGCACCTAAAATTATGTATAATAACTCTTTTTAACATTTTTATCACCACAAAAACCAGAATTAATATATTTTTTTCTTTTTATTATCTGAGTAAATTTTTTAAATCTTTTGTAAAATATATCGGCTTTTCCAAGCTTATATTTATTATAAGTAGATTATTCTGTTTTTCATAGCTGAGTAGTTATAAATTGTTTTATTTAGTTTTTATTTCTGATTTATTTAAACTCTACCAATTATATTGTATAATGCGAAACGCATAAGGATGTCTCTTAGGCCGATGAGTCCTATGGATTATAGTCGCATTATAACTCATAACTGGGACCTCCCTTTACATAGATTTTTTATTTTTCCCCGGCTTAGTGCTGGGCTTTTATCCCGATACTACTCAATGGAGATTAAGCAAGATATAATTTGATGCCATAATATCTCGCAAAGCTTCGCTTAATGGGTACTTAATGGGTACACGCGATTTTCGTAGAACTTATAATTCAGTATTATTGCGCCTTATAAAAGAATTAACCTCATCCATGGTAAGGATGAGGTCATCGGTTCGATTCCGATTGGGGGCTTAAAATTGAAAGCCTTCAAATGCTTAGAAAAGGAGCGTTTGAAGGATTTTTTATGCTCTTCTTCAATGAAAATTTATTCTGATTTTTTCGGTCATTTTCGGGTAA
The DNA here is from genome assembly GCF_000331995.1 of Thermoclostridium stercorarium subsp. stercorarium DSM 8532. Classification (NCBI taxonomy): domain Bacteria; kingdom Bacillati; phylum Bacillota; class Clostridia; order Eubacteriales; family Oscillospiraceae; genus Thermoclostridium; species Thermoclostridium stercorarium. The sequence continues at coordinate 457,799 of NC_020134.1, forward strand.
TTTCTTTTCTGCCTTTCGCCCTTTCTGCTGTCACCGTTGCGCCGATTGGCTGGTTTTCTTCAATATGTGCAGCACAATTTTGAAGTATAGTCTCATCCACTGGATCGTGGTCATTACCGACAATAAGCACCATAGTTCCGGCAAAAAACGTTTTAACTTCGCCTGAATATCTGCTGTGTTCTTACAGTCCTGCATTAACAAGCTAGGTAGTTTCGTTTTCTTTTTTACTAAGGGCGTTTTTCGATGTTCTCATGATATAACCTCCATTCTTTTATAAGGAGATTATTCATATACACGGATTATAATTCAGCCTCGATTCTCAACAAGGCTATAACTATTATTATTGCACTATTCTACTACTATAATAGGTTGCCATACATGCCCAACCTCTTTGCTATTTCCGTTACTGTATACTTTTCTTTTAGGTACAACTCTATGGCGTATCTTTCTCTTTCATTTAGGTGTTTGTTTTTTCTTGTTTCTGTGTTATTATTTATATATAACTCATGGTACTCCTTTGCTAATGTTTTTCTTTGGTTATTAAACATTTTACAATGGATTACCATGAGTTTTCTATATATTACGGCATTTTATTTTACAACTTCCCAATTTTGACTTATAGGTTGCCTCATTCTTATTTGAAAAAGTAAAATCCAACCTTCTTGAACGCTATGGAATAATTTTTTAAAAAATTATAATTAAATTATTAAAAAGGTTATAATGTTTTTATAGACACCTTTTGAGTGAGTAAGCATCCGTCTGGATTTCTATAACAAATACTAATTAGCATGCGAGGTATAAAAGGAATGGATTACCGACGACTTGAAGAATATTTCAATTCATTGGATAGGTCATTTTTGGTTCTTTCCAGAGTTAGTTGATTTAATATAAAAGTATGGTATAATGAAAAAGTATTAAACAAAAGAAAAGAGGTAATTTTATGGATGAGTTTATTAAGCAGTTAGATCAAAATCTAGACTACATTTGTCATGAAATAATTAATGGCAGATGCTATATAACAGTAGCTTCCAACCGTAAAGAAGTAATATGTCCATTCTGCGGTTGGCCATCATCCAAAACACATTCCACATATAGCAGAACCTTTCAGGATCTTCCAATACAAGGTAATAAGGTATTTATTATTATGCGTAATAGAAAGATGTTTTGTAATAATCCTGACTGTAATCATACTACTTTTGCAGAAAGATTTGATTTCATTTCCGATAAGGCGAAGAAAACACAACGCCTTGAGGATGAAATTGTACGCCTGTCATTAAATTGCAGTTCTGTTGCGGCGTCTAAAACTCTGAGGGAGAATGTTGCGGATGTTGGTAAAAGTACTATCTGCAACCTCTTAAAAAAAAGAAATACCTGTTGTTGATAAGGAGAATGTAATAGCTGTCTGCATTGATGATTTCGCCATTAGGAAACGTGAAAGCTATGGAACAATTATGGTGGATATCTCCAAACGTCAAATAATTGATATGATTAACTCAAGAGATTATGAAACTGTCTGCAAGTGGCTAAAAACATACCCAAATCTTCATGTGGTATCGAGAGACGGGTCTGTCACCTATAATAATGCAATTGCAGATGCACATCCGGGGGCTTTACAAATAAGTGATCGTTTTCACTTACTGAAGAATCTGACCTCATATGGGAAGGAGTATCTAAAAAAGAAGCTAAAGCCACAAATCTTAATACAAGCGGTTAGTCAGGAAACTTCCAATGAAGGAACAGGAACAATTAAACAGGCAGATGAAAATAGAAAACTTACATTAAAAGAGAAATATGAGCGGATAGAACAACTTCTAGCAGCAGGAAAGTGCAAAACAGCAATCTGCCAAAGCATAAATATGGATATACGGGCTTATGATAGGCTGATGTCAATGACGCCCGAAGAAAGAGAATCTTCATTTCAAACAAAGATGATGACCGTGCACGAAGAGAAAGTGAAACAAAAAATGGAACGTGTGAATGAAGTGCGTGAGTTAAAGAAAATAGGTTGTAGCAATCATGAGATATCCAGACGTACTGGACTTAATAGATCAACAATTCGGAGATATCTTGATGAAAACTTTAATCCAGTCCATGCTTCCTATGGCAAAAAGAAAAACGGGAAACTAACACCATACATAAAAGAAATTGATGAATGTCTTGAGAAAGGGATTATGGGTTCTGAGATTGAAAAAAAGATACGTGGGATGGGATATGATGGTTCATCATCAACTGTGCGGCAGTACATAACAGATTGGAAAAGGTGTAGAAAATTATATTACGATAGAAGTAGAGAAGGTGGAAGAAAAACGGAAACAATTGAAAGAAAAAATATTTTTAAGCTATTATACCACCCAATAGAGAATGTGAAGTCAATCAGCCGGGAACAATTTGAAAGGATATGCAATGAATATCCTTGTTTTGAAAAGATACATAGTATAATATGGGAATTTAAAGGACTTCTCACTGGTAAAAATGTTGACGCACTCGATAAATGGATGGAGAAAGCAAAAAAGCTAGGTATACCGGAAATAGACAGTTTTATATGTGGACTTGAACGGGATTTGGATGCCGTGAGGAATGCGATAAAATATGAATATAGCAATGGGCTTGTAGAAGGGAGTATTAATAAACTGAAGGTAATAAAACGAGTTATGTATGGGCGATGCAGTTTTGAAACATTAAGAACCAAAACTCTCCGGCTTGAAAAAATGCGATTGCTCAACTAACTCTGGAAAGAACCTCATTTTTCGTCGATGATGACATGAAAAAATATGCCCATCTGGACGAACCTCTGCCTATTGGCTTTGGCCAGACAATATCTCAGCCCAGTCTTGTGCTGGAAATGACGAGGCTCCTGTCGCCGGAAAAGGACGGAAAAGTTTTGGAGATCGGGACGGGTTCGGGGTTTCAGACGGCTATTCTTGCAAAAATGTCAGCCGAAGTTTTTACCGTTGAAAGAATTCCTGAATTAATGGAAAAAGCAAGAGAGCGACTGGAAACATTAAATTTTACGAATGTCCGTTATAAAGTCGGGGACGGAAGCCTTGGGTGGCCGGAATACGCTCCTTATGACAGAATTATGGTGACAGCTGCGGCGTGCGCATTGCCGGACGAATTGGTGGAACAATTGGCAAACGGTGGCAGGATGGTTATTCCAATAGGCCCGCCGGATTTGCAGGAACTTAAGCTGATTACGAAAACCGGAAACGGTGATATCCGCATTACAACGGTGGAGTTTGTCAGGTTTGTAGAACTTAAAGGAAAGTATGGATGGAAATAACATGTTTTTACTGATAAGAGTTGGGGGAATGGTAATTTTTTAAGGTGAAACAGAAAGATAAGTAAAAGTTTATTCAGCGATTTTGCAATCACATTGGAAACAACAAAGGCCGGAGGTATGAACAAATATGACAAGAATATATTTCGTGCGGCACGCACAACCTGATGAATCATGGAAAGATGACAGGACAAGACCGTTAACCCGTACCGGAATGGAGGATTGCAAGAAAGTTACCGAGCTTCTTATCAAAATACCAATTGATTATTTTTATTCCAGTCCATACAAAAGAAGCGTGGATACAATTAAGGAATGTGCAGACACTCTTAATATGCCCGTTTATACCGATGAAAGATTTCGTGAACGGCAGGCGGGAGAAAACGGTTATCATATAGATATGGTTAAAAAAAGATGGGCAAATTTTGACTTCTGCGAAAAGGGCGGGGAGTCGCTAAGAAGCGTGCAAAAACGCAATATCGAGGCTCTGAACGAGCTATTGATGAAACATAGGGATAAGACTATTGTAATAGGAACACATGGAACGGCGTTAAGTGCGATTCTGAACTTTTACAATCCGGATTTCAATTTCAATGATTTTAAAAGAATTTGGCACTGGATGCCATATATTATACGGGTCGATTTTGAAGGTACCGCCTTAGTCAATAAAGAAGAACTGTTAATGATTGAATGCGGATATTAACGGTAATGGCGCGGGCGCAATTAACGGAGATTCTCCGCAAAAGCGCTTCTGCGTTTTACGGTGACCGTTTGGTCCGGCATGTTCAATTTTCTGAATACAGGTCAATTATATTCCGGTGGGGAAAAACGGGAATGATGAAAATTTGAGAGTCAGATAAGAAATGCCGTTTTGGACGAAAACGCCAATTGGCTCTGTTTTTGTTGACTGTCAAATATGGGAAAGTTATAATTTAATTGTTATTTTATCGGTAAAGTAACCTGTCTCTGAATATTTACGGCTCAATTCTCTTTACAAATATGTGTTAGGAAAAGGGGATCTTTATGGGAATTAAATTTTTTGAGGATCGGAAATATTTCAAGCTGGATGCCCGGGACACTTCTTACATAATAGCCATTGTGGACGACGAAAAATTTTTAGGGCATGTATATTTCGGGAAAAGAATTCCCGATGAACCTTTGGATATTGAATCACTTTTACGCATTAATGAATACCCTTATGTCCCGTCTAAAAACAACAGGGAAAGAATGTCTTTCCATGATTCCTTTCCGACCGAATATTCCACTCACGGGCTGGGCGATTTCAGAGAATCCTGTCTTGTTGTAAAGGACAGTAACGGAAATTCGGTATGCGGTATAACATACTGTTCTTATAAAATTTACAAAGGGAAACCGACATTAAAGGGGTTGCCTGCGACATTTGGGGACGAAAATTCATGCACCACCCTTGAAATCATATGCAGTGATAAGGTACTGAACCTTGAAGTAACGCTGATTTATACCGTTTTCGAGAATTTGGATGTTATAACAAGAAGTGTGAGAATAAAAAATAATTCCGACAATGATGTCACACTGGAAAAAGCATTGTCTGCATGCGTGGATTTCGACGGAATTGACTATGACATAATCTCCCTGAACGGATCATGGGCCAGAGAGAGAAGAATTCAGAGGGTTCCTGTAAGTTTCGGCAAAAGGTCTGTGGAATCAATCAGGGGAATATCAAGCCATCAAAGCAACCCCTTTATTGCACTCGTGGATAAAAACGCAAATGAGGATTACGGCAATGTATACGGCTTTAACTTTGTGTATTCGGGAAATTTCATAGCCGTTGTGGAAGGTTGCCAGTTTGAGACAACCCGCGTCGTAATGGGTATTCACCCTGCCAATTTTGAATGGACACTGGCACCGGGGGAAGAGTTCATAGCTCCGGAAGTGGTTATGGTATATTCCGATTCGGGAATAGGAAAAATGACAAGAACCTTCCATGACTTGTACAGAAACCATCTTATACGCGGAAAATACAGGGACAGAAAAAGGCCTGTGCTTATCAATAGCTGGGAAGCCACATATTTTGACTTTGACACAGAAAAACTGTTATCGATAGCCAGAGAAGCCGCAAAGCTTGGAATTGAAATGCTGGTTATGGATGACGGTTGGTTTGGCAACCGGAACGACGACAACAGTTCTTTGGGCGACTGGTATGTTAACGAGAAAAAAATCAAAGGCGGCTTAAAATATTTGGTTGACGAAGTGAACAAACTCGGGCTTGAGTTTGGCATATGGTTTGAGCCCGAAATGATATCCCCTGATTCAGATCTTTACCGGGCGCATCCCGACTGGTGCATTCATGTTCCAAACCGTACACCTGTACTTTGCAGAAACCAGTACGTTTTGGATCTTACAAACGACGAAGTGGTGGAATATGTATATTCAAGGCTGAGGGATATTCTTTCCTCAGCAAACATTACCTATGTCAAATGGGATATGAACCGACAGTTGAGTGACGTGGGAAGCAGTTTTATGCCAAAGGAAAAACAGGGAGAAATAATGCACAGATATGTGCTGGCGGTATATAAATTATTGGACAGGCTTACAACCGAATTCCCGCATATACTCATCGAAGGCTGCGCGGGCGGTGGAGGAAGGTTTGATCCCGGAATACTGTACTACTGTCCGCAAATTTGGTGTTCCGACAATACGGATGCCATTGAACGCCTTGCAATACAGCACGGTACGGCAATGGTGTATCCGCTTTCAACAATAGGCGCCCATGTGAGCGATTGCCCGAACCATATCGTTGGAAGGACCACGCCTTTCGAAACAAGAGGATATGTGGCTCTTGCAGGAACGTTTGGATACGAGCTGGACGTGACAAGGATTTCGGAAGATGATAGAAAGCTTATACCAGAGCAGATAGAAATGTATCATAAGTATAATGATCTTATCAGAACAGGAGACTATTACCGTATAGCCAATTACGGAGACAACCATCTGTATGACTGCTGGTCGGTTGTGGCGAAAGATAAGTCCGAAGTATTGGTTACATATATACAGGTATTACAAAGGCCAAATTCACGGAGCAGAAGAATTAAGCTTAAAGGTCTTGACGAAAATGCGCTTTACAGGGATACAGAAACAAACCGCTTATACAGCGGCAGCGCACTGATGTACGCTGGTTTGAACATTACAGGGCTGCATGGGGATTTTAAAGGCAAACTCATACATCTGGTGAAAGAAAAGTAGAAAAGAAACAGGATAACGCGTCCGCGGAAGAGGAAGCATGCTTCCTCTTCCGCGGATATACATTGAACCTAAAGTGTGAGATCTGAAAATCTAATCTTGCTCATCCAAACAGAAATGGCCGCATTGGCGGTTAACATCATTATCAGTAAAACCATAGGCAGCAAATCATATGGAAGGATACCTGCAAAAGGGAATAATACTCAGGAACTTTGTAAAATAATTGAGCCAAACGGTTAAATCCTTAAGCTCTAATTACAGTATTTTATGCAGTTTACTGATTGTTTGTTTTATTCCCATTCCGTAAAATCAAAACTCTTCTTTTATCCCATATTTTTCAAATTCCGGAGAACTTTGCCGGAGAATATAGCGATTGAGATTAACTTCAAATTTGTTATAATTTAAGTAAACCAACGGATTATATCCGCTGCTTTGAAGGAGTGCTTCTATGATAACCGGGGAAATCAAGAATAAAATCGACAAAATTTGGACTGACATTTGGGCAGGTGGTATTACCAATCCGTTAACGGTCATAGAACAATTGACTTATTTGATGTTTATCCGATCCCTTGATGAAAAAGAACTGGAAATAGAACAGTTTGAAGCTGTTAGCGGGGAAAAGATGAGAAAGATTTTTCCGCAGGATGAAGAAGGGCAATCCATGCGCTGGAGCAGGTTTAAAACCATGGATTCCCGCAAGATGTATGATATAGTCAGTAATAAAGTATTTCCGTTTATTAAAAACCTTAACGGCGACAGTGAATCAGCTTTTTCCAGATACATGCAGGATGCCATGTTTCTTATTCCAACGCCGCAATTACTGCAAAAAATTGTAACAGGTTTGGATGAGCTTTATGAACATGATTTAAAAGATCGCGATATGCAAGGCGATGTTTATGAATATATGTTGAGCAAATTATCTACAGCAGGTCAAAATGGCCAGTTCAGGACTCCGAAACATATAAGGGACATGATGGTACAACTCGTTGATCCTAAGCCGGATGAGAAAATATGTGACCCTGCCTGCGGTACGGCTGGCTTTCTTGTTTCAGCGGCCGAGTATATAAGGGATAAATACGGGGCTGAAATGACGGGTGAACAATGGGAAAGATTTTCCGGAGATATGTTTACTGGTTTTGACATAGACAGAACCATGTTGCGGATTTCTGCAATGAACTTAATGCTCCATTCGATCACGCAACCTAATATTAATTATGTTGACAGTGTTTCAAAACAAAATACGATTTCGGCGCAATATGACGTAATACTCGCGAATCCGCCTTTTACCGGTACAATCGATGCCGAAAGTATAAATGATGACTTAAAAGCTGTGTGCGATACTAAGAAAACCGAGCTTTTGTTTGTTGCGCTTTTTTTACGTATGCTACGCAAGGGTGGACGATGCGCGTGCATTGTCCCTGAGGGTGTTCTGTTCGGTACCACAAGAGCGCATAAAGCCTTACGTAAAGAACTGGTGGAAAATCACCATTTACGCGCCGTTATATCCATGCCCAGCGGCGTTTTCAAGCCTTATTCGGGCGTGAGTACCGCCGTATTGGTGTTCACAAAGACCGGCGCGGGTGGCACAGATAAAGTCTGGTTCTATGACATGAAAGCTGACGGCTATTCCCTTGATGACAGGCGTTTACCCGTTGAGGATAATGATATACCGGACATAATTTCACGTTTTCATAATCTTGAGGGAGAAGTTGATCGCAAGCCCACCGATCAAAGTTTTTTTGTTGACAAAGCTGAAATTGTTTTGAACGATTATGATTTGTCAATAAACCGTTATAAAGAGACTGTATACGAAAAGGTTGTGTATGATCCCCCAATAGTAATCTTGGATCGATTGGAAAAATTAAACCAGGATATAACTAAGAAAATGGAAGAGCTAAGGGGGATTATTGGTGAATAAATGGAAAAAAGTTAATCTTGGAGATTATATAATGCAAGTACGAGGGGTTTCTTATAAAGCCAAAGATGTTAGTAATACCGAAAAGGAAGGTTATGTTGCCATTTTACGAGCTAATAATATTCAAGACGATGGATTGAATTTGAGTGACTTAATTTACGTTGAAAAAAGCAAGGTAACTAATCAGCAATTTATTAAAGCTGGAGACATTTTAATCTGTGCTTCAAGCGGAAGTAAACATCTCGTGGGAAAAGCTGCGCAGGCAAAGAAAGATCTGAACATGTCATTTGGAGCTTTTTGTAAAGTAGTGAGAACTGATAAATTGTATACTCCATATTTAGGATATTTTTTTAAAAGCCAGTATTACCGTAGAAAAATTTCTGATTTATCCGCAGGAGCAAATATCAACAATATAAGAAATGAACATTTAGATCAATTACAAATTCCTTTGCCTCCCATAGAAATTCAAAGACAGATAGCTAAAAAGTTAGATATTGTGTCTGATGTGCTCAGTTTGCGTAAAAAACAACTAACGGAATTGGATAATCTGACAAAGGCCGTTTTTTATGATATGTTTGGTGATCCAGTTAAAAATAATAAAGGTTGGAAAATGGTGCAATTATCTGATTGCTGTCATGTTAACCCCAAAAAATCAGAGATTGATTATTTTACAGATGATTTAGAAGTATCATTTATTTCTATGGCTGATGTTTCAGTAAACGGAGAAATTGACACAAGCGATATAAGAAAATATAAAGACGTCAAAAAGGGCTTTACATATTTTTATGAAAACGACGTGTTATTTGCAAAAATTACTCCTTGCATGGAAAATGGCAAAGGAGCTATAGCCAGAGGTTTAAAAAATAACATTGGTTTTGGTTCTACGGAATTTCACGTGTTGAGACCTAAAGAAGGAATTTCAAATAGTGAATGGTTATATCATTTGACAATATTACCCATATTTAGAAAAACTGCTGAGAAAAACATGAAAGGAAGTGCAGGTCAAAAAAGAGTTCCGGCTTCATTTTTTGACAAGTTTTTAGTACCGCTTCCACCGATTGAATTACAGAATAAGTTTGCTGACATTATTAAACCAATCAACGAACAAAAGTTGCTTGTCAGAAAAGCAATCGAAGAAACACAGCTGCTTTTCGACAGCCTGATGAACCAATATTTTAGCGAGTAGAAACGGGGTGAAGAATATGCCTGCAAATTTTGAATTTTTAAAGGATAAGGCAGAATATAAATTATTTTCCCAGGCCTGTATTGAAGCTGAACGGGTGCTTGCCACGTCTCCGGCGATGGCCGCCATCGGTTGCCGTAAGGCTTTGGAGCTTGCGGTAAAATGGGTATATTCTGCTGATAATACCATGAAAATGCCATATAAAGACAATTTGCAGGCATTAATTCATGAGCCTACTTTTAGATCTGCCGTAGCCACACAGACTTGGGAAAAACTCCGCTACATAATTAAACTGGGCAACCTTGCCGTTCATACTGAAAAATCTGTCAGCAGGGACGAAGCTGTTTTGGCATTGTCTGCTCTTTTTGAGTTTGTTCAATGGATAGATTATTGCTATGGTACCGATTATAAAGAGCGCAGCTTTAATGAAAGAAATGTACCTGATGAAAAAGTTAGCCTTAACGAAGCCAAGATCAGGGAAATGAACAGCCTGATTGAACAAAAAGAGTCCGAAATTGAGGCTTTGCGCGCCAAAGTGGCTGAAATGAGCGCAAAGCTTACAGCCCAGAGAACCATAAACAAAGAAGAAAGGCATTTTAAACCCGTTGAAATTACAGAATTTCTTACCCGCAAGAAGTATATCGACGTGGAACTTAAAAACCTTGGCTGGGTTTTCGGCGACGATGTCCAGGAAGAAGTAGAGCTCACCGGTATGCCGAATCCCCGGGGTATAGGTTATGCCGATTATGTCCTTTACGGAAAGGACGGGTTGCCTCTTGCTGTTATCGAAGCAAAGCGAACATCGAAAGATCCGAAGCTGGGAACTCAGCAAGCGAAACTCTATGCTGACTGTCTGGAAAGGATGACAGGCAGAAGACCAATTATTTTCACTACGAACGGCTTTGAAACATATATCTGGGACGATGTAACCTCTCCCCAGCGCAAGGTAAGCGGCATATTTTCAAAGGCTGACCTTGAAAAGCTAATAAATCGCCGTAAAGAAAGAAAACCTCTGAGGGAAATTCCCATAGACGATAAAATAACGGACCGTTATTATCAAAAAGAGGCTATCCGTGCGGTTTGCGACAATATCGAGAAAGGACAGAGAAAATTTTTGCTGGTAATGGCTACAGGAACCGGAAAAACCAGAACAGCAGCCAGTTTGACCGATGTTTTGTCTCGAGGAGGATATGTGACGAATGTTTTGTTCCTCGCAGACAGGGTCGCTCTGGTTAACCAAGCTATAGATGCCTTTAAAAACCATCTTCCGGATATGTCCTTGTGTAATTTTCTCGATAACAAGGATGACAGGAACGCACGTATTGTGTTTTCAACTTATCCTACCATGCTTAATGCCATTGATACGGGAAAAAACGAGGCAGGGCAGTGTTTGTTCTCTCCTGCCCATTTTGACTTAATTATTATCGATGAGGCTCACAGAAGCATATTTAGAAAATATCGCGTTATATTTGAGTATTTTGATGCTTTACTGGTTGGTTTAACGGCAACGCCAAGAAACGAAATTGACCGTAACACTTATGATTTTTTTGAACTGGAAAGAGGTGTTCCTACTTATGCGTACGAGTATGAAACGGCGGTAAATGTTGATCATGTTCTGGTTCCGTATCGCAATATAGAGACTAAACTTAAATTTCTTGAGAAAGGTATTGTGTATGATGAACTGTCCGATGAAGATAAAGAACGGTATGAAGAGGATTTCACCGATGAAGACGGTGGAATGCCTGATTTTATTCCTCCGTCGGAACTGAACGATATCATATTCAACCAATCGACTGTGGATACGGTTCTTGAAGATCTTATGACAAAGGGAATTAAAGTGGCAGGCGGAGACAGGCTGGGGAAAACCATTATATTTGCGCAAAACAAAGACCATGCTCAGTTTATCGTTGACAGATTTAATGCGCTGTATCCGCAGTATAAAGGCAACTTTGCAAAACGCGTTGTCTGTGATGATTATTATGCTGAAACTATTATCAGGGATTTCAAAGATCCTGATAAAGAACCACACATAGCCGTTTCGGTTGATATGCTGGATACAGGTATTGATGTACCGGAAGTTGTTAATTTGGTGTTCTTCAAACGTGTCCGTTCCAAGGTAAAATTCTGGCAGATGATTGGACGCGGAACAAGGTTGTGCAAGGATTTGTTCGGACCGGGCCAGGACAAGCAATACTTTTTAATATTTGATTATCTCAGTAATTTTGAGTTTTTCAGGACTCATAAGGACGGTATTGAAAGCGGCGAAACTCCAAGCATTACCGAAGCAATTTTCGCCAAAAGGGTACGCTTGATTTATAAGCTTCAGGAGTCGGCTTTCATGGGTGAGGAGTATCATAAACTTAGAAATTCGCTCATAGAGACGGTGGTAGCCCAGATAAACGCCTTAAATACCGAATTGGTGTCGGTAAAATTGCAGCTGCAGTATGTGGAGAAATATAAAACACCGGAGGCCTTTGTATATCTGTCGGATACGGACAAATATAATCTGATTAATTATTTGGCGCCTCTTGTTTATATGGATGACGCCGATGAATTTGCCAAACGGTTTGATAACCTGATGTACGGTCTTATGCTTTCCATAACCGAAAGCAAGGGAAAATTAAAAAGGGGTAGACAGCAGCTCGTGTCGATTTGCCAAAGCCTCCTGAAAAGATCGACCATTCCTCAGGTAAAGAATAAAATTGAGTTTATTAATACCATTATTTCTGAGGATTTTTGGAAGTCGCCGGATATATTGCAGCTTGAAAAAATACGTCTTGAGCTTCGTGATTTGATAAAATTTATCGCTGACGATGAGAACGGCAGAAGAGTGATATACACCAATCTTCAGGATGAAGTTATATCGGTAAAAGAGGGGGAAGACATTGGACCGGGATTTGATTTTGAGGATTATAAGCTTAAAGTGAACCGTTATATTGAAGAAAATAAAAATCATATAGCCATATATAAACTTAGAAATAATATTCCTCTTACCAAAAGTGATTATGAAGAACTGGAGAAAATTCTGATAGGTGAGCTTGGAACGGAGGAGGATTACAGAAGGAAATTCAACGATACCCCCTTTGGCTTGCTTGTCAGGAAAATAGCAAAACTGGATCGTCAGGCGGCATTCAGTGCCTTTAGTGAATTTATAAATGATCAGTCCCTGAGTCAGGAACAAATTGTGTTTGTCAGGAAAGTTATCGATTATATTGTCAAGAACGGCTACATTGAGGATATATCGGATTTGATGAAACCGCCGTTTGATAAACCCCACAGTTTTGTTAAGTTATTTGACAGCACAAGGCAGAAAAAAATTATAGAGACAGTTAAAAAAATAAAAGAAAACGCAATCAAGGTAATCGGTTAAAAGTAGATGAAAAATAGACGGAAAGACACATTTTACTTTTACGACTAAAAGCCGGGATCATATTACCCTACTCCGGCTTTTCCAGTTGTATTTGTTATTATCTCAGAAATGACATTTTAATTGCTTAAACTATGGCTTATTTATGTAAACATAACCGCCGATAATAATGATGGTTGCATAACCGGCTTATGAAAACTCAAGACGGAATAAGGTTGACTGATATGTTTTCAAAAAAAGAAATGATAAAACTTATGATACCGTTAGTTCTCGAACAGATACTGAACGCGACTGTGGGAATGGCTGATACGCTTATGGTGTCTGCGGTTGGTGAAAGTGCGATATCCGGAGTTTCACTGGTGGATAATATCAACACACTTCTGTATACACTGTTCTCAGCGCTTTGTAACGGAGGAGCGATTATCACGGCGCATTTTATAGGAAGCCACAGGGAGGAAGACGCGAGAAATTCGGCTGCAAACCTTATTTTTTCTTCGGGAGTTGTGGCTTTTATATTAGGTATTGTGGCTCTTGCTGGCAATAAGTTTTTTATTTCATTGTTTTACGGCAGTATTGAACAAAACGTAATGCATTACGCGCGTATTTATTTCTTTTTTTCGGCCTTTGCGTATGTTTTTATCGCGCTGTACAATTCCTGCTCGTCTTTGTTCAGGGTTATGGGCATAACCAGGGTGTCACTCCTGGCTTCGGTTATGGCAAATATCATTAATATTTGTGGAAACGCGCTGTTTTTGTTTGTATTTAACTGGGGTGTGGTGGGAATTGCACTGGCAACGCTTATAGCAAAAGCTTCTTCGGCAATGTTTATGGTTTCTGTTTTGACCAAACAGGACAGAATAGTTTATTTGGATTTGAAAAAAATATTCCGGCCGAGCTGGGGTATGATAAAGCAAATAATGAGCATAGGCATTCCTAACGGTATTGAAAGCAGCCTGTTTCAGATTGGCAAGGTACTGGTGTCGGGTATAACTGCCATGCTCGGCACTACGGCAGTCGCAGCCAACGCGGTGGCCGGTACCATTACGAATTTTGCAATAATACCGGGAACCGCGGTGAGCCTTGCAATTACGACAGTGGTCGGGCAGATTGCGGGTGCAGGCGACAACAAACTGGCGGTGAAGAAGGCGCGTACATTGCTTTTATGGAGCTATCTGTGTATGGGTATTACCTGTATGCTGCTGTTTGCTTTGTGCCCTTATATTGTTTCATTGTATAACCTGGAAGAAGTTACGAAGGATTTGGCATTGGAAATCATAAAATTTTTCAGTATTGTTTGCCTGTTGCTTTGGTCGCCCAGTTTTATAATCCCCAGCGCCCTGCGCGCCGTTAAGGAAGTAAAGTATACAATGGTTGTTTCAATTGCGTCTATGTGGATTTGGCGGATTTTACTGGCGTATGTGTTCGCCATTCACATGGATATCGGGATTCTGGGCGTTTGGATGGCGATGGGGGTTGACTGGCTTTGCAGAAGCATCTGCTTTTATATCCGGTTCTTTCACGGGAAATGGCAGAACAGGCCGGTACTGGAACCGGAGCGGGAAAACGTCTGAACTGCCAACAATGCTCTTAGTATATGACGCTTTTATTTTGAAAGTGTTCTGTTTTTTCAGGCATATTTCCGGTTTTATTCAACGGAAGTTTTATCCTTACTGTTGTGCCTTCGTTGTACTTGCTTATGTATTCCAGGCCGTACGCGTCACCATAGATAAGCTTAATTCTTTCCACAACGTTTTTAATTCCATAGCCGCTTTTGCTGTCCAGTATCTGCCCGTAATTTATTTTTTCAATGATATTTTCGGGTATGCCTTTTCCGTTGTCCTGTACAGACAGTATAATGTTGTCCCCCTCGATACTGCCCGAAATTCTTATTATTCCCGTGCCTTCGTCTTTTTCCATAATTCCGTGTATTATGGAATTTTCCACAATGGGTTGCAGGATTATTTTAGGTAAGAGTATATCCATAAATTCATCAGGCACGTTTATTTCAAATTTGATTTTATTCCTGAACCTCATGTTCTGAATGGAAACATAGGCCGAAACGTGTTCCAGTTCTTCACGCAGCGTAATGAAATCTTCACCTTTGCTTAAATTTGTCCTGTAAAATTTTGTAAGGGAATGAATGACTTCGTCGATTTCACATACCTTGTTCTTTTTTGACAGGCGATTGATAAGCTCAAGGGTATTGTAAAGGAAATGCGGATTTATCTGGGCCTGCAATACCTTTAGTTCCGCAGCTTTAAGCCTTTGTCCCGACTGATACTGTTCTTCCATGAGAAGTTTTATTTTTGAGATCATGTAATTATAGTCAAGAATGAGTTCGCCGATTTCATCATTACCTCCGGTGTTCATCAAAGGTTCCAGAACGCCCTGCTGTACTTTGTGCATCTGGTTTTTCAGCGTTTGAATACGCTTTGTCATAAAGTGGGCGATGGAAAAGGCAAGCAGGTAAGCAATCAGGCTTATGATCAGCATCATGAGTAAAAGCTGGTTCATTGTGTTTTTGATTTTGTCGGTAACAAGTTTTTCGGGAATTACGGTAATCATTTTCCAGTCAGTATTGTGAATAAGTTTTGCCCTGAACCTGATTTTTTCATTGTTTAAAATCACCCACTCAAACCCGGAATCGTTATCATCGGCTGAAGCTATTATATCATGGGGAATATGGTATCTTAACACAAGCTCATTGTCCGAGGCGGCGACAATTTCACCAAGGGAGTTTTCCAGATAGGTCAGCCCGCCTTCTATGGTATTGGCATTGTCAATAACCTGCTCAAAGTCTTTTTTATTAAAATCAATTCTAAGAACGCCGAGTTTTTCCTTGTAATTTACGGTATTAAGGATAAAACGCGCAATTGACAGCACCTCAGGATCGTTGTTTTCATCCTGAAGCAGCTGCGAGGGAATATACGCCAGTGTAAAGGTATAATCATGCATCCGGTTATACCATTCGGTGTCAATGATTTCGTCAAAACTGAAAAGGTTAACGTTTTCAGTGGAATAAACAAGCCCTGACGGGACGTATAACCGTACCTTTTCAATATCCTCCTTATCCTCAAAGGATTTGAGGTATTTGGTCAAAAACATCATGTCTTCAATCTGATCAGAGACAGGATAGTCATTAATGTTTTTCTTAAGAATCTCGGAAATCGATTGTTCATTGTAGATGACATCGGCAACTCTGATAATGTGATTTAACTTGTTGGAAAGAAAGTCAAAGGTTTGATCAAAGCTTCTTTCTGCAGAATAATTGGTATTGGACATTATGATGCCCGATATTTCCATGTTGAATAGCCAGTAAAAAGTTACAAACGGGACAAGAATAAGCAGGATATAGGACAACAATAGCTTTTGTTTGAGTTTTAAGCTGAAAAAGAAATTCAGAAAACCGGGCGTATGGAGCTTAGTCATAGTTTCATCCTGACCTTTTCCCTATATTCCGACGGATTATATCCGGTATACTTTTTAAAAATTTTGGCAAAATAATTCCCGTCGCTGTATCCGACTGATTTTGCTATACTGTCTATTTTGACGCCGGGATCCATTAACAGCTCTTTGGCTTTTTCCATACGAACTTCGGTTATATACCGGTTTACGGTTTTCCCGGTTTTTTCCTTAAAAAAGGCGCACAGGTAGCCGACAGACATGAAGTTTGCCTCGCTTATCTGAGCCAGGGATAGACGGGGATTTGCATAATTAAGCCTGATATAATTTTTTATTTTTGCCACGGCGTCATGGCTCTGCATTTGTTCAGCAATGCGATGAAAGTACAGGTTTATTTTGTCTATAAGGAAACTTTCCAGTCCGGTCAGTGTTTTTATGTTTGAAATCATATACCAATAAAAATCCTGATTTTTGTCAAGACTTACCTGTTCCTTAAGGGAAAAGGTCTCGAGGATTACCAGAAAGCGGTGGTAGATATTCTTCACATTATTTATAAGAGTCTGGTCATGCTGTCTTATTTCGGCGGTCAGTTGTTTTATTGTGTCTATTGCGCCGTCCCTGTCCCTATGGGCAAGGTGCTGCTGGAACCTGTCCACAAGCTCTTCATCCAGTGAATACTCAGGTTTTTTACCTTCGGTGTAAAAGGTATATTTCAATTCATCATGAAAGAAAAATTTCTGCAATGCAAGAACCGACATATTGTAAGATTTGAACACGTTTTTAAACCCGATTACCGGTAATCCTGCGGAGATACTTGCGCGGGCATTTGGGATATTGGCTTCAAAATGTTCGGAAAGGCTTTTAACAATACTATGTAATTTCGAGTACGGGATTTCACCATTGCTGTACAGATGAAACAGAATATGGCCGGAATCCTTTGTCCCTATAATGGCCTGTGCATTATTTGACTGCAGTATGTTATTGATTATATTAATTGCCGAGGCATGGACAAAACTCTGATCCAGATGATTGTCGCTCCGGTATGTAAATTCAATCAGTACGGTTATGAAATGGGTTTCGTCCGAAAAGTACATCTGTAGTATATCCATATTCTTTTTCACGGCTTCAATGTTAAGATTTGGCCTTGTGAGCTGAAGGGCCAGCTCGTTTTTTATTATGGGAATGCTGTTTTCATATTTGTTTTTAATGGAATTGGAATACCGGTTTCTTTCCTCTTCTTCCTTTATCTGGCTTACTGCCTTCTTTATTGACGACAGGAGCTCGTCGTAAACTATGGGTTTTTCGACATAACTGATTGCGTTCAGATAAATGGCAGATTTTAAGTATTCCTTGTCGGAATAACCGCTTAAAAATATAATCCTGCATTTGGGATTCAGTTCACGAAGTTTGTAGGCAAGCGTGATGCCGTCCATTCTCGGCATTCTGACGTCGGTTATAATAATATCGGGATTGAAGGTGGATGAAATCTCAAGAGCTTCAATGCCGTCGTCGGCTCCCTTTACTTCATCTATTCCCAGGGCTTTCCACGGGTAATCCTCCAGAATGCCCTCCTTCGTATAGGGTTCGTCATCAACGACGAGTAATTTTATCATTCTTCCACCCGCCAGCGATTAAATTCCGACTGAGTTTATAAATATTGTACTTTACACGAAAAAATAAGGTTCTTTCCAGAGTTAGTTGATTTAATATAAAAGTATGGTATAATGAAAAAGTATTAAACAAAAGAAAAGAGGTAATTTTATGGATGAGTTTATTAAGCAGTTAGATCAAAATCTAGACTACATTTGTCATGAAATAATTAATGGCAGATGCTATATAACAGTAGCTTCCAACCGTAAAGAAGTAATATGTCCATTCTGCGGTTGGCCATCATCCAAAACACATTCCACATATAGCAGAACCTTTCAGGATCTTCCAATACAAGGTAATAAGGTATTTATTATTATGCGTAATAGAAAGATGTTTTGTAATAATCCTGACTGTAATCATACTACTTTTGCAGAAAGATTTGATTTCATTTCCGATAAGGCGAAGAAAACACAACGCCTTGAGGATGAAATTGTACGCCTGTCATTAAATTGCAGTTCTGTTGCGGCGTCTAAAACTCTGAGGGAGAATGTTGCGGATGTTGGTAAAAGTACTATCTGCAACCTCTTAAAAAAAAGAAATACCTGTTGTTGATAAGGAGAATGTAATAGCTGTCTGCATTGATGATTTCGCCATTAGGAAACGTGAAAGCTATGGAACAATTATGGTGGATATCTCCAAACGTCAAATAATTGATATGATTAACTCAAGAGATTATGAAACTGTCTGCAAGTGGCTAAAAACATACCCAAATCTTCATGTGGTATCGAGAGACGGGTCTGTCACCTATAATAATGCAATTGCAGATGCACATCCGGGGGCTTTACAAATAAGTGATCGTTTTCACTTACTGAAGAATCTGACCTCATATGGGAAGGAGTATCTAAAAAAGAAGCTAAAGCCACAAATCTTAATACAAGCGGTTAGTCAGGAAACTTCCAATGAAGGAACAGGAACAATTAAACAGGCAGATGAAAATAGAAAACTTACATTAAAAGAGAAATATGAGCGGATAGAACAACTTCTAGCAGCAGGAAAGTGCAAAACAGCAATCTGCCAAAGCATAAATATGGATATACGGGCTTATGATAGGCTGATGTCAATGACGCCCGAAGAAAGAGAATCTTCATTTCAAACAAAGATGATGACCGTGCACGAAGAGAAAGTGAAACAAAAAATGGAACGTGTGAATGAAGTGCGTGAGTTAAAGAAAATAGGTTGTAGCAATCATGAGATATCCAGACGTACTGGACTTAATAGATCAACAATTCGGAGATATCTTGATGAAAACTTTAATCCAGTCCATGCTTCCTATGGCAAAAAGAAAAACGGGAAACTAACACCATACATAAAAGAAATTGATGAATGTCTTGAGAAAGGGATTATGGGTTCTGAGATTGAAAAAAAGATACGTGGGATGGGATATGATGGTTCATCATCAACTGTGCGGCAGTACATAACAGATTGGAAAAGGTGTAGAAAATTATATTACGATAGAAGTAGAGAAGGTGGAAGAAAAACGGAAACAATTGAAAGAAAAAATATTTTTAAGCTATTATACCACCCAATAGAGAATGTGAAGTCAATCAGCCGGGAACAATTTGAAAGGATATGCAATGAATATCCTTGTTTTGAAAAGATACATAGTATAATATGGGAATTTAAAGGACTTCTCACTGGTAAAAATGTTGACGCACTCGATAAATGGATGGAGAAAGCAAAAAAGCTAGGTATACCGGAAATAGACAGTTTTATATGTGGACTTGAACGGGATTTGGATGCCGTGAGGAATGCGATAAAATATGAATATAGCAATGGGCTTGTAGAAGGGAGTATTAATAAACTGAAGGTAATAAAACGAGTTATGTATGGGCGATGCAGTTTTGAAACATTAAGAACCAAAACTCTCCGGCTTGAAAAAATGCGATTGCTCAACTAACTCTGGAAAGAACCAAAAAATATATCAAGTCGCCCAGTTTTATAAGAACCATCCATTAAAATACTACCCATAAATCTTAATATTTTTCTGATGTGACTATGTTATTATAAAACTGAAGAAGATATTGCCAAAATACCGGAAATATGGCACCGAATTGGTTTAACATCCGGGGAGGACGCTATGAAAGCTGTTATAAAAGAAATTAAAAAGAAGAAAATATTGTTTCTCATGCTGATGCCCGCATTCATACATGTTTTTATTTTCAGTTACCTTCCTATGGCGGGGGCGATTCTCGCGTTCAAACGTTTTCAATACAATTTGGGTATTTTTAAAAGCCCATGGGCGGGTTTCAGCAATTTCAGGTTTTTCTTCATTTCGGGAGATGCTTTCCGAGTGACCGTAAATACATTGATGTACAATCTTATATTTATAACAGTGAACAATTTTCTGGAAATATCCTTTGCCATTATATTGAGTGAGCTGTCAGGGAGGATTTTTAAGAAAATAACCCAGTCTGTCATGTTTTTGCCGTATTTTATATCGTGGGTTATTGCCGGGGTTATTGTATACAATTTCTTTAATTATGAGTTCGGGGTTTTCAACGGAATCAGGCGCGCATTGGGACTGGAGCCGGTGGATGTGTATAACAGCGCAAACTGGTGGAGGGTGCTGCTGGTCTTTTTCTCGGCATGGAAGAACGTCGGGTATGGTACCATCATTTATCTGTCGGCAATTATGGGTATTGAACAGGAAATGTTTGACGCGGCGGAAATCGACGGGGCCAACCTGTACCAGAGGATAAGGCACATAATGCTGCCGTCGCTGGTTCCGACGATGGTGATGCTATTGCTGCTTGCGGTAAGCAATATTTTCAGGGGGGATTTCGGACTTTTCTATCAGCTTGTGGGGACAAACCCGCTGGTTTATGATGCCACTGACATAATCGACACGTATGTATTCCGCAGCCTTATGACGTCCAGTGACATAGGCATGGCTGCCGCGGCAGGGCTGTACCAGTCGGTAATGTGTTTTATAACAATCCTTGTAGTGAATAAAATCGTCAAATCGGTTCACAGTGACTATGCACTGTTTTAATTGAAAAACTTAAGGATGGGGATGCGATAAAATTGAGCAGAAGAAAAAAGACACTGGATGTTATATCTTTCAATATAATCGGATATGTAATGCTGACTTTGTTTTCCGTTGTCTGCATACTGCCGTTCTGGATGATAATAGTGGGTTCCATCACAAGCGAGCGCTATATAACGGCCCATGGTTACAGTCTTATACCCGTTGAATTTTCCACCGAAAGTTTCAGGTATATTATGAACGATGCCAAAGGAATACTCAGGGCTTATGGGGTTACTACGTTAGTTACCGTCGTGGGAACGTTTTTCGGCGTTTTCATAAATGCAATGGCAGCCTACGTCCTGCACAGAAAAGACTTCAAATTCAGAAATTTCTTTTCATTTTATTTCTTCTTCACCACACTGTTTTCGGGCGGGTTGGTGCCGTGGTACATTTTGTGCGTTAAATACCTGCATTTTAAAGACAAGCTTTATGCGCTGATATTGCCTGGGTTGGTTTCTGTATGGAACATGCTGATTATCAAAGGTTTTCTGGGCAGTATCCCCGATGCTGTGACGGAATCGGCTTATATTGACGGGGCGAATGATTTCAGAATTTTTATTCAGATTATACTTCCGCTGTCCACTCCCGTAATTGCCACAATATCACTGTTTACTGCGCTGAATTACTGGAATGACTGGTACAACAGCATGTTGTTTATTAACAACGAGAAACTTTACATGCTGCAGTTTTACCTGTATAAGCTGATTGGAAGCGCACAGGGGCTTTTGATAGCCGCCGACAAGGCCGGAGTGGTAATAGACAGGCCTCCGATCCAGTCCACAAAAATGGCGATGACTTTGATTGTTATCGGTCCGATTATATTCCTCTATCCCTTTGTGCAGAAGTATTTTGTCAAAGGTATAACCATAGGGGCGGTAAAAGGCTGATTTGGTTTTGGCCTTTTTACTTGTTTGTAGCCTATTGTAAAAATAAATCAAAGGGGGAAGAAATAATGCGAAAAAAATTCAAAACCGTTTCATCTGTTATTTTGGCGCTTTTAATGGTTGCGACGCTTTTTGCAGGCTGCGGGCAGAAAAATGCTTCGACTTCTGGCGGTCAGACGCAGCCTAAGACTGAAACGGGAAACGCTTCGGAGACAAAAAAGGAATATAACGGGATTGACATCTCAAAGCCTGTAAACCTTGTTATGCTGTTTGTAGGAGACAAGGTAGCGGATCAGGATTTGGTCTATGAAGAGGTTAACAAACTGGCCAAGGAAGATCTGAACTGCACGGTTACGGTAAAAAACCTCTCATGGGCGGACTATCAGCAGCAATATCCGCTTGTTCTGGCATCAGGCGAGCAACTGGACCTGGTTTATGCGGCTGAGTGGCTCGGGTATTTTGATCATGCCAGAAAAGGAGCATTCCATGAAATTACGATGGACGACATCAAGAAATACATGCCGATTACCTACGAAGAACAGGATCCGGTAACTTTTGAACAGGCAATGGTGGACGGAAAGCTTTATATGATTCCCAACTACCAGTTTGAGTACAACGTTTACAGACTTATAGGCGTAAGGATGGACCTTGCCAAAAAGTACGGCATTACCGAAATTAAGACATTTGAAGACCTTGAAAGATTCTGTGAGGCCATTGCCGAGAATGAGAAGGAAATGTTTGCAATAGCTCATGAAGGCAGCGGCGGAAATGACAACTTTGCGGTTTTCTACAGACAACCTAATCAGATTCATCTGGTGGGGGGTGGCACAACCCTTTTCGGTATTAAATATGTTAACGGAGAATTTGATTACGATAATCTGTTCAACGTATACTTCACTCCTGAGTTTGCTGAATATGCAAAAATGATGAGACGGTGGGCCGAAAAAGGGTTTTGGTCCAAGAACGCCGCTTCGGGCCAGGGCAAAATCAATGATTTGTTTGTTGCCGGGAAGAGTGCCGTGGATATATGGCATATCGGCGGTGTTGCCCAGGACATAGAGAAGGCTCAGCTTGAGCATCCCGACTGGGAAATGGAGATTATAGACCTGACGCCTGAGTCATTTAAGACGGTATCAAAATTTACAAACAACGGTGTTGCGGTGTCAATCAATACCGTCGATTTCGGACGTTCGCTGATGCTGCTTGAAAAATTCAAAAATGATCAGAGATATTTTGATTTGACCTGTGTAGGTATTGAAGGGAAGCACTGGATTGACATCGGCCCGAATAAATTCAGACCAGGACCTGATGCGAATAATTTCCCGATTTACGGTACGTCAATGTGGGGCTGGATTAGCGAGAAATTCCGCCGTGTTTCCGAAACAGAGCCCAAGCAGCTGAGGGAATATATCAATTCGTGGATACCCGATGTTGTATATCCGATAACCGACAATTTCATTTTCGACGATACCAACGTTAAGAGCGAGTATGCGGCGGTATCCAACGTGGTTAAAACCTATGCCACAATATTTGATCTGGGTATGGCTGAGGATATTGAGAAAACCATTGAAGAGATGAAGGATAAACTGAATAAGGCAGGATACGAAAAGGTCGAAGCCGAATTCAGGAGACAGTACGAAGATTTTATCAAAGCCAATCTTAATAAGTAGAACAAAGTTAAATCAAATAAATTAACATATAGCATTGGTTGAAGGGGCTATTTAATATATAATAGCCTCTTTTTTTGTCATTTCTCGTCGATTGCCATCATTGCCTTTTCCACACTCAAACCAGACCCGCTTTTTTTATATACTTGTATGCCACATAATAATACCCTGAAGATTTAACTGATTTTCAAATACTGACAAGCCATATACCATGTCTTTATTTTCTTTTTATCAGCTTTTACAAATTTAATAAACTCGCAGCAATTTTCAGATTTATGAATTTGAATCTTTCTTCAAAAATCTCATAATTGGGTAATACAATATTTTCAAATAACCCTTCAACTTTCTTTAATCCGGAAGGTAGTAACTATCTATTTTTCAAAATACACAATATACAATACCTATTATCTTCACCTGATCAGCTTTTTGTAACTTTCCATGAGTTCTATAAACTTTGCGCTGTCACCGCCTGCATCGGGGTGATATTTTTTCGCAAGCTCACGGAACCTTTTCTTAATGGCGTTTATGTCGGCGTCATAGGGGAGTCCGAAGTGACTGAGAATTTCGGGATCATACATGCTGTTGCTGATAATGCCGTTTTCTTTGTAGTAAGTGTAATATACGTTAAAAAAGAATTCGCTGATGACTTCTTTCAGTTCATCCCTGTTCATTGAGACAAGTTCGCTTAGGGAATATTTTGAACGGCCTCTGTAAGCTTCGTTCAGATCGAAGAAATCGTCCCAGACAAGCTTCACATTTTTCATCTTTTCTGAAAACTCTTTATCTGCAAAGGCTGAATTGCCAAATCTTATTTTAATTTCAACCTTTTTCAGCTTCCTTAATTTGCGTTTGATTTCTTCACGGGTATGGCAGTTGCCCGGCATTTATTTCACCCCTGTTAACTTTGCAGGCTGCTGTTTATGGTTTCTATTATAAGAAAAGTTGTATGCAGCAGGCAAGAAAATTATGTTATAAACATTGGTATCATAAATAAATTAAACCCCTCCTGTAATTGCAACAGGAGGAGTTTACAATGTTTTTATACATGGACTTATTCAGTATAAAACTTATATTTTATATCTTGATTATTTGAAATTATTTCATATGTTATTCCGTCGTCAAAAATAAACATTCGTTTTTTAATCCGCCCTATCCTCACTTTGCCCGGTTCCACAGCCGTTTTTACCTTTTGGGACCAGCCGAACTCTATTCCAAGTCCGCTTTTGAGCGTATACCTTGTGTCTATTTTTCCGTCAACCTTTCTTATTTCTGAAAAATTCTTTATAACAAAGTCAAAGGCTTCCTCATTACTGTCGAAAATAAAATCGCCATCCGGCTCTACTACAAATGTTTTTGAATATTCGCTTGCGGGTCTGAACTGATCAGGAGTGGGTCTGTAATATCCCGCTATATTGTTGTTGCCGTCAAGCAGTATGATTGCCAAAGACTGCTTTTCTATCGTATCTCCCAGTTCGTACCCGTAAGAAATAACTGTACTGAAGTCATAAATTGGGTAGTTCGGCGTACTGAGGAATTTGTAAAGGAAATAGTCATCGGGCATGTCCGCAGGCGCATCAACAATCGCAAAACGGCTTATGTTTTTGTCAAGTGCCTGCATTCTTACAATTTCGTTGATTATCTCAATTTTATACGGGTCGCCTTCATATACAAAATGGAATATTCCTTTGAGATCTATCACAGGTATTGATTTTTGTTTTCTATATTCATTCATGTATTCTTTTGCCGCACTTGAAACCGATTTGTTCATGCTTTCCGCTTCGTTTTCATTTACTCTGTAATATCCGAGAGGGTTATTGTTCTCGTCCAGTAGGTATACAATAAGATCTTTTTTGTTAAAATGCCCGGTATATATTCCGGGGTCAAAAAACGAGCCATCACAGTTGTAAATTTTTTCAGAATAAAAATACTTTGCCATTTCTCCTACGTTTATTATGTCCAATTCCTCCACGGTCGGGTACCTGTCTGCATAGGCATTGATTATAAATATCTTTTTAAACTGCCTGCTTTTTTCGGGGAGTTTTGCCCTGTCAAAATGTATAAGCCCTTTTTCGTAGATACTTATGCCTGATGTAATCTGTTCGAGATATTCAGGTTCTGTGACTTCTTTAAATTCCAGGTATAGAGTGGTGTTATTATGTACTTTGTCTGTAATCACTGCGTAGCCTAAAATTTTCCTGTCCTTGCTTATAACAATGACCGTAGCGGGATCACTGTTGTAAATTGCCCATTTGTTAGTTGTGGAGTCCCCTCCACATTGGGCCTGTAATATTCTGTGGTGTCGTTTTCCGCAGCCCTTTGCGCGATTAACATCGTTGTATTGTTAAAATAAGGCCCGCCTCCGGTTTCCACCATGTTAAAATCTTTCATTTTTTCGGGAAGGGTATTCCTGTCGACGGTTATTCTGAATATTTTAAAGCCGTTTTTGATTTCTTCCATATCCGACAGAATTACTTTTGTAAGTTTTGGCTTGGCGGCTATTTTGTCAAGCAGTTTTATTTCTTTGGCAGTGTCATAGCTGATTACATTTTCCTGCATGAGTTTTTCCGCAAGGGTGATATTGCTGTTTTTTATCCACGCGGTAAGGGCGTTGTATGATATTGCAACCATATCGTCTCTTAAAAATGTTTTTTCTGACAACTGTTTTTCATACGCTTCATCTATTATGTCCAGGAATTTGGCTTTTTCAACAGCTTTGTCCCAGACAAAATCCCCGTCTTTGTCACTGTATCCCAGTGCCCTTAAAACAAAAGTGGCAAAACTGTTTGCGTCTATTTGGCTGTAAGGATCAAAAAGGTTGTTGCCAACTCCTTTAGTCAGATTGTTATGATACAAAAAACCAACGTACGGATTCAGCCATTCAGGAACATCGGTAAACGGGTGATTGTAATTTGCTTCTTTCGCCTCCTTTTCTTTCCCCAGCAGCCTGACCAGCATTACGCTTCCCTCAGCCCGTGTGGGAGCCCTGTCCAGCTCAAAGCCGTCGGTACCGCCTAATAGAAGACCAAGCCTGTTCAGCGCCTCAGCTTCGACCTGATGGTATGTTTGTCCGGTCTGCCGGGCCATGGACGGGAATGAGACGGTTGAAAAGAGAATAAAAAGAAAAAGGATTAAAGCTGTTGATACCGGCTTTTTCATGAACAAAACCTCCTTTGTTATTGTTTGTTATTAATTCTGGTCCCGCTTAATTTGAGCGCGTTTTAAAAGAACAGTCTGAGTGAGCAGGATGCCTGCATCAGGCGTCCCTCCAATCTATATCATTACATAAAAAGGTATTTTATGTAAAGTATTTTTGAATATAAAGTCAGGGAATTGACGGAAATTATAATTCTTTTTAGGGCAAATCAGGCAAATGTGCTATAATAAAAAGCTGTGGTCGCCGATGAAATAACAAAAACAGATCCGAATTTATAGCAATAAATCCAATTTTATCAATTAATTTTTTTATTATTTTGAGAATTTCATTCACTTTGTCAATTTTATTTTGATGAATTTGCATAAAAACTATCTAATAATACTATTGTTTTACGCGGCGAATATATATATAATTTGTAGATAGTGTGTTAAAATGATTGAACCATGTCGAATACTGTTTTTTACTGCAGAATACACAAAAGAATAAATAGGGGGGGGATATAAACGACAAGTTCAGGCTAAATTATGAATGGCTAAGTAGACATACAAGGTTATTTTTTGCTTTGTTTCCTTCATTGGTGTGAATATGGGACATGAATTCAAAATCTATTAACTTTAGAAAGGTGACGTAGACATATGAAGATGACCTTTAGATGGTATGGCAGTAAACATGACAAAGTAACGCTGAAACAGATCAGACAGATTCCCGGACTTATAGGGGTAATTTCAACACTGTATGATATCCCTGCGGGGGAAGTGTGGCCTGTGGAAAGAATTCGCGCTTTAAAGGATGAAATAGAAAGCGCAGGGCTCACACTTGAAGGTATTGAAAGTGTAAATGTTCATGAAGATATCAAGCTTGGGACGCCTGAGGCCGAAAAGTACATTGAAAACTATAAGCAGACTCTCAGGAACCTTGCAGAATGCGGCGTAAAGCTGGTTTGCTACAACTTTATGCCGGTCTTCGACTGGACCCGCACAGATCTCGCGAAAATTCTCGAAGACGGGTCAAATACCCTGTCATATGACGAAGATGTAATCAGGAAGATTGATCCTGCAAAAATGTTTGAAGAAGTAAACAATAATTCCAACGGTTATGTTCTGCCGGGCTGGGAACCCGAGCGCTTGGGCGAAATCAAAAGACTTCTTGAATTGTACAGCGACATGACCGAAGAAAAGCTCTGGAAGAATCTTGAGAATTTTCTGAAAGAAGTAATACCCGTTGCTGAAGAATGTGACATCAAGATGGCTATTCATCCCGACGATCCGCCGTGGTCTGTATTCGGTCTGCCAAGACTTATTACTTCAAAGGAAAACCTGGAAAGGTTCATTAATCTTGTCGACAGCCCGTACAACGGGTTAACCATATGCACCGGTTCCCTCGGAGTGGATCCCAACAACAATATACCTGAGATTATCCGGTATTTCGGCTCGAAGGGAAGAATCCACTTTGCCCATGTGAGAAATGTAAAAATACATGAGCCTCGCAAATTCGACGAGGTTGCCCATAAGTCGGAATACGGTTCGCTGGACATGTTTGAAATTATGAAGGCTTTCTATGATGTCAAGTTTGAAGGGCCTATTCGTCCGGACCACGGCAGAATGATTTGGGACGAGGAAGGACGTCCTGGATACGGTTTGTACGACCGGGCACTGGGAGCCGTATATCTGAACGGTTTATGGGAAGCAATTTCAAAAATGGACAAACTCAATAATAAAAACTGACGGCTATCTGAGCTGTTATTGATTGACAAACAAATTAAAATCTTCTATACTTATACCAGCAGATACGAGGATGGCGGTTCTGGAGTAACTCAGCGGTTATCTGCGAGTATATGCGGTTCCTGTGAATTAAAAGGAGATATATGAACCGGAATAAAATGAAATATATTTTTGGTTGGTTGATATTAGTAGCCATACTAATTCAACCAACCAATATTTATGCATCTGAAATTGCCAGTCTTGGATTTGTTGAAACCGATGTCATCCTGTTCCCCGACGGTAAAGCCATCGTTTCATACACAGTGAGGTATAATCTTAACCCGGGCAAAACGATGCTTGCTTTCACAGTGGAGGGATTCGGGAGGCTTAATCCTGTCTTTGATGAAGAATATTCCTGTGTTATAACTGATGACAACATATCTCATGAAATTGACATCATTAACCTTGGCGACGGAAAATATGATATTGTCAATTCCGGTAATCAGCGCCTTGGCGGCGAATACCTGACGTATAAATTCAGGTTTGCCGCAGATATGGCCGAAGCAGGGTATCTGGAAAGGACAACATCGGAAGAAGGGAAGAAGCTTGTTGTCTTTAACTGGGCGCCTTTCCAGTGGGATGAGCCGATGGAACATTATACGGTCACTGTAAACTATCCTCTGGAATATGAAAACAAGGATGCTTCAAGGGAGGAAATAGAGAGTTTTCTCCTGGAGAATGATTTTGCAACCGAAAAGTGGATGAACGAAGAGTATCTGATTGATTACCGGGTGGTTGAGTTGGACTCTGTAAGAAGGGTCCAGGTTCTGCTCCATAAAGAAAATCCAAAGGCGGGATACCATTTCAGGATTCAGCAGTATATATCGGAAAATGTATTTAATGAAATTCCCGGCGGCAGTGCTTCTTTTGACGGGAAAATAACCGAGAAAGAAAAGGATTTGCCTGTAGTTCCGTGGTTCCCGGGTGAAGACGGGTATGCACGGTACCGCGAACACACGGACAGAACGGCTTTAATATCAGTTTTGGGGCTTTTGTTTTTTATTACGCTGTTGGCAATCGGCAAAAAGCATCGATCAATGGTTAAAGCTCATGAGACGATGGACCAGGTGCAATGGGCAAGGACCGACTGGGAGCCGCCTGAAATTGAAATAGCATCTTTCAGGAAAGACGGGCATGTTGCCGACAATTTGGATGAATATGAGGCCGCCTTTTTTATGGGTGTACCGTATAAAACCATTCTTGCGGCCATTCTGGCAAAACTTGTGGCGAAAGGGTATCTTGAGGAAATTTCCGCCGATCCTCCTAAAGTACGAAGGATTGAAGGCAAACCCCTGTCGGAACTGAACAAGTATGAGCGAATGGTGTATGACGCCGCGGAAGACGGAGAGTTTAGCGCTCATGAGATTGATAAAATACTGCAGCTGCTTGTTAGCAATGTTAAAGAAAAAACTTACGACTGCGATCTTGACGCCACAAGAAAATATTATCAAAAAAAGCTTTCCGACAGTATTCTCGAAGATATTCCCGATTTCGGCGAAGAAGAGGGACGGTTTCAGCGAGAAGGCCATTTTGATAGGGAATATTATTATACCGATAACTGGATTTGCTGGTATTTTTACCACAATCATATGTATCACTCCGACTACAGAAAACGTTGCAAACGTTATGAGACATATATTCCTGTAAATAACGACAGTGTGGCATTCAGTTCATCTTTGAATTCAGCGGGCGGGCGCTTTGCCTGCCATTCGGCCTGCCATGACGCCTGTCATTCGGCTTGCCATTCGGCGTGCCATTCAGCCTGTCACTCCGCATGCCATTCTGCATGCCATTCCGCTTGCCACTCTGCATGCGTGAGCGGAGGTGCAAGATGAAGCATAAACTGTCATGGGTTGACGACTTTATAAACAGTATAAAACCCTATGTATACATGCGCCTTAAAGACAATGTACTCATCCGCATGCCGAACGAGGCATTTAAGTTAAACCCTTCAGGGGCGAGAATTGTAAAACATATTTTGGACGGGGGTTCAGTTCAGGATTTTATCAGAGCCAGGTCCGATTTTCCGGAAACCGAATCACAACTGGAGAGGTTTTTTATAGACTTTTCGCGTATATGGAACGGCGAAGTATGCGAGAATTATAAAACCGATGCCATAAGGAAAACTGAATTCAGAATCGGGTATATTGAGCTTCCGGTCCTTTCAGAAGTGGCGTTGACCTACAGATGTAACATTAAGTGCGAGTTCTGTTACGGGGACTGCACCCGGACTGAAAGGCAGAAACAGCTTGATACGGCCGGATTTAAGAAAATACTGGACATAATAAGGTATGAAGCCGAAGTTCCAAGCGTTTCGTTTACAGGCGGAGAGCCGACAACATATGGGGATTTGCCCGAACTTATAAAATACGCGTCAAAACGGAACGGAATGAGGGTTAACCTAATTACGAACGCAACTCTTATAACTCCAAAAAAAGCAAAGGAATTTGCCCGTGCGGGGCTTTCGTCGGCGCAGGTTAGCATAGAATCGGCCTATGCATATGAACACGATGCAATAACAGGGGTTCCCGGTTCCCATGCCGCATCGGTGGCGGGATTTAAAGCTTTGAAAGAAGCAGGGATCCTTGTGCATCCCCATGTGACAATCTGTAAAATTAATAAAGATAGGCTGGTGGATTATCCCAAGTTCTGTAAAGAAATCGGGGCCGAAAGATTTTCGGCAAACCTTGTGATACCTGCAGGTCGCGGCGTAAATGAGAAGCTGACGGTAACATACAGCGAAGTCGGCGGTATCGTCAGAGAACTTAAAGCCCGGGCTTTAAAGCTTGGAATTCAGTTTATGTGGTATTCCCCCACTCCGATATGCCTGTTTAATCCATTGGCGGAAGGCTTCGGAAACAGGGAATGCAGTGCCTGTGAGGGGCTGCTTTCGGTTGACCCGAAAGGAAACCTTCTTCCTTGTTCAAGCTGGTCTGAACCTGTTGGCAACCTTTTAGACGAAGGATTTGAGACGGTATGGAATAACAGGCGCTGCAAATGGATACGTGCAAAGGAAGCAGCACCTCAGGAATGCAGAAAATGCAGGCATTTCACGGCCTGTCAGGGAGCCTGCCCGCTGTATTTTAAAGCCCATGGCCATAATGAACTTGTTCCTCAGTGGAAAACAATGGGGATTATTAAGGAAGGATGTCCGGTATGAACGGCATGCTGCGCCTGCCTGGCTTTCCTCCGCCTGAAAAACAGAATATTGTCCGGTTTCACGTATTGAGAAGCCTTTCCTATCCTGCAAGAATAATACTGTTTCTTGTATTTTTGCTGGCGGGTTTCGCAGTTCAGTTTTTTACATTACGGGTGTGGCCCGGAGCTTTGTTTTTGATTTTCGCGTCTGCCATTGTACTTGTCCGCGGCTATGACAGCCGTGTAGAAGTTAAGTCTGATCCGGATGCCGGGTGGACTCATGTGGGTATGGACAAATTAAACCGGATTAAGGAACTGGACAGAAAAGCCGCAGAATGGGACAGGGACATTCTTGATATCAGCAATTTGGCCGGGTTTTTCACGTTTTTGGTTACGTTGTCGGTTCTGGTGATTGTGTATTTATCAACAAGAGACAGTTACTTTTACCGCGAAACGGGGGTTATTTTTGTAAGCGATGCGATAATACTGATTGTTCCGATGTGGTTTACCGGAATACGCAGAATACCGAAACAGGGGAACTTACTGATTAAGGTGGATATTATAAAGCAGATGGAAGCATATTTCCGGCTTGTAAAAAAAGACGGGGAAAATTTTGTCCCGCTGCTTATGCTGGCAAAGGACAAAACCGGCAAAAGCATTCCGACCGACTGCAAATTCGCGGTTACGTTTGACAATATGCCCGACGGTTTTTACGGCATCCAGGCACAGGTTAATATTAATCTGGTGCAGGGGACAGGTTATCCGTATTTTTATTGTGTAATTGTGGCGAAACCAGGTTTCGGACTGGATCGTCATGCAAGGGAAATCGTTGCCCCGAAGGGCATTACAATAGATTATAACGAAAATAGTAATGCCGAGGTTATTGTTATACGGCAGACTACGACGAAAACGTCAGGTTACCATACGAAAATAAACGACTGTAAGAAAATTCTTGCCGAAACGCTTGCCGAAACAAGAAAAATCCTTTCATCCACGCAAAAGGTAATCAAGCAATAACAAAACCGGCAGTTCTAATTGAAATAGACCCCGGTACGGCTTCTGATTCGTCAGACGTTCCTCAAGATATGGAAGATGTATTTATCAGTAACAGTAAACAATAATTCATTAGAATGATTATGACTAAGATAAAAGAAAACCCCCGATTGTTGTTTTATATTTTAAAAGCGGATATAATTAATGCATGAATGTGGAGGAGTGCGGCCTCAAAATCACGGGCAGCCCGTAACGGGAAAGACCTGTCAATTAAAGGGTGGGAGTATTATGAAGCGCTTGGAAATAATACTCGGCGATATTACGAAGGTAGAAACAGACGCCATTGTTAATGCGGCGAACAAAACGCTGCTCGGCGGCGGAGGGGTGGACGGTGCAATCCACAAGGCGGCAGGCCCTGAGCTTCTTGAGGAATGCCGCAGGTTAAACGGCTGTGAAACGGGTGAGGCCAAACTGACAAAAGGTTACAGACTTCCTGCGAAATATGTGATTCACACGGTAGGCCCGGTATGGCGCGGCGGAGACCATGGCGAAGACGGTTTGCTTGCGGCCTGCTACAGAAACTCACTCCGCCTGGCGGTGGAATATGGTATAAAGACCATCGCTTTTCCGTCGATAAGCACCGGAGCATACCGTTTTCCTGTCAGACGCGCCGCCCGAATTGCCATTTCGGAGATATTGAAATTCCTGAATGAAGACAAAAGTATTGAGAAAGTTTTAATGGTGTGTTTTGACAATGAGGCCTTTAAGGCCTATGAGGAAGCTTTAAGGGAAATGACTTCAAAAGCCTGAAAATGTGCTTTTTTTACAGGCCCAAAAGTGATAATGGGGCCATTTTATGAACGGGAGCACAATACCCCCTCCTCCGTCTGATATATTAATAATGTCATGTTTTTATTAAGTCTGTTTTGATAAGGGAATCACAGGGGGAACGGTTACCGGAATGGCGGAAGGGAGGGGGACGAAAACAGTGTTTAGTCAGGTTTTGTCTTTATTCGGCGGCATTACACTTTCTTTATATACGATCTCTCCCTGAACAATTCTCACCCCGGGCTTTATTTTCACGTGGTTTATCCTGTCCAGAAGAATGCTGATGCTTTTTTTAACCATTTCACGTACATTCACGTCATAAGTGGTTATGCCTATATCGCTTAAACCTGGATACAAATAATTGTCAAAACCTACAACCGAAATGTCTTCAGGCACTCTGTAATTAAGCTTCCTTAAATGTTTGATAAGTAAGCTTGCCGTGAGATCGCAGTTACATACAAATGCAGTGGGCATTTTTTCGGGAAGTTTAAACTCAAAGCTCAAAACGTCGCCAGTTGCCCAGTCCCGATCGTCCAGAATCCATTCCTTGCGTATTTCCTGACCATGTTCCATCATTGATTTGCAGTATCCGAGATAACGATCGGTTATGCTTCCTGTATAAAGCAGCGTGCCTACATAAGCAATATCGGTGTGCCCCATGCGGAACAGGTAATTTGTAAGCATATAGGTTCCGTAAAAACCGTCTGAAATTACCGAGTCACAGTTGCTGAAATCGTCAAAAAAATCCAGGCACACCATGGGCAGCGAACTTTCTTCACGTATTGTTTTTATATAACCGTTTTTCGGACGTCCGAGCAGAATGATTCCGTCCACTTTATTTTCTTGGATGAGTTTGGGAAGTTCATGTTTTTCTTCGTCTTCGGGTTCAATAACCTCCAGCATTGTAAAGCATTTTTCCTTCACTGCGACCGTGGCCAGTTCCTGATACATATACCAGTAAAAGGAATTACGTATTTCAAAATACCTGCCAGGTACTATTACTCCAATGTTTTTGCTGGAATTATTCCTTTTTGACGAAGGCTGTCTGTAGCCCATCTGGTCGGCAAGCCGTCTGATTTTTTCCCTGAGCTCCTCGCTCACGCCTTTTTGACCCGAAAGGGCCTTTGACACAGTTACATTGCTTACATTGAGTACCTTAGCGATATCCGACAATGTTACCCTTTTTGCCATTGCGTTAACCTCAGCCTGTATATTTTTTAAGTAAAATTAACATTATTTTAATTTATTTTAACCATTGTGTTTTAATTTTTCAACACTTTCAGCAGCTTTCATAAAAAGTTAACAGGTTTTTTGGCTTATGCCTTAACGGCACCTGTCAGGCTGTGGAAAATTTGTTTCTGGAGGAACAGGAAAACAACTATAATCGGAATAATTCCCAGCAGAATTGCCGCTGCAACGATTTCGAACGGCGTTGCGGTGTTTCCGTAAAACTTGTGCAATGCTACGGTGAATGTCTGGACGTTTTTTCTCAAATACAGATTAGGGATATAGAAGTCGTTATAATATCCAATCCCGTTGATAATCAAAAGGGTTGTGCATGCGGGTTTCATAAGGGGCAGGATGATGCTGCGGTAAATCATGAAATAACTTGCGCCGTCTATTAACGCCGATTCATCCAGCTCTTTCGGTATCGCGTCCAGCTGATTGAACATAATATAAATTCCTACGATGTTTACTCCCGAATACAGGAGTATTACACTGGGCATTTTATTTACAAGACCCATTCTGTAAATAATCTGGAATACCACCGTCTGGGTTGTTACAACGGGTATAAACATTGTCATGGTAAAGAGGACGGAGATAATTTTTTTTCCCTTGAATTCAAACCTGTGTAGCACATATGATACCATGGTAGTTAAAATAAGCTGAACGGACAGGGAAATGACAAGGATAACGGCGGTATTAAACAAGGCCCTGCCAAGTTTCCCCACCCTTATTGCATAACCAAAATTATAAAAGTTAAACCAGTTTTGCGGGGGTGTTAGGACACTTGTGGACGAATACTCGACACCGGTTTTGAAAGCCATAAAAATGAGCGGAATTATGGGCACGATTACAAAAATGCAGGCGGCTGTAAGAAAAACATAGCGAAATATCCTGTAAAGTTTGCTTTCCCTGATCATTAATAAATACTTCCCCTCCTTGCTAAAAGCCTTTGAAGGCTTACGGCTATGACAACAACGACAAATACTACGATTGACAGCGCGGCGGCAAAACCGACCCTGTTTTCGGCAAAGGCGCTCTGCTGAATCTGAATGACCGGCGTGGCGGTTCCGTTCGCACCGTTCAGCATAATGTAAGGAATCTCAAATACCTGA
Organism: Thermoclostridium stercorarium subsp. stercorarium DSM 8532; assembly: GCF_000331995.1. NCBI lineage: Bacteria > Bacillati > Bacillota > Clostridia > Eubacteriales > Oscillospiraceae > Thermoclostridium > Thermoclostridium stercorarium. The sequence continues at coordinate 493,600 of NC_020134.1, forward strand.
ATTGACCCGGAGATACTCAGCAAAATGTTTATAAACAGTATATGGAGAACCGAAGGTACCGAAATATAACGTATTTCCTGCAGTTTCGTACAGCCGTCTATTGCCGCTGCTTCATATAATTCATGGGGAATGGCCTGAAGCCCGCCGAAGAACATGAGAAAATTCAACCCGTAGTATCTCCAGATGCTGATGGACGCAATGGCCGGGTTGACAAGGCGCAGGTTGTGCAGCCATTGCTGAGCCAGTTTTCCAAGCCCCACTGCTCTTAATATCGAATTAAGCGTTCCGTTATTGTTGAAATAAATGATAAATATTGTGGAAATGATTACGCCGTTCAGTAAATACGGAACAATTAAGACTCCTTTGAAAAAATTGATACCCCTGAATTTTCCGTTTACAAACACCGCGAGAATGAAGGCGAACACTAACTGGGGTATGGCAACAACCATATACCAGAGACAGTTCCTGAATAATTTTAGGTACTGAGGATCGGTGAATATTCTCTCGTAATTTCTGAAGCCCACCCATTTTGGAGGGTTCACGCCGTTATAGTTGGTAAAACTGAGATAAATGTTGGTGATAATCGGAATATAAGAAAAAATCAGCAGGTGCAGAACCGGAATTACCAAAAACGTAAAGATAAACAGTCTGGTACCCTTTGTTTTGACCATTTTCCTTCCTCTCCTGATTTGTCGGTTTCCAAAAATTTAACGTAAATGCCTCTTCACGGGAAGAGGCATTTACTGACATGCCGGCATCAGTCTTTCCATTCAACGCCCAGTTCGTTCTTGTATCTTGCATAAAGCTGGTTCAGCGTTTCAGCCTGTTTGTAGTATTCACTCCAGTCGTCGGGCTTGGTTATATCAAGGGCGTCAAACAGTAATCCGACGTATTTGTAGTCTGCATACAACCCGGCTTCCTCAAGGACTTTCTGGTTGTTTAACGCGTTTTCGTCGTTGGGGGGCTGAAGTATAACCTTGCATTCTCCTTTTTCAACCATTTCGTCGATTATTGCATACAGTTCGGGCACTATTGGTTTCACACCCTTTTTATTGGCAATGAACCCGCTGTCGGCAATAAACTGGGAGTCGTTGGCAATGTATTCAATAAACATCCTGGCTGCTTCCTTATTCTTTGAGAATTTGCTTATTGCCCAGTTATCGGCCGGAGCCGCAAGCACATACCTTCCCGCGCCGAAATCTGGGGCAGGGGCGAATTTGATTATTGAAGGATCCTTTCCTTTGGGAACGCGGCCCTGTATCTGAGGAACAACCCATGAGCCAAACAGCATCATCGCAGCCCTGCCGTAAGCCACGCTGTCCATCGCAGCACCGAAGTCGGGAAATACTTCAGGTTCAAAGAAACCTTTTGCCTTCCATTCGGTATACATTTTAATTGTCTTTCCAAAAGGGGACGTATCGGAGAAGGGGTTTTCGGTCTTCAGACATTCTGCAAACACCGTCGGGTTACCCGAAACATAAATTGCAAAATCCTGAACCGTCGCAAGAGGCCAGTTTTCAACCCTGTGCAGTACTATGGGGATTATGCCCATTGCCTTGATCTTTTCGCACATCTCGTTGAATTTTTCCAGCGTGGCGGGTATTTCATTGTAGCCGGCCGCTTTTATCACTTCTTCGTTGTAAACAACGGCCTGGTTATATGCCCTTCCGGGCATGATGCTGTAAATATACCCGTCCACATTAGGCATGGCTTTGGCATATTCTCCGTATAGCTCTATGCCTTCCTCAAGGGTGCAGTAAGGTTCGGCGTAAGCTTTCCATTCTTCCAGGCTCCAGTTAGGACAGGTATATACGTCCACATAGTCGTCCTGAACCTGGAAATACGGCCTTAGTTCTTCTTCGTTTGTCACCACGTTCAGTTCCACATTGATTCCCGTTTCCTTTGTAAATCTTTCGGCAAGATGCTTCAGAATGGCAGTACTCTCGTCGCGATATGTATTTCCCTGATCATCCTTTTTTTCTTCGCCGAGAACTCTTTGCCCCATGTGGGTGAAAACCCTTATGGTTGTTCCGCGGAGAGATTCGGAATCTGTTGTATTATTTTTTGTATTTGTATTTGTTCCTGACCGGGATGTGTTTGTGTCGCCCGTGCTGCAGCCTGCTAACGAAAAGGTCATGAGAATTGCGGTTATAAAGGCCAGCAGTTTTCTCAATTTTGTTTTCATTCTTTTACCTCCTTGTTTTTTACTTTAAAATTAGCTTAATTTTAATTATATTTAAACAGTAAAATTATTCATCGTTATTTCTTGCTGTTTATATTCAATTATTGATTATTTTGTTAATAATGTATTAATATTAAAATAAATTCAGAACAGGAACTGTGAATTATTTTATATAAATACAGGCGAAAGTTAAAATTTTCAATATATTAATCTTAAAAAATACAAAATGTTAACTTGATATAACTTCTATATTAATGCTAAAATAGATTAAAATAGAATTGTTTTCAATGCTGGTATTTGGAGGTACAGAAATGAGCTTTCAAAAAGCTTTGTTCAATGCTCTGAATACCAACCCTCTGCTGAAGAAATCAATTTTCGGAAGAAAAAATCTCATTTCAGTTACCGTTCCTGCGAAAATTGCTGAAAATCTTGCCTATGTTCAGGCCTATGGAAATATCTCCGCCACATACCCGTATTATTATGAAATAACCCAACTGGACTCATTCTGTTTAATCTGCACCCACGACGGAGAGGGGCTGCTGAAAGTCAGCTGCGGCGAATATATAATGAAAAAGAATACAATAGCTTTTATAGACTGCGGTCTCAGGCACAGGGTGGAAATAAGGAAGTCTCCGTGGAATTACAAAATACTTTTCATTTCAGGACCACCTGTCCGGTTTTTTTACAACAGCCTTGTGCATGACGGCGGGAATCTGCAATGTTTTCTTCCCGGCTCGTCAATTCCCGATAAAATTGAGCGTTTGTATGATTTTTTGTTTGCTTCGCCTGATGAGCCGATTATCCATTCCAAATTCATCAGTGACATTCTCTTTGAAATGCTTCTGGAAAAAAACCGTATGCATGACGAAAATTCGGCCGTAGCCGACTGTATATATAAAATAAAGCATGATTTTGACTGCAGGTATACGGAAAACATTACACTGGAATATCTCGAGCGGAAATACCATATCAGCAGATACCACATCTGCAGGGAATTTATTAAACGGTTTCACATCTCCCCGATAAAATATCTTAATCACAGAAAGATAGAAGCCGCAAAAGAGGCACTTCTGAACACCGATAAAAAAATTGTAGAGATTGGGAGGATGGTCGGATTTGAAAATCCAAACAATTTTATAAGGAACTTCAAAAAGTGCACTGGAATTACACCGCTGGAATATCGAAGGCAATTTTTCTGTGAAAATACGGAATTGGAACCGGAAGGAGAGAGTTAAAGAAATAAAACGGTTGAAAAGCAGTGGACACAAAAAAGGGCGGGAATTTCTTCCCGCCCTTTTTAGAAAATGTCAAGGAGTTTCATAAGACGTTTTACCACCGCTACAGCTTCTGCTCTCGTTGCATAACTTTTCGGCCTGAAAGTTTTATCGGGCATTCCGTTCATCAGTCCGAGGGCATCGGCAACAGTAACGGATTTTCTTGCCCATTCCGAAGCTGTATCCATATCTTTGAACCTTATTTCCTGTGTGGTTATAATTTTGTCCACGCTCTTACCACTGTAGTAACTGTAGGCGCGTACTATGATCGCGGCCATTTCTTCCCTTGTGATCATGCTGTCCGGCAGGTAATAGCCGTTTGCGTCGCCCCGGACAATTCCGGCAGCGTTGGCACGCAGCACCGCATCGGCAAACCACTGGTCTTTTATGTCGATGAACCGATTTTCCACAGCCTGCCTGGGAATATTCAGCGCCCTTACAATCAATGCGGCAAATTCCGCCCTTGTAATGTTCACGTCAGGGCTGAACTTATTGTCGCCGGTACCATTAGTTACATGCCTTGCGGCCATGATTTCAATGTCTTCTTTGGCCCAGTGGTTCTGTATGTCGCTGAAGGTCTTTGTGGATTCCATCGCCTGGAATTTGGAAAAATGAGGTGTTGAAAATGTTATCGTCCTGTCATTGTTTACTTTTCCGCCCATGAATTCCCAGCTGGCGTCTTCTTCGCTTATGCAGTAAACACCGGTTTTATCGGGATTTTTTACAAGTACCAGGGGTAATGTGACCGACACGGGTTTTTCAAATGCAGAAACGGTATTACCGTCCACTGCCAGCCGGAAATCGTATACCAGCGAAGCGGCTACTGTTCCGGCGGGTTTTAAATCGTCAGGCACTTCTATAAAGTAATTTACTTTAAGTACAGCATTTTCAGCCTTTTCCGGAATGTTTACCGTTCCGGGCGGGAATTTGAGTGTCCCGTTGTTCAGTACGACGCTGAAAGGCTGATTATACCTGAGCGAATCTCTGAATATGCCGGCTGAAAGTTTGATTTCCACCGCGTTGACGTCGGAATCCGACATGGCATCTATAGCCGGAGCGGTATCCCACGACAGTTGCAGCGCTGTCGCGTCCACGGTAAGGACTTTCCGGCCGTTTTGATCGGCGGTTATTTCCTTGGCGGGGGTTTCATTGTCAGGCGCCTGTGTTGGTTTGGGGGTAACCCTAACTGAACCGGAACCGGAATGGGAACCTGAACCCGAACCCGAGCCAGAGCCAGAACCACTGCCGCCTGTGCCGGATGAGCCTGATATCGGTCCGAATGCCTCACTGGTTACCGCAACGCCCACCGAAGGAACTCCGTCCGCGCGGGGAGTGACTTCAAACTTGATATATTTGCCTGCGTCGCTTTGAGTGAGCCTGTATGTATTTGAAACAGCACCCGGAATGGCTACATATTCACCGTCCCTGGTATTTGATCTCAGCCATCTGAATGTAGTGCCCTTTTCTTCGTGACCGTTAACATTAACATATTTGTACGAGCCCGTCAGTACACTGCCGACATTTTTATTGCCGGATATAGTCACATTCTCGGCGGACGGCAGGAAAAAGTCCTTGTCCCTGAGTTTAAGGTAATATGGTGTGACAGGTGAGTAATCTGTTACGGGATTTCCGTTGAGGTAAAGAAGTTTAAGCGTGTCAAGGCCTGACAACGCACTTATGTCGGCAATTTTGTTATTCTGTAGGAACAGTGACTCAATCTCGGAAGGCAGTGTGGCCAGCGGCGAGATGTCGGTAATTTCATTGTTTCTGAGGTTAAGATGATACAGACTGTATAACCCGCTTAAATCCTCCGGAAGCGCGGCAATCCTGTTATTGCCGGCGTCCAGCTCGGCCAGATACCTGAGGCCGGCTACGGGACTCAGGTCTTTTACATTGTTGTTGGATATGTCAAGTGTTTCAAGCATTTTGAAGTGTTCCAGCCCTTTAACCGATGAGATGTTCAGGCCGCTTAAATCGAGATACTGAACAGATTCCACCTCATCTTCGTAAACAGCTTCCGAAACTGTTTTTCCCAAAAGTCTGCGGATGGCGTCAGCAAGTTTTTCGTCTTCAAATTCAACTACCACAGGCTCAGAATCTTCAATATCATCATCTTTACTGCCTGCAATTTCATACTTCAGCCGGTAGACTCCGGTATTAAGGCCGGTTTTATCCTCAACTTTGATGTAGTACGTTCCTGCGGGATATTCCGAATGTGCGAATATAACGCCGGAAGTTATTATGTTCCCCGATAAATCGTAAACCGTTATTTTGGGACTCAGGCTTGAAGTAAAACCGGAAGTGTAGAAAGTGTATTTTCCGTCTTTTTCAATGTTGAATTTGAAGTAATCGCGGTCGCCTTTGTACTCAAGCCTAAATAATACGCCGGAAAGAAGTTCTTCATGGGATAATTCCGTTGCTCCTTCACGGTTGTCGCTTACATCGTCATCCAGGTCCTCCACCACACCGATGTTAAGGTCAATACCCGCTTTGCTTCCGGCAGTCAGGTCTATTGGCGTATAGTCATCCGCGTCGGTGGTTGTAGTGTCCGGCGTTTTGTAAAAACCGTAGTTATGGAAAACATCATTGTCTGTTTGAATTGCGTAGTAGATTTTGTAGTTAATATCCTGTGGCAGAGGTACGGTATAGGAAACATTTTGTGTATTTGCCGGGATGGTTATTTCCACCGGTTCTGCATATCTTAACTGAAGCAATTGTGAATAAAGTTCATTCAATGCATAAATATATACTTTCAAATCTTTATTTATAGGCTTATTCAACCTGATGTTTCCGGAGATGTTTACGTCTTCGGTTAAAACCGGATATATATATGGATTTCTAAGTCCTATAAAACCGCTGAAAAAAATGTCGGATGCGACGGTAAAGTAATATGTGCCTGATTTGCTGGTGTAAGTAGCCGTTCCGGTACCGTTTGTAATCTCAATTTCAATGGTTTGGTCGGAAGTACCCTGTGCATTGGGGGATTTAAGCAGTATGGACTGATTACTGTCGGTATTTTCGTAATCTGACAAATAACCGCTTACCGGACTGCTGAGATAAAGATTGGGAATGACACTGACGGTGCCGTTGAAGGTTTCGTCGACAAATCCTTTTGCTTTCTGCACTTCCACTTTAATATTGAATTTATTATTTTTAAAACTGTAGGGATTGTCTAACGTCCTGGATACGCTAAGCGCAACATTAGGAAATTCAATTATTTCGGGAACGGTGATTTTACCGGTACTGCCGTTGACGACACCTGCGCCGGTGTACTTGTCCGGTCCTTTCTGATATATGTCATAAGCATTTTCCTGAAGGGCTTTCTGAATTTCTTCATAGGACCATTCGGGATGTTCGGCTCGCAACAGCGCAGCCATGCCCGCAACAAACGGGGTGGCCATTGAAGTGCCGTCCAGAATGGTGTAACCGTCCTGATTTCCGTCAGCGATATCCAGTTCTTCGGGATACGTGCTTAAAATATCAACACCCGGAGCGACAATATCTGTGCCTTCGCCATAGTTTGAGAAATCCGCGCGAATAAATCCATTTGGATAATTCCAGTCTACGGCTCCGACGCCGATAACGCCGTCAAAACCTGCGGGATAGCTGACGGTATCCGAATATTCGTTACCTGTCGCCGCAACCACAACAACGTCGCGGGCCAGGGCATATTTCACTGCTTCATTGATTAACAGGCTCGGCGCATCCGATCCTAAACTGAGGTTAATGACATCGGCGCCGTGGTCTGCGGCATACATAATTCCCAGATAAACATCAAGGCTGGACCCGTATCCTTCGGCACTTAAAACTTTTACCGGCATTATCTTTGCCCCGCCTGCCACACCGGCAATACCGATGCCGTTGTTTGTAATTGCAGCGGCAATACCTGCGACATGGGTTCCGTGACCGTTATCATCGTCTGGAACGTTGTCTTGGTTTATAAAGTCATATCCTGCGACAATGCTGTCTTTCAAATCGGGATGCTCAAGATCAACACCGGTGTCAACAACGGCGATGGTTACATTTTTTCTTTTTTCCACGGGTACCCTTTCCCAAATATCGGTTACGTTGATTGCCTGAAGACCCCATTGCCATTTTTTTATGTAATATGGATCGTCAGGGCCGTAAACTGCATCCGTAACCGTTTCATATGCGGCTTCGGCTACGGTAATGGAGTTTTCAGGGCCAAAAGCCTTGACAATGTAAAGCGGTTCAACAAACTCAACATTCGGTTGCTTGCTGATTACTTCGATTGCCTCATCAAGATTTGCGTTGTCTGAAATGCTGACAAGCATTACGTTGCCTGCGGCGGCAGTTTCAAACGACTTTACAATTCCGGTTCCAAGGTTTTGCAATGCCTTTTTTTGTGCGGCGGCATTACCGCTTTTGAACTTTACCACCAGTTTTCCGGGCACAACTGAATGGCTGTCCGCAACGTGGTGTGACGTGGCATTTGCGGCGTAGAATTCATTTTGTGCCGCCTGCTGGACGTTCTGTTTTACCGCAGGGTAATTTCGGTTTGAAGCAAATGACATTGTGCCTGACAGAAAAACAGCAATGCAAACTGCCGCAAGGAGTTTTCTTCCTTTTCTTGCCAAATGCATCATCTCCTTTCTTGTAAAATTACAAAAATGGAATTAAATTCTTATTCTTAATAATATAGGATTTTGCGTTTTCCATGTCAAGTATTAACGGCAAAGTTTTTTTATTTCGCCGAATTTCAGTTGTCGCCGGGGCAGAATGAAGTATAATAAGATTGGAAATAAAATTTATTTACCGACCTGATTTTTTTGAAAAAAGAGTATTTAAATCTTTAATTTCACCGAGGAGGGGTTTGAGTGAGCAAAAACGGTTGTTTCGGGGAGTGGGTGGTTGTGCCGCCTGAAACTGTAGGGATTCCTTCTAAGGCGGTTTTGAATTTCATTGATGAACTGGAGTATGCGGGTCTCTGCATGCACGGATTTGTCATGGTACGGTACGGCAAGGTTTTTGCCGAGGCATACTATGCGCCGTTTCATGCGGATTTTCCCCATAGAATGTTTTCAATATCCAAAAGTTTTACATCTGTTGCCATCGGTCTTCTTCAGGAAGAAGGGAAATTATCAATAAACGACAGGATATGTGATTATTTCCCGGACAAGCTTCCGGCTGGCGGTGTGCATCCGTATATCGCAAAGACAACAATTCGGGACATGCTCAGGATGGCCTCGCCGCATAAATCCACCACATATAAGCTTATGCAGTGTGATGACTGGGTTAAGACCTTTTTCCATGTCGAGCCGGTAAGATATCCCGGAACCAGTTTCGTATATGACACTTCCGCCTCCCATGTACTGGCTGCACTGGTGGAAAGGCTCAGCGGAATGTCTCTTTTGGATTATCTTAAAATCAAAGTTCTTGACAAACTGGGATGTACCGGCGAATTCCGGTGGCTGACCGATCCGGTGGGTGTGAGCATGGGCGGTTCGGGCTTAATATGCACTCTCAGGGATGTGACAAGGTTTGCATTAATGTGCATGAATGACGGAGCGTATAACGGACAGCAGATAGTGCCGAGGGATTATATCCGCGAGGCGACGTCAAAGCAGATAGATACATGCCTGCAGTACAATATTGAAGAGCGGCAGGGGTACGGTTACCAGTTCTGGAGATGCAGGAATAACGGGTTTGCAATGTACGGGATGGGCGGACAGCTGGCGATATGCCTTCCCGATTACGATTTCATACTGACGACAATAGCCGACAATCAGGGAATACCCAACGGTGTACAGGGAATTTATGCCGCACTGTGGAATAATATACTTCCGCATCTGAAGGAAAATAAAGGTTCGATATCCGTGGACAAAAAAAACGCCGAAATGCTTGCCGAGAGGATTTCAAAACTGGAAGTCAAACCCGTGGAGGGTTCTAAGAAATCTGCAAAGGTCAGTGAAATAAACGGCAGAAGGTATATACTGGCGCCGAACCAGATGGGAATTTCGGAATGCAGGCTTGAGTTCGGCAAGGATGAAGGAACACTTTACTACACCAATGAGACAGGCAGCCACCAAATTTCTTTTGGCATTGGGCATATGAAACAGCAAATATTTCCCGACATAAATCTTCTGAGCATAACGTCGGCGGCATGGGTGGATGAAAACACGCTGCACCTGCGTTCTTACATAATAGACGAACTGCCCGGAAACGTAAACATGTCGTTAACTTTCATGGATAATACGGTTACGATTGCCATGAAACGGATAGCCGAGGACGCCCTGAAACGTTACGAAGGCTTTGCGTCAGGCGAGTGGGAAACGGTGTGATGTTTATCGGCCTGAATATTTGGATATATAAAAATTTAAGTGATTTTTTAAGTTTAATTTGATTTTTTAAATCTGTCCGAAAAGGGTGAGTGAATTGATTACAAGTATAAAAGACTGTGCAACGCTGAATAACGGTGTGAAAATGCCGTGGCTCGGCCTGGGCGTATGGAAAATTACAAAACCTGAGGAGATTGACTTTGCGGTGAAAACAGCCCTTGAAGCGGGATACAGAAGTATTGACACGGCGGAAGTATACGGAAACGAAGAGGGCGTTGGCAAGGCCATCCGGGAATCGGGAATACCCCGCGATGAGATTTTTATAACCACAAAGCTTGCCAATTCGGAACAGCGAAAAGGTTATGATGCGGCTTTGCGGGCATTTGAAGAAAGCAGGAAAAGGCTTGGCGTTGAATATATAGATTTGTTTCTGATCCACTGGCCTGTTAAGGATAAGTATGTTGAAAGCTGGAAGGCGCTGATAAAACTGTACAATGACGGGCTTGTTCGAGCTATCGGCGTTTCCAATTTCCTTATTCACCATCTTGAAGATATAATCAGTGAGACAGGCGTTGTTCCCGCAGTTAACCAGGTTGAACTGCACCCGTGGCTTAATCAGAGCGAGCTGGTGGAGTTCTGCCAAAAGCACAAAATTCAGGTGGAGGCATACAGCCCCCTGATGGGCGGGCGCCTTGGCGAAGTTACCGAGCTCAACGATATTGCGAACAAATACCGGAAAACCCCGGCGCAAATTGTGCTGCGCTGGAACCTGCAAAGGGGAATCATTGTCATACCTAAATCGGTTCATAGGGAAAGAATTATTGAAAATTCGCAGATATTTGATTTCAGCCTTTCCGACGAGGATATGGAACTTATTAACTCGTTAAACCGCAACCAGCGTTTCCTTCCCGATCCTAACAACGTTTATTTCTGAGCTGTATGCCCGAAGGAATTGGAGAATCAGGCAAAATGCCTGTCATCCAATTCCTTTTTCTTTACGCGGGCTGATTTATTTTTAAGTGGCACAGGCCGGAATTTTCTGGTATAATAATACTAAATTAATACCGACAGGCAGGTTAAGCGCATCCCGGTGCTTCACTTTGCGGAACCCGCTTGAAACAGTTACAAGAGGTGAGGAAATTGGGATAGGCTTATTGTCTGTGGATTGGGATTATTTTGTTTTTACCGAAAGTACATATCAGGGATCTTACCTGGAAAACAAAAGAAGCCTTATAGACGAATGGTATAAACGTTACATAATTTCCCGCCAGAAGGGGAAAGATTTGCGTGATTTATACCGTCTGAGCCCTGAATTCAGGTCTTTCTGGAAAAAAATAAAGGAATATTTCAAGTTTTCCGACAGTACAAAGGTTTATGTATCCGACTCCCATTCCCTTTCTTACGAAATTGCGGCGAAAAACCATGCCGATACGGTTTACCTTTTCGACGCCCATTCTGACCTGGGATATGGCGGTATGTCGGCGCTGAATTTTGAAGTGAACTGTGCCAACTGGCTGGGTAAGCTTCTGAAAGAGGGTATAATTGAAAGAGCCTTTATCATTTACAGTCCTTATACCGTCGAAAATCCTGAATATTTTAAGGCCATGAACTCGAGGTTCAATATAACCTACACCGGCCTGGACAGCCTGAAACGCTGGTCAGACGTGTCGGCAATACATATTTGCAGATCAGGCGCGTGGGTACCGCCGTGGTTTGACGGTGAGTTTATGGAATTTGTTGGTATACTTGACATGCCGTATGAGAAGATTAATCTTATGGAAAGGAAATGGGAGCCTGAAAAAATGAGTCTTGCGGACAGGATTAATTATATGCTCGCCTGATTTTCCTCTCTGTTTATTTTTTTTGTCTGAAACCGTATTTTTAATTCCCGCCTAAGGCATAATACACTATGAATATCGCACAAGGGGAATTTTTGATGAATCCGTGGCTTTTCAGCTTTCTTGTAAGCCTTGTCCTAGTAATACTGCTTATGGACTTGCAACGGTTAAAAACGAACGTATACGGCGGAATACTGTCTGCTTTGTTTATGCAGGCGGAGAACATTATTTCGACCGATCTTGAGTTGCTTGAATACAGTTTTGTCCCGCTGAACATGCCTGATATATATTTGTTTTCAAATGAGTTAAATGTTTTTCTTACCGGGATCGCATTCAATATGGGGATCCTGATTGCGCGTTTTCATCCGCGAAAAACGGGATATCAGCTTTTACATGCATTCATATGGGCGCTGTTTTTAATTGTTTTTAATCTCACTGCAGAAGCTTTCGGGCTTATAAACTACATCAGGTTTAAACCGTATTTTGTTGTGCGTCAGTTTTTGCTTTTTCTGTTCATTGCATGGATAAGGAACAACTTTTTCATCGGCGGATCCGGCGGCCCAGGGGGAGAAAAACATGGTGCGCGATATTCTTTCAAATAAATGGTTTTTTACCTTTGTTGTAGGTTGGATTGTATTTTTTGCCCTTGTGGACTGGCGGTCACTTTCGAAAAACTTTTGGGGCGGAATTATAAGCTGTATCCTCGAATTATGGGAGGATGCACTGGCCTATTCGATGGGAATGTATTTTTTCCTCGAGAAAGGACTGGAAATACTGCATGTGTCGGCTTATTTCACTTTTGGGATTACACTTACAATGGGGATTTTGTTCGTGCAGTTCCTCCCTGAAAAACCGGGCCTGCAGCTTGTGCATCTGCTGGCCTTTACGGTTGGATTTGTTGTTTTTGAGGCCATTGTGAAATACGCAGGAATTCTTATCACACCCCACTGGAACTTAACCGCCAGTTTCGTGAATAATCTTCTGATTTTCGGCGGTGTGATGTGGTTCAACGATTTTTTCAAAAAAAGGGCAGGAAAAAGCGGGTGACGGTATGTGGAAATTTTATTGCTTCATAATCCTTGAAGGAATAGCTATTTTTGCATGGTGCAGGTTCATTAAATGGCTGGATGAGAGGGCTGGACGCTGAATTCACGGCGTTGTTATGAATTCGATGATTTTATTTTCGCTGAGCATTTCGGCCAGCTCCCGTGAGTTTTCCGGCGCCTCACCCAGTGCAATGCCGCCGCGCGCAGTGTCCTGCATCTGATGGAAGTCTGAGCCCGCAAGCATTTTAAGGCCGTATTTCTCGGCATATTCGTAGGCTTTTTCGTTGTATGAGTTATGCCTTGGATTGCCGTTATATACTTCAACACCGTGTAAATATTGCGGCTCGGCAGGCGTTATCATCGGCCTGAACGGATGGGCCTGGTAAAGAAGTATGGGTGTATTTTCTATAAGTTTTCTGAAATTTTTTAAGCCCATTTCGTACAGCTTTGGATTCCGGTAGAGAAAATCCGGGTCAAAACCGTAAACAAGATAGTCATTGCTGTTTTCGTCAAATCTGAGTTCTATTCCGAGCAGGACTCTAAGCCCTGTTTTCCTGCCCTCTTCAAGAGCGGTAAAATAGCCCTTCAGGTACTCATCTATTTTTTGGTTCCAGCTCAGATGCGGCAGCCCTTCAAAATATTCCCGTATATAATGATCTGTAATGACGATACCGTGGTAACCCGCTTTTTTATATAATTGCACAACGGTTTTTGCGTCCACCTTCCCACAGGGGCTTGTCTCCGAGGTGTGGACATGGGTGTCGAACTTAAAGTATTTCATAAGACCTCCACAAAGTAACAAATATTTATTTTTTATTTTAGTATATTAAAAGGTTCGACGAAAGCTTATTTTAAAATAATAGTTAAAAAAAGGCCTGAAAGCAATAGAATAATTTAAAAAGCCGTGTGGTCAGGATAAAACAAGATAAATCATCAAAGAACACAAAAAAACATTATGATATAATAAGTAATGAAAGACCATTTCCAAGTACTGAAAAGATTTGAAGGAGTGTAATATGTTCGCCATAGAAAGACAGAACAAAATCAAGGAGATACTTTTTAAGGAAAAAAGGGTGGATGTTTACGAGCTGAGCAAAAGGTTTTCGGTCACCGAAGTTACCATTCGAAGGGATCTGGATAAGCTCGAAAAAGAGGGGTTTTTAATTAAAACATACGGAGGAGCGGTATTAAAGGAAGATTTCTCGCCGGGAAATGAACCGTATGCTGAAGACGAAACTTTGGAAGAAAAAAAGCTTATAGGCAAAATTGCTGCTCAGATGATAGAAAACGATGAGGCTGTATATTTAAGCCCGGGTAATACATGTCTTGAAATTGCGAGAAACATCAGAAATAAAAAACTTACCGTGGTTACGAATGATATAATGATAGGAGCGGCGTTAAAGGATTGTGCCGGTATAAAAGTAATCATCACCGGAGGGGATTTGATTCACTCAACCGGGACTTTGGTGGGTGAATTTGCTTTGAATACACTTAAAAATATATTTATAAATAAAGCTTTTATAGGTGTTAAGGGGATTCATTTTGAATCGGGCTTTACGGTAAATAGTCATGAGGAGGTAAGGGTTTTTCAGGAGATAAAAAGGATATCCAATGAAATAATTGTGGTTGCGGACTATACCAAGTTTAACCGTACTGCTTTTGCAAAGCTGGGCGATATTACAATGGCCAGAAAGATAATTACAAATAAACAAATACCCGACGAGTACAAAAAATTTTTCTTTGAAAACAACATAAAACTTTATACCGCCTATGAGTTTAAATAGCCGTTTTGATTAAACGTGTCAGAAGAAAAGAGGTAATAACAGTGTACGCTTTTCTGGAAATGAGAAATATAACAAAGTATTTTAACGGAAACAAAGTCCTGGATAAATGCAGTTTATCGGTAAACCAGGGTGAAGTCCATGCGTTGGTAGGCGAGAACGGAGCGGGAAAATCCACTCTGATGAAGATACTGGCCGGTTTGTTTACTCCCGACGAAGGTGAAATTCTGCTTAACGGGAAGAAGGTAAATATTACAACACCGAAACAAAGCCAGGATCTTGGCATAGCAATGATATATCAGGAAGTAAGACTGTTTTCGGATTTGAGTATAGCCGAGAATATCTTTATAAATCGGCAACCGCTGAAGTCTCCGAAATTCCTTCGTTTGATAGACTGGAACAAAGTTTATTCAGAAACCACGGATTATCTGAAACACTTTTCTCTTGACATAGATCCCCACACTCCGGTTAAAAACCTTAGCACAGGCCAGCAGAAATTTGTCGAGATTATAAAGGCCCTGTCCCAGAATGCAAACGTAATAATCATGGACGAGCCTACCAGTGCCCTGACCGAACAGGAGATTGACGTTTTGTTTGATGTGATCAGGACTCTTAAAAGCATTGGAAAAACGGTAATTTATATATCCCACAGAATACAGGAAATCAAAATGATAGCTGACAGGGTTACAATAATCCGTGACGGAAAGATTATACAAACCAGTGACGTGAAATCAGTTGACATTAATACCATTATTAAAACCATGGCGGACAGGGAGATTGAAGACCGTTACCCTAAACTTAATATAAAACCCGGCCCGGTTGTTTTTTCCGCACGGAATATTAATTTTGAAGGCAGGATATCTGACGTCAGTTTTGACGTAAGGAAGGGCGAAATATTCGGAATTACCGGTTTAAGCGGTTCAGGAAGAAGGACCCTGGCAAGAGTGCTTTTCGGAATAGACGGTCCGTACGGCGGGGTAATTGAAATAAACGGGAAAAAGCTAAAAAATATTACGCCGAAGATTGCGAAAAAAAATGGCTTATGCTTTGTAACGGGTATAGGGACCGGGGAAGGCCTGATAAATAACATGGAAATATCAAAGAATATAACAATAACCGATTTGCTGCGCGTTTCAAGGTTTGGCGTGATAGACAGCGGCAGGGAGTTTAACATTGCGAGGGATTATATAAAAAGGCTTGAAATACAGGCGTCTGAAAAGGAAAATGTGGACAATCTGAGCGGGGGAATGCAGAAAAAGGTCATTTTTGCAAAATGGCTGTTTGCGAATGCAAAAATATTAATAATTGACGAGCCCACCGCAGGTATTGACATAAGCTCCAAAGTGGACATCTACAATATCATTAATGAGCTTGTCCTGTCGGGTTCCTCAATAATAATGATCTCTTCGGATTTTTCTGAAATCATCGGCATGTGCGACCGGGTTGCGGTAATGTATAACGGCAGAATTCAGAAAATACTTTCCCGGGACGAGTGCACTCAGGAAAAAATACTGTATTACGCTTCGGGCGGAAAATGATATTGACATTAACAGCTGGCCGGTTTATAATTAATCATGAATGAACATAAACGAAAACGAAAGAACATGAAAATAATCCCGACAGGATGATAAAATATGTCTGATTATGTTCTTGCCATGAAAGGAATAACAAAATCCTTTCCGGGGGTCAAAGCGCTGGACGGCGTGGATTTTCAGCTAAAGTACGGCGAGACGCACGTCATAATGGGTGAAAACGGGGCAGGTAAGTCAACGTTTATAAAGATCATTACCGGTGTGCACAGTCTGGACGAAGGGGAAATCTATTTATACGGAAATAAGGTAAATATCAGAACTCCGAGAGATTCCCTTGATTTGGGCATTGCGGCAATATATCAGCACAGTACCGGGTATCCCGACTTAAGCGTTACCGAAAATATCTTTATAGGTCATGAAAAGATAAGCAGACACACAAAAACCATATTATGGAATGAAATGCACGAAGAAGCCGAAAAGTTACTGAAAATGCTTGGGGCTGATTTCGATCCCCGGGTCCGGCTTGGCGCGTTGAGCGTTGCACAGCAGCAGATAGTTGAAATTGCCAAAGCGCTGTCTACCAATGCAAAAATAATTATTATGGATGAACCGACAGCCGCCCTTACGAAAAGGGAAAGCGAGCAGCTCTACAAAATTGTTGAGCAACTCAAGAAACGAGGCACTTCCATCATATTCATTTCCCATCGTTTTGAAGATATGTACAGATTGGCCGACAGGGTTACCGTTCTCCGTGACGGAAAATATATCGGCACATGGAATAGGGACGAAATCAATACCAACGATATAATTGTGGCGATGGTGGGAAGAGAAATAAATCAGATTTTCCCACCAAAAAAAACCGTTATCGGTGAAGAATTGTTCCGCGTTGAAAATTTAAGCAAAACCGGATATTTCAAGGACATTTCCTTCAGTGTGCACAAGGGTGAAATTGTCGGGCTGACGGGTTTGGTGGGTGCCGGAAGATCCGAAGTCTGTCAGGCAATTTTCGGAATAACCCACCTTGACAGCGGTTCAGTCTACATTGAAGGAAAGGAAGTAAAAATTACAAGCCCGCTTCAGGCAATGGAGCTGGGAATTGGTTATCTTCCTGAAGACAGGCAGAAACAGGGATTAATCCTTGGCTGGGATATAGAAAAAAACATAACCCTGCCCACTTTGGACAAATACGCAAATAAAGGCTGGCTGAACCCCGAGCAGGAGAAAGAAGTGGCCGAAGAGTATGCGCGGAAACTGAAAGTCAAGGCAAACGATGTAACGGTTCCTGTCAGCTCACTATCGGGCGGTAATCAGCAAAAAGTGATAATTGCGAAACTCCTTGCCACAAATTTAAAAGTCATTATACTTGATGAGCCGACTAAAGGCGTGGATGTCGGAGCAAAAGTTGCAATATATGAGATCATTAATTCCCTTGCCGAACAGGGATACGGTATTGTCATGGTATCCTCAGAAATGCCTGAAATACTTGGAATGTGTGACAAGATTGTCGTCATGAGGGAAGGAAGGATAACCGACGTTTTCGACCGAAAAGAGGCGACGTCTGAAAAAATACTTGAAGCGTCGGTCAGCACAAAAGCGGGGTAAGCCACTTCATTATTCAAAGGGGGACCAGTATGACCCGGAAAGTTAAGTCGGGAATATTGAACGGAAAAAGCATAACCGAATTCAGGGAACTTGGCCTGCTTATTTTTATTATCATACTGTCTGTTTCGGTACAGCTGAGAAATCCCGAATTTCTTACACTTGAAAATATTAACGACATGCTGACGAATACTGCGATATTAAGCATACTTTCAGTGGGTATGATGATGATTATCATAACAAGGGGAATAGATTTATCTATAGGCTCTTCATTGGCGTTGGCCGGTATGATATCGGCGCTTGCCGTAAGTAAGTATCAGAATTTGAGTCCGTTTGTTGCGATTCTTATAGGAGTTGCCGTCGGGCTGGCATGTGGAGTTATTAACGGCCTTCTCATTTCAAAGGGCGGAGTTTTTCCCATTATTACCACACTGGGAATGATGAATGCTTACAGGGGACTGACCTATATAATAAGCGGCGGAAGATGGGTAAGCGCGCACCAGATGCCCGCAAGCTTCAAAGCCATTGCAACGGGAAAAATACTCGGAATCAACAATTTGGTTTTTATCGCCGTCATCGTATACGTTGTTTTTTACTATTTTATAAATTACACAAGAACAGGCCGGAAAATTTACGCCGTGGGAAGCAATCCCGAATCCGCAAAGGTGAGCGGCATTAACAACGAGCGGATATTATTCATGGTATATACAATTATGGGCGCACTGGCCGGCCTCGCGGGTGTGATGTGGGTGTCGAAGTTTGCTTCGGCACAGGGGGATACGGCTTCGGGCTATGAAATGAATGTAATTGCTGCGTGTGTACTGGGCGGGGTCAGTATTGACGGCGGTTCGGGGAAAGTGTCAGGTGTAGTTTTAGGCTCTTTGTTATTTGGAATGCTTGAAAACGCCCTGCCGATGATTAACGTGTCTCCTTTCTGGCAGAAGGCTCTCCAGGGCGTGATCATACTGGTGGCGGTTATTGTCAACGTACTTGTTAAACGCAGCGTGGACCGTAAAAATCTTATGGGGAGGAAAATTTAGTCATGCACGCTCAAACGGTGTTTTCGAAGAAGACCCTTAACACCCGAAAAATCTTTTTCCAGTGGGAATGGATGCTGGTTTTGATATTTATATTGATAAATATAATTAACTCACTGATATCCCCATATTACCTTAATGCCGGTAATTTGCTCAACGCTACGATGACATTTATGGACAAGGCTTTTATCCTGCTCCCCATGACCTTTGTCATCATTTTGGGCGCGATTGACATTTCGGTTGGTTCCATTGTTGCGTTGTCGGCGGTAATAATGGCGGTTTTATACAACACAGGTGTACCGATGCCCGTGGCAATGGCCGTCTGTATTGCCGTAGGCACTTTATGCGGCTTTATTAACGGCATTCTGATTGTAAAGTTTAAAGAACTTTCTGCGATGATTGTAACTCTTTCCACAATGATAATTTACCGTGGCATTGCATACATAATTCTTGAAGACAGGGCTGCGGGGAAATTCCCGGCGTGGTACACATTTTTGGGATGGGGGTATGTAGCCGGGATACCGTTCAGCCTAATTGTTTTTGCCGGTCTGGCGGTTATATTCGGGCTTGTTCTGCATAAAACCACTTTCGGAAGAAGAGTGTATGCGATAGGGAACAATGCCGTCGCAAGCAGATATTCGGGGATCGAAGTGGATAAAATCAAACTGATAATTTTTACCGTGACCGGTACCATGTCCGCTGTAGCGGCTTTGTTTCTGTCTTCCCGAATGGGAAGTGTAAGGCCCAACGTCGCTACGGGATACGAAATGGAGGTTATTGCCGCCGTTGTATTGGGCGGTGTAAGTTCGCAGGGCGGAAAAGGCCGTATGATAGGTGCCGTATTGGCTTTGTTCGTAATAGGCTTTTTAAGATATGGGCTTGGACTGATCAACATATCGTCTCAGGTTTTGTTAATCATTATCGGACTGCTGCTTGTTTTCGCGGTATTAATCCCAAATGTCCGCAGCAAGTTAAAAATTAAAGTGAGGCGTTAATGACCGGGTTTGATGATTTGTTAACGCAAGCCGGTATATAAAAAATTATGCCGGTCAGGCTTTTCTGTTCCCTGAATGCTGAAGCATGCCTGTGATTCAAATTTAATTTTTGATAAATAGAAAAGGAGGTAAAGTATTATGCGCAAGATTATTGCGGTAATCATGTCAGTCCTGCTGGTCGTATCAATGCTCGCAGCATGTTCGCAGCCTACGCGGCAGACCGGTGGAGGTGGGGCCAAAAAGAAGTATGCAATCATAGTAAAAAGCACAGGAAATCCGTTTAACGAAAAGCAGATTGAGGGCTTCAGGGAAGCTATTGAAGAACTGGGCGGAGAAGTAATTGCCAAGGCACCCGATCAGCCCACGGCGGAAGCGCAGATCCAGATGATTGAGGAACTGATTGCGCAGAAGGTTGATGCGATCGCAATCGCAGCCAATGATCCCGACGCTCTGCAGCCGGCACTTCAGAAAGCCATGAAACAGGGGATTAAAGTGCTGTCCTTTGATTCTGCGGTAAACTCCCAAAGTAGAATGGTACATGTAAACCAGGCTGATGCAGAGAGAATCGGGAGAATTCAGATACAGGCAATTTACGAGATGATTGGCGGTGAAGGTGATATCGCCATTTTAAGTGCAACATCACAGGCTACAAACCAGAACACATGGATAGAATGGATGAAGGAAGAATTAAAGGATCCGAAATATTCCAAAATCAATCTCGTCAAAATTGCATATGGCGATGATTTAAGGGACAAAAGCGTGTCTGAAACCGAAGCATTGCTGAAATCGTTCCCCAACCTGAAAGGAATAATAGCTCCGACGACCGTAGGTATTGCCGCTGCCGCGAAAGTCCTTACCGATAAGGGGCTTAAAGGGCAGGTTCAGCTCACCGGCCTTGGTTTGCCGAGTGAAATGGCGGAGTATATAAAAAACGGCGTGTGTCAGTGGATGTATCTCTGGAATCCCATCGATGTCGGTTATTTGGCGGGATATACCGCTCATGCGCTGGTTGAAGGGAAAATAACAGGCAAGGAAGGAGAGAAGTTCGAAGCGGGAAGGCTTGGCGAAAAGGAAGTTATTAAGGTTGATGACGGAACCGAAATAATGCTGGGTGATCCCTTCAGGTTTGACATAAACAATATAGATGAATGGAAAGATGTATATTAATGAATAACATGCATTGGAGAAAATCCCCGATGGGTGTAAACCCGTCGGGGATTTTTTATTTCATGGGAATTTCCGGTGTTTTGCAAGGTTTACTAAGAATTGAAATATGCAAATTGCCAGAATTATTATTAAAATATCGAAAGTATAATTGAAAAGGAAAAGCTGTTTTGCCGTGTCCGCCCTGCCGTTGCCAAGATAGGGCATCGGAAACTGGAAAATCCCCACCGCGGCAATAAACCAGACCAGCTCAATTCTGACCTTGTCTTTTTTTTGTGCTTTTGGATAGTTTATGACAGTGGCTGTAAGGGTAATGACGTAAAAGAATACAATAAATGCAAGTTTATTGGGCAGAAATTTCTCCCGTATATCAGACCAGAATGTAAACCTGCCGAACTGGTAAGTGTACTGCTGTATGTCCGTTTTCTTATATTTACCCAGAAAGCTTGAGGTTTTGAAACTTTGCGAGGCGGTGTATTCCATGCCCTGAATAAGCCTTCCGGGATTCAGAAGATAGAACTTTATTATTTTGAAATAACTGATTTTCCCGTTGAATTCCTTTAAAGTGATTTCCGACCAGGGAGCGTATTTTTCGTATTCGGTTTCGGGAAGATATGCATGTTTTCCCGCTTCAGCCGCCATGTCGGGGCTAAGGCCGAGTATCTGAAGGTCCCTTTCGGGATTTTCGGAATCTTTCAGTATACCGTAAAACACCGAATTGTATTTGGTATCCACGCCGCAGGTGGCGTTAATCTGCAAATAAAATCCCAATGTATAAAAAACGATTAGTATAACCGGAATTAATGCTTTTTTCATCAATGCCGCCTTTCGGGCCTTGTCTTTGAGCCAATAGACCCGCAAAATCATAAGTACAACAAGGGGCAGTGCGCTTATGCACTGGGCTTTTGAACCAAGAAAGAGAATGGACGATATGAAGACAAACAAAAGATCTTTTGAAGTTAAACAGTCAATTTTATTGGAAACATTCAGTATTGAAGCTGAGAACAGAACAAGGCCTATTATCATCATCGGTTCGCCGTAGAGGCTGTTGAACCATACCAGGTAATTGCCGTCCATTAAAATCAGTAACGAAAGGATAGCGGCGATGAAGGAACGGATTTTCGCATCTGTACCGCCCCATTTTATACATAGCGTCAAAGCGGTTATATACATAACGGAATATACAAAAGCCAGAACTTCGGTATTAAAAATTCCGCTTCCGCCTATTCGGCACAGGGTTTTTGCAACCGTTATCGGGTAAATCATGCTGGTTGTCGGAATAATACCCAAAAGTCTGATAAGGCTGACCGGTGCCATGATATATTCCGATTTTACATATTTGAAGAAAAGAGATTCGGTTTCTTCCTCTGGGGGTCCTTTTTCAATGAGACCTGTCACATCCATGACACGCTGGAAATCCCCCTGGTCTGCAACTCCCGGCCTGGGGGGGAGAAAAAGAACATAGGCCGTTATTAAAATCGAACATAAGATAAAAATTGCAATAATGGCTTTGTTAAAAACCTCACTCATGGCCAACGAACCGGATTTAAAAACATTAACGGTTTTGCGATGCATATCTTAGTCTTCCTGTAGGACAATATTATTATGCAGAAAAAGGTTCAATGAAAGGACAGGTGAAAATTAAATGAATGCCGAGGCTGAAATGCTGAATTTTATTTACCAGAACTCGCAGATGGGCGTCAGTACTCTTGAACGGCTTATGGAAATTACGGATGACGAGGAATTTAAGAAACATCTGAAATCCCAGTATGACGAATATCAGGCCATCCACAACGAAGCCGCCAGGCTTCTGAACAGGCACGGGTATGATGAAAAGGGAATTAACGCTTTCGAAAAATTAAGGACATATCTGATGATCAATATGCAAACACTGACCGACAAATCCTCCTCCCACATTGCGGAAATGCTGATAATAGGGAGCAATATGGGTATTATAGACGCAATTAAAAATCTGAAAAGGTATCAGGGTGTGGAAAAGGAAATAAGGGATCTCATGGAGAGACTTTTAAAATTCGAAGAGAATAATGTTCAGCAGCTGAAAAAATTTCTGTAGCCAATAACAGATTTTTAGCAAATAAAAAAGGAACAGGGAAAACGACCGATATTAAACAAAACGAATAAACCGACCATTATGAAAAACAATATGAAATTAATATTTCGTAGTTGCCATGGAAACGGCAGGTTTTCCTGTTTTTTAAGCTTCGGGAAAATCTTCGTGCCTGATCAGGCAAACGCTGTTCGTTTCCCTGTTCCATTCAACCCCAAATTCCTGATTACCTGCGCAGACTTTTACCCTGTCGGTTAATACCTTGTGCAGCATCATAGCCGTAACGCCTGCAATACAGACAGCTTCCGCAGAGAAGCCGGTTTCGCCTTTATTCTGCTGCCAGATACGCACTTTTATGGTTTCACCGTCAAGAACCTGGGCGAAAACAATACTTGCCCCTTTCGGAAACAGGCTGTGTGTGCCAAGAAGCTGACCTGTTTCCCGCACGTCCACCGAATCGACGTTGCCTGTGAAAACAACGCCGTGAGGGGAACAAAACGACATGGCCGTTACTTTATAGCACTCACCATTTACCATAAACGGAGCGTTGATACAATTCGGCGTGGATTTATGTTCCACCGGAATGAGGCATGGAGCCATAACAGGTTTTCCATAAGAAACGGTGCCGATTGCCAAATCCATAGGTTTTCCCCTCCTTATAAACCAGAACCCCGACCTTACCCGATGTTAAAATCAAATAAAAAAGGCGCTCATCAAATAATGCAAATAGCATTATCTAATGAACGCCATTGTTCTTACAGTTCCATTATATGGCGTGATTAATCGATTTGTCAGCAGTGGATTTATATTACCTTGTTGCAACAAGAACGCAGGCCTGCACCGTTTCCAGGCCAAGTTTTTTCGCCAAATCCAGCACTTCCTCGTCGTAAGTTCCCGGCTGAAACCATATATATTTGATTCCGAGCCCGGCGGCTTCTTCAACAAAGTTTTTGGACCGTTTCGGCGAAACCACCATGTTAACAACATCGGGAATCTTCGGCAGCGAGCTTAAATCTTTATAGCACGGATCGCCTTCCACGACGTCATAAAGAGGGTTTACGGCATAGACCTCGTAACCTCTGAGCCGAAGTTTCCGGTAAATCATATTCCCGTATTTTTCCGGGTTTTGATTGGCGCCGACAACCGCCCAGACTTTTTTACCAAGCATCAGTTCCTCCAGCATGTTAAAAACCCCAATCCCTATTGTAGTTTGGATTTTAATGATAATGTTTTTTTCATAAATATACCACAACTGATAAAAAATAAACAGTTTTTCAATCCGGGCGTTACAGAAAAGGATTCATGCTTCTTGCATGGGAGAAAGAAATGGGGTAAACTGTAATTGGGAAATATAGGATTTTAAGTATTAAAAGGTAAAAACAAAACCGGGCGGCTGACGGAACGGAGGCTGGAACATCTTACGCATCCGTAAATATTTTTTGTTAACAGTATGTAAAAAAAATAAAGTTTTGCTGGTAATCTGTTAAATTTACGTTTATAATGTACATGTTATGCATTTAATTTCGAGTTGATGGGGGTAGATAATTTGGCAGCGAAATCAAAAGCCAAAACAAAGGCAAACACTAAGCCGAAAGTGAAAAAGCAGTTAACCACGGACATGAAAATATTTATTGTGGTATGCACGGTCGTAACGCTTATTCTGGCGGCTGCTATCGTATACATCGCGATGCCGAAAGATATTGCCGTTGTTAATAAAAACAGGATAACCAATGCTGAATTCAAATTTTATTTTTCAAGGGCTTACCAGCAATACGCCATTTATTATATACTCGGGCAGATAGATGAAAATTCGCTTGTTGAGCTTGCAAAACAACAGGCACTGAATAATGCCGTGGAAGTTGAATACCTGTTGCAGGAAGCCGAGAAGGAAAACTTTACCGTGAGTGACGATGAGCTGGAGACGTCATGGAATGAGTTTGATACATCCCTAAAAAATCAGGCCCAGGAACTCAGCATTTCAATAAATACGTTAAGCAGACAGGTGTACGGAATAAGATATGAGAAGCTCAAGGATATATATAAGAACATGGTCAAAGCCCAGAAATACTATGAAAAAATAATGGACGGCATGGAAGTTAATGAAGATGAGCTTAAAGCATATTACGAAGAAAACAAGGATTCTTTCGACTATAATACCGTACGGCACATATTAATCAAGTGTGATGAGGACGCCGAAGAATCGGTAGTAGAAGAGAAAAGAAAAACCGCCCAGTCGATTCTTGACAGAATAAACAGCGGCGAGGATTTCGCTGAGCTGGCCAAGAAGTACAGCGAGGATGACGGTACGAAGGAAAACGGCGGACTGTATGAAATAAAGAAAAACGACACCAGTACCGTTGAGGAATTTAAAGAATGGGCTTTTTCCCATAAAGTCGGCGATACCGGAATTGTAAAAACCAAGTTCGGGTTCCATGTAATGAAACTGGAAAAAGTCACCGATACATTTGAGGAATTAAAAGACGAAGTGGAAGAATCCTACAAACTTAACAAGTATCAGACAGCGTTCACCGAAGCTTTAAACAGCGGCGAATATAAAATTGAAGTTAAAGACGCATACTACGATTTTACGGGAATATAACAGTCAGAATACCATGAATACGGTCATACGTTTTTAATCACAGTTAAAAAGCTCTTTTCCGGTTTTATGCCGGAAAAGAGCTTTTTTTGCCGCCATGGCAGAATGTCCCGGAAAAAAGGGAAAATGGATATTAATCCCGCATATTATCCCGGTTTGCCCTTCGTGCCTCTTCTATTTGCCTGTAAAAGTTTTTTCTGTTAATGTACACTTTCCTTCTGAGCCTGATTCTGTCTATTATATCCGGCCCGAAAAACAGCAGATAATTGAGTACCGACACAATGGCGACTATTTTCATGCCTATTGAGCCGAATATTACACTGAAGGCTATGAATGCCCAGTCCAGCCATGCGAGATATTTTACTTTTACCGGTATTATGAAGAACAGAAGGACTTCATAATCAGGGAAAAGGTATGCGAAAGCAAGGAATAACGACAGGTTAAGGTGGGTTGCGTCCGAATACCCGGTCAGGTAGCCGGCTATCGTTGTTCCGATCATTCCCACAAAATAGTAAACATTAAGTCTGAAACTCCCCCAAAGGCCCTCAAGGGAATTCCCGATGAAATAATAGAAATACAGCACAAAGAAAATGAAAATAATGCTGGACCGGGGAGGAATGAAAACATATGTGACAAGCCTCCAAATCTGACCCCGTGAAATATAATAGGGAATTAGCGCCAATTTACCCGTTATATTCAGCGACGGCATCAGATAGTCCAGAATAAAAACCGCCAGGTTACCTATGAATATATAGGTCATAAGGCCTTTTATCGCATATTTGCCGTATTTTCTCTCCAGTTTGTCCAGAAGTCTCATCCATCAGCGCTCCTCTCGTTAAAATCCTGGAAAATTCCAACATTGAGTAAATTGTATTAAATTTTTCGGTATAAATCAAGCAAGGCGAATTATTATGGAAAATTATAATAAATAATACTATAATAATACAAAAAGCTTTGTCGGAGGTTAAGGACATGGGGCTGCGTGTGAGGAAAAGCATAAAAATCTGCAAGGGAGTCTGGGTAAATTTCGGAAAAACGGGCGCGAGCATAAGTTTCGGAACAAGAGGCCTGAGGCATACCATCCATACCAGCGGAAGAATGACGTCAAGTATTGGTATACCGGGAACGGGAATTTCCTATGTTAAAACTTATAACCTGAAGAAAGCGACAAAGAAATATTGTCCGCCTGCGGGCATAACAAACCTGACAAATGAAAGCTTAACCGAACTGGAGCGTTACAACGAAACCATAGACAGGCTAAGAAGCCTTCACATAAACTGTGATGAGTGTATAGACTGGGAAAAAATACTTGCTTCTAAAGAACCCTTTACGCCGGGAGGCATCGGACCTAAAGAGGCGAGGGCTTTGGAGGAACTGCGCGGCTATAACCCGTCTTTTCTTGAAAAGATATTATATGGCGACAGGAGAAAGGAACTTGAAAAAGCAGTGGAACAGGCCAGAAAGGAAGACATCGAGGATTACGAAAAGTGGGAGATGCTGCATATTCTTGCAGGGCAGGTACTGGCAGGTGACATTGATGCGTATCTGAATGTTATTTATGAAATGAATCCTCTTAACGATTTACTGGAGTATGGAGGCGATTTTGAATTCGGAACCGATAACCCTGATGCAATGGAAGTGGAGTTTACGGTTAATACCGCAGTCGTTCCGACATATTCGTTAAATGTCACAAAAAACGGTAAAATTTCCCGGAAGGAGCTTTCAAAAAGCGCGTATTTTGATCTGGTGAAGGATTATGTGTCAAGCTGCACAATAAGAATAGCAAGGGATATTTTTGCCCTTTTGCCGGTGAAACGGGTTTATGTCCATGTCGTTGAAAAAAGGCTGGATACGCAAACGGGGCATTTTGCCGATGTAACAGTGCTGTCGGTTCTGTTCGAGCGGGAAATTCTTGAACGGCTGAATTTTGAGCTGATAGATCCTTCTGATGCCCTGAATAATTTCAAGCACAACATGAAATTTCTGAAAACGGCGGGATTTAAACCGGTAGACAGAATCTCCTGACTTATCATGCGCCTTTGCTGCTGTCGTCGGCTATAACGACAGGCTCAAGCTCCGGAAAGTCGTAACAGGATATTTCAAGGTTTTTCAGAAATTCCACGGCAGCATCGAAATTTTTTGACATACTGATGCCTTCCTCGCGCATTGCCATTATAAGCTGGTTATTCTCCCATTCAAGAAAACGGATGTAATTTTCCCGCTCCCTGATGTATGGTTCCAGCCTGTCTTTGTATAACGGGTTGTTCAGGATTTCGGGGCAAAGAAAAAAATTGCATACATATGACCTGTATCTTGGCGGCAGTGTACAACCTGAGCCGGAACGCACAAAAGGGCATGTCCTGAAAAAGACCGAGCTGTCATTAACATTGCCGTCCAATGGGACAAGCCCGCCCTTCAGCATTTTTTGGTGCAGTATGTAATCATAGCTGCCCTTAACCAGAATATGATCGTCGTACAATACCGTATTGGGCATTCCAACTATTTTTTTCAGCAGTTCCATGCCTTTTTCGGAATGGCACATTCTTTGTATTTCCACAGGAAAGAATTTCGGTGAATAATAACAGCAACCCCTGTTTTTTGTTCTGCAAAGACTTAACCCAATCAGGCTTGAACACCTGGAGCAGCCGGTGTATGCAAGCCGCGGAACTCCACCGTCGAAATCTATGTATATGTAATCCATATTTGTCCTCAATTCTTATTATGTAGTATTCTTGGCTGCAATAAAAAAATGGGAAAATGGTGATTAAAATCCAAAAATCCCCATATAATATTCCATTTCTAATTATAGCGACTAAATTTTTTATATCAACGTTAATGTTATTACAAAACTTTATGTTATTCCGAAAAATTTGTTTCTTTACAATTTATTTCTTTTTCTCTCACACAATTTAGTCATTTTATGTTGAAACTTATCAATAATAAAGATACAGTACGGTTAACTGGATCATTTATAAAACTTGTTTTTTATATGCGGCAGAATTCCGGCCGCTGATGTTTGTGTGCATTAAATTAAGTAAGGACTTATCTTCTTATGCCCGATATTGTGAAATGCCTTGTTATGGAAACATTTCCGGGTTAACCGGATTTGGTTAAATTTTGCAGGTAATTATGAATGAAGTTTTCTCATTGGGTTAAATATGTAAATGTCTGAAAGACAAGAAGCAAGGGATGTGGTAATGTTGACGGTAAAGGTTAAAATCACAGGAACAAACGGTGAGCCTGTTCCCGAATATTTGCTGAACACCCTTTATGCGAGTGATCTTCATTTTGAGCCTGATATAAGGAGAAGCCGCATCATGCCCGACGGGACCGTGGAGATCGACGTAACGAAAAGGCCGTATATGCTGCATTGCAGGCTGAATATTCCGCTGTATGGGAATATATGGGTTATGGCCCATAATCAGGGCCGGGGTTACACCACCGATGCTGTCGATTTTGTGTCCGAGGCACTGGAAACGTACCTGTATGAAGCTGAAAGGCTGGGGAAGGGTATTGAGCTTTCGGTTTACGCAAAAGGACATCTCGATGCGGCTTACGAATACAAAACTCTTTCCGAAAAAGGCATAGATCGAGATTACTGCAGGTTAAAGGCCCTTTCCCATGCCATATTTGCAGCCGAAGCGGCACTGTTTGAGGCCTCAAAGGCAAGGCTTGCCCGGAATCCCAGGCCCGATATGCTTCTTGGCTGCAATGCATTCAAATATTCAGGAGACAATCTGTATGCCAGGTATTTCACTGAGCTTTTCAATTTCGCCACGCTGCCTTTTTACTATTACCAGGTCGTGCCCGAGGAAGGGGTGTTTGATTATGGACGCAGGGACGAGATTCTGGAATGGTGTGAAAAAAACGGAATAAAAGCAAAAGGGCATCCTTTGTGGTTCGGCCACGGCGGGGTTAACCCGAAGTGGATGTTCGGAAAAAGCTTTGACGAACTTTCCCGGTTTGCGAAAGAATTCATCAGAAAAACCGTTACGAGATACCGCGGCAGGATAGATATCTGGGATTCTGTCAATGAACCCCATGACTGGGCGAATTGTTTTGAGTTTTCGCAGGAACAGCTTATGGAAATGACACGTATTTGCTGTGAAACAGTCCGTGAAAGCAATCCTGATGCCATTTCGGTTATAAATGTCTGCCTGCCTTTTGCGGAATATGTGGCGGGTAAATTTGTATGTTACGGTCCGGTTTTTGAACGGCCTGTATCTCCGCTGACCTTCTTTGAAAGGGCGGTTGAAAAAGGTGTTGATTTTGACGTGGTAGGTGTACAGATGTATTTCCCGGCCAGGGATATGGTGGCGATCAGCAGAATTCTGGACGAATATGCGCGGTTCGGTAAGCCGGTTCATATTACTGAAATGGGGGTTCCGGGCGGTCCGGCACGCGGCGAACGGGATAATGTGGAAACGGCCGAGCCACAGTCGCAGATAGGCCTGACAAAAGGAGTTTGGCATGCGCCGTGGGATGAACATGTCCAGGCCAACTGGGCGGAGCAGTTCTACACAATGGCGGCGGCAAGACCTGAAATTAAAGCCCTGACGTGGTGGGATTTTGCCGATCCGGGTTTCATGAAAACATCCCCGTTCCTGTTTGAGGACAATGTACCCCGCGAAATGTATTTCAGACTGAAGGAACTGAAGAAAGTAATCATGGGTAAATAGGGATACTTTTTATATTTCCCGGTTTTGTGCACGGATATAAAAACTGTGGATCTATAAAGATCCACAGTTTTACATATGATAATATTCATCAAGGGTTAAACCCGATACAAGCCGCAGGGGTAGATGAAATGGCTGAAAGGTCATGGAAAGTTTCGCTGCTGTCAAGGTTGATTATATCGTTTGTAATTATTATCGCCCCCATTTACGGCCTTGGTATATTCATGTATAACAGCGGGCTGGAAATATTGCGCAATGAACTGTCAAATTCAATGATTTCACAGGTTTCGTATTACCTTGACAACCTTGAAACCGAAATCCGGCGAATTCAGAAGCTGCAGTACGAACTTCTGAATGATAACGATATAAACCGTATGGCTACGATTTCAGAAACACTGACAAACATTGAAATCCGGGACGCAGTATTGAGAATCAGAAACCGGCTGTTTGCAATAAAAAACAGCAGTAAATATATTAAATCCACGGCGGTATTAATTCCAGGGGCGCAGAAAGAAATAACCGATTCAGGCGTGTCGGAGTTCAGCAGTGAAAAGTTTGGCGAAATGAAGGCCATAGCCCGGAATGCTGATGCTTCAATTGTGTATGCCGGCAATTCAATGTACCTTATTGTTCCGTATCCTTATTCGTATACAACCGAACAGGATCCAATATTTCTAATTGTCTCGGAACTGTCACCGGAAGAATTTGAGATGACGCTTAAAGCAATGAAAAGCAAACCTGATGAAGGAGCCGCTTTTTATAATTTTCAGAGCATGAACCTGATTGATGCGGATGTTGGGGTTTATTTGCACGAAGAAATACGGCGGCGGATTTTCAGCGGTATTCCGGCCGAAACTGCTGAGCGCGCCGAAATTATATCCATCAGCGGTACCAATTATCTTGTGGCATATAAAATTTCAGGCTATTTCAGGTCGGTATTGTATAAATATATACCTGAAAATACCGTTTTTGAACCGCTTAATGACTTCAAGGGATGGTTTGCGGTATTCACGGTATTGTCACTTACGGTCGTGGTAGTTTATTCAACATATTTGCACAAATTCATCCATAAACCGCTTAGCAGGCTGGCAAGCTCATTCGCCGAAGTAAAAAGGGGAAATCTGGATATACACATTGAACACGACGTGGATGATGAATTCAGGTTTATATACCGAAATTTCAATTCAATCGTCAGTGACTTGAAAGCACTGATAGAACAGACGTATACACAGAAACTTCTCGTAGAAAAGGCAAACATGAAGCAGCTTCAGTCGCAGATAAACCCCCATTTTCTGTATAACAGCTTTTTCATACTGAATACGATGGCACGGACGGGGGATTATGAAAATCTTGAACGGTTCACCGAACAGTTGGGGAAATATTTCCAGTTTGTAACCCGGAGCGGCGCCGATGAGGTAACTCTGCAGAAGGAGGTGGAACATGCACGAATATATACCGAGATACAGGCATTGCGTTTTTCAAACAGGGTAAAGGTATGTTTTGAAGAATTGCCGCGCGAGTTTTCCAATATCATGGTGCCGAGACTGATTTTGCAACCGCTGATAGAGAACGCCTTTGAACACGGCTTAAGCACGGTAAAAAGGGATGGGATACTTAATGTAAGTTTCAGAAAATGCGGGGATGAACTTCATATTATTGTGGAAAATAACGGAGAAAATATACCCGACGGGAAAATTGAGCTTCTTAAGCAAAAACTGGCGGATGAAAACACTGTAAGGGATGAAGAGGTCACCGCGCTGCAAAATATAAACTTAAGGCTTAAGCTTAAGTTTGGGCGGAAATACGGCCTTACCGTCGATAAAATTCAAACCGGATGGTTTAGGATTACCATTGCGGTACCGTACAGGGAATATTAAATTTAAGGGATGGTAAACGGTATGTATACGTTGCTTATTGTGGATGACGAGCCCATTATCGCGGACGGTTTGTATGAAGTATTTCAGACCGTTGAGGATTTGGAACTGGATATATATAAGGCTTATTCCGGGGACGAGGCTTACGAACTTATGAAAAAAACCCGTATCGACATAGTCCTTACCGATATCCGGATGCCAGGGATGAACGGACTGCAGCTGATGGAGAAAATCCACAGGCAGTGGCCGAAGTGCAGGGTGATCTTTTTAACCGGGTACAATGAGTTTGATTATATATATACCGCCATTCAGTATGAAGGGGTAAGCTATATCCTCAAAACAGAGGGATATGAGAGGGTGATCGGCGCAGTAAGGAATGCTGTTTTGGAGATAGAAA
This sequence comes from Thermoclostridium stercorarium subsp. stercorarium DSM 8532, assembly GCF_000331995.1. Taxonomy (NCBI): domain Bacteria; kingdom Bacillati; phylum Bacillota; class Clostridia; order Eubacteriales; family Oscillospiraceae; genus Thermoclostridium; species Thermoclostridium stercorarium. Next base: position 525,958 of record NC_020134.1, read on the forward strand.
AAAGCTTAAGACTTGACGCTTTGCTTCAGGAAGCCGAAGAGCAGGCCGGCACGGCAAAGGAACTACTTCGCGGAAACTTTCTGAACGGTGTTATCAAAGGAAGATTCTATAAAAATGAAATAAATCAGAAGCAGTTTGACGAACTGGGAATTAAACTCAATGCCTGCGACAGGGTGGTCATGCTTGTCGGTCGTTTGGACGACTTGCCCAAAGGACTGCCGTATTCCGAAATAACCAGACGCATATACAATGTAAGCCTTATCGCCGGCGAATTCCTGTCTTCAGCCGTCAAATACGCCTATTTCACCGATGAAAACTCATATATGATATGGCTTATACAGCCGGGGGAAAACACGTGGCAGGAATGCCTCATCTTTGTAAAGGGGAACATTGAATTTATACAAAGGTCCTGCAAGGAATCTTTCGGTACAATAGTGTCATTTGCCCTTGACGACGGGCCGGCTGACTGGATTGAACTGCCTGACCGGTTTAATACGCTGAAAATGGTTTTAAGCTACAGGTTCGGACACGACACCGCAGTACTTCTCACAGGACGCGGTATTATAAAGGAGGATTTAAGGGATACACAGGAAAAATCAGTTGAGAAACTTTCGCTTAACAGGATGAAGTTTGAAATGCTGGCCGAAACGCTGGAATATGGAACTGAGGAAGATTTTTTCGCGCTCATGGAAGAGCTTACCCGGAACTTGAGAACGGTAAGAAGCATGCATAATATTGTCGCCCTTGAGCAGTATGTTTCAATTGCTTTGGTAGTCCTGTCGTATATAAACAGATGGAATATTTTGGGGAAAGTTGCGTTCAGAATAGGCATTCACAAACTTATGAGAATTGACGAACATGAATCCTGGGATGATGCGGTGAATTATCTGTACAGGCTTGGTTCGATACTGTTTGACATTCAGCGGCAGGAAAGGGAAAAGCGGGCCCAAGATGTTGTCGGTTTTATTCAGAAGCATATAAATGACAACATACATATTCAGGATGAGCTTACTTTAATCCGCCTCGCCGATCTGGTACATTTCAATCCGTCGTACCTGTCAAGGCTGTTCAAGCAGGTTACGGGTATGAATATATCGGATTATATCAGTGATATACGTGTGAAAAAGGCAAAACAGATGCTTGGAAACCCGGACGTCAAAATAAACACTGTTGCCGAGGCCCTCGGTTATGGCACTGCGGCCAATTTCACCCGTTTCTTTAAAAAGATGACCAACATGACACCTCAGGAATACAGGGATTTTGTAATCGGCAGACATAAAGACAAAGCATAAATTGTATTGTTTTTTCAGTGTGGGCAGTGTGTTTTCCTAAGCCATAAAGGCATGCGAAGTAAAAAGATGAATTGAAAGTAAAGAGATGATTATTGTATGCGGGCAGGCCGGGGTCTATAATTTTTTTACGTAACGGACATGGCTTATCAGCATGAATTTGAATATAAAAGCAGCAGCTTATTAGGAAGGAAGGAATAAAATGGCGGGCAGGAAGAAATGGGTAAGGGAATTACCGCTCCATATACTGATGATACCCGGAGTTATCGCAGTGTTTATTTTTAACTATATACCGATGTTCGGAATTATTATGGCGTTCCAGAAGTTTGTGCCTGCGAAAGGTTTTTTTGGATCCAAATGGGTTGGTATGGATAATTTCAGGTATATTTTCAGCATGCCGAATATATGGACGGTAATCCGCAATACCGTTTTTATTGCGGTTATGAAAATAATTGCCAACCTGATTGTGCCTATTATTTTCGCGCTTCTTTTGAATGAAATCAGAAAAGAGGCGTTTAAACGAACCATTCAGACAATAATATATTTTCCGCATTTTCTGTCGTGGGTTATACTTGGAGGAATTTTAATTGACGTATTATCCCCTACGAGCGGTATAGTCAATGAATTTCTCGGACTGTTCGGGGTCAAGCCCGTCTATTTCCTCGGAGATGCGAAATGGTTCCCGTTCACGCTTGTTCTTACAAACACATGGAAAGAGTTCGGATATAATACTATTGTATACCTTGCGGCATTGACATCAATAGATCCTACACTGTATGAGGCTGCAGTTGTTGACGGTGCCGGAAGGCTGAAACAGACATGGCATATAACATTACCCGGAATCCTACCGATTGTTACGCTTATGACCGTTTTAAGCCTTGGTAATGTTCTGAATGCAGGATTTGATCAGGTGTTCAATCTTTACAGTCCGTCTGTTTACAGTACAGGTGACATTATAGACACGCTGGTTTACAGAATTGGTATGGTAGAGGCACAGTTCAGTGTTTCGGCTGCAGTTGGATTGTTCAAATCGGCGATATCCTTTGTTCTGGTTGTTATATCGAACAAACTTGCCAACAAATATGCAGGCTACAGAGTGTTCTGACGGAGGAGGGATAAGGAATGTTGAAAAGAACGACCGGTGAGAAAATATTTGCAATTTTTAATTATATAATACTGTCATTTACCGCGTTCGCATGTTTGGTTCCGATGATCAACGTGCTCGCAGTATCATTCAGTTCCAGCACTGCCGCTGCAACGGGCAGTGTTAAACTTTGGCCGGTGGATTTTACCCTGGCGTCGTACAAATATGCCCTCAGCAAACGTGAGTTTCTGCAGTCGTTCCTGGTTTCTCTTAAAAGGGTTACGCTGGGTTATATTGTAAACATGGTTATGACAATATCGGTTGCGTATCCGCTGTCGAAGGACAGGTCGGATTTCAGGGCGAGAAATGTTTATGCGTGGTTTTTCATCATAACTATGATGTTCAGCGGCGGGCTGATACCCACGTTTGTAACCGTTCGTAAACTTGGCCTTCTGGACACGGTATGGGCTTTGGTTCTTCCCGGGGCGGTGCCTGTGTTCAATGTCATTCTTCTTATGAACTTTTTCAGGGAACTCCCGAAAGAAATAGAAGAAGCGGCATATATAGACGGTGCAAGCCACTGGACCACGCTGTTCAGGATATATCTGCCGCTGTCGCTGCCTTCGCTGGCGACTATTTCGCTGTTTGTACTTGTCGGTCACTGGAACGGATGGTTTGACGGGATGATATATATGAACAGGCCCAAAAACTGGCCGCTGCAGACATATTTGCGTACAATTCTTATTAATCCGGACATAAGCCAGTATCAGACTTCTTCAGAGGAACTGGCAAACCTGAAAGAAGTGTCGGAGCGTACTTTCAAATCAGCTCAGGTGTTCCTGGGTGCGGCACCGATACTCGCGGTTTACCCCTTCCTGCAGAAATATTTCATGAAGGGGCTTGTTATGGGAAGTGTTAAGGGATGATTACACAAACACCCCGCGGTTTATTCATATTCCGTGGGGTTTTAATTTAGGTGAAAGTGTGGATACAGGTGTACTGTTGTATTTTGTCCTGTTATATTATAATCAGAAATATATGAGGCAGGAGGAGTAATTATGCAGCCTGACAACAAACATTATAAATCAGCCGTACGCAAATGGGGGGATCTGGGAAACGGTTTTTATAGAAATCCGGTTTTGAATTCCGACTATTCAGATCCCGATGTTATCCGTGTGGGCGGCGATTTTTACATGGTGTGCTCGGAATTTCACTATATGGGCATGCCGGTTTTGCATTCAAAGGATCTGGTCAACTGGACCATTATAGGCAGGGTTTATGATTCGTTAAAGCATGATCCGAAATACGACAATATGGAAGGCTATGCAAAGGGCAGCTGGGCGCCGGCAATAAGATATCACAACGGCAGGTTTTACGTGTATTTCTGCACGCCTGATGAAGGACTGTTTATGAGTACTGCGACCGACCCTGCGGGGCCATGGAGTCCTTTGCATGAGGTGGTGCGTGCTGCCGGCTGGGAAGACCCGTGCCCGTTCTGGGATGACGACGGGAATGCTTATCTCGGACACAGTACCGTAGGTGCGGGACCGATAATTATCCATAAAATGAGTCCTGACGGGACAAAGCTCCTCGATGACGGAGTTATAGTTTATGTCGGGAAAATCGCCGAAGGGACAAAGATATATAAAAGAAACGGATATTATTATTTAATTATTCCCGAAGGAGGAGTAAAAACGGGATGGCAGACCGTGCTGCGGTCAAAAAGCATCTATGGGCCGTATGAGAGAAAAGTGGTACTGCAAACTGGAAATACGAATATAAACGGACCCCACCAGGGAGCCCTTGTTGAGCTGGAAAACGGTGAATCATGGTTTATGCATTTTCAGGACACGGGAATACTTGGGCGTGTTTGCCATCTTCAGCCGGTAACATGGGTGGATAACTGGCCTCTGATGGGTTGTGACGGAGAACCGGTTACTGTTTACCGAAAACCCCGCGCAGGAAAGGAATACGAAAGGACATTTCCTCAGACGTCGGATGAGTTCGACGGCCCTGAGCTCGGCCTTCAGTGGCAGTGGAACCACAACCCGGTTAATGAACGGTGGTCCCTTTCAAAACGTCCGGGATATCTGACGCTGGAAGCGATGTATGCGGAAAGTCTGCTGAAGGCAAGGAATACCCTGACTCAGAAACTTATCGGTGAAAAGGGAACGGCCACGACCGAACTTAATACAGAAAATCTTAAAAACGGGCAGAGGGCAGGCCTGGCGTTTCTCGGCGGAACACAGGAAAATTGGATTGGTATTGTGAGGGAGGGTGAATCTTCGTATATCAAAGCCGTTACCGCGGGAATAAGATACCACGGCCCTGAAATTGAAACTCCAAATGTATGGTTTAGGGCCGAAATTGATTTGAACGGAATAACTCAATTTTATTTCAGCACGGACAATGAAAACTTTATACAGCTTGGTGGGCCGTGCAGGCTGGAGGCGGGATTCTGGAAAGGTGCCAGAATCGCACTTTTCAGCTATAACACTGTGATGGACGGCGGAAGAGCCGATTTCAACTGGTTCAGATATGAATTTGAATAAAAAGATTTATGGAGGGCGCTTATGGCTGTCGACAGGTATAACGTGGTTACCAGACATAATCCGGTGATAACCCGGATAGATCCCTTTTCACCGCTATCGGTGGGAAACGGGGAATTTGCCTTTACGGCCGATATCACCGGACTTCAGACTTTCCCCGAGTTTTATGAAAATGGCATACCGCTGTGCACCCAGTCCCAGTGGGGTTGGCATACAGAGCCTGCTGACAATGAAAGCGGGGCTTATTCATTAAACGATTTGAGAAAGGAGATTTATGAAGCCAACGGCAGAAGTGTGGGATATAATACATCGGGTAAAGGTCAGGAAAAGGTTTATAACTGGTTAAGGCAAAATCCCCACCGCCTGCATCTGGGGCAAATAGGGCTTGATATAAAAAAGGAGGATTTAAGCCCGGTAACCGTCTGGGATATAGAAAATCCGCGCCATATGCTTGACTTGTGGAGCGGTATAATGCAAAGTACGTTTACCGTTCAGGGTTTTGAAGTGGAAACCGAAGCCTGCTGCCACCCGAAAAAGGACATTCTTGCGTTCAGGATCAGGTCCGGGCTGCTTGGCCGTAAAAGGCTTGGCATAAAAGTACGGTTCCCGTACGGTTCAGCGGCTAAAACGGCGGCGGACTGGAAAAACGACGAAAAACACTACACCGAAATCATGGATTCAGGGCAAAGTTTTATTTATCTGCGCAGGAGGCTGGACAGGGATCAGTATTTTGTAAAAATAGTCTGTTCTGAAGGCGCTATAATAGAGAGGACGGGCAGAAACAGTTTTGTGATAAGGAATGTGTCCGAACGGGATGAACTGGAATTTTCATGTTGCTTTTCACCGGCAGAAATAACGGAAGAACTGCCTTTATGCCATGACATTTTTAATGAAAGCAGGAAACACTGGCAGGATTTCTGGAATGGCGGCGGCATGATTGATTTCGGCGGAAGTACCGACAAACGTGCCGGAGAGCTTGAAAGAAGGGTTATCCTTTCCATGTATCTTACCGCCATTCAATGCGCAGGCTCGCTTCCGCCGCAGGAAACCGGCCTTACGTTCAACAGCTGGTACGGAAAATTCCACCTTGAAATGCACTGGTGGCACGGTGTGCATTTTGTCCTGTGGGGCAGGCCTGAGCTGTTTGAAAAAAGCCTGTGGTGGTATGGTTCAATCCTGGACAGGGCAAAAGAACTGGCGGAATCCCAGGGATACAAAGGTGCCAGATGGCCCAAGATGACCTCTCCGGAAGGATACGACAGCCCGTCGCCGATAGGTCCGCTTCTCATCTGGCAGCAGCCGCATCCGATTTATTATGCCGAGCTTCTCTACAGTGTCAAACCATACCGTGAAACGCTGGAAAAATATAAGGATATAGTGTTTGAGACGGCGGAATTCATGGCATCCTATGCCGCATATGACGGTAAGAACAATAGATATGTCCTTGGCCCCGCATTAATACCTGCTCAGGAAAATCATGACCCCCGCGTTACGCTGAACCCGACTTTTGAACTGGAATACTGGGTCTTTGGCTTAAAAACAGCCAATGAATGGAGAAAAAGGCTTGGCCTTGATATTAATACAAAATGGGAGGACGTAGTGAATAATCTGGCGGAATTACCCGTAAAGGACAATTTATACCTTGCCCATGAGAACTGCCCTGATACCTTTACACTGTTTAACAGGGATCATCCTTCAATGCTTGGGGCATTGGGAATACTTCCGGGGACAAAAGCCGATCCGAAAATAATGCTGAATACTCTTCTGAAGGTCATGGACAGCTGGCAGATGGAGAATGTATGGGGATGGGATTTCCCAATGATGGCTATGACCGCCGCAAGGCTTGGGCGGCCCGATTTGGCTTTGGATGCATTGTTGTATGATTCGCCCAAAAATGTATATCTTCCAAATGGGCATAACAAACAGGCTACGAGGGAGGATCTTCCGATATATCTCCCCGGAAACGGTGGGCTGCTTACAGCCGTTGCAATGATGACGGCAGGTTGGAGAGGCTGTAAGGAAATACTTCCCGGTTTTCCTAAAGACGGCACGTGGAAAGTGGAATGGGAAGGAATAAATCCCATGCTGTAGTTCTTTCCGGTAAATTCCCCGATTACGGCAAAACAGCGGCAAACAGAAGCCGCTGTTTTTTGTTTGCGCTTCAATATGTAAAGAAATGATTTTGAAGTAAAGAGATGATAATTGTTCGCAATTTTCGGCGGAAATATAATTGAAATAAATGAGATCTCATTCAATATGGCAATGCGGATGATTAGGAGGAGGACTATGAAAATTAATACGATAAAGAGAATTTCGGTATTCGCTGTCGTTATTATGATGGTGTTGTCAATGGCAGCCTGCGGAGAAAGAGGAACCAATACCCCCGGAGGCAACACAAATGCAACGGTGACACCGACGCCGGCAGAATCCGATAATCTTCTTGCAAAGTACGATCCGCCGATTGAAATGACTGCATGGAGGTTTTTGAATAACGGCATACAGTTTAAAGAAGGCGACGATATTGAAAACAATATCTGGATAGACTACTACCGGGAAGTTTTCGGAATTAATCTGAAATATGACTGGGTTGTTCCCGAAGAACAGTTCGAGCAGAAAATGAACATTGCAATAGCTTCGGGAAATCTGCCCGACTTAATGTGGCTTAACAACAAGAACCTTATCGAGCTTGCAAACGACGGAATGCTGTATGATTTAACCGAGCTTTATCAAACAAGGACTTCCGAGTTTACAAAAAGCATCCTTGAACAGGATATTACCAGTTTTAACACAGCCAAGGTAAACGGAAAGCTGTACGCTATACCTCATACAGGTTCAGCAATAGACTCACTGCAGATTTTGTATGTAAGGACCGACTGGCTTGAGAACCTCGGCCTGGAAGTGCCTACAACAATGCAAGAACTGCTTGAGGTTATAGAGGCGTTCACAAAGAATGACCCAGACCGGAACGGAAAAGACGACACTTACGGACTGGGCCTTACAAAGAACTTTATTAAGGACAACCACTTCGGGGCTACCGGATTTTTTGCTGGTTATCACGCATATGTAAGAAGGTGGATTGAAAACGAAAACGGGGATATAGTTTACGGAAGCATTCAGCCTGAAGTAAAGACAGCTTTGCTTGAATTGCAGAGGCTCTACAAGGAAGGCATGATAGATCCCGAGTTTGGAGTAAAGGACAGAAACAAGGTTCAGGAATCTATAGCTGCGGGGAAAATAGGAGTTATGTACGGCGGTATGTCAACTCCCGGTGCAATTCTGAAGTTTAATGCCGAAAATGATCCCAATGCAGAATGGGTGGCGCTCGAACTGGTTTCGGCAGACAGCGATCCTGCGATGCCGATCACTAAAATGCCTGTAAACAGGTACTATGCCGTTAATGCAGACTATGAACATCCTGAGGCAATAATGAAGCTGGTTGAAGCAGGTTCAGCGGGATATGCGCGCGACAGCAAGGAAAAGGCCGATGAATGGTCAAACAAGCTGAGCCATGACGAAAACGGAATTGCCGTATGGCAGTATCAGGTACTTGGATACGAACCGGCAAAGAAAAACCTTACCGCTCATTATAACGTGGTTAAGGCTCTTACAACCGGAGATACGTCAATCCTCAATGCCGAAGAACAGGGATATTATGACAGAATCAAGCTGTATGAGGCCGGAGACAGAAGCTACTACGGTGACGCGCATATTTTCGGTACACCCGGCAGCTTTGATATTATTGACAAATATGTTAAGTCTGAAAATTACCTGTACGATAAGTTCTATGGTTCAGCCACTCCTACAATGGTTGAAAGGAGTGCAACCCTTGAAGCCATGGAAGAAGAAGTGTTTACAAAGATCATTATGGGAGACTCAATAGATTTGTTCGATAAGTTTGTTGAAGACTGGAAGAAGCTTGGCGGGGACCAGATCACCAAGGAAATAAATGAATGGTATGGAACGGTAAAATAATACTTTTTAAGACCGGGATGGCGGGCTTGTTTGCGGCAGGCCCGTTTTTTTGAGCTTTTAATCCGGGAAATACCGGCTATAAGAGAACGGAAATTCTCAAATTTTCATAGAATACTTGTACGAGAAAGAATATGATGTTAAAATGGAGTATGTACAAAATGAACATACAGCCCCAGTAACAGAGGGAAAATTTATGTAGAATGTGTAAAGCGGTGTTAAAAAGCCGAAACAGGAGGAACAATGGATAAATCAAACCTGCTTAAACGGTGTGCAGAGATTCTGGCAGGGCTGATGATTGTGACAACAACCGTAGCGTATACTTCAGTTGGTATCAGAAATGCCGGAAGCACTGCAATACAATCGGTAACCGGAAAAGAAACCGAAAACAGGAGCAATGATGAAGCCGGTATTACTTCCTACTCGTCAGAAGATTCTTACAAAGTTTCTTCTGAAAACATTACTCTGGATCTAAACGATATTTCGGGTTCAGATGAAGCTGAAATGGCCGAAAACAGCATGCAGATCTGTTCCGATATCACCGAAGACGGTGAGGGAACCGAAACGGTAAACCAGGCGGCCGACAACTCCGCAGTGCAGGAGAATGAACATTCTGTCACGCAGGCGGAGGCAAATGCAGAGCAGGAACAAAAACAAAAAGCTGAGGAACCCCAGCCTGTATATAAATATGTTAATGTTAGTCTGCTTAATGTCAGAAGCGGTCCCAGCACCGAGTCCGAAAAAATAACCATGCTGTCGAAAGCTACACGTGTCCGGTGCGTCGGCGGTGACAGGGAATGGGTTAAAATAATTACCGATGACAATGTGGAGGGATATGTTTTTGCGGAATACCTTTCGGATACAGCGCCGCCCGTTTACAAATACGTTATTGTGAATTCCCTTAATTTGCGGAAAGGCCCCAGTACTGAAACCGAAATTCTTGGCACGTTACCGTTTGGTAACAAAGTACAGGTATTCGAAGCTGACAATAATTTTGTAAGGATTTTGACGGGGGACGGCAAAGAAGGGTATGTTTGGAAGGAATACCTGGGTGACGAGGTTGTGCTTGCGTCCCGTTCAGCGTCGGCAGGGCAGTCCTATAACGCCGACCTTGCGAATAAAATAATTGAATACGCCAAGCAATTTCTGGGCGTCAAATATGTATACGGAGGGTCGTCTCCGAACGGCTTTGACTGTTCAGGGTTTACCCAGTATGTATTTAAAAAGTTTAACATTAAATTGCCAAGAACGTCATATGAGTACTCAGGTGTAGGAACCAAGGTTTCAAGGGAGAATATTAAACCCGGCGACATACTTTTATTTGACGTTAACGGTTCAAACCGTATCGGCCATGTCGGGATTTATATCGGAAACGATAAGTTCATCCATGCTTCTTCGGGTAAAGGCAAGGTTGTGATAACAACGTTGTCGAAATACGGAGAAAGACTGATCGGTATCAGGAGAGTCATTAAATAGCCCGGTTATATGGCTTGAATCAGGCCTTCTTTTAAAACATAAGTAGGCCTGTATTCGGTCTTCATTATCTCCAGAACCTGGTTCTGTATTGTAACCCTCACTTTGGGATAAACATAATTTTTCACCACCAAAGCCCCGTTACCCGGGGTTTTTAAATAACCGGAAATATCAGTATACTGTTTTTCAAGTTTTTTTATCTCTTCCTGCATGCCGAATATTTCCTGCTGGATTTTCTTTATTTCATTTCTGCTTTTCTCAGCGTTCATGTTCAGCGACCTCAGTTTTTCCTTTAGAGCGTTCAGCTGCTTTTTCCTTGAATGGATGGTGTCTGAAAGATCATTCATCTCGTCGGTGAGTGACTCTCTGTCAAATCCGCGGATATTAATGAGTGTTCTTTTTTCCATGCGGTTGCCTATATCCGCACATTCTACCTTTATATCGGCGTCAATATTTCCGCCTACAATTTGCCCCCTGCCCGATTCCACTATGACCTGTTTTGCGCGGATACTGGAGTTCCTGATATAAAAGCCTGCGAAAACCGAGCCTTCACATATCACTTCGGCGTCTGATATGAATTTGGCGTAAAGGTTTCCCTTACATATTATTTTAGCTTTGCCTTTACCGGCAACTCCGCCGCGGATGTATATACTGCCTTCGGTACTCTCAATGAGTTTAACTCCTCCGATGCCGTATTCACTTTCTATTTCTATGTCTTTGGTTGATTTTACAACGAAATTGTCTTCCACTGTGCCTTTAATGTTAACATACCCGTTAAAGTCTATGTTTCCGGTGTTAAAATCCACATCACCGTTGACTTCGAGAACATCATAAACGGCGATGGTATCTCCGACGTAATGCACCGCGCCGTCTTTAAGGGCGTATAAAACGTCTTTGCCTTCGGTTCTTACCTGCAATACCGAATTCTGATCATAAAGAAGGGGATAAAGAATGCCTTCATCGGGCTTGATTTCATTACCATGTACGTCTATACCGGGAATGCCGGGTTTGGGATCAATTCTTTCCCCCAGCCAGTCGCCGGCTTTAACGTGATGGATTAAATTGAGTTCGTAATGATTTACCCGGTCATTGTCAATTAGAAGTGGTTTGGGTTCTGGAATTTGAAACATTCTGATCTCCGAATCGGTTCCGTGGACGGGAGGTTTGCCTTTTGCAATCAAGATCGGGGTGTTTAAAGGCAATTCTCCGTTAAGTACTTCGTACATTATCCCGTAATTGACGTTTGCCTTTTTCAGCGCAGACTGAATGGCTTCTGTTAGTTTGCCGCGATTGTTCTTGTAATCTTCGGGAAGATAATGAAGTGTAATATAAGCTTCAAGCGCATTGTTACATATATTGACGGAGATCATAACGCTACCCCCTTATATATTTTATACCTCGGAATGAAATTTTTTAATCATAAATGCAAAACCTATACCACAATTTTGTCATGTTTTTTGTCCATGTGCAGCAGAGGTGTACCGAAAAAACAATTACACTGCTGTAAATCGTGTAGAATTACTAAAAATATAATAAATTGTACCGGAATTACATGTAATAAATATACAAAACAGATGTTGACAACCTGTGTCAGTAATGATATTATTCTGCTGACAGCAAATTTAAGAAAATATTAAATTAATTAAGAAATTTATAAATTTCAGATTAATATAAATTTTTTAAATAAAAAGGGGTGAAATTTATGAAAAAACTTATAGCTCTGACATTATCAATTTTCATGGCAGCATTGCTTTTCGCGGGCTGTGGTAAGACCGAAAAGACTGATGTAAGCAATTCAAAGGAGGACAAGCCAGTACTGAACGTATCGGTTTTTGCTCAAGAACATGAGCAGGCAATGTACAGGGAAGTTATTTCCAGGTTTGAAGAAAAGTATAATTGTACAGTCAATTTCCAGGTAGCCGGGGATCAGTACTGGCCTGAACTTGAAGCAGCGCTGACGGCCAATGCGGCACCTGATGTTTTTTATCTCGGCCTTGGGGATATAAAAAGGCGTGTATGGGCTGATAAAATAGTTCCTCTTGACGATTTGCTTGACGTTTCTTCGCTGGACAAAATCTGGCCTGTGGCGCTGAACCTGTACAGGTATGACGTTGAAAACGATAAGCTCGGAGAGGGCAAATTATGGGCTTTGCCGAAAGATTTTTCGGCTGTGCCGATGACCGTCAATAAGGCAATTATTGAAAAGCGCCGTCCGCAGATTGAAGAACTGGTAGAGAAGGGAATACTGCCTTTCTTCCCTGAAATAGACGAAAACGGAAACCTTCCTGTTTATACATTTACCGAATTCGCGATTTTGTGCAAGACACTTACCTTTGAAGATCCCACCCTTCCCGAAACCGCAGGCTCAAAACAGGTTTACGGAACACATCTTTGGGAGGATTTCTGCTTGCAGCCTTTTATTTGGGGAGCCGGCGGAGATTATCTTAATGAAGATGCAACAAAGGTTCTTTTCGATACCCCTGAGTTTATTGAAGGTTATGAAGGCTTTATGAAAATAGTTGAAATGGGCGGCTCGGGCCTTTCAACCGATGAAGTCACCGGTTATATGAAGTTTCTGGCGGGACGTGTTGCATATTTCCCGTGCGGGACATGGGACGTCGGGGCTTTCCAGGCGATTGAAGACGACGAGAGTATCAATCCCGGTAAATCATGGTTTGATTTTGATCTTGCGCCGTGGCCGATAAGTGACAGATATGCCGACCTGTCTATTGAAGAAAGACAGGATAAATGGTTTGGTCGCATCGATTCAGTTGGCTACTGTGTTTCAAAACAGTCAAAAAATCAGAAGCTTGCTGCAGAACTGGCCTATGTTCTTTCTGCGGATGAGGAGGTACAGCGTTTCCTTGCCAAAAGGGGAGGCCAGGTGCCTAATATAGTATCCATGGCAAAAGGGGAATACCTTACGGATGATTCCTATTTCCCTGAATCCCGTGAAATATTTATAAGGATGCTTGAAGGAAAGAACGGACGCCGTGTTCCGACATCTCTCACTTTCAATGCGATCTGGCATACTGAAGGGTTTATTTCGGGTGTTGACAGTGTATGGAGTTATTATGAAGGCATTGACAAAGGCGTTAAACCGATGAGTGTAAGCGAATACTGCAAGAGTGTGCAGCCAAAAGCCCAGGAACTGCTGGATCAGGCAATACGCGATGAAGCAGCTTTAAATCCGTTTAAATGAGCATTCTATTTATCCTGATTGAGTGGGAGGCGTTGCTGCTTGAAGCGGAAAAAATCATACTTTCATGTATGGGATAATATCTGGGGATATGCTTTTGTGCTTATCCCCCTTATTGGTTTGGTGGTTTTTGTACTAATACCTTTATGTATGACCGTGTATGCCAGCTTTACGTCCTGGCCTCTCGGGCAGAGCATTACGTCTGCAAAATGGGTGGGCCTTGATAATTACATAACAATGTTCAATACGCCTTTATTCTGGAAAAGCCTTGGAAATACATTTTTTTATATGATCGGCATCCCTATTGGACTGGTTCTTTCACTTATATATGCGGCTTTGATGAATCGCGGAACCAGGTATGAAAAAGTTTTCAGGGTCATATATTACACGCCGGTAATAACCAGCACCGTTGCCGTGAGTTTTATTTTTCAGCGTATGTTTATGTCCGACGGAGGGGTGATTAATACTTACCTTTCGGCAATCGGAATAAAAAACCCTCCAAACTGGATGAGTCATCCCGCATATACAAAATGGGTCATTATAATAATGGCTGTCTGGAAAGGCCTTGGAAATTCTATAATAATGTACATAGCAGGTATGCAGGGTATTTCAAAGACCTATTATGAAGCGGCAAAAATTGACGGTGCCGGTTGGTTTTATACTTTCAGAAAAATTACCGTTCCTCTTCTGATGCCCGTTACATTTTACCTTGTAGTTACCGGCATAATAGGCGGGGCTCAGATGTATGTCGAGCCAAGACTGGTTTTTGCCGGAAACGGCCCGGCCAACAGTACGTTTACAACGGTTATACATCTTTATGACAATACTTTCAGATATTCGAAAGCTGGATACGGATCTGCGGTTGCGACAGTGCTCGGAGTTATTGTTTTCGTCATAACTGCCTTCCAGTTTTATATGAACGGAAGGAGGGAGCGGAATGAGTAGGCGTAAAAAAATAGCTGATGCCGTTGTATTTGTTTTTCTTGCCTTTGGGTCGGTGATAATGCTTTATCCCTTCATCTGGATGATATTTACTTCCTTCAAACCAAAGATGCATATATACCTTGCCGGATTGCTGCCGAGAACATGGGATTTCTCAAGTTATATTCAGATATGGGATGAAATACCTCTTGTGCGTGGATTTCTCAATACAATACTGTATTCGGTACCTCCGGTTATTGTTGGAACTTTTGTTTCGGCGGGAGCGGCTTTTGCCTTCGCAAAAATTAACTTTAAAGGCAAAAACATTATATTTTTAATATTGCTCAGCGGAGTTATGATTCCTTTTCCGTCGATAATGATACCACAGTTTGTCCTGTTCAGCCGGTTTAACATGCTCCAGGGGCCGTGGCCCATGATATTGCCGAAGCTTACAGGCAATGTGCTTATGATTTTCTTCTTAAGGCAGTATCTCAATTATGTTCCTGATTCGGTTGTAGAAGCGGCCAAGATTGACGGGTGCAATTATTTTGAAATATACCGCCGCATTATTCTGCCGCTTATAACTCCGGCCTTGGCTGCTCACAGCGTGTTATGGTTTATAGGTTCGTGGAATGATTACCTTGCACCTACGATTTTTATCAAAAATGAAAAATGGCAGCCGGTAACCGTTATGGTGGCGAAATTTAACGAACAGTATGCGATAAATACTCATGTTCCGAGAATGATGGCAGGCTCGGTAATGCTTCTTGTTCCGGTTTTAGTAATATATGGGATATTCCAGAAGTGGATCATTGAATCGGTTATGTTTACAAGCGTCAAAGAATAAATACAGAAACGCACCGTCAGGTGCGTTTCTGTACCCGCTTATTTTTTACTGTAAATTAATTGAATGAGCTCCGCGCTATTCAGTGATTTTAATTTTGACGGCATCCCCGAACTTAATGCTGTCTTTTACAACAGAGCCCTGTACAATTGTGCTGTCTGCGGTAAACGTGCCCGGACTTACCACACGTGCGTAATACACAAGCGGCTCTTTCTTTTCTGCGTCGCGGAAAACGGTGAATGTTACCTTCTGGCCGTCAATATTCCTGAACCACCAAAAATCACTGCCGGGATTAATTCCCGCCTTGAACGGATTTTCAATAGGCTTCAGCCCTGAAGGGGCAAAATCGATTATTTCGTAGTGAGTGTCCATGGCGGTAGGGGCTATGTCCCATTCTATAACAACTTTAACTATGTCATTCTGCCGGAATTCGGTGGTCTCCGCCCCAGTTCTGTAATCGTAATAGGTGCGTCTGATTTTCAGGTTTTCGTCCGGTTCTTCCGGAAATTCCGGTGTTGCATTGAATACCGATGTTACGGCTACTTCGCCTTTTACTTCAGTTATTTTCAGTTCACTCAGTTTTATCGATGGAATTTTGACCGTAACCGCTCTGCCGTTAATAATTTTTTCGTTATATCTGTTCCCGTCATACTCATACGAAAATGAGGCTTCGCTGCTGTGAAGCTTATTCAGTTCTTCGGTTATGACAAGCAGTTTTTCGGCATTCACCAGTATTCTGTTCGAATGGTTGTTAACAATATACTGATACAAACCATCCTTGTGGGGCGTATCGAGCCTGGAGGCGAGGAGTGCTGCAAGAGCCGTTTCCTTAAGTATTGTGTCCGTATCGTTGGTTGTTTTTACGCGGATATACGGGTTCTTAACCTCAAAATAAGGAACTATTTCATTTTCATAAATATTCCGGGCGGTAAAGTTTTCACCGATTTCTTCAAAGGCAAGGGCAAGATAGATTTTATCCCTCAGAGTAAGATTTTTGACACCGGCGGCTTCTTTTAAATCAAGCAGTACCGGTTCGCCAAGCGCTGCAAGTCCGTAAAGGGCGGGAGCATTTATTCGGCCGGGCTGCTGAAGGATAAGTGAGTAGAAATACTGCTTAAGTTTTACTGCAACCGCTTCGTTTTTAAGAAATTCTGCCAGCAGCGCCGATAACTCCACATCGCTTTCGGAATACGGAAGTATTCCAAAACCTCCGTCGTCTTTCTGGTACTGACCAAGTTCGATATTTATTTCATTTGTCTTTTCCCTGTCGGGAATTAGTTCATCCAGTATAGTGTTTGCCTTTAAAGCAATATATTTCTGATCCAACCTGCTTCCGCCGCTGTAAGCCAAATCGTACAGAGCGGGGATGAATTTTCCTCTGCCTGCGTCGGTGAAAATTAAGGTAGTAATGCCCGTTTTACCGCCGGTTATATTCATATTGGGCTTTAAAGTTTCTGTTACGGCTTTTTCTGTTTCATGGTAGGTGTCGATGACATAAATTGTCCGCCTTATACCGTCGGTGAGACCGCTTTCGCTTATCGCCTTTATTTCAATGTCATACACTCCTTTGTCAAGTTGCCAGAGCGGAATGCTGACACGTTCAAAAGCCTTGCCTTCCACTGTCCGGATAAATCCAGGCTTTTGCTCGCAGGTTACCTGATATTTGATTGCTTCGCCTTTCTTAAGATCGTTACCGTAGGCCGATACCCCGACATAGGGGAAATCCCCGCTGAGGTAGGTATAATTCATGCTGTCGCTGATAAAAAACGGAAGAGTTACTTTCAGGGAAGATTCCCCGGTTCCGCCGCGGAGGTCGGTCGCGATTCCTGCCAATGTAACATGCCATGATGTAACGTTATCGGGCAATTTGAATGAAACGGTGCCCTTTCCGTCCCTGTCCAGTGTTATTGTTTTGAACAGCGCCGTGTCCCTGAAATCGCTTCTTGCCCGGATCTGATCCATCGAAGCAGAATCTTTGAATGCCACGGACATTGCTTTCTCCTCGGATACCGCAGTATACCCACCACCTCCTGCGGCGTCTAACGACGACTGGCCCACGAGATGCGACGAATAAGAGCCGATAATACCGCTGCTGAGCCACTGATAAAGCCTGCCAAGGACATCAACATTGTAATATGATATTTCGAGAATTGCTTCATCAATAATCGCAATATTAACACGCGCGGGTACAGGGTTTTTGTTTTCATCGGTCGCAGTTATGCTGATATTCACCGTATCGCCCGGGCGGTATGAGCTCTTGTCGGTTTTCATTTCAAAATTGATTTTCTTTTCGGCGGTATCATACGCAAGACTGACCGATCCTGTTTCTATATAGCATTTACCGTTGAAGTATACCGCCTTTACATAGAAATTCGGAATTTTGTCCGCGGAAAAAACAGTTTTGTATTCGGGACCGCTTTGAACATTATAGCCTGTAATTCCGTTGCGCGCTTCAATAAACAGAACGGGTCCGGCTGAAACTGTTTTATCATTGTTTTTAAGGGTTACAACCGCCTCCTCGCCCGTGCGGTATTTTTCCTTATCGGTCTCCAGGTGATACCAGTCGTATTCGTCCTCGATGCCGGTATAATTCCAGCTTGACAAATAAACCTCCCGGCTCATGGTTCTGCCGTTGTTGTCATTCCAGGTCAGTTCCACCGTGTAATAGCCTTCTTTTGGACGTTCCAGATCCAAAACCTTCGTACCAATGCCTTTTTCGTTGGTTGTAAACGAAAAAGTGCCCAATTTCTCTTTCCGTTCCTTATAACGGTAGCGTTTTTTTACAACTTTGTTTAT
Source organism: Thermoclostridium stercorarium subsp. stercorarium DSM 8532 (assembly GCF_000331995.1). Lineage (NCBI taxonomy): Bacteria > Bacillati > Bacillota > Clostridia > Eubacteriales > Oscillospiraceae > Thermoclostridium > Thermoclostridium stercorarium. The sequence goes on from NC_020134.1 coordinate 544,082, forward strand.
ATAGTCGTATTCTTCTCCGTCTTCAATTTTTTCATAGGTATAGTGTATTATCGTGCCCGTAATTTTCCTGTTTGCGACAGGATCCCCCAGATAGTCCTCGGTGTACCAGTATTCATCTCCGGCGCTGCTGTTTATTTTATCAATGTCTATTTTGTTCAGTTTTGCTTCCAGCATTACTTTCCCGGTTTTAGTTAACGATGACGAAAAAGAAGCATAAATGTCGTTAACATATACCTTCACATGGGTGTTTCCGTTAAACATCCCGCTTTCAGGCAGTGATGCGGTTGCGTTGATGTAAACCGTATATTCGCCCTCGGCAGATTTGTCATAGATTTCTGCTTTAAAAGGAACGGTGACTTTTCCGTCTGCGCTTGTTTTAACCGTGGTTGCTATATCTCTGAAAGGCGGATAACCGCTTATCCTGTACGAAACATCCAGAAACGGAAGCGGCGTGCCGTCAAAAAATGACGGAGTTATAGTAAAGTTTACAGTTTCGTTAAGGAATATGGCTTTTTTATCGCTCTCAACCGTCATTTTATATGCAGGCTTAACATAGTCCTGAACCTTTATATAATGGCTGATTAGTACAGTATCTCCCGATTTGACGGTAAGCTGATAATTTCCGGGTGAAAGCTTGGGAAGTCTGAGGCTGCCTTCAAAAAAGCCGTTATCTGCAGGTACTTTTAACGACACTAAAGGTTTTTGGATACCGGGAAGGAAATAGTATAGGAATCCGGCTTTATAATCAGACCAGTAACTTCCCCCGGAAATTTCCACCGTGACTTCGGAAGGGGCGGTGTTGTCGTTCCTGTTTCTTAAAAATCCCCAGAACATTACTGTATCATCGGGCTTATAAAGGGTTCTGTCAGTCTGGAAGTATCTCCAGTAATTTTCTTCGGAATAATATACGTCATCAAGAATCTTGTACCTTGGATTTATTAATACAAGCTCATCGTCATTTTTGCGGACTGTATAGTAACTCAAATAATTTAAATCCGTATCCTCGGGATTGGTGAAAACCGTATCAAAAAAGGCGATACCCGAAGAATCGGTTGTGTATGTTTTACTTTCGCCGTTTACTGTTATTTTTGCGGATTCCACCGGTTTACCCGTTTTTAAATCATTAACCCAGAAAAGGGTTTTGGTATCGCTTTCGATATAGTAAGCCGATATATCGGTTGACTGAACAAGCGTTTGGGCGGTAAGCCCGTTCGATGTGCTCTGTATAAGATAGAATCCTTTTGGCAGGGGTTCCGGGACGGATATATAGTGTTCCTGCCATTTTGTCAGATCAAAAGATTGTTCAAATTCCGAAACTTTTGCAAGGTTATCGACAGGTACATGTGTTTCTCCATAAGTCGAATAAGACCAGTAGGGTTTTTCGTACATTGCCTTCACAGCGTTGACAAATTCATCGGAATTGTCAAACCTGTATATTGCTGTTTTGACAACGGCTTTGGTGGCGTTGTGATCGGTAAGGTATATATCTATCGGAATCAAGGGTGCATCCTTTGTGGAAAACTCCATCACCGAGTACCTGAAATAAAGGCTGCCTTTATATTCCTTCTCGGTATTGCTCTCAGGCTCTGTTTCAAATGCGAAAACATAATCTTTTTCAAGTTTATGTCCGGTATCTTTAAGGGGTAACCCTTTCTTGACGGTTACGGTATATATTGTGCCCGGTTCGAGTTTTTTCGGAATAAACACCGCCGCGTACCCATTGGTTTCAAAACGCCCTTCGACCTTTGGTGATATTTCGAAATATTTCTCTATATCCCCGAAGTTTTTGTGGCTGAAGTAAATTTCAATTCCGCTGTTCACAGGTACGAAGTTTGACCTGTTTGCAGGAAGGGTGCCTAAAACTGTGAAATTCCGCTGTGTCTGAAAGGTCCATGATATCTGTTCATTATCAGGGGTGGTTATGACAAAAGTATAGAGGCTGTTCTGTTCAAGTTCTTTTTCAGGGATTACAATAAACTCGTTAGCATTGTTCTGTGTGATTTTAAGCGGAATATCGCCCAGTAGCCTTAACATTTGCGTTATTTGTTCAAGACTGTATTTATTCACTGTTTTTAAAACAAAGTGAGTATCGGTGCTGATTCCTGTGCTGTCATATTCATCCGGTACAAGGGAAAAGCCGTTCCTGTATTCTTCGGCATACACGGCTTTTAACGGAGAAACTGTCCAGAGCAGCGCGGTTATGAAAGTGAACGCCAGGACCAATGCAATAATTCTTTTCATAAATTTACCTCCTGCTATATTTGGTATGTGGGATACCGGTCAAAATGAAATTCAATATCGTTAAACGCCAAATTAACCACTTCGTTTATTAAGACGGTAAAAGTATCTGTATGGTTCCGCAAAAGTACCATGAAGGTTTGGTTTGAAATTTAAAAAATATTGTTAATTTATTAACAATATGTATTTATAAAGTATGGACAGTAATGACATGGAGTGATAAAATATTACTAAATTTATTGTCTTTGTAAGTGAATAAAGCTGAGTTTATCTTTGCCGAAACTCTCTAAAATCTAATACCGTCGGACTGAAAAACAATTTATAGACAGGTCAGGCTCAGCTTATTTTCAGAAAAATATAGGAGGATGAAAAATGGACAGGGTTTATAATTTTTCAGCAGGCCCCGCGACATTACCGGAAGAGGTATTGCAGAGAGCAAGGGAAGAAATGCTTGACTGGCATGGCTCGGGCATGTCGGTAATGGAAATGAGTCACCGGTCTAAGTGGTTCGAAGAAATAATCAAGCAGGCCGAAGCAGATTTAAGAGAACTGATGAATATTCCCTCAAATTACAAAGTTCTTTTTCTGCAGGGTGGGGCATGGACTCAGTTTGCTATGGTTCCGCTGAATTTGATGAAAAAAGGTAAGGCCGATTATGTAAATAGTGGCTATTGGTCGAAAAAGGCGATAGGTGAAGCGAGAAAGTTTGGAAAGGTTAATGTTGTAGCATCGTCAGAGGATGCCAATTTCTCTTATATTCCTGAGCTTTATCCTGAAACCTTCAGCAAGGACGCAGATTATTTCTATATAACCACAAACAATACAATATACGGAACAAGATATACAAAACTTCCCGACACAGGAAATGTTCCTCTTGTTGCAGACATGTCTTCAAACATCCTTTCCGAAGTGTATGATGTTACAAAATTTGGTCTGATATTTGCAGGGGCGCAGAAGAATATGGGCCCTGCGGGCGTGGTTGTGGTAATCGTCAGGGAGGATTTAATCGCCGAAGTCAATCCTGAAGTTCCCACAATGCTGCAATACAAAGTGCATGCAGAAAACAATTCGCTGTTTAATACACCTCCATGCTACAGCATTTATGTCTGCGGTTTGGTGTTCCAATGGCTGAAAAAACTCGGCGGCGTGCCCGAAATGCAGAAAATAAATGAAGAAAAGGCGAAAATTTTGTATGATTTCATTGATAATTCAAATATGTTTAAGGGTACTGCGAAGAAAGAGGACCGCTCGTTGATGAACGTTACCTTTATAACCGGAAATAAGGATTTGGACGCGAAATTTGTAAAAGAAGCCGAAGAGCATGGGCTTGTAAACCTGAAAGGCCACAGAAGCGTTGGAGGCATGAGGGCAAGCATATACAATGCGATGCCGGTTGAAGGTGTTAAGAAGCTTGTTGAATTCATGAAGGAATTTGAGGCAAGAAATAAGATAGAGGTATAAGCGGGCAGACTGGATGTCTGCCTTTATAAGTTAATCACGTCATTTTTAAGCGATTCTATTCAGTTTGCATCCGTCCTGCTAATCCGTATCCGTTCTGTAATGTCACGTTGCTATTTTTTTTAGTTTCGGGTATGATAAAAAATAAAATAATTTTAGAAAAGTAGTGATGGGAGATTATGAGGATACGGCTTGACGATAAGATTCTTATGAATGTGGAAAAACCCGCCCGCTATACCGGCGGCGAGTGGAATATGGTAGTAAAGGACCCGGAGAATGTTGACGTACGTTTTGCGTTTTGCTTCCCCGATGTTTATGAAGTAGGCATGTCCCATCTTGGTATGAAAATACTGTATCACGTGCTGAACAAAAGAAGCGATACCTATTGTGAAAGGGTTTTTGCACCTTGGGCGGATATGGAGAAAATCATGCGCGAACGGGGAATTCCGCTGTTTGCCCTTGAGACAAAAGACCCCGTTAAGGAATTTGATATTGTCGGTTTTACGCTGCAGTATGAGATGTGTTATACAAATGTGCTGAATATGCTGGATCTTGCCGGAATTCCGCTATTAGCCGAAGAAAGGGGCAAAAACCATCCTTTTGTCATAGCGGGCGGCCCGTGTGCTTGCAATCCCGAACCCCTTGCCGATTTTATTGATTTTTTTGTTATAGGTGAAGGCGAGGAGGTTATCCTCGAAATAATAGATGCGTATAAGGAATGGAAAAATAGCGGGAGCGGCAGAACCGAGTTTTTGAGGATGGCTGCAAAAATCCCCGGGGTTTATGTCCCTTCATTTTATAAGGTTACGTATAACGAAGACAATACAATATCGGGAATTAAGCCTGTTTATCCCGGCATACCTGAAAAGGTAAGGAAAAGAATAATCAAAGACATGGACGCGGTTGACTTTCCTGAGGATATAGTGGTTCCGTTTATCGGCACTGTCCACGACAGGATTATGCTGGAAATGTTCAGGGGCTGCATCCGTGGCTGCAGGTTCTGTCAGGCGGGATTCATTTATCGGCCTGTACGGGAAAAATCCCCCGGGGTCCTGCTGAAACAGGCAAAGGGCAGTATAGAAAAAACCGGTTATGAGGAAATATCCCTGGTTTCGCTCAGTACCAGCGATTATTCGTGTCTTGCCGATTTCACCGAAGAGCTGCTGAAACTGACCGAAGAAAGGAAGATAAATCTTTCGCTGCCTTCGCTGCGTATTGACAATTTTACAATTGATCTTATGGAAAAGGCACAAAAGGTGAGAAAAAGCGGTCTGACCTTTGCTCCCGAAGCAGGAACCCAAAGGCTGAGGGATGTAATTAACAAGGGAATTACCGAAGAGGATATGGAGAATTCTCTCAGAATTGCGTTTGAAGGCGGCTGGAACAATGTAAAACTGTATTTTATGGTAGGGCTTCCCACTGAAACCGAAGAAGATATAGCGGGTATAGCGGACCTTGCCAAAAAGGCCGTGGATATATATTACAGAATACCTAAGGAAAAAAGGGCAAAAGGGCTTAATGTAACAGTAAGTACCTCGTGCTTTGTTCCAAAACCGTTTACGCCGTTTCAGTGGTTTGGGCAGAATACCGTTGAGGAGTTCCATAAAAAGCAGATGTATTTAAAAGACAAATTAAGCAAAGTGTCAAGAGCAATAACATACAACTGGCACGATGCAAGGGTTAGTTTCCTTGAGGCCGTGTTTGCCAGAGGCGACAGAAGGGTCGGCAGGGTACTTTTGCGGGCGTGGCGGAACGGATGCCGCTTTGATGCGTGGAACGAGTTTTTTAAGTACGACGCCTGGATGCAGGCTTTTGAGGAAGAAGGGATTGATCCGGCGTTTTATGCGAACAGGACGAGGGATTACGGCGAAATCCTGCCCTGGAGCCATATTGACATGGGTGTATCTCAGAAATTTTTGCAGCGCGAATGTGAAAAAGCATACAAAGGCATTGTCACTCCGAACTGTAGAATACAGTGTACGGGCTGTGGAAGCGCTGTTTTCGGCGCCGGGATATGTAAAACCGTTTCCGCGGGAGGAAATACACCATGAAAATAAGGTTTAGGTTTGATCGCGGCGAAGAATTGAAATATATCGGGCATCTGGATGTTATGCGCCTGTTTGAAAGGGCGTTCAAGCGCGCTGAAATTCCGGTAACCCATTCCCAGGGATTTAACCCGAGACCGCATATTGTTTTTGCGCAGCCGATGGCATTAGGGCTTTCAAGTGAAGGGGAATTCGCCGACGTTGAGCTTGATGAAGATTATGAGCCGTATGATTTTATCGAAAGGCTTAATTCCGCTCTGCCTGCGGGAGTAAGGGTGACCGATGCGAAAAAAGTGAAAAACGGCAAAAACATCATGGCCATCGTTGAGGCCGCAAGGTACAGGATAGATTTCGGGCTTGTGCCTGAGAAGAATATAGACGGCGTAATTTCGGAGGTCCTGAACAGGGACAGGATTATTGTTCTGAAAAAGACCAAAAGCGGGGAAAAGGAGTTTGACATACGGCCCCTGATTTACGAACTTACCGGAGGAAGAAACGGAGGAGACAGCTATTTTTTCAATGTATTACTCGCGGCGGGCCAGGAAAACAATGTACGCCCGGAGTTATTCATTACAGGCGTGGAAACATGCACGAACAGTGATATTGAAATTCTGAGGATGCACAGGATAATGCTTTACGGGCGTGCCGGTGACAGGTGGCTTCCTTTAGACGACGGCAAATTTCTGTAACACTATATGTAAACATTGGGCAGACGGAGTATTATGACAAGGGAGATTTTGGTAGACAGAAAACCTAAATTGAAAAGGATTGCAATTCTTGAAGACGGTGAGCTTGCCGAACTGCATGTTGAATGCGCGGACAAAACCGGAATTGTCGGGAACATATACAGAGGAAAGGTTGAAAAAGTTTTTCCGGGAATGCAGTGCGCCTTTGTTGACATAGGCGCGGACAGGAACGCCTATTTAAGCGCCGAGGAAGTTTTACCCGTAAGAAAGCAGCCGTATGAAAAAAAACCTTTTCCGTTGAAAATAGAAAGTGTGATAAAGCCCGGGCAGGAAATTACCGTCCAGGTTTTAAAGGACGAAATAGGAACAAAGGGCCCGAAAGTTACGATGAATATAGCCCTTCCCGGTAATCTGGCGGTTTTGTATCCCCTTTCGCCCGGCATCGGTATTTCCAAAAAAATTAAAAGCGAGTCCGAAAGGGAACGGCTTAAGAACATGGTCAAGAAACTGTGTCCCGAGGGGATGGGGATTGTTGTGAGAACCGCTGCCGAAGGAACTGCGCCTTCGGAGATGGAAAAATGTGTCCGTGAACTTGTCGAAATATGGGAGATTATAAGGAAGAAAGAGGAAAAGGGATGCGTGCCGAGGTGTTTATATACGGAACCGGATTTGGTACAAAGGCTCGCACGGTCGGGCGCCAATCTGAATATTAAGCATATTGTCATGAATGATCGTGACGAATTCGAGAGCTTGCTTGAATATCTCAGCCATACAGCGCCCGAAATGAAAGCAAAGGTCAGGTTTTTTTCGGCCGATTATGATCTGTTCAGATTTTACCGGGTGGATGGCGCGATAAGGGAGGCACTGTCCCGGAAGGTTTGGCTTAAAAGCGGCGGCTACCTTGTATTTGATCAGACGGAGGCTTTGACGGTCATTGATGTCAACACCGGGAAGTTTACGGGCAAGAACAATCAGGATGAAACCATTTTCAAAACCAACTGTGAGGCCGCACGGGTTATTTCAAGGCAGATAAGGCTGCGGGATATCAGCGGAATTATACTTATAGATTTTATAGACATGAAGGACAGAACTCATAAAGAAGAAGTTTTATCAATCCTGAAAGAGGAATGCAGGAAGGACGCGAACCAGGTTTTCATAGCGGGCATGACCAATCTCGGGCTTGTGGAAATGACGAGAAAAAAAGTGCGGAATCCTCTCCGGGAAATACTGACAGAACCCTGCCCGAAATGCGGGGGAACCGGCAGGGTTACACGCAGTTTTCACGACAATGACTGAATAAGGGTTGTTTATGGAAATACTTATAAAACACAGCCTTTTAAAAAATACTGTTTGAAAGGCTGTGTTTTTTTATAAAATTTTTTAAAAAACTATTGACATTAAGAATAACTATTATATAATAATAGTAACGATTACTACTAAGTAGGTGTTATTAATATGAACAGACGGACCAGTGCACAGAAAATGATGATAGAAAATGCCCTGATGAGATTAAATCATCCGACTGCTGCTGAAATATATGAAGACATAAGAAAAGAATACCCCAGTATAAGTCTGGGAACGGTATACCGCAATCTCGGACTTATGGCCGATACCGGTGAAATTTTGAGAATACCTATGGGCAATTCGCCCGACAGGTTTGACATCAATACTCAGGAGCACCTGCATGTTATATGTACCGGATGCGGAAGGGTGTTTGATTCCGACAGTGAAGGGCTCAATGAGATTTTTGAAAAAATTGACGAGTATATTGAGAATTCCACCGGTGTCAAAGTGGAAACAAGGGTGATGTTTTTCAAGGGAATCTGTTCTGAATGCAGAATGAAGTCCGAATAAGCAAATTAACCGGTTTCATCCGGAAAAATAAAACATATAATTTAAGGAGGGTTTTATATGTCACTTATTGGCAAGGAAGTTTCTGATTTTACTGTAAAGGCTTTTGTTAACGGTGAGTTCAAGGATATCAGCAAGGCTGACATACTGGGCAAGTGGTCGGTATTTGTATTCTATCCTGCGGACTTTACATTTGTATGCCCGACCGAGCTGGGCGATTTGGCTGACAATTATGAAGAATTCAAAAAACTGGGTGTTGAAATTTACTCGGTATCAACCGACAGCCATTTTGTTCACAAAGCATGGCATGACACTTCTGAAACAATAAAGAAGATTAAATTCCCGATGCTGGCAGACCCGACCGGAAAACTCTGCAGAGATTTCGACGTTTACATTGAAGAAGATGGAATGGCTCTGAGAGGTACATTTATAGTAAATCCTTCCGGAAAGATAGTTGCTTATGAAGTTCATGACAACAGCATAGGAAGAGACAGCTCCGAATTGCTGAGAAAGGTTCAGGCCGCTCAGTTCGTAGCAGCCCATGGCGATCAGGTTTGCCCTGCTAAATGGCGTCCCGGTTCTGAAACTCTGAAACCCAGCCTTGACCTGGTAGGGAAGATCTAATATATATGAAAGAACTTTATGACCTTATTATAATAGGTTCAGGGAGTGCGGGACTGGCAGCCGGCATTTATGCCGGCCGTGCCAGGCTCAAAACCCTGATCATAGAGCGAGACAAACCGGGCGGGCAAATCAGAATAACTTCAGAAGTTGAAAACTATCCGGGAATTCTTAACATTTCCGGAGAGGAATTAGGCCTGAACATGAGAAAACAGGCTGAAAAGTTCGGAGTCAGTTTCAAACATGGAGTTGTGGAATCGGTTGATTTTTACAGCGACATTAAGAAGGTAAGAACGGTGGATGCCGAGTATGAAGCGCTGGCGGTGATTATCGCCACTGGAACCGTTCCGAGAAGAATAGGCTTCAAAGGGGAAAACGAATTCCGCGGACGTGGAATTGGATACTGCGCCACATGCGACGGTGAATTTTTTACCGGCATGGACGTTTTTGTTATTGGGGCGGGTTTTGCGGCTGCGGAAGAGTCAATTTTCCTCACCAGGTATGCGCGAAAAGTTACGATTATCGCAAGGGAACCTGAATTCACGTGCTCTAAAATGATTGCCGAACGGGTGCTGGCTCATCCCAAGATTGAAGTAAAATTCAATACCGAAATAGTGGAAGCCGGCGGAGACAACGTATTACGCTATGCAAAATTTATAAACAACAAAACTGGCGAGACATGGACATATGAAGCCAAGCCGGGTGAGACGTTCGGTATTTTCGTGTTCGCAGGATATATACCGCAGACGTCGGAATATGCGGAACACTTACGCCTTGACGGGAACGGGTATATAGTGACCGACGAAAGCATGCGCACGAACATTGACGGAGTATATGCGGCAGGAGATGTAAGGGCCAAGGAACTGAGACAGCTTGTAACCGCCGTTGCCGACGGAGCAATAGCTGCCACCCATGCCGAAAAATATATTGCGATGAAAAAAGAAAAGCTGGGTATAAAAACCGAAGATGCGCCGGAAACAGTACATCCGGCAAAGGTTTTCTTTGAAGAGGATTTGCGTGGGCAACTGGCCCCTATTTTTGAGCGTTTTGAAAACAAGGTGAAAATTCTTGCAATCCTGGACTCCCAACAGGAATTCAGCGCAGAGATAAAGTCATTCCTTGAAGAATTCGTGTCCCTTACCGATAAAGTAGAGCTGGAAGTATTGGAAAAAGGTCAGGATGCAGAAAAGGAAAAACTGATCAACGCCACTATTTTCCCAACTTTTGCAATCCTGAGAAATGACAACAGTTATACCGGCATACAGTTCCACGGTGTCCCGGGAGGGCATGAGATAAATTCATTCATCCTTGCGTTATATAACGTTGCCGGACCCGGGCAGTCAATTGGAGAAGATATATTGTCCCGCATTAATAGGATTGACCGGAAAGTAAATTTAAAGATTGGCGTGTCTTTGTCCTGTACTTTCTGTCCCGATGTGGTTGCCGCATGCCAGCTGATGGCTGCGAAGAATCCGAATATTGAGGCGGAAATGATTGATGTGGCCCGCTTCCCTGATTTTAAAAACCAGTACTCCATAATGAGTGTACCGGCTGTGGTTGTGAACGATAAAGATATAGTTTTCGGCAAAAAGACTATTGAACAGATTCTGGAGATTATTGAAAAGATTAATTGATACAGTGGGCAATGTTTATGGATTGCAGTGTAACGAATATAGGATGGATAGCTTAATTTGGCTATCTGTCCTATTTTTTAATAAAATCAAACTCGTGGAGTGAAAAATTCTTATTGTATGCTATACTTTTTTTAAGTATGACAATGAGTGCTTTGTGGTTATAATTAACTACATGTCTTAATCAAAATTCCATACCAGGATTACAGAAGATACTTAAATCTGATTGGTTGACACCTGACATTGAGCTGTGTTAAAATAAAACGGTTACCGCACATAGAAAGGGTTTGAAACGCATTAAAAATGCTCCCTTTCATGGCGAGTTAGGGCAGAGGAGGTGCTTGTTGTGTACGCAATAATTGAGACCGGCGGTAAGCAGTATAAGGTTCAGGAAGGCGATGTTCTCTTTGTTGAGAAGCTTTCTGCCGAAGAAGGCCAGACTGTGGTTTTCGATAAGGTGCTTGCTGTGTCCGAAGCAGGCGAATTAAAGGTAGGAACCCCTGTTGTTGAAGGGGCTGCCGTAACCGCGAAGGTGCTTGGCCACGGAAAGGGCAAAAAGATTATAGTATTCAAATATAAGCCCAAGAAGAATTACAGAAGAAAACGCGGACACAGACAACCGTATACGAAAGTACAGATAGAAAAGATTAATGCGTAATGATTAAAGCGGTTATCTATCACAATAAGGATGGTAAAATAAAAGGATTTAAAGTTAAAGGACATGCCGGTTTCGGTACCGCCGGGAATGACATAGTATGTGCGGCGGTATCGGCCGTAGTCTATACCGCGCTGGGCGGTCTGGACGAACTGGCAGGGTTCAGAAATTTCGTGGAACGTGACGGTTATATGGAGTGTCATGTTCCCGATGGTCTTAATGAAACCGAAAGTTATATAGCCGATATAATACTGAAGACAATGGTAATAGGTTTAAGGCAGATTGAGGCTGATTACAGCGAATATATACAGTTACGTTTTAAGGAGGTGTAAAACAATGGTAAGAATAAATCTGCAGTTGTTTGCACATAAAAAAGGAGTTTCCAGTACAAGAAACGGCCGTGACAGTGAGTCTAAAAGGCTTGGTGTGAAGAGAGCCGACGGTCAGTTTGTTAAAGCAGGGAATATTCTCGTAAGGCAAAGAGGCACAAAAATTCATCCCGGAAACAATGTAGGAATTGGTTCAGATGATACTTTGTACGCGAAGATAGACGGAATTGTTAAGTTTGAACGTATGGGCAGGAACAGGAAAAAGGTAAGCGTCATTGCGGTGTAATTAAAAGTGAAACTTGATTAACGGGGGCGAGAATAATCGTCCTCTTTTTGTCTGTGTAAATAGATGTATCTTAAAATTTCTCATGAATTTTGTTTAAATTCCTGCATTTAAGCACACAATTTTCATGAACGCCTCATTTACAAAGCAAGGGTTCAGGGAGGAAACATGTTTATAGACATAGCTGAGATATATGTAAAAGCAGGAGACGGAGGCAACGGCGCCGTTTCCTTCCGCAGGGAAAAGTATGTTCGGGCGGGTGGCCCTGACGGCGGCGACGGGGGAAACGGCGGCAATGTTATTTTAAAAGCCGACAAACATCTGCGTTCGCTGGCTGATTTCCGTTACCGCAGGCATTATAAGGCGGAACGGGGACAGGACGGAAGCAGCCAGAAATGTGCAGGCAGAAAAGGCGAAGATCTTGTCATTAAAGTTCCATGCGGGACTATTGTCAAAGACAGGGAAACGGGCCTTATTATCGCCGATCTCGTTGAAGACGGGCAGACTGCGATTGTGGCAAAGGGAGGAATTGGTGGCAAAGGGAACGCGCATTTTGCAACCCCTACAAGGCAGGCTCCGAATTTCGCCAAAAACGGCACTCCGGGCGAAGAGAGATGGATTATTCTGGAGTTAAAGCTTTTGGCCGACGTGGGACTGATTGGCTATCCGAATGTTGGAAAGTCCACGCTTCTGGCCCAGGTTTCATCGGCCAAACCCAAAATAGCGAATTATCACTTCACTACATTAACACCCAATCTGGGCGTTGTTTCGATGGGAATTGGCGAAAGTTTTGTCATGGCCGATATCCCGGGTTTGATAGAAGGCGCCCATGAAGGAGTGGGCCTGGGGCATGACTTTCTTAAGCATGTGGAAAGAACCCGCATGCTGATACACGTGGTGGACGTTTCCGGGCTGGAAGGGCGTAATCCCGTTGAGGATTTTCATGTGATAAACAGGGAACTGAGGGAGTATAACGAAGAATTGTCCAGAAGGCCGCAGATCATAGCGGCAAACAAGATTGACGTGGCCGATGAGAAAGCGGTAAAGGAATTCATCGAATGCATGGAAAAGTTGGGATACAGGGTATTTCCCATCAGTGCCGCAACAGGGAGCGGCGTGAGGGAGTTGATCAATTATGTCTATGAAATGCTGAAAACTCTGCCTGAACCCGAAATATTTGCGCCCGAAGCACCCGAGGTTGTATACAGGGCCAAAGAGGAGGACGACTTTACCGTCGAAATTGAAAACGGCGTTTTTGTAGTGGATGGTCCCTGGATAAGAAATCTGCTCCGCGGAATTAACTTTAACGACAGGGAATCATTGCAGTATTTCCAGCGCGCCCTTAGGCGAAAAGGCGTTATTCAGGCGCTGGAGGAAAAGGGTATACAAGAAGGAGATACTGTGCGGATAGGAGACGGTATGGAGTTTGATTATATACCGTAAGGGGAAAAATTATACGTGTTTCAGTTAGATTAATATACCGGGAGCTGGTAAACGAATGCTGACAGGTAAGCAGAGAAGCTATCTGAGAAGTCTTGCAAACGATATTCCCGCCATTTTCCAGATTGGCAAAGGCGGTATTTCGGATAATGTGATTAAACAGTTTGATGAGGCCCTTGAGGCAAGGGAACTGGTCAAGGCCACAGTCCTGAAAAATTCGGCTTTAAGCTCAAGGGAAGTATGTGAAGAACTGGCTGCCGCCCTTGGTGCGGAAATCGTTCAGGTTATCGGGAACCGTTTCGTGCTTTACAGGGAATCAAAAGAGAACAAGGTAATTCAGCTCCCTTAAAAAAGAGGGCGGCTGTTTGACTTTTTATTTCATAATAATCAATTCCTGAAAAAACAAGTTACCGTTTATTGTTGTTTTTAAATGCGCATGGGGATAGAGGGAAAGGATTTTCTTAAGGTTATACATGCCGAATCCCCTGTCCTTGCCATTTGTTGAATATCCGCGTTCGCAAATCATGTTTAAGTCAGGCAGCTGATAATATGTATTTCCGATTAGTATTGAAGTGTGGGTATTGTCTGAGTCCATCCCCAGATGAAGCTCATTATCGGGCGATTTTTCACAGGCCTCAATGGCGTTGTCCAGTAAAATGCCAATTATTTTTACAAGATCAGAAGGATCGATATTGTTTATTTCTATTTCGTTAAAAATATTGATAAACAGCTTTATGTTTTTTGTTGCAGCCTCATTAAGTTTTGAAAATACAATGCCTTTCAGCGCAGGGTTCTGTATATATTTTAACGGGCCGAGAAAACTGTGGCTTAAGTTCCTGCAGTAATCTTTAAGAACGTGGTTGTTAAGATATTCGCTTAGTTCACTGAAACGGTTGTCAAGCAAATACCCATTGATTGAAAAGAGTATGTTGGAAAAATTGTGTTTCTGGCCGGCCAAATCGTCATACATGTTTTCAATGAGCCTGGTGTACCTGTTAAGCCTTATATAAACCCTGCATCTTTGCTCAAATCTGGCTTTACCGCGCAATGACAGAACATATATCAGAAATGTGACAATGAAAAGCTTATAACCGAAATTTGTAAGGTAAATGTTGTACGTACCGGTACCGGAAAGGAACAGCAGCACATTAAAAGCGGCGTTAACCGCTGCGAAAAACAGGACGTAATAAATACTGACTTTTGTAAGCTTTTTGCTTAATTGGTGTTTTTTAATCAGGGAGGCGGCTGATATAACTATGGCGGTTATAAACAGGGAAACGGCATTTTTAACAGCCGTTCGGTATAAAATGTTTCCGGGAAACGCATCAATGAATGCCTGCCCTGAAAGCTCGCCGAAAAAAATAATGAGATCGCTTATCGTTGACAATGCGAAAGTTTCGGTGATGCCTAATTTATAAACATAAGACATCCAGAGGGGAAGCAGAAACAGATTTATCGGGTAATAGACATACGGTTCATGCAAAAAGGCGCAGGACCAGAAGCAGATAAGAAAAGCCATGCTAAAAAATTTTAAATTTAAGCGGTATGATTTCCTGACATTTCTTGCATTAAGGTAATTGGCCGCCAGCGCGTGAATTAAAGAGCGGGTAAAAGCCGTAGTGAGCATGTCAAAGGCTAACATGGGACATTAGCTCCTTCCATTTTGATCTCGCTACGTCACAGATTTTTCCGTCCTCCATGATAACCGAACAGCTTTGTTTGTTTCTGAAAAATCTTTTAATAAACCTGGTGTTTATAATAAAAGAGCGGTGGCATTGGAAAAATCTGCTGTCAAGCTCTTTTATCAGCTCTCTCATCGTATGGCGGAATGCAATGCAGGTACGATCGGTCAGTACGCAGTAAATAAGACGGCAGCCCGGCCTGGTCTCAAAATACAGGATGTCGCCGAGACTGACGGTGTGAACACCGTTAATGCCTTTAATAGTAATCTGTTTTCGCAGGGTTAAACCGTTAATTTGTGCAGATTCTGAAATAATGGTGTCGAGGCATTCCCTAATGCGCTTCTCCAGGTCTTCTTCTTGCTTGAAAATGCAGTCCAGGGCCTTTATTTTATAATTAAAAACTTTAAGGCTCAGTTCGGGATGGGATGTTATAATGATAAAATAAGCCATAACGTCGAATTTCCTTATTTGCTTTGCAAGAGTGAGCCCAGTTGAGTTTTTTTCGTTAAGGACTATATCCAGAAAGTATACATTTACATGACCTATATTGGATTTTGCGAATTCAACAACCTGTTCAAAATTGCTGTGACATAATTTTACAGTATAATCCAGATTTTTTTCATTGGCGTATTCGGTTACCATATTCTTCAGAATTACCGCGGTATTGAAATTGTCCTCACAGATTACAAAGTTGAACATTATTAATCATCCTTTTATGAAAAATCTTTCATAAAAGTATAAATTGTAAAAAATATTCTATAAATAGATAATTTTATAAAAAATAATTATAAATTGATTTTATTACATAAATAATAAAATTTCAACTAAAATTTGGACTATAATAATATAAGTGGAAATATGAGATCTGCCAGCGTGCAGCCGGATTCAGCCGCTGCTGATGAAACATCCGGGAAAAGGGGAATTCAGTGTTTATGATACCTGCTGAACCGAAAGGAAAGACCTCCTTTATTCTGTCCATATTTGTGTTAACCGGCCTGTTGGTCTGCACCGGCTTTATATTCGAGAATATTTATCCGTCAAGGGATACAAACCGAACCGGGAACAGATATTCCGGTGCAGGAGGATTTCCAACGGCTACACCGGGCGGGTTTCCGCAGGCGCAAACACCGGCCGTTGAACCCGCTTTGTCTCTTTCGCCTGCGCCCGTTCAGGCAACTGCGCCGGTTCAACCGGGCCGGCGGGGAAACGGATTCGAAGCCGAAGCCGTTCCCCGGACACTTGAGGAGTTAAAAAAGACCCTTGAGAAATATATTGCACAGCAGAGCGGAAGATATGGTTTATATTTCATTAACCTTGTGACGGGTGAAGAATTCGGAATAAACGACAGGGAGAAATACATTGCGGCAAGCACGACAAAACTGCCTATGAATCTTCTGCTGTATAAAAAAATAGCGGCCGGTGAAATAGATTTTGATGAGAAACTTGTATATTTGGAGGAGGATTTTGAACCAGGAAGCGGCGTAATTCAGAAATCACCCTTCGGTACTGAGTACACCGTCCGCGAAACGGCCCGGCTTTCCGTTGTATACAGCGATAATTGTGCAATAAATATGATTATACGCCTGCTTGGAATTGAAAATATCAGGCAGTACATGCTGGACATCGGAGGAACGATATATTACGGCCGGGATCACCGTTCCTGTCCGTATGACCTGGCCGTTTATGCGAGGGAACTTTACCGCTTTTATCAGGAAAATCCTGAAATTGCGGGAATTTTGATAGAAGATCTGCAGAACACAATGTGGAACGACAGGATTAACAAGCTGCTTCCGAAGGACGTTAAGGTGGCTCACAAAATAGGAAATTATGAAGGTGTTTATAACGACGTTGGAATTGTTTTTGCCGAAGAACCATACGTACTTGCGGTAATGAGCGAAAATGCGGACCAGTCTGTTGCGTCCGACGTTATTGCACAAATATCAAAAAAAATATATGATTATATGGTTACCAGAAACAATCTGAAAAGTAACTAAAGAAAAGATTTTGATTTTACCGGAGGATTTTCTTAAATGAGGAGAAGAAGAGAAAAAGTCTTAATGCTGATAGTACCGGTAATTTTGCTGATTATATTGATAATTCTTTACCGTCAGTTTAACAAAAACGGCGGCACGGACGGGAGTATTACGCCTTTTACCACTCCCACTCATGCACCGACCCAGACTCCGACTCCAGCACCTGTTGCCGAACGGGCGGGAAATCCCAGTGGTGATAAAATAAAGTATCGGATTTATTCGGATACAACTCCGCTTGACAGCTATCAGAGTGCAGACATGATTGTATTTGGTGCTCCTGAAACCTACAGTGCGCTGGAGGGTATTACAACCTTCCGCGGTAATCATTACAGGGACGGCGCCGCATACGGAACACGGAAAGTGGTTGAAAAAAAACTTGAAATTGTCTGGACTTCGGAGGAAATCCCGCTGATAGATCCCCAATGGCCTGGGGTGGGATGGACCGGTCAGCCTCTGATAGTGCATTGGCCGGAAAAGATCAGAAAGATAATGAATTTGTATCCGGAATATAAGAAAAAGGATTTTGTTGAAGTTATTCAGGCAACCCTCGGAGGGGTTATATATTTTCTTGATCTTGAAACCGGAAAACCCACACGCCCTTTCATTGATATAGGCTTTCCGATTAAAGGCACGCCACTTGTGGATCCGCGCGGATATCCGGTTTTATATGTAGGCATGGGAATAAATTCGCTGCAGAATGGCAAAACGGGAACATGGAAGTACAGGATTTTCAGCCTGCTTGACAACAGCGAAATTTTCTCGATACCGGGTATCGACAGCACGGTTCCTCGAAACTGGGGAGCTTTTGATTCTACAGGCCTGGTCCATGCCGGAACCGATACGTTTATCCAGTGCGGGGAAAACGGGCTTTTGTACAAAATAAAGCTTAATACAGATTTTGATCCCGAAAACGGGAAATTGTCCGTCAGTCCCGAGGTGATTAAGTACAGGTATACACATTTATTCAGGAATAAAAAAAGCTACGGTATTGAGAATTCCCCCGCATTTTACCGCGACCTGATATTTTTCGCTGATAACGGCGGAATGCTCCAGTGCCTGGACATAAATACCCTTAAGCCGAAATGGGCGTTTAATCTCGGTGATGATACCGATGCAACCCCGGTAATTGAGGAAACACCCGACGGTGTATTTCTGTATATCGGGAATCAGGTGGATCATCAGAACAGCGGAGGTTATGCTACCGTACGCAAAATAAATGCACTGACCGGTGAACAGATTTGGTCAAGATCGTATAAATGTTATAAGGACGAGTTAATTAACGGCGGTGTTTTTTCAGCGGCGGTGGTAGGCACAGGGGATATTTCGGACATGGTCATTTTTAATATTTCCAAAACCGGGACCGAATGGGGAGGCAAGCTTGTCGCCCTTGACAAAAATACCGGGGAGGAGATATGGGTAAAGGATTTGACCAGTTACGGCTGGTCTTCGCCGGTGGTTTTTTCATCGGACGACGGCAAAAGTTACATGATTTTCTGTGATTCTGCAGGCAGAATGTTTCTTATTGACCCCAAAACCGGCGAAACTCTTGATACAATTTCGGTGGAAAGGAATGTCGAGAGCTCACCGGCGATTTACAACAACATGGTGGTGGTGGGCTCATACGCAAGAAAAATTTTTGGAATAAGGATAAGGTGATGGAGATTGGACAGGATTTGGTTCGGACCTTCCGGAAATTCCAGCAAGTTTTATGAAGACGGATACAAACATTCGTACCAGATGCCGGAATGGCTCAGGAACATGGGCCTCAATGCATATGAGTACCAATGCAACAAAGGCACGAACATAAAAAAGGAGACGGCCGAAAAAATCGGCGAGGAAGCGAGAAAGGCGGGAATACGGCTAAGCATACACGCTCCTTATTATATAAATCTGTCGTCTTCCGAAGAGGAAAAAAGGGAAAACTCAATCCAGTACATTTTGAATACCTGTCGCGTGGCAAAATGGATGGGAGCGGACCGGATTGTAATACATCCCGGCTCGGTTGGCAGATTTTCGAGGGAGGAGGCAATGATGAAAGCCCTTCCTGTGCTGGCGGAGGCGGTAAAAAGGGCCGACGAAGCCGGATTTTCGGACATAACCCTTTGCCCTGAGGTTCTGGGGAAAATGAATAATCTGGGTTCCCTTGAAGAAGTGCTGATAATGTGCAGGCTGGACGACAGGCTTATTCCGTGCATTGATTTCGGGCATCTCCATGCGAGGACTCTCGGTTCCCTTACCGGTATTGACGATTTTAATGCCGTTTTCGATAAAATCGAGAATTCCATAGGTGCCGAAAGAGCCAAGAAAATTCACATACATTTCAGCCGGATTGAGTTTACCCAGGCCGGGGAGAAAAAACACCATACCATGGATGATACGGAGTACGGTCCTGATTTCGAGCTTTTAGCGAGGGTTCTTGTGGAAAGGAAAACAGAACCGGTGATAATATGCGAATCAAGGGACAGAATGGCTGAAGACGCCGTGATTCTTAAAGGTATATACGAGAGAGTGAAAAACGGTTGTTCCGTATAAGAATTTCTTTGCCAGTTGCATGATTTTAACGGATGAATTATTATAATATTAATTATTTTGTGGCTGAGAGCATTGGCATTTTTTATTTGGGAGGTTCAGTGATGTTCAAGATACTGGAAAAGAGAGTTTTAAACCCCGATGTGAAGCTGATGGTTGTTGACGCTCCTGTTGTCGCCAAAAAGGCTGAACCGGGGCAGTTTATAATCCTGAGAGTCAGAGAAGGCGGAGAGAGAATCCCGTTGACAATAGCCGATTACGACAGAAACAAAGGGACTGTCACAATTATTTTTCAGGAAGTTGGGAAAACCACAAAGCTTTTAGGCTCGCTGAATGAAGGCGACTACATACTTGATTTTGTGGGGCCGCTGGGGCAACCATCCCATTTGGAAAACGTAAAGCGTGCGGCGGTTATAGGCGGAGGTCTCGGGACAGCCATAGCTTATCCTCAGGCCAAAAAGCTTCATTCAATGGGAGCTTATGTGGACGCCATAACAGGTTTCAGAAATAAGGATTTGATAATTCTTGAGGATGAAATGAAAAAGGTATGTAACAGGCTTTTTATAACAACCGATGACGGTTCCAACGGGAATAAAGGTTTTGTAACCGATGTTCTCAAAAAGCTTCTCGATGAGGGAACCCAATATGATCTGGTAATAGCCATCGGCCCTCTTGTTATGATGAAGGCTGTATCCAACCTTACCAGACCTTACGGAATAAAGACTATAGTAAGCATGAATCCGATCATGGTGGATGGAACGGGAATGTGCGGCGGATGCCGTGTTACCGTCGGCGGGGAAGTAAAGTTCGCCTGTGTGGACGGCCCGGACTTTGACGGACACCTGGTGGATTTTGATGAAGCCATCAGAAGGCAGGCAATGTATAAAAAAGAGGAAAGGCAAAGCCTTGAAGCACATGAATGCAAACTGGGGGGAATAGGAAATGCCTAATATGTCGCTGAAAAAAGTACAAATGCCCGAACAGGATCCGAATGTAAGGAATAAAAACTTTAAGGAAGTGGCTCTGGGATATACTGAAGAAATGGCGGTGGAAGAAGCGAAAAGATGCCTTAACTGCAAAAACCGGCCATGTGTTTCGGGATGCCCGGTTAACGTAAAAATTCCCGAGTTTATATCGTTGATAGCTGAGGGAAGGTTTGAAGAGGCTTATCTGAAAATAAAAGAAACCAATAATCTTCCTGCGATATGCGGCAGGGTATGCCCGCAGGAAAACCAGTGTGAGAAGTACTGTGTAAGGGGAAAGAAGGGAGAACCGGTCGGCATAGGCCGTCTTGAAAGGTTTGCGGCAGACTGGTATATGGCACATCGTGAACCTGAAACACCTGAGATACCGAAAAACAATAAAAAGGTCGCGGTTATAGGCTCAGGTCCCGCAGGGCTCACTTGCGCCGCTGATCTTGCAAAAATGGGGTATTCGGTTACCATTTTTGAAGCATTTCACACACCCGGAGGAGTGCTGATGTACGGGATCCCCGAGTTCAGGCTTCCAAAAGATCTTGTTCAGCGGGAAATTGACATTGTGAAAAAACTTGGGGTTGAGATAAAAACCAATATGGTTGTCGGAAAGTCGGTAACCATTGATGAGCTGATGGAAGAAGGCTATGAGGCGATTTTTATCGGAAGCGGTGCGGGCCTTCCAAACTTCATGGGAATCCCCGGGGAAAACCTGAACGGCGTGTATTCGGCCAATGAATTCCTGACCCGTATCAATTTAATGAAGGCATACCTGTATCCTGAGGTTGACACTCCGATTAAGGTGGGCAGGAATGTTGCGGTGGTCGGCGGCGGAAACGTGGCGATGGATGCAGCAAGAAGTGCAAAAAGGCTTGGTGCTGAAAACGTTTACATAGTTTACCGGCGTTCGGAAGCCGAAATGCCCGCAAGGCTTGAAGAGATCCATCACGCAAAGGATGAGGGAATTATTTTTAAATTCCTTACAAATCCTGTTCGCATACTTGGAACCGACGACGGATGGGTGAAAGGCATGGAGTGCATTGAAATGGAGCTTGGCGAACCTGATAAGTCGGGAAGGAGACGGCCGATTCCGAAGAAAGGCTCCGAACATGTTATAGATGTGGATACGGTGATAATAGCAATAGGACAGAGCCCGAACCCGCTTATTAAATCCACGACTCCCGGTCTTAAAACCCATGAGTGGGGCGGGATTGTTGTTGACGAAGAAACGGGCGCTACCAGTATTCCGGGGGTTTTTGCCGGCGGCGATGCCGTTACGGGTGCGGCAACGGTAATCCTGGCCATGGGTGCGGGTAAGAAAGCCGCAGCCGCCATTGATCGGTATTTAAAAAGCAAAAGTGCGTGACACAGAAACTGGTAGTTTAATCCTTGGCCGATTCAAACTGATATGCGTTCCGGGTTTTACGCTTTTTCAGAATATTGTTGCCTGATTTTTTAGAATAATATAATATACAAATGTGCCGTAGCTATTAGTAAACTGATTATTTGCCGGTCGGAGTGGTTGTTATGAAGGTTTTGGTAATAAACGGGCCGAATATGAATTTGCTGGGAAAAAGAGAGCCGGAGATATATGGTTCTGAAACCCTGCAGGATTTGGAAGATTATATCAGAAAAGAAGCCGAAAAATTGAATATTGAAGTGGAATTCTTCCAGTCCAACCATGAAGGCGAGATAATTGACAGGATACATCAGGCGATGGGGGAGAAAACCGATGGCATTATAATCAACGCTGGTGCATTCACCCATTACAGCTATGCGATAAGGGACGCGATAAAGGGAACGGGTGTTAAGGCGATAGAGGTACACATGTCGAATGTGTATAAGAGGGAGGAATTCCGCACAAAATCGGTTATTGCCCCCGTGTGCGTCGGACAGATCACGGGTTTCGGTTTTGACAGTTATATCGCTGCTCTTTATTTGATGAAAAGGGGTTAAATTATGACTCAAAGGCTGGATTATGTAAGAAAAATCATTGAGGAAGAAGGCCTCGGCGGCTTTCTTATCACAAGCAGACCCAATACTTTTTATTTTACCGGCTTTACCGGAAGCACGTCGAAATGTCTTGTAACCAGGGAAAAGGCATATATCGTCGTGGATTTCCGTTATACCGCCCAGGCCAGGGAGCAGGTATTTCCGGGAATAGAAGTTATTGAATATGAAAAAAGTGCAAACGCCACGCTGGACGATCTGTGCCTTAAAGATAATGTCGCCGAACTTGGGATAGAGGGTGACGATGTTACTTATTCGGCATACAGGAGTCTGCAGGAAAGTCTGAAAAGCGTAAAATCTTTCAGGGACCTGCAGAATAAGCTGAATGACGCCCGTATCATAAAAGACGGGGCTGAAATTGAAAAAATCCAAAAGGCCGTTGATATTGCCGACAAGGTTTTCGAGCAGATACTTCAGTTTTTGAAGCCCGGTGTAAAAGAGATGGATATTGCCGCCGAAATGGAATACCAAATGAAAATGTTCGGAGCGAAAGGCCCGTCCTTTGAAACCATAATCGCGTCCGGACCTCGATCTGCGCTACCTCATGGCGTTGCCGGCACACGCGAACTGCAAAACGGCGATGCGGTAGTAATGGATTTTGGCGCCGTTTTCGAAGGGTATTGCTCGGATATTACCCGGACGGTTTTTATCGGAAAGCCGAATGACGAACTTCTGAAAATTTATGATACCGTGCTTAAAGCTCAGCTCGAAGCCATAAATAAAGCCGCAGTCGGAATGAAAGGGAAAGATCTGGATAATGTCTCCAGAACCATTATATATCAGGCCGGTTATGAGAAATGTTTCGGACACGGTCTGGGTCATGGTGTGGGCGTGGAAATCCATGAAAAACCGACAGTTTCGCCAAGAGGTGAAGAGGAACTGAAAAGCGGCATGGTGTTTACCATAGAGCCCGGAATATACATTGAAGGTTTTGGCGGCGTAAGGATTGAGGACACTGTTCTGCTCACCGACGAGGGATTAAAAATTCTTACAAAATCAACAAAGGATTTGATTGTACTGTAAAAAATTTAAGTCCTGATAATAAATCAATAGGTTCTTGTCAAAGGTATTATTTTCATTTATTATAATGTGGGAATTGTTGTTTGTATTAAAAGAGTTATTTTTTGGTTAATTAACACATTTTTATATTGTTTTCGAGATATGGATTGAGAGGGATGGTAAGTAAATGATAAGTGCAGGAGAATTTAAAAACGGTGTTACATTTGAAATGGATGGTCAGGTTTATCAGGTGATTGAGTTTCAGCATGTTAAACCTGGAAAGGGTGCAGCATTTGTTCGCACAAAATTGAAGAATCTGATTACAGGTGCGACAATTGAACGTTCATTCAGCCCGACCGACAAATTTCCGCGTGCTGAGGTCTCCAAGAGAGATATGCAGTACCTTTACAATGACGGTGAGTTGTATTATTTCATGGATGAGCAGACCTTTGAGCAAATGCCGCTGAATTCCGAGACCATCGGTGATGCGCTGAAATTTGTCAAGGAAAATACGACATGTAAGGTGGTATTTTTCAAGGATCAGGTCATCGGGGTTGAACCGCCGATTTTTGTTGAGCTTGAGGTAACACATACCGAGCCCGGTTTCAAGGGTGATACTGCAACAGGCGCTACAAAGCCTGCCATCGTGGAAACAGGCGCTCAGGTTAAAGTGCCTTTGTTTGTAAACCAGGGCGACATTATCCGTATCGATACTCGTACGGGGGAATATTTGGAAAGAGTTTGATCAGGAATAAGCTGGCCGCCTCAGAAAAGTCTGAGGTGGCTTTTTTGTTTATTAGTAATATTTGGAGTTCCGGCTGCATAGAATTTTATCAAAACAGGACAACCTTGTGTTTTCGGCTTTTACGGCGGAAAAACAAAGGAGGTACGCTATGCGGTCGGGAAATGCTGCTGTGAACAAAATCTTTGATGATATTATACCCTTTCTGCCGGAGAAGGTCCGGCAAGCCGTTTCGTATCTGGATTTGTCCGTTCTTCAGGGGATTGAGGAAATCCGGCTTCGTGCCGGCAAACCGGTGATGCTTTGCTGTTTCGGAAAGGATTATTTTCTCAGTGAGGCAGGCCATGTGGATAACGAGCCCACAAACTTTGCTCTTACGGTTGGCGACCTCAATGACATGGTTTTCAGAATTTGCGAAAATTCCTATTATGCATATCAGGACGAAATCAACAAGGGGTTTGTTACCATAAAGGGAGGGCACCGTATAGGTCTTGTCGGTACCCCGGTTGTCGAAAACGACAGAATTATAAACATACGGGACATTTCATCCCTGAATATACGAATTGCACGGGAAATTATAGGTTTTGGAGACGGAGTTGTAAAAAGCATATTCAGAAACCGCAGGGATATATATAATACTCTGATAATTTCTCCTCCGGGAATGGGGAAGACCACCCTTCTCCGGGATATTATACGAAGTGTCAGCAGCGGCGTTGAAAACATTTTTGACGGTCTCAACGTAGGTGTGGTCGACGAACGCAGTGAGATTGCCGCATGCTACAGAGGAGTTCCGCAAAATAATTTGGGTTACCGGACTGATGTGATTAACGGCATTAACAAGAAAGAGGGAATGGAAATTCTTTTAAGAAGCATGAGCCCAAGGGTAATAGCTGTGGATGAACTGGGAAACCCTGATGATGTTTATACGGTTCTGAAAGTGATGAATGCCGGTGTTCGCATTTTAGCCACCGCCCACGGCTTTGACGTGGCGAGCCTGAGAAAAAGGGCCGGGTTTAAGGAATTATTCTCCGCCGGTTGTTTTGAACGTTTTATTGTCATATCTGAGAAAAAAGAATTCCGGTATGAACTTAAAGTGACGGACGGTGAAGGAAATGTCATTGGAGTTGATTGCAAAAGCCGTAGGCAGCCTGCTGATTATGGGAAGCTCGACAATGGCAGGCTTTACATACTCCCGCTTTCTGACCGAGAGGATAGAATATATTCGCGAAATCCAGTCCTTTTTAATGGAACTGGAAAATGAAATCCATTACATGGGACGTCCTTTGGGAGAGGCTTTGTCGCAGTATGCGCGAAACAGGACTTCATCGTTGTCCGAGTTTACCGGGCGCGTTTATGAAATAAGCGTAAACGAAGGGAACGGAATAGATGCAGCGTGGCGGAAAGGAATTGAGGAATTCAGGAAACGGTGGCCCATGGATCAGGAGGAGTGGAACCTTTTGTCGCAGATGGGCGAGGTTTTGGGAAAAACCGACAGGGCAGGCCAGAGTTCATTTATAAAAATGATGCGTGAAAAATTCGCGGTACAGGAGAAAAAGGCCGAAGAGGACCGGATCCGCAAGGAAAAGCTCTACCGGGATTTGGGGATACTTGGTGGGCTTGCGATTGTACTTGTGTTGATATGAGGGGATGAATATGAATATTGATTTAATTTTCAGAATAGCTGCAATAGGCATACTGGTCGCCGTGCTTAACTCGCTCCTTACAAAATCAGGGCGGGAAGAGCAGGCAATGATGACCACGCTGGCAGGACTGGTTGTAGTGCTGCTGATGGTGGTTAAGGAGATTGCCAATCTTTTTGATACGGTAAAAGCCCTTTTTGATTTTTAACCGGACGGGGGCATACAGTTATGGAATTAATCAAAATCGGAGTGCTGGGAATTACGTCAGCCATATTAATACTGGTTATCAGAAATCAGAGGCCCGAGATAGGTATTCAGATATCTCTTGTTTTCGGCGCAATGGTAATGATTTTTTTGGCTTCAAGGATAAAAGCCGTCCTGGATCTGATAGAAATTTACGTGGAAAGGGCAAATATTGGCGGTATTTATATTACAACTCTGTTTAAAGTGATTGGAATGGCATATATAACCGAATTTGCTGCCGAAAGCTGCAGGGATGCGTCGCAGAACGCTATTGCGTCAAAAATAGAGCTTGCAGGAAGAATTTTGATAATAATAACGGCAATGCCGGTAATTACGTCGGTTATGAGCATAATTATCGGATTACTCTGACGGAATTGGGAGAAGACCGGAGGTACCGGGTAATGAAAAAACGGGTTGGAATTCCACAAACAAAACCTTTAAGGATTATATTATGCGTTATGTTTGCATTCATAATTTCCGCAAGTCCTTGTGCGTCAATGGCAGAAGACGCGGAATCAGTAATGGAGGAAATTCTTAAAAGCCAGTTGGAGAGCAGCGAAATAAGAAATTTACAGAATAACCTGGAAAAAAGCCTGTCCGATGAAGCAAGAGAGCTTCTGCCTTATTATTCTGTCAGGCAGCTTATGCAGGAAATCGTTTCGGGAAATGTGCAGGAAAGCATGGAAACACTGCCACAAAAACTTATAAATATTTTCATCGCCGAAATAAAAAACAGTTTCAGCCTTGTTGTAAAGCTTATTATAGTAGTGTTTCTTTCGGCATTCATAAACAACCTGCAGGGAGCATTCAAGGAAAGCGCTGTCGGTGAACTGGCCTATTTCGCATGTTATGCGGCACTGGTGTCCATGCTCGCGCTGGGGTTTCACATGGTGCTTGAATATGCCGGCGAGGTTCTGGACACTATTGACAGTATTACCGGCTTTGCAATTCCGGCATTGCTTGCGCTGCTGATATCAAGCGGCAATGTCGCCTCAGGAACTGCGCTTAAGCCTGTTTTGCTTTTTGCAATACAGGCAACGGTAAAAGTTTTCAGAAACATATTTTTGCCGCTGTGCCTTATGGCAGGAATTCTGTATATTGTAAGCGGGCTGTCTGAAAAGATCAAGGTTTCGGGCATGGCTTCGCTGATAAGGCAAATGGTAACATGGGGGCTTGGAGCAATACTTGCGGGTTACAGCTCACTGGTTGTAATACAGGGCGTAACCGGCGCGGTGATAGACGGGGCGACCGTTAAAACCACAAAAACCGCAATAACCACTTTTATTCCCGTGGCCGGTAAATACATCGCAGACGCCGCTGATACAGTCATAAGCTGTGCCCTTGTTGTCAAAAACACCGCCGGCGTCCTTACAATGATAGTAACCCTGGCGGCCTGCTGCATTCCTATTATAAAAATATTTATCATTGTACTTATGTACAGATTCACTGCTGCAATTATAGAGCCTTTTGCGGAAGAGCGGTTTTTCGACTGTATTACCGATGTCTCCGACTGTATGAAAGTGGTTCTGGGAGTAGTGGGCTCTTCTGTTTTCATGTTCCTGCTTTCGGTAGGCGCGTTGCTTGGGGCGGGCGGAATAAGTGGAATGATGCAATAACGCATTGGAAAAGAGGGCTTTTATGGACGAAATAAGGAATTGGGTTCTGAACATTGCTGCCATTGCCGTTCTGATGATTATTCTTGATTTATTAATGCCTGAAGGAAAAACGAAAAGTTTTACCCAGCTCGTGGCCGGATTTGTGGTTATGTTTGCGATGATAAACCCCGTTCTCCGGCTGATAGACAAAGGAGTGCCGGCATCTTACGCAGGCTGGCAGGATGAATTCTACCTTCTTAATACCCGTTTTAAATACACAACGCGCTATGCAGGCGAGGAGCAGCAAAGACACATACTGGATTTGTACAGGACCCTGCTTGTTTCCGACATAAAAAACAGGCTTGAAAGCAATAAAAATATATCAGAGGCTGAGGTGGATGTTGTGTTGAATGAAAATCCTTCTTCTGATAGATTCGGGGAAATAAGAAAACTTTATTTAAACCTGATTGTCAGTGAGCCGGCGGAATTTGACGGCGTGAACCGGCATCTTGCCGGGGAAATCCGAAGGGAACTAAGACAGGCACTTTCTCTTGACGAGGATAAAATAATAATTCATATCACAAAAAAGAATTGAGGGGTTTTTATGCCAGGCTGGTTTGAAAAACTTAAGGCTTATTTTTGGAATAAAAAAGGCGGACGGGGAATAGAAAATTTAGTCATATTCCTAATCCTTGGCGTAATAATTATCATAGTAGCCGGCAGTTTTTTAAGTGACGATGACAGCACAAAAAATAAGAAAAAAGAGACTGAGACTGTCGCTGTCGTGTCCAATAGTCCGGAGGATGAACTTCTTGAATTTGAAAAAAGGCTGGCAGAAATTCTGTCTGAGATAGAAGGAGCGGGAACCGTAAAAGTGATGCTGACGTGGAACTCGGACGGAGAGGTGGTGCATGCGTATAACCAGACCGAAGAAAGCATGGTGAGAGAGGAATACAGCGGAAATGAAAATTCCGGGAAAACCGATGAAAGAAGACTGCAGAGGGAACTGGCATATATGGACAGCGGCGCGGGGCGTGTTCCCGTTGTAGTGCAGAAAATTAAACCTGAAGTAAAAGGGGTTGTTGTGGTTGCCGACGGAGCCGACAACGCAAGAGTCCGCCAGGATATCCTGAACGCTTTGGAGGCATTGCTGGGGATACCCACGCACAGGATTCAGGTTCTGAAAAGAAAATAAATATCATAAAAGAAATAAATTCATAAAAGGGGTGTTAGAATGAACAAAAAACAGATTTTGGTGATTATTCTTGTAATTGTAATAATAACAGCCGGGGTTATTCAATTTATGTACGGCGAAAAAGGTTATTCATCAAGGAATAACGGAGAGGAACGTCTTGGTGAAGCCGTTTATGTGGATAATATAACAGGTGGACAGGTAATAACCGATGGAACCGGTTCCGCGCAGAATACCGGTGAAAACGGCGGAGCGGAGACCGCAAATGATTATTTCACGCAGGCAAGAATGGAACGGGAAGCAATAAGAAGCAGGCGGAAAGAGGAGCTAAAGGAACTTACCAGCGGTAATGTGAGCGAAGAAGTAAGCGCCCGCGCCCAGCAGGAGTACCTGGATCTGATTAAAAGAGCCGAAATAGAGGCGACAATTGAATCTTTAATAAAACAAAGAGGAATTGAGGACGTGGTTGTTATTTTCGGCTCCACCGGCACAGTAGACCTCGTTGTCAAGGCAGAAAGCCTGTCTCAGAGCGAAACGGCCCAAATTTCCGACATTGTAATGAGACATGCAGGAGTTGAAATGAAGGACATACATATAAAAAACATGAAGTAGCCTCAAAGTCACACGGGCAGGTAAAAACCTGCCCTTTAAGCACGCCCTTGTCAAATTTCCAATCAGTTATTGGCAACCTGCGCAGTTTTTGCAACCTGTGCGGCATAAAAGGCTTTCATAAGCTGTGACTTTTTCCTGGAGGCTTTATTTTTATGAATTAAATTTTTTGCAGCCGCTTTATCCAGTTTCTTTATTGCAATTCTCAGAAGCTGTTCAGTGTTAGGGCTGTTATTCGCAAGAGCTTCATTAAAACGGCGTATCGCTGTTTTAAGTTCTGAGCGTTTTGCTTTGTTACGTGCGGTTCTTACTTTAATTTTTCTGAGCCTTTTAATCGCGGACTTTGTATTAGGCATTATTTCACCTCCCAGCACCAACTCAATGTATAACCAGGCTTAATATGGCCTCCTGCTATGTTTATCTGAACAATTACAAATAAATATTATGAAATCCCGCCACTAAATGGAAAGATTTCATGTATAATGTGCCATCCGTGGTCATAATGTGGCACTTTGATATGATAGCACGAAGATTTGCTTTTGGCAAGCATTTTTTAATTTTTGCGGGAGCAAATTGTGCAATCTTTTTTTGGGAGCTGATAAAAAAGCGCGCTGAATATATGGCCGCAAAATGCAGAGAATATGAATGCCGGAATTTGAATTTAAAATTTCACGTTGCGGAGGTAATTAGCATGGGTATAGAAGAACTGACAAGGGATCAATTCAAGGGAGTCCGCACCGACCTTGCTTTGGAAGTGCATGAGAAAAACCAGGAAAATATACGCCGTTCCGGAACTGCAACGACCTATCCGTATGCGGAAGGCGTGGAAGTCACTGAAGACGGGAACAAGGATATTCATGTCACAAGGGTAAGGATTACATCGCCCGCCGGTGAAAAGAATATCGGCAAACCAATGGGTAATTATATTACTCTGGATGTGCCGAGATTAAAGGAAAACGACCGTGATTTGTACGAGATGACCTGTCGTGCTGTGGCTTTTGAGCTTCAGCAGCTGTTGAAGCTGAAAGAAAATGACACTGTTCTTGTGGTAGGATTGGGAAACTGGAATATAACTCCCGATGCGCTGGGGCCGAAAGTTGTTTCATATCTGATGGTTACAAGGCATTTACATGAATACCTTCCCGAACAGATAGACGACGGGGTAAGGCCGGTATGCGCAATTGCGCCCGGGGTTTTAGGGTTAACGGGAATAGAAACCAGTGATATCGTACAGGGAGTAGTGAATCAGGTTAGGCCTGCGTTGGTGATCGCGATAGATTCTTTGGCGTCGCGAAAGATGAACCGTATTAATACGACGATACAAATAGCAGATACCGGAATTTCACCGGGTTCAGGCGTCGGAAACAGAAGAGGGGAACTGTCTGAAAAAACGCTTGGTGTGCCTGTTATAGCCATTGGCGTTCCGACAGTTGTGGATGCCGCAACAATGGCCAATGATACCATTGAACTTGTTATAGACAGTCTGATGGCCCAGTCGGATAAAGGTTCGGATTTTTACAGAATGCTGAAGGAAATGGATCAGAATGAAAAATATGACCTGATCCGTGAGGTTCTTGAGCCTTATGGCGGAAATCTGGTTGTAACCCCCAAGGAAATGGATGAAGTGATAGATCGCGTGTCCAAGGTTATTGCCAACGGAATAAACCTGGCCCTTCACAGGAATATCGGATTTGACGATATTGACAGGTATTTGCAGTAACTGGCAATAAATCAAAACCGGCGATTGGGACTTTCGGAATTATAAATTTTATAGTAACATATTATATTATACCGAAACGTAATAATGGGATACGATACGTTTTTCCGGCGTTTGAAGCAGGTAGACGAACGGTATTGATTACAAAATGAGGCTGATATGAATATGGATTTGAAATATAGAAAAAACCGCAAATGGTATGTGGAAGTATATCCTAAACGCAGGAGATTGCGCCTGAAAAATCCGTCAAGATTTTTTGCCGTGCTTCTGTTGTCTTTTCTGATTCTTATTGCTGTTTACGTAATCCTCGGCGGTGGCTTCAGAACTGTAAGGGCAGTGATGTCAGCAATCGCTCCTACGCCTTCTCCAACGACTACACTGGCGCCCACCCCCACCCCAACCCCGACTCCTGTGCCGGTGCCTTCTCCTACACCCCTGCCGCCCGGAAAGGAACTGCGGGATGTAATAGTATGCATAGATCCGGGCCATGGAGGGCGTGATCCCGGAACAACATCGCCATACGATGATACATTGTATGAGAAGGACATAGTTCTGGATATGGGGCTGAGGCTGAGAGACAAACTTGAAAATGCCGGTGTGAAGGTTATAATGACAAGGGAGGAGGACAAGGAACTCAGCAGCTACTGGAAGGAAGATGTATGGGCAAGGCCGAGAATTGCGAATGAAGCAGGCGCGACGTTCTTTGTGAGCATACATGTAAATGCCTTCGATACAAAGGATAAGAACTTTTATATTTATAACGGAACCGAGATATATCATTACGGAAAGACTCATGGCGAATTTACCAGTGAACAGTTCGCCCGAATTATGGCCGAGGAGGTAGACGCCGTAACAGATACACAGTTTAACGGCATTGCAGTTGCCGATCTTGGTGTATTACGCCTTTCGGAAATGCCGGCACTGCTTATCGAAACGGCGTACATTACAAACAGGGAAGACAGCGAACGGCTTAAATCCGATGAATTCAGAGAAAACATGGCTCAGGGGATTTTCAACGGAACGATACGGATTCTGGAAACAATGGGAGCCTTTAAGGAAGACGGAATATACAAAATACTGGTGGACCGGTAAGGTGAGGGTGCGGACATGGACGAAAAAGTAGTCAGAATTAAAGAACTGGTAAACAGGCTTAATGAAGCGTCTAAAGCATATTACCAGGAAAATCGGGAGATAATGTCCAATTACGAGTATGACAAACTGTATGATGAACTTGTGGAACTGGAAAAGGAAACGGGCATAGTCCTTTCAAACAGCCCTACGGTGAAAGTCGGATATGAGCTGCTCAGCAGTCTGCCGAAAGAAGCGCATGAGCAGCCCATGCTTTCTTTGGACAAGACAAAAGACGTTAATGCGTTGGTGGAATGGCTCGGCGACAAAAAGGGAATACTGTCGTGGAAACTTGACGGTCTTACCATTGTGCTTACATATTCCAACGGTGAGCTTATTAAAGCGGTAACCCGCGGCAACGGTGAAGTGGGAGAAGTGGTTACCAACAATGCGAAGGTGTTTAGGAATTTGCCCATCAGAATTTCCTATAAAGGAAATCTTGTGCTGAGAGGGGAAGCTGTTATCAGATATTCGGACTTTGAAAAAATCAACAGGGAAATTGAAAATGTGGACGCAAAATATAAGAATCCGAGAAATTTATGCAGCGGCTCGGTCAGGCAGCTCAATAACAGAATAACCGCCGAAAGGAATGTATATTTTTTTGCCTTTCAGATTGTAAAGGTTGACGAGCCGGAAATAGGAAAATTCAGGAGCAGACAGTTGAACTGGCTTAAAAGCCAGGGCTTTGATGTGGTGGAATTTAAGGAAGTGGACTCATCAAACCTGGAACAGACCGTTAAATGGTTCTCCGAACAGGTTGTAAAAAACGATTTTCCTGCCGACGGTCTGGTGCTTGCGTATGATGATGTGGAATACGGGCGTTCCCTTGGCACAACGGCCAAATTCCCTAGAGACTCCATTGCTTTTAAGTGGCAGGATGAGGTAGCCGAAACCAGGCTGATAAAAATTGAATGGAGCGCCTCACGGACAGGGCTGATTAATCCAATTGCGATTTTTGAACCGGTGGAGCTTGAGGGGACAACGGTAAAACGAGCCAGTGTACATAACATCAGTGTTATGGAATCGCTGGAACTTGGAATTGGAGATACGATAGGCGTATACAAGGCAAATATGATAATTCCTCAGATAGCGTACAACTTAACAAAAAGCGGAAATATTGAAATTCCGGAACACTGTCCTGTATGCGGCGGGCAGACACAAATCAGGCAGGAAAACGGAGTAAAGTTCCTATATTGCACCAACGGCGAATGCCCGGCAAAACATATAAAGTCGCTTGTGCATTTTGTCAGCAGGGATGCGATGGGAATTGACGGGCTTTCCGAAGCCACGATAGAAAAATTTGTTGAAAAAGGATTTATTAAGGATTATGCGGACATTTTCAGGCTGGAAAGATTCAGAAACGAAATAGTGAAAATGGAAGGATTCGGGGAGAAGTCGTACAGCAATTTGATAAGTTCAATCAACAAGGCCCGGAAAACCAATGCCGTCCGTCTCCTTTACAGTATGGGCATACCCGGTATCGGCCTTTCCAATGCCAAACGCATTGCGGGTTATTTCAATCATGAGTGGGGCCGTATTGAAAACGCAACGTTTGAGGAGTTAATCAATATTGATGGAATTGGCGATATTATGGCCCGGGATTTTGTTGCCTTTTTTAAAAACGAAAGAAACAGGGAACGAATCAGGGAGCTTATGGCCGAAATTGAGCTGGAGAAGGAAACGGCGTCTGATAAAAGCCAGATATTCAGGGATATTACCTTTGTTATTACAGGGTCGGTCAATCATTTTAAGAACCGTGCGGAATTGAAAAAGGTGATAGAAGAGAGGGGAGGCAGGGTAACCGAGTCGGTTACGTCAAACACCAATTATCTTATAAATAATGATATAAATTCAACTTCAGCAAAAAATAAAAAAGCAAAGGAATTGGGGATTCCGATTATAACCGAGGAACAGTTCCTGGAATGGCTTAATGATGGAGTTATTCCCGGCGAATAGAATTTTTGTGCAATTTCCACCATCAGATATGAATTTTCTCTCTATATATTACATTGCTAAATAATATTGTTGCTTTATATAATATATTTGTATATTTTATACAAAGTAAAGATAAAATATCGGGTGAAATTTGGCTAAAGACGTTTATAATATTATTTTTATGGCAATAATCGGCAATGTAATATATTGGAGAGGAAAGGCCATGAAAAAGGAGTATGATTTTTTACCCGAATATAAAGCCGAAAGGCTGAGCCTGATATATACGCTGCATGCAATTTCGCACCTTTCAAAAGATGAGATAGAGTTATTAAAAACTTTACGCCGGGATCTTTCCCTTTTGGACAAAGTGACCGAAAATAACGGCGAAGTTTTTCCGAAAATACAGAAAATACTTTCTCATTTCAATTTAAATTCAATTCAGGAAGTAATAGAAACGGTGGAGAGTTATAATTTATTTGAGCTGTGCAATTTCTGAGGAATCATGACCGCAGCGGCGTGTTTTATCTTTCCCGGCAAGACGTTTCAAAATGTACCTGTTGGGAAAGTATTGTATATGGAGGCAAAAATACTTACAATATAATCATAACCCCTGGCTTTGTTTGCAGCGGGGAAGCGATCAGCTTTTCTTTTTGCGAAAGAACCGTCATAAGTTTTGTTAAAGGTTTTACGGAAAGGGAGGAGAGATATAATGCACAAAACAAAAGGGGTTCTGTTTGTAGTATTCCTCCTTTTCGGCATGATAATAACAATGCAGTTCAGAACCATATTATTGGCTCAGCAGCAGAGTTCTTCGGGGCAGACATCTGTTCAGACCCTTTCTTATGAACTGGAACAGGCGAAAAGTGAGGGCATAAAGCTGCTGGAAGAACTGCAGAGGCTGGAGAAGGAAAAAAATGAAATAATAAGGCAGCTCAGTAATGACGGAAATCCGATAATTAATGAGCTGTTGAACAGAAAAAATGAACTTATGGTAATTAACGGCCTTACCGATGTAAAGGGCAGCGGCATTGTCATTACGTTAAACGACGCGCCTGCAAGGGGAGAAATTGATCCAAGCCAGTTAATTATCCACGATATGGACATCGTTCAGATATTAAACGTGTTAAGGGCTGCGGGAGCCCAGGCCATATCGATAAATGACGAACGCATTATAGCTACCAGCAAGCATTTCTGTGTTGGACCTACAATACTCATTAACAATAAACGGTATCCGGTCCCTTATGTAATTAAGGCAATCGGCGATCCCAACGGGTTGTATAATGCCGTTGAGCAGAGTGAAGCGGTGGTAATTATGAAAATATATAACATACAGGTGGATGTACGCAAGGAAAACGAAATTTTGATACCTGGATATAAAATATATGGAAGTATTGACGATATGATATCCGGGCTGGAGGTTGTGGAGAAATGAAGTTTTTCAGAGAAGCGGCTTTAACCGTTGTTTGCCTTGTACTGGGGATAATGGTTGCAATGCAGTACAGGAGCGTTAAAATAAACAATACAATGGCTGTGTATGAACAGCAACGTGTTAATGATCTTATAACCGACCTTTTGCGCGAGCAGGAGAACAACAAGCAACTGCAGAAAAGAATAGATGAACTTCAAAAAGACCTGGAAAACCTTCGTACCGGGACAAACAGTGAAAATGAAACAATACAGAAATTAAAAAAGGAGAACGAGAAGCTGGAAATTCTTGCAGGATTGAAGACGGTTAAGGGAAAAGGCTTAATAATAACCCTTGAAAGCATGGATAATACCCCTATAGACGATTACAGCATACTGTCCGTTCTGAACGAATTAAGGGCAGCCGACGTTCAGGCTCTTTCGGTAAATGATGAAAGGATTATTGCCACAAGCGAGGTAAGGCGGGTGGGAAGTTACATGGTGGTTAACGGCAGAAAGTTATTGCCGCCTTATGTTATAAAAGCCATTGCCGATCCGCAGAAACTTGAAAACTCCCTTACCGTTATGGCGGGTGTTGTTGATATGCTAAAGTATTACAATATAAAAGTTGACATCAAGAAAGATGATAATATAATCATACCGGCAGTCCGCAATGACGGTACGGTGCTGCGCTATGACCTCCTGACTCCGGTTGACTGACAAATAGGCAGGTAATTATTTTATAAACAAATCTATATATATATTAATAGGAATTTCAAAGAGCAATAAGAAAGGATTGTTGTTTTACAGACAAAATCCGTTCGGATTCTTAGGCAGCCTAAGGGCTGCGTAAGAAGATTGCTCTTTTTTTATTGGGTAAAAAGGTATGAACAGGAAAATTGCGCTTTTCATAATAACTCCGGTTATTTTAACGGTTTTACTGACAACAGCTTATGTATTTCAAGCAAATTCACTGAGGAAGGCAGGAAACAAGACTCTTTTTCAGCTAAGTTTCAGTGACCTTGATTTTGACAATGAAATCACCTCTCTGTCAGAAAACGGTTTACCTGTGTCCGCTGTTTATGAAGTTGCGGGCAGTGATGAATTTAACCGCGTCCGAAGCTGGGGGATTGTACGTGCCAAAAACAATGAAACCCCGAAGGCCGATCCGGGAGCCCCCGAGCTTTTGAAAAAATATAACGGCATTTATATAGCCGACACGGATAAACCGGTGATTTACCTTACCTTCGACGAGGGGTATGAGGCGGGGTATACCGCCGGTATCCTTGACTGTTTAAAAAAACACAATGTTAACGCAATTTTTTTCATAACCGGCCCATATCTTAACAAACATGAAGACCTGGTCAGGAGAATGGTGGAAGAAGGACATGCGGTGGGAAACCATACGGTAAGTCATCCCAGCCTTCCCACCCTCAGTGATGAAAAAATAAAGAAAGAAGTGGCGGAGCTTGACAGGGTATTTTATGAAAAATTCAAAAAGCATATGATTTTCCTCAGGCCGCCGCGGGGCGAGTATAGTGAGCGATCCTTAAAAGTTACTTCGGAGATGGGATATATAAATGTGTTCTGGAGTTTTGCCTACAAGGATTGGGACAGGAACAGCCAGAAAGGCTGGGAGCACGCTTATAACAATGTCATGTCCAACCTTCATAACGGTGCTATATTGCTTCTTCATGCCGTCTCCAGTGACAATGCCCAGGCCCTTGAACATATAATTACCGATGCGAGGAAAAAAGGGTATGAGTTCGGAGATGTATTTGAACTCATTAAAATAGCGCGGGGTGAAACCGAATGAAAAAAAGAAAAGGCGGTAAAACGGCAAAAAAAAAGAAAGAAGCCGATACCGTGAAGGAGAAAGTGGCAAGAATGCTGGAGATACCGGAGGAAGTTGTTTCCGACCGGCCAAAGGTAACGACGGTTGGCAGAAAGGAAGTTTTTATCGAGAATTACCGCGGCATTATTGAGTTTACAAGCAAAATTGTAAAAATTAATTCAAATTACGGGATTATTACAATTACAGGCAAAAATATGAGAATCAGGGAGATCACGAACGAGGACATTATCATAACCGGTGATATAGACAATATAGATTATGTGGTTTAAGTACCGGGAATAAAAACGCGATAAAGCACGGTTCATGGAGGTTGTATGTTCCTTATTCGGTTATGGCATTATTTAAAAGGGTATGTTATTATTATTGTAAGCGGGCTTTCGGTTGAAAAGTTTATAAACATCTGCACCCGAAGGCAGATTTTGTTGTGGGATATTGAAAGACTCAGCCCGACCGAAGTCATTATGAAAATGAGCATACGGGGCTTTAAGAATGCGCGGTCTGCCGCCAGAAAGTCCCGGTGCCGGGTGCGGATTAAAGCCAAAAAAGGTTTACCGTATATTATATGGAGATATAAGAAAAGAAAGGGATTTGTTGCCGGGTTAATTGTTTTTGCTGTATTGATATACCTGATGACTTCGATTATCTGGTCGGTTGAAATTACCGGAAACTACAACCTGAGCAGAGAGACGTTGATGCAGCAGCTGAATGAAATGGGGATATTCAGGGGTGCAACAAAAAGATCGATAAACCCGAAACATGTGGCGGACAAACTGATGCTGAACAACAGGGGACTGGCCTGGGTGGGGGTTGAATTAAAGGGGACGAAACTTATTATATCCGTAAGGGAAGGCATTGAACCCCCGCGTGTTGTGCCTATGGACCAGCCCTGTAATGTGGTGGCGGAAAGAGACGGAATAGTTATTTCGGTCAGGGCTAAAAACGGTTTGGAAAAGGTTAAGGAAGGAGACACGGTAAAAAAAGGGCAGGTTCTTATTTCAGGAGTGATGGAAAGCAAAAATCCGGAAGCGGGCACAAGGTACGTTCATGCAATGGGTGAGGTTTTGGCCCGTACTTGGTACGAAGTGAAAGTGGATGTACCAGAGAAAAAAATTAACAGAATAAGGACGGGTCACGAGTGGAACAAATACAGTATGTATTTTCTTGATTTTAAAATCAGGCTTCCTTCGGGAAATAACCCGTTTGAGTTATATGAAAAGGACATTGTGGATAAGGCTCCCGTTATAATGAACCATTTTAAGTTTCCGTTGGGCCTGATAATAGAAAAACATTACGAACTGAAGGAGGAAGAGGAATTCCTTGATAAGGAGGAGGCAAGGAGACTGGCCGAAAAAACGGCAATGGATAAAGTATCCGAAATTTTGCCTGCGGACGCTGAAATAGTTGACCGGCAGATGGAGATTTTTACTTCCGACGGAAAGGAATATTTGCTGGTCACTGTTGAATGTACGGAAAATATAGCAATGCAACAGGAAATTGGAGGGAATTAATGGAAGCAGTCATAGAAAAAAATATTGAGATACCTGATATTGAGACCGAAATGAACCTGTTCGGGCAATTTGATCAGAATATACGTATTATAGAAGACACACTGGATGTGAAAATTACCAACAGAGAAAACGAGGTCAAAATATCGGGTTTTGAATCCAGAGTTGATCAGGCTCTGGAGGTAATTCAAAAACTTTTGGAACTGATCAAGCACGGCGAGACAATAACAGCCCAGAATGTGAAATATCTGTTGTCAATCAACGGAGAAAATATTGACGAAACTGACGGTCTGCCACTGGATCTTGTCTGTATTACTGCACGGGGCAAACCAATTAAATCTAAAACATATGGACAGAAAAGGTATATTGAGGCAATAAAAAGAAACACCATAGTTTTTGGTATAGGGCCGGCAGGTACCGGGAAAACATTTCTGGCGGTGGCAATGGCGGTAAAAGCCTTTCGTGAAAAAGCTGTAAGCAGGATAATTCTGACCCGCCCGGCTGTTGAGGCGGGTGAAAGGCTTGGCTTTTTGCCGGGAGACTTGCAGAACAAGGTGGACCCGTATCTGAGGCCTTTATATGATGCATTGTATCAGATAATGGGACCTGAGGCATATATGACCAATATGGAGAAAGGCATTATAGAGGTGGCACCGTTGGCATATATGCGTGGCCGTACACTGGATGATTCGTTTATTATTCTTGACGAGGCTCAGAATACCACCCCTGAGCAGATGAAGATGTTTTTAACCAGAATTGGTATGGGTTCGAAGGCCGTTGTAACCGGTGACATCACGCAGATAGATCTTCCCAGGGGCAAAAAATCCGGGCTTGTGGAGGTACAAAAAATACTACAGGGTGTCGAAGGCATTGAATTTGTCTACTTAACGGGGCGGGACGTCGTAAGGCATGAACTGGTTCAGAGAATTATTGATGCGTATGAACAGTATGAAAACCGTGTCCGGGAAGAACAGGAAAAGGAGAAAGAATAGGGCTGCACGGGCTTTTTGCAGGGTGAAAGGTTGTGAATGGCATGGCTGAAAAGAAAAAGAATGATAAGGAAAGATATCAAAAGATAGGACAAGTCTTGAAAAACAACACATTTCAGCGCATACTGATCGGCGCTGTTTCGCTTGTTCTGGTTTTTATCATGATATCCGAGGGTGCGGCTCCAAGAAAGTACAAGCTTACCCTCGGAATGGCTTCGGGGTTTGACATACGTGCTCCAAGGGATATAGAGAATACCATGAAAACAGAAGAGCTCGCCCTGGAGCGGGTGAAGGAAATACCTCCGGTTATTAAGGAACTGGAGCTGGCCAATACACAGATGCTGGGTAATATATACGAATTTTTTGATTCTCTTGATAATCTGAGGTCAAAAATTATTCCGGTAATGGAATCGGGCAATGAACATGGGCTTTCGGAACTTCTGGAACGGGAAAATGTCAGTGTGGAAAATCCGATTCTTGCGAAATTGCCCGAAGAGCTTCAGGAATATCTTTTCAGGCGCGATTCACAGGCCGATATCAGGCAGCTAAAAGATTTTCTGGTTAAACAGATAATGCCCGATATAACCACTACGGTGATAACGGAGGAAAATCTTTCAGAAGTACTTCAGAATTTTACTGCCGAAATTGAGGAAAAAGTCGCTTCGTTTGAAATGCAGCAGGTCGCGAAGTATATTCTTTCAGGCGTGCTTGTACCCAACAGCATGGTGGATGAGGCAGCGACCGAAAAACAGAAAAATGATTTCATTGAAGCCTATAAACTTGAAAATCCTGTAATGATATACAAAAACGAAAGATTTATCAGAAAGGAAGACATTGTAACAGCCGATAAGCTTGATGTGGCAAGAAGGCTTGGTCTTCTTGACGAAGAAAACCGACCGGACTACCTTTTCCTTGTAGCAGTGTTTTGTATCCTATTAATGCTTTGGATTATTCTTGCGCTGTTTTTGAGACATTTTGCGAGAAAGACCTTTGAGAGCCGAAATGAACTGATGTTTATTGCCAGTGTCATTGTACTGACCGTGTTTCTGGCTTTCATGTCAAAGGAGTTTATTCCCGAATATCAGTCTTATATCACGTTGGGCTTTATCGCACCGGTTTTGACTGTGGTTTTCCTTAACATACAGATTGCCGTCATGGTTAATCTGATTACCACGCTGGCGGTATCGCTGATGTTCAGGGATAACTTCACTTTTCTGATTATGTTTGCCATAAGTGGTACGATAGCCGCCTTTCTTTCGGCAAATGCAAATCAGAGGAGAAAAATATCACTGACGGGGCTTGTTACGGGTACGGTTAATATTCTGGTGGTGGCTTGTATAGGAATGATGGAAAAAAAGGAATGGATCTCCATCCTTTATGAGGGCGGAATTTCCTTCATAAACGGAATCCTTTCGGTTATACTTGCAATTGGAATATTACCGTTTTTTGAAGGAATCTTTAATATGATTACTCCGCTGAAACTTCTGGAACTGGCCGATCCGAATCATCCGCTTCTGAAACGTCTGTTATTGGAAGCGCCAGGAACATATCACCACAGTCTGATGGTTGGTAATCTGGCCGAAGCCGCCGTAAGGCAAATAGGCGGTAATGCGTTACTCGCAAGGGTT
Organism: Thermoclostridium stercorarium subsp. stercorarium DSM 8532; assembly: GCF_000331995.1. Classification (NCBI taxonomy): domain Bacteria; kingdom Bacillati; phylum Bacillota; class Clostridia; order Eubacteriales; family Oscillospiraceae; genus Thermoclostridium; species Thermoclostridium stercorarium. The sequence continues at coordinate 585,728 of NC_020134.1, forward strand.
GGTGCGTATTTCCATGACGTGGGTAAACTGAAAAGGCCGAACTTTTTCAAGGAAAATCAGATGTCGGAAAACCCGCATGACAGAATAACGCCAAATTTAAGCACACTTGTAATAACTTCCCATACAAAAGACGGCGAGCAGCTTGCAATAAAATATAAACTTCCGAAGGCAATACGTGATATAATAGTACAGCATCACGGTTCAACACTGGTGGCCTATTTTTACCACAAGGCCAAGCAGTCTGAAAAGGGGACCGAGGTAAAGGAAAGCAATTTCAGGTATGAAGGCCCGAAACCACAGTCAAGGGAGGCCGCTGTTGTGCTTCTGGCCGATTCGGTGGAAGCTGCGGTCCGGTCCTTGCCCGATAAGACAAAGGGCAAGATCGAGGGCTTGATCAGGAAAATTATTAAGGATAAACTGGATGACGGACAGTTGGATAACTGTGATTTGACGCTGAAGGATTTGAATGAAATTGCGAATGCGTTCATGACGGTACTGAGCGGGTTCTTCCATGAAAGAACAGAATATCCGGAACTTGAGAAGAAAACCACATTGAACGAACTGGACGAAATCAGTAAAATTATGGATGATAAAAAGGAGAAGGAAAATGAAAGTGGTAATCCAAAACAAACTGAAGAAGAGATACCTTCCGATTAAGCATATCAGGGCACTTGTTACGACAGCGGCGGAAGCGGTACTGGCGGCTGAGAAGGTGGAATTTCCCGTTCTTGTTTCGGTCCTTCTTGTTGAAAATGACGAGATTAGAAGAATAAACGCCGAATACAGGAAAAAAGACAGTGTGACCGATGTTCTTTCATTTCCGATGCTTGATATGGAGGACGGCTCATTTATTACCGAACCTACCGAAATAGACATGGATGACGGGAAGCTTTTTCTCGGCGACATTGTAATATCGGTTCCGAGAGCTATTGAACAGGCTGAAAACTACGGACATTCGGTTGAAAGGGAGCTGGCGTTTTTGACTGTTCACGGTGTTTTACATCTGCTGGGCTATGATCATAATATACCTGAAAGGGAAGAAAAAATGAAAAAACGGCAGGAAGAAATTCTGGAGTCAATCGGCCTGCCAAGATGAAAAATCGGGGAAAGGTATGAAAAGCAGAACGTTGAGGGATAGTTTCAAGTACGCCGGTCAGGGGATAAAAGAGGCATTTGTCAGTGAAAGAAATTTTAAAATTCACTGTTTCGCAACTTTGCTGGTATGTATTTTCGGATTTTTTTTCAGGCTTCCGCTGGAAAAATGGCTTGCATTAATTTTTGCGATAGGTTTCGTGCTTGTATGCGAGCTTGTGAACACCGCCGGCGAAGTTTTGGTGGACATGATAACAAAGGAATATTCGGCCGAGGCTAAAAAAGTTAAGGACCTTCTGGCAGGTGCCGTTCTGATATCGGCGGTTACCGCGTTTGTGGCAGGTATTTTGGTTTTTATTGAGCCGGTGGTTAAATTCATTACAGACATTTTTCATTTTTAATGAAGGAGTAGGGAATGTTTAGGGGAAATTTGTCAGATTACCTGTTGATGGTGCCAGTTTTGCTTATTTCATTAACAGTGCATGAGTTTGCTCATGGTTATACGGCGTATCGTCTGGGGGATCCGACTGCAAAAAACGAAGGGAGGCTTAGTTTAAATCCCTTCAGGCATCTCGATCCCATAGGTACGATAATGATGATTGTTGCAAGGATTGGCTGGGCAAAACCCGTACCGATAAACCCCGCTTATTTTAGGGACAGAAAAAGGGGAACAATGCTGGTTAGTTTCGCCGGGCCGCTTTCCAACCTGGCGATGGCGTTTATAGGGGTTTTTCTGTACAAGATAACTTATGTTATAAGCTACAGCAGCATAATTGCGGGAGATGCCTTTGCGACGTATTTCATGAGCTTTTTGTTATTGTTTTTTACCGTTAATATTAACCTGGCTATATTTAACCTGCTGCCTGTACCGCCTTTGGACGGGTCAAAAATTCTTTACGGTGTTCTGCCTTATGATAAGTACTTCCGGTATATGCAGTATGAAAGGTATGTAGGAATGATTTTTCTTGTCATAGTTCTGGCCTTTCCTTCGGCGTTAAGCACGGTTATTTCTTTTTTCACCCAGCCAATTGCCAAAAGCATGATCTGGTGTGTGGATCTTATTATCGGACTTTTTCTGTGAGGGGTGTTTATGGGATTTGAGCATACAGCTTCGCCCGCCGACGTATGCACTATTAAACTGAAGAATTTTGAAGGGCCTCTGGATCTGCTTTTTTACCTTATAGAGAAAAACCAGATTAATATTTATGATATTCCAATAGTGGAAATAACCGACCAGTATATGGAATATCTTTTTGCGATGCAGCAGATGGATCTTGAAATAGCCAGTGAATTTCTTGTAATGGCGGCAACACTTCTGCATATAAAGTCAAAACTCCTGCTGCCGTCCAGGAAGGAGGAAGAGCAGGAGGAAGAAGATCCACGGGAGGAGCTGGTTGTTAAACTTGTGGAATACAAAAGAATAAAAGAGTTTGCAGAGATACTGAAAGAAAGGGAACAAATCTGGAGCAGGGTTTATTATAAACTCCCCGAAGCCCTTCCGGAATCAGTTTTTGAAGAAATACTGGATGTATCGCCGCTGATGCTGAAGGAATGTTATCTGAAATGCATGCAGAATTATTATGAAAGGCAGAACGACGTTACACATAAAATGGAAAGAATTTTAAGGCGGGAACAGGTCTCGCTGAGACTCAAGATAAAGGAATTGCTGGCAAGATTGAAACGGGGTGTTAAACTTTGTTTTTCCCAGTTATATAATTTAAAGCATATGTCCCGTATTGAAGTGGCGACAGGTTTTCTTGCCACTTTGGAAGTTGCGAAAATGGGCAGGGCCACCATTTATCAGAAGGAAGAGTTTGGTGAGATTTATATAGAGCCTAAAGTACAAAGGAAGGGATAAACAGCGGTATGGATGATTTAAGGGAAATTGAAGCCGTACTGGAAGCTGTATTGTTTGCTGCGGGTGATTCGGTCCCGCTGGAAAAGCTGTCTGAAATTATAGGTCAGGATAAAAAAACCACTGCGGGCATACTGTCCGGCATGGAATTAAAGTATAAAAACTCAAACAGGGGAATCATGCTAAGGCAGCTGGGCTCGAATTATCAGTTGTGCACAAAACCGGAATATGAAGAATACATAGCGTATTTGGGCACCGGAAGGAAAAAACAGGGACTGTCTCAAGCGGCCTATGAAGTACTTGCAATAATTGCCTATCACCAGCCGGTAACGAAAGCTTATGTGGAACAGGTACGCGGGGTGAATTCCGACAATGTGATTGCAACCCTTTTAGAAAAGAATTTAATATGCGAAATAGGAAGGCAGGAAGGGCCGGGAAGGCCGAAACTGTACGGTACCACGGAGGAGTTCCTCCGGGTGTTCGGTTTCAGCTCCCTTAATGACCTTCCCAAGTTAAGCATGAATGAAATTCAGGTTGTAATGAATGACGTGCCCGTGGATTAGCGGGTTATAAGCTTACGCATCCAGATATGAATGCGACATTCCCGGGAACGGGCTTAGAGCGTGTATCTGGGCGGCAAAGCTCACAACCGGCGGTACAAATCTGTATTGCGACAGGGATTAGGAATCGGGATTAATATGGATAAAGCGTTAGATTAAGGAAATTTTGGGTATATAAAGTGTATTGAACGGATAAAATAACCGGGAGGTGGGAAAAATGTACCTCCCGGTTGTTTTTTGCATTATTGCGCTTATAATTGTTGCGCTTTTTATGAGTTTAAGAATATCCATAGAATTTACGGCCGGAAGTGAAGGAATAAGCTATACCGTCAAAGGAATTGTGTTTAAATATATAAAAATTCTTGAAATAAAAAGCAATTCAGAAAAAAAAAGAAAAAAGACGAAAGGCGGCGAAAAAAAACGTGGAAGGATTCTGGGGATTATTCGTACGGCAATGAGGAAAAAAAACGGCAAGGCGGTCCATATAGAAAAATTTTCTCTTACGGGTACGTTTTCTGTTGATGATGCGGCTGCGAACGCAATTCTTTATGGGGGTTTCATTATTCTGTGGCAGTTTGCCGTCCTTTTTCTTTCGGAACATTTCACTTTCGAACATCAGAATTATGCTTTTTATCCTGATTTTCAGAATGATAAAACTGAATTCATATTTCAGATAATTTTCCGTGTGGTCATATTTAAAGCATTGCTTCTGTTGGCACGATACTGGCTGGAATCAAAAATTAACAATAAAACTGAATAGTTTAAACCAATATTGTAAAGGATAAACAGTGAGTTAAACATTCAGGGAGGTGAAAAAATGGGAACGCATCCAATAGATGAATTAATGAAAACCGCCATGGAAAGCATCCGTGATATGGTGGATGTCAATACTATTGTAGGGGATGCCGTACAGACTGCAGACGATACAGTCATCATTCCGGTTTCCCGTGTGACGTTCGGATTTGCAGCAGGCGGCGGAGACTATCAGGGACAGAACGATTCCAAGTCCGATTCCGATAATAACGGCTTCCCTTTTGCAGGAGGCAGCGGCGCAGGAGTAAAAATACACCCTGTTGCTTTTCTTGTGGTGGGTAAAAATAATACGATTAAGCTTTTACCTGTTGAACATAATACAACAATAGATCGTTTTATGGATTTCATATCAAGCATGCTGGATAAAATTGTGCCCGTTATTATGAACAAAAAAGAAGAGGAAGAAAAAAACAAAAACAAGAAAGAAGAAAAAAAGCAGCAGGAACCTTTTTAAGTTCCTGCTGCTTTATGTCGGCTATGGGCTTGGTCGGTGCAAGTCTGCATTATGGCCTCATAGCGGGAATTATCGGTCGGTGACAGGGACGTATATTGTTGCTGCAAAGAATGTTATTCTTTATTGCTGCTTGTTGTTAACGTCATACTGAGGATACTGGTTTCCGGTGTAGCTCTCAAAAACTTTCTTAACTATATTACCACCTATTGTTCCTGCTTCTCTTGAAGTCAGGTCACCGTTGTAACCCTGTTTGAGGTTGATACCTAACTGGCTTGCAATTTCGTATTTCATGTTTTCAAAAGCTGTTCTGCTTCTTGAATTGTTTCTTGCCATCTTCTTTTTCACCTCCTCACTACCTATTATGGCTTAAAGTAAGTTTAATATGAGTAGTAAGTTATGGTGCATTTGGCTTACATTTAAAAAAGTTTCACAAAAAATTTCAATATTAATTTTGTATATAAAATATTCCTCAAAATTATTAAAAATAAAACAAAATTCGATTGTCACTTTATATCATTTTGTTGTATTCCGATATTTAGTATGATAATATATCTGATAGAAAATTTATATGTACACGTCTTTTTAACGGAAGAGAAGGTATTAAGGGGTGAGCTGCTTGGTAACTAAATTGCTTTTTGCAGACACTCGCATAGAGAAAGCATTGGATGTCGCGTGGAAGCGCAATGAGATCATCTCGGAGAATATTGCTAATGTTGACACACCCGGATATAAAAGAAAAGACGTGCAGTTTGAAAATTATCTCAATTCTGAGTTAAAACATGGCAGCATTTCAAATTTTAACTCAAAACTTTCAAACAATGACGGTATCAGGGTGGTTTATGATAACATCAATTACAGTTACCGCCTTGACGGTAATAATGTGGATATTGAAAGAGAAATGGCTATTATGGCTGAGAACACGATAAGGTACTATACCCTTATTAATCGAATCAGCAGTCAGTTCAACAAGATACGCACAATTATAAAAGGAGGATAATGTAAAATGGGTTACTTCAGTGCGCTGCATGCAAGTGCTTCTGCGTTGACGGCGCAGAGGTTGAGAATGGATATTATTTCAGAAAATATAGCCAATGCCAATACCACACGGACCGAGGACGCAACTCCATACAGAAGAAAAACCGTCATTTTTGAAGCCATGAACGGGAACATGCCGTTTTCTACATATCTGTCGGAGGCCGGCAGTAAACTGTCAGGAAGCAGTGCCGGTGGTGTACGTGTGGCTGCGATTGTGGAAGATCAGTCTCCATTTAAAAGTGTTTATGATCCCGGTCATCCTGATGCGGATGAAAACGGGATGGTTCAGATGCCCAATGTGGATGTCGTTACCGAAATGGTAAACTTAATATCCGCTTCAAGAGCCTATGAGGCAAATATCACTTCGATAAACACAACCAAATCCATGGCACTGAAAGCACTTGAAATAGGTAAATGATAACAGGCGGTTAAAAACGAATAAGGAGAGGTAAGAAATGAACGTTTCAGCAGTATCGTCCGTTATGGACAACATGTCTGTAAATAACGCTTTGAATAAAGTGGCAGAGAAAGAGAGTATAAGTTTTCGGGATATGTTGATGAATGAAATTTACAGAGTAAGTGAACTGGAAAAGGAGGCTGATGCCATTACCTCGGATTTTATTTCGGGGAAAACCGATAATATTCACTCTGTGTTAATTGCGGCCGAAAAGGCATCCATCGCATTGCAGTTAATGATAGAAATACGAAACAAGGTAATTGACGCTTATAACGAAATTATGAGGATGCAGGTCTGATTATGGTTTTGTTAGATTATATATCAACAAAAGAAAAGGCCGCTGTGGAGGGAAGAAAGCATGCCGGAAGGGTTAGTCAGTCTGTGGAACAAAATCAAAGACTACTGGAATGATTTGGATAAAAGTCAGAAAACTCGTATATTCATAACGGCGGGAATTATAACAGCAGCAGTAGTGGTAACGCTGTTTTTTGTTTTGAGGACGGAGTATGTGCCGCTTCTTGAAAGCGGAAATGAGTATGATTTGAAAGCAATTGTGCAATATCTTGATTCCCATGGGATAAAGTACAAAAAAGGCGAGAATCAGATATATGTCGACAGCCGGAAAAAACAGGACATTGAGTTTGACCTGGCGAGTGAGGCAGGGCTTTTAAGTCCTGATGTTATTTTCGACAAGAGCTGGTCAAAACTGTCTCTTACCGTTACAGAGGAAGACAAGGAAAAACTCTGGAAACAGTTTGAGGAAAACAACCTTGTATATAAACTGAAAAAATTTGAAAATGTCGTTGACGCGTCGGTACAGTATACAAAGCCTGAGAAAACATACTGGGCTTACAAGGGAGAATCCGGCGACAAAGGTTCTGCTTTTGTGGCATTAAAAACAAAAGCGCCGCTGACGGCTGAACAGATAGAGGCGGCTGCCAGGGTGGTAGCGGCTTCAATTGGAATTCCGAAGGAGAACATAACCATTGTCGATGAAAATTTAAACCCGCTGAATATTAATCGGGACAGTGATATGTACAATGCAAATACCCAGGAAGAGCTAAGACGGCAAAGGGAGCTTGAACTTGAGCAGAAGGTGTACAATCATTTTAAAATCGGTATAGCGCAGAATGCCTTTTTTGACACAATGAGTGTTACCGTCAGTGCAAAGCTGGACTTTGACGTGCTGAACAGCACTGAAATACAATACAGCGCCCCTGACAGCGATGGCGAAGGTTTCATTAAAACAAGGGAAACCCTGGAGGAAAAATCTGAAGGCAGTCAGTCGGGGGCCGCACCCGGAATTGATTCAAATCCCGGAACGGCCACATACCAGATTGGATCGGGAGGCACTTCTTCGTATAAAAAAGAACATAACATCGAAGAGCGCATATATAACGAAAAACAGATTGAAAGCAAAAAAGCCCTTGGAAAACTTGTGCCCGAAGAGACAACCGCCACTATAACGCTGTGGTACGGTCACAGGGTTGAAAATGCCGATGCGCTTACCAGTGATTTTATTGAACAGATCAAGCAGGATGCAGGGTATGCTATGGGAATTCCCACGAGCAATATTTCAGTCAGTATACAAAAACTTGCTCCTGAAGTGGTTGCAGATATTGAATCCAATGGATTCAATAACTTTGTTGAGAAATACGGTCTTTACGTATTAATGGCAATTCTGCTTGGTATCATGGCTTTACTGATGATACCGAAAGGCAGGAAAGCTGCCGAGCAGGAGGTTCCGCTGGCACTTGATGAGGCTGCGCTTGCGGGAGCGGAGCTTGCTGTGGAGGATACCGGAAAACAGAGGTTGCCCGAGATAGATTTTGAAGAAAAAGACGAGCTGAAACGCCAGATTCAGAGGTATGTGGAGGCGAAACCCGAAGCAGTTGCCCAGGTGCTAAGGAACTGGCTTGCTGAAGATTGGGATTGAGGGGGTGAAAAAATATGGCAGTTGGAAACAGTAGCACAAAAGAATATTCAGGAAGAGAAAAAGCTGCAATGTTACTGATTACTCTCGGTCCTGAATTATCATCAAAAATTTTTAAACATCTTAATGAGGATGAAATTGAGCAGCTGACTTTGGAAATAGCCAACATACGAAGTGTTTCGCCTCATGACAGGGAAAAGGTTCTGGAGGAATTTTATCAGATTTGCCTGGCCCAGGATTACATCGCCGAAGGCGGTATCGGATATGCGAAGGATGTTCTGGAAAAGGCTCTGGGCACTGAAAAGGCAATGGAAATTATCAATAAACTCACCGTTTCGCTGCAGGTGCGTCCCTTCGATTTTGTCAGAAAGGCTGATCCTTCCCAGATTATTAATTTTATACAGAATGAACATCCTCAGACAATTGCCCTGATACTGACATATTTAAAGCCTCAGCAGGCTGCGGCCGTTCTTTCGTCACTGCCGCAGGAGAAGCAGGCCGATGTAGCAAAGCGCATAGCGCAAATGGACAGAACTTCGCCGGAGATTATTAAAGAAGTGGAAAGGGTGCTTGAAAAGAAGCTGTCGTCGCTTGTAACGGAGGACTACACGGCGACAGGCGGTCTGCAGGCAATAGTGGATATACTGAATTCGGTGGATCGCGGTACCGAAAAGTATATTATGGAGACTTTGGAAATAGAAGACGCCGAACTGGCGGAAGAAATAAGAAAAAGAATGTTTGTGTTCGAGGATATTTTGCAGCTTGATAACCGTTCAATACAGCGCTTCCTGCGAGAGGTGGACAATTATCAGCTTGCCGTTGCATTAAAGGGCGCAACCGAGGAAGTACAGAATGTCATTTTCAGCAATATGTCCAAGCGCATGGCAGAAATGATCAAAGAAGATATGGAATATATGGGGCCTGTGCGTCTTAAGGACGTGGAAGAGGCACAGCAGAAAATTGTCAATATTATACGTAAACTTGAAGACGCAGGTGAAATTATAATTTCAAGAGGCGGAGGAGACGAAATAATTGTATAGCGGCAGGAATGTACTTAAAGGCTACAGGATAAATATTGGCACACCCTATCAGATAGAAGTGAAACCAAAGGAGGAGGCGGCAGCGAAAACAGAAGAAGACACCGCTGCTGCCGAGGAAAAGCCTTTGGTTGATGAAATTCTTCAGAATGCCCGCATGGAAGCTGAGAAAATAGTAAACAATGCCAAAATTAAGGCAGAGGAAATTTTAAATTCAGCGAATGAAAAAGTCGCGGCAATTGTCAGCGAAGCCGAAGAAAAGGCAAGGCAAGAAGGTTATAAACAGGGAGAAGCTCTTGCAAGACAGCATTATCAGAGATTGATTGACGAAGCGGAAGAAATAAAACGAAAAGCTAAGGAGATTCATGACAGTACCATTTTGGGTATGGAAAGCGAAATTGTTGAGTTAATAATCCAGATAACGAAAAAGATTATAGGAACCGAGCTTTCCCAAAACAGGGACGTAATTGTAGGTCTGATTCGAAATGCCGTTTCGGCAGCTTCGCTTGCAGATACGGTATTAATTCATGTAAGCGACGAGGATTACGACTATGTGGTTGAAAATAAAGACAGGCTTTTTGAAGGAATTAAGGGAGTGGAAAATTTTGAAATAATCAAGGATAATTCCCTTAAAAAAGGGGAATGCTTTGTCGACACAGGAATGGGAATTGTGGACAGCAGCATAGAAACCCAGATTGATGCCGCCGAAAGCACTCTGAGGGATTTGCTTGGCGGAACTGACGAAAAAAAATAACAGTTACAAAAGAAGAAAATTAATCAGTTCAGAGGATACCATGGAAGTTCAGGTCAATTTGGAAAAATACAAAAAGGTTCTTACCGACAAACGTTTTGTCAGTTTCAAAGGCCAGGTTACAAAAGTTGTGGGCCTGACAATTGAATCAAAGGGGCCTGAAAGCCGGGTAGGCGAACTTTGCCGTATCGTAAATCCCAGAACAAAACTGGAAGTTCTCGCTGAAGTCGTGGGATTCCGTGACAATCACGTCCTATTGATGCCCCTTGGAGAAATGACCGGAATTGGCCCGGGAAGTGAGGTTATTGCAACAGGAACGGAATTAAAGGTCAGGGTTGGGCATGGCCTGCTTGGAAGAGTTTTGGACGGGCTTGGCAATCCAATCGACGGGAAAGGCAATATCCCCGCCGAAGGGTTCTATCCGGTGGATAATATACCTCCCCATCCGTTAACAAGACCAAGAATAAAAGAAGTACTCCCCCTTGGCGTTAAATGCATAGACAGCATGCTGACGCTGGGCAAGGGGCAGAGGATGGGTATTTTTGCAGGCAGCGGCGTAGGCAAAAGCACATTAATCGGAATGATCGCGCGCAATACGAAAGCCGATATAATTGTCATCGGCTTAATCGGCGAACGTGGCAGGGAAGTGAGGGATTTTCTTGAAAGGGATCTCACTGAGGAAGGGCTTAAACGTTCGGTTGTTGTCGTGGCAACGTCAGATCAGCCTGCTCTGATAAGAAAAAAGGGCGCAATGGTAGCCACCGCAATCGCGGAATATTTCCGTGACTGTGGTTATGACGTTCTGTTGCTTATGGATTCACTGACCCGTTTTTCAATGGCCCAGCGTGAAATAGGCCTTGCGATAGGCGAACCTCCCGTATCAAGGGGATATACGCCTTCGGTGTTCTCTGTAATGCCCAAATTACTGGAACGTTCGGGAACATCGGATAAGGGGTCAATAACCGGATTATATACTGTGCTGGTGGACGGCGATGATATGACCGAACCGGTAACCGACACTGCAAGAAGTATTCTGGACGGACATGTGGTTTTGTCAAGGCAACTGGCCCATAAAAACCACTATCCCGCCATTGACGTGCTTGGAAGCATCAGCCGTGTAATGAGTGACATTGTCACGGACGAGCATAAAAAAATAGCGGGTGAAATCCGAAAAAACCTGGCGGTCTACAGAGAAGCCGAAGACCTTATAAATGTGGGTGCCTATGTAAAGGGGAGCAATCCAGAGATTGACAGGGCAATTTCGGTAATTGGAAATATAAATGCCTTTCTTACGCAGAGTGTGAATGAAAAGTTTGATTTTGAAGAAACTCTGGAATTAATGAAAAAAGCACTGGAGGTTAACGGGTAATGGCCCGGTTCAGTTTCAGGCTTCAGCCGTTTTTAAATCTTAAAGAGATGATGGAAAAAAACATTAAGAACGAATTGGGCATTGCTGTTCAGAAATACCAGCAGCAACTGCTGGTGCTCTCTGAAATCAGGGAGGAAATTGACATTCAGCAGCAGGAATTCAGAAAGGAAGGAATTTCACTAACCACGCCTTTAAAGCTGAGGCAGAGGATGGAATATATTAAGGTGGTCCAGAACAGGGAAAAAGTACAAATCGAGAGGGTTAATGAAGAAAAGAGAAATGTCGATAAAATTAGAAAAAGATTAATGGAAACAATGAAAGAAAAAAAGATCCTTGAAAAGCTTAAAGAAAGGCAATTGGATGAGTTTAAAAAGGAACAGGAGAAAAAGCAGCAATTGCTTGTTGATGAAATTGTTAGTTTTAAAGAAACTGTAACACCACAAAATGAGGCATAGGGGATAGACCATGGCTGAAATTAGGGCTTTAACACCAAGGACAAAAAAGGGCAACGGAAAGGATGTGAAATCTGCAGTCCTGGACGGATTACTGACCATATTGGTGTCAATAGTTATAGTTCTGCTTATTTTCGGAGGAACTTTTTACTATCTTCTGAAAAATAATATAGGCGGACTTGGGGAATACTTCAGGCCCAGCATTGAAAGAATACCGGTTTTGAAACATGCTCTGCCACCGCTGCCTGAAAGTGAGGATCCCGATGATCCGAGACATTTGACCCAGAGGGAGCTTATAGAAAAGTATGATGAACTTCGTAGGACAAACAAAGAGCTGACAAAACAGCTGGAAGACGCCCAAAAACGCATAAACGAACTGGAAAGTGAAAAGGAAAAATGGACCTCGATGGCGGATGAAGCTCAGGAAATTCTTGAAAAAAATGAGGGTACTTCAAAGAAGATACTTGAACAACTGGAACAGCTGGAAACCCAGAAAAAGGAACTGGACAGGCTTATAGCAATGGGCAATCCGGAAGGTTTTGCGGAATATTATGAAAAAATGAATCCTGAAAACGCAAGGGAACTTTACCAGGAAATCGTTAAGCAGCAGGTGGCCGAAGAAAACTATAGAAATCTTGCAGTACCATATACTCAAATGGAACCTGAAAATGCAGCCGCAATATTAACTGAGCTCGGACAGAAAGACATGGAACTTGTGGTTAACTTAATGGAAACGATGAAAAATGACGTAAAAGCCGAAATTATTGAAAACATGGATCCCAAGTTCGCAGCCGAACTTATGAAAGCGATAGCCGATAAAAAAATTTCAAGATAACAAAAAAGCGGTAAATATTGAAAGGAGGTGAAAAAATGGTGACGGTAAGCGGTATTTTGCTGTCTGCTGACAACCGGCAGAATTTGGTGAAATCCGCCCGGGAAAAGACTTCAGGGGAAGGTTTTTATGATTTCCTGAGCAAAAGCATGGCTGCCGTCGATAGTGCCGGAAAAGCGGGTAAGGACAGAACTCTGCCCTTGTCTTCATCGGGGATGCAACGCAAAGTAAAGTATGAAACTGTGGCTTCAGACGGTGTAAAGTCTGGCACCGGTGCTTTTGAAAAATGCGTGGACAAGCTTTCGGAAATCCCTGTTGCAGATGCGAAGGATTTGGAAAAGGAATCGGAGGGACTGCTGTATTTAATCGAAGAAATAATTGCAGTTCTCAATAAGCTCACGCTTTTCTTCGAGAATGTGGAACCTGACAAGGCAGCCGGTACGGTATCGTTCCCCGCCGAGATTGAACTGGCTTTAAGCAGAAAAATCACCGAACTGATTAACGTGATGAATAACACCACCGATGTAAGTGTAAAAGAAAATCTTGAGAACCTGGTAAACGAGCTTGGACAGATTCTTTTAGGGAATAATGTCACCGTAATAACCGAAAGCGCTGATTCGGCCGCAGCCGGGCAGACAGAAGAGCTTATTGCCCAAATGCTCAATGAAGCTGAAAATTTAAAAGCAGAAATTATTGCCCGAACGACGGTAAATGACGGCATGAATCCGGAAAGCGGTGAAACTAATCTGTCCGACGGCGATATTGATGTTCAGGAATCCGTTGAAACCAGCGCTCCCGAACAGGATAACAGCAAAGATCAGAATCCCGAAAACCGATTGAAGGAAAAACACGAAAGCAGGAAGGTTTCCACAGAGGACAGTGTAACCGCTTATGGCAGATTACGCCTGAACGCGGCTCAGGTACAGAATGATTTTGGCCGTGTTGCCGAGAACCAAAGCTTACAGAACGAGCAGATGAGTGAATTAAAATATGTACCATCTGAAAAGTTCAGCATTATTAATAAGGAAAACATAATACATCAGGTGGCCGAAAAAGTTAAGGTACTTACAACGTCGGATCGTTCCGAAATGGTGATTCAGCTAAAGCCTGAAAGCCTTGGCAGAATTCAGCTGCAGGTTATCCATGAACGCGGTGAGATAATAGCGAAATTTTTGGCTGAAAGCGAACAGGTAAAGGCAATTCTGGAAAGTAACATGCAGATGCTAAGGGATGCTTTGGAGAAAAGCGGAGTGGACATTCAGAGTCTGTCGGTATCGGTAGGACAGCAGTACGACAGAAATGACGGGAATGACCGAAATGATTACAGAAACCGTCACGTTCAGGGCGGCTTAAGGGTATTTTACGAAGAGCAGCCTGTATCCGCCGATATGCTCAATACATACCAGCATACCGGATTATCTGATGATTTGTACGGATATGCGGGATCGGAAATTAACCTCATTGCGTAAGGGAAAGGAGGGATGTTATGGCAGAAGTTAGCTCAATCAGACAGGCCAACATTGAAGAAATTATTAATTCGAACAACAGCAGTTCCACCCGTGAAGTATCCGACGAACTGGGAAAGGACGCTTTTCTTAAACTTCTCATTACGCAGCTTAAATACCAAAACCCGCTGGAACCGATGGAAGATCAGGATTTTATAGCTCAGATTGCTCAGTTCAGCGCTCTTGAACAGATGCAGAACCTGAACCAGTCTTTTTCCTATTCAATGGGCTTTTCGCTGCTGGGAAAATATATTACCGCAACGGTGACTGATGAAAGCACCGGACAGGTGAGGTATGTAAGCGGTGAAGTAACATCGGTAAAATCCCAGGCGGGAAAGGTTTACCTTGTAGTGGGCGATTATGATGTTCCGCTGGATAATATAACGTATGTGTCTCGAAATCCGAATGAATACGGAGATGTGGAACTGGAGAAGTATAACGCCTATTTGGGGATGCTGAGCACCGTAAAAACTGTACTTGTTAACGGCGATGATCCGTATGAACTTGAAGGCATTGTGGCGAGAATAGAAAAAGACACGGACGGCGTTTACGCAACCCTTGATGAAGTGATTCTCAGCGTTACCGATATTGATAAAGGGGCATATGAAAGCGAAGAGGCTTACCTTAACGGAATGAAGGGAAAAACAGTTAAGTTTACCGCAAAGGATGCGCAAACCGGCCAGAAAATAAAGCTTGAAGGCATACTCAGGGAAGGCGTAAAAGATGAAAACAATGGCTGTTACCACGTTATACTCGATAACGTGCGTGTCGCGGTGAAGGATATTTTGTCCACCGAGAAGGTGGATCTGGTTTCACCCGAACAGCAGCTCCTGAAACAAATTCTTGAGACCTTAAGATCGGTGGAATCAAAACTGCCGAATGAATCAGCCGAAAATGGAGATAATGGTGAAAATGTCTCGGGCGAATCTGCCGTGAGCGGGCCGGAAGGTGAATTACCTGAAGAAACAGGTGAAACGGGAGGCGCCGGGCTATGATTTATAACAACAGGCCTGTTCAGGGTATACCTTCACTGACATCTTCGGGTGAAATACGTAAAAACCCAAATTTACAGACAGCGGGAAATTTTCATGACATTCTCAATGAAAGCCTGAACGGCGGCATAAAAATTTCAAAGCATGCGCAGATGCGTATGCAAATGAGAAATTTGCACCTTACCGAGGCCCAGCGGGAAAAACTTGCAAAAGCAGTAGACAAAGCTGATGCAAAAGGTGTCAGGGATACGCTGGTAGTAATGGATCAGATGGCTTTTGTGGTGAATGTGAGGAACAGGACGGTAATAACCGCATTAAACAGCAGTGAAATGAGGGAAAATGTATTCACCAATATTGACGGAGCCGTATTTACCGATTAATTTGTGTCTTCATTAACATTTAGCTACAAAATAACCGATATATAGAATAAAAGGTTCTGAAACAGCCGGACCCGACGAGGGAGGCTGGCCGTTTCGGACTGACAGAAGAAACGGGAACCTTGGGAGGGATTCATTATGATGCGTTCGATGTTTTCAAGCGTATCAGGCTTGAAAGCTCACCAGACGAAAATGGATGTAATTGGTAATAACATTGCCAATGTAAATACAGTCGCTTTTAAAGCCAGCCGGGTTACCTTCGCCGAAATATTCGCCCAGACGGTTTCCGGAGCAAGTGCGCCGGACCCGGATACCGGCAGAGGAGGAACAAATCCGGTTCAGATTGGTCTTGGAATGAATGTGAATTCAATAGATACGCTTATGACACGTGGAAGCCTGCAGCGTACCGATAATCCCACGGATTTGTCGATTGACGGTGAAGGTTTCTTTATAGTACGAAACGGCAATGAGGGTACGTATATGTTTACCCGTGCAGGCAATTTTACAATTGACAAACTCGGAAACCTTGTTACCGCAGATGGTTTAAACGTACTGGGCTGGCAGAAATACACCGTGGATGACAACGGAAACTATATTTTTGATACCGAGGAAGAACTCACTCCGATAAACCTTTATGAAGACGAATACAACCTGAATAAACGGGTGCTTGCCGCAAAGGCTACAACCCAGGCGGTACTGGCAGGGAACCTCGATGCTACGAATACCACCATAAACTCAAACAATGGCCAGATAATTGACACCAACGGAGACCAAATTCCCGAAGACGGGGAAGGCAAAAACTACGATGCGCATTTTATAGTTCCTTTATCGGTGTACGATGCCCTCGGAAATGAATACAAACTGAATATAAGTTTTTGGAAGACCTATGTGGACACAAGCGGCAGTTCACCTCAGACCATATGGTATTACAGGATCTCGGCATCCGGAGCAGGTTTTGGTGACAGCGGCGGCGACAGCGCAGCTTCCGGATATATAAAATTCGACAGCAAAGGAAAAATTATAACCGATGACAGTAATTACAGCGTTACTCCTCAAATAAAAGTTACGCCTGATCCAAGCGTCGGAACCGATTCCTTTACTTTTGAGCTCAACCTGGGAAAACTTACGATGTACGCTACCGACAGTTCCGTAAAACCCACTCAGGTAGACGGTTATCCGCCGGGGACGCTGGAAGCTTTCAGCATAGGTTCCGACGGTGTGATTGTCGGAGTATACAGCAATGGAAAACAACAGCCTTTGGGAATGGTGGCAATTGCGGTATTTGACAATGCCGCAGGCCTGCAAAGAATGGGAAACAACCTGTTTATTGCCACGTCAAACTCCGGTGATTTCACAAGAGCACTGAAACCCGGTACCGAAGGCGCAGGAAGCCTGAATCCCGGAACACTGGAGATGTCGAACGTGGATCTGGCCCAGGAATTTACCGAAATGATTATAACTCAGCGTGGCTTCCAGGCAAACAGCAGGGTTATAACAGCTTCGGACGAAATGCTTCAGGAACTGGCCAATCTGAAGAGGTAAATCCTTACATACTGACGGGTAACGGAAAACCGGCATGGAACTCCGGTTTCCGTTACCGTACAGGATATTTGATACTGGGCTGGTGATTATTGTGATTGAAGTTACCCGGCTTAATAATAAAGCGTTTATACTGAACTGTGAGTGGATTGAAACAGTCGAGGCAACCCCGGATACCGTGATTACGCTTACGAACGGCAGAAAGTATGTTGTTGCCGAAAAGGTTGAAGAGGTTGTCCGGAAAGTGATAGAATATAAAAGGAAAATTATGTTTCGTGATGTTAGTGATATTGTCGTAACAGACGTTGACAAGTAATCTTTCATAAGGGGTGTACCGATTGGAAAAGAAGGGCGTATATACCGTTTTACTGTCAATAATTGCTGTGCTTTCTCTGGCGTTGGCAGTTTTGATAATTTTTTTGTTTATATCATATCCCAATATGAAAAATCAGAAAGCCACTGTAGTCAGTACCGAAATCAGCGACCGGTATGTTGCTGATGACGAACTGGCTGAGTTTAAATTATTTGGCGGCGAGGAAAAGGTGTTTGCGTTAAAGGACGAACCCGATCGTCCGGATTCTATCGCGCTGGTTTCCATCTCGATCAAATGCGATGTGGGTGAGAAACGCAAGAATGAAGAAAGGATCAATAACCTGATCTCGCTGTATAAAAGTGAACTTGAGCAGGCTGTGGGAGACTATTTTGCAAATATAACCTATACCGAAGCAAAAGCTCCTGAATTCCGCTCCAAAGCAAGAGAAGAACTTATGGAGATTTTCAATAATATTCTGAACGAGAATAAGCAGGCCAAGCAGAAAATAATATACAAGGTTACGCTGAATATTCTTCCACAGTAAGACAGGCTTTAACCGCCAAAAGGAGGTAGTAGTTTGGGGGACATATTATCCCAGAGCGAAATAGACGATTTATTGGCACAGCTGATTGCCGGTGAAATAAATGCCAATGAACTTAAAAACAATAAACAGGAAAAGAAAGTTAAAAAGCATGATTTTAAACGTCCAAGCAAGTTCGCAAAGGAACATTTGCGTACATTGCAGATTATACAGGAGAACTATGCCAGGCTGATAACCAACTTTCTTTCGGGATATTTGAGAACGTTGGTTCAGATTGACGTAATATCCATGGAAGCGGTGCAGTTCTCTGAATTTACAAACTCCATAGCAAATCCGGCAGTTCTGGCTATTATAAATTTTAATCCGCTGCCCGGCAATATTATCCTTGATATATCTCCTGTGCTCGCCTATGCGCTTATAGAAAGAGTGCTTGGTGGCAAAGGCGGTAACAAGATTGAAAAAGTTCGTGGTTTTACCGAAATAGAAATCGCGATACTCATGAGGATAATATCCCAGATGCTGACATATATGCGGGAACCGTGGGAAAACGTCGTGGAAGTGCACCCTACTCTCAGCGTTATTGAGACCAACGCACAGTTTGTTCAGATAATAAATCCCACTGAAATGGTAGCCCTTGCAACGTTTAATGTAAAAGTCGGCGAAGTGGAAGGATTTATGAACCTTTGCATACCGCATATGGTAATGGAGCCGGTGATGGACAAGCTGAGCACGAAAATATGGTTTTCAATAATAGAAAAGGAAACCGATGAAGAAACCAAACTGTCCATTGAGAAAAAGGTAGAGCAAACCCAAATTCCCGTAACTGCGGTTCTTGGCAGAACCACCCTTACTGTAGCTGAGTTTCTGGAATTACAGGTGGGAGACGTTTTACAGCTGGATACACGTGTAGATGGGGATATTCAGGTGCTGGTAGGTCCTTTGCATAAATTTAACGGTAAACCCGGGGTTAAAAACAAGAAGATTGCAGTTAAAGTGACCGGGGTAGTCAGAAGGGAGGACGAATAAATGGGAGACATGCTTTCCCAGGCTGAGATTGATGCGCTGCTGAGCGGTACGTTTGACATTGGTGATGATACTGACTCTAACTATGATAATAACAAAATGGGAAACATACTCACCGCCGAAGAAATTGATGCTTTGGGTGAGATTGGAAATATAAGTATGGGGACCTCAGCGACCACGCTTTATATGTTGCTGGGACAAAAGGTGACAATAACAACTCCGAAAGTTTCGGTTACAACGTGGGAGCAGCTTTCAAAGCAATATCCTGAGCCTTATGTTGCGGTAAAAATAAAGTATACTGACGGCATAATAGGAGATAATCTGCTGATTATAAAAGAACATGATGTAAGGGTTATTACCGACCTTATGATGGGCGGTAACGGAATAGTGGATGACAGTACCGAAATAACCGATTTGCACCTCAGCGCCATAAGTGAGGCAATGAATCAGATGATTGGCTCTGCTGCGACATCGTTGTCGTCAATGTTTCACAAAAGAGTGGAGATTTCGCCACCCGAATCGTTACTGGTACATTTTGCAGAGGACATTGACAAAATCCGTTTTGACAAAAAGCAGGAAGTGGTAATGGTAGGTTTTACTTTAAAAGTCGGTGATCTGATTGACAGTTCAATGATGCAGTTATTGCCCATTGAGTTTGCAAAGGAAATGGTTGCTAATCTTATAAATACACAGATTGGTAACCGGGAGGTGAAAACAATAAAATCGGAACAGAATACAACAGGAGCTGGTGCTTCGCGTGCGGTTCAGCAGGAAACTTACACTATGCAGCAAACCCACGACGCACAACAAAACAATTATTATGCTTCACCCGGCACGAAGCAGTCGGATGAACCGATTGTAAACGTGAGACCTGCGGAGTTTCAGTCTTTTGATTCAGGGCCGATGCAGGTTGGGTCGCAGAACATCAGTCTGCTGATGGATGTGCCACTTCAGATTACGGTTGAACTGGGCAGAACCACGAAGACAATCAAGGAAATACTTGAATTTGGTCAGGGAACGATTATTGAACTGGACAAGCTGTCGGGTGAACCGGTAGATATACTTGTTAACGGTAAAAATATTGCAAAAGGTGAAGTAGTTGTTATAGATGAAAGCTTCGGTGTAAGAATTACCGATATAGTTCATCCGTCAAAAAGGCTTTAAAAGATTGAATTTATTTGATTTTGCAAATAAAATATTATTGACTGTTTAAATATTGCAAGGAGAGGATTCAGGGTATGGCTAATATACTGATCGTGGATGATGCGGCTTTTATGAGAATGATGATTAAGGACATACTTGTGAAGAACGGCTACAATGTGGTTGGTGAAGCTGAAAACGGTTTAAAGGCAGTTGAAAAATATAAAGAGCTTTCGCCCGACTTGGTGATTATGGATATTACCATGCCTGAAATGGACGGTATTCAGGCTGTTAAACAAATCAAGAAGATTAATGCCGATGCAAAGATAATCATGTGTTCCGCCATGGGACAACAGGCTATGGTAATAGAATCAATTCAGGCAGGAGCACGGGATTTTATCGTAAAACCTTTCCAGGCCGACAGGGTATTGGAGGCAGTCAAAAAGGTTGTTGGATAGGATAATTAAAAATGAGTGAATTGCTGTATTTGCCAGTATGCTTATCATCGGGCGGCATACAGGAGAATACCCGCAGTGCAGGTCAGATGCTTGAACTGTTAGGTATTTTCCTTATATTTTGCTGTGTGCTTTATCTTGCCTATGTGGCCTCGCGCTATATAGGCAAAAAGTTTTCTGTTGCCGGAAAATCAAAATATATAAAAGTTGTAGACAGAGTAAGTTTTGGACTGGACAAACATTTGGTTCTTGTAAAAGTGGGGAAGGAACATTTCCTGTTTTTATTGGGCAAAAAGGATTTTCAGACGGTGGCCAAAGTGGAGATTGATGACGAAACTGCTGAAAAAGAGCAGGATAATGAAGAAAAAGAAACGGCTTTTAATTTCCGTGAGATTTTTGACAAATATGTCGGCAAAGATTTGAAAAAAACAAGGACGGGTCCCCAAAACAGTCAGAAAGAAGAAACTCCCGACAGAAATGAAACAATGAGGGAGAATATAGAGAGACTTAGAAAAATGCAGGAAAAAAGCTTCGATAAGGAAGTTTAAGGTGTTATGTGCGTAAAAGGGAAAAAACTGTTTTTTTCGGTACTGGTAATATTGCTTTTAACAACTGTTTTTAATATTAATTCAAACGCGCAGCCTGGAATAACCATTTCAAATGATGGAATTACCATAACTGCTTCCGATAATCCGGAAGATGTTACGGACAGCATAAAGCTGTTGCTTTTTCTGACGGTACTGTCGGTACTTCCGTCAATAATAATAATGATGACATCCTTTACAAGGATTATTGTCGTGCTTTCTTTTTTAAGAAACGCAATGGGAACTCAGCAGATGCCGCCTAATCAGGTCCTTATCGGTTTGGCTCTGTTTCTCACCTTTTTTATTATGTCGCCGGTTCTGAGTGATTTGAATGAACAGGCGCTAAAACCTTTGTCGGAAAATGAAATAACTTTGGAAGAGGCGATTGACAAAGCATCTTATATCATGAAGGATTTTATGCTGAATAAGGCCAAGGTGAGGGAAAAGGATCTGGCGCTGTTTGCCAACATCGCCCGGATAGAGGAGCCCGAAAACCTGATGGATTTACCGATGAAGGTAGTTATTCCGGCATTTATGATTAGTGAGCTGACTACGGCGTTCAAAATGGGGTTTATGCTGTACATACCTTTTCTTGTAATTGACATGGTGGTTGCAAGTACGTTGATGTCAATGGGAATGATGATGCTTCCGCCGGTAATGATCTCGCTGCCCTTTAAGATATTGCTGTTTTTACTGGTGGATGGCTGGAATCTCGTGATAGGAACTATTGTCCAATCTTTCGGATAACGGGATCCGACACAGAGAGGGCGAAGTTCCGGGTTTCGCATGACGGAGGTTTGCTATGGAACAGCTGGTTTTGGACCTTGCAAGGGATGCGGTGCTGGTTATAATCAAATTGTGTGCACCCCTTTTAGGAGTGGCTTTAATAGTTGGTTTGGCAATAAGCATATTCCAGGCTACAACTCAAATTCAGGAACAGACTCTTTCCTTTGTTCCTAAAATTCTGGCCGTTTTCCTTTCCCTGTTTATATTTGGTTCATGGCTTATGACCACTTTAAAGGAATTTACGTTAAGGATCTATGAGAATATATTAAGATTTATATACTATTAGGCTATTGTTGATTACCGACTGACGATTGCAGGGAGACCGGTATGGATTTTGATGCATTGCTCGATTTATGGGATGTTTTTTTATTGATATTTGTCCGTGTTACCGGCTTGTTTGTTGTATCTCCGATTTTCGGCAGAAGGGATATACCGGCTTATTATAAAATCGGTTTTTCTTTTTTGCTTGCGATTGTTATTTCCAGTGCAATACCGATGCCCGATTTGGGGCAATATTCCAGTTTATTGTCTTTCTTTCTGCTGGTAATAAAGGAATTTCTTATAGGCCTGATATTGGGTTATATATCATACCTGATTACAACTTCAATATATTTTGCAGGTCAGATTATCGACATGCATATGGGCTTTGGCATGGTCAATGTCTTTGATCCGCTGACGAATATCCAGATACCCGTCACCGCAAATTTTTATTATATTCTGGCGACTCTTATGATGCTTGCGATAGACGGACATCACCTTCTTATTTATACACTGTGTGAAAGCTTCACACTGTTTCCGATAGGGAGTAAAATTGTTATCGGACAGTCACTGGTGGATTTTGCGGCAGATATCATTACATCGGTGTTTTCAGTGGGCTTTAAAATTGCCGCTCCGATAACTGCAGCACTGTTGATAACAGACATGGCGCTGGGAATTATAGCGAAAGCCGTCCCTCAGGTTAACGTTTTTATTGTCGGACTGCCGCTGAAAATACTCGTGGGTTTTTTTGTAATTACCGTCACAATTGCGGCATTCAGGAGTGTCGTCCATGTACTGATGGGCGGTATGCAGGACGAGATTGTGAAATTTCTGGGAATTATAAGGGGTGAATGAGTTTTTTTGAGATCCGCCGGTAGTAAAAAATTTACAGCACAATTCAGTAAAAGCAGAGTGCCGATAAGAGTCAACTTACAGCTTTTTGCCGACAGTCAGAAAACCGAGAAGGCAACTCCGAAAAGAAGGAAGGATGCCCGAAAAAAAGGTCAGGTTCTGTACAGCAGGGAGATTTCTTCCGCTCTGGTCTTACTGTTTGTGTTTCTCACAATCAAGGCGCTGAAAGAATTTATATACAATCAGACATCGGCGCTTTTCAGGGCAAGCATGAATTTGGCGATAAATTTCAATGCAAGCTCCATTAATGAAATAATGGGGCTTTTGGGTTTAACCATGCTGCAGCTGCTTAAAATTGTCGGCCCGTTTTTTGCGGTGTCGTTGGTTGCCGGTGTTGGTTCAAGTTATGCCCAGGTCGGTTCGCTGTTTACCACGGAACCGCTGAAGCCCAAACTCAGCAGGATAAATCCGATTAACGGGGTAAAGAGAATTTTTTCATTAAGAGGGTTAATTGAACTTTTAAAGGCGATATTAAAAATAATTATAATTGGCGTTGTGGCGTGGAAAAGCATTCAGGCTGAGACAAATAACATTGCAAGGCTTATGAATCTGGATTTGCTGCAGGCGGCGGGTTATATTGTGTCCACATCGATAAACGTCGCGATCAAGATTTGTCTGTGCATGGTTGCGATAGCGGTGCTGGATTTTCTGTATCAGTGGTGGCAGTATGAGCGGGATTTGAGAATGACAAAGCAGGAGGTTAAGGAAGAATACAAGGAAACCGAAGGAAATCCTGAAACAAAACAAAGGATACGCAGTAAAATGCGGGAAATTTCAACCCGCAGAATGTTAAGTGAAGTACCGAAAGCTGATGTGGTAATCACAAACCCCACCCATTATGCCGTGGCAATTCTGTACGATGCCGACAAAGCGCCAGCGCCTGTCGTAATCGCGAAGGGACAGGACTATATTGCGATGCGTATTAAGGAAGTGGCAAAGGAACACGGTGTGGAAATAGTTGAAAACAGGGAAGTGGCGCAGGCACTGTATAAAAACGTGGAAATAGGGCAGCAGATACCGCCTGAACTGTACCAGGCCGTGGCTGAAATCCTTGCTTTTGTATACAGATTAAAAGGCAAAGCTCCTGCTCAGGCATAATTTTTTACATATCCGGTTAATATCGGGGCAGAAGGCGATGTTTAAATCCTGCGCGTGATAGCTTTTGTTGCAAAGGCTATCTGAAAAACACGGTGGTTATAAATAAACAGTAAGGAATTGGGCGGGAAAATTTAAAAGGAGAATGATGATGAAAACATTGCTTGTGGCGATAAATTCCCAGTTTGTCCATACAAATCTGGCTGTTTTGTACTTAAAGGCTGCATGCAGTGGCATTGGGAATACCGAAATACTGGAATTTACGGTAAACGAGCCGATAAACCGCATATATTCAAGGATCATATCCGAAAATCCCGACGTTGTATGCTTTTCGTGCTATATCTGGAATATAGAGGTTGTTTCAAAACTTAGTGATGATCTTAAAAAAGCCATGCCCGGTATTATTATAATTGCGGGAGGGCCTGAAGTAAGCTTTGAGAACGGGGGATTGCTTGCCGAAAACAGGAATGTGGACTATATCATCGCAGGGGAGGGCGAAGAAAAGCTCCCGTGGCTTCTGAATTTGATTAAGGACGGCAGAACGCCGGGACCGGAGGAAATTCAGTGGCTTAAAAGTTATTCCGAAATAAAAAATCTTGAAAACTTGCGTTTGCCCTACACAATGATAGAGAAGGGCTCATTGAAAAACAGGATAGCGTATATAGAAGCATCACGCGGATGTCCGTTCAGGTGTGCCTACTGCATATCATCGGTTACAAAAGGGGTACGGTATTTTCCGCTGGAAAAAGTTTATGAGGCAATTGAAATATTGTCGGAAAGCGGCTCTGAAATCATAAAGTTTGTCGACAGGACGTTTAACTGCAATGAGGAAAGGGCGCTGAATATCTGGCAATATATCCTTAAATTCAGGGATAAAGGGATGGTTTTTCATTTTGAAATTGATCCCGGCCTTTTAACCGATGACATGCTTAAATGCCTTGAAAAAATGCCGGAAGGCCTGGTTCAGGTTGAGGCGGGAATTCAGTCGGTGCACCGGAACACCCTTTCCGCCGTTCAAAGGCCCGACAATACTGAAAAAGCCTTTGATGCCTTAAAGCGGCTTATATTTTTTGGAAATATTCATGTCCATGTGGATTTGATAGCGGGTCTTCCCTATGAAAGTTATGGGAATTTCAGAATTTCGTTTAACCGGGTTTATTCCCTGTTTGCTCACCGGTTTCAGCTGGGCTTTTTAAAACTTCTGAGGGGATCGGAACTGAAAAACAGGGCGGAACGGTTCGGAATCTGCTACCGAAGTTATCCTCCTTACGAGATTATTGGCAACAGCTATATTTCGCCTGCGGAGCTTGTCAGACTTAAGGATATTGAAGAATGCCTGGAGCTTTTTTATAACTCCGGCAGGTTTATGTTAACAATGAAAATACTTTATTATGCACTGGGTGAACCCTTCGCATTTTACGAAAAACTTTCCTCTTATATGAGGCAAAAGGGCTATCTTGACAGGTCAGTCGGCGCAGGTGAGCTTTATTGGATTTTGTATGATTACGTAAAGCAGGAATACCCTTTTATTGCCAATGATATTGCCGAAAGTTTGAGATATGATTATCTGAGCTCGATGAAAAGGCCGACTCTTCCCGAGTTCCTGCAAAAAAATGATTACAGCCTCAGGAAAGAAAAAGAGAAGCTGATAAGTCAGCATCAGAACCGTCTTAAAGACATGCTTCCAAGGCTTAAGTTCAAATCGCTGAACGAGATTTGGCATCAGATTTACATTTCAGAATTCAAGTTTGAAAATAAATCGGAATTCCTGCCAAACGGACTTATGGTTTTTGATTTCGGGGACATTTCACCGGTTACGGGGCTGGCGAAATCATATCCTTTAGGAATGGAATGACTCAGGTGCAAATAAAGATTTCGTGTGGTATAATATAAATGATATCTGCGGAAAAGTAGTCCAAATACTGATATTATGCGGGAAAAAGCCAGATTTTTATTTGCTGAGTTCGGTAACGCTGCATACTTATCAAAATAATTGGCGTATTATATATTGCAAAGTTGAAATGTTGATTACTGCTCATTTGAATTTTGCATTATAAAAAATTCCGGAAGGATATGGAGATGTAAGGATGAAGGCATTAAGATTTATACTTTCTACGATCATCAGTTTAACCTTTTTGGCCCTTTTTCTGGAAGGATTTCACAGTTCCCTGCCTGCCGCAATATTGGCCGGGGGGCTGTCTTTTCTCGGCGGCATGCTGATGTTTTCGCCCGACCGGAAGACTAAGGAGACGAAAAAAACACAGCTTAAGCCCCCTAAAAACAGGAAAAAGGTGATACCCGCTCCCGGAGACGATGAATTTGTCTGTGAAGGAGTCACCAGAGGCGAACTTAAGAGAATTGTACGCGAAGGCAAGGAGCAGGTAAACAGGATTGAAGAGACAGGTCTTAAGATAATGAACCACACGGTAAGGGTTGATGTTCTGGAAATATGCTCAATTGCCAATGACATTTTTGACAATTTCCTGAAAGATCCGAGAGACATCAAGGAATCCCGCCGCTTTTTACTGTATTACCTTGACACCACCGAACGGATTGTTTCCAAGTATTATGAACTGAGCAACACGTCTTATCTTTCCGATGAAGCAAAAAAAACGCTGAAGGATGTGGAAAGTACGCTGGTACTGATTAAGGATTCCTTCAGAAATCATCTCAAAAAACTTACCGAAAATGATGTATTGGATCTTGAAGCCGAGATCAGAGTATTGCAAAATACAATAAAAAGAGAAGGAATTTAAATAAAAATTTCTTGAGGAGGAAATAAATATGGAGACGGTGACAAATTCGCTGACAAACACAAATACGCAGGCGCAGGAACAGGTTCTTGACGAGATGAAAATATGGCAGTCGCTTACACCTGAAGAACAGCAGCGGGTTACGGAGATAAAGAATGCGATTGACATTACCGATTCCCAGGCTATTTTGCAATACGGTGTACAGGCCCAGAGCAATATTTCAAGCTTTTCCGATACCGTCCTTTCCCAGATACGGGCTAAGGACAGCGGGCGCGTAGGGGATATACTGACCGAACTAATGGCGAAAGTCAATGAGCTTAATGTGGACAGCCTCAGCCAGAATGACGGTCTTTTCGGCAGGATGTTCGGCGGGGTTAAATCAAGGGCCAAGAAATTCATAGGTCAATATGAAAAAATAAGCGTTCATATAGACAGAATAATAAATGAACTGGAAAAGGCAAGGATGCAGCTTTTAAAAGATATCGCCCTGCTTGACGGGCTTTACGAAAAGAATATTGAATACATGCGCGAGCTGGACGTTTATATTCTTGCCGGTTCGCTGAAACTCTCGGAAATAAATGACAAGATAATTCCCGAGTTAAAGAAAAAGGCGGAGGAAAGCGGTGATCCGGCAGATGCACAGAGAGTTAAGGATATGTTAAGCCTTGCCAACCGTTTCGAGAAAAAGCTTCACGACCTGAAACTGAGCAGGATGATTGCAATACAAACGGCTCCGCAGATACGCCTGATCCAAAGCAATGATCAGGTGCTGGTGGAAAAAATTCAGAGCTCGATTCTGAATACAATACCGCTGTGGAAGAATCAGATAATCATTGCGATTACGCTGTTCAGGCAGGAAAAGGCATTGAAGCTTCAGAGCGAGGTTAACCGCACGACCAACGAACTGCTGACCAAGAATTCCGAACTTCTGAAAACAAATTCTATTGAAGTGGCAAAAGAATCCGAAAAGGGTATAGTCGAGCTCGAAACGCTTAAAAAAGTGAACAGGGATTTAATCGAGACAATTGAGGAAACCCTCAGAATTCAGAAGGAAGGCCGCGAGAAACGCATGCAGGTGGAAGCCGAGCTCAAGAATATGGAAAACGAGCTCAAGCAGAAACTGATGGAAGTAAAGGACATATAATGAAAATGCCCCCTGCGGACATAATGCAGGAGGCATTTTTTAGTTCATTTTTTAACCATTTTTTTAATAATTTTATTGCGCTCGATTAAAAATACGGTGTTGCATTTCTGTGCTATGTTATTGTCAGGGGTGGCGATAATTACCGTGGTTCCCTGCGAGTTTATTTTCCTGAAAATGTCAATAACATTATTTTCATTCTCCATGTCCAGCGATGCGGTGGGTTCATCCGCCAAAATCACCAAAGGCCTGCTTATGATTGCTCTCGCTATTGCAACACGCTGGCATTCCCCGCCGGACAATTCCGACGGGAATTTCATGAGTTTATCCTTTATGCCGAGTAATCGTGAGACTCTCTCAACTTCGCACTCTATTTCATCCCTGCTTTTGTTCAGGTATTTCAACGGCAGGGAAATGTTGTAGGCTACATTGTATTCTTTGATTAATCCGTAATCCTGTCTCACAAAAGCTATGTTCCTTCGCCTCAACAAATTTAGATTCCGGGCTTTTCGAAAATCCACAAGGGTGCCGTTAAATATATAACTGCCGCTGTCCGGAACATCCAGGAAACCCAATATATTCAGCAATGTTGTTTTTCCCGAACCGCTTCTTCCCATAATACCCACAAAATCACCGTGTGCAATCTCCAGACCGGCACCGTTGAAAACCTCAGTTGCGTGATACTTTGTTTTATACCTTTTCACCAGATTTTCGCATTTGATTATCATTTTTACCCTTCTCTCCTTAGTAGCTTGTCTATCGTGGCATGTTTGCCGAAGCTGCAGGCAGCCGTCACCGAAACAAGAATCAGTGATATGCAGGCTGCAGTTAGGAATATGAAAGGGTCAAAGATTCCAAACAGTATTTCAAGTAGCAGTAAAGATAATATCAGTGAACATCCCGAAGGAATCAAAAATTCACGCAGTATAATCAAGTACAGGTCTTTTTTTTCTGCACCGCACAGGAGGTGCACGGCCAGAAAATTAATGTTTTTTTCTATAAAAACTTTGACAAGCGCATACAGCGATATAACAAGAAGCAGGGCCGTTACGGCAGTGAAGCATAGCAGTAAAACTATGATTTCCCGTACAGTCATGTTGAATATACTGTCAGCAAATTTTTGTCCTATCAAAACATATGAATTATTTTTCAGCCCCACTTTTTTTTCAATTCTGGCGATTTCCTCAGACACGGTTTTTAAATCATACTCGGATTTAATAATTCCGCCGTTTTTCATCAGGTATTTATATATGAATGCCCGTTTTTCGCTTTCGGTTTGGGGCGGCCGGTTAATTCTGAATGACGGCAATATGATGTATCTGTCCAGGTAAAAAATTCTGCCCTGACTTATTGCTATGCTGCTTCCTTTTTGCAAAAACCCTACCACTTCACATCTTATATTTCCGTAAACATTATAGGTATCTATCAGGTCCCCAATTTTAAAGATGCCTTTGTAGGAACTTCCCAAAAGAACCGGAAGGACGGAATCTTTTTCGTATAAAAAATCTTCTGAGTTGAGCATCCTTCCGCTTTCAAGCCTGATATTAAAGTCGCTGAACACATTTTCAGACAAATGCAGTGCCTTAATGCAACTTAATTCCAGACTGTTTCCATCCGCCGATATCTTGGCTGAGGGCTGCGGACGGCCATGTTCATACCCGCTTACGAAAATTTCATCCCCTTCAAATTTTGGAATATAGATATTGGTTGTATCAATTTCATAGTATTCAAAGCACGGACTGTTTGAAATTTCTTTATTGAACTCTGAAAGGAGCTGAAAGCCGATTTTATTTTCAAAAAGCTCATTTTCCTTTTCTCCCAGGAAATTGTCAGTCAGTCTGTATATATTGTGATTTGAAAAGTCCTTAATGTTATTGAACGACGGGACAGACACATATATGTAAAATGAGAGTAACTCTGCAATAATCAGAAAGACGGTTAACTGCACTGTAAAGAAAACATAAAACAATTTCTTCATGTCCATGCACCCCTATAGAACCAATCCCATCATGACAACAATAGCCGTAAAAATAGCCGGAAGTATTGTTTTGACATATTCGCGGAATATTTCCCCGGCTATCTGCCCCCTGCTCATGCCAATTATATTCATAACGTCAGGCAGTTTTTTATGTGAGTAGAACCAGAAATATGTAAAGAATAGACAGGACAATAAAAATGATGTTAAGATACACATTAAAATTATAAGATCTGGTATATCGCCGAAAAATATATTGATTATGCCGTAATTATCCAAATTGATAACATTTATGCCATCTTTAAGCTCCTCTATGGATTTGTTTACAACATCACCGGATATTCCGTCCAGGTAAAACAGCCCGGCCTCATTGTCAACCTCTGAAAGGCTGTCAAGATTGATATATATGGTATAATCCAGTAATGAACATCCGGTTCCGGCTATACCGATAACCTCGTACGGGTGGCCGCCGATGTCTATAAAGAAACCGCCGTTTTTTTCATACACCCTGTCTTTTTGCTTAACACCGACTACGGCTATGTGCTTGTTGCTGTAAAAATCGTTTTCGTTAAAAAACCTTCCTTCCATAACGGGAGGAGCATCTATGTCTCCTTTCACCAGAACCCCGCGTAAATCTTCAAGACGGCTCAGTTCCTTGTATAGGATCGTGCCGGCCATACATTTTGAATATATCTTTTTAATATCATCAAATGTGCCTGTTTTTTTATTCAATGTAAAGGCCTGCCTGTGTGAACTGTAATAGCCTCTGTTCAGCTTGTTCATTTCGCTGAGTTTACCGCTGATTCTAACCACTGCGGCAACTGACAGAAAGAAAACTACGATGCTTATATTCAGTGCAATGTCGGCGAACAAAAATTTCCTTTTCATAGCCGAACTCCCTGTATATATTATCCGTGAATACTGTTTATGAGTATAGTTTAAAACTTTTGTACGTTCAAGTTTGTCATGTAAATATAATTCGTAAACTTTATGAAATACTGGCCGCTGAAAGCTGAAATAGTGCTTGAAGCGGCTTGACATTTATTAAAAAATTCATGTATAATATGGTTCAAAATAGGGTAAAAAGCAATGACCGGAACGAGTAAGCAGGAAGATCCTTACAGAGAGCAAAGGTCAGGTGGAAGCTTTGCAGGTTATTCCGGCTGAAAATCCTCCGGTAGCTTCAAGCTGAAACCGCAAGGGAGTAGGTGAGACGGCAGGGGCCGTTATCCCCCGCACAAGTGACAGGCGTTTATGCCTGTAATTTGGGTGGTACCGCGTAGGTTTTTATGCCTTTCGTCCCATAAGGATGAAAGGTTTTTTTAATATAGACCGGAATTGGCGCGGGTTTTACCCACAGTTTGCAAACCTGTTGAATTTAAGAAAATTTCAGATAAATGGAGGAATGAAAGTGGATTACGGACAGACACTCAATTTACCGAAAACCGATTTTCCGATGCGGGCGAATTTGCCCCAGAAAGAACCCGAAATAATGAAAAGCTGGTATGAAAACGACATTTACAACAAACGCCTGAAAAGAAATGAAGGGCATCCCAAATTCGTTCTGCACGACGGGCCGCCTTACGCAAACGGTGATATCCACCTTGGGACCGCGTTAAACAAGGTATTGAAGGATATCATCGTACGGTACTATGACATGAAAGGTTATTACGCCCCGTATGTGCCCGGGTGGGATACTCACGGGCTGCCTACCGAAAACAGGGCTATAGACGAACTGGGGCTCAACCGTCACGAGGTGGGGCCGGTTAAATTCAGAACGGCGTGCGAAGGTATCGCCAGGAAATACATTGACATTCAGAGGGAATCATTCAAGAGACTCGGGGTTGTCGGCGACTGGGAACACCCGTATATAACCCTGCTTCCGCAATTTGAAGCAAAGCAGATAGAAGTATTCGGCAAGATGGCCGAACGCGGATGCATTTATAAAGGGCTCCGGCCGGTTTACTGGTGTCCGTGCTGCGAAACCGCGCTTGCTGAAGCCGAAATTGAGTATATGGAGGAAAAAAACCAGTCCATTTATGTTAAGTTTGCGTTAAAGGATGACAAAGGAAAACTTAAGGGAATTGTGGACAGCCTTGACAACACATATATTGTCATCTGGACCACCACCACATGGACACTTCCCGGCAACGTGGCCATTGCGGTGAACCCGGATTTTGTTTATGCGGTTATAAAAGCCGGGAATGAAAACTATATAATGGCAAAGGAACTTGCCGAAGCTACAATGAAAGTGGCGGGTATAGAAAATTACAGCATAATCGGCGAGCTTACCGGTGCCGAAATGGAATATATGGTATGCCGGCATCCGTTCCTTGACAGGGATTCTCTCGTAATTACGGGAGATCACGTTACCCTTGACGCCGGTACCGGATGTGTCCATACCGCTCCCGGTCACGGTGTTGAAGACTTTGAAGTGTGCAGGAAGTACGAGGGACTGAAAGTAATTGTTCCCGTGGACGGAAAAGGCGTTTTAACCGAAGAGGCGGGGCAGTTTGCAGGTTTGACGTATAAACAGGCGAACAAGGAAATCTTTAAGCACCTTAAGGAAACAGGGGCATTATTCGCAGATCAGGTTATTGAGCACCAGTATCCGCACTGCTGGAGATGCAAACAGCCAATTCTTTTCCGTGCGACCGAACAGTGGTTTATTTCGGTCGAAAGCTTCAAAAAAGAAGCTCTTGAAGCAATCAAGCAGGTAAGGTGGATCCCCGAGTGGGGCGAAGAACGCATATCCAAAATGGTCGCAGAGCGGAACGACTGGTGTATATCACGCCAGAGAATGTGGGGCGTGCCCATTCCGATTTTCTACTGCACTGCATGTGGCAAGGAACTGATTAACAGTGAGACGATTGAAGCGGTGAAGACTTTGTTTGAAAAGGAAGGCTCAACCGCGTGGTTTGAAAAGGACGCGTCCGAAATACTGCCTGCCCATATCAAATGTTCGTGCGGCAACGGCACGTTCCGAAAGGAAACCGACATAATGGACGTATGGTTTGATTCGGGATCATCCCATGCCGCCGTTCTGGAGACCAATCCACAGCTTTCATGGCCTGCCGACATGTATCTTGAAGGCAGCGACCAGCATCGCGGATGGTTCCAGTCATCACTGCTGACTGCGGTTGCAACAAAAGGAATGGCTCCGTATAAGCAGGTTTTAACCCACGGTTATGTGGTTGACGGACAGGGAAGGAAAATGTCAAAATCCCTTGGAAACGGAATAGATCCGATGGATATAGTCAACCAGTACGGAGCTGACATTTTAAGGCTCTGGGTTGCTTCTTCAGACTATAAAACCGATATACGCATATCGAACGACATTATAAAACAACTGGCGGAAAATTACAGAAAAATACGCAATACTGCAAGGTTTATCCTGGGCAATATTTCGGATTTCGATCCTGAAACAATGATGGTGCCCTATAATGAAATGGAAGAGATTGACAAATGGGCGTTAATGCGCCTGAACGGTTTAATAAGGAAAGTGGAAGACGCATTTTCCCAGTACGAATTCCACAGTTTCACCCATAACGTCCATAATTTCTGCGTTGTGGATATGAGCAATTTCTACCTTGACGTGCTGAAGGACAGACTGTATGTTTCCAGTCCCGATGACAAGAAACGCAGATCCGCACAGACGGCAATGTACATTATTCTGGATTCGCTGGTAAGATTACTCGCCCCCATATTGGCTTTCACGAGTGAGGAGATTTGGAAGTACCTCCCCCACAGGAAGGGCGATAATCCTGAAAGCATCCAGCTGAACAGCTGGCCGGTTGTGAATCCTGAATATGACAATCCCGGGCTTGAACAGAAATGGAACAGGCTTATTGAAATACGGGATGATGTATTGAAGGCGCTGGAGAACGCAAGAAATGAAAAGGTTATCGGTGCATCCCTCGAAGCTGAAGTGCGCCTTAAGGCGTCGGGCGATGACTATAAATTCCTGCAGGAAAACAGGGACCTTCTGTCCATGATATTCATTGTTTCAAATACGGTTGTTGAGGAGGATCCGAAGGCCCAGAATATCGAAATCACAATCGTAAGGGCGGAAGGCGAAAAATGTGAGCGCTGCTGGGTATACAGTCCTACGGTTGGAAAAAATGAAAAATATCCCACACTTTGCAGCCGTTGCGCTGAAATACTCGGATAATGGCGAAATAACTTTAGACCGGGATAACGGAACGTTGTCCCGGTTTTAATGATGTCCCGCTGAGAAATATAAGGAGTGTGTGGCATGGATACGGTTACTTTGGTCAAACAGCTTTGCGATTTGAATGCACCGGTTGGGAGCGAGCATCTGGCAGCAGAGAAGTTAAAGTCCCTTTTCGAGCCGTATTGCGATGAAGTTTATGTGGATGATTTCTTTAACGTAACAGGATACAAAAAAGGAACTTCGGATAAACCGGGGAAAATTATCATCACCGCCCATTATGATCAGATAGGAATGATCGTGTCCGGGTTTGAAAAGGGAGGATTTTTAAGGATATCCAATCTCGGAGGTGTGGATACAAAAGCCCTGCTTGCCCGTGAGGTGATTGTTCACGGCAGGGAAGAAGTTTACGGTGTTATAGGCGCAAAGCCACCGCATCTTTTAAAGGATGACGAAACAAATAAAAATGTGAGCATAAACGAACTTTTTATCGACACGGGCTACACGGATGATGTTATAAAGCAAAAGGTTTCGGTAGGCGATCCCGTAACGGTCGTCGCCTCGGTGGCTGAAATGAAGAACCGGTGTGTGGCCGGCAGAAGCCTTGACAACCGCGCAGGGGTGGCGGCACTTGTGTTAATCCTTAAGGAACTGAGGAATATAAAGCATCCGAATGATATATATGTAATAGCGACTGTTCAGGAAGAAACAGGGCTTTTGGGAGCGGTTGCCTCGTCGTATTCCCTGGAACCGGACCTGGCGGTGGTTATTGACGTATGCCATGGAGACATGCCCGATGCCGACAAATCCCAGTGTTTTCCCCTGAATAAAGGAGTTCCGGTGGGTGTCGGCCCTGCATTTCACAGTGAGTATACCGTTGCCTTGTTTGAAACCGCCAGAAGGGAACGGATACCTACACAGCGCTGCATAGAGCCCGGAAACCCGGGCACCGAAGCATGGGCCATTCAGGTATCCCGGACCGGTGTTCCGACGGTTGAGGTGGGAATACCTCTGAGGTACATGCATACAACCGCCGAGCTGATTTCATTGCAGGATTTGGAAAATGCGGCCGTACTTGTGGCAAGGTATGTTTCGGGGGATATATTGAAAAAAAGCGAAGAGTTTGAATAGATATCGGGTTCGCAAAACATTAAAAGCATGGAATAAGGCTACCGGAAGGGGTATTTTGATATGAGACAAAAACTTGCCGAACTTACATGGCTTGACGGCATATCAGGAAATGAGCAGAACGTACGCAATTTTATAATACAAAACCTTCCCGACAAATCGCTGAAGTATTATGTGGACAATATCGGAAACCTGATTGTAAAAGGCAGAAGCAATGGGAACTGCAATCTGAGGGTAATGGTTGCCGCGCATATGGACGAAGTGGGTTTTATGGTCAATTATATAACCGACGACGGAAAACTTAAATTTTCCCCCGTCGGCGGCGTGGATAGCCGTATTCTGATTGGTCAGCATGTGCGTGTGGGAAAGGATAAAATTCCGGGCGTAATCGGGTATAAGTCCATCCATTTGCAGGACAAAAGCGAAAGGGAGAGCGTCGTAAAAATCAAAAGCCTTTATATAGACATAGCCGCAAAGGACAGGGAAAATGCGCAGGAGCTTGTCAGCACCGGCGATTACGTCGCCTTTGCCTCAGAGCCTGTTTTTTTCGGCGACGGAAAAATAAAGGCGAAGGCACTGGACGACAGAGCGGGATGCGCGGTAATTATGGAACTTCTGAAGGAAACCTGGCCGTTTGAATTGTATGCGTGTTTTACTGTGCAGGAAGAAATAGGGCTTAGAGGGGCACTTGTCGCGGCAAACAGGGTTAAGCCCGATATCGGCATTGTGCTTGAGGGAACAACCTGTGCTGACGTCCCGAAGGTAAAGGAGCATGAAACGTCGACGGTAATGGGAAAGGGACCGTCAATAAGCTTTGCCGACAGGACTTCTCTGGCCGACAGAGAGCTTTTTAATCACTTTATAAATACCGCTGAAAAGGAAGGCATTCGATATCAGATTAAAAACACGGTGTCCGGCGGAAATGACGCTGGAAGAATACAGACATCGGGTACGGGGGTCAGGACTTTGGTTGTATCGGTTCCGTGTCGTTATATTCATTCGCCGGTATCGGTCCTTGATTTGAATGATCTGGACAATATGCTGAAACTGGTAAGCAGGTCTTTGCATACATTGCCTGAAGCATTAGGGAGGTAGAAATGCATGATATCATTGCTGAAGGAACTTACAAATGCTTACGGACCCTCAGGACGGGAAGACGAGATAAGAAATGTAATAAGGGAAAAAATATCTTCACGGGCTGATGAAGTTTATACCGATACGCTCGGAAACCTCATTGCGGTGAAAAAGGGCTCGGGAAAGGGAAAAAGGATAATGCTTGCCGCCCATATGGACGAAATCGGGCTGGTGGCTTCTTATATTGATGAAAAAGGATTTATCCGCATTTCAAACATTGGCGGGATTAACCCGTATGTGGCCGCAGGACAGCGGGTAAAATTCCATAACGGCATAACCGGGTGCGTTTGCTATGAAGAAAACATAACCGATTTTAAAGATTTGAAGCTGGAAAGAATGTATATTGACATCGGGACAAACAAACGGGAAATTACGATGGAATGTGTCAAACCCGGTGATATGGCTGTTTTCTGCGGTGAAACTATAGAACAGAACGGAAGGTTTATATCAAAGGCGCTGGATGACAGAATAGGCTGCGCAATTCTGATTAAACTTATGGAAAAGATCGAAGACTGCCCCAACGACATTATTTTTGTCTTCACCGTACAGGAGGAAGTGGGGCTTCGCGGCGCAGGCCCTGCCGCTTTTGCCGTTAAGCCTGACGTGGCCGTCGCCGTGGATGTCACGAATACGGGCGACACACCCGAATGCAGGCCATTGGCAATAGAACTGGGAAAGGGCCCGGCGGTGATGATAAAGGACAACAGGACCATCTCCCATCCAAAGGTGAAAAATGCGCTGATAGAATGCGCCGAGAAAAACGGAATCCCGTACCAGCTTGAAGTTATGAGCGTCGGAGGAAACGACGCAGGAACAA
Source organism: Thermoclostridium stercorarium subsp. stercorarium DSM 8532 (assembly GCF_000331995.1). NCBI lineage: Bacteria > Bacillati > Bacillota > Clostridia > Eubacteriales > Oscillospiraceae > Thermoclostridium > Thermoclostridium stercorarium. The sequence continues at coordinate 623,007 of NC_020134.1, forward strand.
TTCATACCGCTGCGGGAGGAATTCCCGCAGGTGCCGTTTCAATACCCTGCAGGTATCTGCACCGGCCTTGCGAAATGGTGGACAAAAACGACGCATTGAATGCCGTTAAACTACTGGAAGCGTTTGTTATGAATCCGGCGCTTTAGGTTTTTGGGTATTATCCTTTCAACTGCTTCCTGTTATTCTTTTTGCCCGCGCAAATAGTCTGTTTGCTTTGACAGGTTAGTCTTTTGCCTGTTGAAGCAAACAGTTTTTTTTAATTTGCAATGCAATATATGGAAATTGTGTGCAAAAATAGAGTTATAGTCTTTATATCCTAATTATAAATATGATTTTTCGATCGCATAATAATTATGTATCCTTAAACTAAAAGGAGGACGGATATGAGTATTTTTGACGATGTTTTATTTGAGACCAATTCAAAGAAGAAAGGTAAAAATAAGCAAAATTCAGGCAGGAAAACCGAAAATAAAATAAAGGAGTTCAAGGAAGAATTTTCAGAAAACATAAGTGAATATGATTATCAGCCTTACAGGAACAACGGTGTAATTTTAACCAGGCTGTCAGATCACAGCGCAAGCGTTAAATATGACGGATTGCTTGCCAAATGCGGGGCAGAGGACGTATATACCGTAGTGGGGTATGGAAGCAACAGCAACTGGGAAAACGTGCAAACAATCCGCATGAACAGGGTGGGTAACACATTCCAGGCCGACATACCTGCAATACCCGGCAAAAACATAAATATTGCGTTCAAGGACGGAGCCAATAACTGGGACAACAACAGCGGTATGAATTATACCTTTGTACAGTAAGTTTACAGCAAGTGCATCGGTTAAGATGCACTTCATTTATGGTTTTCGTCAACAAATTCCTTTTCTATTTCCACATTCATTTCTGACGGGATGGGTACCTTTGTTTCAGGCAATTCCTCATGCACCTCCGCTATTGCCAAAGTGCGCCATTCTTTTAACTTGTCGGGATCAAGTTTTTTCTGTTTTCTTATCATACCTGTTCACCTCACGGTCATATATTTTATTTAAATCAGGTGTTATATATTTACCAAAACTTTTAAAGATTAAACATTTGTTTATTAAATAACAGGCAAAACCAATATACCGGAATGTTGTATCATTCTTTAAGGCATTCCAAAATTTACGGATTTACAATATCACTTGCCGTGGCAGACCGTATGTCTTTATGACATTAACCGGGCAAATTCGTCCAAATCCGAAACCGGCTCATTGCATGTAAAGTTTTCACATACGTAGGCGGCTGTTTTTCCCGCAGGCGCCGTATAATCCTTTATATGGGGAATTACATCTTCAAGCCGTTTATATCGGCTGCCATATAAAATTAATACGGTGAACGGGCGATAATTTTCATTTATGACATTGATAAAAGGCATAAGCCTGCTTTCAGATTCGTCCGAAACAAGAAATACCCTTTGGTCGGGCTGGATATAGCCAAGGAAAGAAGTAAGCATGTAGACGTATCCCAAAGGATTTTGGGAAATTTCACCGCTGAACGCGTCAATCTGGTTTTCAAAACTGTCTGAATAACTTAAGTCACCGGTGATTTGCGACAGTTTCAGAAGGTTCATTGCCATCACCGAATTGCCCGACGGCATTGCACCGTCATAGGCGTCTTTCGGCCTCGTTATTAGCCTTTCGGCATCGTTTCCGTAAAAGAAGAAGCCGCCTTTTTCGTCGTCCAGAAAAAGCCCGTTTATTTCCTCGTTTATTGACACGGCATCAATTAAATATCCGGGCTCATGGGTCGACTGATACAGTTCAATATAAGCCCACTGCAGGTAAGCGTAATCATCGAGAAATGCAGGAATGTCCGCGCTTCCGTCCCTGTAACGTGCAAGAAGCCGGCCGTCCTCACGTACCAGTTTGGCTTTAATGAACGATACTGCTTTTTTGGCCATGTTTATGAGATTCATATCTTTAAGGATTCGGCCTCCAACGGCTAAAGAAGCAGCCATCAGTGCATTCCATGATGTTAAGATTTTGTCATCCTTAAACGGCCTTATTCTCTTTTCCCGTGTTTCGAACAGTTTTTTTCTGCATATTTCGATAAAATCGCTGTCCGAAGGATCGGCGTTAATCAGGTTCGGAATATTACGCCCTTCAAAATTACCGGAAGGAGTGATGTCAAAAATCCCGCAAAAACGCTTTCCGTCTTCGTCGCCCAGGACGGACATTACTTCTTCATAAGTCCATGTGTAAAAAAATCCTTCAACACCTTCCGAATCCGCGTCCTCGGCGGAGTAAAACGCGCCTTCAGGCGACGTCATATCTCTTTCGATGTATTTGTAAATCTCAGCTGCAATTCTGGCGTATTTGTCCTTTTTTGTTGCCTGATATGCTTCGGAATATGCCATCGCCAGCAAGGCATTGTCGTAAAGCATTTTTTCAAAATGGGGTATAAGCCATTTCCTGTCGGTGGAATAACGACAGAAACCAAAACCTATATGATCGTAGATTCCGCCTTTGTGCATCGAATCAAGGGTTTTTTCCACCATTTCCAATGCTTTTTTTTCTCCTGTCGCATACCAATATCTGAGCAGAAAAAGAAGGTTATGCGGGGCGGGAAATTTGGGTGCGTTTCCAAATCCGCCATATACGGGGTCAAAAGAGCTTTCCAGCTGTTTATAGATGTCATCAATTATGGTTTCACTTAATACTTCATGCTGATAATCATTGTCTTCCGAATAAACAGAATTTAAAATTTGTTCACCAAGTCTCTCAAGATCCTTTTTGTTTTCCTCCCAGGCTCTGTGCGCGCTTTTAAGTATTGTAACAAGGCCGGGCATACCGTGCCGGTCGTTTTTCGGAAAATACGTGCCTGCAAAGAACGGCTTTTTGTCGGGAGTCATTATTATCGTCAGCGGCCAGCCGCCGTGACCTGTGATAGCCTGGCAGAAAGTCATATAAATATGGTCAATGTCGGGCCGTTCCTCCCGATCCACTTTAATGGCCACGAAATGTTTATTTAAAATATCGGCCACTTCTTCATCCTCAAAGCTTTCCCGTTCCATCACATGACACCAGTGGCAGGTGGAATAGCCTATTGAAAGAAATACCGGCTTATTTTCGGATTTTGCTTTATTAAAAGCCTCATCACACCATGGGAACCAGTCTACCGGATTATATGCATGCTGCAGCAGGTAGGGCGATTTTTCGTTTATAAGTCTGTTGGCTTTTCTTAATTCTTTTTCAGGTAATGTCATAACTAATTAAAACCTCCAAATATCGTATTTGATTATATTATTCCAATACCCGATAAAGGTATGCAGCAAACAAAAGCCTGCTGAAGAGATGATCGGACTAAGCTTAAGCAAACCTTAGCATCGCGTCCGACTGTTTCTGCCTTAAGCAGAATCACTGAAAAACCGGTGTCCGGTAAGAGATTAGACTGACGCATATCGGTGAAAAAGGTATTTTCGCTGATTATATTCCGGGATCCTGTTCTGGAAAGGTGATTGGTATGCATTACCAGGTATATACCTGTCCGCCGACAATAACCATTAAGATGCCGAATAACAACGTTGTTGCCACCGCGAACTCCGCATACAGGTCTTCAAGCTCGGACGGCGGAGCATGGTATTCGGACGATACTGTGAAACCTGGAACTGAGGATACAAAATGAGCTCCTTCTTCCGAGTATACCGTGACAGCGGATGCGGGCCAGAAAGTATCTTACCGCATTCCTGAAAATGTCGATTCTAAACGCTTGGTTCCATATTATATGGTAAACGGCATAAAGGTATATGTTCCGATGAGTTCGTTTCAATAATAAAAATGATAAAAAACATCAAGTCTTATAAAAATATGCATGCTATAATGTTCCTGGAAGGTGCAAAGAACATGGATTATATTTCAAGAATTAAAGCAACTATAGACTATATAGAGGAAAATATCAGAAGCCCTATTGATTTGCTGGATTTGAGCAAAAAAGCGTTCTGTTCTGTACCTCATTTTTACAGGATATTTAACAGTATTGTCGGAATGTCAGTCAAGGATTATATAAGAAAAAGACGGCTCAGTATTGCAGCCAAGGAACTTATTTCCAATCCCCGAAAAAGAATTATTGATATAGCTTATGATTATGATTTTAACTCACAGGAGGTATTTACGCGGGCGTTCCTGAAAGAGTTTGGAATAACACCCGGGGAATACAGAAGAAAAAACGGCGAGGGTATTGTTCTGTTCGATAAGTTTGATTTTTCTGGAGGTGAAAAGAAAATGGTTGTTGGAAAGCTGAATGACGTCAGGATAGTCAGACTTGAACCGATGAAGGTTGCATACTACAGGGGATATGGCATAAACCCTGAAAGAGAAGCGTGGATACCTATTACCGAATGGCTGCTTTCAGATGCTAAAGAGCTTTATTTCAGGCAGTTCGGCAGGTATCCGGAAGTAAAGGAACTGCTTAAATGGGCGGAAGAGAATGACCTGTACAAACCGCCGAAGGGCAGAAGGTATTTCGGTTTTGACAATCCTCTTAAGACCGAAGATAAAGCTGAATACGGATATGAAGTCTGGGTAACATTAAGCGGAAGTGAAAAAGAGGATGACAAGGTGAAATTCAAGGATTTTGAAGGCGGGTTGTATGCGGTAACCCGAGCCAAAAAGAGTTCCAAAAGCCTGATTGAAACCTGGCAGAAATTGTTTAAATGGCTTGAAACAAGCGGGTATAAACACGGCAATCATCAATGGCTGGAAGAATACGTAACGGTCGAGGGAAAAAAAGGCTTTGTGGCATTTGACTTATATATGCCTATTTCTGAATAAACCATTTTCTGCCTGCGCCATTCGTTCAGTAAAGGCGCATATTTTTACAGGTTTTATAATTCATAATGATTACAAGAATGGCTGTAGAAAACCGTTATGTTGAACACGGAACAAGCAATGCGGTAAAATAACAAAAAAGGCGATGGAAGGATCATTATATGCAGATTTCATTTTGTAACGGGAATGACAAAGAATACCAATACAAACTCAATAATTTGCTTAAGGAACACCAAATATATGAGGCCGTTCAAAATCAACCTTAAAGGCCGTGAGTTGATCCTGTTCAGTTTTTCCTCAAAAATGGCGTCTTTTACAGAAAAAAGACAGAATAGAATAACCATGCAAATTATTAAAATCATTTCGGTGTGCCTTGATAAAATATTATAAACAGAAACAATAACCGCTGAAATTACCGAAACCCAAATGACTATATTGCATACTATGAATGCTTTAACTGCATTTTCCGCATTCGCATTTTCCTTATCTTCATTACTGCAAAACTCGTTTCCGGCAAGTATCGAATCTGCGCCTCTTCGGTATTTTCCATTTTCATTGCGCTTAACAGAAAAGAAAACAGCTCCCTTTTATTTAATACGCAATCCAGGCTGAAAACCTTTTTGCCGATTTTTACAGTATCCCTGCTCAAAAATTTAATGTCGTTATTATCAAAGGTAAGGCTGCTTAAAAGGAATCTGTCCACCAATATTTTTCCGTTTTCGTATAATGAAACTCGTTTAATTCGGTTAAGGATTAAATAGAACGAAAATACAGCCAAAATTGTTGCCAAAGCCGCAAATATGATGCTTGATAAACTGTCGCGGCAGGTAAAAAACACAAACGTATTTCCTGCCATCAAAACTGCGATGCAGCCTGTCATGATGATTATATTTTTAGCCGAATATATAACTTTTATCTGATTTTTTAACATATACCCCTCCTTACCAAATGATTACTGGCTATAATGGTATATTTTGTTACCATGAATGCCAAGTTGTTTAAATAAGCCTGTAATACGGATTTTTCTTGTAAACCGAAACCTAAAAACAGCCGAAACAAAGAGTATATGCTAAAAACAGGGGAGGGGGGCATAATGTCTGAGTTTTTATTTTTTGACATATTCAGGAGTAAATGCTGAGTTCTGGAGTTAAGACATTTTTTTCAAATAATTCGTTTACGGAATAGAATCCGTGAATGAATCAGAACCCGGTGAACATCGTATATTGTCTGAAATAACGTTTGTTCCCGAAAACAGACAAAACAGTGAGGAGGAAAAAGTATAATATGAAATGGTTTTACGATTTGAGATTAAGCACCAAGCTCATCTTATGCTTTGTTATTGTGGCCATAATTTCAGGAGTGGTAGGGGTTATAGGTATTTCAAACATCACGAAGATTAACAATAATGATACCGTTTTGTATGAAAACATGACAGTTCCTCTTTCTGAAGTGGCAGATATGGCGAGATGGTTTCAGAGATCAAGGGTTAACACAAGAGACATGATACTTTATAACGAGCCTGAAGATATTCAGGAAACATATAAAAAGGTTAAGGATTTTATCAGTAATGTGGATACATATGCTGCAAGTTTTGAAAAAACCATTATTCAGGGTGAAGTTAGAGAATATTTTGAAACATGGAAAAAAGTATGGGCCGACTATAAAGAGGATGTGGAGATATTACTGGAAATGTGCCTGGAAAACAGGGATGAGGAAGCCTTTGCGTTTACAAAAGGTGAAATGCAGGAAGACGCGGACGCAGTACGCGAAGTTATTGACAAACTCATAGAATTAAAGGTCAGCGGTGCCAGAATGCAGTCAGAATCAAATAACGATGCGGCTGAAAACGCGATAGTTACAATGATCGTGGTTATAATAGTGGCAATGGTTATTGCAATTTCCCTTGGAATATTTGTCAGCCGCATAATCAGTAACCCTGTGAAAAAGTTGGCGGAAGCAGCGGACAGAATAGCTGACGGCGATTTGGATGTTCAGGTTGATATTTATACCAAGGAGGAAATTGGGCAGCTTGCCGGTGCGTTTAATAAAATGGTGGATAATCTTAATGAACTGATAGCTAGTATCAATACTGCCGCCGACCAGGTGGCCGCAGGGGCAAAACAGGTTTCCGACTCCAGTGTTGAGCTTTCCAAAGGAGCGGCGGAACAGGCTTCAACCATTGAAGAACTGACTGCGTCGCTGGAAGAGATAGCTACCCAGACAAAGCAAAATGCCGAAAATTCGAACCAGGCGAACTCTCTTGCCGAAATAGCCAGGGAAAACGCCGAACAGGGTAAGGTTCAGATGGAAGATATGTTGAAAGCCATGGAAGAAATAAATGTATCATCCACGAATATATCGAAAATTATCAAAGTTATTGACGATATTGCTTTCCAGACGAATATACTGGCTTTAAACGCAGCGGTTGAAGCGGCGAGGGCAGGCCAGTACGGAAAAGGTTTTGCCGTTGTCGCCGAAGAAGTGCGGAATCTGGCGGCAAGAAGCTCAAATGCCGCTAAAGAAACAACCGAAATGATAGAAGAATCCATCAGAAATGTGGAAAAGGGAACGGCGATCGCAAGGAAGACGTCAGATGCGCTGAACAAAATTGTGGACGATATCTCGAAAGTTACAACACTGATTGGAAATATTGCGGTTGCTTCAAATGAACAGGCCTCAGGTATTGAACAGATAAATCAGGGAGTTATGATGGTATCCGATGTGGTACAGAAGAATTCGGCGACTGCCGAAGAAAGCGCTTCCGCGAGCGAGGAACTGTCAGCCCAGGCAAATGCTCTTAAAGATCAGGTGGCGAAATTTAAGCTGAGAAAAAACGGGGCAATCTCATACAGGAGCCTGAAAAGTCTGGATCCCGACGTGCTCAAAATGCTGGACGGCATGTCAGAAAACGCGAGAACAAAGGAAATTGCCGGTGATACACCAGCGGAAATTTCGGATAAAAATAAACAGAAAAAAATAATTTTAAGCGATAAGGAGTTTGGAAAATATTAAATGCTATGTACCGCGCGAGAAGGGTGGCGGAAGCCATCCTTCTTTATTTTACGGCGAGCCTGCCGGAATGCGGACATAAATTGCCCTGGGCTCACAGGATATGTTTTTTGAGGTTGTTTTTCGTAACAGTGGCTTATTTCGTAAAAAAATTGCCAGGCGTTGATTTCATTCTGTTTAATGCCGAAACAACGAAGGGCTTTGTCCGAAAAAGAACTGTTTGTTACTTGACACATTTACGGTAAAATAAAAAAATAATCAGGGAATTAATACTTTAAAGAAAGGGGTCTTAAAATTGAAGGTAATATTGGTTAACGGAAGTCCCCATGCTAAAGGATGTACTTATACTGCGCTGAATGAAGTTGCAAAAGTGCTTCAGAAAAACGGTATTGAAACCGAGATTATGCACCTGGGCACAAAGCCGATATCGGGATGCCTTGCCTGCGGCAAATGTTTTGAGACAGGAAAATGCATTATCGATGACTGCGTTAATGAATTCCTGGACAAAGTACCCGGCGCGGACGGGTTTGTTTTTGGCTCGCCTGTTCACTATGCCGCTCCATCAGGTCAGCTGGTTTCATTCCTTCACAGGGCGTTTTACGGGAAAAGCCACCTTTTTAAGGGCAAGGTGGGAGCTGCGGTTGTGAGCTGTCGAAGGGGAGGAGCCGCCACCGCTTTTGATCAGATAAACAAATATTTCACAATCAGCGGAATGCCGGTGGTTTCATCCCAGTACTGGAATCAGGTACACGGCAGCACCCCTGAAGAAGTTATGAAAGATGAGGAAGGCATGCAGACAATGCGGACACTTGGCAATAACATGGCATGGCTTCTGAAATGCATAGAAGCGGGAAGGGAAAAGGGAATAGTCTTCCCAAAAGGAGAAAAGCCCATAAGAACCGATTTTATCAGGTAAACGGGCTACCACCTTTTTGCAGGGTCGGGACAGTATGATCTCAGCTTGGCCGCTCTTGCCCGGACGAAGCAACCGCATATTCTGCACAGCCCGTCAAAACAGTTCGGGCATTCAAAACACAGCCTAAGACGGTTGTTATAAAGTCTTTCACCGGCTTTTTCATCCGGTGAAAGACTTTCAATATATTCCTTTATGTTTTTTTCGATCTGATCTCTTTCAATACTGTTAAAAAGGCATGTTCTGCACGGTTGTTCCATATGTCGCTCCTGCAATAAATCAGTCAACCGTAATGCTGACTACGCTGACGGGTGGTATTTCAATAACAAGGCCGTTCTGTGTAACGGATATTTTGTCAAATGTCTGGGGCTTAACTGTTTCAGGTGCGTCGAAGGTATTATGATCGTTCATCTTTCCTGTCAAAATGCGTCCGGTAACGTTTTCCGCTTTCTTTCCTATGATTTCGGTTTCTACTCTGTAGCTTTCGCTGAGGGACAGGTTGCACAGAGTAATGTGCAGTTTTCCGTCGGCATTCACCGAAGCGGATTCATGCAGGTTCGGAACGGTATATTTGTCTGTGCCGACTTTTTCCGTTTCAATAAAGCTTTCAACCAGTTCCGCGCCCTGGTGCTCCTTATACATGTCAAACACATGGTATGTGGGTGTGAGGAGCATTTTTTCGCCTTCGGTAAGGATCACTGCCTGAAGAACGTTAATGGTTTGAGCGAGGTTTGCCATTACAACTTTGTCGCTGTGTTTGTTAAAGATGTTAAGGTTAATCCCCGCAACAAGCGCGTCTCTCATTGTATTTTGCTGGTACAGGAATCCGGGATTTGTTCCGGGCTCAACGTCATACCATGTACCCCATTCATCCACAACCAGCCCTATGCGGTTGTCGGGGTCGTATCTTCTTATTATCGCGGTATGTTTAGTGATCAGCTCATCCATTTTGAGAGTTTTAAACAGGGTTATATACCATTCTTCTTCGGTGAATTTCGTGGAACTGCCCTTCGAATGCCAGGTTCCCGGCACTGTGTAATAATGCAGCGAGATGGCGTCCATGAATCTGCCCGCAATTTTTACAACCGTTTCTGTCCAGTTGTAATCATCGCTGTTCGGCCCGCAGGCGATTTTGTATATCTTGTTATTCCCGTAGTTTCTTACGTAAGTCTGGTATCTTCTGTACATGTCGGCATAGAACTCAGGTCTCATGTTTCCGCCGCAGCCCCAGTTTTCGTTGCCTATGCAGAAATATTTCAACCTGTAAGGTTCTTTTCTTCCGTTTTTTGCCCTTAATTCAGACATTGGGGATATGCCGTCAAATGTCAGATACTCAATCCAGTCCTGCATTTCCTTTACAGTACCGCTTCCCAGATTGCCGTTAATATAAGGCTCGCATTCCAGCTGGCGGCAAAGTTCCATGAACTCGTCGGTCCCAAAACTGTTGTCTTCGACAACTCCGCCCCAGTGGGTATTGATCATTTTTTTCCTCTGTTCTTTCGGGCCAATTCCGTCCATCCAGTGGTATTCATCGGCAAAACAACCGCCCGGCCAGCGAAGTACCGGAATTCTTATCTTTTTCAGAGCTTCAACCACGTCATTTCTGATGCCTTTGGTGTTCGGAATGGGGGAATTTTCACCAACATAAAAACCGCCGTATATGCACCTGCCAAGGTGTTCCGAGAAGTGACCGTAGATTTCCCTGTTAATTTTGCTCTTCCTGTTCAGGGTGTTGATTACGTATTTGGCCATAATCCTAAGCCTCCTTGAATAATTTATAATAATCCCGGTTTATCGGGAAAAATACAAAGGACGGAATAAAAATCAGGAATAAATTAGAAAAATATTTCAGAAAAATATAAAATAATTTATATTTAACTATGTGTATGATAGCATTAGAAACTGAGAAATGTCAATAATATAACTTGTTGAGCATATTTGAGCATACCGTCAGATTCTTGGGGGCGTTTTAACAAAACGGCAGTTGTTCGGTAATACATTAAACCGAAAAGACATATAAAGCGCGGATGAAATGAAACAAAAAGCCCGGCAGTTTCTTCCGGGCTTAAATACATTATGTCATTAAAGAAAAAGCTTATTTTTCGGGTTCATTTATAGGGCTGTAATTTATGCGCACCTTAATATCCTGATTGTAGTTTCCGAAATTTTTGCCGTAAATGGTAAGCCCGCCGACATGTTTGGCATTGTCGGGTACCGCCAGTTTAAACCTGATGGGGCTTCTGTAATCCAGATTCAGGTCTTTCAGCGAGATATCGGAGACCTTCAGACCGTCGATGAAGGTTCCGTTATTATTTACCATTATCAATTTTAAGATTCCGAACTGATTCCAGTTGGGGTACCACCATTTTGGAGTAAAAATACCCTTAACGCTTCCAAAATCACCCGGGCTGGTCCAGTAGCCTATACATTTGTTGTTTATATAGAAATATATGTCCGACGGCCAGACATCATTGCTGCCGGGAGCTTCCGAACCCAGTTCGGCGGAAATGGTTATCTGATCAATCTTATGCTTTGGAGGAAGCAAATTTGGAATGATATATTCCACATATCCCTTTGTAAACCAGAGAATATCACTTTTATAACGATCCGGATGGGCGAAATACCTTGGATCGTCTACTTCGCCTATCAAAGCCTCTGCAGAAGCCAGGCCGCAGGTGGGGTATACGTCGTAGTCGGAATAGTGGCCTACCTTTATATCTATTTCGAAAATGTTTTTCAAATCTTCCTGGGTATTCATTTCTATCAGAATTTTATCCAGATGGCACGTGCATTTTTTATGATTGCCGTGGCCCGAAGATTCATTGGTTACTGTAACCAGTCCGCATTCTTCAAGTTTCTTAATATGACTCGTCAGTGCACTGTTGGAGATGTTCAGTGCGGCGGCAAGTTCATTCATGTTCATTCCGTTATTGTTTAAAAGGGTTTTAATGATTTGTATGCGAACATCGGAACCAAGGGCTTTAAAAATCTCCAGTCCTTCGTCAAGGGTTTTTATATGAAGCATGGCTTCCTCCGTTTGTTTAGTTAAAATATTTTATAAAAAAAGTATAAGCTATCAGCAGAAATAAATCAAGTTTCATGAGGGATTCAACACCGGCGGCGGAACAGGGATAAAGTTTAGTTAAATTAAACATAAAATAAAAAAAGTGGCCCCCAAATGGTCAGTCCAGTTTTGGAGGCCGGCTCAGAATTACTCGGAAAGAATTTGCTTTTTACACAGCATGTACAGCAACTTCGCCGCTTCAGCTCTTGTTGCCTCTTGCAAAGGTCTGATGCTGCTGTTTTGGTCTTCGGGTATTATACCCGATTTAACCAGTGAAGCGATGTCGGCCAATGCGTAGTCGGAAATATCCTCTCGGTCGGTAATGCCCGCAAGGTCTTCGGGGGTTCCTTCGTCAAGTTTTCCCGTGAGTCTTAATGCCCTTGCGGCCATAACCATCATTTCCTGCCTGGTTATCGTTTCACGGGGACTGCCCATATTGCCGCCCGTGCCTTTTACAATGCCCAGCGCTTTGGCGATGCCCATTCCGTCGTAATAATAGTCGGCAGGATATACATCCGAAAAATTCGAAACAATTCTTGCATTAAGGCCAAGGGCCCTTGTAAGAAGCAGCACGAAATCGGCTCTTGTAAGGTTGTCGGCGGGTTTGTATGTAGCCGGCGAAGTCCCTTTTATAATTCCGCGGGCAGCCAAAACTTCAATTTCTTTTCTTACCCAGTCGTAGCCGTCAAGATCTTCAAATGTTTTAAATGAGTGGGCAATGGCATACTTGCTGAAATTATCGGATTTGAATTCAACCATGCCGTTTGCCGGGTTATACCATCCCGTTGGAACGGGTTCTGCGTTTCCGGAACGGTCAATACGCAGTACAATTATGTTTTCATGCCATTTCAGCTCCTCTTCGGTCGGGACGTATGGTATTTTGACAAGGACCGAAGCGTTGGGATTGTCAAATTCTATCGGTTTATTGTTCAGATACAGACCGAGTTCCACAACAGGCCTGTTTCCAACGGCGGTTTTGATTTCACCGCTTAAATCATCGGCGGTGGAGGTGCCTATTTTAATGATAATTTCACCTGCATTGGCTGAATATGAATTAGAAAGCATGTTACCCGGCAGGACAAGGGTTGCGTAGGGTGTTTTCAGTTCAATTCTTTCATTGGCAGCCCGTACGTTTGTCAGCACCGACGCGTCAATGCTTGCGGCGTAGGAAGTAACGCCCTCTGCCTCAGGTATTTCAACAATGACTGTTTTTACGCCTTTTTCATCAGGAATTGAATTTTCAAACGCCGTGATTATATTTTCTTTGCCAACTGTAACCAAGGCTTCACCGGTGGCTGCATTGATAACGGGCTCCGACGTTTTGACGGTCTGTTTCGGAATTATCGCCGGAGCGAGTGAGGGCGTTGGCTGCGCTTTTATGGGACGGGAACTCCCGCCTGGGCTTTTTCCGGTGGATGAATCGGTTTTTGCCGACTCGGTTCTGCCTTTAATCACGGCGGCTTCCGAGCGATTGCCGCTTATATCATATGCGTTGACCGCAAAGGTGTATTCCGTGCCTGATGAAAGACCTGTTACCAAATAAGACAGACCCGAAGTCCTGCCATGAAGTGTACCATTTACATAAATTTCATAACCCTCAACCATTGCATTGTCTGTTGCGGCATCCCATGCAAGAGTTACGTCGGTTCTGCCGATATTGGCAATACGGAGGTTGTTTGGCGCGGTGGGAGGTATTTTTTCGGTGTAATATATTTTTGGTGTATTGAGTCCTCCGGCAAGAACCCTGTCGCGAATATCCTCGCCGAGGTAGAAGCTGATATGAGGCGGCTGGTTGTATGCCACGTTCTGCCATGCAATGCCCAACCGGTAAACGGGATCGTGCATTAATGTGTAAATCCTGTATTCGGTAGGGATTGTTGTGCTGTATATCCTAAGTTCGGTGCTGTCTTCAGAAGGCATTATCACTTCCTCACGCCAATCTCCAAGTATATCGGCCTGAAGGCTCGGGGTGGCCTTTGTTCCGTTATTGCTGACACAACCGGTAAATTCAATAATTACATCGCACTTTTTGGTTATTTCATTGTATTTTGTTATATAAATGTCGTCCAGGAGCTCATGATGCAAGTCTCCGTCCCAGTACAGGGCGAAATTTGCTGACAGGCCTAACGCCCTCCAGTCGTTTTCCACAATTTTGCCTTTTACATTATAAAGCCCCGCTCCTTTTTGAACATCCTCTAAATCGGCAGTGCCCCAGAATTCATAGCCGGGATCCGACGTAATGTTTGCGGCCACACCGCGGCCGGTGTCCTTTGACGCATAGAAAGACATTAATGTCTCGCCTGTTGCCGCGTCGCGATACTGCATGCTTGCCACAGAAGGAACCTCAAAAACGCTGAATACCTGCAGACCTTCCACATCGGGATCAAAAGCGCCGACATGCATTGCATCACCGTGGGAGCCTTTTTCGCGGTTCATCTGCCCGTCCATGGCATATAACACGGTACCGTCATTGTCCAGTGTGAGGGCTCCTGCTATGATTTCGTCACAGCCATCGTTGTCCACGTCGGCAACCGACAGGTTGTGGTTTCCAAGCCCCATGTACTGTTTGCCGTCCTTATCGGTATCGAAAATCCATTCGGTCACCAGTTTGCCGTCCACAAGCTTATATGCGACAAAAGTGGTTCTTTCGTAATAGCCTCTCCCGAATACCGCGCTTGGGGTCTTGCCGTCGAGATATGCCACTGCCGCAAGAAAACGGTCGGAGCGGTTATAGTAGCCGTCACCCCATGCTTCCGGGTTGTAATTTACAGGGAATTCATAATCTATTGTGTCAATCACCTCTCCCGTCTCGCCGTCGAATATGGAAATATATTCGGGCCCTCCTGCAATTTTTCCGTCATCATTTACATATTTTCCGTTGTCGTCCGGGTTTCCTATGCGGCATATTATTTTGTTTTCATCAAATATACCGTTTGTGGTGCTGTAAACCGTGGTCCCGTCTGCGGTTTTGACAAACACTTCGCTTCTTCCGTCGCCGTCAAAGTCATATACCAGAAACTGATTATAGTGCGCTCCGGAAGTAAGATTAAGGCCCATATTCATACGCCAGAGCAATGTTCCGTCCAGCTTATACGCGTCAAAAATCGTGGGACCGGTTAAACCGCTCTGCGAGCTGTCAATGGCATTTGAAGGATACCATTTTACGATGATTTCGTATTCTCCGTCGCCGTCCAGGTCACCCACGCTGGCGTCATTAAGGCTGTAGGTATAAGTTTCGCCTTTTCTGTTCACTCCGTCCGCAGGCTTTTGAACCGGAACAGAAATATAGTTTTTATCGATTGCCGTTGTTTCGTCGGAACCGATTACGCTGTTCCCAAGCAATTATAGGTATCGCCGGCTTTTCCGTCGGTGTCGAGGTAATTTGTAACGTAAAGCGGTGTACCGTTTAATTTGATGCCATTCCGGTAAATATTAAATTTTACGTCTTTGCCGTATTCGTCGGCACGCAGCCTCCAGCTTACAAATATGCCGTTTTCAGCCGACAGTGCAATCACTCCCCTGTCCAGCCATTCTGCCTGGCGCGTATTGTTCGGGACCGGCAGGCGATTGTATACATACAGAGTTGCGGTCCTGTTATAAGCATTATCGTATTCATCGGTTTCGGCAAGATAGCCTGTAAAGGTGTAAACTCCGGCTTCTTCCGGATTCCATTCCTTGCCCGATGCCACCCATTTGTCCACCGGTATGGTAACCCTTTCGCCGTTTACCAGAACAACCGGAACTTCCCGGGGAAGGCCAATTGATGATATATCTTCGGTGGTTTCGCCGACATAAACACGGTGGTAGCGAAGTTTTTCCACATATGCCACCCGATTGTCCGGCGGCAGAACCACGTAAATTCCGAAATTATCCAGGTATGTTGTCCATGTGATATTATTTCCCGCGGTACGTACACCTGCAAGTTTTACGTTGTTTATGCTTCCGTCAAAGTTTATGCCTTCGAGGGAGCGCTCATAAGTTTCGGTTGTGTTTGTTTCCTTATCGGTGATTTTGAGTATTGCTTTGTTTTCCAATATATTCAGATATATTTCAATACCATACCATTTTTCCGCATTGGTAAAAGAAGTGTATGTGGCTTCAGAATTACCGACGGAGAATTTCAGAGGCGAATTCCTTGTATTGTTTATTGTAAACACAGTATTTTTCGAACTGTCTTCAATTCTGAACTCGCCGCCGTTTTCCTGAGGATTTGAGCCTTTGTCATTGATTGGGCCTGGATACCAGTCGAATTTCACAAGCATGATGTCCCCTTTTACCGAAGGTTCAAATATTCTCGTAGCCACTCTGCCGCCCGACTGATTTACCATCGAAAACTGAAGTTTTGGCGTGCCGTTTCCGCGGATATTGTCCGTATTGATTGACAATTGTGCATTTGACGTGGTAAATCCCCAGTTTTCGGGTGTAACCGGAACAATGTCGCCAAAGGTTGTATAGTACAGGGTTATAAAGCCTTCCATTTCAGGGGCGGGCTCACCGGATATTACTTCAACGGTAATTGTACCCTTTATATTGTCCGGATTCGTTATACCCACAAAACTGTCCAGGTCAAATTCTGATTCGAAAGTATAAGTTCCGGGTTCCGAGCCGTTGTAATCCATGCTGTCCCATTTTACCGGAATTTCCGTTACGTTTCCGTTTTCCAGAAGTACCGTAAAGCTTGCAGGAAGGAGGGGCATTATGTCTTCTTTTAAAGAACCCGTTACCACTGTTACTGATTTTTTGTAATCGGTAAGGATTGAAACAATCTTTTTGTCCGCCGTGGCGGGCGTTTCAGGGGCGTTGTCAGGCAGCGAGGTTTCTTTGGGGATTACCGGGGAATTTTCATATACGCTTTCGGTGACGGTCATGTCCGCGCAATGGCCGGCGCTAAAATCACAAATGGCTTCATCTTCGGTGTGGGCAACGACAGCCGGTAAATCCTTATTGGCCGCCGTATTCCCGAAACCGGCTGCAAAGTTCATGGAAACCGTCGAAAGGAAGACCGCTGCAGTCAGAAACGCCGACAGGAGTTTAGATGCTTTTTTCAGCCGCATAATTAATCACCCTTTCTTTGAAATTTTTTTCGGGAATTTAAATAGGTTATTAATGTTAAAAATGAACAAAATATTATAATAAGAAAACACTAATATGTTTGGTATTATCATAATAAACATAATAACAGCGATAAAGACTCAAAATCTGTTAAAAGGTTCATTTTTGATCTTTTGGGGATTTGCCTTCACCGAACGCAGCCGCAGGATTATGCGGAGAGGCTACAAAAATTAAAGCAGCCGAAAGAGGGAAAATTTTACACAGCTCCGGTTATTCTATAAATCGGAAAAGTGTAATCATACGGGGAAATATTCGGAAAAGTATCAAAATTGATACCTGGTGATCATATTTAATCGAAGATTTTAAATCAGGAGTAAATTTTTCTGTATTCAGAAGGAGTAATCCCTTCATATTTTTTAAAATAGCGTTTAAAACTCTGTATGTTGTTGTACCCAACGCTTAGGGCAATTTTTTCAAGGTTTAGATTACTGTTTTTCAGCATGTTTTTGGCCTTTTCTATTCTGTAAGTGTTAAGATAATCGGTAATACTCATATTCAGTTCTTCGTTATAAAGTCTTCTCAGATAGGAATAACTGACACCGATTTTTTCGGCGATATTCTCAGAGCTTATATTCTCATTGTAATGCTCATGAATATATTCCTGAACCATGCGGACATATTTATTCTTATCGGATTTACGAATTGTCCGATATTCTATAATGGAGACAAATATATTCTTAATCCACTGCTGTATTTCGTCAAGGGTTTCAAGTGACGCGAGATGTTCATACAAGGTTTTGTCTGTGGAAAACACTTCGGCGGGCTTGAGACGCTCACTGAGCATATATTTCACAATACCGCTTATTAACTGATTTATTATTTGGAGTATGTTATCATACGATAGATTTTTTTCCGGATCTCCAAAAAGAAATTATCGACGGCCTTTAAAAGTTCATCAGTATTTCCAAGCTTTAAAAAATTAAACACATGTTTCTCGGCGGAATATGGGTAGTAATATGTGTCATTATGTTTATCATTAATTTCCCATGCAACTATTATTTTATCGCTTCCGTAAATGAGCCGGTATTTTATCAGATTTTTTGCTTCTTCAAAAGCGGTTTCGGCATTTTCAGGGCCTTTGTGGCAATTGCTTACCGTGACTGTAAAAGTTCCGTCGTATACTTTGTAGGCTTTTGTTTTAATTTCGTCTATAAGGCTGACAATACCCGATTTAAAAGAGGGAACGGACTTGGCGGATAAATTTGCAATAATTACGATAGCGTTCTTTTCATACTGAATTCCGGCGCATTTGTATGAATTCATTATTTCCAGGGAGAGTTTCAGAATTAGTTCCTTTGTATAATACCCTTCATCACCCGGAAATCTTCGGTTAAAAGAATTGAAATTATCAATTGTTATAATCACGCAGGAAAAATACTCTTCGTCAAAAGGTAAATGCTGCATCGTATCGGGATCGGTTTTTCCCTTTATGAAGGCCAACAGGCTGTTTTCACGAAGTTTTCCGGCGTTATGTTCATATAAACGGCGCAATTGGTTGCCCTGCTTTAAAATTTCATTTAGTGCGTTTGATATTACATCCATTTCGTTATTGCTTTTTTCACCGGTGATTCCTATCTGTAAACGTAGTTTTTCCACAATGTTCCTCACCGGATTGTACAGGCTGCGGGAAACAAAGTAACAAACAGGTATGCCTGCAACTGTCATAATGAACGAAACTATCAGAATGATACTGCGAAACACTCTGAAATTAGTAAGAAATTGCTGAATTGAGCAGATATTCAGATAAATCCATCCGTTGTAATCCGATTTGTTATAAACGACGATATAATTTTCCTTACCAGCCTTTGTCCGGACAAATCCGGAAACTCTACCGGATGAAATTATTTCTGAAATATAGTCCCGGTCTGAAATATTGGTTGTTGCAAGCCCTTTAACGGTGCTTAAAATAACATTGCCTGACGGACTGATAACGGTAATTTCACCTGTTGGTTGCAACACGCCGTGATTCAAAACTTTAGTGAGTTCGTCTTCCTTAAGATTAATCACCAGAAGGCCACGGAACGAAGAAGTGTATGTTACAGGATAGACCATCGTAATAACCTTGAAAGTCCCGGTAAGTCCGCTTTTCGCGGAATTTTCATTTGTTACCGGAATTCCTGCTTCTCTTGTTTCCATCCAAAAGAGAATATTTCTCTCTTTATTTTTGTATTCATCAATCCAGGCAGTGTCGTAAAAATCGGATCTGTTAAAATATATCATATCGGATGTATAAATGATTTCATTATTGTAGTCGTACAAATAGACCGAGTGAATGTTTTTATTTGATATTCTGGCATTATAAAGCAGATTTAGGACGCCTGAAATTACCGAGATATTTTTACCGTAATCGGAACTTTTGAAAGGCATCCTGCTTAAATTTTCAATAGCGTCGCTTAAAGCAATTTGCTTTGCATCGTTAAGCACTTCGTTCAGGGACGCCTCAACAAAGCCCTGTACCATATTAAGTTTTTCGGTTCCGGTTTTAAACAGCTCTTCGGTGAAAAATGACAGGGTATGGTAATAGTATGTGATACTTATAATTAAAACAGGTATAACCATTATTAGAACAAAAGCGGTAAAAAGTTTAAAGAACAACGGGAAGGATATGTAACGTTTCATCATTTCAGGCTCCGTTTATCGTTTATTTTCCCTGTAAAGACGGTTAATTTCCCGGATATATTCCCTGCCGCCGTTTTCCAGCCATATTTCAATGATATCCTGAAACTCTGTTTCATCGATCTCACCTATTATAAATTTAATCCTGGCATTGTTTATAAGACCGTCAAGAAAATTTCCTTTTTCGTAATAGATTTCAGAGGTAAAGGTTTCCGCAGGATTGGATACCAGAATTTTTTCATTTTCGGACTGAATTTCAGCTATTTTTCTACGTAATTCATTTGTTTCAACAGGAGTGGTAAAATCTTTCGGAATAAATGTTAACAGCATTGACAGATCGTTCCTTTCCGATTCTGATACTCCCTCAGCGGTTTGCCTTACCACAACTCCATTCCGGATGATGTAATGCCTGCCTTCAATTCCATGGTATAATAGGTCCTGAACTTCCCGTTCATTGAGTTTATCCATGAATTGGAGTATGCGGTCAATTTCATATTCACTTTTCGTACTGTTCCCGGATATCACATAAAAACCGTTGTACCCTGAAGTTGAAAGGCTTCTTAGGCCTTTTTTGCCTGATACCGTACCAAACAAGCCTATTTCTGCATTCACGCCAAGCCTTTCCATGCGGGAAGAAAGGGTATTTGCCCTGTCAAGAACGTCAACGATACACCCTCCCTGTCCGTTTACAAACGGATCGTTGAAAAGGGCGGGATCATAAAGCCAGAAATCCCGGTTTACCAGTTTTTCCTCATATAACTCATATAACTTTCGTAAAAACTTAAGCGATTCGATGTATTCCTGGGTTAAATGCGCGGGTATAAGCTCACCGGCTTCATTTTCGCCCCACGCATTCGGAACGCCGAACCATGTCTGGATAATATCAAGAGAAACGGGCGAGCTTGTAAGAATAAGGCCATATGTATCATTAAGAGTATTATTATCGGGATCGCCGTAGGTAAAAGCTTTTAGCATGTCATAAAAATCCTCTATTGTTTTGGGCTCACTCAGACCTGTGTTTATCAGCCAGTCTTTCCTGTAGACGGCGCCATACCTGCCGAGCGGGCGCATTCTCGGAATACCGTACAGTTTATTGTCTATCAGAAGATTATTCATTACCGTCCGGTTCATTTGTCTTAAATTTTTATAATTTTGCAGTCTTGGGCCAATTTCGACGAAAGCGCCTGATCTGGCGGCATTAACCACACTGTATGACTTTGATGTAATCAGCATAACATCCGGAAGATTTACTGTGGCAAGTATTAAATTCATCTGATCTTCATAACTGGAGTTGCTGACCCACTGAATATTCAGTTGTGTACCGGTGAATTCTTCAATTGCTTTAACTACGGGGCTGTCTCCGGTTGCAGGATTCTTCGTAAAGGAGACCGTCATAATGGTTATCGGGAACGGTTCGGTTTCATTTTTAAGAGAAGATTGGGCAGGCATGAACATATTACTCTGTAAACAGGAGGAAAACAAAATCGTTATAAAAAAATTTACAGAGAGAAAGAGCAGGTGATGATTCTTCAAACGTCTCATACAAACCACTCTCTGTCTTAACATAAAAGAACTTTGCTTATTCAATATTATAATAATTATTTTGGGTTTTTACAAATATTCCTTAAATTATTTACCGTACGCGCAATATAACACGGATTAAATTTTCGCCATGTTTTGTTTGACATTGGTATGATGTCTTAGGTAATATATATTTTAAGTATTTTTAAAAGATAAAGGTTCGGAGGATATACCAATGAAAATTGATTCGCCTCGTGTAATAATACCGCAGGGATACAGGTCCTTATTGTCGATTATGGAGACCGAATTTGCGATAAAGCTGCTGAAGGATTTTTTTGAGGATGAACTTGCAAAAAAGCTTAACCTGGTAAGGGTTTCGGCGCCTTTGTTCGTGAGGCCGGAATCTGGGCTTAATGACAACCTTAACGGTGTGGAAAGGCCGGTTAAGTTTGAGGTAAAACATATCGGCGCGGAGGTTGAAATAGTTCATTCGCTGGCGAAATGGAAAAGAATGGCTCTGAAAAAATACGGTTTTGAAGTCGGTCAGGGGCTGTATACCGACATGAACGCGATAAGACGGGATGAAAGACTGGATAATCTGCATTCGGTTTACGTGGATCAGTGGGACTGGGAAAAAATTATTGAAAAAAGCGACAGAAACAAAGAATTTTTAAAATTGACGGTAAGGCAGATTTTTGATGTGTTTAAGAGAGCCGAGGATTTTATATGCGAAAGATACCCGCAGTTGCCCCGGAAATTACCCGATGAGATTTTCTTTATCACAACCCAGGAACTGGAAGATATGTATCCCGATCTTAATCCTGAGCGGCGTGAGTATGAGATAGCCAAAGAGAAAAAAGCGGTTTTCATTATGGAAATAGGCGATGTGTTAAGGTCAGGCAAAAAACACGACGGAAGGGCTCCGGACTATGACGACTGGCATCTTAACGGCGATATTCTGTTCTGGTATCCGCTGCTTGACAGGCCTGTGGAGATGTCGTCGATGGGAATAAGGGTGGATGAAAAAGCCCTTGCAGAACAGCTGGAGAAGGCAAACTGTGTTGAAAGGAAAGAACTGGCATTTCACAGGGACTTATTGGACGGAAAGCTTCCGTATACCATCGGCGGCGGTATAGGCCAGTCCCGTTTGTGTCTGTTTTTCCTGAACAAAGCCCATATAGGAGAGGTCCAGGCATCGGTATGGGACGACGAGACAATTGATTTGTGTGAAAAAGCGGGAATACATTTGTTGTAATAAGCAGGATAAATGACAGTTTTACAGGGGAAGTGAATTAGAAATTCACTTCCTTTTTTTATAACCACAATTTGTATAATTACCAACCGCAGGGATAAGAATATTAGTGGTGATGGTTATGCGGAGACGCAAAAGGGAGAGGCGTACGGTAAGAAGAATAATAAAGGCTGGTGAATTAACCGGGCTTAATAACACACCGGTAAAAGCCGAGGACAGTGAAACTATACTTACAAAATCCCTTGAAGAAAATATAAAGATACTGAAGGATAAATTTAAAGACGACAGTACCGTTATTTTCAGGAGATTCCAAAACAGATTTGTACCGGATTTAAAATGCTGCATTGTTTTTATAGAAGGCATGATAGATTTTAAACACATAAACAGGCAAATTATCGAGCCCATAATGGAACAGGATTTGAGAAACCTGTCAATGTCCTGCGATCTTCTGGAGGAAATAAAGGATAAAGTCCTGCCGGTGAATGACGTGGAAGAATCCGGAGATTTGGATAGAATTCTTCAGTCGATATGTTATGGTAATACCGCGTTCATGCTGGACGGATATGATACCGTATTGTTGGTCGAATCAAAGGGATGGGAAGTAAGAGCCATCACCGAACCCGAATCGGGAAAAGTTATACGCGGTCCGAGGGAAGGATTTACCGAACATGTTATTTCCAATATATCCCTTATCAGAAGGAGAATTAAAAATCCCAACCTTAAATTCAGGTTTATGCAGTTGGGAAAGCGGACCAATACGACAGTCTGCATAACATATATAGAAGGAATTGCACAAGAAAGTGTTCTGACCGAACTGGTACGGCGCCTTAACAGTATAGACATAGACGGTATACTGGATTCAGGTTATATACAGGAACTGATTTCGGACGCACCGTTTTCCACATTCCCTACCGTGGGATATACCGAGCGGCCGGATGTGGTTGTGGCAAGGATGCTGGAGGGCAGAATAGCAGTTATTGTCGACGGAAGCCCGTTTGTATTGACAGTTCCCCATGTTCTTGTGGAAAACATCCAGGTAAACGAGGATTATTACGATCATTTCATTTTCGGAAGTTTTAACAGGTTTCTCAGAGCTGTTGCTTCAATAGCCACAATAAGCATTCCGGCCGTTTATCTGGCTTTGGTGACATATCACCAGGAAATGATCCCCACCCAGCTTTTAATTTCATTATCGGCTTCTCTTGAGGGTGTGCCGTTGCCAACGTCCTTGTCGCTCATTATTATGCTTCTGGTTTTTGATATTTTGCGTGAGGCAGGAGCAAGGATGCCAACGGCGGTAGGCCAGACGGTTAATATTGTAGGCACGCTGGTACTCGGTCAGGCCGCCGTTGAAGCACACCTTGTAAGTGCACCTGTTATAATAGTAACGGCCATAAGCGGAATAACAACCCTGATAGTGCCGACACTGATAGAAAGCCTTGTGCTGTTGAGGTTGTTTTTACTGATACTTGCCTCCATCCTGGGTTTGTATGGCTATTTCATCGGGATAATTCTGATTTACCTTCACTTGATGTCCCTTCGTTCCTTTGGTGTGCCGTATATGCTTTCTGTTACAAGAATTACGGATCATGACGGACAGGACGCATGGATTCGTGCGCCGTGGTGGTCGATGACACTGAGACCCAAGATAATCGGGGCGAAAAATTTAGTAAGACAGATATCAAATCGCAACAGGGGATGAAAAATATTGCGAACAAAAGCCGTTCTATTGTCAGGGCTTATATTTACTCTGCTGGTATTAACATCGTGCTGGAATTACAGGGAAGTTAACGAAATAGCCATAGTTATTGGTGCTGCTGTGGACAAGGGCAAAACCAGCAAATACATGCTTACAGTGGAAATTCTGGATGTAAGCCGCGGACTTCAGACACAGGTGTCTTCGAAGATTCTGTCGGTAGAAGGCGAAACGATTTTTGACGCCGTAAGGAGGTTGATTTCTGTAGAAGGTAAACGGGGTTACTGGGGTCATGCGCATGTTGTGCTTATCGGTGAAGAACTTGCCCGTGAGAACATATCCGAGGTGATTAATTTTTTCAGACATGATGCAGAAACAAGAGGGGATCTTTACGTTATCATATCAAAAGGATGCAGAGCGGGTGAAATTTTAAATGCAGGCATACCTTTGGGGCAGGTTTTGTCGGAAACATTGGCCAGAAGCCTGGAAAACAGCAAATTCCTTTCCGAGGTGCCGGAAACAAGGCTTTATACACTAACCCAGGATATAAAATCGGATAAAATCGCCCTTACTCTGCCTACAGTGACTTTGGAAACAGTAGAAGACAAAATCATTCCTGTCTTCTGCGGAGCGGCTGTTTTTCAGAGAAGCAAAATGATAGACCACCTGGAAAAGGAAGAGGTTAAGGCAATGTTATTTTTAAAAAACGAAATAAATGGCGGTGTAATTGTTACCGAAATGGGAACAGAACGTATTTCTCTCGAAATATTTGGTAATAATACCAAAATGAAAATAAGAGAAAATGAGGATCAGGTTATATTTGACGTAACCGTTGAGACCAGTGTGGTCATTGAGGAATTAACTGACAGTATTGATTACAGCGATCTTGCCGTTTTGAATGAAATTAAGGAAATGAGCGAAGCGCAGCTTAAAGGTAAACTTCAGAGCATACTTGACAAGGCAAGGCAACTTAGGGCGGATATTTTCGGCTTTGAACAAAAACTGTATGAAGACAATCCCGGTAAATGGGTTGAAATGTCCGAAAATTATGACACGGTTTTTAGCGGCATTCAGGTTGATTTGTCCGTCAACATAAATATATTGAATACATCGATTTTGTACAACCAGCTTAATGAGGGAAAATAAAATGTTTATATTTGTTATTATAGGTTATGCCTTACTGGGAATATATGAATTTGTTCCTTTATACAAACAAAAGAAGTGGAAGGAGTTTTATGTTAATTTGGTATTGACGCTTATTTCTTTTATTATGGCTTTTTTAATCAGCATAAATGTGAAAATTCCAAGCCCGGCGAAACTTATTGGAAAGGTTATAACCCTGCTGACGGGAAAGTAGGACAAGAGATATGGTAAAAATAACCGACAAGGAAGCAATATGCATTTTAGTACTATTTTTATTGGGAAGTTCCATAGTAATCGGGACCGGGACCGAAGTTGAAAATGATGCGTGGATAGCCGGTATTTTCGGGCTTGTTTTCTTTATTCCGTTTGCATTGATTTATGCAAGGATACAGGCACTTTACTACGGTAAAGATTTATTTGAGATATCCAAATTATTGTTTGGAAAAACGATCGGTACTTTTATCATTATCTTATATACATGGTATTCACTTCATCTTGGGGCGCTGGTATTAAGAAATTTCAGCGAATTTGCAAATATAACTACATTGAATGACACGCCGCTTATTGTCGTGATGCTTAGTTTCAGCATTATCATTATTGCAGCGGCCAGGTCGGGTATTGAAGTTATAGGCAGGCTGTGTACATATGCCCTGCCACTTGTGATTTTTGTATTGTTTTTAATGGAGATGCTGTCGATAAGGCAGATGCAGTTCAACCATATAAAGCCTGTTTTCGTACATGGGTTCCCCAGAATATTAGAGGCGGGCTTTTCCGCATTTTCCTTTCCTTTCGCCGAATCGGTTGTTTTTCTCGGAGTTTTTTATGCGCTGAAAAAAAAGAACTCGGCATACAAGGTCCTTGTAATTGGAGCGGTTATATCAGGCATTATCCTTATTACACTTACCATGGTAAATATATTCATTCTGGGGGCGGTGGTAAAGGATTTTTATTTCCCGTCATATTCTTCTTTTGCACGGATACGGCTGGGAAATTTTCTCCAGAAAATGGAAGGTACGATATCGGTTTCGTATGCAATCACATGCCTTATTAAATCAAGTGTATGCCTGTTTGTTGCCTGCAAAGGCATATCGGCACTGTTCGGCCTGGAAGATTACGGATTGATTACAATACAGACAGGCCTTATAATGACATATCTGTCGTTTATAGTTTATGATAACACCGTCGAAATGCAAAACTGGGTGTCAGAAACCTATTCGTATTATGCATTCCCGTTTCAGGTTATAATCCCCGTAATAGCATGGATTTTTGCTGAAATTAAAAGCAGGTGGCGGATTTTTAAGGAAAAGTCTAAAAAGAGCGGGACAAGAAAACGAAAAAACGTAAGTACCGGTAATATGCAGTCAGATTAAAATATAAAAAGGTGTACGGTTTGAGCCGTACACCTTCGGCTGTTAAAGGACAGCCACCTCCGTTACAGTCTTCATGCCAACCACTCCTTTCAATAAGGACTACAGTCCCGGAACTGCGCGCACTTTAATTATATCCTTCGGGACACGGGTAAATCAAAACACTTTTTGGTTAAAAACTATTCTATCTGTTCACGAATAATGTCATCAATAACAATGTCATGCCTGAAAACAGGTTTAATGCGGAGTTTGAATTCAAATTCCCGCTCATTCAGCTGGTATTTCGGTAAAAGTCTTGGACCGCAGCTGTTGGAGCCAACTCCGCTCATTTTGTAATCAATATGAACAATTGTTTCGGGCAGCTTTGTAAGTTCATGGGGATGACCGGCTTCGGTAAGGTTTTCGGGCGTGTAATGGGACGCGTTGAACGAAAATTCATTCATTCCTATGAACAAAAGCCCAAATCCCAATGCATTTGCAATTAACGCCCATTCCGTTCCGTAATGGCTGCCGTTTTCCTGTGGGTACAGATAGTTTTCATGCATTTCGGTTACGGTTGTTGCGAACCTGCTCTTGTAAGTGCTTCTGTGCTTGTCAATATAGCTTTCATGCGGGCCGTAACCAAAGAATTCCACATATTCGCTTCCTTTAGGCATTACAAGTTTTAACCCGTATCTGGGCAGGAAAGGAAGCCCTTCGCGCACCTCGACAGCATTATCGAGGAATATATCACCGCTTCCGTAAACCGTCCAGATTACGGTACCTTTAAGGACGGGTTTCATCGAATACGCCCCCATGGAATATGTGGTCTTAAATGAAACGGAATTTTCTGTTTCTTTTATTATTTCAACGGTATAAATATGAGTTTTCAGGCGATCGTAACCATTACGGATCCAGTTCGATTTTTCGTTTCTGTCGTTATCGGTTGGGGCACGCCATACAGTAAATGAAGGTTTCCCGCAGATCAGCTCCATTCCGGCGCTGCTTATTCTTGTAAAACATCCGTCAGCCAGGCTGAATTCGTATTCGAAGTTTCTTCCGGTTATTTTTACGCTTTTTCCGTTCTTGGAAATATTAACAAAAGGAGGGGCAATGACTGTAATTTTTTTCACAGAGCCTGTGGGAAGTTCAAATTGTGCAAAGGCTATTTCATAACCTTTTTTAGCCCAGACGGTATCTTCCTTAAGGGTGTAGAAAATCCTTATAAAATACCTTCCGTCGCTTCTTTCCGGCAATTCATACGGGATCCTGATGATTTCCGACTGATGCGGGGCAATATTCAAATCATAAATTGTTCCTGAATCAATTCTTATGCCGTTTTTCTCAATAACCCAGTTCAGGCACAGATGGGACAGGTCAATAAAGTCATACAGGTTTGTAATTCTGAATTCCCCCGATGCAAGATTAACGGCTTCGGTCCTGACGGGGGCTATTACGTTTTTAAGTTCAAGAAGCCCGGTATGAGGAGTTCTGTCGGGATAGACAAGGCCGTCTATACAGAAGTTTCCGTCATTCGGCTCATCGTTGAAA
This sequence comes from Thermoclostridium stercorarium subsp. stercorarium DSM 8532, assembly GCF_000331995.1. Lineage (NCBI taxonomy): Bacteria > Bacillati > Bacillota > Clostridia > Eubacteriales > Oscillospiraceae > Thermoclostridium > Thermoclostridium stercorarium. The sequence goes on from NC_020134.1 coordinate 651,029, forward strand.
TCACCGCCATAGGCGTAATAAGTAATACCGTCCGGCGTTTGCGTTTTTATGCCATGATCGGTCCATTCCCAGACAAAACCACCCGAAAGCCTGGGGTATTTGTATATCAGATCCCAGTAATCCTTCAGATCACCTGGGCCGTTGCCCATGGCGTGGGAATATTCGCAAAGAATATGCGGCCTTTTTTCGTTTTCCATTTTCAAAAACGTGTTTTCCAGCCAATCAATACTTGCATACATGTTGCTGTAAACATCGAGGCAGGAATTGTCCGAATCGGCTTTCAATACTTCTTCGTTAAAAGCGCCTTCATAATGGATTAGACGGCTTTTATCCCTGCTTTTTGTCCACTCGGCCATTTTTCTGTGGTTCGGGCCGAAACCCGATTCATTGCCAAGGGACCACATGACAATGCAGGGATTGTTTTTGTCCCGTTCCACCATACGTTGCATTCTGTCCAGAAAAGCTTCGGCGAAGGAAGGATCCTTTGAAAGCATGCAAAAATCCCCGGCGTGTCTTACACCGTGGGTTTCAAGATCGGCTTCATCTATCACGTAAAAACCTAATTCATTGCAGTACTCGAGGAACCTCGGATCGTTCGGATAATGGGATGTCCTTATTGCATTAATGTTATGCCTTTTCATCAGGATAAGATCTCTCTTTATGTGATCAGGAGGAGTGACATGCCCGAGCTCAGGATGGGAATCATGCCTGTTTACCCCTTTGAACTTAACGGGTTTACCGTTAATATGTATTACCGAATCTATTATCTCGGTTTTTATAATGCCGAATTTTTGAAGAATTACTTCATTCCCGTGACAAAGAACCAACTGATACAGGTTGGGTGTTTCGGCGCTCCAGAGATAAGCGTTGTCAATTTCGAATTCGAAAGAGTCTTTCTGTGAGAGGGACATTGTTCTGTCAAATATATCATTTCCATGAATGTCTTTTACAATTGCGCGGACGGTAAAATCTCCCGGATTTAGGGCGTCCGGTGCGCTGAACTCGATTTCACACGTAACGGTGGCTTTTGTGTAGTTTTTGTCAAGATCGGTCCTAATGAAGAAATCCCTGATATGTGCCTTGTCCCTGTACAAAAGGTATACGTCTCTGAAAATACCCGAATGCCTCCACATATCCTGATCTTCCAGGTAGCTTCCGTCACACCATTTCAGTACCATCACCGCTATCCTGTTTGTGCCCTGTTTCAAATAAGGTGTTATTAAGAATTCCGAAGTCATGTGGCTGACCTGGCTGTATCCGACCTCAACGCCGTTAATCCAGAGGTAAAAACATGAGTTTACGCCTTCAAAAAGCAGATACACATCTTTTTCATCCGGGTTTTTGTCTATATAAAAATCCCTGATATAAATACCTGCGGGATTTTCGTTCGGTACATAAGGCGGATCACAGGGAAAAGGATAATTGACGTTTGTATAGTTGGGGGTGTCGTAACCATGCATTTGCCAGTTCGAAGGAACTGGAATTCTGTCATATCCTTCACAGCTAAAGTCCTCATTGTAGAACCCGTCTTCCACATCATATACACTCGGATAATATTTGAAGTGCCATATCCCGTTAAGGGAACGGAAATACTCCGATGTGCCTCTGACACCCTTAAGGGCATTTTCGTAAGACTCATACGGAATGAAATATGCCCTTGGTTTTTCGCAATTCACATGCAGAACAGAAGGATCTTCCCAGTATTTTTTTACGGGCAGCAATAAAAACACCTCCACAGCATAAACTAAAAGAAACATTTTAACTTTATACTATAGCAACCTGCGGAATTTAGCAAGTAATTAAGACACAGCGGACAAATAGAACTGTTTTCCGGGAGGTTTTTGGGAATGAAAGTATGGTTTGCCGTATCCGAGGCAGCTCCGTTTGCAAAAACCGGAGGACTTGCCGATGTGGCAGGTTCGTTGCCGAAGGCTTTGAGGAAACTTGGCATTGATGTTCGTGTTGTAATACCCAAATACAGCCAAATCCCTGAAGAATACCTGAAAAAAATGAATTTTATAGGATATACCTATGTGGATTTGACATGGCGCAGGGAATACTGCGGGATTTTCAGCCTGGAGCATGAAAATGTTCCGTTTTATTTTCTGGATAACGAACGCTACTTTAAGCGTGACTGGTATTACGGGCAGCCCGATGACGGCGAAAGATTCACTTTTTTTTGCAAGGCTGTACTGGAGGTACTTCCGGTTATAGACTTTAAACCCTATATAATTCATCTGAACGACTGGCAGACAGGGCTTGTAAGCCTTCTTCTTGACGCTCATTACAGGTATTACAGAAATAACGGATTTTATCAGTTTATGCACACAGTCATGACCATCCATAACCTTAAATATCAGGGGATTTTCCCGAAAACCATGATGGATGAGATTATAGGCCTTGACTGGAGGTATTTTCATCCCGACGGGATTGAATTTTACGACAACATTAATTTTCTGAAAGCCGGAATTGCGTATTCCACTAAAGTTACAACGGTGAGCAAAACTTATGCAGAAGAGATAAAAACCGACTTTTACGGGGAAAATCTGTCGGGAATTCTGCAAAAGCGTTCTGCGGACGTTTTGGGTATTCTGAACGGCATTGACTATGAGGAAAACAACCCGTCGACCGATACACGGATATATGTCCCATACTCGCTTAACAATATAGAAAAAAAGAGGGAGAATAAGATTTTGCTGCAGAAAGAAACCGGCCTGTGTGTAAACCCCGAAACGCCGCTTATTGGGATTGTTTCAAGGCTTGTGGCGCAGAAAGGCATGGATTTGATAGACAGAATGATAGCCGAGCTGCTGGAAATGGATCTCCAGCTGATAGTGCTCGGAACGGGCGAAAGGAAATACGAAGACATGTTTCTGTGGGCCCAGGGTGCTTTCAGCGGCAAAATGTCGGCAAATATACGATATGATCCGGTACTGGCACAAAAAATTTATGCCGGCTGTGATATGTTTCTGATGCCGTCGCTTTTTGAGCCCTGCGGCTTGGGGCAGATTTTCAGCATGCGCTACGGCACCGTCCCGATTGTAAGGGAAACAGGAGGATTAAAGGATACCGTGATTCCGTATAACGAATATACCAATGAAGGAACGGGTTTTACCTTTGCCAATTACAACGCTCATGAGATGAAGGATGCTGTAATAAGAGCAATTCGCGTTTATAAAGACAAAGACAAATGGACGGCGCTGATGAAACGCTGCATGCAGCAGGATTTCAGCTGGGAGAGGTCTGCCCGGGAATATGTAAATCTCTATGACCGGATATGCCGAATTACGGTAACCAAATAGCTTTGTCTCGCATAGGATATAACATAAAGTATGCGAGGTGATTATATATGGGCGATTACTATGACAAGGGTTTCGGCGGCTGGGAATGGATCATTATAATTATACTTTTGATTATAATTTTCTGTCCTGATATTTTCGGTCCTAAGAGATACATTGACAAATGCTGATTTCCTGCCTGAAAGAATTCAAAAAGCCCCGCAGTCAGAGCGGGGCTGATCTATCATTTTTTACTTCCTGTCTTTTTTCGGAATGATTTCGATCCAATACCCGTCAGGGTCATTGATAAAATATATTCCCATTTCTTTGTTTTCATAACAGATAACGCCGTTTTTCTTGTGAAGTTCATAAGCCGCTTCCATATCGTCCACTTCAAAGGCAAGATGGAATTCATTATCACCCAAATTATAGGGTTCTTTGCGGTCGCGCAGATATGTCAGTTCAAGCTGGTGGCTTGTAACGCCGTCGCCCATGAAAACAAGGGTAAATTCGCCATGTTCGGGCTGAATTCTTCTTGTTTCCTTAAGCCCCAGATTTTCTTCGTAAAACTTTATACTTCTTTCCAAATCAAGCACGTTGATATTGTTGTGGTTGAAAGTAAATTTCATAACAAAACCTCCCGGAATGAGTTTTTTTATTATTTTACCATGAAAAACAATGCAACAGCGTTAAAAAAACTGGCAGAAACAAAAAGAAATGCAGATTGCCCGCCATTTGCCGGGCAGTGGTTCTTTTTCTTGTGGACGGTATATAATTCTGATATAATCCATTTATTAATAATCTTCCGTCGGGCTTTAACGGCGGACGGAAACATTTACAGCGGCGGCTGATGCGTTTTGCATTATCCGGTTTTTTCTGTTTAACGGAGGTATATTATAATTATGCTTAATCTTAATGAAATATTGACCGAAAGTTATTGCACGGCAATTCGTAAACATTTTGAGAACAGTCTGGTTTCAGAGAAAGGCGGATTTTCGGCTGGCGGACGGGAATTTGAACTGTACAGCCGGCTTGAGCAATATCATAATGAAAAAAAGAAGGTTATGAACGAATGGGCGGAAACTGCGGTTGAACAACTGAACGGAATGACACCTTCGGTTTTAATAAACGGCATGGAAAAATTCAGCGATGTTTTTGATCTGTTTTTATACATGGCGGAGCATGCCGATGATGACATCCCGCCCATAGTCATTCAGAAACTTAAGAGTTTTAAAAACGAAGCGATATCCGCCCTTGCAGATTTGGCAGCTTCACATCTGGAAAGCGATCCCGACATGCTTTTCATTGCGGCGGTATCGGCGTTAGGGGAGTTTGAGCTCACAGACGCCGTGTTCCCGCTGATTGATCTCGCCTATAAAGTGAACGACAGAAACGCGGCAATGGATTTTATCGAAGAAGCGTTAAGAAATGCAGGGACATGCGTAATTGAACCATTGCTTGAAATCCTTGAAGGAAAAGAGATAGGAACGGTTGAGGAAATGCTCCTTTATGTTCTTGCGTCTGCCGGCTCAAACTGCAGGGACGACAGAATATACAGACTGCTCAGGCAGGCATTCAGGACAATGGAGGATAAAATGCCCGCGGTCATATGTTTGAATGTATATGGCGACGGACGGGCAATTCCAATGCTTAGAGGGTACTTGGAAAGAAACAGGCAAATAGAGAAAAACTTATTTTTTGAAATTCTTGGGACGATTGAAAAGCTTGGAGGCAGGACCGATGATTTTTCAAGACTTTTTTAATATTACAGGCGGTTATAAATAAATCTGATCTTTTTTCATTATAAACCGGATCTTTCCATAAATTTAATGTAAATTATTAGTGAGATTACCATGTTTGGAGGGAAAGTATGGAAGACAGGGAAAGGGCTTATGAGGAAAAAAGACTGGCACGGACCCTTGACGAGATAGAACGCCAGCTGCGGCAGATGACTGAGATAGAACGGGCTTTTGTCAACAATATGCGCACAACCTATAAAAACATGTGGAAAGAGGTCGTGGCGGCACCAAACGACCTGCAGGATATGGATCAGCTTGTCGCAGCAAAACTTTACCTGGACGAGATGAGAAACCTTGAGACTACTTATAAAAGCGCGCAGCAGAGAATAATTCAGCTCAGGAAAATGCTGAACAGCCCTTATTTCGCCAGAATAGATTTCGTGGAGAACGGCGAAGACAGCGCCGAGCAGATATATATCGGGATTGCAATGGTTCAGGACGAAGAATCCCTTGAGATATTTGTATATGACTGGCGTGCTCCTATATCAAGCATGTTTTATGACTATGAAAGGGGACCGGCCGGTTACAATACCCCTGCAGGGCGTGTTGAAGGGGAACTGATACTTAAAAGGCAGTTCCGGATTGAAAACGGAAAATTGAAATTTATGTTTGACTCGGACATAAAGATTGATGATGACATATTGCAGGAAGTCCTTGGACGAAGCAGGGACGAAAAAATGAAAACCATTGTTACAACCATTCAGCGGGAACAGAACAGGGCGATAAGGGATGAAGGGCATAGACTGCTGATTGTGGAAGGCCCTGCGGGCAGCGGTAAAACATCCATTGCGCTGCACAGGGTTGCGTTTCTTCTGTACCGTTACAGGGACAGCATTACCAATGATAGCGTGGTTATACTTTCGCCAAACGACATTTTTAACGACTATATTTCCGAAGTATTGCCCGAACTGGGTGAGGAAAATGTAAGGCAGACCACTTTTATGGCGTTTGCGAAGGATTTCCTTAAAACAAACATGGTTGTGACCGATCTGAACGAACAGATGGAATATATGCTGAGTGCCGGTAACAGCGAAGAATACGGTATCAGGATAAAGTCCATGAAATACAAGTCATCGGTTGAATTTTTAAGGAAGCTGCAGGATTATGTAAATCGGCTTTACGACAATCCGTGGGATTTTGAGGACTTTGAAACAAATAATACGGTCATTATTTCGGCAGAGGAGCAGAAGAAACTTTTTATAGGTGACTATACCTATCTTCCGCTTATACCCAGGCTTAAAAAGGTAAGGAACCGTGTGCTGTACCTTATCAAGCAACAAGAGTATAAGGAGATTGCCAGACTCAATGAGAAACTGAAAAAAGATCCAGTCATGATGGAGAGAAATGCCAATGAAAGAATGAAAATTGCCGTAAGAACGGTGCTGAAGCGTTTTAAACCTCTGCGTGAAAAAGCAAGGCAAATAGGGAATATTTCTCTTATCGATGCCTACAGGAGAATATTTGAAGACGCAATGGACGGGGATTTTTCCGATGTGGCGAGGTTTACCCTTGAACAGTTGGATCAGGGTATACTGCTTTATGAAGACCTGGCGCCGGTGCTTTATCTTAAAGCCAAAATGTTCGGGATACCCTCCCAGGAAAACATCAGGCATGTTGTAGTGGACGAAGCCCAGGATTATACTCCCATACAGATGGAATTTATCCGTGAAATGTTTCCTCAAAGTAATTTTACCGTCGTCGGGGATTTAAACCAGAGTATCAATCCGTATGCCAACATTGAAAACACCGATATTCTGAAAGGTTTGTTCCGGACCGACAGTATATCCCATATAAAACTGACAAAAAGCTACCGGTCAACATGTGAAATAACCAGGTTTGCAAACTATATAGCCGGAATTGAAGGTGATGCGGGACTGGTGAACAGAACAGGGGAATTGCCGTCGGTGAAGATTGTACGGTCGGTGGATGAGTGTGTGGACGGAATAAAGAGAGACATAAAAAACATGATTTCAGAAGGCTTCAGATCTATGGCCGTAATTACAAGGAACAGGGCCGAAGCCGAAACGATACACCGTCTTTTGTCGGAATCGGTTAAATGCAATCTTGTAACCGACCCCGAAGCTGTTTTCCCGCACGGTATAACCGTGATACCTTCGTATCTCTCAAAGGGACTGGAATTTGACGTGGTTTTTGTATTGAATCTGGATATTCCGTACAGCGGAAAAGAAGAAAAAAGCTTGTTTTACACGATATGCAGCAGGGCACTCCACCGGCTGTTCATATATTCTCTGGGCAAACTGCCGGAGTATTTGAACGGCATGCCGGAAGACGCATATGTCCTGTCTGGGCCGTATTGTTGAACATTCCCTGTAAACAGGCAATAAAAAATCCCTTGAAAGCTTTTCCCATAAAGGGTATCATTAAGACATAAATATGAATCAATGTACCATGAACAGGAGGTTATAAAATTAAATGGAGTTTACCGAAATGTATGATGAGATTGTAGCCGCGCTTGAGGAGAAAAAGGCAAAGGAGTTAACTGTAATTGATATCCGGAATTTAACCACCATTGCAACTTACTTTATCATATGCAGCGGTACGTCAACAACCCACATAAAAGCACTGGCTGACGAAGTCGAGTTCAGATTAAAGGAAAAAGGAGTGTCACCGCACAGAATTGAAGGCTACAATAACGCGCGATGGATTCTTATGGATTACGGCGAAATAGTTGTTCATATTTTCCATGAGGAGGATCGCCGGTTTTATAACCTCGAACGACTGTGGCAGGATGGCAGAGCCGTCCCGGTAAAGAATGCGGAACAGAATTAAATTTATGCGTTTGATGCATTTATTTATACAATAGTTGCGTGTTTGACAGGAGGCGTAGAGTATGGCTTATTCAATAGAAACGGACAGGAAATGGCAACAGAAATGGGAAGAGACCAAGCTTTACAAGTTCGATAGGAGTAATCTGGACAAAAAGCTTTACTGCCTGGAAATGTTTTCATACCCTTCAGGTGCGAACCTGCATGTGGGTCATTGGTATAATTTTGGTCTTACGGACTCTTGGGCAAGAATGAAACGCATGCAGGGTTACAATGTATTCCATCCGATGGGGTTTGATGCCTTTGGATTGCCTGCCGAGAACTATGCAATAAAAACGGGTATTCATCCGAAGGATTCAACCTATAAAAATATCAGGACGATGGAAAAGCAGCTCAGGGAAATGGGAGCCACGTATGACTGGGACTATGAAGTGATAACATGTGCTCCGGAATATTACAAATGGACACAGTGGATTTTCCTGCAGCTTTACAAACACGGCCTCGCATACAGGAAAAAAGCTCCGGTGAACTGGTGCCCAAGCTGTAAAACCGTTCTGGCAAACGAGCAGGTAATAGACGGTGCATGTGAGCGCTGCCATACCGAGGTCACGAAAAAAGACCTGACACAATGGTTCTTCAAAATAACAGCCTATGCTCAGGAACTTCTTGATTTTCTTCCGAAACTGGACTGGCCCGAAAAGACGAAAAAAATTCAGACAAACTGGATTGGCCGTTCTGAAGGGGCGGAAATAGAATTCAAAATAGCGGGCAGTGACAAAACTCTTAAAGTATTTACAACGAGAGCCGATACCCTTTACGGTGTGACCTACGTTGTTCTTGCGCCTGAAAGCGAGCTTACCGACGAGGTTACAACAGACGAGTACAGAGAGCAGGTTGAGGAGTACAGGGAATTTGCAAGAAAACAGTCTGAGATAGAAAGAATGTCCACAGTTAAGGAAAAAACGGGAGTCTTCACCGGAGGTTATGCTATAAATCCGGTAAATGACGAAAAGGTGCCAATCTGGATTGCGGATTATGTACTGGCGGGATACGGTACTGGCTGTGTTATGGCAGTGCCCGCCCATGATGAAAGGGATTATGAATTCGCGAAAAAATTTAATCTCCCCATAAAGAGGGTTATCAGAAGCAAAGACGGCTCTCCGGACGAGCTGCCGTTTACAGAAGACGGAATTCTCGTGGACAGCGGCGAGTTTTCAGGCATGACTTCCGAACAGGCGCGGATCGAAATTGTGAAAAAGCTTCAAAAAGAGAACATGGCGGAATTCAAGGTAAATTACCGTCTCAGGGACTGGCTTGTTTCCCGCCAGCGTTACTGGGGCGCGCCGATACCGATTATTTACTGTGATGACTGCGGAATAGTGCCTGTCCCGGAAGAGGATCTCCCGGTGGAACTGCCGTACAATGTGGAATTTACCCCCGACGGTGAGTCGCCTCTGGCGAAATGTGAAGAGTTTATGAATACCACATGCCCAAAGTGCGGGAAGCCTGCACGGAGAGATCCCGATACCCTCGACACTTTTGTCTGTTCATCATGGTATTTCTTAAGATATCCTGACAACCACAATGACAGGGAACCGTTCAACAGGGAATGGATAAATAAAATGCTTCCGGTGGATAAATATGTCGGCGGGGCGGAACATGCTGCAATGCATCTGCTTTATGCCCGCTTTATCACCAAGGCGCTCAGGGACATGGGGTACCTGGATTTTGACGAACCGTTCAAGTCCCTTGTGCACCAGGGTACGATACTGGGTCCGGACGGTTCCAGAATGAGCAAATCAAAGGGAAATACCATTTCGCCCGACGATTATATCAGAGAATACGGTTCTGATGTTTTCAGGCTTTACCTTGCTTTCGGTTTTTCGTATACCGAAGGCGGGCCGTGGAGCGACGACGGCATTAAGGCCATATCACGTTTCGTCAACCGCGTCGAAAGACTTGTGGAAAAGTTTGTTGCGGAGAAAGACGGGGAATCGTCGGATTCAATAGGCGCTGATGAAAAAGAACTTATATTTGTGCAGAACACCGCGATAAAGGGAGTAACCGAGGACGCGGAAAAATTCCAGTTCAATACGTCGGTTGCACGTATAATGGAACTCACAAATGCCCTTTACAAATACGATGCCCTTCAGGTTAAGAACAGGAAATTAATGGAGGAGGCAATACGCAATTTGCTGCTTCTCCTTGCTCCCTTCGCGCCGCATTTCTGCGAGGAAATGTGGGAAAAGATGGGATATGAGTATTCTATATTCAATCAGAAATGGCCCACGTATGATCCAAAAGCGCTGGTCAGGGATACGATAGAAATGGCGGTACAGATTAACGGTCAGGTCAAGTACAAAATACAGGTACCTCAGGATGCGGACAATAAGGCCGTGGAGGAGGCTGCGCTGAATGATGAAAAAGCCGCGGTTTACCTCAAAGACAAGGAAATTGTGAAAATAATCGTCGTGCCGAAACGCCTCGTCAATATTGTGGTTAAGAAATGAGGAAAATGAAGACGGAAAAAACAGCCTTGCGTTTGCAAGGCTGTTTTTGTATATCTAAAGCAATACATTCTGCCATCTTGAGTCCAGAAGCACGCGCTGGTGAGTAAACCCGATACTTTTTAGAATTTTAACCGCTTCGGCATAGTATGCGTCAACAAGATCGGGACGGTGGGCATCGGAACTCAGAATAACTGGTATGTCCATTTCCCGAATAAGTTTAAGGATCCATTCGGATGGATACAAATCTTTGATATATCCCCGGGATATACCTCCGGTATTGATTTCGACTATAACATTATGCTCCCTGATGACAGTCAGAACTTCTTCCACCTTATCCCGGTACCATTTGTCCGATTCGCTGAACAGGTTGTCGACATTGTTTTTCTTGATCAAATCAAGATGACCGACAATGTCGGGCGGCTGTTTTTTTATCATTTCGCCAACGAGATTGTAATAGGTCTCCACAAAAGCTTCCACATTCCCGTCGAATACATTCGATATAAGCTCTCTGTATTCATCAACCGGGCCGTCCACACTAAGATACCGGCCGTTTTTTTGATCATGAATGAAATGCACCGAACCTATTGTGAAATCGACGCCGGGATGATTCCTGAAATCGGCTGAGCCCGGATAAAAATCCGTTTCGAGGCCTGTATAAATCTGTATTTGATTTTTATATTTTTTCTTCAGATCGTTTATATTTTCAATATATTTGTCAAGGTTTTCAGGCTTCATGGTCCAGTCGGTGCAGAACGGAACAGGAGCGTGGGATGTAAAGCCAATAGCCGAAAAACCCTTCCGGACGGCTGCCAGGACATAGTCTTCCGGCATCATTTCACCGTCGCAGAAAGCACTGTGGGTATGGTAGTTTGCAAGCATATTTTCACCTGTATTACTTTATTTTCAGCCTGTTTGTTAAGTTTGAAATATTGCCCGAAAGCAATTCGACGTATCTTTTTATTTTCTTGGTTGTAGTTTTTTCAAATTCCTCTTTTCTTATGTCAAAATGCTGAATTCTCTTGTATGAAGAGAGCTTTTTGTTTACTTTCTTGACCTCGGCAAGAATAATCTTATGAAGTTCTTCATCGGTAGGAGTTTTTCCAAGCTCTTCCTCTATTGCTTCCATTTTCGGAACAATCTGGGCGCAGACCTTGGTTTCGTCGTCTCCCGGATCGTTAACGCCATAAACAAGGGATTCCAGGATATACGGGCTTTGATTCAAATACAGTTCGATATCCTCCGGGTAAATATTTTTGCCGTTTTTTGTGACGATAACGTTTTTCTTTCGGCCAGTTATATACAGGAAACCGTCTTTGTCAATTCTGCCGTAATCACCGGTATAAAGCCAGCCGTCTTTTAGCACTTCGCGGGTGGCCTCTTCGTTTTTGAAGTACCCCAGCATTACGTTATCGCCCTTGACGACAATTTCGCCGACCTTATCCCTGCCGGGATTATCAATTTTTATTTCAACACCTGGTAAGGGTAAGCCCACCGAACCATCCTTGTATTCCTTAATCCTGTTAACCGTAACAATCGGTGAACACTCGGTCAGGCCGTAACCCTGAAGGAGATTGAAACCCATTGCACGGAAGGCCTTGCTTACTTTCGGGTTCAAAGCCGACGCGCCCGAAATGATAAGCCTAAGTCTTCCGCCAAGGCTTTCATGCACTTCTTTGAACATCTTTTTCTGTATATCCTTAAATCCGAGTTTTGCAAGCAAAGGTGCGATAAACAGTCCGAACTTAAACTTAAAGTATTTGTTTTCCTTTTTTGTATTTTTTTCTATTTTGTTATATACGTTTTCAAGGATAAGCGGAACCGACATCATAATACTGGGTTTGTATTCCTGTATGTTTTTTGATATATATCTTAAGCCTTCACAGAACCCTATCGATACGCCCAGGTAGATCATGGTTAAAAATCCTGCGGTGCATTCATATGTATGGTGAAGGGGAAGAATTGACAGAATGCTGTCCCGCGTGTCCGCCGTGAGCAACTGCGATACGCCCATTATATCGGCGCATATGTTCCTGTGCGAAAGCATTACTCCCTTGGACTTGTCGGTTGTACCTGAAGTAAAAATAAGCATTCTCATTTCATTGGGATCAATCGGGGCGTCGATGTAGTCCCTGTTGCCTGCTTCAATAAGAGTTCTGCCTTTTTCCAGCAAATCCGAAAGATATATGACGCCTTCGTTGTTTTCTTCCCCAGGCGGATCCATGCTTATAATGTATTTCAAATCAGGCAGGTTCTTTTTTATATTAATAATGTTTTGAATATAATTTGCAGACGTAACAATTGCTGTTGCTTCCGAACGGGTGAGAAGTGAAACGACTTCATTAAGGGGAAGTTCCCTGTCCAGAGGCACTATGATCCCTACTCCGTTGACAACAGCAAGATATGTAAGGCACCATTCGTACCTGTTTTCACTCATAACGGCTATTTTGGCGTTTTTCAACCCCAAATCAAGAAGTGCCGTTCCGAGTTCATTTAACGTTTCAAGGAATTTTTTATATGTAACCGATGTAAAATTTCCGTTGCTGTCTTTGAGGGTGAATGCGCTGCAATCGGGATACAGTTCGGCGCTTTGTCTGACCATGTCTCTCAGATCTACTATTTTTCTGACCTCGAAATATTTTATTTTGTCTTTTTTCATAAAAAACTACCCCACCCGAAAACTTAATAAAATTAATTTAAGTACCAGTCGGTAAATTATAAGTAATTATATTATATCGAATACATATCCGGAATACAATGAATGTTAAAAACTTAATCAGCGTTTCTAAAATTTGTTTTGTATTAAAAATATATTTAAGCAGATTATATTAATGACCCACTTACGCTGTGATAAAGCAAAAAAGCATGATGTCCTTTACGTTAATGGACAAATTCGGAAAGTAAAGGAGGGTGTGACTGGTTATGCAAGTTCAGAAGATGGATAAACCAAATGAAGGTGTTAAATGTGTGGTAAACAGCTGTTATTACTATATGGCCGGTGACAGATGCTCAGCAGAAAGAATAGAAGTGCAGCCCCGCAATGCTTCTTCCAGCGAAGAAACAGACTGCGCAACGTTCATACCTCAGCAGCAGAAACAATAAAGCACACGGGTGGCAAATTTGCCACCCTTTGTTTACAAATTGAAAAATTAATGTTAAATTGTAACAAATTTTTCATAAAAATTGACATACATTGCCTCGTTTTTTGTTGAAACCAATTTCTCCTTATGATATGATAGGATAAGGAATATCCAAAACTTGTCGAAAGAAGGAAAATTCCAGATGAGTGATTTGTTGAAGGTAAACGCGTGCGTATATTCACGAAAAGGTTGCGAACAGGAAGAAAACCGGGATGATTTTTACATGAACGGTAAGTTTTTGTCCGAACGTAACATTGACAATATCGAAGCATCGGTAGATCATCGCGGAAGCGAATTTTTCTTCGCCGTTGCCGATCACATGGAATATTCCGATGAAGAACAGAAAATGAATTTGTCGATCCTCAGGGAAATTGGCAAATTTCACGAGAAAATAACCGTGCAGGACGGAGATATTGATTATAAAACAAGGGAACTCACCACGAGGGTTACCGAAACGGCCAAATACCTTAAAAGTTTTCATGATATGAATGATGTTCCCGAAAATTCTCCGGAACGTAAAATGGGTTTCGCCGGTCTGCTGATTAACGACGGCAAGGCAGTGGTGTTTACATACGGCAGCTGCCGTGTTTTTTACTGTCATGGCGGTGTTTTCAAACGTGTATCCACCATGCAGCAAAAGGCGCAGCCTTTAATTGAGTCCGGCGTTGTCGGTGAATACAGCGAGGAAATGGAAGACATTGATGATTTCGAAGACATCGAAGATAATTTTCGGGTAAACGACAGGGCTGACGATATTGTCGTTTCATATACAGAACCGATCGAATTATTTGAAGGGGATAAATTTCTTCTAATAAGCGACGGGATTTATGATACCCTCGGTGAGGATAATATCAGGGACATACTTTTAATGCGCAGCGACAGCACGTACATAGCCTATAGAATGGTAAACGAGGCAATGAAAAAGGAATGCGGCGACGATATGACCGCCATGGTGGTAAGCATTGAAAGAATTAAATCTGCTGCCGCCCCCAAAAAAGCTCCTTTGAAGTCAAAATCCCCGGAGCCGAAAAATGTACCTCCGCCGACTTATAAGTACAGGAAAAGCAGCATCAGGAAATATGAAAACATAATTTATTACGTGGCTGTATTTCTTACGGCTGTTCTGATTATTTTGATACTGTTCTTTTTTATAAAGAACCTTATGAAAAACTTAAGTGATCCCGGAGATGAAGTCATTGAGCCTACTCCGATAGCCACATTAACGCCGACGCCTACGCCGGAGGTAACTCCTGAACCGACCGAGGAACCTACACCTACTGAAGCACCGGTGCAGGAATATACCGTCCAGCAGGGGGATACGCTGTCTTCGATAGCAAGAAAATTTTACGGCGATAATTATATTTACGTTGAAAAACTCGGCAAATACAATAATATACCTGCGCCATACGATAAAATCATGCTTGGTCAGAAGATCAAAATTCCGCCGTTGGATGTACTGCTTGAAGTTGAATAAATGCAACAAAAGCGGTTCAGCAAACGCTGAACCGCTTTTTTATGAGTTATTTTGCAAAATTCATGAATTTATTAACTTTTCAATAAGAGTATGTCCCTTTTCAACGAAAATCCCCGTCAATGCCGCGCTTTTTTCAGAATAACATTCATAATTGTTTTTCATCGGTTTATTTTTCCGGTAAAGCACATACGGAACAGGATCTCCCGAATGGGTTCTTGTGGAAAGCGGTGTAGGGTGGTCCGGAAGAAGCAGCAGGGAATAGTCCCATTTTGAAAGCCCCTGAAGCAAAGGCCCCAGAAGTTCGGAATCGATAAGTTCTATGGCTTTTACCTTGCTTTCAGCAAGTCCTTGATGTCCGCATTCGTCCGGCGCTTCCACATGGATGTAAACAAAATCCCTGCCGGATTCCAGTTCTTCCAGGGCGGCCATTGCCTTACCCCTGTAATTTGTGTGGAGATTACCCGTCGCGCCTTCAACATACACGGGCTTGAGTCCTGCAAGCATTCCTATGCCGCGGACCAAATCCACTGCCGATATTACGCTTCCTGAAAGCTTAAACTTGTCATAAAAAGTCTCGAGGGACGGTTTTCTCCCCTGACCCCAGAGCCAAATGGAAGTGGCGGGGTTAAGACCTTTTCTTATACGTTCCCTGTTTATCGGATGGTTTTTAAGTATTTTTGTGCTTTCTTTCATAAGTGACAGCAAAAGCTCACCGCCCTCACCTTTTGGAAGGTAATCCCCGATTTTTTTACCGCTTATGTCATGGGGCGGAGTGAGGTTCAGGTTAAGATTCCCGTTTTTCCACACAAGGCAGTGCCTGTAGCTGATTCCGGGATAGAACGAAAACTCGTCGGAATTAAGTTTTTCGGATATTGCCTTTATCAATTCCCTGGCTTCAATGGTGGTAATTTCGCCGGCACTGTAATCAATCATCGTTTTGTCTTCATATTTTTCCTCATCGGATAGGGTAACCAGGTTACATCTTACGGCAACATCGTTCTCGCCAAGGGATACGCCCATGCTCACCGCTTCAAGGGGTGAACGGCCGGTGTAATACAGTTTGGGATTATATCCGAACACCGAAAGATTGGCCACGTCACTGCCGGGCTGAAGACCGTCGGGAACTGTTTTGACAAGTCCCATTTCCCCGTTTTTTGCAAGATAATCCATATTAGGTTTTCTTGCGGCTTCGAGAGGAGTTCTGTTATGTAATTCGGGTACGGGATAATCTGCCATGCCGTCCCCTATAACAACAACATATTTCATTCCAACCACCTTATACAACAGCCTTTCTATGCTTTATTGCATTCCACAGGGATTTTCCCCGGGCATAAGCGAATATTTTTAATTTATTATATATATATCCATCGACATTGTCTAATAATTAGCTAATTTATGGTAATATTAAGACATAAAAAAAGACAAGTCAAGATGACTTGTCTTTTTTAAAATTATTTTTATCCAACCATCGACAGCAGAACACCTGCTGCAATAGCAGAGCCTATAACACCTGAAACATTTGGGCCCATGGCGTGCATCAGCAGGAAATTCTGCGGATTTGCTTCCTGGCCTACCTTCTGTGAAACGCGGGCTGCCATGGGAACGGCAGATACTCCTGCGGAACCTATTAAGGGATTTACTTTACCTCCGGTGGCCCAATACATGATCTTGCCAAACAGTACGCCTGCCGCGGTTCCAAAGGAGAAAGCAATCAAACCAAGTACTATAATCAGAAGTGCCTGCAATCCAAAACCCGGCTGGCTGAGCTTGTCTGCGCTTGCGGTAGCTCCAACCGTAAGGCCAAGACAAATTGTAATTATATTTATCAATGCGTTTTGGGCCGTATCGCTCAAACGTTCTACAACGCCGCATTCTCTGAAAAGGTTACCGAGCATAAGCATTGAAATGAGCGGAGCGGCTGACGGAACAAGCAAAACCGTAAGAAGTGTAACGACAATTGGGAAGAGAATTTTTTCGGTTTTTGATACGGGGCGAAGCTGTTTCATAACAACTTCCCGTTCTTTTTTTGTGGTAAGAGCTTTCATAATCGGCGGCTGGATTACCGGAACGAGGGCCATGTACGAATATGCCGCCAGCGCAATCGGTCCTAAAAGTTCAGGCGCAAGTTTTGTAGTAAGCCATATTGCCGTAGGACCGTCGGCGCCTCCGATGATGGCTATTGAAGCTGCCTGTTTTTCGGTGAATTTGCCAAGAGCCATAGCTGCCGCATATGTTCCGAAAATTCCGAACTGGGCGGCGGCTCCCAATAATAAACTGCTCGGGTTCGCAATCAGCGGGCCGAAATCGGTCATTGCGCCTATTCCAAGGAAGATCAGCGGCGGGAATATTCCCAGCTTAACACCGAGGTAAAGTATATCAAACAGACCGCCTTCATGAAGTATTGCGCCATAGTCAATGGGGGTTTTATCCCACAGCTCCGGATGCATTAACCCTCCCAGAGGAAGATTTGCTGCGAGCATACCGAAAGATATCGGAACCAGCAACAGGGGTTCGTACTTTTTCACAATGGCAAGGTACAGGAAAATGCACGCAATTACTATCATGACGAAATGAAGAGGTGTCATATTAGCAAAACCGGATTCCTGAATAAGATCGGATATTGCATTAACAAAATTCTGCCACATAATAATCTCCTCTTACTGATGATTTTTTATAGCCTTGTAAGTATATATTCGTTTCTTCCTGCGACATTCCATACAGGGGTTGTATGGCCGATACGCTTGATTGATCTGACTCTGAAACCGGTACCTGAGCCACCCATCGCGGCTACGACCGCAGCGGTAATCGCAGCGATGAGTTCCGGGTTTATACCCTGTGGAGATGAATTGGCTGAATTAATACCGGTGTTTTTTACAGTTTCTTTCCTGGGAACGTTATCATTGTCATTTATGTCGCTGCTGTTTTTGGTTTTACTGAATCTCGAGATTATTGAGGAATACAATTTGATAAAGAGTGTCAGCAGTACAAGTGCGCCAAAAACGACCACCATACCAACCAGAACGACGTTTAACGTCATGTTATGCACCTCCCCACAGAAGATTAGTAAAATATGCTTGTGTTAAAATTATCACAATATTCTTTTTCAGTCAATATAACAAGAGCTTTTTAGATTAATTGTATGCTGTGCAAAAATCCGATAAAACCGGGAGAAATTTTAATATTGAAGTTTATTTCGACTTTGGGGTATAATAAACTTAAATTGTAAAATTAATTTTGTATTTTGGAAAATTTCTGTCCCGGCTGATGGATTCTGGGTATATAATATATAGTATTGGCCGTTGACGGTTGATGTTAATCAAATTTAACAGGGAGGTTTATGAAATGGCAAAAGTTAACGAAGATATGCTTATTAAAGATGTGCTTGAGCTGGACGAAGGCACGGCGCCGATTTTCATGAAGCACGGGATGCATTGCCTGTGGTGTCCTTCTTCTTATTTCGAAAGCATTAAGGATGCATGTGCCGTGCATGGCATAGATCCCAGTAAACTTGTGGATGATTTGAACGAATATCTCAGCAGTAAGCAGTAATAAAAAGCCGCCTTGATTTGGCGGCTTTTTATAAGCGAAATTTCCGTTCGGTGATAAAATTGACGCTGTTTTGACAAAAAATATTACCGTTTTGTTTTAATGAGGTGTTGTATGGTATTAAGTCAGATTAGGGATCTGCTTAATGCAGAAATTCACACATGTGCCGATAAAATGGATATCGACATCAAATCGGCGTGCGGCGCCGATTTAATGAGCGATGTAATGGCATTTTCAAAAGAAAATGCAATGCTTCTTACAGGTCTTATAAATCCTCAGGTTATTAGAACGGCCGAAATGATGGATATGCAGGTGGTTGTATTCGTCCGCGGTAAAAAGCCCACGAGTGAGATGTGCAAATTGGCAGAAGAAAAGGGTATTGTTCTTCTGTCGACGAACTTATCCATGTTTACCGCCTGCGGAGTTTTATACAAAGCCGGAATTGTAGGAAAAGGAAGCGAATGTGAGTAGTCTTATCAGGAAAGAATACGATATTCCTGCCAATGATTTTTCACGGGCAGGGGAAGCGTCAAGTAATGTCAGAAAATTATTAACTCAGTTGGGTGTAAATCCGACTATTATTAAAAGAACATCCATTGCCATGTATGAGGCCGAACTCAACGCTGTGATACATGGGAATGGGGGAAAAGCCCGTGTTGAAATTTTTGAAGACAGGATCGAGATACTGGTTTATGACGAGGGACCCGGGATAGCGGATATTGAGCTTGCGATGCAGGAAGGTTATTCCACCGCGCCCGACTATATCAGGGAAATGGGATTTGGAGCGGGCATGGGCTTGTCAAACATCAAAAAAAATTCTGATAAATTTGTTATAGAAAGTGAACTCAATAAAGGAACAAGAGTTTATATAACAATATATCTGTATTAGGAAAGGGCAGTAATATGGCTGAATATTTCCATTCGGTTACACTCGAAAAGGAAAAATGCCGTGGATGCACCAACTGCATAAAACATTGCCCTACCGAAGCCATACGGGTCAGAAACGGAAAGGCCATGATTATTAATGAACGGTGTATAGACTGTGGAGAGTGCATCCGCGTATGCCCGTATCATGCCAAAAAGGCTGTTACCGATCCGCTTTCGGTAATGAACGAATATGAATTCAGGGTGGCGCTGCCGGCTCCGTCACTGTATGGTCAGTTCGGGAAGGAATATTCAAGGGAAAGAATCCTGAAAGGGCTGACGGAACTTGGCTTTGACTGGGTTTTTGAAGTGGCGCGGGCGGCTGAAATAGTGTCTGATGCGACACGACACATATTAAAATCCGGAAAAGTCAGAAAACCTCTTATATCATCCGCATGTCCCGCTGTAGTCCGTTTAATTCAGGTACGGTTCCCGAATTTGATTAACAATATACTGAAATTGGAATCCCCGATGGAGGTTGCAGCAAGAATAGCCAAACAAACCGTTGTTTCCGAGAAAAATATTCCTGCTGAAAAAGTAGGGGTATTTTTTATATCTCCATGCGCTGCCAAGGTTACAAGCGTAAAGGCGCCGTATGAAAAAAAGGAATCTTCTGTGAACGGCGTTTTTTCAATAAAGGATATACATATTAAACTGATGGAAAAAATGAAAAACATACCACCGGATTGTGACTGTGAGCTGGTCTCATCCGGAGCTTATGGCGTCGGATGGGCGGGCTCGGGGGGCGAGTGTGCCGCCCTTGAAAGACCCAAAACACTGGCGGTTCATGGTATTCACAATGTTATAGCCATATTTGAAGAAATAGTTGAAGAGAAACTGAAGGATGTGGATTTCGTCGAGGCGCTGTCCTGTATTGAAGGATGCCTTGGAGGTCCTTTGACTGCGGTCAATCCGTTTGTTGCAAAAACAAACCTGAAATGTCAGGTTAACAGAGCGAAAAGTAAGGATTTTTCCTCCGAAAACACAGCGGCCGATTATCAGGATTTGTTATGGACAAAGGACATGGAATACAAGCCTATATTAAAGCTTGATGAAAACGTGATGAAGGCAATGATAAAAATGCAGAAACTGGAAGAAATAAATGACGGACTTCCCGGTCTTGACTGCGGCGCCTGCGGTTCACCAAATTGCCGTGCCCTTGCCGAGGATATAGTCAGAGGGCTTGCGTTTGAAACCGACTGCATTTTCAAACTGAGGGAAAAGGTTTCTGATCTGGCCGATCAGATGAAAGCCTTTGAGCATATTTACAGAACAAAACAGGATGGTTCAGGCAGGGGGAAAACAAATGACGGTTAAGGATTTTACGGAGCAATTCGGATACGAAATATTGACATGTGCCGACAAAGCGGATAAAACAGAGATAACAGGGGTTTATATCTGCGATCTTTTAAGCATGGCGATGGCGCGCGTAAAAGACGGGAACATGTGGGTTACGGTGCATACAAACGTTAATATTGTTGCCGTGGCGTATCTTACCAATGCCGCATGCATAGTCATTCCAGAGAATATTGAGGTTGAGGAGATTACCGTCAGCAAAGCAGCTGAAAAGGGAATAATTATAATTCGGGCTCCGCACACAAGTTATGAAATATGTGTAAATTATTATCTAAAAAGTTCGGAGTTGAGCCATGGTTAAAGCGGCTGTGGATTTGCATATTCATTCCTGCCTTTCGCCGTGTGCGAGCAATGACATGACCCCCGGCAATATCGTAATGATGTCGAAAATAAAAGGGCTTGATATAATTTCGGTATGCGATCATAACCATACCGGAAACCTTGAAGCCGTTGCAAAAGTAGCCGGTGAAGTGGGGATTTTATTTATTCCCGGCCTTGAACTTGAAACCAGCGAAGAAATACATATCCTTTGCTATTTTCCTTCATTGGAAAGTGCTTTAAACATGCAGGCCGCTTTAAAGGACTTCTATACCGATATAACTAACAGGGAAGATATTTTCGGAGAACAGTGGATTATGGATGAAAACGACCGGCCGGTGAGAAAGGTGGAACACCTTCTGACGGCTGCCACAAAACTTGATTTATACAAATGTGTTTCACTGGTTCGCGAAATGGGTGGGGTTCCCGTGCCCGCCCATGTGGACAGAAATTCTTACAGTATCATATCAAATCTTGGTTCAGTACCCGAAGATTTAGGCTTTAAAACTCTGGAACTGTCAAGATATACGACAAAGACAGATTTTCTTGACAAATATCCTGAATATTCCGGGAAATTCCTTATTACGTCGTCAGACGCCCATGATCTCGGGATGATTCTTGAAAGGGAATCATTTATTGAGCTGGAACGTCTTAGCGTGTATGATGTTTTTGAAAGGCTGAAGGGTTGTGGAGGATAATTATGAATTTTAATGCTGTGGTTGTCAAAAATGAAAAACTTGCGGAGAATATTTACCTTCTCAGGCTGAAATCCGAAAAAATTTCTCATAACGCAGCCCCCGGGCAGTTTGTTAACATCAAGTGCTGTGACGGCCTGGATACATATTTAAGGCGCCCTGTAAGTATTTTAAGGACTCATGGCCCTGAAAACACTTTTGATATTGCATTTATGGTCAGGGGAAAGGGCACGAGGATTTTGTCATGCCTGAAAGAAGGCGATGCCGTGGATTGCATCGGGCCGCTCGGCAGAGGGTTTACACTTCCTGAAAAAGGAGAAAGGATCTGTGTTGTCGGCGGGGGTATTGGGATATTTCCGCTGCTGTATTTGCTGGAAAAAAGTGCCGGTGCTTACAAAGCGGCATTCCTTGGCTTCAGGTCCGGGGGGCTGGTTGTTTTGGGAAAGGACTTCGAAAAAGCGGCAGATCAGCTTATCATATCAACCGACGATGGAAGTTTCGGAGAAAAAGGGCCGGTGACAACGCCTTTTTTGAAATATCTTGAAAAAGAGAGACCTGACAGGGTTTATACCTGCGGGCCTGCGCCGATGATGATAAAGGTGGCCGACGCATGTAATGAAAGAGGCATATTCTGCGAAGTTTCAATGGAACAGCGTATGGGCTGCGGAATAGGGGCATGTCTGGTATGTGTTTGCAGGATAAAACATAACGATGACTGGGCATATGAGCGTATATGCAGGGACGGGCCCGTATTCAGGGCGGAAGAAGTGATTTTTGAATAATGAATTTGGGGAGGAAGCATTCTTGGACTTAACTGTTAATATTGCCGGATTAAAACTGAAAAATCCTGTGATTGCGGCTTCAGGCACGTTCGGTTTCGGAAGGGAGTTCAGTGAATTTTTTGATTTGAATCTTTTAGGAGGTATTTCGGTGAAGGGGCTTACATTGGCTCCGCGGAAAGGAAACCCGCCGCCCAGAATAGCCGAAACCCCTGCGGGAATTCTGAACAGTGTTGGACTTCAGAATCCGGGCGTTCATGCCTTCGTCCGGGACGAAATACCCTTTTTAAGAAAGTTTGATACATGCATAATAGCAAATGTAGCAGGGAATACCGTCGAGGATTACTGTCGCATGGCGGAGATTTTGTCCGATGCTGATATTGATGCCATTGAACTCAATGTTTCCTGTCCGAACGTTAAGGAAGGCTGCCTCATATTTGGCAGCACAGCGGAGGGAATCTCCAAAGTCACATCGGCGGTCAGGAAGGTATGTAAAAAAACACTTATCGTAAAGCTTTCCCCAAATGTAACCGATATAACCGAAATGGCAAAAGCCGCCGAATACTCAGGCGCCGACTGTGTTAGTTTAATAAACACAATTCTGGGAATGGCTATAGATATAAACTCCAGAAGGCCGGTGCTGGGGAACGTCGTGGGCGGGCTCTCAGGTCCGGCAGTGAAGCCAATTGCGGTACGGATGGTATATCAGGTGTCGAAAGCGGTAAAAATACCTGTTATCGGAATGGGCGGTATTTCAAATGCCGATGATGCAGTTGAATTCATGCTGGCGGGTGCATCTGCTGTGATGATAGGAACCGCGGGTTTTGTCAATCCTTATGTTTGGATCGAAACCATTGAAGGAATAAAACAATACATGGAAAAGCACGGGTTTCAAAAGGTTTCGGATATTACAGGGGCGTTAATTGAATAGGATTGATTTTCAAGGTGCCTGATTCAAATATCCGGGGGAAAGGGTGGAGAGATGAAAACGACGATGATATTTGTCCGGCATGCTGAAGCCGTCGGCAATAAAATAAGGGAGTTTCATGGCTGGACCGACGAAAGCATAACAGAACGCGGGCACATTCAGGCCAGGCTCGTGGCGGAGCGGCTGGCAGATATGAAAATAGACGTTATATACAGCAGTGTTCTGAAAAGAACTATGGAGACGGCTGAGTATATATCAAAAGTTAAAGGCCTTCCGATAATCCCCCGTGAAGACCTGAAGGAAATACACGGAGGGCTGTGGGAAGGCATGCGCTGGGATGACCTTGCGAGGATATACCCCGAAGAATATAACACTTGGGAAACACAGCCCCATATCCATCAGATGCCTGAAGGCGAAAGTATGGTATCTTTCCAGCAGAGGCTCATAAAAGCCATTGAGGATATACTTTCTATTGAACGGGGGAAAAACGTCTGCATAGTGACTCACGGCACTGCAATTCGTGTTCTGTTATGCTGGTTTAAGGGGTTGCCCCTTGAGGATGTAATCACAATCCCGTGGTGTGACAATACGGCCGTGACAATAGTAACAGAGGAAAACGGTCGTTTTCATGTGGTACTGGAAGGCTGTTCATGTCATCTGAATGAGGAGACCAGTACTCTGCTGAACCAGGAATGGTTTAAAGAGTATAGGGAAAGATTTTTCGGAAGCAGGTAGTGGAGGTATCGGAAGTATGGAAAACGTCAGGGAAAGGCTGTTAAAAGCTCTTTTTGATACCAGGGCCATACGCGTTTGCCCTGCCGGTGAGCCGTTCTGGTATACATCCGGCAAAATCGGTCCTTACTACATAAACACCCATTTCCTTTACGGCGGTGAGGAAAAGGCAAATTCGCTGCTGAAGGTTATAGACGGGGTGAAGGATAATAAAGAGGAATGTACCGGAGTTTTGCGTGAAATTGTGATGAAAAATTACAATGAAGACGATATTTACAGAAACACAATAGATATACTGGTAGACGCAATTAAAGACACAATACCCGATGATGATTATGACTATATATCGGGCGGTGAACGGCGGGACTGGTTTTTCTCAATAGCGGCTGCGGATTTGCTTCAAAAGCCGCATATAACGATTTTTAAGGATTTGGATGCCTATGTTTTCCAAAACGGCAGGTCCGAAAGATTAATATCGGTTAACGGAGCAAGGGTTCTGCATATTGCCGATTTGATAACCAGCGCGTCAAGCTATGAACGGGCGTGGATACCCGCAATAAGAAATGCGGGCGGCGTTATGAAACATTCTTTTGTAATCATAGACAGAATGCAGGGTGGAAGTGAACTTCTTGAAAAGCACGGTGTCAAATCGAATGCGCTTGTGTGCATAGATGACGGCGTATTTCGGGAAGCATGCCGGAAAAACTATATCAACAAGGGACAGTTGGAAATGGTAAAAAAATATATCGAGAATCCAGACATGTTCATGAAAGAATTTTTTAAAAACAATCCGGATTTTATTGAAAAAGCTCTTAACAGCGGTGATGAGAAAACCGCCTCGCGGGCAAGGCTGTGTATTGAGAAGGGATATTGCAATATTTCATGAAGCAGCCTGCCGGTGTGGTTGTTTTTGATGCCAGTGGGTTATTGTCCGTTTTAAATTTTATTGACGGACAATTCTTTTAAATTTAATTTATTTTATTGTCATAATGCAAAAAGATATTGAGGAGTTTGAATTAATGCGTATTCCTGCCGAGTTTGAAAATAAATTCAGAAATTTAATGGATCCCTCCGAGTTTGATGAATTTATCTCCGCCCTTAATGAAGAGCGGGTTACTGGCTTAAGGATAAACAGTCTTAAAATAGATTTAGACACATGGGAAAAAATAACTCCTTTTGAAATTCAACCCGTGCCATGGTCGAGCTGCGGTTTTTACATTGAGGACGATTCCAGGCCCGGGACCCATCCCTATTATCATGCCGGTTTATATTATATCCAGGAACCCAGCGCAATGTTCCCGGCGGAGGTACTGGCCGTAGAACCCGGAGACAGGGTATTGGACCTTTGCGCGGCACCCGGTGGGAAAACGGTGGCGCTGGCTGCAGCTATGAAAAATCAGGGTTTTTTACTGTCCAACGACATAAATCCCAAAAGAATTAAAGCCCTTGTTAAAAACATTGAACTGTGCGGCATAACAAATGCCGTCGTTACCAACGAAACCCCCGAAAAACTTTCAGGATTTTACGAAGGGTTTTTCAGTAAAATTCTTTTGGACGTTCCGTGTTCGGGCGAAGGAATGTTCAGAAAAGACGCCGATGCGGTAAAAAGCTGGAATAAATATAAAGCGGAAGAACTTCAGGTGCTCCAGCGGGAGATTTTTGACTATGCCTACCGAATGCTTTCACCGGGCGGCAGGCTGGTTTACTCCACCTGTACTTTTAACCCTGAAGAAAATGAACAGAACATTGCTTATTTTTTGAAAAATTATCCCGATTTGTACCTTGTAGACATACCGAAAAAATTTGGAATAGAACCGGGAAGGCCGGACTGGGCCGACGGTAATCCGGAACTTTTGAAAACAGCCAGATTATGGCCTCACAGGATAAAGGGTGAAGGGCATTTCGTCGCGCTGTTCGCAAGGCAAGGCGAGTTTAAACGGGATAAGACCGGAACGGGAACCGATGAGCCTTTAAAAAGTTTCGTGGAATTCTGTGAACGTATTCTGTTAAATCCTCCTCAGGGCATTTATCGGGTTGACCGATTCCATATAAATATAATTCCGCCTGAATTTGAATATACTGAAAAACTTAGAATTATTAAAACCGGACTTTATCTGGGAGAGGAAATTCACGGAAAATTTGAACCTTCCCAGGCGTTTGCAATGGCGCTGGATTGGAGCAATGTCAGAACAAAAAAAGGATTTTCGGCTGACGATCCTGAGCTTATACGTTATTTAAAGGGCGAAACCTTGTTTTTTGAAGGTGAAAAGGGGTATATTTTAATTGGAGTGGAGCGTTATCCTCTTGGCTGGGGGAAAATGGACGGCAGCCGTTTAAAAAACATGTACGCGAAAGGGTGGAGAAAAACAAGATAAGGCAAAACATCCATAGGACGGAAAAATAAATGTAATAATTCACCTGACCGGTAAATAATAACCTGATTGACGTAAAAAATTTCGGGAAAAAATAAAAAATAAATAAATTTTTGCTTGACATTCGGGCGGTTCTGTCTTAAAATAAGTTTGCGTCTTTTCTGAGGGATGTAGAAAAGAACCGTAGGCTTGGGCTGTAAACTTTCGGTGGGTGTAGTTCAGTTGGTTAGAGCGCCAGATTGTGGCTCTGGAGGTCGTGGGTTCAAGTCCCACCATCCACCCCAAATGAAGTAGCAAAGAAGGCGGAAGCTGTGAAGTAATTTCCGGTTTCCGACTTCAATACGATGGGATGTAGCCAAGTCGGTAAGGCACCAGACTTTGACTCTGGCATGCGTAGGTTCGAGTCCTGCCATCCCAGCCAGGATAAGACCCACTAGCTCAGGCGGCAGAGCACTTGACTTTTAATCAAGGTGTCCGGAGTTCGAGTCTCCGGTGGGTCACCAAAACCCCTGTAACTTTGTGGTTATAGGGGTTTTTATTATTTTTTAAAAATATTTTCAGAGCACTTGATTTAACCATTACGTCCGTTTTTTTGTATGTTGTTTTGGGGCTGAAAAATGAAGTAATTCCATGATTTATTCAGTGTGGTTTTGTTTTTAAAGTCTAATCTTTGTTTTGTCTTTACCAATCCAGTTAGGCATCAGGTAAAAAATTCTGACAGATCAACGGCTTATTGAAACTGAAAACTGTCTGATTATTGAATTGGGGTTAAAAATGGCTTAATATATGATTATCGGGGGTATTACAATTGGAAATAGATGTTGTTAATTTGGGTCTGATGGACTATAACAAGGCACTTGAAATCCAGATCGGCAAATGGCAAAGGGTGGCGAATGAAGAGGAAAGGGACACCTTGTTTCTGGTCGAGCATCCCCCTGTTATAACCCTCGGAGTGAGAGGCAAAAAGGAAAACATACTTGTTCCGGAAGAGGAACTTGAAAAAATGGGTGTTTCGGTTGTGCAGGTCAGCCGTGGCGGGGACGTTACCTATCATGGTCCCGGCCAGATAGTGGGCTATCCTGTTATGAACCTGAAACACTTCGGCAGGGATATCCATTATTTCGTTGAAAAAATCGAGGATACTTTTATTAAGCTTTTGAAGGATGATTACGGCATAGATGCATGCCGCGGGGATAAAACATATACAGGGGTATGGGTTGGAAACGATAAGATCACCGCTATAGGAATACAGGTGAAACGCTGGACCACGATGCACGGTTTTGCCTTTAATGTCAACACCGACCTGTCCCATTTCAACTGGATAATTCCGTGCGGCCTTTCGGACCGGGGCGTAACATCTCTTCAGAAACTTACAAACCGGAAGCAGGACATGAATAAGCTCTTTAAAAGAACTGCCGAAGCGTTCTGCGAAAGTTTCGGTGTTACACCAAATTTCGTCGATTATAATGAGTAATCCGGGAGGAGAATATGGAAAGGGCAAGAAAGCCCGAATGGTTGCGTGTTAAGGCACATTCGGCCAAAGGACTTGAATTTGTGGAAGAAATGCTAAAGAATCTTCATCTGAATACCGTTTGTGACGAGGCTGCATGCCCGAACCGTGGCGAGTGTTTTGGCAGGAAAACTGCCACGTTCATGATATTGGGAAACGTCTGCACAAGGAATTGCACTTTTTGCAATGTATCAAAAGGCAAGGTTCAGCCGGTTGACGAAAATGAACCCGAAAGAGTTGCAAAGGCCGTTAAGGCGCTGGGGCTTAAACATGCGGTGATTACATCGGTTACCCGGGACGATTTGCCCGACGGAGGAGCGGGGCATTTCGCCAGAGTGATTGAGGCTGTCAGAAACACCGCGCCGGGAGTCACCGTCGAAGTTTTGATCCCGGATTTTAAGGGAAACGTGGAGGCGTTGAAAAAAGTAGTAAATGCGCATCCGGAAATAATCAACCACAATGTCGAAACGGTACCGGAATTGTATTCCGAAGTACGGCCAATGGCAGATTACCGGCGTTCACTTGAGGTGCTGAAAAACGTAAAAGAGCTCGATAAATCCATTTATACTAAGTCGGGAATCATGGTTGGGCTTGGCGAAACCGAGGAACAGGTCATATCGGTAATGCAGGATTTGCGAAAGGTGGGCTGCGACTTTCTGACCATTGGACAGTACCTTGCGCCGTCAGTCATGCACCATCCTGTCGTTGAATATGTCCATCCCGACAGGTTTAAAGCCTATGAGGAAAAAGCTTACCAGATGGGTTTTCTGTATGTTGCTTCGGGTCCATTGGTAAGAAGCTCGTACATGGCCGATCAGGCTATTGATAAAATCAACCTATCCTGAACTCACCTGGGTTTCCCGGTGAGTTTTTTAAGAAAAATACAACGGTAATAAATAAACTAAATTTTATATAAGCAGTTCAGGCATGAAGCCTGCACATAGCCGACAATGTTCGGTAAGATCAGCTTTTCCTGAACTCGCCGGGGGTTTTTCCGGTGAGTTTTTTAAACACTTCATAGAAGAATTTCATGTCTTTGAATCCTACCTGATGTGCTATATCCGTTACTTTCATGTCGGTGTTTTTCAGAAGGTTGCAGGCTTCGTCAATCCTTAAATTCTGAACATAGTCGGTAAAGCTGATACCTGTAACTTCTTTGAACAGCCTGCTGAAATAATTTTTGCTGATGAACGATTTCGCCGCCAGCTCATCAAGCCTGATATCCGTTTTATAATTATTTCTGAGGTATTCAACAGCCTGATAAACGAGACGCTGATTCTGCTGGGATATGTTGCTCTGTCTGTTTTTATCCATAAGCCTTAATATTTTTACAATCAGTTCGATAAGATACGCCCGGATTATCTCAATATAACCCTTGTTTCTGTTTTTGTATTCCTCATACATTTTTCGGAACAAATTGCCTATATCCTGGTATTCAGTGCCTTTGAGACTCAAATCAGCATTTTTCGGGCTTTCTTCCGGGAAAAATGATTTAAACAGAAATGATGAAAAAATATCCTGAAAATACATGCTTCCGATAAGTGAAGCATCAAGGAAATTGGGCATGAAAACGCAGTTATATACCACAGGTTCGGTACCGTCCGCAGGATCGGGGAAAAAGCCGTGGGGCATATCATAGTTGACTATGAAAAGATCGCCCTTGCTTGTGTTATATTTCCTGTCCCCGACTATGTGCAGGCCCTTCCCTGAAATGACGTAGGCGATTTCAATGAAATCATGCTTGTGCATGATTCCGTTGAATTCCTTAAGTTCATCCGAACGATTTACATAAACAAGCTCGTTATCCCTGAACAGGCTTTTGCCTGTCAATACCGGTACGGCATCGGTTTTCATATGAACACGCCCAAAGTAATACGTAATATGGCTCAAGCTGTAATTATTTAAGTTATTACCTAAAAAAATAATAACATATACCAATGATTATTAAAAGAATTTTAATTATGATATTGTTATAATGGTAAAACTATGTTTAAAGAAAAGAGGTATGTTCTATGAGCGGAAAGGCCGGTTCAAGGGTTTGGTTTATTCCGGACGGGTTTTATCCGTCAACAAGCTCAGGGAAATTAAAGAGTCATGAAGCAATCTGCGTCTTAAATCCAAACAGGGAAGATGCGCATATCTCAATAACGCTTTATTTTGAAGACAGGGAGAAAATGACGGGGTTTGAGGCTGTCTGCGGTGCCGAAAGGACAAAGCATATACGAATGGACCAGTTGAAGGACAAAAACGGAAACGGCGTGCCGATGGACGTACCCTATGCGATGATGGTGGAAAGCGACGTGGAAATCATCGTGCAGTACAGCAGGATGGATACAACCCAGTCGGAAATGGCGCTTATGACTACCATTGCCTATCCTTTATAAAAAGACCGCCAACGGCGAGATAAAAGGAAAATGGAAGAGGAGGGATATTATGTATTTATACAACAAGGACAGAATTGAGCAGGACTACAAAGCCGCAAAGGAAATATACGCAGCATATGGTGTTGATACCGACAGGGTTATGGAAGAAATGAAAACAATCCCGGTTTCAATTCACTGCTGGCAGGGCGATGACGTTGTAGGGTTTGAAAATGCGGGCGGAACGTCCAGCGGCGGAATAATGGCCACCGGAAATTACCCCGGCAGGGCGCGTAACGGCGATGAGTTAAGACAGGACATGGACAAAGCGTTGAGTTTAATCCCCGGGAAACACAGGGTTAATATTCATGCGATGTATGCAGAGACCGGCGGTAAAAAAGTGGATCGGGACGAAATAACCGTTGAACATTTTCAGCGCTGGATAGACTGGGCAAGGGAAAAAGGTATCGGAATAGATTTCAATCCCACGTTTTTTGCACATCCTCTCGCCGATTCAGGTTATACTCTTTCAAATCCCGATGAAAAAATACGTAAATTCTGGATAGAACATGCCAAACGTTCAAGAGAAATTGCCGCGGCAATAGGTAAGGCGTTAAATTCACCTTGCGTGAACAATATATGGATTCCTGACGGTTCAAAGGATTTGCCTGCCGACAGGATAACAAAACGGCAAATATTGAAAGAAGCTCTTGATGAAATACTGGATAAGAAATACGACAGAAACTTTCTTGTCGATTCAGTGGAATCAAAGCTTTTCGGCATCGGTTCCGAAAGCTATGTTGTAGGTTCCCACGAATTCTATATGGGATATGTGATGAGCCGTGACGATGTAATTCTTTGCCTTGATGCCGGACATTTCCATCCCACCGAAACAATAGCCGACAAAATTTCTTCAATTCTGGCCTTCAAGGATGAACTGCTGCTGCATGTGAGCCGCGGGGTACGCTGGGACAGCGACCATGTGGTTATATTCAATGACGATACTTTGGCGATAGCGCAGGAGATTAAGAGATGCGACGCATACCGGAAGGTTCACATTGCCCTCGATTTCTTTGATGCGTCAATAAACAGAATCACCGCATGGGTAACCGGAACAAGGGCAACACTGAAAGCTATTATGTATTCATTGCTTGAGCCCACACACCTGCTGGTTGAAGCGGAAAAAGACGGTAATCTCGGAAACAGGCTTGCGCTGATGGAAGAATTTAAGGCGCTGCCTTTTGGTGCGGTATGGAACAAATACTGTGCTGAAAACAATGTACCTGTTGGATCGGCATGGCTGGAAGAAGTGAGGAAATACGAGGAAGAAGTGCTGTCCTTAAGAAAGTGAGGATAATGTAAATGTATAGCGAAGGGTTAAAAGACCTGGTGAGAATTTCACAGGCTGCAGGGAAGAGCCCCGATCTTGTGCAGGGCGGCGGCGGAAACACGTCGGTTAAACTTGATGATGCGCTCATGGCGGTCAAGGCTTCGGGATACAAACTTAAGGAAATAACCACAACCGATGGTTTTGTTGTGGTAAATTATAAAAATATAAAGGAATATCATGAAAATGTTGATTTATCGAAAAATACAGACTACGAAAAGGAAAGCGGAGAGTTTGTCCGGGCAAATGTGGTGCCGGTGGAGGGGTTAAAACCTCTGAGACCCTCGGTTGAAGCTGGTTTTCATTCGGTTCTTTTAAAGTACGTTATTCATACCCATCCGGTGTATTCGAATATAATTTGCTGCTGCGAAAGCGGTCAGGAGCTTGCGGAAAAAATATTCGCGCACAGAAAGTACGGATTTGTCTGGATCCCATACATTAATCCCGGCTTTATGCTTACGCTTGCTATAATGAAAGAGGTTAAAAAGCATATATCAGATAAAGGATTTTTCCCGCAGGTTATTTTTATGGAAAACCACGGTCTGGTTGTGACCGCCGACACCGCTGATGAGTGCATCGGGTTGCATGAAGACGTGCTTGACACCATACGGGATTACTTCAATATTACCGAACCTTTTCCGGAAGTAGCGATAGAACCCCTTCCTGACGGAACTTTCAGAAGCAGGACCGGATACCTGCAGGAATATTTTAAGGGAAGAAACGTAAGCGCATCGTTCTTTGACGAAACCATACTTTATCCCGATCAGATGGTTTACCTTGGAGGGAATATTTCGGTTAACGGTACCGAAAATAAAATGAATATTAACACCGAAACCGGCGAAATCATATACAGAACCGGCGAAAAAGAAGCGCTTACAATGGAAGAAACCCTTATGGGTTTCATATACGTTGTCGAGAACATACGCAAAAACAATCTTAAAATTAAAACAATGGGGGAAAGGGAAGCCGATTTTATCAGGAACTGGGAAAGCGAAAAATACAGAAAAAGTCTTCTGAAATAGTTTTTTTGCAAGCGGGGCGAAAACCCCGCTTTTGTTTTTTCATGAAAAAATTATTAGTAAGATATCAAATTATGCATGACTTGACATGAAATATACAGAGGATTAAATTTATTATGTGAGGGTAAATAAAGGAAGTAGGTTATCTGTTTCGGATTTGAGGAAAAGAGGTGTAACAGAATGAAAATATTAAACAGAGAGGATTTTATAAGAAAAAGCACGGATGTTCTTGAAAAAATAGTTGACATGCTGGAAAAGCTTCCGTCGGTTAAGTTTTCCGACTTGAACGCCGAACAGACCGCTTTAGTGATTGTTGACATGATAAACGGCTTTGTAAGGGAAGGCGCGCTTAAAAGCCCGAGAGCAGAAGCTCTGATTCCCGAAATTTCCCGACTGTCAAAAGCCTGCGATGAGCTTAAAATCACAAAGCTCGCTTTTGCCGACAGCCATACCGGAGAATCTCCGGAATTTGACTCCTATCCCGAGCACTGCATCCGCGGTACGTCAGAAAGCGAGGTTGTGGATGAGCTGAAGGAAGTAGGCGGGTATATATTGATTCCGAAGAACTCAACGAACGGATTTCATGAAGAGGAATTTCAGAAATGGCTTAAAAGGAATGAAAAAATTAATACATTCATAGTAACCGGTGTTTGCACCGATATCTGCGTTCAGCAATTCGCAATAACTTTAAAAACATGGTTCAATATGATGAACAAAAAATCAAGGATAATAGTTCCGATCAATACCGTCGATACCTATGATTTGGGTGTGCACAATGCTGAACTGACACACGTTATGGCGTTATACAACATGAGCACTAACGGG
Organism: Thermoclostridium stercorarium subsp. stercorarium DSM 8532; assembly: GCF_000331995.1. NCBI lineage: Bacteria > Bacillati > Bacillota > Clostridia > Eubacteriales > Oscillospiraceae > Thermoclostridium > Thermoclostridium stercorarium. The sequence goes on from NC_020134.1 coordinate 684,764, forward strand.
ATTGAGCTGGTTTCCGAAATAAAATAACACGAGGGTGAGGCTGTTTTCGGCCTTCAGGCGGGGTGCTTTTCAATGTATAAAGCATTGATTGTCGATGATGAGCCGTCGGTTATTGAAGGGTTAAGGATAATGATACCCTGGGAAACCGTGGGTTTTGAAATATGCGCTGATGCCCGGAATGCTCAGGATGCTCTGTTAAAAGCCGAGGAATACCGGCCGCATTTGGTTATAACCGATATCCGAATGCCGTTTAAAAGCGGGCTGGAACTAATCAGTGAAATAAAAAAAATGGATTTGGCTGATGAGTTTGTAATTTTAAGCGGTTATTCCGAGTTTGCCTACGCCCAGGAGGCCATGCGCCAGGGTGTAAGCCATTACCTTTTGAAACCTCTTGACCGGGATGAGGTGGTTGCTGTTCTGCAGGAGATAAAAGGCAAACTTGATGCGGTGTTTCTGGCTGAATACGGGTTTGCCCAGGAAGAAATTGAAAATTTCAGAAAGAGCCGGATTCTTTACAAGGAAAACGGAGATAATTCCAGCGGCGGACAAAAAGGCACATGGAAATTCACATGGGAAGGTTTTGACGAAGAACTGACCAGTGCGCTTCAGCTTATGAATTATCAGAGCGCAAGAAAAGTGGTAGACAAGCTTTTCAATTATATAAAATCGAGGGATATAAGCCTGCCTGAAGCAAGGGTTATTGTAAGCAGCTGTATTTATCACATACTGCGCATGGCTTATGAGAAAAACATAAAAATAGATTTTGTATTGCCTGAAGAAATCAACGGGGAATTAAGCCTTTCAGAACTGAAAAATTTGATACTCGGGCTGATTTCGGAAACAATAAACCTAATGCTTGAAAACAGAAAAACAAATTCAAAAAGTTATCTCTACAGGGTGAAAGCGTACATAGATCAAAATTACAGCCAGGATTTGAAGGTCTCGTCCCTTGCAAAAATGGAGTTCATAGAGGCAGGTTATCTGGGGGAAACCTTTGCCAAACAGTTTGGATGCAGCATAAATGAATACATAAACAAGGTCAGGATTAACAAGGCAATGGAGCTTATCCGTACCACAGATATGAAGTTGAATGATATTGCCTATGCCGTGGGGTATAAAAGTTATAATAATTTTTTCTCCAATTTCAAAAAAATCGCCAATATAAAACCCACTCAGTTTTACGAAAGGTATTCGCATAGCCTGAAAAAGGAATAATTTCGTCATTCACCTTCAATACGCATGATAATTTCAGTCCCATGACCAGGTGAACTGTTAATTGAGAAATGGAACCTTTTGTCATAACTCATCAGCATACGCCTGTATACATTCTGAATGCCCACCCCGCTTCCGGTCTCGCTGTCAGATCCGATTTCAGAATTGGGGTTCTTAAGTTTTTCAAGAATTTCCTCCACCTGTTTTTTATCCATTCCGGCCCCGTTGTCCTTTACCGATATCACAAGGGCGCCTGAGTCAATTTTCGCGGTAAGAACGAGTTTGCGCCTTTCGTCTATGGATGCCTGAAGACCGTGCTTGCACGCGTTTTCAACAATGGGCTGGATGCTCATTTTAGGGATCAGAAAACCCGAGTTAATCACTTCAGGGCTTATATTTATTTCATATTCAAATTTTCCGCCGAATCTGAATTTTTCAATAGCCAGATACTTTTCTATGAAATCAAATTCCTCTGAAACAGTGATAAAGTCGTTTCCGGGCGTAAGAAGCCTTTTTAGCAGCTTGGACAGACTGGATATGACACTGGACAGCTCGGTGTAGTTGTTTTTAACGCAGAATACCAGTATGGCGTTAAGCGTATTGAAAAGGAAATGCGGGTCAACCTGTGCCTGAAGATATTTGTATTTGGCCCTTATATTTTCAATCTCCATGCTTTTTTTCTGCATTTCCAGCTTGTAGACAACGTTTATCAGTTCGTTTATGTTGGTAATCATTTTGTTGAAAGCTATTATAAGCCATCCTATTTCATCCTTTCCCGGGTTTTTCAGTTCAAGCGGCTCGAAATAGTTTTCGCCGACTTTTTTTATATGGCTTGACAGTGCGAGAAGCCTGTAACGCATTGAATTTAATACAGACCAGATTATAAATACCGACAGGCCGGCCATTGAAAGAGTTATCAGTAATATGTATACAAGAACCACCAGTTGCCTTCTGTTTATCTGATTTCTGTCAAAAATGCCATATATCTTCCAGTCGCTGAAATACGGAGAGGTACCTATGGACTTATAAAGTATGAAATATTTGTCATCGGAAGGAGTGTGCAGAAACTGGGGATCGGTGCTTGTATTGGTGAGCTGTGTGCCCCAGAAAATCCTGTTGTCGCCGTATGTCAGATATGTGTCAATACTTTCGCCTTCAGAATTCAGTTCGGATATTATACGATCCAGTTTTAGTTCAATAAGAAGATAATTTACGGCGTTGTTCAGAAAGTCCGGAGATCTGACTTTTCGTATTATTGTTATTCTGTTTTGCGGAGGGGTAACCGATATGGCGGTGGAGTGAGGGTAAATGGTAAAATCCGAGGTATCGGAAGAAGCCAAAATATACCATTCTTTCTGCTTTGTTAAATCATCCAGAACACGAAAATGATCGACATTGATAAAATTCGTATCATCAATATACAGTGTTATCGATGCGATGTCAGGGTTGCTTACCAGGTACATGTTGAACCGGTTTCTGAGAAAGAACCAGTAAATTTCGTAATGCTCCACCGGAGTTGAAAATTCTCTGGAAAGGTCCTGACGAAGAGTTACATCTGCATTAATCTGGTTTGCCACGTTTATTGCGGTTTGGGTTAAGAGGTTGAAATTACCAGCAGTTTTTTCAAAGGACTGGTCAAGATAATGAACGGTATTTTGCCTTATCTCTCTGGATGTAAACGATATCCACACTACCGCACCGATTACGATGGGAACAAGAATACCGATTGTGTAGACCATTATAAATTTACGCCTGATACTGACATTGTCAAGTAAACGCAGTAACATGCTCATTTACAACTCCTTCTTGCTTTATGAATATTTCTTTTTATAATCCGACGGAAGAACGCCGGTCAGTTCCTTGAATTTTCTTATAAAATATCCGTAATCCGAATAGCCCACTTCTTCGCAGACTGCTGTTATTTTCATGTCAGTGCCTGCAAAAAGCGTCTTGGCGTGCTCTATACGCAGAAAATTTATGTAATCATTAAACTTACGCCCTGTTTTCTTTTTTATAATTCTGCTCACAATCATCGGTGAAATCGAAAATTTTTCCGATATGCTCTGTATGCTGATATTTTTCGTGCAACAGTTAGCCTTAATGAAGTCAATTATCTCGTTTTCCAACAATACAAGGGATTTGCCGGCGTTGCGGTTTATCTGTTCGAAAACGTAAGTGCAAAGGGATAAGGCCAGTTCCTTACACTTACCGTTCCCGTTTCCGATAGCATCTATGAAATCCAGAAGGATGCTGCCTGCTTCAACGCCACATGCAGACGCCGTTTTCCCTATCATACCCGCAAGCCGGTACAGGCATATCGTATTGCTCAGTGTTGAATCGGCATTTTTGCCCAGTTCATCGAAAAAATTTTCAACTGCGCCAACTACTTGTTGATAGTCGTTCCCTTTTACCGCGTTTATAACTTTATCGAAAAGCCGTTCCGGAATTACCGACTCCATTTTCGCTATTCGTTCGCTGAAAACCGGCTTTTTGTGAAGTTCCTCATAACACAGCACGTTGTTTTCTGGTTGGAGAAGATAATAGGTATAAAGTTGTTCAATCTGCCTGCTGCATATGTCGATACTTTCAGGCATTTCATCGTAAGATACACCGCTTATCAGCGCGCTGAAGCTGTGGAGTCCGAAAACCCACGGATTTGGATGACTGAAAATTTCCTTAATCCTGCCTGCCAGTTCGGTATAATCGGGGAAGAAGTCCATGCCGTCATGCATTACAAGAATGTAATTTCCGTTACCGTTATAGAAAATACAGTTCTCATTTTTCACGCCTGCAATATTAAGAAAAAAATCATAAATTTTGCTGTCTGGAGCAGGATGTATGTTCGGTATGGTTATAAAACGTATCATTCGTACTTTTGCGCGCTGTGGAATATCAAATATAAAATGGGCTTTTCGTTTCAGTTTTTCGCCGCGCTTCCCGCTTGTGATCTCATTGTAAAGCTGGTTGGCGGTATACCGGATGAATTCAAGGTTTTCCTCGTTAATTCTTCTTTCGTTTTCGATAATTTCGGCCACTCTGGAGAGCTCAGATGACAATTCTTCGGAATCCAAAGGTTTGGTCAGGTAACCGACAGCGCCAAGCTGCATGGCTTTTCTGGCATAGGAAAATTCGCTGTAACCGCTCAGCATTAGAAATTTCGGAACGGGTGACACAGTTTTGCGTATTTTCTCCAGCAGTTCCAGACCGTTTAAACCCGGCATGCGTATATCGCATATTACGAGGTCGGGATGTTTTTCACAGATGATCGGAAAAGCGGACAAACCATCCGACGCTTCCCCTACTATTTCATAGCCTTCTTTTTGCCAGTCGACGAAAATCTTCAGTCCTTCAAGCACGGATGGTTCATCGTCCACAATGACTGCTTTGAGCATTCAGCTCAGCCCCTTGAAAAAATGTCTTATAATGATCCCGAATTTAATAATTTACATTACCCCGGAAAGTAAAATATATTAAATATGCAATTGTGATTATACACCAAATGCCAATGCCGCGTCAATTTTGGCTATTATTGTTACCCAAAGGGTTAATCAAAATATAATTAAAAGGGGAGGTTACTTATGAAAAGGTTTGTTTCACTGCTTTTGGTGACACTGCTTGTGTTAAGTCTTACGGCATGTAATACAGCCTCAAAACAGGACACGGCTGCCACAACTCCAAATAATCAGACTGCAACGGAAAATGGGGGAACAGAACAGAAAAGCGGTTTACCGGTACTTTCGCCCGACAATCCTGTAACAATCAGTGTGTGGACAATGACAAACTACTCAGCTCCTTCTGCCGACAACAAATTGTCTAAGCTGCTGAAAGAGCGCCTTGGCGTTACAATCAACTATGAAATTATTCCCCCGGAAAATGCCGATCAGAAAATAGGCGTACTGCTTGCAGGTGGCGAATATGCCGACCTGATGGGTACTACCGACCTGAATATCCGTTTAATCAAAGGAGGAGCGCTTATTCCTCTTGACGACTATCTGACGGAGGACAAGGCAAACCTTCTTTATGAACATGTTAAGCCGTATTGGAACAGGCTTGCCACAGACGCCGGCGACGGAGAAAGGCATATTTATGTTTTGCCGAACTACAACCGTTACTATGGCGAAATTGTCGGAGGTACACATTACGGTGCTTCAGGATTCTGGATTCAGAAACATGTGCTTGAGGAACTGGGATATCCAAGTCTTGAAAATATGACGCTTGAAAGATATTTCCAGATGATTGAGGAATATATGAAGAAATATCCGACAATTGACGGAATGCCAACGATTGGTTTTGAGTTGCTATGCGCACCCGGAAGAGAATGGGTTCTTACCAATCCGCCTCAGTATCTTGCAGGGCATCCTAACAACGGTGGCGTTGTAGTGGACGAGAATAACGTTGCTACAATATTTGCCGACAAGGAAATAGCGAAGAGATATTATAAATTCCTGAACCAGATGAATGCCAAAGGGCTTATAGACAAAGAATCCTTCACCCAGACAAATGACCAGTACCTTGCGAAACTTGCTACAGGCCGTGTACTCGGTATGTATGACCAGCGCTGGGCTTTCGGTCAGGCTTATGATTCCCTTGTTGCGGAAGGTAAATATGAACGCACATGGGTACCTACAATGCCGGTTTATGAAGGTTGTACGCCTTATTACGCGGACAGAGAGGTCATGAATATTAACCAGGGATATGGCATTTCGGTTTCCTGCAAAAATCCCGACATTGTAGTTTCATTCCTTAATACAATGATGAGCGAAGAATGGCAGAAGCTATTTAACTGGGGAATTGAAGGCGAAGATTACTATGTGGATGAAAACGGAAGGTTCTACAGAACTCCCGAACAGAGAGAACAGCAGAATGATCTTGTATGGAGAAACAAGAACAAACTGGAAGCTCTGTATGATAATATGCCGAAGATTCAGGGAACATATTCCGACGGCAATGCCGACAGCCCGGGGAACCAGCCTGAAGAATTCTTTGATTCATTAAGTGATTATGATAAGAACTTCCTGACTTCATACGGCAAAAAGACATGGAGGGAATTCCTTAACCAGCCTCCGGAAAACCCTATATATTATCCCTGCTGGAATATTACTCTGCCGGAAGATGCTCAGGTTGTGAGCCAGCAACTGACCGACTTGGCTTTACAGTATCTGCCGAAAATTATTATGGCCGATCCGAGCGAATTTGAAACCCTTTGGGCGCAGTATGTATCCGAGATTAATAAAGTGGACGTAAAAGTATACGAGGATGCCATTAATGCCGGAATTCAGGAAAGAATAAAGAACTGGGGCAACTGATAGCCGGTAGTTTCAATAAATAAAGGGGATGTTTTTCCATCCCCTTTTTTAAAAGTAACGGAGGTATATTATGGAAGCAAACTCTGCTAAGAAGCGTAAAAGCGTGTGGAATACCATAGTTGCGCAGCATGAGCTTATAATTATGAGCGTTCCGTTGCTGCTGTATAAAATTTTATTTTCTTATGTGCCGATCGCAGGCTGGGCAATGGCTTTCCAGGATTATAAACCTTCAATAAGAAGTTTCTGGAAGCAGAAATGGGTTGGCTTTGATAACTTTGTAAATCTATTTACGGGATTAAACGGAGAACGCTTTTTAAGGGATCTGAAAAACACTCTGGGGCAGAGTTTCCTGACCCTATTGCTTGGCTATATCGGTGCAATAAGCCTGGCATTATTGTTAAATGAAGTTAAAAATACAACGTTTAAAAAAATTGTTCAAAACATTACATACATGCCTCACTTTTTGTCGTGGGTCATAGTTACCGGACTGGTTTCAACAATGCTTGCCATTCCTACAAGCGGCGGTATAATAAACGACGTACTGATAAGACTGGGTTTAATAGACGAGCCAATTATGTTTTTATCGGAACCCAAATATTTTTGGTGGATTGTAGCCTTTTCAAATTTATGGAAGGAAATGGGCTGGAATACTATCATATATCTCGCGGCAATGACGTCTATCGATCCAACACTGTATGAAGCCGCAGTTATAGACGGTGCGAACAGGTATCAAAAGATGTGGCATATCACACTGCCGGGGATTAAATCGACAATTGTTGTTCTGCTTATTATGAATATCGGCCATTTGCTGGAGGCGGGATTTGAAATTCAGTATTTCCTTGGGAACGGCCTTGTTGTTGAAAAAGCCGAGATTATCGATATTTTTGTTCTGAAATACGGAATTCAGATGGGGAATTATTCCCTCGCAACTGCCGCAGGCATTTTCAAAACATTTGTGAGTATAATTCTTATTTCCATAGCTAACTTCATAGCCGATCGCCTTGGCGAAGAGAAACTGATATAGGAGCGGGTAACATGGGTGTGAAAAAAAGGAAAAAAGTTGATATAGAGAATATTATCTTTACAACGTTAAATACTACCTATTTAATTTTTCTTTGTGTCGTAATGATATATCCTATGTTGAATACCCTGGCGGTATCCTTCAACGAGCCGCTTGATACCGTCCGCGGGGGTATTTACATATGGCCGAGAAAATTCACATTATACAATTATTATGTGGTATTTAACATGGATACCATTTACAATGCCTTTTATATAAGCGTTACAAAAACAATAGTCATAGTGGTTACGAATTTGTTTTTCACTTCCATGCTGGCGTATACGATAAGCAGGAAGGAGTATATTTTCAGAAAATTTATAACAACTGTTTTTGTATTAACGATGTATTTTAATGCAGGGCTCATACCGAATTATTTGCTTATTAAAAAGCTGGGGCTGCTCAATACCTTCAGTGTGTATTGGATTCCCAACATTGTCAGTGCTTTTAATCTGATAGTCATGCGTACATACATAAAGACCATACCCGAGAGCTTAATTGAATCAGCCAAAATTGACGGAGCAAGAGAATTTCATATATACTGGCGGATTGTCCTTCCGTTGATTACACCATGCCTCGCGACAATAGCGCTGTTTGTTGCGGTTGGTTCATGGAACTCGTGGTTTGATACATTTCTGTATAATTCAGCAAGGCAGGATTTATCAACTTTGCAGTATGAGCTGCAGAAGCTGCTGTCCAGCACAATGACCGCCGGTACGCGCGGAGCCCCGGCAGGTATAAACGAAGCAGGAAGGGCGGGAACTTCGGGAACTGGCTCGGGAAATGTTACCACCCCTCAGTCCATCCGCGCCGCAATCACAATTTTCACATCAGTGCCGATACTGTTGGTTTATCCGTTCCTCCAAAGATACTTTATACACGGCCTTGCCATAGGAAGCGTAAAAGAATGATGCTTTATATAAATTAGCATTTTACATCATATGTTTGGGAACAGGTACAATATAACCGGTGTATGGTCCGGCTTACCATAAACACCGGAAAACTATAAAAACGGAGGTGAGTTTGCATGAATGGCCGTAATGGGGGTAAAAGACCTATAGCGAGCCTGCTTGTGCTCACACTTGCATTTTTATTCATTCCGGTAACGAAGGCAGAAACAACGGTTTATCATGAGACTTTTGCCGAAGGAAAGGGAGCGGCGGTACAGTCAGGCGGGGCGACCATTACGCACGTTACCGGAAAATTTTTTGACGGCAACGGGGACGGAGCGGCACTGTACATATCCAACAGAGTGAACAACTGGGACGCTGCAGATTTCAGATTCAGCGACATAGGTCTTCAGGACGGAAGAATTTATAAAATAACGGTAAAGGGATATGTGGATCCCGATGTTCATGTACCGGAGGGTTCCCAGATATGGCTTCAGACCGTTAACAGCTATGGGTGGTGGGGCAGTACCGACATAAAGGCCGGTGAAGCCTTTACTCTGACGGGCGTATATAAGGTGGATACAACCAATGATTATGCTCTGAGGATTCAGTCCAATGACACCGGAGCATTTGTTCCGTTTTATATCGGTGAAATATTGATCACCGAAGAAACGGTTCCTCAGGATGACAGCCGAAATGGGAATAAAACTCATGCTGAGAAGTTCACACCCATAACCTTTGAGGACCAAACCACAGGCGGATTTACAGGCAGGGCAGGAACCGAAATTCTTACGGTAACCGATGAGGCAAACCATACCGATGGCGGAAGATATTCGCTTAAAGTCGGGGGAAGGAACGACACATGGCATGGCCCGGCGTTGGGTGTGGAAAAATACGTGGATCAGGGTTACGAATATAAAGTGGCGGTTTATGTCAGGCTGATTTCACCTGAAAGTGCACAACTGCAACTGTCAACGCAAATTGGTGAAGGCACATCGGCAAGTTACGTAAACCTTGCGAAAAAGAATGTTGCAATCAGTGACGGCTGGGTTCTGCTGGAAGGTACATACCGCTACGACAATCTTGGCGGAGGGTACCTGACAATATATGTGGAGAGCCCTGACAGCCCTGAGGCATCATTTTATATTGACGACATCAACTTTGAACCCACGGGCATGAAATCTGAAGAGATTGAAAAAGGTTTAAAATCCTTGAAGGATGTGTATAAGGATAATTTTCTCACCGGCACGGCGATATCATTGCGTGACCTGGAAGGTGTAAGGTTTGAGCTTCTGAAAAAACATTTCAATGCGGTAACTGCGGAAAATGCAATGAAGCCTTCCGAATTGCAGCGTGAGAAGGGAAATTTTACCTTTGACGGGGCAGACAGGCTTGTAAACGCCGCAATAAGTGCAGGAATGAAAGTACACGGGCATACGCTGGTATGGCACCAGCAGACCCCCGCGTGGATGAATATTAAGTTGGATAGCGGAGGAAATATTGTATACCTCAGCAGGGAAGAAGCGCTTGAAAATATGAGAAATCATATAAGAACCGTTATTGAGCATTTTGGCGACAAGGTTATATCGTGGGATGTTGTAAACGAAGCAATGAGCGACAATCCTTCCAATCCTTCCGACTGGAGAGGATCACTGCGTAAATCGCCTTGGTATTATGCCATTGGCGAAGACTACGTGGAACAGGCTTTCCTTGCCGCGAGAGAGGTGCTGGATGAACACCCCGAATGGGATATTAAGCTTTACTACAACGATTACAACCTTGATAACCAGAACAAAGCTTTGGCTGTTTACAACATGGTAAGAGAACTTAACGAAAAATACCAGAAAACTCATCCGGGAAAACTCCTTATCGACGGTATAGGCATGCAGGGACATTATTCTGTAAATACAAATCCGAAGAATGTTGAACTGTCACTGAAGCGGTTTACCGAACTGGGTGTGGAGGTCAGCATAAGCGAACTGGATATCCGTGCGGGCAGCAATTATCAGCTCACCGAGAAAGAGGCGAATGCCCAGGCCTACCTTTACGCTCAGTTGTTCAAAATTTTCCGTGAATATTCCGACAGTATTGCACGGGTTACGTTCTGGGGAATGGATGACGGTACAAGCTGGAGGGCGGAAGAAAGCCCGCTGCTGTTTGACAGGACCCTAAAAGCCAAACCTGCGTATTACGCTGTTGCAGATCCGGACGAATTCATTGAGAAATATAAGCCTGAAACAATAGAAGCCAACCGGGCATATGCGGTTTACGGCACACCTGAAATTGACGGAAAAACCGATGAAGTTTGGAACAAGGCACCTGAGCTGAAAATTAACAGGTACCAGACCGCTTGGCATGGCGCCGACGGCACCGCAAGGGTTCTTTACGACGAAAACAACCTGTACGTTCTGATCAAGGTTAATGACACACAGCTTGATAAAGGAAGCCCAAATCCATGGGAGCAGGATTCGGTTGAAATATTTATAGACGAAAATAATGCAAAAACATCATTTTATGAGGAAGACGACGGCCAGTACAGGGTTAACTTTGAAAACGAGACATCCTTTAATCCGGAAAGTATAGCCGGCGGTTTTGAATCGGCCGCGGAAGTTTCGGGAACAAACTATACCTTGGAAGTGAAAATACCGTTCAGGACCGTGAAACCCGTCAGCAATATGCAAATCGGATTTGACGTGCAGATTAACGACGGAAAAAACGGAGTGCGGCAGAGCATTGCAACATGGAATGACCCGACTGGAAATGCATGGCAGGATACTTCGGTTTTCGGTATTCTTACTTTGAAATCAAAAAATCCGGTTACCCGCGGTGAAGCCATTGTAAAAATTATGAAGGCTTATGATATGGAACCACTGGAAAACTGGAACGACAATTTCTCCGATGCTTCGGGAAGCTACGCGGGATATTACGCGAGAGCAAAGGAAACGGGTTTTGTCAGCGGTATCGGGGACAATAAGATAGGTGCTGAAATTCCGCTTACCCGGGAAATGTTTTTTACAATGATTTATAATATCGAACGAATAACAGGGAAAATGCAGGGGATAGATATTTCAGACGCGGAACTTACACTTTTCAGCGATTATAACGACTTGTCGGAGTGGGCCGAAGAGGCAGTTAAGGCATTGGTTAAATCAGGCAGGATCAAAATTAACGGCGATTTATTGCCGAAGGCGCTTATGGACGCTGAAGAAGTGGAGGCATTTTTAAGATTAAGATAATTTATATACAAGCGTAGTAAAAATACACCCGGACGGGCTGCTTTTACAGAAGTGATGACAGGACCTGTCCGGGTGTTTTATCTTTTATATTTACAAAACTAATCTTTCCTTCAGACAGCGGGCGCGCCTTGTGTCGCAGTGTGTACAGCCTAAATCCCGGTTGACAATTGATTACAAATTAATTTATAATCAATATCAATACAATAAAGGCGATGAAAGGGAGTAGTTACCGTTCTGTCCACGAAGGAACAGTGCCGCGACGGAGAGCGTTTTTGGGGCAAACAGTACGGTTAAAAAACACCCGGGAGCCTGTCGGGTGAAAGGTATTATTTCCCGTAGTCCGGCACGAGTTGTATGCGATAAGGACATAAACGGAGCTGAAACTTCTCATAAGATGGAACCACGGGAATGCCTCTCGTCCCTTCTTTGGTGGACAGAGGTTTTTTTGTTCCGAAAACAGGCAGGATTTTTATTATTAATGGGAGTGATGCGAATGTTGACAAGTGCGCCCAAGGGGACAAAGGATATACTGCCGGACGAGATATATAAATGGTATTATGTTGAGGAGAAATTCAGAGAAATGGCCGAAAGGTTTGGCTTCAGAGAGATCCGCATTCCTGTGTTTGAACATACCGAACTGTTTCAGCGGGGTGTTGGGGATACAACCGACATCGTTCAGAAAGAAATGTATACTTTTAATGACAAGGCGGGAAGGAGTCTGACGTTAAGACCTGAGGGAACAGCAGGTGTTGTTAGAAGTTATATCCAGAACGGTATGTCATCATGGCCGCAACCTGTAAAGCTGTTTTATAATATTACTGCGTATAGGTATGAGAATGTTCAGAAAGGAAGGTACCGTGAGTTCCATCAGTTTGGTGCGGAACTGTTCGGAGCTGCCGATCCCGGCGCCGATGCCGAGATTATATCCTTTTTACATCTGTATTTCATGGAACTGGGCATTAAAAATCTTAAATTGAACATTAACAGTATTGGATGTCCGGCCTGCCGTGAAAAATACAATAGAATACTAAAAGATTTTCTAAGAACAAAGCTTGACAGGCTTTGCGAAACATGCCGTGATCGGTTCAACAGAAATCCCATGAGAATTCTGGACTGCAAGGTTGAAACGTGCCAGAACGAACTTACCGATGTCCCTGCACTGCTGGATTATATATGTGATGACTGCAGAGAACACTTTGAGAAGCTCAAGGAAAAACTCGCCATTATGGAAATACCTTATTCAGTAGACAAAAGGATTGTCCGCGGGCTTGATTATTACACCCGTACGGTATTTGAATTTGTATCCGAAAATATTGGCTCGCAGGGAACGGTTTGCGGCGGCGGCAGGTATGACGGGCTTGTTGAAGCCTGCGGAGGGAATCCCACTCCGGGTATCGGATTTGCGCTTGGCGTTGAAAGGCTTTTGCTCGAAATGGAAAGCCAGAATATTGAAATACCAAAGCCCGAAGGCCCGGATATTTTCATAGGTTATATCGGCGAAAAAGCGCAAAGGCTTGCAGAAATCATTACGCTGAAGCTTCGTGCCGCAGGCATACGATGTGAAAAGGATATTATGGGCAGAAGCGTAAAAGCCCAGATGAAATATGCAAACAAAATTAACGCCCGTTTTGTTGTCATTCTTGGTGACGACGAGGTTGAAAGCGGAAAAGCGGAGTTAAAGAACATGGCGACCGGTGAGACAAAAGATGTTCATATAGATACAATAGTCGACAGACTGTTAAAATATAAACAGGGCAATAAAAATGAATAAATTAATACCTATGACTTAAAGGAGATGAAGTTATGGCGGAAAAGCTGACCGGTTTGAAACGGACTCATATGTGCGGTGAAGTCAGCGACCTGGATGTCGGTCATGAAATTGTGGTTATGGGCTGGGTTCAGAGAAGAAGGGAACTTGGCAAGCTGATATTTGTCGATCTCCGTGACAGGACAGGAATATTGCAGATTGTATTCAAAAGCGAACTGGACAGTGAGCTCCACAGCAAGGCTTTGCAGCTCCGCAATGAATATGTTATCGCTGTAAGGGGAGTTTTGCAAATACGTGAAGATATAAATCCCAATCTTAAAACCGGGAAATGGGAAGTGGTGGCCAAGGAACTCAGGATATTAAGCAAGGCTGACACGCCACCCATCCATATTGAAGACGTGGTGGACACAAGCGAGGCTACCAGACTGAAATACAGGTACCTGGATCTGAGAAGGCCCGTTATGCAGAAAAATCTCATGTTGCGGCACAGGGTGGCCAAGGTGGCCAGGGATTATTTCGATGAAAAGGGATTTATTGAAATAGAAACTCCTGTTCTGATAAAGAGTACTCCGGAAGGTGCGAGGGATTATCTCGTTCCAAGCCGCGTATTTCCGGGAAAATTTTTCGCACTTCCCCAGTCTCCGCAGCTGTTCAAGCAGATTTTGATGGTTTCCGGATTCGACAGATATTTTCAGATAGCGAAATGTTTCAGAGACGAGGATTTGCGTGCCGACAGACAGCCGGAATTTACACAGATAGACCTTGAGATGTCTTTTGTTGACATTCCGGATGTATTGGAAGTATGTGAAGGTTTTTTAAAGCGTGTATATGGTGAGGTACTTGGAATAGACATTGATATTCCGTTCCCGAGGATGACCTATGCAGAGGCAATGGAACGGTTTGGTTCCGATAAGCCCGATACCCGTTTCGGAATGGAATTGGTAAATGTAAGCGATATAGTTAAAAATTCGGCTTTCAAGGTTTTTTCCGGAGCCATTGAAAACGGCGGAAGCGTAAGAGCTATAAATGCAAAGGGGTGCGGCAGCAAATTCTCAAGGAAGGAAATCGACGCGCTGACCGATGTGGTCAAGACCTACGGCGCAAAAGGAATGGCCTGGATTGCCGTTGAAGACGGGAATTTAAGGTCTTCATTTACAAAATTCCTTACCGATGAGGAAATTCACGGAATACTCAAAAGAGTTCAGGCAGAACCGGGAGATCTTATCTGTTTTGTGGCGGATTCTGACAGCATTGTATTTGACGCTCTTGGCCATTTGCGCCTGGAAATTGCGAAAAAACTCAACCTTCTGGACGAAAACAAAAACAATTTCCTTTGGGTAACCGAGTTCCCGCTGCTTGAATATGACGACGAGGAGAAACGCTGGGTGGCGAAACACCATCCGTTTACATCACCGATGGATGAGGACATCCCGTTGCTTGATACCGATCCCGGTAAAGTGCGGGCAAAGGCTTACGATATTGTACTTAACGGCATAGAACTGGGCGGAGGAAGTATCCGTATCCATGATCAGGAACTCCAGAAAAAAATATTTAACGTTATTGGAATCTCTGATGAAGAAGCCCAGCGGAGATTCGGCTTCCTGCTTGAGGCTTTCAGGTATGGAACACCGCCTCATGGTGGCCTTGCTTTCGGCCTGGACAGAATGGTTATGCTCATGGCAAAGTGCGATTCGATACGTGACGTTATAGCATTCCCGAAAGTACAGAATTCTTCGTGCCTGATGACAGGCGCTCCTGATTTTGTTGATGAGAAACAGCTCGAAGAATTGCATATTAGAACGGTGATACCCGAAGATGAAAAATGAGGCTTTGAAGAAGGAAATAATAGAGTGGCTGGTGCATATTGCACTGGCCATTATTGTAACTTTGGCAGCTGTGAATTACATATGCCAGTTTACGATAGTCAAGGGAAATTCCATGCTGCCCACGTTACAGGACAATAATATTCTGGTAATAGAAAAGCTTTCACTGCATTTTGGCGGTATTAAACCGGGAGATATTGTGGTACTCAGAATACCCGATTTACTCGGAAAGGGCAAGGTATATGCCGTGAAAAGGGTAATTGCAACCGAAGGCCAGAAGGTTGAAATAAAGGACGGAAAAGTATTTGTAGACGGGGAAGAGCTTCAGGAAACCTATACCACCGGCAGTGACACCTTTGCAACGGGGGAATTCAGTAACATTGTGGTTCCTGAAAACTGCATCTATGTACTTGGCGACAACCGCCTCCCCGGAGCAAGCAAAGACAGCCGTACCTTTGGTCCGTTAAGCGAGGGGACAATAATCGGCAAAGTGGTTTTCAGGCTTTACCCATTCAGCGAAATAGGTCCGGTAGAATAGCCGGAAAAAAATTCATATTATTTATGACCATGTATAACGTTAAGTCAATAGAGAAAGGCGGATTTAATACAATGGCTGATGCGCAATGGAAGTGTATCAGCCAATTTTTTTTATTCCGACGTGGAGTATGAGTTTTTTATTCCGTCCGGAAAACGTTTTTGCGCAGGATTAAATTTTTCGTGTTTACATTTTTTTATTTTCAGGCTCTTTTATAGGTGGTTAAGCGCTTAACAATAAAAAAATTAATGAAGGGAGATGATATTTATGGCAACGCCATTAACGGCCGATCAGATTGAGCAGGTAATTGCTGCTGGATATCCGAGAAGTAAAAAGAGTAATATTGACAACGTGTGGCAGGCGTTTAACGACGAGTATAATTATTGGATTGTAAATTTTGAAAATTTTCTCTATTTCATTAAGACATTTAAAACAATAAGCGAGCCAAGTGAGTGTCCGTCAAAGGCAAGTGCTTATGCACATGCTGTGTATTTTGAAGTATCTGATACGAAGCAAAGGCCGTTGAATTGCGATGCAATATTTGACTGTATGTATAATAGAAAAGTCGGATGGAATATCAGCTGGGATGAAGCATTTTCTTCTCTGGATGGTCTTAATGAGAAAAAAGGGGCCCCTTATTATTGGCATAATATAATGAAAGATCCGTTTTCTGACTGCTCATGGAGTTTGAATGCATGTCAAGCACTTGTACGGGCGTATAATAACTGTCTGCGTGTACAGGATAATTCATATAAAAGGCTGACGAGTTTAGGAAGCAATTACTATTTCTTTAGCGGAAATAAAACCAGTAAACCCGGCGAGATTCAATTAGGCGATTTCTACTTTAGACCTGAATTTTAAGAATATTTGTTTACAGTTGATAAGAAAAGGCAGAGGCGGAATGCTTCTGCCTTACCAATACATCCGTTATTATCTTATACTGATTTATGCATTTACTTAAAGTTTTTATTAAATATTACAACAGTTTTTCCTGTTGATTTGCTAACCCCTTTTATTACCTTACCTTTTTCATAGGTTAAGCCGGTTATGTCGGGATCAGGCTTAAACAGTGTTTCGCCGTTTTCGTTGACAAGCAAATAAGTGCCTTTTTTTTCATCGAAATGTATATAGACATCCATATAACTTTCTGTTGCCAACTGATGTTCATATTTGTTCGCATACTGATACTGACAATCGTAAATGAAATCCTTCTGGCTTTCCAGTAACTCTTCATAACTGTTATATTCCGCAACGGTTTTATTTTCTTTTATGTCATATATGTAATATTTATTATTCTTTTTGTATATGAATTTCTTGTCGTCTCCGAAGATTGTATACTGTCTTGTATGGGCTGAGTTCTCGTCTGATTCATAGTAAACTTCCAATCCTTCAAGAAAAATATTAAGGTTTTTATCCAGCAAATAATAGTCTGTGTGGGAATGGTCGGTATCGAAAGTATCCCTGCAAATGAAAATGCCCGGTTCAGGGTAGTATGTTTCAACATAGGACTGGCGATCTCTGACAATGTTTCCGGATTTGTCGATTATGACATATTTCTGGAGGGTGTTATCGTATACGGAGGCATATCCCGAGCTGCTGAACGGGCTAATTTGTCCCCATTCCTTCTTCATTACCACATTACCCTGCAGGTCCATGAAGCCATAATAAACGGTGCCGTCTTCGCCGGGAACGGTGGAGAAAGTCGCGATACCGTTGGAATATTTGATACTGTCTAAATCAATAAATCCGCTCAATTCCTTATCCAATGTAAAAGGTTCCAAATCTCCTGTGTCTCCGTTTAAATAAATAAATCCGTAAAGATCGCCTTTCTTATAGAAACCTATGTCCCCTGCATCCTTGAAATAATCGAAATCCGTAATCACGACGAAACTGTTGTTCTGTTTTTTGCAACTGCACAGAATTAAAAGGCATGCCACGAGAATTAAAACTTTTGATATCCGCCTAATCATAGTTTAAAACATCCTCCTGTCATCAAATTATTTTTTATTATTACATTAATATTTGTCGTAAAATATGGATATTAGTTCCATATTATAAAAAGAAATACGGGCGTTATTAAAATTGATAACTCAAAAACCTAAACAAAATACTTGCCGATATTCCAGATATAGTGGCAGGTTGTTTTTTCCTATGAATACAAAAGCATAAAAAGCCTGGAGTTAACCCCCGGCCGGTTTGTATTAACAATGTGTATATGTTAAAATAAATAACGGTTACCTGAAAAACTTTCTTACGAGGGATACAACATGGGATATGCGCTGGAAAAACCGCAAAAATTCTGTGATATGTTTGATGAAGTTCCATTGGATGAAAATCTGAGTGAAAATTTCAGAAACGCTTTGGTTTCAAGGCTTTTATATATAAAATCCAGCGGGCAGGTGCAGATATGCCTTGAACTGCCGTGCTATGTAAAAATGGAGGATATCTGTTCACTGGAGAAAAAACTGACTCGTTTTTTTAATACTCCGGTTGCCGTAATACCGTGTTTTAATTTTGAAAACAACGGTTCTGATTTTATTGAATGCTGCAGGGATTTCATTTTACATGCCATTACAGCCAAATCGAAACACTATGGGGTATTGATGACGGATGCCGAACTGGAATTGGACGGCAGCAGGCTTAAAATTTATCTTAAAACTCCTTCAGCAGCCATTCTGAAGTCTGGCAAATGCGACAGATATCTTGAGAACTATATCAAGACATGCTTTAACAGAAATTTTGTCGTAGAATTCGTAGATCCGCCGGTAGATGAAAACTTCAACGAACAGATATTAAAAAGGCAGGCGGAATTGGAGAAGGAAACCATTCGAAAAATTATGTCAATGGCTCCTGAAGCCCGAGGAGGAGAAAATAAGGAAGCCGATACCGGAAAGCAGAAGAATTCCGACCTGGTTTTCGGCAAGAATTTTGATACCGCGGATATAGTGAAGATGAGTGATATTACCATTGATTCGGGCAGAATCACCGTAAGGGGAAAAGTTATACGGGTTGAGACCCGTCAGCTTAACAGCGGAAAAAAGCTGTTCTGTTTTGATATAACCGATTTAACCAATTCGATTACGGTTAAATGCTTTGCAGACGATAAACAATTGTCTGCCCTTGAGGAGAATGTTAAAACAGGGGAATGGTTTTATGTCCATGGCGATATTCAGTATGATACGTTCAGCAGAGAGATGACAATGATGACCCGTGGCATATTAAAAACCGTCGTTCGTGAGAGAACGGACAATGCCACTGAAAAGCGCGTGGAACTTCATGCGCATACTCAGATGAGCCAGATGGATGCAGTAACGCCTGTGAAGGATTTAATCGAAAGAGCCGCCAAATGGGGACACAGTGCCATTGCGATAACAGATCACGGCGTCGTTCAGGCATACCCTGATGCATATGAGGCAGCAAAGAAAACAGGAATCAAAGTGATTTACGGAGTGGAAATTTATCTTTTGGGTGAGGATAAAACGGACCCCGACGGAAATATAGATTATAAAAACGTTGAAACCTACCATGCGATTTTATTGGTTAAAAATCAGAAAGGCCTGAAAAATCTGTATAAACTGATTTCAGAAAGCCACCTGAATTATTTTTACAAACGACCAAGGGTCCCCAAATCAGTGCTGGAAAAATACAGGGAAGGCCTTATTCTGGGCAGCGCCTGTGAAGCAGGCGAAATATACCGTGCAATATTAAGCAAGAAGGATGAAGAGGAACTTTTGAAAATCGCTTCTTATTATGACTACCTCGAAATACAGCCGCTGGGTAACAACCGTTTCCTGATAGACTCCGGACATGTATCGGGTTATGACGAACTTAAAGAAATAAACATGAAAATAGTTGAACTGGCGCACAGGCTTAACAAACCGGTAGTAGCCACATGTGACGTGCATTTTCTGGACAAGGAGGATGAAGTATTCAGGCGTATTCTGCAGGCAGGGCAAGGGTACAGTGATGCTGAGCGGCAGGCCCCCTTGTTTCTCCGCACAACCGAGGAAATGCTCGAGGAATTTGCATACCTTGGAGAAGAGACGGCTTATGAGGTTGTTGTGAAGAATACAAGGCTGGTATCCGAATGGGTTGAAACCGTTCAGCCCATTCCCGACGGAACATACCCGCCCTATATAGAAGGCGCCGAAGAAGACATTAAAAGAATGTCCATTGAGAAGGCGGTATCCCTGTATGGCTCGCCTCTGCCGGAGATTGTTCAGAAAAGAATGGACAAGGAGCTTAATTCCATAATCAAAAACGGTTTTTCGGTTATGTACATTATAGCTCAGAAGCTCGTGTCAAAGTCGCTATCCGACGGCTATCTTGTAGGTTCGAGGGGTTCGGTGGGATCTTCCTTTGTTGCATACCTGATAGGAATTACCGAAGTAAATTCGCTGCCTGCCCATTACAGGTGCGGAAACTGCCTTTACTCCGAGTTTCATGACCAGGATAAAAGCGTGGGATGTGGTTTTGACCTCCCGGACAAAAACTGTCCGAGATGCGGAAAGCCGCTGATTAAGGATGGTTACGACATACCCTTTGAAACCTTCCTGGGCTTCGACGGCGACAAGGAACCCGATATTGACCTGAATTTCTCAGGCGAATACCAGCCTGTCGCCCACAAATATACAGAAGAACTTTTCGGAGTGGGGCATGTTTTCAGGGCGGGAACAATTGCAACCGTTGCCGAGAAGACAGCTTACGGGTTTGTCAAGGGATATCTTAATGAAAGGGGAAAAGCGGTTACAAATGCAGAGCTGAACCGCCTTGTGGCGGGCTGTACCGGAATTAAACGAACTACAGGTCAGCATCCCGGCGGAGTAATGATAGTACCACATGACAAAGAGATTTATGATTTTACTCCGGTACAGCGCCCTGCCGACGACCCGGAGGCCGACGTTATAACCACACATTTTGATTACCATTCCATCAGCGGAAGAATTTTGAAGTTGGATATTCTGGGCCATGATGATCCTACCGTTATTCGTATGCTGCAGGACCTCACGGGAATAAATCCTAAAGAGATACCGATAGGCGAAAGAAGAACCATGGAGCTTTTCAGAAGCACCGAACCTTTGGGGGTTTCTCCTGAGGAAATAGGCAGTCCGGTTGGCACTTTCGGCATTCCGGAGTTCGGAACCAGGTTTGTCCGCCAGATGCTGGTGGAAACCAAACCTAAGACTTTTGCCGAACTGATAAGAATATCCGGACTTTCGCACGGTACCGATGTTTGGGCAAATAATGCGCAGGATCTTATCAGAAACGGTATTGCCACATTGGCCGATGTTGTGGCAACCCGTGACGACATTATGCTTTACCTTATTAAAAAAGGCCTTGAGCCTTTGACCGCGTTCAAAATAATGGAGGACGTAAGAAAAGGAAAAGGATTGAAGCCCGAATACGAGGAACAGATGAAAAAACATGGCGTACCCGACTGGTATATAGAATCATGCAAAAAGATTAAATATATGTTCCCGAAAGCCCATGCTGCGGCGTATGTGATGATGGCCTTCAGAATAGCCTGGTTTAAGGTCTATTATCCTGAAGCGTTTTATGTTACTTATTTCACGGTCAGGGCTGACGAGTTTGATGCGGACATAATCTCACGGGGACAGGACAGGGTACGGTACGAAATTGAGGAACTGGAGAAAAAAGGGAACGCGATGACGCAGAAGGAAAAGAACCTGTTGACAATCCTTGAGGTTGCGAACGAGATGTATGCCAGGGGAATCAAGTGCCTTCCGGTGGATTTGTACGAATCCGATGCGACGAAGTTCAAAATTACGGAAAAGGGAATACTTCCATCCCTGAATGCGCTGCAGGGGCTCGGTACCGCTGCCGCCGCAAGTATCGTGGAGGCAAGGAAGCAGGGAAAATTCCTGTCAATAGACGATCTTAAAATCCGGACAGGAGTCAGCAAATCGGTTATTGAAATACTGGAAAGGCACGGATGCCTGAACGGTATGGAACAAAGCAATCAGGTATGTTTCCTGTAGCTTGGTTTAAACATTGGATGTATTAATATTGTTTGACTTGAATTTACTAATTAGATAAAATATTATCAATATAAGGGAATTTTAATGATTAATAGCGCGGCCCTGTTGAAATGTTTTGTCTTAAATTTTTGTGTTTCCGATGGAGTGATTTTTTTGAACAGTAAATTGCGAAGTGAACTTGTTGACAAGCTATTTGAGGCAATACTGCTGCTCAGGAACAAGGAAGAGTGCTACAGTTTTTTTGAGGATATAGGAACGGTGTCCGAAATCAAGGCCTTTGCTCAGCGGCTTGAGGTGGCAAAAATGCTGGACGCCGGGAAAACATACAGGGAAATACATGAAAAAACAGGAGCGAGTGAAGCAACGATCAGCAGGGTAAGCCGTGCTTTAAATTATGGGGCGGACGGATACCGCCTTATACTGGAACGCCTTAAGGAAATTGAAAGGAGCGGCAAAAAGGATTGAAATTACTGGAAAAAATATTCGGAACATACAGTGAAAGGGAAATACGGAAAATCGAACCGATTATTGACAGAATAGAGGCACTGGAAAGTGAGATGCAAAAACTGTCCGATGCAGAGCTTAGAGCAAAAACTCCTTACTTCAAAAAAAGGCTTCAGGATGGTGAAACGCTTGATGATATCCTTCCGGAAGCCTTTGCTGTTGTTCGGGAAGCATCAAAGCGGGTGCTCGGGCTCAGGCATTACCGTGTTCAGCTTATAGGCGGTGTGGTACTTCATCAGGGACGCATTGCCGAAATGAAAACAGGCGAAGGAAAAACTCTGGTGGCTACATTGCCGGTATACCTTAATGCACTGGAAGGAAAAGGAGTCCACGTCGTTACAGTGAATGACTACCTTGCGAAGCGTGATGCCGAGTGGATGGGTAAAGTATACCAGTTCCTTGGCATGAGCGTCGGTGTAATAGTTCACGGACTGGACAGCAACGAAAGAAGAAAAGCCTATGCCTGTGACATAACCTACGGAACCAATAACGAATTCGGGTTTGACTACCTGAGGGATAACATGGTGGTATACCTGGAAGACATGGTTCAGAGGGGGCATAATTTCGCGATTGTTGACGAGGTGGATTCAATACTGATAGATGAGGCCCGTACTCCTCTTATAATATCAGGTATTGGTGACAAATCCACCGATTTGTACTATAAAGCCGATACTTTTGTCAGAAGGCTTAAGAAAAAGGTCTTCACCGAAACCGACGACAAAACGCTGGATGATGATATCGACGCCGACTATATTGTTGACGAAAAGGCTCATACCGCCACACTCACAGCCAGAGGAGTGGCGAAGGCCGAGGAATTTTTCCATATAGATAATCTTTCCGATATAGAAAATATGGCTATCTCCCACCATATCAATCAGGCTCTGAAGGCCCACGGGTTAATGAAACGGGATGTGGACTATGTAGTCAAGGACGGCGAAGTTATAATAGTTGATGAGTTTACGGGAAGATTAATGTACGGCCGCAGGTACAGTGACGGCCTGCATCAGGCTATTGAGGCAAAAGAAGGGGTAACTGTTGAAAAGGAAAGCAAAACCCTGGCGACAATAACGTTCCAGAATTACTTTAGGCTTTACAAAAAACTTTCGGGAATGACGGGCACGGCGCTGACCGAAGAACAGGAATTCAGAGACATATACAATCTTGATGTTGTGGCGATTCCTACAAATCTTCCAGTAATAAGAATTGATCATCCCGATGTGGTATATAAAACCAAAGAGGCAAAATTTAGGGCTGTAATCAGAGATATTGAAGAGAGCCACAAAAAGGGTCAGCCTGTGCTGGTGGGCACAATTTCAATAGAAACTTCTGAATATCTCAGCCAGCTTTTAAAGAGACGCGGGATACCCCATAATGTGCTGAATGCAAAATACCATGAAAAAGAAGCTGAAATCATAGCTCAGGCCGGAAAGCTCGGGGCGGTTACAATAGCTACGAATATGGCCGGCCGCGGTACCGACATCATGCTTGGGGGTAATCCTGAATTCCTTGCGAAGCAGGAAATGCGTAAAATGGGTTTTGATGAGCATTTGATCAATATGGCCACCAGTTTCAATGATACCGACGATGAGCAAATCCTGAAAGCCAGAGAGGTCTTTAAGGAACTTTATGGCAAATTCAAGAAGCAAACCGATGAGGAAAAGGAAAAAGTGATAGCCGCAGGCGGGCTTAAAATTATAGGAACCGAAAGGCATGAGTCAAGGCGTATCGACAACCAGCTCCGTGGCCGTGCGGGCCGTCAGGGAGATCCGGGCGAGTCCCGTTTTTATATTTCCCTCGAAGATGATCTGATGAGGCTTTTCGGCTCGGACCGGATCACCGGAATGGTGGAAATGCTGGGGCTTGAGGATGATCAGCCGATAGAACACAAAATGCTTTCCAATGCAATTGAAAATGCCCAGAAAAAAATTGAGGGCATCAACTTCAACCGCAGAAAAAACGTATTGCAGTATGATGACGTTTTAAATCAGCAGCGCGAGGTAATATACAGGGAACGCTTAAGAGTGCTTCAGGGAGAAAACCTGAAAGAAAACTTCCTTAAGATGATAGAAGGAATTATAGATCGATGTGTTAATCTTTACTGCAGCGAAAATCCGTATCCTGAAAACTGGGACTGGAACGGAATTAAAGCTTATGTCGAAGACATACTGCTTCCTAAGGGCTCATTTGATCAGAAGGAATTTGATCCTGAGAGCCTGACGGTGGAAAAGTTCAGAAACATTCTGTATGAGAAGGCCGTTCAAAGATATAACGAGCAGGAAGAGGCTTTTGGCAGTGAAATAATGAGACTGCTTGAAAGAAGAATACTTCTTAAAAATGTCGATGAAAAGTGGATGGACCATATAGATGCAATGGAGCAGCTGAAATACGGTATCGGGTTAAGGGCTTACGGACAGAAGGATCCGATTGTCGAATACAGAATGGAAGGCTCGGAGATGTTTGAGGAAATGATCCGGAGTATTCAGGAAGATTCCATTAAGGAGTTAATGCATATTAAAAAGGAAAACATAGTGGTGCAAAGAACCCAGGTGGCACAGCCGATTGAAGCCAGACATGGTGAAGAACCGGTCAAAACACCGAAAAAGAGAGCAGCGGATAAGGTGGGCAGAAATGATCCTTGCCCGTGCGGAAGCGGTAAGAAATACAAAAAGTGCTGCGGCGCTAATTCATAAATATAAAATTTATAAAACTGGTGGTGTCAAATAATAGAAAGGGCGTTATGAATTACGAAAATGCAATCGAATATATAGAAAGCCTTGAGGGGCTTGGAAGCAGGTCCGGTCTTAAAAGAATTAAAGCTCTTACAGAAAGGCTGGGCAATCCGCAGGAGCATCTTAAATTCATACACGTTGCAGGTACAAACGGAAAAGGCTCTACTTCTGCCTTTATATCCTCTATTCTTTCATGTGCGGGATACTCAACAGGTTTATATATCTCTCCGCATCTTCAGCGGTATAATGAGAGAATCAGTATTAACGGGCAGGAAATAAGCGACGAAGAGTTATTTAAATATACCTGGAGAATTAAAAACGTAATCGATGAAATGGTTAAGGAAGGGCTTGAGCATCCAACCGTTTTTGAAGTGATTACGGCAATGGCTTTTCTTTACTTTTATGAAAAAGGATGCGATGCCGTAGTTCTTGAGGTTGGATTAGGAGGGCGGCTGGATGCTACGAATGTCATTTCCGATTCGCTGGTATCGGTTATAACCAAAATTTCCCTTGACCATACCGAAATTCTGGGAAACACCGTCGCTGAAATTGCTTATGAAAAAGCAGGCATTATAAAACAGAACGGAAGAGTGGTAACATATCCGCAGGAAAAGGCGGCTTTGGACGTTATTGAGTCTGTATGCAGGCAGAGAAATGCAGAGTTATATTGTGCGGACCCCGGAGAGTTTGAAAAAGCCGAATTAAGCCCCGGTTTACTGCATTTAGTACACCCGCGCTACGGAAATATAGAAACATCAATTGTCGGAGTACACCAGGTTTACAATGCCTCTGTCGCTTTAAAAACGGTTGAAGTTCTGAGACAGGCGGGATTTAAGATAGAAGACGGTGATGTTGTGAAAGGCTTTAAAACTGCGT
Organism: Thermoclostridium stercorarium subsp. stercorarium DSM 8532; assembly: GCF_000331995.1. Taxonomy (NCBI): domain Bacteria; kingdom Bacillati; phylum Bacillota; class Clostridia; order Eubacteriales; family Oscillospiraceae; genus Thermoclostridium; species Thermoclostridium stercorarium. The sequence goes on from NC_020134.1 coordinate 710,699, forward strand.
CATGGCCGGGAAGGTTTGAACTTTTGGCAAGAAATCCCGATTTCTATATAGACGGAGGTCATAACCCCGACGGTGTCCGTTCCTTTGTTGAAACGTACAAAAAGATTTATCCTGACAGAAAAGCCACGATAATTTTCGGTGTCATGAAGGATAAGGATTATGACGCGATGCTTAGAGAGCTTTCAGCGATATCGAAGCGCTTTATTGCTGTAACTCCTGACTCTCCAAGGGCGCTTGATGCAGGAAGTCTTGTAAAAGTAATGTCAAAGTATTGTAAAAATGTAGAATTTAGTGATACAATAGAGGCAGCAGTGGAAAAAGCGCTTTCGGACGCTACCGGGGAAGATGTTATAGCAGCACTGGGGTCGCTGTATTATATAGGCCAGGTACGTGGCAAATTTCAAATTTCTGCGCAAAAATGACCTTTACAATGAATTCATTTACGGGTCGGATGGCAGGGGGGAAATGAATGCTGGATGTTAAAGCTGCGCTGGACGATTTTAAACCGATTGATATAGAAGCTGTTGAGCAGAAATCAGGAAAACTGCCGGAGAATATAGCCGAAGCGATAAAACTATACAACAGGGCACTGGAAGATGTGCGGTTAAAGAGCGAAGACATTGCTATTATCGCCCTCAAAAAGGCAATATCTCTCCATCCGGTTTTTTACGAAGCAATGAATCTTTTGGGATTGTGTTATGTCCTGGCAGGGAAGGATGAGGAAGCAAAGTCCGTTTTTAGAAAGGTTATGGAGGCCGACGACAGCAGTATAAAAGCCATGGAATATCTGAAAAAACTGCAGTCCCCGAACGAAGAAGACAAGCCCGATTTAAGCCCGGCCAGAAAGAGGAAAAAGGCGGGAATGAACGGCGTGGCGTTAGCTTTGTCAAAGGGACTAGGACATGAAGAAGGCAGGTTTTATTATATAAAATACGTTGCAGGTTTTGTTGCCGGAGTGCTTATTACATTGTTGATATGGTCCATGGTGCCGACAAATAAGTCCTTGTTTACGGTAAATAAAGTGGAAAACATTATAAAGGATCCTGAACTGGTGGAAGAAATTTCTCAGCTTAATAAAAGAATTGAAAAGCTTGAAGGGGATTTAAAAGATTTAAACGAAGAAAACCTGAGGTTAAGGGATGATTTTCAGACATACAAAGAATGGGCAAAACGTTTGAACGAAGCCGGCACGGAGTACTTGAACGGAGATTTCGTGAAAAGTGCTGAGTTACTGTTTGATACTGACGGAACCGCTGTTCCCGAAGATTTGTACGATTACTATAAAAGCTTATGGGACAGTGTGAGGTTAAAAGCTGCCGAGACACTTTACAATGAAGGTAATAAAATTTACAACGGGAACAAAAACAAAGATCCTGAAATCTACAAGCAGTCGCTTGAAAAATACGAAACCAGCATTGCCTATATCGGGAGTGACAAGGTTTCATATCGTGCCAATTTGTTTTACCAGGCAGGAAAAGCTGCTGCCCGCTGTAATGAAAAGGAAAAAGCGATGAAACTATTCCAAACCATTATAGATGAATATCCGAATACTTCGATGAGTTCATATGCCACTGCGCGGTTAAACGAGCTTAAGGCGGATAAAAATATTGGCGGAAATTAGCACTTTGTGGAATTTATATCAAAGCAAAATTAAAGGGTTATGGATAACCATAACCCTTTTTCCTTTCGAATAACTATTATTTTCTTATTTTTTTACAGGTACTTTCTTTAACCTCGCAAAACGAGGCAGTCCGTCTTCCATTGGAGGCGCAGATTCACCTTGGATTAACGGTAGTGCGTAATCAATAAATTCCTGTTTCAGGCCTGTCCCGTCTTCGGTTATCCACTCTCTGGGTACTTTTTTCTCGGCATTCGCAACTTTCGACAGTTCCACCAGTTTAAATTTGCACCTGTACTCTTTACCGGGCTCACGCTCATATGCCACCATATAGTCGGAGTAACCGTCGACAGCATATCTTACGGCCATCTGTCCTGCCATGAAGCTTTCCTCTACGTCGGTTTTTGAAGCACAGTGAGCCGCACAACGCTGCAGCAAGCTGAATTCTATCGCGCGGGTTTTGCATTTTAATTCTTTCTTAAGTACACTGGCAAGAACCTGTGCTGCGCCGCCTAACTGGCTGTGACCAAAAGCATCCTTTTCCTTTGCAAGGTCGGAGCCGTATTCGGAAATATATCTGCCGTTCTTGTCCTTTATACCTTCAGATACGGCAACAATTACCTTCCCGCCGTTTTTATCATATACTTCTTTTACGTCTCTTACAAATTTATCCATATCAAAAGTAATTTCGGGAAGATAAATTAAATCCGGCCCGGCTCCCTTGTACGACGCAAGCGCCGTTGCTGCGGTAAGCCATCCCGCATTCCTTCCCATCACTTCAAGAACGCAGACCATTGGCGTGTCATAAACACGGGCATCCAAATAGACTTCCATTGTGGATATTGCCACATAGCGTGCGGCGCTTCCATATCCCGGACAATGATCGGTTTCTGCCAAGTCGTTGTCGATTGTTTTGGGAACTCCAATTACGCGGCATTCATACCCGGCTTTCTGCAGGTATTTGCTTACTTTGTTGCAGGTATCCATCGAGTCGTTGCCGCCGTTGTAGAAGAAGTACCGGATGTCATATTTTTTGAAAACTTCAAGCAATCGTTTGTAATCGGTGTCATCAACATCAGGATCAGCCAGCTTATATCGAACAGAACCCAAAGCGGAAGAAGGGGTTGTTTTTAAAAGTTCCAGCTCTTTCGGGTCTTCCATTCCCATGTCGTAAAATTTTTCTTCAAGTATTCCTTTGATACCATGGGCGGCACCGTATACATTTTTAATACAATCCTGTTTCAAAGCTTCGGTAATAACTCCCGCTGCACTTGCGTTGATAACCGATGTCGGACCGCCTGACTGACCAAATATCGCATTACCTACCAATTTTGCCATTTGTTTCGCCTCCTCTACGCATTCTGCTCAGTTTTTCCTTCATTAAACAATATCAGGAAATAATATACCATAAAGGACAGATGAAAGCAACGGGAAATGGAATATACCCGGTTTTCGGCAAAATTAGGCTATGTCTGGAGGTTAAAACAGTCTCTGGAATTATCCGATATTTAATATATAAAGAAAATAATGTAAAAGCGAGTGGTTAAAATGGCCGGTAAGGTTTTGATTACTGTCGGTGATATGTTCATAAAAAGTGTTATTCTTAAATATTTGCACGAAAAAGGTTTTGAAATATTGGAAGCGGCGGAGGAAATCGATTTGTTCCTGAAGCTGGACATATTCAAGGAATCGATACTTTATTACATCATTCAGATTAATCAGGATACTTTCAGAAAACAATATGACATGATAAAAAAGATCAGGCAGAAAGAGTATTTTGAAAATATGCCGGTTATGGCTATTATTCCTGAGATATCAAAGGAATATATAGAAGGTGCAAAAGAAGCCGAAGTAAATGATGTTGTTCCGGTTCCGGCAAAAAGAGAGCTTCTTAGAAATTACCTGCCCGAACGGATTTCAGCATTCACAACGAAAATTCCGGTGACTGGTGATGAATGCCTGGAGAAAATAAGGGAAAATATCTTGTCTGATTTGAGCACGAACAGCGATATGGAAAATGAAATAAAAAGGGCGTCAAGGGGCAATTACCCTGTTTCTTTTGTCATGGGCAGGGTTTCAGGAATACATATCGGGCTTGTGCAGGAGTTTTATGACAATCTTTTGCTTCAGATGCGGGAAACGGACAGGATAGTCAATTACGACTACAGAGTGTTTATTATCGTATGTCCGTTTACTATGAAAAAACATGTTACAGAAATAGAAAAAAAGGCGCGTATAACTTTTGAAAAAATGTTTAAAGGTATTGGAAAATTATATATTTACAGCGCCACTTATCCGGATTACGGCGAAAGGCTTGAAAAGCTCGTGGAAATTATGGAAAAGGGCGTTCATGACAGCATAGTTATTTCAGGGATGCGGCAGCCACTGAATACACTGAGCAAAGATAAGCTTGAAGAATTCAAAAACATGCTGAAATTATACAAATGACGGTTATTTGGCACTCAGTTTACTTTTCTTTCCTGAAAAGATGTAACCAGTCAGAACAATCAGCCACACAAGGGCTGCTGCATACTTATATGCGGGTTCTACCGGCAGCGGCGTGATATATCCCTCGGTGAGCCCTGCAAGTATAAAAATGGGAATGGTCCCAAGAAACATCATAAGGGATTTTTTTCCGCCTGCTGAAAATGATTTTCTGCGGGAATGAAGCCCGGGGAAAATCATATGCTTTGCTGTGGTAAGACCCGCGGCACCGCAAACGAAAATACAGAACAGCTCAGGTATGCCGTGGGGAAGGATCAGCGACCAGAACACAAAACCTGTTCCCGCTTTTGCGGAAACGGCAGCCATAGCGCCGAGAATCATTCCGTTTTTGGCAAGGACGTAAACAGTTCCGACTCCAAAGGTAATGCCCAATGCAAAGGCGATAATTCCAACTCTTATGTTATTGGTGAAAATGGCCACAGAAGCGACTGCAAAGTTGAAATTACCGGTGTTACCTGAAAGATTCCTGACCGCAGTTACGTATTCGGCAGGAATGAATGACAGAGCATAGTCTTCCCAATACAGCACGGTCAGAAAACTAAAAAGAAAACCGAATACAAATACACCTGCCGACAGCAGGAACGCCCGGTACTCTCTTTTTATTAGCGCCGGAAATCCTTTTGCAAGAAAATGTGCAACCGACTGCAAACTCCCCAGCCTGGAGGTATAAACGGCCTGATGAGCCCTTGACACAAGGTTATTCAAATAGTCCACCGTACCGGTATTGCCATATCGGGTACGTGCAATGGAAAGATGTCCGCAGACTGTCTGATAAAGGTGAAAGAGGCGATGCAACGTATCACCGTCGGTTTTTTTATTTCCCGAATTGTATTCCTTCAGTATATTTTCAAGCTCCTGCCATGTTTTTTGATGATTTATGATAAAAAGTGATTCTTTCATGTAAAAACACCTGAATGAATTTTATTATTTTATGCTATTAGGTTAATTTTATTAAAAATTGGTAATCTTCTATCGAAACTATTTTACCAAATTCTATTTTCTGTTACAATAATGAGTGAAAATCCATTACCTGTATCATGTTAGGAGTAAGAAAAGATGAGAAATGTATATCACGTTAAAACGCCGGAAAACGTAACTCTTGAGTATGAACTTGCAGGTATAGGATCCCGTGGTGTGGCCGTTATTATAGACACCTTAATTCAGAATTTTTTGCTTCTGATGATTGCATTGATGATATTACCTGCATTGGACAACGGGAGTTTTTTCCTGATACGTTCAGGAGAAAACACTTTGTATGTTGTAATCGCCATACTGTTAATGTTCATTGTTCAGTTCGGATATTTTCTGCTGTTTGAATTTTTCATGAAAGGCGCAACTCCCGGAAAAAGAATAGTGGGGCTTAAAGTGATAATGGCAAACGGCGAACCTGTTACTTTTACAGCCGTTGTTATAAGGAATCTGCTGAGAATCGGGGACATGCTGCCGGGAATTTATGGAGTAGGGATTCTTTCAGTATTCCTGAACAAAAGGTATATGAGAGTCGGCGATTTGGCGGCGAATACCGTTGTTATCAAAGAAAATAAAAGAAATATCGGTTTTTTAAGTATCAGAAGGAATGAACCCGGACAGTCGAGCGTTTCAATAAGCCACCGGGAAGAGGCTTTGCTGATGGAATATGCCGAGCGTATAAGGGATATGAAAAACCCTCTTGATTCGGCAATACTTGAGTACCGGTTATATCGGCATTTTTACGGCAAATTGGGGGTTTTGCCGAATCTGCCCGAAAAATACAATGCGAAAATTTATCTCAGATATCTTCTTGACTTAATCGGCATTCCTCAGACATAATAAATATAATCAAAGATTGTGTATAATTTAACAAAAATTATGTCGTAAAACCTTTTCTTTAATTATTTAATTGTGTATAATATAAGGTGTTGTGTATACAAAGTACATAAATGATACTTTGGAAATCGCACAGCAACTAAAACTCGATTAGGGTGGATTATTTCTGAAATCCTTTGCAATTAAGATTTTCACCTATTTCTTAAGGAGGGAGATTGATGTCCAAGAAAAAGATGAGTACGATGGACGGTAATCAGGCGGCGGCATATGTGGCGTATGCGTTTACCGATGTTGCTGCTATCTATCCGATTACCCCATCTTCCCCAATGGCGGAATACACTGATGAATGGGCCGCCAATGGAAAGAAAAATATCTTCGGACAACCGGTTAGAATAACCGAAATGCAATCCGAAGCAGGTGCAGCAGGTGCCGTTCACGGTTCACTGCAGGCGGGCGCTTTAACAACTACGTTTACCGCATCGCAGGGATTACTGCTGATGATCCCTAACATGTACAAAATAGCAGGTGAACTGTTGCCTGGGGTTTTCCACGTCTCTGCACGTGCAGTTGCTTCCCATGCTCTGTCCATATTCGGTGATCATTCCGACGTTATGGCTACAAGGCAGACAGGGTTTGCACTGCTTGCATCGGGTAGTGTTCAGGAAGTTATGGATCTTGGCGGGGTTGCACATTTAAGCGCCATTAAGTCAAGAGTTCCGTTCCTGCATTTCTTTGACGGTTTCAGAACTTCTCATGAGATTCAGAAAATTGAAGTTATTGACTATGAAGATTTTGCAAAACTGCTTGACTGGGATGCAGTACGCGAGTTCAGAAAACGTGCTTTAAATCCTGAACATCCTGTTACCCGTGGAACTGCGCAGAATCCGGATATATTCTTCCAGGCAAGAGAAGCTTCGAACAGATTCTATGATGCCGTTCCCGATATAGTTGCAAATTATATGAATGAAATATCCAAACTTACGGGGAGAGAATATAAGCCGTTTAATTATTACGGTGCACCCGATGCAGATCGCATTATTGTTGCTATGGGTTCTGTCACCGAGACCATTGAGGAAGTTGTTGACTACTTAATGGCCCGCGGTGAAAAAGTTGGTGTCATAAAGGTACATCTGTACCGTCCGTTCAGCAGCAAATACTTCTTTGAAGTTCTTCCGAAAACGGTTAAGCGAATTGCCGTTCTTGACAGAACAAAAGAACCCGGTGCTGAAGGAGAGCCTCTGTATCTTGATGTTAAGAATCTGTTCTATAACCGTGAAGACAGACCTTTAATTGTCGGCGGACGCTACGGCTTGGGTTCAAAGGATACAACACCTTCCATGATTAAAGCCGTATTCGACAACTTAAAGGAAGATAACCCGAAAGACCGCTTTACCATCGGTATTAACGATGATGTAACATATCTTTCTCTTGAAGTGAAGGAGAAGATTGTTACAGAACCCGAAGGCACCGTTCGCTGCAAGTTCTGGGGCCTTGGCTCGGATGGTACCGTTGGTGCAAATAAGAGCGCTATTAAGATTATCGGTGACAATACCGATTTGTATGCTCAGGGTTATTTCTCATATGACTCAAAGAAATCAGGCGGTGTTACAATATCGCATCTTCGTTTCGGTAAGAACAAAATCCGTTCTACATACTTAATCGAAGAAGCTGACTACATCGCATGCCACAATCAGTCCTATGTTGACAAATATGATCTGATCGACGGACTGAAGAAAGGCGGAACTTTCGTTCTGAACTGCCAGTGGAAAGAGGACGAACTTGATGAGAAGCTGCCTGCCGACTTAAAGCGCAAGATTGCCAATAACGATATTAACTTCTATATCATAGACGCTACTGATATAGCACAGGAAATCGGTCTTGGAAACCGTATCAACATGATAATGCAGGCCGCATTCTTTAAGCTCGCCAATGTCATTCCTATTGAGGATGCCGTCAAATACCTGAAGGAGTCTATTGTCAAGTCCTACGGCAGAAAAGGCGAAAAGGTTGTTCAGATGAACTATATGGCAGTGGACAGGGGTATAGAGGCGCTGAAGAAGGTTAATGTTCCTGAAAGCTGGAAGTATGCTAAGGATGAGGAAAAGCACGAGGATAAGGACGTACCTGAATTCATTAAGAAGATAATGATTCCGATGAACTCAATGCAGGGAGACAAACTGCCTGTAAGTGCATTCGTCGGAGCAGAAGACGGTACGTTCCCGCCCGGAACCTCTGCATATGAAAAACGCGGAATTGCGGTTAACGTTCCGGAATGGCAGATTGAAAACTGCATCCAGTGCAACCAGTGCTCATTTGTATGTCCTCATGCAGCTATCCGTCCGTTCCTGCTGAATGATGACGAAAAGAGCAAAGCGCCTGCAACCCTCGAAACCAAGCCTGCAGTAGGAGCTCAGCTCAAAGGCCTGCACTACAGAATCCAGGTAAGTGTTCTTGACTGTACAGGTTGCGGTAACTGTGCCGATATATGTCCTGCAAAGGAAAAGGCACTTGTGATGAAGCCGCTTGAAACACAGCTTAACCAGGTTGAAAACTGGGATTATGTATCGAAACACGTTACCATTAAAGATAATCTGATGCCGTTGACAACTCTTAAAGGCAGCCAGTTCGCTCAGCCGCTGATTGAGTTCTCCGGTGCTTGCGCAGGTTGCGGTGAAACACCTTATATTAAGGTTATAACCCAGTTGTTCGGCGACAGAATGATGATTGCGAATGCAACAGGTTGTTCTTCAATCTGGGGTGGTTCGGCTCCTGCAACGGTTTATACCACGAACAAGGAAGGTAAAGGTCCTGCTTGGGCAAACTCCCTGTTTGAAGACAATGCTGAATATGGCTATGGAATGGCGTTGGGTGTAAAACAGATCCGCAGTTCGATTGAAAACGATATGAAGGCTTTACTGGAAATGGATATCCCCGCAGCGCTGAAAGAAGCAATGAACAACTGGATTGCAGTAAAAGACGACGGCGAAGCATCGAAGAAAGCTTCCAAGGAGGTACTTGCAGCGATTGAAAACAATCCTGTAAGCAATCCTGAAGCCAAGAAGCTTATTGACGATATCCTCGACAAGAAGGATTATCTCGTTAAGAAGTCTATCTGGATTGTCGGCGGTGACGGTTGGGCATACGATATTGGTTACGGCGGACTGGATCATGTTCTGGCTTCCGGCGAGGACGTGAATGTACTGGTATTCGATACCGAAGTATATTCAAACACCGGCGGTCAGTCTTCAAAGGCAACACCTACCGCAGCCGTTGCCAAGTTTGCTGCATCAGGTAAGAGGGTTAAGAAGAAGGACCTTGGTATGATAGCAACAACTTATGGATACGTCTATGTTGCTCAGGTTGCAATGGGCGCTGACAAGAATCAGTTCCTGAAAGCTATAATAGAAGCTGAAAAATACAACGGTCCTTCACTGATAATTGCATACGCGCCTTGTATCAACCATGGCATACGTCAGGGAATGGGCCGCACACAGGCAAGAGCAAAACAGGCAGTGGAAGCAGGTTACTGGCATCTGTGGCGTTATAACCCTGAACTTAAGAAAGAAGGTAAGAATCCGTTCATTCTGGATTCCAAAGAACCCACTGCTGATTTCCAGGAATTCCTTGACGGCGAAGTCCGCTTCACCTCATTGAAGAATACATTCCCTGAAATAGCCGAAGAGCTGTATGCTAAGGCTAAACAAGACGCAATTGAAAGATACGAAACCTACAAGAAAATGGCAGAACAGTAATTGCGAAAACCCCTGACACGAATGCGCATGGGTCTTTTCTGAAAACTAAGGTATTGGCTGGAACCAAGTTTCTGTTTCAGCCAATACTTTACTTTGTTTATTTTATCTGGTATTATAATTGCATAAAAATCTGACGGCAGGAGCAACATTTTTATTTGGAGAAGTATGTATTAATAACGGAAAGGAACGGGTTCTGGTATCATGAAAGTAGGAAAAGGCAAATCAGGTAATACGGTTGATGTTATCATAATACTGGCTATAGTAATTGTTGTTGGAATATGTGTAATAGCATTGATAAGGAATTTCACAGGCTCGGCCTACCCTGCTCCTGTATTGGAGGAAGGAAAGGATTACGACATACAGTATTCAGGAGACAATAGATACACGATAGTGGATGAAAACGGAAACACAATTGAACTGGAAAGAGTTACCGCTGAAGTGTTTAAGGCACGGAACGGAAAACTTTACAAGTTTGTATCCGGTTCGCCTTATAAATATGTGGGCGAGTATAACGAAAAATGAAGGGTAGGCTGCTACCCTTTTATATTATATATAAAGAAATTGATTAATTAACAGGAATGATTTGATTTAAATAAATAACAGGTATTTACGGCAAAAAAGCGGAAACAATATTTTTCGCATATCCCATTCTTTAGATTGCGTTTGTTATATATCTGTGCCATAATGTTTTTCCACAAATGTCATACAGGCTTTTGTTTTGCAGACGTATTTTTTCATTGCCGAACTGAAAAATCTTTGAACCGGGCGGGTTTCACCTGCCCGGTTATTGATATTTTTTATGCGGTATGGTATCAATGTAATAAAAGATAACAGAGTGTCAGCGATATATCGGATGAGGTCGGGAATTGGGACAAGCTTTAGGATACAGGCGGCACGGGATGGTTAATTTATCGCAACGGGGGTAATGGAATGAAACTTGTATCATGGAACGTCAACGGAATAAGAGCCTGCCTTGCTAAAGGTTTTATGGATTTCTTCAACAGTGTGAGTGCAGATATATTCTGTATTCAGGAAACCAAAGTACAGCAGGGGCAGGTACAGCTTGATCTTGAAGGTTACTATCAGTACTGGAATTACGCGATAAGGAAAGGGTATTCAGGAACTGCGCTTTTCACGCGGGAAAAGCCTTTGTCGGTTGTTGACGGCATTGGCATGAATGAACATGATAACGAAGGCAGGGTTTTGACTGCCGAATATGATAAATTCTATCTTGTAACGGTATATACCCCAAATTCCCAGCGCGGTCTGACAAGACTGGATTACAGGATGAAATGGGAGGATGATTTCAGGGAATACCTTAAAAGGCTTGATACCACAAAGCCGGTAATTATATGCGGGGATTTAAATGTAGCCCATAGGGAAATTGATATAAAGAATCCCGAAGCCAACAGAAGGAATGCAGGATTTACCGATGAAGAGCGCGAAAAAATGACAATGCTTATTCAAAGCGGATTTACCGACAGTTTCAGATATCTGTATCCCGACAAAACCGATGCATATACATGGTGGTCGTATATGTTCAATGCGCGTGAAAAGAATATCGGCTGGCGTATAGATTATTTCCTTGTGTCCGACAGAATAAGGGATAAAATTCGTGACGCAGGCATGTATTCCGAGATATACGGTTCCGATCACTGCCCGGTGTTTCTTGAAATTGACATTTGATTTGTTTGTTCAAATTCGGATGAAAATAAAAAATTTCGTAATTCCAAAGGCCTATCAGATTACAGGCCTTTTTTATTTCTCAAACAAAATTGAATATGCTTGTACTAATAAAGAAAAGTCCCGCATAGAATTATTTAGACCAAACTTAAAAAAATACAGCGGGAGGCATTGATATGCAGGCCATAAGGCTTTTGCCAAACAATGTTGAAAAAAAGAAAAAAGACCAGGGTTTATCTTCGGCTGAAGCCAGAAGAAGAATGGAAGTATACGGGAAAAACAAACTTGCAACCAAAAAGAAAAAATCCTGGTTACTGTTATTTATATCCCAGTTTACCGATTTTATGGTTCTGGTTCTGCTTGCCGCCACTGCCATTTCAATGATCATAGGTGATATTACCGAAGCAATTACCATTCTTGCCATAGTGTTTATAAACGCTCTTCTCGGGTTTTATCAGGAAATGCATACCGAAAAGATAATGGAAGCCATTGAAAAACTTGCTGCGCCAAAGGCAAAGGTTATAAGGGATAATGAAATGAGGGAAATACCTGCCGAAGAAGTTGTACCGGGCGATTTGACAGTCATTGAAGCCGGCGACAGGATACCTGCGGACGGTGTACTGATTATGGCCAATGAACTTCAGGTGGATGAATCCATGCTCACCGGAGAATCAATGCCTGTAAGAAAACAGGTGATTCATAACGAAACCGACACTGATGCCACTTTCCCGAAGAATCATGTATATATGGGATGCCTGGTTACCGCAGGCACAGGGCGTGCAGTGGTCACAAAAACCGGCATGGAGACCGAAATGGGCAAAATAGCCCATATGATACAGGAAGCTGAACAGCAGGATACCCCGCTTCAGAAAAGACTTGAGACGTTGGGAACCTATATTGTGATAGCCTGCCTTGTCATTTGTGCGATTGTATCATTAACGGGAATTATAAGGGGTGAAAATGTATTTTCAATGCTTCTGGCGGGGATAAGCCTTGCGGTGGCTGCGGTACCTGAAGGACTTCCCGCCGTGGTGACCATTGCGTTGGCTCTCGGAGTTCAGCGGATGGCAAAAAGAAACGCTTTGGTCAGAAAGCTTCCCGCAGTTGAGACCCTTGGCTGTGCAACAGTTATTTGCTCGGATAAGACCGGCACTCTTACGGAAAACAAAATGCGCGTGGTTTCAATATATTGCGGAAGAACCAGGTATCAGGTAACAAGGGATGACAATGAAGAAAATAAAAACAGAATACTTTTTCAGGGCAAACCGGTTGATCCGGTAAAAATGCCTGCTTTGAATCTGATGGCTCTGACGGGGATCTTATGCGGCAATGTGAATATACGAAAAGTTGAAGATGAGGAAAAAATCTCGGAAGAATATGTGTTCCTTGGGGATCCCACGGAGGTCGCGCTTGTCCGGATGGCGGTTGAGGCGGGATACGATCCGGAAAAAATTGCTGAAGAATATAAAAGGCTCAGGGAAATACCGTTTGATTCCGAAAGGAAAATGATGTCAGTTATGTGTTCCACGCCTTCCGGTGACAGAATTATCTTTGCAAAAGGAGCTCCTGAGGTGATACTTCAAAGATGCACTTCCATAATGGTGGCGAACAATGAACGTAAAATTTTGGATTATGATATTAAAAGGATTGAACAGGAAAACACTTATATGGCTCAGAATGCCCTTAGAGTAATTGCTATGGCGTACAGAATAATAGAAAAAGGCAAAAGCCTGCCTTCGGATTTCGAACAGCAGCTTACATTTCTTGGGCTTGCGGGTATGATGGATCCGCCGAGAAAAGAGGTTTACGATGCCGTTGAAAAATGTAAGATTGCCGGAATTAAACCCGTGATGATAACAGGAGACCATAAAGAAACTGCAAAAGCGGTCGCAAAAGAACTGAAAATCATTGACGGGAACGAGAATGTTCTGACGGGCAATGAGATTGAAAGTTTAAGCGATAGGGAACTTAAGGAAAGGCTGAAGGATACGGCGGTTTTTGCCCGTGTTCTGCCAAAGCATAAGCTCAGACTGGTTAAGGCATATAAGGAAGAAGGATACATTGTTGCAATGACAGGGGATGGCGTAAACGATGCGCCGGCGGTAAAGGAAGCCGATATTGGTGTGGCAATGGGGCTGACGGGTACCGATGTTACCCGGCAGGCGGCTTCAATGATACTTATGGATGATAATTTTTCAACAATTGTTGCTGCAGTGGAAGAAGGACGCAATATTTACAACAATATACGCAAATTTATCAGGTATTTATTATCATGCAATATCGGAGAAGTATTGACGATGTTTCTCGGAATGCTTATGGGATTGCCTGTGCCGTTGCTTCCCGCCCAGATACTGTTGGTGAATCTTGTGACTGACGGTTTGCCCGCCATAGCGCTGAGTATGGAAACAGGTGATCCTGATATTATGAAACAAAAGCCAAGGGATCCGAACGAGCATATATTCTCAGGCGGATTATGGCAGCTGATAATTACAAGGGGAATATTCATCGGAGTTGTCACACTGCTGTCATTCATTCTTGTGTTCAGACAGTCGCTCAGCCTTGAAGCCGCAAGAACGGCAGCCTTGGTGACACTTGTGCTGAGCCAGCTTATTCACGTTTTTGAATGCAAATCTGAAAAAAAGAATATTTTTGAAATAAACCTTCTGAGTAATTTGTGGCTTGTAGGGGCTGTATTTACGTCACTGAGCGTATTGGCATGTGTTGTTTATGTTCCCGCATTGCAGAACGTTTTCAAAACGGTTCCGCTGCTTCCCGAATATTGGCTTTATGTTGCAGGGTTATGCCTTTTGCCGCCGGTTATAAGCTCGTTTTTCAGAAGCAAAAAAGATGAAGCGTAGCGGGCCTTTATAATACAATAAATAACGGTGCCGATGTTCAGCCTTTTCTTTATCCGATGTCGGCGAAACAGGAAAACGGCGCATATCTGTGGGGATATGTGGACAACAAGGGAAATTTTGTAATTGGACCGAAATACGCATATGCAAGTGAATGGAACGGCAATTACGGGATTGTTTCAAAGCCCGAGGATCCGCTTTCATATTTTGTGATAAACCGTGAAGAAGAGCATGTTGCAAAAAATAACGACTATTACCGGGGTTTTTTTATGGATATGGGGGACACATACTATATTTTGCAGGCAACCTGTTATGCTTCAGGGACAGCTGGCTCAGCCTGCCTGACGGGGAAATATTTGCAATGCTGAAGTTTTATATATATCACATGTCGGATGGACTTATAGGAATACGCGACGGTTATGATCACCTTTCGGGATACTGCGACAGAAACGGCAGGATAGTGATCCCGTATTTATACAGATATTTCCAGTTGAGTACATGGACATTCGTCTAACCGATTTCAAGCAGATACTTGCAAGAAAGGATGAAAACAGTCCTTACCGGTTATTCGGCGAAAACGGCAAACTGCTTTATGAATTTCCGCCGTATTTTGACGGTAAAATTATAGATGACGGTATCGGTCATTATGTATTTAAGTCCGATAAGAATACGCTTTCAGTGATTGCAACCGACGGGCAAATAAAGGCACAAATACCGATTGAAAGGTATGCAGGATTTGATTTTGTCAGTGGACTGGTGCAGGTCAAATATATCAGCGGCGCATGCAGGTATTATGTTGTTAACGGCAATATTGTGATTGAGTGAAGCGGAATAATCTGATATTCCTTACACGTACGTATTTTGGCAGGTTTGCCGTTATCGGCAACAGCAGTATCATCATATTGCTTGCCTATGTAAAGAGAGTTGCAATATAATTTTTATGCTGTATTTTACCAGGCCAACAAAAAATGAAGGTACGGAAGTTAAAGTAAAGAAAAGAGCAGCCGAAAACCGGCTGCTTGTTTGTTTCTTACGTAGAGTTTGAGGATGCGGAAGCCGGTTTATATTTTTGGATTGTCAGAAGGGTTATTATGCAATTTTAATAACGATTCTTTCAGTATTTTGGGGATTGGAAGTCCCATCCTTCCTGCGTTTTCCATAATACTGATACCCTCATTGGATAAATAGAATGCGATTATCATGGTTCTAAGTGAGTGGCCTGTGCCTATTAAATATTTGTCGATTACATTTCCCACGGCGACCAAAATAAATATCGTAATTTTTTTGCAAATACCCCTGAAGCCTATTTCGCTTGATACTTTCTTATTGCGAACGGCGAGCAGGACCCCGGTGACATAGTCCAATACAACCAGGGCAATTAAAGAATATATAAGTGAGTCAGGCTCTCCCATGAGCCACCCTAAAACGCAACCCAAAAGTGCGAAAAGTACTTTTGACTTTTCTAATACCGAACCCATATATTATCATCCTCCTAAAGCTTGTCCAAATAAGCTTTGCGCAATTTTTTAAGGACTCTGTTTTTCATCTGGTTGACTGCCTGTCTTGAAACGTTCTGGGATTTTGCTATTTCGGTTACGGTATAGCCTAAGAAATAGATCATGTAAATTATTTTAAATTCCTGCTTTGTTAGGATTTTCTTGATGTAATGCAGCTCACAGTCGGAATAAACGTCGGTGGTGGATGGAAGAGATTCGATGTAATACCGCTCTTTGTCATTCAGCTGTGAATATAATGAGATGTTACGCAGCCGCTTGATTTGTATTAGTCTTTTGACGTAAAAACTGTGAATTGAAGTCCGGATGTAAGAAACTATGCTTTCTTCCCGCTGATTTTTAATGTTGCTGATTTGAAGGTTATTAAGTAACGAAATTAAATCTGCAAGGAGATCATTATATGCGTCTTCATAATTTAGCTTATACGCATATTTTTTCAGCAATGGATTGAATTTGTTGATAAGCACAATAGCAGCGTTACCATTTCCATTTTGCAATTTTGCAATAATGTCAATGGTCATAATCCATCCCACCTTTCAAATGGTAAAGAGATGGGATGGAAGTATTTGTAAACATTGTGAAAAAAGAAAATTATTTTTTCTTTATTTGCTTACGCACCCTTATAAGAAATGGATGATAACATAAACCAACCCCTGCCTGTTTCAGATTCTTCAAAGTGACATAAAATTTATAGTTTCATATACAAAAACAAGGAAAATTTATTTAGATAACATGTTTGGAAGTAATTATTTGAATTTATGAAAAAGCTATATCTTAAGGAGAATAAGATTTTTATTTTGGGAAATACTTTTTTGTTCTGATTTTTTATATGGCGTTTAAAGCTTATTCTTGATTTTCTTACTGCTTACCCCGTTGCATTTAATCGATACTATGTTTACATTTATTTCCTTTTAGTTTCCTTTATAAGTGAAAATAAATCCCGGGATTTATTCAAAACTAATCAAGGTTTCAGGAGGATGATTTTTATGGCAGCCACTTTTGGCTCTGAATTGTACACCGTGAATGGCAAAAAGGTCAGGTTAATGTGGTTGGAAGCGGGGATAGACGAACTCACTATACGAAATATTGGCGAGAATAGTTTACGTACGGCTAAAGATGAAAAAGGAAATCAGCTATATGGTGTTAACGGAGTGTTCTTTCAAATGGTAGAGCCAGACAAAGGTAATTTGTATGGTTATGCAATAAATAACGGTGCTCCCATAGGTCCAAATGAGCGAGGCTCATGGAACAGCGGCGGTAATGGGTTTATGGTGTATTTGAAGAAAGAGTTGCCTGATAAAACTTTCCTATTTGTATCAAATAATGCTATGCAGACTGATGACAATAAAAACCAATTCCCTGTTACGCACAAAGGTTATACAGTGCAAATGAGCGATGTCAAATGGGCAGTAGGAGGAATTAGTCTGCATTTAAGCGAAAATTTCTCAAAAGCGGCTGATTATTACTCAAGATTATCAAATGATAAAGAGTGGGATGTTGATAACAAAGCGGATCGTCCAAGAACGGCAATAGGATACAAAGGCGGTAAGAAAATCATCTTGTGTACAATATTTGACGGGGATGATATAACGAAGGACGGAGCAGGATACGGATGTAATTTATGGGATGTAAGAACCATTATGAAAGACAAATTCGGCTGTACTATGGGTTTGAACCTGGACGGCGGCGGTTCAACTCAAATATCCTATAAAGAAAACGGGAAAGATTGTTATCAGGGATTCGGCAGGGCAAGCTACTGTATGCTGTGTGTTCCGATGTAATCTCTTACATACGTCGGGTATCGCTTCAATAATTAAATTGGGATATCGCAAATACGATATCCCAATTTTTTGCGTATGCATTGCCGGAAAGGTGAGTTCAGCCGGGAATATTGTTGACGCCTGCTGCCCGAGTACTTTTTTGCTGAAACTTTATTTCAAAATTAAAGCGTCGAGATGCCCGTCGTTCCTTGAAATGTAAATCTCGTTACCAGAAACGTAAATAACGCTTGGTGAGTGGTCAACAACCGGGATATCAAGTATGGGATATACCGGCAAATTATAATCGTCTACCTGGTACAGATATTCACCCGAATCCGGGTTAAATACGTGAATTTTATCATTGCTGACAATTACCAGCCGGTTTTGAATAATAAGCGGGCTGTAGGCTTCCGGCGGGTCAAAGGAATAGCCGCATTCCCAGAGCAAATCCGACGTATCCAGTGAAATACATTTAATTTTCTCAGGGGTTGTGTAAATAAGTTTATTCTGATAAACCACCGCCCCCAGTAACGTATCGTTTTTTGAAAACAATTCATTTTTCTGTGAATTTGAATATAACGAAAAGGATTTTGTGAATAAATTGCCGTTGTCTTCTTTTTCATATGATTTAACAATTGAAAATTCGCCGTCCAGAAGGTACAACAGATTAATTCCCCCCGTAGGAATCGAATCCAACACCTCGCCGGTATTGAAATCTATTTTCCTGAAGCAATCTTCGAAGGTTATCCATTGTGTGTTAGTATTTTTCGATAAAATCTGGTACTGCTTTGATTCAATCACGTCAGGCAGCATTATCATGGGATGGGGACTTTCCGGGAAAAGGTTGCCTTCCACTTTCCATTTCATTTGTCCGGAGCTTGGTTCATATGCAGCCAGACCGTCTTTTTGGCTTACAATGATGTTATTCATTTGCCTCTGTAATGATATAAGCACTTCATTCTGTTCCAGTTCTTTTTCCCAAAGTACTTCACCGTTGGTGACATCCAGCACCATAATTGTATTCAGGTTGTATGGCTGAACGGCAACTGTTTTGTCTGTAATTGCAAGCCGTCTGATTTCAAATGAAAAAATTTTTTCCCAAAGTAATTTACCGGTGGTTATCTCAATGCATTGTAGCCTTGTATCGTCATCTACGGATGGTTTGGTACCAATGAGTATTGTATTTTCAGGCTCGTTAATACAGTAGTGAATGGGATAATAGCCACCGTATACCGACCATATTTTTTCGCCCGTATCCTTGTTTAAACCATATAAATACGTGTCTGAATGATAGCCGCTGATTTGATTGTCATTACCGTAGGCGATCAATACCTGACCGGTGTCATCAATGGGGTAGTTGTTGTCCAGATCACCACAAAAGGTCCATTTGCTTTGGTACATGTCTTTCCATGATCTGATTGAGGACTTTGTCTCTTCATTATTATTTTCTTTATTATTGTCAGCATTGTCTTTATAGTTTTCGTCATCTTCAGCGGCATTATGTATATTTTCCTCAGTTACCGGTTCGTGAGTGTCATGGGACAAATTACTGCAGCCCGACAATGCTGCAAGCATTATGAATGCTATGATGATAAAAACGCTGGATAATCTCATATAATACAACACCTCATTTTCCAATAATTAGTATATTAATCACATATAATACTTATAAAGCTAAAAATTGTAAATGTCAATACAATATTTGGATTTTGCCTGTCTGCGTTCCTGTTCCGAATTTTGATAAAACTATTGCCAAAACAACGCAAAACCTGTATAATATCCTATGTCATCAGTGATTAGGCAGGCAGTGCTGACAGCGTATAATATAATATTTGTGGGGATGTAACTCAGCGGGAGAGTGCCACAATGGCATTGTGGAAGTCGAGGGTTCAAATCCCTTCATCTCCACCATCAAAATCCACAATCGTGCCGGTGACTGGTTTGTCGCCGGCACGATTATTTTTTGGCAGTCTTCTTTTTTTGTATTAAGCATTATCGCTTACTTGGCGCGTTTTTTATGTTGTCTTAGTAAGTTACAGTTTCGAAATCGTCAGATATCGACATTATTCTGTATAAAGTATTATTTTTATGATATAATTTCTCCTTGTTGATCAGAAATATGAAAGGATGTGTGGATTTGATTTTAGCACTTGTATTGTTCCTTATTACATATGTTCTGTTGCTGGTGTTGCCCAATTACAGAGCATATATCGCACTGACTTCAGCCGCGCTTTTTGTTATTCTGGGTATCATTCCGCTGAACAAGGTTTTCTTCTCAGTGGACTGGAACGTTATTATGATGATTGCCGGTACAATGGGAATAGTTTCACTGTTTATTGAATCAAAAATGCCTTCACTTCTCGCCGATATGATTATAACGAGAATGCCGAATGTCAAATGGGCGATCATTTCTCTGTCCCTTTTTGCGGGGATTATTTCGGCCTTTATTGACAATGTGGCAACGGTTCTTATGGTGGCGCCTGTTGCGCTGACTATATCCAAAAAATTAAAAATATCGCCCGTCCCCGGCATTATTGCAATATCAGTATCATCCAATCTCCAGGGCGCGGCAACCCTGGTGGGCGATACCACTTCCATTCTGCTCGGCGGACATGCCAATATGGATTTTCTGGATTTCTTTTTCTACAGGGGAAAGCTGGGCCTGTTTTGGATTGTGCAGATTGGGGCGCTTATGTCAATATTAGTTCTTCTGTGGGTGTTCCGTAAGGAAAATCAGAAGGTTGAAGTTAAAGAAAGAACAGTCGTGGAAGATTATTTTCCAACCATACTTCTTGTTGGTACCATAGTACTCCTGATTCTTGCTTCTTTCATTCCGGAGGAAAAGAAGCCTTCGATTACCAACGGCCTTATCTGTGTCGGGCTGATGGTTGTAGGGCTGGTTCGCGAGACCGCTCGTTCCCGCGGTTTTGAGACGGTAAAGAAAACCTTCAAGGAAATAGATTATTTTACACTGCTTTTACTCGGCGGCCTTTTTATTGTGATCAGCGGTATTACCGAAGCCGGTGTTGTGGATGCGATAAGTGAGCTTTTTGTTAAGGTAAGCGGAGATAATGTATTTTTAATGTACACTCTGCTTGTCTGGGCGTCGGTGTTTTTCTCGGCGTTTATAGACAATATTCCGTATGTGGCTACGATGTTGCCTGTTACGGGTGGAATTGCGAACCTTATGGGAACAGATCCAACGGTTCTGTATTTCGGCCTTCTTGCAGGGGCGACGCTTGGCGGAAATCTTACACCTATCGGAGCCTCTGCCAATATTACCGGTCTTGGCATTCTAAAAAAGGAAGGATACAATGTCAGCGCGAAGGATTTTATGAAAATCAGCGTGCCTTTTACACTGGCAGCCGTTACAAGCGGGTATGTACTGATTTGGCTGATTTGGAGATAAATTTTCTGTTAACCGAAAAAGGAATTATATGTGAACTTGTATTTTACCCCGGTGTTTTTCGACCGTATACCAACCGCATACCGGGGTAATTTCATTTTTTGCGCAATATGCCATGCTGTTTGATTTTATTCGCTTTTTCAATTAAAGTTTTGTATATAGGATTTGTCTTTTCAGAATACTGCGAGAGGAGAAACAAGGTGGGAACTGTAAATGTTAAACCTTTTGTAAAATGGGCAGGAGGTAAAAGACAGCTATTGGGTATTTTCAGGCAATATTATCCGACGCAGCTTACCGAGGGCAAAATAAAGCGCTATATAGAGCCTTTTGCAGGCGGCGGTGCGGTTTTGTTTGATATCTTGCAGACATATGACATTGAAGAGGCTTTTATATTTGACATAAATGAGGATTTAATAAACACGTATCTTGCGATTAAAAATGAAATCAGGGCCCTTGTGGAATATCTTGCCGATTTGGAATGCAGGTACTTAAACCTGAACGAGAAATTCAGAAGGGAAATGTATTATGAGATTAGATACTTATATAATTCACGCGCTTTAAACTATTTGCCCGATATTGAAAGCGCCGCTCAGTTTATTTTTCTTAACCGTACATGCTTTAACGGCCTATACCGCGTTAATCGCTCAGGACGGTTCAATGTGCCCCACGGCGAGCATAAGAATCCGACTATCTGTGATGTGCAAAATTTATATGCGGCAAGTTCGCTGCTCCAGAAGGTGCATATATTTGCAGGCGATTACAGGGAAAGCGCCAAACATATTGACAAATGCAGTTTTGTTTATTTTGACCCGCCATACAGGCCGCTTAATATAACATCCAGCTTCACGTCTTACAGTAAATTTGATTTTACCGATGACGACCAGGTCCGGCTTGCGCAGTTTTTTGCAGAAATGAGCAATACAGGAGCTTTTCTTATGCTGAGCAATTCAGATCCTAAGAATGTGAATCCTGATGACAATTTTTTTGACGAACTTTATAAAGACTTCTATATTCACCGGATTAAAGCAAAGCGTGCGATCAATTCCAACGGAAAACGAAGAGGTTTTATCAGTGAAATCCTTGTAACGAACTATAAAGTGTATTAAACCACGAATTTGTCCTCCGGTTTGGAATATCAAATCAAAAACACTTGCTAAATAAAATATATGAGGATTTCATTAATGGCCTGCAAAACAGAAGTAGCAGGATATTGCATAAAGTTCTGAAAAAAATCTACATTTACAATTTTTTACATATATGATAAAATCAATAATTAAAAGCCGATAATGAAATGAGGTCAAGGCATGAAGGACAAAATACTCAGTCCCTTAAGCATGTTCGTGGCAGGCCTTTTATTGGGTGTTGTGTCAAGATTGCTCGATATTTACACTCAGAGCCTTGGAGATATGTTTTCACAATTGTCGGTTTGGATACTGATAGGAACTGTAATATCCATTTACAGCAAGACTGAGAAAAAAGCCATGGTAAATGTATTTCTGCTAAGTATCGGAATGCTTATTACGTATTATACCGTTGTTTATCTGACCCATGGGTGGTATGACAGATGGGGTATTATCGGCTGGACTGTTTTTGCCTGCCTAACGCCTTTTATGGCTTTTTTCGCATGGATGGCAAAAGAAGAAGGTATTTTCCCGAAAATTATAAGCATTGGGATCGTTATTTGTTCGGTTTTGTCAAGTATACTTTTGTTTGACGGCCCAAGGTTGTATGATTTTGTAATAAATGCGTTGTTGGTTTATTTCCTTTTTTTCAGCAAGGTTGACCGCTGATTTTGTGCTTGCCGGTGAATTTTTCCGTGTGGAGCTAAAAACGACAAAATGGAGATGTACAGATTAATTTATACGGGAAATACGTTATTGTGTTTACGGAGAATAAATAAGGATAATAAATAACCGGGATCCGTTTAAAATACGGTGAGATTTTGCTCCGGTGAAGATTAAAAGTTTTAATTAAAAAGTTACAGGAAGGAGAGAAAATAAGATGTTAGGAAACTTTGTTTATTATAATCCTACAAAACTGTATTTCGGTCAAGATTCCCTCAAGTATCTGAACGATGAACTGAAAAATTACGGCAAAAAAGTGATGCTTGTATACGGCAAAGGCTCCATTAAAAAAATCGGGCTTTATGATGAAGTTGTAAAAATTTTAAAGGACAACGGAAAGGAAATTTTCGAAGATCCGGGGGTTATGCCCAATCCAACACTGGAAAAGGTGTATGATGGCTGCAGAATAGCCAGAGAGAACAACGTGGATTTGATTTTGGCTGTTGGCGGAGGCTCGGTGTGTGACTATTCAAAGGCCGTGTCGGTTTCGGCATACTGTGAAGAAGATCCGTGGGAAAAATATTATATACGTATGGAAGAAGTGAATAACAAAATTATTCCGATAGGCTGTATTCTGACAATGACAGGCACCGGCTCGGAAATGAATGGCGGTTCGGTTATAACAAATACCGAAACGAAACAGAAAATAGGCCGCGTGTTTGGTCCGGAAGTTTTCCCGAAATTTTCAATATTAAATCCGTTATACACATATTCGGTACCGAAATATCAGATGGTGGCGGGTATCTTTGATATAATGTCCCATCTTCTTGAACAGTACTTTTCCGGAGAAGACGACAATACCACCGACTATATCATAGAAGGCCTTCTTAGGTCGCTGATTCACAGTTCAAAAGTTGCAGTCAAAAATCCCGAGGATTACGAAGCGAGAAGCAATATTATGTGGACCGCTACATGGGCGCTTAACACCCTTGTTGCAAAAGGCAAGACTGAAGACTGGATGGTCCATATGATAGGGCATGCAATAAGCGCTTACACTGATGCAACTCATGGTATGACTCTGGCTGCCGTTTCAATTCCGTACTACCGTTACATTATGCCCTATGGCCTTAAGAAATTTAAACGCTATGCAATCAATGTATGGAATGTAAACCCTGAAGGTAAAACAGATGAGGAAATTGCAAAAGAAGGCCTTGACAGAATGGAAGAATATATGAGGGAAATCGGCCTTGTGATGAACATCAGGGATTTGGGTGTGACTGAAGATATGTTTGAAGGCATTGCGAAAAGCACGTTTATTTTGGACGGAGGGTATAAAGTCCTTTCCCGCGAGGAGATTATTAAAATCCTTAAGGATTGCATGTAATAATTGACAGATGAGTGTTTCGCCTGTCTTTGATCTTTTTTTGACAAACATTCGCAAAAATATTAAAATAAAATTGCTGAGTCAAAAGAGAAATCTGATGACGAGGCGGAAAATGGAAATTTACTGACGCCGAATACGTTGGTATCAGGCGGAAGGCAAGGGAACAGGGGATATATAAATAAAGAAGAGGAATTCCTGCGCCTTTCGGGGCGCATTTTTATTTGAAGGTGAGTTTGAAAATGGAAACAAGGGTGGCTATTATAGGTATTATTGTTGAAGACAGTGGCTCGGTTGAAAAACTTAACAGCATCTTGCACGACTATGCAGAGTATATTATCGGCAGGATGGGGTTGCCGTATCGCCAAAAGGGAATTAACATAATAAGCATTGCCATTGATGCGCCTCAGGATATTATCAGTGCCCTGTCGGGCAAACTGGGGAAATTGCCCGGTGTGAGCACAAAAGTACTGTATTCAAAAGTAACTGGGAAAGCAAAGAAAGAGGTGGCTGATGAAGCAACTCGTTGATAAACTTTACGAAACAGGTAATCTTTCGCCCGAAGAATATAAAGAACTTATTGACAACCGCAATCCTGAAATTGCGGAATACCTTTTTGAAAAGGCGAGGAATGTCCGGATTGAGAACTACGGATACGACGTATACATACGCGGGCTTATAGAATTCACAAATTACTGCAGGAATGACTGCTTTTACTGCGGCATAAGAAAAAGCAACATAAAAGCCGAGCGGTATCGTCTGACGAAGGAGCAGATTTTGGAATGCTGTGACACAGGGTATGAGCTTGGGTTTCGCACATTTGTGCTGCAGGGAGGAGAGGATGAGTATTTTACCGACGATAAAATAGTGGATATTATCCGTTCAATAAAAGTGCGGTATCCGGACTGCGCCGTCACACTTTCGATTGGCGAAAGAAGTTATGAAAGTTACAAAGCGTTTTTTGATGCCGGCGCCGATCGCTATCTATTAAGGCATGAAACCGCCGATTACGGACATTACAGAAAGCTGCATCCCAGATCCCTTTCGTTTGAAAACAGGATGCAGTGCCTGTTCAACCTGAAAGAAATAGGTTATCAGGTGGGCTGCGGGTTTATGGTAGGTTCTCCGTTTCAAACCACTGACTGCCTGGTTGAGGATTTGTTGTTTATTAAAAAACTTAATCCTCATATGGTCGGCATAGGCCCGTTTATACCGCATCATGCGACGCCGTTTGCGGATAAACAGGCGGGAACGCTTGAGCTCACGCTCTTTTTGCTCGGGATAATCCGGCTTATGCTTCCCGATGTACTGCTTCCCGCCACCACGGCACTTGGAACGATACATCCGAAAGGCAGAGAAATGGGCATACTTGCCGGCGCGAATGTGGTTATGCCCAATCTGTCGCCTAAGAGCGTGAGGAAGAAATACATGTTATATGACAATAAGATCTGTACGGGGGATGAAGCCGCGGAATGCATAAGCTGCATGCGGCGGAGAATGGAAAGCATAGGTTACAGAATAACCGTCTCCCGTGGGGATCATAAATCAATTCAACAATAAAAATCTGTTGCTGACGGGGAAGAGTTCTCTGACCCGATTAAGAAAGGAGTAATTATTTATGTATGATCCAAAATCACCAAAAGCCGAAGAATTCATTTCTCATGAAGAGGTTCTTGCAACTCTTGAGTATGCCGATAAGAACAAAAACAATACCGGACTTATCGATGAAATCATCGCAAAGGCGAAACTACGAAAAGGTCTTTCCCACAGGGAAGCTTCGGTTCTGCTTGCCTGTGAGATACCCGAAAAAAATGAGGAAATTTTTGAACTGGCAAGGCAAATCAAGGATGATTTTTACGGCAATCGTGTAGTGCTGTTTGCGCCTTTGTATCTGTCCAACTATTGTGTAAACGGATGTGTTTATTGTCCGTACCATAAGAAAAACAGGCATATCCCGAGAAAGAAAATGACCCAGGAGGAGATAAGACGTGAAGTTATCGCGCTTCAGGACATGGGTCACAAGCGTATTGCGATAGAATCAGGAGAAGATCCCGTAAACAACCCTATTGAGTATATACTTGAGAGTATTGACACAATTTACAGCACGAAACACAAAAACGGCTCAATCCGCCGTGTTAATGTAAACATTGCCGCAACGACGGTTGAAAATTACAAAAAGCTCAAAGAGGCAGGGATAGGTACATATGTACTTTTCCAGGAAACTTATAACAAGGAAAGCTATGAAAGGTTGCATCCGACAGGTCCGAAACATGATTACGCCTACCACACCGAAGCAATGGACAGAGCAATGCAGGGCGGCATAGACGACGTAGGTCTCGGAGTGCTGTTCGGGCTGGAAAACTATCGCTATGAATTTGCTGCATTGCTGATGCATGCCGAGCACCTCGAAGCGGTATTCGGAGTGGGGCCGCATACCATCAGCGTACCGAGAGTACGTCCTGCCGATGACATTGATCCGTCGGCATTCGGGAATGCGGTAAGCGATGATATATTTGCCAAAATAGTGGCCTGCATACGCGTATCCGTACCTTATACCGGAATAATCGTGTCAACGCGGGAAAACAAGGAAACAAGGGAACGCCTACTGGGCTTGGGCGTTTCACAGATTAGCGGCGGTTCAAAAACAAGTGTCGGAGGTTATTATAACCCTGAACCAGAAGATGAAGATTCAGCGCAGTTCGAGGTAAATGACAGAAGAACCCTTGATGAAGTAGTCAAATGGCTGATGGAACTCGGGTATGTTCCAAGTTTCTGCACCGCATGCTACAGGGCGGGCAGAACGGGTGACCGCTTCATGAGCCTTTGCAAGAACATGCAGATTCATAATTTCTGCCATCCCAATGCCCTTATGACACTGAAAGAATACCTGGAAGATTATGCAAAGCCTGAAACGAAAGCCGTGGGCGAGGCTCTCATTCAGAAAGAATTGTCAAGAATTCCGAGCGACAGGATAAGAAAGTTCACCGAGGAAAACCTCGTGAAGATTGGCAACGGGCTTCGTGATTTCAGGTTCTAAGGAGGAAAGTTCATGGGATTGAATGATACACCGTCTGCAAACCGCGTCCATATAGGCTTTTTCGGGAAGAGAAACTCAGGTAAGTCCAGTCTTGTTAATGCAGTTACCGGTCAGGAGATTGCCGTTGTTTCCGAGGTAAAGGGCACGACAACCGACCCGGTGTATAAGGCGATGGAACTACTTCCCGTCGGGCCGGTTATGATCATAGATACGCCGGGTATTGATGATGAAGGTACACTGGGAGAGCTTCGCGTGAAGAAAACCCGGCAGGTGCTGAACAAAACGGACGTCGCCGTTCTGGTAATAGATTCGGTCAGCGGAAAATCGCCGGAGGATGAAGAACTGATTAAGCTTTTTGATGAGAAAAACATCAAATATATTATCGCATACAATAAGGCCGATTTGCTGGAAAAAATACCGGATGAAACCGACGATGCGATTCATGTCAGTGCAAAAACGGGATATAATGTTTACAGACTGAAGGAGAAAATAGCCGCTTTGGCCGCGCCGGACGGGCCCGAAAAAAGAATAGTCGGCGATCTTATTGAACCGTCGGATTTTGTTGTGCTGGTTGTGCCGATTGACAAGGCAGCGCCGAAGGGACGGCTGATACTTCCGCAGCAGCAGACCATCCGCGATATTCTGGATTCGGGAGCCACTGCTGTTGTGGCGAAGGAAACCGAGTTTCGCTATACCCTTAAGAACCTTGGCAAAAAGCCGAAGCTTGTCATTACCGACAGTCAGGCGTTTAAGAAAGTGGCGGCTGAGACACCGGAGGATATCTTTCTTACTTCGTTCTCCATCCTTTTTGCCAGGTACAAAGGCTATCTCGATACTGCGGTAAAGGCTGTGAAGGCATTGGATACCCTACAGGACGGCGATACTGTTCTTATTTCCGAAGGCTGCACCCACCACAGGCAGTGTGATGATATAGGAACCGTCAAACTGCCGCGATGGATTAGGGAATATACCAAGAAGGATATAAATTTTGAATTTACGTCGGGTACCGGATTTCCTGACGATCTGTCAAGGTATAAGCTGGTTGTCCACTGTGGCGGCTGCATGCTTAACGAAAGAGAAATACAATTCCGACGGAAGCGTGCCGTGGAACAAAATGTTCCGATAACCAATTACGGTATCCTTATATCATATGTGCATGGGATTCTGCAAAGAAGCATTGCCATTTTCCCTCATCTGTTGGCTGAAATTAAAAGATAACCCGCGTTTCAGCACAGGAATAAAAATAGCCGGTTGCATAATAAGCCGGCTGTTTTTATTTTATAATCGAATGTGTATATAATTGTTCCATAACGAAGTAAAAAAATACATACATAGAGTTAATTAATCTTAAACCGGTCGAATAAAAATGTTAGATGCGCTACTTCTTTACACTGGCAGAGACTTTAAATTATAATTTTTAAAGAATAACTAATATTTGTCGTTAAACCCTGACTTTTCCTGTATACTATATCTCGCTTCACGACGCGGCTTCGCTGGTTCACTTGAACGACTATTACTTTGCGCATTTTTTCAAAAAACATACCGGTTTGTCATTTGGCAAATATTTAGCAAAAATACGCCTTGAAAAAGCAAAAAGGATGATATTAACAACGAACAAACCGCTGACGGAGATTGCCATAGATTGCGGATTCTGCAACGTTAAAATGCTGTACAGGGTGTTCAAAAATGCCGAAGGGTGTTCTCCCCTCTGAATACAGACAAAGCAAAATGAGGGAACAAAAAAGCAATTTAAGCAACGAAAAGCTGAACGTAAAATCATATAATAACAACAGAAGGGAAATACAATATACACAGTATATAGCTGCAATAGACGACAGGGCGGTACTGAATGAGCCGTATAATGGTTCTCTGTACGGCAGTGGAATTAAAGATATTAATGTCACCGAAAACATCGGACAGTCTGTAAAAGTTTCATTCAATTCAGATAAGCATGGAAAGCCATTCGTACATTACTGGAAAAAGTTAATCTGTGCACCGTCAAATATGCTGTTGCCGGCAACCCTTGCAGGTCATGGGCCTGACGTGGCAATGCAGGTAAGTGAGGACATTCCCGTTAATTACGGTATGAGAAAAGCGGTAATGGATTTATCGCAATTTGAGGATTTTGAAGAAGTAGCCGCCCGATTTCATGAAAGTGCACTGCTGCCTTACAGGTATGAAGGGGGGGGTATATGGTCTGCCCGAGCAGCAGATCTTTCCGGTATTGTTTTACAGAAAGGATATTCTGGATGAACTCAGGCTTGAACCTCCCAAAACATGGGATGACGTTTATTACATAATTGCCGTGCTGAAAAAGAAAAATCTGGATTTTTATCTGCCTGTGTCTTCCAATAACGTAATCGATATATCTGCCTATGCCATGCTGTTGTATCAGAATAACGGCGAATTTTATACAGACGGCGGAAAGAGGAGTGCCTTTGATTCCGAAATTGCCATTGATGTATTCAGACGATGGACCCAGTTTTATACAAACTATAAGTTACCGTTGCAGGCTGACTTTATCAACCGGTTCAGAACGGGTGAAATTCCAGTAGGAATAGCACCGTACACTACATACAATACGTTGGTGGTATCCGCGCCGGAAATTAAAGGACTGTGGGATTTCACAGTCGTTCCGGGAACAATACAGAATGACGGAACCCTAAGACACGATGTAGCCAGTACCACGACTGCCGTAATAATATTGAAAAATGCAAAGGACAAAGAAGCGGCATGGAAATTTATAAAGTGGTGGACTGATAAGGAAACGCAGGTCCGTTTCGGCAGGGAGATGGAGGCTTTGATGGGTGAAGCGGCACGTTATCCTACGGCGAATATTGAGGCGCTGGAGGAACTGCCGTGGCCTTTAAATGATTACCGGAATCTGGCGGAACAGTGGAAATGGGTAAGAGGCTATCCCCAGGTTCCCGGCGGTTATTTCACCGGAAGGCATCTTGAAAATGCTTTCAGAAAGGTGGTAAACAATGGTGAAAATTACAGGGAAGCCCTTCTTGACCATGTCATTTATATTAATGATGAAATCAGGGTTAAACGGCAGGAATTTAATTTACCCTATTAAAAGAAAGGAGTGAGAGATTTGCAGAAAAGAATCGACAGAACGCGGACTTATCTCCCCCAAAAAGTTAAAAAATACTTTCAGTGGCCGGATGTAAAGAAAGAAATATACAAAAACAGGTATTATTATGTATTGATGGCTCCGTATATGATTATCTTTTTCACATTTGTTGTGCTGCCCGTAATAGCTTCGATAGGGATTAGCTTCACTTACTTCAACATGCTGGAGCTTCCCCGTTTTATCGGATGGCAGAATTATTCCCGTTTGTTCCTGAACGATGATATTTTTCTGATAGCACTGAGGAATACTTTTTATTTTGCTATTATTACAGGACCTGTGAGTTATTTTGCATGTTTCATATTTGCATGGATAATTAATGAGCTGCCTCCGAAACTCCGCGCGTTTATGACCCTTGTATTTTATGCCCCTTCTATATCGGGTAATGTGTACTACATATGGCAGATTATATTTTCAGGGGACAGGTATGGTTTTATAAACGGCTTGCTGATCAGGTTGGGTATAATTCTTGAACCTGTACAGTGGCTCAAAGACGAAAGATATATTATGACAGTGCTGATTGTCGTTCAGCTTTGGATGAGCCTCGGAACCAGTTTCCTCGCCTTTATAGCCGGTTTGCAGTCGCTTGACAGATCATTGATTGAAGCCGGAGCGGTGGACGGCATAAAAAACAGATTGCAGGAACTGTGGTATATTGTATTGCCGTCAATGAGACCGCAGCTTTTGTTCGGTGCCGTAATGCAAATCACCAATTCCCTGGCTGTTGCAGATATTTCGGTGGCATTGGCGGGATTTCCGAGTGTTAATTACGCCGGTCATACTGTTGTAACACACCTTATGGACTATGGAACAATAAGGTTCGAAATGGGATATGCATCAGCTATAGCAACTGTTTTGTTTGTTATTATGCTCGGCACCAATCTTTTAACACAAAAAATGATTAGAAAGATAGGTGGATGAATAATGTCCAGAAGGAGAATATCTGGGTTTTACCGTCAAAAAAAGCTGAACCGTTCATTTGCCGCAACGCTTGTGCTGTTTTTACTGCTCTCCCTGTTTGGCGCATTTATGGCCTTACCGCTTGTATATACAATAAACAATGCTTTTAAGCCTTTGCTATATAGGAGCTAACAGAGTAAAGGTTAATCCCATTGAATATCTGTGGAAAATTTTGTCCACAAAGGAACAGCGGAGCCGGATGGTTCAGTTTGTTCCGACCGAATTTACAAACATGGACATTGATGAGGATGGTTTTATATATGCAGTGAGTGCAGACAACAACAATGAAGATGTAAAAAGACTTAACGCCCAGGGAATAGATATTTTGCGAAGAGACGGGTATGTACCTCCTGGAGGTGATTTCCGTTATACTTCGGAAGCTGGGCCGCCCAGGCTAACTGATATTGATGTTACAGACTGCGAAATTTATTCGGTACTGGATGCAAAAAGAGGGCGTATATTTACGTACAATGGCGATGGCTACCTGCTCTACGTATTCGGCGGTCTCGGAAACAGGGTTGGGGAATTTGACACTCCAGTGGCGATAGAGCGAATAAATGATAATTTTTTGATACTGGATAAAGTACTGGGTGAAATAACGGTATTTGAGCCTACTGAATACGGAAGGGTTGTCAATGAGGCTATAAGGAGCTATTATCACGGGAATGAGGAAAAGGCAGCTGAAATGTTTACAAGGGCGGTTCATCTGAACGCCAACTTTGAGTATGCCTACGGCGGGATTGGCAAGGCATTTCTGAGAAAAGGAGATTATACATCGGCGGTTGAGCATTTTAAAGAAAGCATGGACAGGAGAAATTACTCAAAAGCCTATGTCCTTTATCGCCGTGAGGAATTAAGGGAATACTTCCCATTATTGATGACATTGTTATGTATTTTGGTATTGTGTACCCCTTTTATAAAAAAATTTATATGGCCTAAAATCAGGAGATCACCTTTGTTTGCGAGGGAGGAACTCAGGTACCCCTTACGGTTAATGGTTCACCCGTATGACGGATACTGGGAACTGAAATACGGAAGGAATAAGAGGGTAAATCTCATTATATCCTTTGTAATCCTGGCATTGCTGTGCATCACAAAAATCCTGCAGACACAGTATAACGGTTTTCTTGTAAATTACAACAACCCAAGGGAGTTTAACAGCGTTTTGGAGATTGTATATGTGGTGCTGCCGGTATTATTCTGGTGCATAGCTAACTGGTCATTGACAACATTGATGGACGGTGAGGGTAAGTTTTCGGAAATATTCATGTCTACCTGTTTTGCATTGCTCCCGCTTATTTTAATTGGTATACCCTGGATTATACTTAGCAATTACATATCGGCTGAAGAAGCCACTTTTTACTACTTCTCCCGGAGTGTTGCAGCGTTGTGGTGTTTATACCTGCTGTTTGTTGGCAATATGACGATACATCAGTTCACACCGTCCAAAACTGTGGGGACTATGATCGTTACAGTGGGAACGATAGGCTTTCTGGCATTTCTGTGCCTGTTGTTCTTTAATCTGATACAACAGCTTTTATCGTTTGCAGTCACAATAATCAAAGAGATTCTGCTCCGCTTCTGAAGGAGGGATAATGATGAGGATATCAAAACGGTTGTTGCTTTGCATGCTGTGTTTTCTGATTATTGTTACAGGTTGTTCCGCTGCTGCAACGGAGACTGAAATCATCCAGGATATACAACTTGACGGAGAAACGTTCACAGCTGTCTTTACGAATCCTCTCCTTCAAGACATGAAAGGAATAGCGGAGAGTGACTATCTGCAGTTGTATGTAAATGATCAAACCGCAGAGGTTGCTGTGCTTGATAAAAGAAACGGATACATCTGGCGCAGCAACCCGGCAGGCAGGGATACAGATCCTGTAGCCGGAGGGGAAAAAAGGGACCTGTTGTCGGCGCAGGTGAATTTGGAATTCAGCAATGAATTCGGACAGTTCAGTTACGCTAATTCATACACAGACAGCGTAGCGTACGGGCAGTCGGCCTATACACTTATACCAGGCGGAGTTAAGGTAACTTATAAATTCGGCACGGCTGAAAAGACTATAGAGGATTTGCCCAAAATGATAAGCAAGGCAAGGTTTGAAGAAAAGATTCTGGGTAAAATTGATGACAACACTTTGCGCCGGGCATTGAGAGTTGCATATATAGAAGACAGGGAAAACGGTGTGTATGTGAGAAACGACGGCCTGGCGGGCCTGCAGCTTAAACGTACACTCGAGGCCTTTGAAAAAGCAGGCTATACTGAAGAGGACCTGGCCTATGATCTGGCGGAACATGATTTGGCTCAGGCTAAGCCAGCCCCCCGGTTGTTTTATGTTTCTCTGGAATACAGACTGGAAGAAGACAGCCTTGTTGTCAGGGTTCCGGTGGATGAAATCAGGTATCTCAGGGAATATCCCGTTCATGAAATAAGCGTTCTGAATTTCTTCGGGGCGGGTGACCGGATGAGGAAGGTGCGCTTTTTGTGCCGGACGGCTCAGGGGCCTTGATATATTTTAACAACGGAAAATCAAATTATCCTCCTTATAGGCAGGAGATTTACGGTACGGATCTGGCGGTGGAACATACGGATGTTTTGGCATGGTCTGAAAAAGCGAGGATGCCGGTTTTTGGAATAATAAAGAAAAACGGCGCAGTGCTTGGAATCATTGAGAAAGGTGCTGCGGTTGCCATAGTCAATGCCGATGTGAGTGGAAGGGAAAACAGTTACAATTATGTTTATCCGAGCTTTTATGTAATACACAAAGACGATGTTGTGCTGCAGGGCGAGGGACAAAAACGTTCATTTCCCCGTTATCAGGAAAGCCCAGTGAAGACTGACTTTGTTGTGAGGTATGTGTTTTTAAGCGGCGATGATGCGACATATGACGGAATGGCAGGATATTACAGGCAATACCTTATGGAGAATGACATGCTGAGAAAGAACATAACAGAAAAACCGGATGATAACATTCCTTTTTATCTTCAGCTTGTTGGAAGCATACCTACCCGCAAACATTTTGCGGGAGTGCCTTACAAGGCGCTGGAACCCTTAACCGCTTTTGAACAGACGGAAATAATTTTATCCGAGCTGGAAGAAGCGGGTGTGAGCAACATAAAGTTAAAATACAGCGGCTGGTTTAACGGAGGCGAACACCATAAGGTCCCCAAGTCGGTATCGGTGGATCGGGTCATAGGCGGAAAAAAAGGACTGACAGATTTCCTGAATTATATAAAAGGGAAAGATATTTCATTGTATCCGGATGTTGCTTTGTTGAGAGTTTATAATACGTCGAATTTCAATGAAACAAGAGAAGCCGCAAGAAGGCTGACGGCGCTGCCCGCAGCTGTTTACCCGGTTGATTTGGCGTTAAACCGCCATGACAGGAACCGGGATCCTTCATATGTATTGTCTCCCCGTTATGTTAATGATTATGTCGAAAAGATGTTATCCGGTATGGAAAAGCTGGGCTTTGACGGTATATCCTTACGGGACCTTGCTGATGAGCTGAACAGCGATTTCCGCAGGAATAATCAGATTGACAGGACGGTATCGGAGAGAATTTCCGTTCAGGCTTTGGATGAAATTTACCGGAACGGCTATAACATTATGGCCAGAGGAGGCAATGCATATGCCTGGCGCTACGTTACCGACATTACTGATTTAGCTTTGGGAAACAGCAGGTATAAGATAGAAGATGAGGCAATTCCCTTTTATCAGATGGTTATCCGCGGGTTTATTGAATACACAGGGACGCCTTATAATTTATCAACTTACACGAATTACCGGCATTATGTGCTGAAGTGCCTTGAATACGGTTCAAATGTGTATTTTGTATGGAGTTATGAGCCAAGCAATAAAGTTAAAGATACCGATTTTGATTACCTTTATTCCGTTTATTACAAAGAGTGGCTGGACTTGGCCAAACAGGTTTATCAGCAGGTAAATGCGGTACTGAAACCGGTTAAAGGCCGGAAGATAATATCCCACCGGAAATTGATGGACGGTGTTTTTGAAACGGTATACGAAAACGGCGTGCATGTGATAGTCAATTACAATCGTGAGGCAGTGGTCGTTGACGGTGTATTGATTGAAGCGGAGGACTTTTATGTGGGTGGTGGTGCCGGGTGAAAAGCGGATTTAACAAAGGACCAATAACCATGATGATAAAAAAGAAATTTGGGTCATATGAGGGTCAAAAATCATTTTGGGGATTTATCTACGTTTTGCCGTGGCTTATAGGATTTGTTTCATTTTTCCTGATTCCTCTGTTTACCTCTCTGCGTTACAGTTTAAGCAAAGTGGATATGAAAGAGGACGGATTGGACATTGTATTTGTGGGATTTAAAAATTACATTGAGGCTTTTACTGTACATACCGGCTTCAACCGCACACTGGTAGAATCAATATCCAATATGATTGTTAATGTGCCATTGATTGTAGTCTTTAGTCTGTTTATTGCCGTGATTCTTAACCAAAAATTCAAAGGCAGGGCTTTTGCGAGAGCTGTGTTTTTCCTGCCTGTGATTTTGGCTTCGGGAATTATTGCACCTGGAAAGCTCAAGCCTGATTGAAGCGGTTCAGGCCGAAAGGACGGGTTCGAGGTTTCTAAACATAATGACCAGTTTCGAACTGGAGCGGATGATGCTTGAAATGGGAGTTGATGAGACGATTGTTGTTTATTTGACGGGAGCGGTGAATCGGATATATGAAATAATAAGCCAATCGGGAGTGCAAATTCTAATTTTCCTTGCGGGTATCCAGTCAATACCGTCGGCTATGTATGAGGTTGCAATAATAGAAGGGGCCACGGGGTATGAAGCGTTCTGGAAAATCACTTTTCCTTTGGTTAGTCCGCTTATTCTTGTCAATGTGGTTTATACGGTTATCGATCATTTTTCAAGCAATGCGATGATCGATTTAATCCGTGAAACCGCGTTAAGAAATTTTAACTTCGGTTTAAGCTCTGCCATGGCGTGGGTTTATTTTTTGGCGATTGGCATTATTTTGATTGTTTGCTCACGTTTGATTTCCGGGAGAGTCTTTTATCAGGAATAGAAGAAATGCCCAAAGGGAGGTAAAAGCATTGATAAAGGAGAGAATATCATGTTTTTTAAGTCAGCGGGAAAATGGTTATGGCCTTTTGTTCGGTCGGTGTTGCTGGCCGGGTTGTCGTTTGTCATTTTGTATCCCATATTTAAAAAGATTTCCCTGGCGGTAAGAGCCAAATCGGACTTGTATTCACCGATTGTTGTATGGATCCCGCAGAATTTCAGTCTCGAGAATTTTGGTTACGCAATTGAGATGATGGATTACTGGAGAACGTTGTTAAATACCGCTTTACTGTGCCTGCTAACGACGGTTTTGACCCTTGTTTCCTGCGGATTGGCAGGATATGGTTTCGCCAGGCTTAAATTTAAAGGAAGCAACCTGCTTTTCGCAGGTGTAATACTTACCATTCTTGTTCCGCCGACAACTGTATTTATCCCTGTTTATCTGAACCTGAAGGATTTTACGTTAATGGGTTTGATCCCTTTGATTGCGGGGAAACCGGTAAACCTTATGGACAGCTTTTGGCC
Source organism: Thermoclostridium stercorarium subsp. stercorarium DSM 8532 (assembly GCF_000331995.1). Lineage (NCBI taxonomy): Bacteria > Bacillati > Bacillota > Clostridia > Eubacteriales > Oscillospiraceae > Thermoclostridium > Thermoclostridium stercorarium. The sequence continues at coordinate 747,476 of NC_020134.1, forward strand.
GTTTGTCCTTACTTCAGTTACAGGAAATTCATTTAAAAGCGGGCTGTTTATTTTCATATTCAGGCAGTTTTTCAGGGGTATTCCCCGTGAGCTGGAGGAAGCCGCGTATGTGGACGGCGCAGGTGTTACAAGGACTTTTACAAGCATTATGCTTCCCAATGCGGTTCCGGCTATTGTAACTGTAAGCCTGTTCTCGTTTGTATGACAGTGGAATGACAGCTTTTACACCACCATGTATCTGCCGTCGGCTAAAGTTATGGCCACACAGCTGGCATCATTGCCTTATAATTTGTCTATTAAGTTAACCTCAATACTCGGCGGAAGCGGTAAGGCAGATCCCTTTTACCTTAGCATGGTACAAGACACTGGTATTTTGCTTGCAATGTTACCCCTGATTATATTATACATATTCACTCAGCGTTATTTTGTGGAAAGCATTGAAAGGACAGGTATTGTCGGCTGATTCCCGGACGATGGGCGGAAAAATGCATTTCTGCAGTAAAAAAACCGTCAGTCAAAGGAGTGAATTAAATGAATAAATTCTTAAACAAAAAATGGAGCTTAATTTTAACCATGGGAGGTATTTTTCTGATGGCGACTTTATCATTGATTTTTGCAACGGGGAAAAAGGCCTTTAACGATCAAACTTCTGCTGAAGACATCCCATCGCTTGCTGAGGCTTTCAGAGACTATTTTCCGATTGGAGCGGCCATTGAGCCTGGGTATACCACAGGCCAAATAGCCGAACTGTATAAGAAACACGTGAACATGCTCGTGGCGGAAAATGCAATGAAACCGGCGTCACTTCAGCCGACGGAAGGTAATTTTCAGTGGGCAGACGCTGACAGAATTGTGCAGTTTGCGAAAGAAAACGGTATGGAACTGCGCTTCCACACTCTTGTGTGGCATAATCAGACGCCCGACTGGTTTTTCTTGGATAAAGAAGGAAAACCAATGGTGGAGGAGACTGATCCACAGAAGCGTGAAGAAAACAGGAAACTTCTGCTGCAACGGCTTGAGAATTATATTCGTGCTGTGGTTTTACGCTACAAAGACGACATAAAGTCATGGGATGTGGTGAATGAGGTAATTGAACCCAATGATCCCGGCGGTATGAGAAACAGTCCTTGGTATCAGATTACCGGTACCGAGTACATCGAAGTGGCATTCCGTGCGGCAAGGGAAGCGGGAGGATCCGATATTAAGCTTTATATCAACGATTACAATACAGATGACCCTGTCAAGAGAGATATACTGTATGAATTAGTGAAAAATTTGCTGGAGAAGGGTGTGCCGATTGACGGGGTGGGACATCAGACACATATTGATATTTACAATCCGCCTGTCGAGCGAATAATAGAGTCTATAAAAAAATTTGCCGGACTGGGACTGGACAACATAATTACCGAACTGGACATGAGCATATATTCATGGAATGACCGCAGCGATTACGGCGATAGTATACCCGATTATATCCTGACTTTACAGGCCAAACGTTATCAGGAACTGTTTGATGCGTTAAAGGAAAATAAGGACATTGTAAGCGCAGTGGTGTTTTGGGGCATTTCGGACAAATATTCCTGGTTGAACGGGTTTCCTGTAAAACGTACCAATGCCCCGCTGCTGTTCGACAGAAATTTCATGCCGAAACCAGCTTTCTGGGCGATAGTTGATCCTTCACGGTTGCGGGAATAAACCGATTGACGGCTTAATCAAGGGGGAACGCAAGGCACAAAGACAGGAGGGAAATGATGAATACATTTTCCCGAAGAAATCTTTTGGTTGCAATAAGCGTGGCTGTTATTGCAATTCTTGTGATATTATCCGGCATTTTGGCGAATAAATACCGGGAAACATCCGGAAACGTTAAGGAGAAGGAAGCTGTGGTAACGGAGAAGGATTTCGGTATGGCGAAAAACCCCATAATATGGGCGGATTTCCCTGATCCTGATGTGATCCGCATTGATGGCGAATATTATATGGTCAGCACTACAATGCATATGATGCCAGGAACACCGGTTTTAAGGTCCACAGACCTGGTCAACTGGGAAATCATCAGCTATACATATGAGCGCCTTGAAGAAAATGACGCCCACAACCTGCGAAACGGTTTGAATATTTACGGGAAAGGTGCCTGGGCTCCGTGTATAAGATACCATAACGGTAAGTTTTACGTGCTGTTTGCCGCGCTGGATACAGGCAAAACATATCTTTTCAGTGCGGATAATCCCAAAGGCCCGTGGGAAAGGACGGAATTCAGGGAGTATTTTCATGACCCTTCGCTGCTGTTCGATGATGACGGGAAGGCGTATATAATTTACGGACGAACCAACATCATGATTAAGGAGCTTACCTCTGATTACAAGGCTGTCAGTCCTTCAGGACTGAACAAAGTCATTATAGCTTCCGGTCAAGAAGGAATGGAAGGTTCACACGCATACAAAATCAACGGAAAGTACTACATCACCACGATTTGGTGGGAAAACGGAAATATAAGAAGACAATACGTTTACCGTGCCGATCAGATTGACGGACCGTATGAAGGTCGTCTTGTATTGAGCGATACTATGGGCTATAAAGAGCATGGCGTGGCGCAAGGCGGGTTAGTGGATACTCCTGACGGCAAGTGGTATGCCATGCTCTTTCAGGATCACGATGCTGTAGGGCGTGTACCTGTGCTGGTGCCGGTGAGATGGGAAGATGGCTGGCCTGTTTATGGCGATGAAGAAGGAAAAGTCCCCATCCAATTTAATAAACCGGGAGACAGCTCTTTTGTGTCGCAGCTGATCGTCAGTGATGAATTTTACCAGGAAGACGCGGTTGACGTGAATACGGGTTCTTTGGGTGCATATGACTATTCCGATGCGAAGGGTTCGGAGTTTGTGGCGAACAGCGGCTTTAATGATCTTATGAATGTCGATGACGTATCCGCTGAGGTAAATGCGCTTAACCGGGCTGAAAGGGACGAAGCGTTGCCGAACGGTTCTGTGCTCGGCCTGACGTGGCAATGGAATCACAACCCCGAAAATACTAAATGGTCTCTTACGGACAGGAAGGGATATCTGCGCCTGTGGACCTGTAATGAGGCTGAGAATATACTGCAGGCCAGAAATGTATTGACTCAACGGACTCAGGGACCATACTGTTCGGGCTGGATTTTAATGGACGTAACCCATATGCTTGACGGTGATTATGCGGGATTGGCGGCTTTTCAGCAGGAATACGGCTTTATTGGGGTGACAAGGCAGGATAACGATTTTTATATAGTAATGGTGGATAAAGGCGTTGAAAAGGCGAGAACAAAACTTATGCAGAGACAGGTGTACCTGAAAGTGGACTTCGATTTTACGGTTGATGAGGCCGCGTTTTTCTACAGTTATAACGGCAGAGACTGGAATATGTTCGGCGGCAAACTGGCGATGCGTTATACCATTCCGCATTTTATGGGTTACCGTTTTGCGATATTCAACTATGCTACAAAACAGACCGGCGGTTATGTGGATGTGGACTTTTTCAGGTTTGCCGACAGACTGACTGGAACAGGTACTTCGGCAGATCTGAAAGCTTATCTGACGGAAAGTGAAATAGAGCTCAGCGGTGACCCAGAAACGGTATGTGAATTTGGAATACTTATAAATGAAGTACCGGGCAATGAAAGCATATACGGTATTCATGCGTCCTTGGTAATTCCGGAAGAACTGGCAGTAATAGGTGTGGACGTCCACGAAAAAAATTTGAACGCGACAAAAGTGGAGCTTGAGCCCAAAGACGGGAGATATGACATGATGATATATAACACCGGCGGTCAGCCCATTAGTTTTATAAACTACGGGCTGGATAAAGAACTTGTGTCCATAAAGTTCAGGCTGAGTAAAAAGATTCCGGAATCATTCAGTAAGGAAATTTTGGTTAAATCCGTTGAGTTTCTGAGAGTGAATAATCAAAAAACCAGTTACGATGTCGACAGTGCGATACTTAAGGTAACTTTTTCAGCTCCGTCAAACGCCGTAGGGAAAGTCCCGCCGAATGGGAACCCTCTGATTTCTCATAAGTTTGGGGCTGACCCGTGCGTATTGGTGTACAAGGATCGCGTTTATGTGTATATGACAAATGATATACTGGAATACGACGAAAAGGGGGAAGTAAAGGATAACACGTACGGAAGGATAAACAAGATATCGGTGATTTCTTCCGACGACCTTATGAACTGGACCGACCACGGCGAAATTCATGTGGCAGGCCCTCAGGGGGCGGCCAAATGGGCAAGCCAGTCGTGGGCACCTGCAATAGCGCATAAAGTAGTTAACGGAAAGGACAAATTCTTCCTGTACTTTTCCAACAATGCCAGCGGTATCGGCGTTCTCACCGGTGACAGTCCTGTCGGCCCATGGGAGGATCCTCTCGGAAGACCGCTAATATCCCGTTCCACTCCCGGTGTTAAGGGTGTGGTATGGCTGTTCGACCCTGCAGTATTAACAGATGATGACGGTAAAGCCTATATATATTTTGGAGGTGGGGTTCCTGATGGACGGGAATCAATGCCTGACACTGCACGCGTAATGCAGCTTGGTGACGATATGATCAGCGTTGTGGGTGAAGCCGTTACAATACCCGTGCCGTTTATGTTTGAAGCTTCGGGAATTAACAAATACAAAGGCGTCTATTATTTTACCTATTGTGCCAATTTCTACAGCGGACCTCGTCCGGAAGGAAGTCCGCAGGCAGGCGTAATTGCATATATGACAAGTTCCGGACCGATGGGGCCGTGGAAATACGGCGGAACAGTTCTTAAGAACCCCGGGCACTTTTTCGGTGTGGGAGGCAATAACCATCACTCGCTTTTCGAATTCAAAGGCAAATGGTATATTGTTTACCATGCACAAACCCTGGCTAAAGCGATGGGAATCCCGAAAGGCTATCGCTCTCCTCATTTAAATCAGGTTTTCTTTAATGACGACGGAACCATTCAGGAGGTTATTGCAAATAATAAAGGAGTACCGCAGGTTAAGTACCTTGATCCCTATACCAGAGTTGAGGCGGAGACGTTTGCATGGAACGCTGGGGTTTCCACAAAAACGATTTCGGAAGGCAATCCTGCTCAAAGAGCACTGACAGATATTGACAACGGAGACTGGATCGGACTGTCGAAGGTCGATTTCGGTAACAAAGGCGCGTCCACTTTTACGGCAATGGTTTCCAATGTCAGCGCCGACAGTATCATTGAGATACATCTCGACAGCGTAGACGGCAAGCTGGTTGGAACCCTTGCCATTCCGGCAGGCGGTGGGAAACCGGAATGGAAGGAATATACAACTGAAGTTTCAGGAGTCCATGGAGTACATAATTTATATCTGGTATTTAAAGGGAAATCGGAGAAAAAACTGTTCGACTTTGATTACTGGTATTTCAGCGAATGAGCTGTAAATTTTTAATGACTGATTTATTTTTTGTTTATTTTAATTGTATTGTTCAATAAAAACAGGTTTTATAAGATGCACACTTTTTTTTTATACTTGTCCTGTTAAAATTCACATATTAAATCGCCCGGACGGTATTCATTAATTACAGCCGCGTTGACTGACGGGTGTGATGACAAGCTTTTTGCGGTAAAAAACTAATTTTTGTCCGATCTCAGTGTGAATCCAAAAACACCTCCGCAGATGCCGCCCGCAATGTGAGCAAACTGGGATATGTCATCGTTCGCCGTAAGACCTGCCATAATTTCCCTTCCGAGATAAAGGGAAGCGGTAAGGATAAGGGTAAGCGGAATACTGCCTTTTTTAATGTTTACAAACGAACTCAGAATTATAAGCATAAAAGCAACGCCGCTCGCTCCCAAAAGTGCGGTATCGAAAAAAATAATGTTTAATATGCCTGTTGTAAAAGCGGTAATTAAAATCATACGCAACATGTTTTTTGAGCCGTATTTCATTTCCAGCATTGGTCCGACAAGAAGGATTATGAGAAAATTATTGACATAATGTTCCCAGTTTACATGTCCGAGAACATGGCCGAAAAGCCGCAGGTAAAAAAATATGTCGGCCGGATTGCTTCTGTAAACCGAAAAAAGAAGCCTTGTGGAATCCATATCGGTTATGTAGCCGATTACCAGCGCAGTCAGAGACAAAAATGCATACGTGAGAATAACGGGAGAATTATAATGTATCCGCTTTAACAATTTGTTACACTCCTCCGGAAAACTTATATTCCGAACAGTTTAATTTTAATATTATTTCCCCGGTGTCTGCAACAGCGAAATGCAACGGGACGTAATACTTCTCTTTCGGTACTGATAATTCCCGCTGTAAGGCATATCGCCGGCCTGCACATGCCGGAAGAATGGTTAAAAATTTCGTTTCGGCTATGGCATTAGAAAAATATTGAATTTTGCCATATAAAATGATATCATATTCATATGAACAAACGTTCAAGTGATATGGGGTGGAATTTATGGAGAGCATTAAAGATACAAATTTTGAGTCTGACAGGTGTGACTGCAATGTAATCCATGAAGAAACGGTGAGTTATGTAAGGTCAAGGATGCCTTCAGATGAGAATCTGTATGATTTGGCGGAACTTTTCAGGGTTTTTGGTGATACCACCAGAATTAAAATATTATGCGCACTGGCTGAAAGCGAAATGTGTGTTTGCGACATAGCCGCCCTTCTGAACATGACACAGTCGTCCATATCCCACCAGCTTAGGATTTTGAAGCAGGCAAGGCTTGTCAGATACAGGCGTGAAGGGAAAGTGGTTTATTATGCCCTTGACGACGAACATGTAAAGCAGATTTTTGATCTGGGGTTGATACACCTGAATGAAAAGTAAAGTGAGGTTGTGTTATGAAACAAAAAGAAGTATTATACCTTGAAAATTTAAACTGTTCCCACTGCGCAAATGAAATTGAAAGGGAAATTAACAATATTGAAGGTGTGAAGGCTTCGCTTAATTTTATGACAAAGCTTCTTACCATAGAATATGACGGAAATAAGGCAGACATAATAAATCAGGCCGAAAAAATCATTCATGGGCATGAACCCGGTGTGAAAATTTCGAAATGGCAGGGGGAAGATTTTTCAAATAAAAAGGTTGAAAAGCCGTTTTCAATAAAAGAATTTTTGGGAGCCGAACACATAATTTTTTTCATAGGTACGGTAATATATATAACGGCAATGATATCGCCTCTGGACGGCATTTACAGGAAACTTGTGTTTCTTGCCGCATATTTGCTGCTTGGCGGGGAAGTTATTTATGATGCGGCAAGGAATATCTTCAAGGGACAGGTGTTTGATGAAAACTTCCTAATGGCCATTGCAACAATAGGGGCAATGGCTATAGGCGAATATGCCGAAGGCGTGGCTGTGATGCTTTTTTACCAGATAGGCGAGTTTTTCCAGGAAATTTCACTTGAGCGCTCCAGAAGGTCTATCAGCGAACTTGTGGATATTCGACCGGATTACGCGAATCTGGTTTCAGAAAATTCGGTTGTAAAGGTTTCTCCGGATAAGGTGCAGACGGGTGATATAATTATTGTAAAACCGGGAGAAAGAATTCCGCTGGATGGCACCGTAATAGAAGGAAGTTCCAGCCTTGATATGTCGTCGCTTACCGGAGAGTCCGTTCCCAAAACAGTGAAGGCCAATGATGAGGTTTATTCAGGATCGGTTAATATGGAAGGCCTGTTGAAAATTAAGGTAACAAAACCCTTCCATGAATCCACGGCTGTAAAAATACTGGATTTGGTTCAGAACTCGGCAACAAAGAAAGCCCCTACCGAAAAATTCATTACCAGGTTTGCAAAATGGTATACGCCTGCGGTTGTAATAATAGCCATAGGCATCGCACTGTTTCCTCCTCTGATCACTGTGGCGGTAAACGGCGGAAATGGCGCTGTAAGTTTCGGCAGCCTTTTTTCAGACTGGTTTTACAGAGCCCTGATCTTTCTTGTCGCATCATGCCCGTGCGCACTGGTAATATCCATTCCCCTTGGATTTTTCGGCGGAATTGGGCTTGCCTCGAAAAACGGAATTCTTGTTAAGGGCGGAAACTATCTTGAAGCTCTTACGTTCCTTGAAACTGTTGTTTTTGATAAGACAGGAACTTTGACAAAAGGCGAGTTTGAGGTAATAAGAATTCTGCCTGCAGACGGCGTTGAAGAATTGAAACTTCTTCAGATAGCCGCTGCTGTTGAAAGGTATTCAAATCATCCTATTGCGAAGGCTATTGTCGAGGCATGTCCGGCAACCGATGAGGAAATAATCGTGGAGGATCATCGCGAATTACCGGGGTTTGGCGTCGTGGCCAGGTATAATGGTCAGGAAGTAATGATTGGAAATAAAAATTTAATGGATACCGAGAAAATAGAGGTAATAATTCCCGATACCGTCGGATCCGTGGTGTATGTCGCGGTCGACAGGGTGTACGCGGGCTCAATTGTTGTGGCGGACATTGAAAAGCCGGATTCGAGGAAAACAATTGAAAGCCTCAAGAAAAAAGGAATAAAAACTGCTATGCTGACAGGTGATTTAAAGGCAAATGCCGATGAAATGGCCGGGAAAATCGGTATTGACGAAGTATATTCGGAACTGCTTCCGCAGCATAAGGTAGAAATACTTGAAAAACTTATGACTCAGAAGAATAAAAAGAAGAAAATTGCCTATGTGGGTGACGGAATGAATGACGCTCCTGTTCTTGCAAGGGCCGATGTCGGCATTGCAATGGGAGGTCTCGGAACAGATGCGGCTATAGAGGCTGCGGATATAGTGATAATGAACGATGAGCCGCTGAAACTTTTAACGGCGATAAACATCGCCCATGAAACCAGAAAAATTGTATATCAGAACATATTCGTAGCCTTTGCTGTAAAGTTTATAGTTCTTGCTATGGGGGCCGGCGGGCTGGCGACGATGTGGGAGGCGGTGTTTGCCGATGTCGGCGTGGCTCTTATAGCCGTAGTTAATGCGATGAGGCTGATAAACTTTCAGGTGGATTAGGATGATTAGGATTGCATGAAATTAAAATAAAACCCCCGCGTAGCGGGGGTTTGTTTTTTGTATCCGTATTTTTATCTTTGGATTTTTTAGTAGTCGTACCTTCCGTTGTCATAGAATAAAAGCAGGAAGAGAATTATGAAAAACAAAATTTCCGCATTGTCGCTGAAAAATCTTCTGAATCCTACATTGTCCATATTTCTGACCTCCTTATGTTAATCTAATACCATTTTATTGACGAGGTCTGTTTTTGGTGACAGGTAATTCTCTGTCGCATCTTGTTTAATCTTGAGAATTCCTGTAAAATAATATTGAATTAATTGTAACACAAATGATAAATTTGAAATGCGGAGGAAAAGTATGAAATATAAAAGTTTTGCCGTCGCTATATGGGGTGTGGTTATTTTACTTGTTATACTTGTTCCGCTGCCCACTGTATTAATGGACATTCTTTTTATATTGAATATAACTATTTCGCTTCTTGTTCTTCTGAATGCAATCTATGCCAAGGATGCGCTGTCAATGTCTTCTTTCCCGACCTTGCTGCTTTTTACAACATTATACCGGCTGGCACTGAATGTTGCGGCAACGAGGCTTATTATAGGCCAGGGTGATGCCGGCAAGGTTGTTGAAAGTTTCGGGGAATTTGTAGGCGGAAATAACATTGTGGTTGGCGCGATTATATTCCTTGTCATCATGCTGGTTCAGTTCCTCGTTATCACAAAAGGTGCTGAACGTGTATCAGAAGTTGCGGCAAGATTTACGCTTGATGCAATGCCTGGAAAGCAGATGGCAGTGGACGCCGATTTGAATGCGGGGCTGATTAATGAAGCTCAGGCAAAGGAAAGGCGCAAAAACATACAAAGGGAAGCTGATTTTTACGGCGCCATGGACGGTGCCAGCAAATTTGTCAAAAACGACGCCATTTTTGGTTTCATAACCGTCATACTGAACATAATCGGCGGTTTTATAATGGGAATGATGCAAAACAGCGGTGCGTCGTGGAATGATATACTTGAAAAATATACAAAGCTGACAATAGGTAACGGTTTGGCCGTTCAGATACCCGCTCTTTTGATTTCCGTTGCCACCGGTATTATCGTTACAAGAGCCGCATCAGATGAAGAGCTCAGTGAAGAGATCATTTCCCAGTTGTTCACAGGTCCAAAAACAATGTTCGTGGCCGCGGGCGCGTGCTTTTTGCTGACATTTATTATAGGACGATTTTTTATGATAATAGTTGCCGCTTTCCTCGTATTCCTTGGAATTCGCATGCAGGATTCTGAGCAGGAGAAGATAAAGCAGGACGAAAAGGAAATGGAAGAGCGGACTGTGGAAGAAATACGCAAGCCGGAGAATGTTGTAACCCTTTTGCATGTGGATCCCATTGAACTGGAATTCGGTTACGGGCTTATTCCTCTGGCCGATGTAAACCAAGGCGGAGATCTTCTGGACAGGGTGGTAATGATCCGCCGGCAACTGGCTTTGGAACTGGGTATGATTGTACCTGTCATTCGTCTGCGTGACAATATACAGTTAAATCCCAATCAGTACGTTATAAAAATAAAGGGTGTAGAAGTGGCAGAAGGCGAACTTCTGCTTGACCATTTCCTTGCGATGAATCCGGGAACGGCGGAAGAAGAAATTGAAGGAATACCCACTACGGAACCTGCGTTTGGTCTGCCGGCTCTGTGGATTACCGAAAGCCAGCGGGATCGCGCTGAAATGCTGGGGTATACTGTTGTTGATCCGCCTTCGGTTATTTCAACTCATATGACCGAAGTAATCAAACGGCATGCCCATGAGCTTCTCAGCCGTCAGGACGTTCAAACCCTTCTGGACAATGTAAAAAGCAGCTATCCTGCCATTGTTGAGGAACTGGTGCCAAAACAGCTCAGCCTTGGTGAAGTTCAGAAAGTTTTGTGCAATCTCCTGCGGGAGGGCGTTTCGATTCGGGATATGGTTACAATACTTGAGACCCTGGCTGATTATGCTCCTGTAACAAGGGATACCGATATGCTGACAGAATACGTCAGACAGGCTCTTGGAAGGGCGATAACAAAAACGTTCATAACACCGGATAACTCTGATGTTATTACGCTGGATCCTCAGGTGGAGCAGCTTATACTTGATTCGGTGCAAAAAACCGAGGCAGGCTCTTATATTGCCCTGGAACCGTCGGTATCAAACAAAATCATGCAGAATTTGTTAAAGCTTGTGGAAAAGGTTGCACAGCTTGGAAAGCAACCTATTGTGCTGGCGTCACCTGTAGTGCGTTTGTATTTTAAAAGACTGACAGAACAAACCATTCCCGGTCTTGTGGTTTTGTCGTATAATGAGCTGGATCCGTCGGTGAAAGTGAGATCAATAGGAATGGTTACCTGTTCGTAGATAACAGGAATTTGGTTTTAAGTAAGAAGAAAAGAAAAAGAATGCAACAACTTTTGGAGGTACTATGCGAATACGTCGGTATACTGGAAAAGATATCCAGGAAGCTATGCTAAAAGTAAAAATGGATTTGGGCAGTGATGCGGTTATTCTAAGCACGCGGAAAGTCCGCAAAAAGGGAATTAAGGGATTGTTTTCAAAACCAATGACCGAAATTCTGGCTGCCGTTGACGATGATATAATTTCCAGAAGAAGGAGTCCGGAACCCGAGAAAATAAAAAGTGCTGTAAGTGAAGACAAAACCAGGATAGATTTGCTTGAGAACCGTCTGAACAGAATAGAAACAATGATAAAAAACATGTATGACGCACAGAAAAATGAGGCGCTGAGTGTTTCAGAAAGGGTATTGAAATACGAAAATCCTAAGATTGAAACTTCAAGAATTTCAGCGATAAACAGGTTAAATGCGAGGCCGTATGAAAATCCGTATATGTTATTCACCAAAAAATTGTCTGAAAGCGAAGTAGAGCCTGAAGTCATTAATGCGCTTGTAAATAATATAAGGCATTCCGTCGGCGATTCGGACAGTTATGAAGAAATTATGGCCGTAGCCGAAAAAAAGGTTAAGGAAATGTTGGGCCAGCCACAGACTATCCGTCTGCGTGACGACGGCAAACCGACAGTGGTATTGTTTGTGGGGCCTACAGGTGTCGGCAAAACAACCACTCTTGCTAAATTAGCCGCAGAATATACTTTAAACCAGCGTAAAAAAATTGCGTTTATTTCTGCAGATACATACAGGATAGCTGCTGTTGAACAACTAAAGACTTATGCCGAAATATTAAATGTACCGGTATCTGTGATTTATACACCATCCGAAATCAGAGAGGCCATTGCGGAATTTCAGGACAAAGATCTTATTCTGGTGGATACAGCGGGTCGCAGCCATAATAACGTAGCCCAGTTTGCAGAACTGAAGGCGCTTGTAAACAACGCTGAAGCCGACGAAATATATCTGTTGTTAAGTTGTGGTGTCAGTCGCAGTGCATGCAGGGAAATTTTAAAACATTACAGCTTTTTGAAGGACTTTAAGCTGCTTTTTACAAAATACGATGAGGTTAATGTACCTGGTATAATTTTAAACGCCAGGTACGCAACGGGAAAACCGCTTTCGTATATAACCGTAGGACAAAGCGTTCCTGATGATATAGAGGTGGCAAATGTTGAAAATATTGCGAGAAGTATTCTCTGAAAAATATTTTTGTCGGTGCTGTTCATCTTTGCTTGAAAATCGGGGGTAATGCTAATGGGAGACCAGGCTGACAAACTTAGAAAAATTGTTGGGAATATCGGCTCGCCAGTGAATGCGGGCTTTAAGCAAAGAAAAGGCGTAGCGAGAGTAATAACCGTAACCAGCGGAAAAGGTGGTGTCGGAAAAACAAATATTACCGTAAATCTTGCTATTGTATTAAGCAGAATGGGTCTTAGAGTGGCGATTCTTGATGTTGATTTTGGGTTTGCAAATGTGGATGTAATGCTGGGAATATCCGCGAAATATACACTTTTGGAACTTATACGCGGTGAACGTAATATATTTGAGGTTTTAACCGACGGACCTGATAATATTCAGTTTTTATCCGGGGGTTCGGGTGTTGAAGAGCTAATACAGCTTGAGAAAGAACAGGTTGTGGAGTTTATTTCCAACATATCCCTGCTGGATAAAATTTTTGATGTAATACTTATTGATACCGGTGCAGGGCTTTCAAAGAACATTATGAGTTTTATTTTAGCCGCAGATGAAGTGCTTCTGGTAACAACTCCGGAACCAACGGCGATAACAGACGCCTATGCTATGATAAAAATGATTTCAAAACAGGATAAACACAGAATTGTCAAGCTTGTTGTAAATAAAGCCGAAACATATAAGGAAGCAAATGAAATAATGGATAAGCTTTTAATGGTTTCTGACAAATTTTTATCCTTTAAGCTGCAGAAAACAGGATACATATTGAGAGATGAATGCATACCGAAGGCAGTAAGGCAGCAGAAGCCGTTTTGCATAAGTTACCCGAAAAGCCAGGCTTCCCATCAGATAACCGAACTGGCTATGAATCTTCTTTACAATAACGAGGGTATAACCAATATGAATTTGCATTCAAAAGGAATACGTGGATTTTTCAGCAGACTACTCAGCAGTTATGGCGTGCAGCACTGATAGTTATGTCGATGATTTAAGGAGAGGTTAACATGAAGTACCATCAGATAGCACTGGGAACAAAACTGGAACTGGAGCTGTTCGATGAAAAGGGGGAAAAAGTAACTTCCGGCCTGGTTAGTCAGTTTGAGTCATACGATGAGGACAGCAGCTTAATGAAGATACATAATCCTTTTACGCAGGGAAAAATCTATACCATCAATTCTGGTACGAAAGTAAAAGTTTACTTTTCAAGAGAAAATGACATATACGTGTTTGAAGCTGATGTAATAGAAGGAAAGGCGGCAGAGCCTGTGCCCATGATGCTGATAAGGCCCGTAAGCCCGATTGAGAAGATAGAAAGAAGATCTTTTTTCAGAATGGACTGTGAATTGCCGGTGGAGTATTGTGTTATCGATTCCGAAGATGAGATTAATGTGGAAAAGCCGTTGATTAAGTGTTATACAAAAGATATCAGTGGCGGTGGAATTTGTATGATAACTGACGTTTTCCATGAGGCGGGGACTAATATTAAAGTTAATTTGAGGCTGGACAGGGAAATCGTTTTTACCGGAATGGTTGTGCGTGCCACACAGATACGCGAAAAAGGAAAAATCAGATATGAAACGGGAGTTATATACAAACATATTAGAAACATGGATCGTGAAAAAATAATAAGTTTTGTTTTTGAAACTCAAAGAGAAAGAATCAGAAAAGGTTGGATGAAGATATAAATGCTCGGTAAACTGAGCTGAAAACAGGAATACTCAAAAATATATAAAATTAATCCGATAATAAGAGTAAGCAGTTATGGGGGTGCGGAGAAAATGGACATGAGTCAATATCTTGGCATATTTGTTGAAGAATCGAGAGAACATTTACAGGATCTTAATAACTCTTTGCTTGAACTGGAAAAGGACCCTGGCAATATTTCCATTTTAAACGAAATATTCAGGGTTGCCCATACATTAAAGGGTATGGCTGGTACAATGGGCTTTACAAATATGGCCAACCTGACTCATAAAATGGAAGATGTATTGGATGGTCTGAGAAACGAAAGAATACAGGCCACCGGTGAAGTTGTGGATGTTTTGTTTAAATGCCTGGACGCGCTGGAAAACTATGTGGATACGGTGAGCAGCACAGGCAGCGAAGGCGATGAGGAATACAGCGAATTAGTTGAATTTCTCTCGGAATTTTCAACCGGAGGTAAGGCGGAAAAGAAACCGGAAAAGGACACCGGGCAGCATGAGAGTAAAAGTGGACAGGCGGAAAAGAGCGAAGGTTTGCGGGTGGATTTAAGCATATACGATAAAGATGTCATAGAAAAGGCTTTTCAACAGTCTTTAAAGGTATATGAAATATATGTGGAGCTGGATCAGAAATGTTTATTAAAGGCTGCCAGAGCTTTTATTGTCTTTCAGATTTTGGAAAAGAATTCGGATATTATTAAGTCTGTACCCCCGGTAAATGACATAGAGGATGAAAAATTTGATTATTATTTCACCGTGGTTGTAATTACGCAAAAAGACAAGGACTTTTTTGTCAGGGAAATTAATTCTGTATCCGAAGTAAGAAAAGTTGAAGTTACCGAAATAACAGCAAAACATCTGGAAAACATTAACTCTGCCCAGGAAAAGGACACTGCAAAGCAGCAAACCGTAAAGGAAAGCAAACCGGAAAAGAAGGATGCTGCAGTACATAAAGCCAATGACAAAAAGGTAACTTCAAAGACCGTACGTGTTGACATAGAGCGGCTTGACGTGCTTATGAATCTCGTCAGTGAGCTTATCATTTTGAAAACAAGGCTTGACGGAATCATTTCCGCAGGTGAAAGGGACCGTGACATTGCACAGACGCTGGAAAACCTTGAGCGTGTTACAACAAATCTGCATGATGCCGTGATGAAAGCGAGAATGGTTCCTGTCGAGACTGTTTTCAGCCGCTTCCCGAGAATGGTCAGGGATATTGCGAAAGAACTGGACAAGGATATTGTACTGCATATGTCCGGTGAAGATACCGAGCTTGACAGGACTGTTATAGATGAAATAGGCGAGCCGCTTGTTCATATAATTAGGAACTCTGCCGACCACGGTATTGAAAAGCCCGACGAACGTATTGCAAAAGGGAAGAGCAAAGAAGGAAACATATGGCTCAGGGCATATCAGGACGGCAATAATGTGGTTATTGAAGTGGAAGATGACGGGGCAGGAATAAATGTTGATAAAGTGCGTAAAAAAGTTCTCGAAAAAGGCCTGGAAAGCGAAGAAATACTGAACGGGATGACCGACGAGGAAATTATCCAGTTCTTGTTCATGCCCAACTTCAGTACGGCGGACAAGATTACAGATCTGTCCGGACGTGGTGTAGGTCTGGATGTGGTAAAAACAAAAATTGAGGCTCTTGGAGGAAATGTAGAGCTGATTTCAAGACGGGGACAGGGCAGCAAGACCATTATCAGGCTGCCGCTGACACTGGCGATTATTCAGGCTTTGCTGGTTATGGTCGGAAATGAGAAATATGCAATCCCGCTGAATTCCATTCGTGAAATCTATAACCTGAACCCGCAGGATATAAAGTATGTGCGCAACCAGGAGGTTACGGTATTAAGAGACACGGTTATTCCCATTATTCGCCTGCATAAAGTACTGGATATAGAAGTTCCGGAGGATGACGCAAATAAGAAATATCTTACCTGCGTGGTTGTCAAAAAGGGTGAGAAATTGACCGGGCTTATAGTTGATTCACTGATAAATCAGCAGGAAATTGTTATAAAATCTCTGGGAAAACTGCTGTCAGGCATACGTTTCCTCGGGGGCGCCACTATTCTTGGCGATGGTAATGTGGCTTTAATTCTTGATGTGAATGCGATAGTATAACCTGTTTTACAAAGGGGGACTTAACGGTGGCAGCCAATCAAAAACAATACGTTGTTTTCAGAATAGACAATGATGAATACGGGGCTGATATAAATAAAGTTACGATAATAGAAAGAATGATGACAATTACGAGGGTTCCGAAAACCCCCCCGTATATAAAAGGGGTTATCAACCTTAGGGGTGAAGTTTTACCTGTAATGGATTTAAGAACGAGGTTCGGGCTTCCTGAAAAGGAGGCGGACGACAGTACCCGGATTGTTATGGTGGACATCGGCAACAACATAAGTTATGGTATTATAGTTGATGCCGTTGTTGAAGTGCTTCAGGTTGAAGATACTGCTATTGAAAGCGTTACAGGTTTTTCCGGCAACATTAATGTTGATTATATAAGCGGAGTCGCGAAAAGCGGTGAAAGGCTGATAACGCTTTTAAATCTCGAAAGACTGATATCCGAATTAATTCCGGCTTAAACGCCATGTAAAAATTGAACTGAAGGGTTATGGAGCATGGATGAGATTTTTCTGAATTCATTCCATCTGGATATTTTAAAAGAAATCGGAAATATAGGTGCAGGAAACGCTGCAACGGCTCTTGCCAAAATGCTTGATAAAAAAGTGAATATGGAAGTGCCCCAGATAAAAATCATGGGATTTTCTGAAGTCAGTGAGGTTGTTGGAGGCGCTGAAACTCCGGTTGCCGGTATTCTTCTCGGAATCCGCGGCGATATTTCCGGCTACATACTTTTCGTCCTTGAAGAGGGTGCAGCTAAAAAGCTGATTAATATGCTCATGGGCAAAAACCCTGATGAGGAAGTGGAATATAACGAAATAACCCTGTCGGCATTAAAAGAAGTGGGAAACATACTTACCGGATCTTATCTGTCTGCTATATCTACCCTTACCGGACTTTCCATAAAACCTGATATCCCTGATATTGCAATTGACATGGCCGGTGCGATACTGAGTGTTCCGGCAATTGAATTTGCAAAAACAACCGACAAAGTTTTGTATATTGAGACCGAATTTATTGAAGGAATGCACAGGGTTATCGGGGATTTCTTTCTTGTACCTGATACAGATTCATACCTGAAACTTTTAAATTCATTAGGAGCAATATGCTGATGGCTGAAAGTAATATCATAAAGGTGGGAATGGCAGACCTGAAACACACTTTTCATCCGGGAGTATTGGTGACGCTGGGGCTTGGTTCCTGTGTCGGAATTGCACTGTATGATACAAAGACAAAAATGATCGGGCTTGCACATATTATGCTTCCTTGGTCGGAACAGGCAAAGAATAAGGCCAACAAAGCAAAATTTGCGGACACGGGAATAAGATTGCTTCTGGAGAATATGCTGAAAGACGGTGCTGACAAAAAAAATATTGTTGCGAAAATTGCCGGAGGAGCGCAGATGTTTTCATATTCTTCCCTTTCAGATATGATCAGGGTTGGGGAGCGGAATGTGGAGGCAACAAAAAAAGTTTTGAAGGAATTGAATATTCCGCTGATTGCCGAAGATACGGGCGGAACTCACGGAAGGACCATCGAGTTTTATTCCGAAGACGGCCGTTTGATGATTAAGACAATAGGTTTTGGAGTCACTTATATATAATGACTGCTTTATTCATGTTTTACTTTGCTTAGAATATTATGAGTTAATCAGCGAATTATGGGAGGAAAAAATGTATTATATTAAGAGACTTCCTCTGCTGCTTGCGTTATTTGCGACAATTATATCCGGTATAATAGGGCTTGTGCGTTCCATGACCAATGACAAAATACTTCTTCAGATGATAGTAACGATGGTTGTATTTTATATCATTGGTTTTATTGCACGTCATAATCTGGAGACAGTTTACAACCAGGTTAAGGAAAAGAAAGAAAAAGAGAAAATTGAGGCATTGAAAGAAGAGGAAAAGCAGAAGGAGCAAAAACAGAAGGAGAAAATGTCGAAAGAAAAAAACGAAAATATACTTGATGAGTTCGAGCCGTTAAAAGTCAGCAAAATTATCAGGGAGGAGCTGAAACAGTCGGAAAAGTAGTGGTGGGTATTATGTCTATTCTGACTAAAATATATATGGTATATTAGGTATAGGTGTAGAAAATGAATAAAAATGGTTGACATATGTCATCTGTAGGTTAAAATAGTGATAAGAGGATAGATAATATTACCAGTTAAGCGTTTTATACTGCGGGGTAATTATTTTTATACAAAAGATAAGCCATAATGGCTGTCTAACAGAAATGGAGGGTATATATGTCTTCGGCCAATCAACAAAGACAGCAGGAATTATGGAAAAAGTACTATGAAACCAGGGATCCTTCCATTAAGCAGCAATTAATACTCGAATATACTGATATTATTAAATATGTGGCAGGAAGATTGAGTATATACTTCGGTTCGAACGTTGAATATGACGATCTTGTAAGTTACGGCATTTTTGGTTTGATCGACGCTATTGACAAATTTGATATAAATAAGGGAGTCAAATTTGAAACCTATGCTTCTTTAAGAATTCGGGGAGCGATTATTGACAGTATCCGTGAACTCGACTGGGCTCCGCGGTCGCTGCGGAAAAAAAGCAAAGACCTTGAAAAGGTATATGCCGAGCTGGAGAACGAATTAGGGCACGCGGCCACAGATGAACAGGTTGCATCAAGAATGGGAATATCGGTTGAGGAACTGAACAAAACACTTCAGGAAGTCAACATGTCGACAATGATTTCGTTGGAAGATTATCTTGAACAGAATTATGAAACCGGGCTTGACGCAATCAATGAAAATGAAGATATTCTACCCGAAAAAAGAATTGAATTGATGGAGCTTAAGGATATATTGGCCGATTCAATAAACAAATTGCCGGAAAAGGAACGAATGGTGGTTTCACTATATTATTTTGAAGAACTTACATTAAAGGAAATAAGCGCAATTATGAAGGTATCGGAATCCCGCATATCCCAGCTTCACACTAAAGCAATTTTAAGAATGCGTGCAAAACTGGAACGACAGAAATATTTATTACTTGGATCATAATGATTTGTATTGTGGGGGAAAATAATGAGTTCCGCAGGAATAGGTACCTCTGTAAAAGTTTCGGTCAGTCCCGACAGAATGAAAGCCTTTATTTTAATTAAAAAGTCGGAGCAGGGAGAAAATACGCCGGGGATAAATGAGCTTTTGGAAGAACTGGAGAAGAATGGGGTTGTTTATGGCATTAAAGAAGATGTGTTGAGGAAACTGGCTGAGAACCCGGTTTATGATCAGGACGTACTTATAGCGGAAGGTTTGGCTCCTGTACATGGAGAAAACGGAAGAATCAATTTTTTGATTGATATTAACAAGGAAAAGAAACCCGTCATAATGGAAGACGGCAGTGTTAATTACAGGGATTTGGATTACATTGTCAGTGCACAGAAAGATCAGAAGATCTGTGAGGTTATTCCTCCCACTCCGGGAATAGACGGAATAAACGTAATGGGTTCGATAATAAAGGCTGTCAGCGGAAAACCGGCAAGGATAGTCAAAGGTTCCAATGTATATACGAGTGAAGACGGGTTAAGTTTTTATTCCGCCATAAACGGACAGGTAAAGTATGAAAACGATAAGCTGAGTGTATTCGCAACTTACGAGGTGCCGGCAGACGTTGATAATTCAACCGGGAATATTAATTTTGTCGGAAGCGTTTTTATTCGCGGCAATGTTTTATCAGGCTTTACTGTTGAAGCAGGAGGAGACGTTGAAGTTTTTGGAGTGGTTGAAGCTGCTACAATCAAGGCCGGCGGCAATATAATCCTCAGACGGGGAATGACGGGAAACAATAAGGGTGTTTTAATTGCAGGAGGTAACATAGTAGCGAGGTATATTGAAAACAGTATTGTAGAAGCGGCGAATGATCTGAAAGCCGAAGCGATCATGCATTCCGACGTCAAATGCGGTAACCGGCTTGAACTGGGTGGAAGAAAAGGCTTACTTGTAGGCGGAATCACGAGGGTAGGAAGGGAAATTGATGCAAAAGTAATAGGAAGCTACCTCGCAACAAATACCGTAATAGAAGTGGGCGTCGATCCCAATGTAAGAGAAAGATATAAAGTGGTTAAGGCCGAATTGTCAAATCTTGAGGAGAATATAAGAAAAACCGATCAGGTAATAATGCTGCTTCAGAAGCTTGAATCGATAGGAAGGCTGACCGACGAGAAAAAGGAACTGCTGGAAAAAAGCCTGCGTTCAAAAGTTTTCTATGAGAACAAAATTAGCGAATACAGGGAAGAACTGGTAAAGCTTGAGGAGAAACTTCAGATGGAAGCTCAGGGACGTATAAGGGTGGAGAACTATTTGTACAGCGGAACGAAGATTTCGATTGGTTCGGCTACTATGCATGTGAAAGAGACATTACAGCACTGTACATTATATAAAGAAGGTGCCGATATAAAGATTGGCGCATATTAATGCGTTAAAAATCGGGAAGTGGTTTTATGCCGATAAGACCTATTGATTTTCAGGTGATGATACCAAAAACCGTTGATGTGTCAAGAATACAGGCTAACGAGCAGCACAGCGTCCATGCTGCATTACAAAGTAAGCTTCAGTCCGTTGAGAAACAGTCGGAACAGAACATGAGGCAGGTAAACAACCAGAAGGAAGTCAGTGAAATTTATATCAGAGACAATAATGAAAGGAATAACAAAGAGCGGAAGCAGAACAGTGAAAATAGCAGGGAAAAACTGAATAAAGAAAAAAATAGCAAGTCAAAACCTTACGGAGGAAAAATGCCGGGCAGTACTATAGACATACGCCTGTAAGCATTAACCCGGTTAATAATTACAAATGAAAAATGTAAGGGGTGCGGGAATGGAGATTTTTTACATTTGCGTTATTCTGGTAGGGATTTGTATAGTTTTTTTTGCTTTAATCTGGATGGCGGTTGAGAAAAAGAATGCGCGGGATTACCGTTTGGAACTTGATGAGCGGGAACACGAGCTGCGGCAGGTGATTGAAGATGCTGAGCAATTGTTGAACGAACTGAATAATTTTTCGGGTTATATTGTTGATCGGCTTGAAGAAAAACAGAAAAGCATTGAAGATTTACTGGCAAGAATTGATGAAAAAACCGGAAATTTAAGTAACGCTGAGATTATCCAACCCGCGAATAACGCGGTTGACGATATTAAAGAACCGGATAAAACAGAGGGGGAAAATACCCCACGCTCTGAAGAAGCATACGCCGGTTTCCTTCAAGGAAAAAAGGGCAAGCTTATTTCATTGGACGAAAGAAAAAATGAAGTTATAAAGTTATACAAAAAAGGGATTAGCAGTACTGAAATCGCAAGAATGCTCAATATGGGAAAGGGCGAAATTGAACTTATTTCCCGCATGTGCAAGTAGGTTCACAAACGGGCTGATATCTGGTTAACGGGAAGGACAGGTTATGGGAAAGATTCACGGTAAAAGTGTATTGTTGGGAATTGGAATAGGTATAATTATTACGGCATTACTGGGACTTATTTATTCCATGGGTTACAAATAGACTTTCCTCTTGATTTCTGTCAAAGTATGTGTTAAGATAAAAAAGCGACACGCCGAAGTGGTGAAATTGGCAGACGCGCTGGACTCAAAATCCAGTGGAGCTCAAACTCCGTGTGGGTTCGAGTCCCACCTTCGGCACCAGAAAACAACGTGGTTCCCCTTTAAAAAGGGGATTTTTTTATGGCGTCAATTAAGGTTTGACCGTTTATCTGTTCTGTTAAAAATGTTTATACAGGCACAATTCGTATTATGTCGCCTCTTTAAACGTCCGATATAGTTATAATATAATTATGGCAATAATAAACCCCTCCGGAATGCCTGGCATCAGGATGGCTTTTCCATGATGCTGAGACTGCGTGCGGCGCTTCAAGACTATACGTCGTTTTCATTGATACAATACCGCCTTAAGCAAAGTATAAAGCTCACTTCAGATACTCTTACCCTTTCCAAATCGGATAAACCCCGTCCGGTCTAACAATTAAGACTGGACTAATAAAAAGCAACTGTGTTAAAATTTAGGCAAAGGAACTGATAGGCATAACACTCCAGACCGCAAAGCAAAAGAAAATACAAAAATACCTTAAAACAGCTAACTGTTAGGACGAAGCATTGCTCGTGCCGTGGGGTATCTCACACTACGGTCGGTAGGATGAAGAACATTTTGCTGGTATTCGTCTTGACTACATTGAAGTATGAAAAGTGTGGTCAAGTTTCACGGAGACCAATAATTCCGTTGGTTTCATAGATTCAGCAAATCAGAATTAGCGGAGGTAGTATCTATGTATGGAAAACAGCCGGCATTTTTCATTGTTTTTTTTTTGTAGTAATATTGATGTTGCTTTCAGGATGTAATGAAAAGACATTTTCCCTTGATTCAGGCAGGTATGTTCCTGACTATACCAAGGATGAGAAGGATATTAATATTGTGCCATATATCTTTATCGATAAAGATAAATTTTCAATTATTCAGGACATTGCCGTGTCCTATCAGCCTTCAGGAACACTGATTAGAAAAGGTAATGAAGTTGTGATGGAAACAGTATTTGCGGATGAAAGCTACAAATGGGTATTTACCTTGGTAGATAACAATAAATTGAAATTTGTTCTGAAAAAATCAGTTATTCCCAATAACCATTTTGAATGGGAAGACGGAAGATTATTTTCTCTAACAGATGAATAGGCAAGGGTAGTTTCACACGAATATGTTAATAATCAATCATTATTAGTGACAGAGTCTTATTTTTATTAAAAGGTAAAGAAGGCTCCTTAAACGGTTCAAAATTTGACCTCTAAGCAAAATACAGCATTCAGTTAATAAATCGAGCAGAGGATGTGTTCATAATTAATGAATAGAATTAAAAAGATATTGCATCATAAAATCTACCTTGATTGTTTGCAAAAGCTTAAAGAGTTTGAAAAGGACAGAGAATTTTGCAAACATACATTAGAGCATTTTATTGATGTTGCAAGAATTATGTATATTATGGCCTTGGAAAATGATGATAATATTGATAAAGAGCTGATATATGCAGCAGGTTTGTTGCATGATGTGGGGAGAGTTAAAGAGTATGAAAACGGTACTCCTCATAATATAGCAGGACTGGACATTATTAGAAAAATAATGAACGATGCGGGTTTTTATGAAAATGAAATAAATCAGGTTTTAAATGCTGTTGAAAATCATAGAGATGAAAATGGCGGCAGAGATTTGTTGTCGAAATATTTGTATGAGGCTGATAAGAAATCGAGAAATTGTTTTTGTTGCATGGCTTACGATAAATGTAAGTGGAGTGAAGAAGAAAAGAATAGAAGCATTACAAAATGAAGTTCATAAAATCTGCATATAATAAAAAAGTTGGTTTAAATTCTATATAAAGAAACATTTATGGAATATTAATATAAATTTGTAATTTGTATATTAATAAAGATAAAAATAGAAAAAATAAAACTATTGACATATAATTTAATTTGAATTATAATGCAAGATACAAACAAATTGTATTATTATACAGAAAATGGAAACTATAAAAGAACAATCCGGCGGATGTGTTAATATAGTGGATGTGTGGGTTTTATGAGTGCTGAAATACGCATAGATAGAGGAGAAGTCATGTCTACACCCCCGCACTTTTGGAAGGGTTTTATGGTAATTCTTTAAGTTTTGATTATCAATTTAAATTATTCCGGGCTCAACTTCTCCAATAATGTCAGAAGATATATTAGATAATGGCAGGATCAGCTTGCCTCACTAATGCCGGTATTTTCGGCATTGTTTCAGCTATAGAAAAACAGGATGGTGTTAAGTAACCATGAAAAATGCATATGTTGTATACCCAAATGATTTAGAAGAAGTTGTTGCCGAAATTAAAAAAACCGGAGCCCATATTGATGAAATTAATATAATGAAGTGGAAAGCAAGGCATTTCCTTATAATGATAGAGAATGCATCTTCAGTGGCTGCAAATATCATTAAACAGGAAATGTTGTCTATGGGCGGAGAAGCCGCCATACATAAAGATATTTACTTTAACAAAATTGATTCTTCAAATGTTTTACTGATGGGAACAATATCTCAATACCGGAAGCTGCTTTCAAGATTGCGTATTCAGCCATATTTTTTGAAAGAAGAAACACAAGCACTTGAAAAGGTTATTCTTCAACTTCAGGAATCAAATAATTGCGTATTTCGTGCAGGTAAGTACTTGTTTCCTCTTAAACGCAAAGTGTATATTGTCGGTATTCTGAATGTCACACCCGATTCATTTTTTGACGGCGGAAAATATATGAACTTAGAAGCTGCCATAAATCGTGCAAAAGAAATGGTAAGTCAGGGAGCAGATATTATTGAGGTAGGGGGTCAGTCTTTTGCTCCAGGATATACTGAGGTAAGCCAGGAGGAAGAATTAAACAGAGTTATTCCTGTAATAAAAGCTCTGGCAAAAGAAGTTGATGTTCCTGTTTCTGTTGATACTGTTAAGCTTGCTGTAGCAGAAGAAGCCTTGAAAAACGGGTGTAGTATTGTTAACGATTCCTGTGGTCTTCAAAAATATCCTGAAATTGCAGATTTAGTTGCAAAATACAATGCCGGCCTTGTTATTATGCATAATGCTACAAATAACCGTTACAATGATATAATTGGTGATATTATTAAGTTTTTACGTAACAGTGTAGACACAGCAATTAGAGCGGGTGTAAGTAAGGAAAATATTATCGTTGATCCGGGTATCGGAGCGACATTCGGAAAAAGTGCAGACCAACAGTTTGAAATACTTAAACGCTTTCGGGAATTAACAATCCTTGGCTTCCCGGTCATGTTGGCAATTTCAAGGAAATCATTTATAAAAAATTATTTGAAAGCAGAATCCAGTGACGAAATTCTACCTGCTACTCTTGCTGCGACAGCATATGGCATTTCGCAAGGGGTTAAATTTGTACGAGCTCATGATATTAGTGAAACAATCCAAACAGTTAAAATTATAAATAGGATTCTGAATAACTATGTTGAAGATTAAATTAAATAATATGCAATTTTATGGTTATCATGGCGTATTACCCGAGGAAAAGAAATTAGGGCAGATTTTTCAGGTCGATGTGGTTGTATACATATCTGAAGAATGTATTAAGAACGATAATCTGGAAAATACGGTAAATTATGTAGAAATATATAATATTGTTAAAAATGAAATTGAAAACCAAAGATATAATTTAATAGAGTTCCTTGCTGAACGTATAGCTGAAAAAATTCACAGTTTTTATTCAAAGCCAATAACGCGGATTATTGTGCGTATACGAAAACCCTCCGCGCCTATTAATGGTATTTTGGATTATGCAGAAGTTGAGGTTGATAAGAACTATGGATGACATTATATTGAGTTTGGGGTCAAATATAGGCGATAGGGAAAAGAACCTTAAGACTGCTTTATATCATATTATCCAGAATCCGTGTATTAGTCTTGTTGCAGTTTCAAACATTTATAATACGGAACCGGTTGGGTATGTGGATCAGGGGCCTTTTTTAAATTTATGTGTTTCAATACAGACAACTCTCAATCCATATGAATTGTTATCGTCACTGCAAAATATTGAACGATTAATGCAACGGGAAAGAAATATTAGATGGGGACCGAGAAACATTGATATTGATATAATATTTTATCGTGATGAGGTAATAAACGAAGAAAATCTAATTATTCCGCATCCAAGATACAAAGAAAGAAATTTTGTTATTATTCCGTTGTTGGACATTTGCGAAAAAGCGTTAATACCCAAGTTTAAGTCAATGATTCGTCAGGAAGGAAGAGTTGAGTTATATCGGAAATTCAATTTAAATGAATTATTAGAAGAAGTAAAAATAATACAAAATAGCAAAATATTTCTTTAACAACATATTGTTAAAGGGGTTGTAAAACATGAATACTGAAAAAATAAAATCATTAATTAGGGAGTTAATAATAGAAATAGGGGATGATCCTGATAGAGAAGGTTTAATTGAAACCCCTTCTCGCGTAGCAGAGATGTTCAAGGAAATTTTTTCGGGTTATCAGGATATACCGGAAAATACAGTTAAATTATTTAAAGAAACAAAACATGGTGATGGGATTATTATTAAAGACATTCCTTTTTATTCAATGTGTGAACACCATATTATGCCGTTTTTTGGAGTAATAGACGTAGCATATATTCCCAATAATGAATCTATATTAGGGTTAAGTAAATTTTCGCGAATAGTTGATTATTACAGCAAAAGGTTACAACTACAGGAATGTCTGGGAGAGCAGATATGTGATTTTATCATGAAGGAAGTCAATGCCCGTGGTGCTATGGTAATAATAAAAGCAGAGCATTTATGCATGTCGATGAGAGGAGTTAAGAAATCCGGAGTTAATACTATTACAAAAACTTCAAAAGGCGTGTTTAATGATAATTCTGAACTTAGAATGGAATATTTATCTTTATTGTTGAATATGTAAAACAGTTAATAATTGAGTAAAATTTTGGCATATTATTTGTAAAATTTGACAACAGCTTTTTAAAATCTAAACCTTGTATAATAAGTATTAGCACAATATAAAAAACACTTATACAAAAATTATGCTGTACAAACAACTAAGGAGATATTTTTAATGTGGAAAAATTATAAAAAAATATTTTCATGGTTGTTTCAAATTGTTTTTCAATATAAAGAAAAACTATTTTTAATGATATTTTTACACTTGCTAATTTCAGGATGCAGCCTGGTTGTGCCTGTGTATTTTAAATTATTTATTGATTTTATTATTCCAAGTAAAGATATTGTTTTGTTTATCATATTTTTAACCTTAGTGTTTGTTGTTATTTCTATTATTCCTTTGCTAAATAAAATGAAGGAAACATGTATCAGCACAGTCATCCTTAATTCAATAAAAAATGTTCAGTTACAGGTATTAAAAAAGCAAAGATATCTGGGGTTTGATTATTTTGAGAAGAATCCCGTAAGTGAACAACTATCTATTTATTCAGGTGATATTAATTATGTAAGCAATATTTATGATGCTTTATTTAGAACGGTTTTAGCAAAAATTTTTACCATATGTATCGCTGTAATCATAATATTGAATACAGATTATGTGATTTTTCTTTTTACTATATTGGTTATTGGCTTATATTTCGTAGCGGGATTGCCGTTTGAAAAAAGAAAGGCTGAAGCAGATGAAAGGATTACACAGTCACGAAAAGAATACCATACTGTAGCATATGAAACAATTTCATCGCTTCCAACCGTTTGTTCTTATAATAGTGAAGAATGGATCAAAAAAAGATTTACGAAATATCTTACATTATTTAACGATATTTTTGTTAAAGGTATTATGATTGGTTTTTACACTGGGTCTGCAAGGCAACTTATTTTGCTGATTGGCAGAGTTTTTATATTGATAATTAGTTTTTTGCGTATAAGAAGCGGTGATATAGCTATATCTGATTTTATTTTGGTTAATACATATTACTTTTTATGTTTTTCTAATTTAACGGAAATGTCTTCCCGCATTGTTGATATGTTTTCATATTTACATCATGCAAAGTTTATTATTGAATTTCTGGATATGGAAGTAACGGTTAAAGAACCTGAAAAGCCCGTAAATCATAAAATATCGGGCGAAATTGAATTTCGTAATGTAAGTTTTCAGTATAATTCAGATAAACAAATACTGAAAAACATAAACCTTAAAATTAATAAAGGAGAACATATAGCGCTTGTTGGCAAAAGCGGAAGTGGAAAGTCCACAATTGCTAAACTGATTGCACGTTTTTATGACCCGTCATCAGGAGAAATATTAATTGACGGAATATCAAATAAACTTTATTCTTTTAAGGACTTGAGAGAATCAATTGGTTTTATATTTCAAGAGCCATTTATCTATTCAATGTCTGTTAAAGATAATATTCTGTTTGGCCGCCCGGAAGCGACATTAGATGAGGTAATTGATGCTGCTAAAAAAGCTATGGCGCATGAATTTATTTTACAACTCAAAGATGGATATGATACTGTTTTAGGGAAGCAAGGACATGAGCTTTCCAGTGGGCAGAAGCAACGAATATCAATTGCGAGAATTATATTAAAAAATCCGAGTATTATTGTCTTAGATGAGGCTACTTCTAATCTTGATAACATTTCTGAAGCATACATCAAAAAAATGCTTGAAACATATTTTGCTGATAAAACATTAATTGTTATTTCACATAAGTTTTCTAATATTAAGGGGTTTAAAAAAATCTTTGTTATTGATGATGGAAACATAGTGGAATGCGGCAGTTATGAAGATTTGATTAGAAAAAGGGGTAAATTTTTTAAACTGTATAAATATCAAACTGATCGTACATGGGGGAGTTAGTTTGTTTAAGTTTATTTTTAAAATTATAAAATCTAAAGGGATTTATTTTTTTACAAGTTTATTATTGCTATTGGTTACAAATATCTCATCACTGTTATTAATTAGTATGCAGAAAGTTCTTATAGACAATGTTTTTGTAAATTTTAGTACGGCATTATTCGTTAAAACACTTATAATTATAATATTATTGACATTAATAAACATTTTTTTGTATTCCTTAAATCCATATATCATGTTAAAACATCAAATGATGTCACGGATTTCATTGTGTAGTGAAATTATAAATAAAATTTATTCATTGCCATTAGATGTTTTTATGCGAAAAAAGACCGCAGATTTTACTAATTATATATTGCGGGATGCTGCCATATGCACTCATTTTGTTTCTTTTATTTTACCTCAATTTATAAATGTGGTAATATTGTTTATTGTTTATACAGTGTATCTTATTCACATTGATTACAAAATTATACTGTTCGTTGTTATTGGTTCAATTGCTATCATTATTTTGGAACGAAAAACGGGGGGATTGGTGAGGGACAATCGCAAAATTATTATGGAAAATGAAAATAAAATAATGGCATTTTTCGACGAGGCATTAACACATACAAGACAGGTTATTGCTTTTCATCGTGAAAAATGGGAAGCAGGTGTGTTCAATAAAATATTTAAGAATTACTTTGATAGTTGTCTTAAACAAATTAAAATTACTTCTAACATAACTCTATTGAAAGAATGGTGTAAATGGTTTCCGCAAGTTATTATTTTGGCTATTATTGGTTATAACGCAATTTTCAAGGAAATGTCCGTTGGAACTATGATTATTGCTTATGAGTTGTCCAGCAATGCGATGGATTATATTCTTTCTATTTTCAACTATGTTATAGAATTACAAAATGGAAAGCCATATTTAGTTAATATAAAAACATTGCTTAATGAAAAAGAAATAAAATACGGGCAGGAAGGATTTCCTCATGAATATAAAGTTGTTGAATTGAAAAAAATAAATTTTTCATATAATTCAGATAAACTTATATTGAAAGATATATCTATGAAATTCTGCAAAAATGAAATAATTGCAATTGTGGGAAAAAGCGGGAGTGGAAAATCAACAATTGGAAGACTGTTATCACGGAAATACGAGCCTGACTGTGGTGATATATTAATAGACGGTATACCAGTGAAAAAAATAAAACTTACAGAATGGAACAAGCATATTAAATTAGTTAATGAAGACTCTTTCATATTTGCTGATACGATAAAAAATAACATTTTATTGGGAAGGCGGGATATTACCGATGAACAGTTACATAATATTTGCATGATGGTCGAATTGCATGATTATATAATGAGACTGCCGCATCAGTATGATGAATTATTGGGTGAACAGGGCGTAACTTTATCTGGGGGGCAAAAAAGTCGTTTGCTGATAGCAAGAGCGCTCGTAAACAATCCTGATATTCTTATTCTTGATGAAACGTTTTCCTCTTTGGATGCTGAAACTGAATACATGATATATTCCAATATCAGATGGTACAGAGCAGATAAAATAACAATAATTGTGACACATAGGCTGTCAAGTATAACTAATGCGGATAGAATTTACGTTATAGACAATGGGGAAATAGTGGAAGCCGGAACTCATGAAGAATTAATCAATAAAAAATCTTTGTATTATGAGCTTTACAATTTTGATAAGAGGGAAAAGCCATATGGGTTCGAGTCCCGCTTTCGGCACCAAAAGGTATGATATCTGTATTTTTTTATTTTTCGCCATAAATTTTTGATCAGATTGGTGTTATAAATCATCTTCAGTTTGAATAATTATGATATAGGATTAATACGTTTCAATAAGCTATGTTTTGGCAGGAGGAAAAAGAGGTGGTTCCTTACGGAACCACCTCAGGAAATCCGCTCAGTCAACAAATTCAATTCTTCCTCCTGCCCGTTTTATTTCCTCGAAGAGCTCAGCAATGTCTTTACCTGAGAAGAATCTCTTCAGGAAAGGAAGCCTTACGATTATGCAGATACCACCGGGTGAAGAAATTTCCAGCAGGTTTAACAGGTTGATTTCTGCCCCGGCGGGAATGAAAATCCTCAAAATTGTCCCTTCCTTTTGAGGACAAACGTTACGGGCAAGGGTGCGCTCTTCTTGTTCATCACGGCCTCTCACACGGCTGCCGGAACGTCTTGTAGCCTCCAGCGCTTCTCTGTAATCCATATTTCACACCTCCTTATTGTTTTCTACTTCATAATATGTACATGCCTATTAAATGTTTACATAAGTTTCCCTAATTAATTTAAAACAGTTATACTATGCTAATGGAAAAAATATCTTGCCATATTTATTAAGAGATAAGTTTAAAAAGGGGGCTGAAAAAAACGGATAAGTCAATAAGTTGAGCAAAAATTAAAAAATTCCCCCGCATTCTGTACGTGTCATTAATGCAGGGGAAAAGTTCGGAAAGTAAATTTAAAAACTTAAAAAATTAATATTTCTGATTTATATAATTGTCTGCCAGAGATTTTCTCTTTTCATCCGCAAAAACTCCCTCTTCTTTGAGACGTTTCAGAATGAAAGGGTTTGTGGAATGCAGTATGATATAATCAGACTCCATTCCGCCGTAGGGAGTTGATAAAGCATTAATTTCAAACAGTACGTCAGGATCCTTTATGACTATTTCAAATAATTTGTTTTGGAGCTTTTTCGATTTTACCTTGACAAAATAAGCTTCGACATTGCGAAAATCCAGAAGCTTCAACAATGTCATCGTGACTTTGTCTTTTTCCCTGTAATAACTGTTTGACTGAGCTATTAAACTTGCTTTTTCCTTGCTGCCGTCGGGAAAATCCCTGGCCATGCTGTAATAAAATTTAGCCAGCACATTAAAATAATGGTAATTGTAAATGGCTTTTTTAACGTTATCTACCCTCTTAAAGGGCTCTATTCCCAGCCGCTCAATGGTGGCATAATTAGCCTCTATAAACTCGTTTTTTGTCAAATCTCCCATTTTATATTGTAACAGCAGGCTTTGCCGATGCTTAAGAAAACTGTTGAATTTATTGTCCATTTTATCACCGCCTGTATATTTATCTTAACGGAAAGGTGATAAAAAGTAAATCAAGAATAGTGGAATGCATTCGCCGTAAAAATATTCCGGTAAAATCCTTTAACCTGTTCTTTGTATATCAAAAAATTCAGCGGTGGCATTATTTATTACATTTTATCCAATGTGGTATTTTTTGCGTTCTGGGACTTTAATAAACATTATGTTTTTTAATTGGATTTAGGCGAGTTTTAAGGGAATCAGCCCTTTTATTTATTTAAATTAATAAATTGAAAAATTATACCATTAATTATTGCCATAATGAAAATAATATGTTATGATTTACTCGGAAATTTGGAACCAAACAAAATATTTAAACCATTTCGGCAAAAATGTCAGATAAATTTGCATGTATATGGTTGCAGGGTGGATAAATATGCGGAAAAAGTTAAAAAAATTAAAGGAAATTTTTTTTACTTTTTTTAAAATAGGTTTGTTTACCTTTGGAGGCGGGTATGCTATGATACCGCTTATTGAAAGGGAAACGGCGGAAAAGAAAAAATGGGTGAAACAGGAGGAGATAACTGATATAATTGCAGTTTCTCAATCTGTTCCGGGCGCAGTTGCAATTAATTTATCGACATTTATAGGATACAGAATAATGGGCAAAATTGGCGCAATTACAGCCGCTGCAGGGGTTATACTTCCTTCCTTTTTGGTTATTCTTGCAATAGCCATGTTTTTCAGCCGGTTTGGTAATAACCCGTTTGTAAAGGCTTTTTTCGCCGGGGTCCGGCCTGCAGTGGTTGCATTGATCATTATTGCGGCAATTAACGTTGGAAAATCCGCAATTCGGGACAAAATTGGAACAGCAGTAACGATAATTACGGTAATTTTGGTTTCTTTTTTTAAAATACATCCGATTATTGCCATTTCAACGGGAGGAATTTTCGGATTTGCGGTATATAAGTTATGGCCGTCAAAAGTAAAAGAGATAACTGATAAAAAGGATGGTGGCAATGATTTATATTAAACTTTTTCTTGTTTTTATGAAAATCGGACTGTTTAGCTTCGGCGGAGGCTATGCGATGATTCCGATGATTCAGAAGGAAACCGAGTCCAACGGATGGATGAGCCCTTCCGATTTTGTTGATATTATCTCAATTTCTGAAATTACACCTGGGCCAATATCGGTAAATTCGGCGACTTACATAGGCTATAAAGTGGCAGGTATTCCCGGGAGTTTTTCTTCTACCGTAGGAGTTTCTTTGCCCTCGCTGATTTTGATTATGATAGTCTCGCGCTTTTTTTTCAAATATTACGAAAAACCGGTCAATACTATGATTTTTTATGGAATTAGACCTGTAATTGCGGGACTGATTTGGTCTGCAGGCATATCTGTGGCCAAAACAAGTATTTTCAAAAGTGATTTGGTAACGGAGGTTTTTAATTATTCGTTTTCAATAGCGACAAGCGTAATTGATTTTCGGAGTGTTGGCATATTGGTTGTTGTATTGCTGATACTTGTTAAATATAAGGTGCATCCTGTTTTGACAATTCTGGGAGCGGGAATGGCAGGTATAATCGTATACATATTTATTCCTTCGTTATAACCGGCAATGGATAAAGGGACCCCAAAACAGCGAGGTGCTAAGTTTAATGTATTAACGAAATCGGGCTTTTACAGTTTCTTTGTAGTGCCTTAAATATTAACCTTTTTTGTTTGGAATGCTATAATTCCTTTAGTGACAGAAAGCTTTTTACTACACCGGGAACTCAATATTGCCGGAGGAAATTATGGTTAAAGAGTTTAAAAGTCCGTTGGGCAAACTGAGTAAGAACTGCAAACAGATATATCAGTATATTTACCGGTATGGAGCCGTAACAAGAAGTGAAATTGAGCGGCACACGGGTTTTCCGATGTCAACGCTTGTCAGGGCCATGAATAGCCTTGAAAGTAACGGGTTGATTTACGCGTCGGAGACGGGGGAATCGGAACTGGGCAGAAAACCCCGTATATACAGAATTTGCCCCGATGCAGGCTATATTATAGCTGTTGATATTACACGAACTTACACACAGGTTGCGCTTCTGGATTTGGAATTGAACATTTTGAATTCACGTACTTTTGGGATGTATTCCAGCAATACGCCTGATGAAACAATCGGCAGAATAATTGAAATAATTAACGAATTCATATCCCCGCTTGACAAAGGCAAAATACTGGGGATAGGGCTTGGGGTTGTAGGGCCGGTTGACAAGGAAAATGGAGTGATTCTTAACCCTGAGCATTTTTCTGCTTCAGGCTGGAAGAACGTATCAATAAAAAAAATACTCCAGGAGAAAACGGGTTTTCCCGTTTACATCGATGACGGCGCAAATGCGGCCGTTCTTGCAGAATTCCGCAAAGGGTGCGGGCGGCATCACCACAACATAGCTTATCTGATTGCAGGCGTAGGTTTAAGGTTGGGGATTATAGTCAACGGGAAACTGCTGGAACGGCAGACTTACTTTGGGCATACTGTAATTGATAAAAACGGTAAAGACTGTATTTGCGGTAAAAAAGGATGCCTTGAGGAATATTTCTCCTTGAATGTCTTATTGGAGGAATTTATAGACGAAATTAAAAAAGGGAAATCATCAATAATACTTGAGAAAGTTGACTATGATTTAAGCTCTATTTCCTTTGATCATTTCTGTGAGGCCGCAAAATCGGGTGATGTGCTTGCAAATGACATATTGCGTAAAGCAGCCGGAAACTTGGCTGTGGGGCTTGGTAATCTAATCTGTATTCTGAATCCCGAAATAATTGTCCTTGGCGGAACTGTCTTCAGAAAATGCCCACAGCTCAAAACGTACGTGGAAAGTGAGGTTTCAAAACACTGTCCTTCAACTGTTTTCAGCAACGGCGAGCTGGGCGAAAACGCCGTAATTATCGGCGCGGGAAGCCTTGTTCTTGAGGATTATATCGAATAGCAGAAGGATATTTCTATAAAAATCAAGTACCTGTATAAGGGTAAACCAATTTTAACATACAAATTTTTGCAAATATTTATTGATAAAAAGATGTTTATAGATGTTGACATATCGCTGTTTTATCTGTATAATTATATCCTGTCAGGCCGATTGAAGAAAATATGCACCATTAGCTCAGCTGGTAGAGCACCTGACTCTTAATCAGGGTGTCCTGGGTTCGA
Organism: Thermoclostridium stercorarium subsp. stercorarium DSM 8532; assembly: GCF_000331995.1. Lineage (NCBI taxonomy): Bacteria > Bacillati > Bacillota > Clostridia > Eubacteriales > Oscillospiraceae > Thermoclostridium > Thermoclostridium stercorarium. The sequence continues at coordinate 782,564 of NC_020134.1, forward strand.
GTCCCCGATGGTGCACCAAGAAGCCCTTGGATAACCAAATCCAGGGGTTTTTCATTTTAATTCATTATTCTGAAAATGGACCGATAATAGAGCGGGGAATCCATTCTGAGCTGATGTGTTTAGACAGGAAGTATGGAATCACAATATAGCGCTACCGTACTAAGTGGTCCGCAGTATACCGAACGGTACATACGGTGGCGTGGGAAGATGGCTATTCACAAATGAATAACCTTATGCTTTAGGTGCTTATACGACCGTAGTAAGGCTTCTGCTCAGGTATTAGGACATAACTCTGCATCAGTTCAGGATCGCAAGCAAATACCCCTGATAAATTAAGTAAAAGTGTTGATTTATTATTAAAAAAAGTATATAATTTATATCCACCCTTTAAGTTATCAATCTCCATAACAGAGAGCTAAAGGACTGGTAACGAGAAAATGGATAAAGATTCAATCAGGATAGTAGCGCAGAATAAAAAGGCGAAGCACGATTATTTTATCGAGGAAACTTTCGAGGCCGGAATTGTACTTTCAGGAACAGAGGTAAAGTCGGTACGGCAGGGAAAAGTTAACCTGAAGGACAGTTATGCTTATATTAAAAATTCCGAAGTTTTTGTAAGAGGAATGCATATCAGTCCGTATGAGCAAGGGAATATTTTTAATCAGGATCCCTTACGGGACAGAAAACTTTTGCTCCATAAAAGGGAGATTAACAAGCTGATAGGTTACACACAGCAAAAAGGGTTAACACTGATACCGACAAAATTATATTTTAAAAATAACTGGGCAAAGGTTGAACTGGCTGTAGCAAGGGGTAAAAAACTGTACGACAAACGAAGGGCCATGGCTGAACGTGATGCAAAGCGTGCGATAGATAAAAAAATGAAAGAGTACAACAGGCAATAAATCGGTTTATTATATGGTACTTAATTTGGAAGTATGGTATAATATATAGTGATAGTGAATAATATGGGGGCGTATTGGTTTCGACGGGATTATTGAAGCAAGAGTAGCGGGTAGAGGATTCTCGTTGGCCTCTTTAAAAAACGAGAGCTAAAAATAAACGCAAACAACGATAACTACGCTTTAGCTGCTGCGTAAGTAACACGCAGCCCGTCGGCCCCGGGGTTCCTGCGCCTCGGGATACCGGCGTCATCAAGGCAGGGAACCAGCCGGATCAGGCTTCAGGTCCGGTGGGATTTAATGAAGCTACCGACTTATAAAGCCTGTCTCTGGGCGTTATAAGAAGGGAATGTCAAAACAGAGACTGCACCCGGAGAAGCTCTTGTGGATATGGTTCCGGACACGAGTTCGATTCTCGTCGCCTCCACCATCAAAAGTCACAATTTTATCTATTTCGATTTTATCTTCATACACAATTATTTTATTAACGTAATCCCGGATGATGCGTTTCTGCTCTTCCGGGCTTTTGTTTCTTATATCAGCATCTTTCTGAAGGTATTTCCTTATCATATCTTCGGTAGGCGCATGTGTTTTGGCTTGCAATTTGGCTTCTTCTAATTTAAGCAAAAGGTTTGCTTCCTTTGTTTCAAGTTCATCCATTTTTTCCTTTATAGACGGATGGAACATCCCTGCTGCTATGACATTTACTATGTTGTTTATTTCAGTCTGAATACCAGCGAGTTGGTCAGTAAATATGTTTTTATATCACGATTTATTTCTTCGACCTGTGAAGCAGCATATTCAGATATTTTTGCAATAATCCTTTCTATAGCTTCAGGTGAAAATACGTTCTTCTCAGGATGTTCAATAACGAGGTTCTCTATATATCTTTATTGATAATCTTCATGACGCATTCTTTTGTTCTTTTTCTATTAGAGCATTCATACGTCACGTAAAAGTTTTATTTCTACCAGTGGACAAGCTGCAGTTTCCTCGCGCCAGTATAAACCCACAAAGCCGGCATTATGACAGGAACGGCAAGGGAAAAAAGTAACTGACAGCTCTAAAATTAAATCCTTCCTGTAGCGCTACCCCGGCTTCGTTCTGGGTTATTAATTTAATTTGCAAATTGGTAAAATATATGGTAATATTTATCAATAAATAATTCTGTCGATCTCCGGTAGCTTAAAAACCCCCGGGGATCGACAGATGTAAAAATCGAGCAATATCAGCTATTTGCGGATTTTAATACTTAAAAACATGAAAGTTATGATTTTATAAAAGCGGCTTTTTACGAGGGTTTTACGGGTTTAAAGTTTACCTATAAGGAATTGAAACTCACCATCGCCTTTACTATACAAGTGTGTTCCTCGTTTAAAGTTTACCTATAAGGAATTGAAACATTTCGGTGATGCACCCCACGAGCATAAAATGCTCGGTTTAAAGTTTACCTATAAGGAATTGAAACGTTAGGTTTCTTTTTAGATTCTATGATACCTTTTAGTTTAAAGTTTACCTATAAGGAATTGAAACTCAAAAATCTATATCACTTTTTACTATATCCCTTGTGTTTAAAGTTTACCTATAAGGAATTGAAACATCGATAATGTCAATTCTACCTAAAGGGTAATAATCGTTTAAAGTTTACCTATAAGGAATTGAAACGTGTTTTTTAATATATTAAGTAATGTTTTATCATTTGTTTAAAGTTTACCTATAAGGAATTGAAACCGTTAATTAATTTTTCATTCTTCATGGTTTTAACCTGTTTAAAGTTTACCTATAAGGAATTGAAACTCCCCAACGCTCAGCAAGTTTAACCTCCGATGTGAGTTTAAAGTTTACCTATAAGGAATTGAAACTGAGCGCATCAGCGAACTCATGGAAGAAGAGCGCAGGTTTAAAGTTTACCTATAAGGAATTGAAACGCAGTAGTCCGTATGCTGGTAACATCCGGCCTCTCGTTTAAAGTTTACCTATAAGGAATTGAAACCATAAATAATTATTTAGAGGCGCCTCCTGAAAGGCGTTTAAAGTTTACCTATAAGGAATTGAAACTTACATGTTGCTCATACAGTGGAACAGGTACCGTAAGTTTAAAGTTTACCTATAAGGAATTGAAACCTTTAGCGTCAAACATTACATATATCCCTCTACGTTTAAAGTTTACCTATAAGGAATTGAAACCGAACACCAGGACCACAGCAAAGCGGTGCGTGATGGTTTAAAGTTTACCTATAAGGAATTGAAACCCTCGACATTGGATATAGGCCCAAATTCACAAGAGTTTAAAGTTTACCTATAAGGAATTGAAACCCTTCTGAAAGGATAATAAAAATAGCCGTCGCAAGTTTAAAGTTTACCTATAAGGAATTGAAACATGATCGTTGTGGAAAACGAATACTTCGTTTCCACGTTTAAAGTTTACCTATAAGGAATTGAAACTTATTAAAAGCGTTTAATGCACCGTCTATTGTTAGTTTAAAGTTTACCTATAAGGAATTGAAACTATTTTCATTGTGGGAAACCTTCACATCGAAGGTATTTCATACAATTTATATTGAAAAGGATAAAACTAATGGTATAATTTAAATAAACGTTTTGTCTGTCGATGTCTAATGAGTGTTAAATTGACTTTATGAGGATTTTACGGATTTGGAGTATACCTATGAGGAATTGAAACTATAGCTCTTTTAACTTTTTGACGCCCTTATTATCATTTTAAGTTTACCTATAAGGAATTGAAACGAATATGTATAGCCCTTGTTGTTACCACACTCTTCGATTAAAGCCTTCCTGTGAGGAATTAAAACCCGTCAAGCCGTATGTTTCCACCTGTTGTGGCGCTTTTGTCTACCTATAAGGATTTTTCTCGTCTATAACCGAACGGATGTTTGTTATAATATCTATGGGTGAATTCTATGAAAGCTCTCATGCAACCCGTAGACATGATAAGCTGCACTTTAACGAAGTGGAGAGCTCCGCAGACTGTCAGGTTCATGGCAAAAGGTAAAGACGGTAAAAAGAACGAGAGTTTGAAGTCACGTTGAGTTGAATTCATGCAAAGGAGAAATGGCTGAAAATCATCGAGCATACGGTAACGGCTGTATGCAAACGGTATATTTGATTTTTAATTTTAAGAGACGGGATTTATGTGACATGAAAACATTTTACAGTATGAGTTTGGAGACATCTGAAAAATAAAAAAATTAAAGAATAAAAGATGATTTTATCTTTTTTTGTAGAAATAAAACACTAATTGTAGAAATAAAACATTAATAATATGTGCCAAAGGGGGATACTATGGATTTACTAAGGGATTATGACAATTATATGATTAGGCAAATATTAAAAGAGAATGACGAAAAAATGGCTAATGAAATCAGAGAAAAAGAAAATATATTATCGGAGTTAAAAAAGAAATATTATAACATTGTTTTGGATAAAGAATTTGAGGAGTTTCTAAAGGAATTTGACAAGGATGCCGCACAGACTGAAAACACTCAGGAATCAGAGAATCTTGATGAGCTTGGCAGGCGGATTGAGGAACTGGAAAAGGAAATAGAAGTCTTAAAGATCAGATATCGCGGCTATCAACTGTTCAAGAAAAAAATAGAAGGTCAGTTTTACAAATAAAAAAATCAAGAGCCTTGAACAAGGCTCTTTTTTGTTGGCATTGCAGAATTTTGGCGGCAAATGAGTTTTGCGCAGAAAACAAAAGCTTTTAATAATTGTATGCTACCTAAAAATGTGAAATATAAAAAATACCATGGGAATGGTCAGGCACTTACTTTCGTAAGTGCCTTTATTTATACCCAGTCAAACATTTCCTGACTGATACCTGACTGTTTGTTATGATTTTATGCCGTTTTTCGGTACCGTGAACATGAAAAGGGACGGCATTACCGGAGACAACCGGTTTAAAAAAGCAAAAAGAAAGGAGGAATGGATATGGGCTGTGGCTGAAGATTTCACGTAAGACGGAAGACTTCTGGCAGGACGGATGCATAAGTAATGCGGCTATTTTTTGGGAAAACTGGTGAGGTGGAAATGTAAAAAAATAGTAATCAGTTGACCGGTTAACAAAATTTTGGGTAGGGTGCTCGGGCAAATAACGGAAAATTCATTGCAAGAGCGGGAAAGCAGGTGTTTATATGCCAGGTGCGGAGATGGCGCAATACGGCATAGGATTTTTCGCCATCGCTGGGCTTATATATGTAATAACAAAGTTTTTAGACAAACGGAAAGATACGGAACTTACGGAAGTAATTGAGGATAATACAAAAGTTGTGGAAAAGGTGATTTCGGTACTTCAGGCTATTCAGCTGTCGCTTACACGCCAGGAAGTCCAAATTGACGAATTATTGGATAGAGCAAGGAGATGATGGTACATGTTAAGTTATGTAACTGACCACATACCCAAAACTACGCCTTACAACCGCCGTCCCGGGTATTCCATGACGCCGGAATATATCACAATACATTCTACCGGCAATCCGACCAGTACGGCAAGGAACGAACGCGCATGGTTAACTAACCCGAATAACAATGTCACGGCCAGCTGGCATATTGTAGTGGACGAAAAAGAGGCAATTGAAGCCATACCTTTAAACGAGGTCGCATGGCATGCCGGGGACGGGGGGAACGGGACGGGAAACAGAAAAAGCATTGGTATTGAAATATGCGAAAGCGGAGACAGGCAAAAGACTTTGAAGAATGCTGCGGAACTGGTTGCAAAGCTTCTGAAAGAACGCGGATGGGGAGTGGATAGGCTGCGCCGGCATTATGACTGGAGCGGTAAAATATGCCCTCGGATTTTCTACGATAACGGCAAGTGGACAGGGTGGGAACAGTTTAAGGAAGCTGTTCAAAAGGAACTTTTCGGAGGTGATAACATGACACAGGATAAAAATCAGCCTTCCGACTGGGCGAAGGAGGCCTGGGAATGGGCTAAAAAGGAAGGTATTACAGACGGAACGGATCCGCAGAGAGTTGCCACACGTGAAGAAGTCATAACCATGCTTTACCGGTATTATAAGAAGGATTCCAAATAATGTGATATTGGTTATATTGCTTAATGCTGTCTTTACAGCAGCAGGACTGTTTATTGCCACCGGACCAAACGGATCCAATGGCTTTGATGATAGGCGCATGGTTCATCTTCACGACAGCTGAATGGTCCTTGGATTGAAAAAAGAAAAATGGGAGTGAAAGAGGAGTTGAAAGGGATGAGTAATCTCAAGCAAAAACTTACAAGCAGAAAGTTCTGGATAACCATTGCAACGGTTGTCTTTATTATCCTTTCTGAGGGATTAGGCTGAAATATTGACAATGATTTGTACTGGAAAATTGTAACAATGACGCTCGGCTATATTTTTGGTGAAGCAGCCGCCAACATTGCAAGAGCGAAGAGTACTGACAGCGCAAATGCATAAACATTATCTGTTACCTGCTTACCCCGGCTTCGGCCGGGGGTTTTTTATTTAATTTGCAAATTGGTAAAATATATGGTAATATTTATCAGTAAATAATTCTGTCGATGTCCGGTAACTTAAAAAACCCCGGGGATCGACAGATCTTAAAACTGAGCAATATTAGCTATTTGAGGATTTTAATGCTTAAAAACTTGAAAGTTATGATTTTATAAAAGTGGCTTTTTATCCGGTTTTTACGGGTTTGAAGTTTACCTATGAGGAATTGAAACGATAAAACAAGCTACCCCTGAAGTACTCCATCGGTTTGAAGTTTACCTATGAGGAATTGAAACCAAATATTCTAAATCCAATCGCAAAAATTGATATTGTTTGAAGTTTACCTATGAGGAATTGAAACCGGGGAAACATTAACGTTATTAAATCAAACACAAAGTTTGAAGTTTACCTATGAGGAATTGAAACTAGTGAAAGCAGAAAACGCAACTTAGGCAAAACGAGTTTGAAGTTTACCTATGAGGAATTGAAACGAAGCCGGCACTAAATATGTTTCCCATGTGTCAAAAGTTTGAAGTTTACCTATGAGGAATTGAAACCGTTTTTTGACGTAGATAGGTTGCTTCGGTCGCCCGTTTGAAGTTTACCTATGAGGAATTGAAACGTGTTGGTATAACCCCCTCCACACAACCACATCGCGTTTGAAGTTTACCTATAAAGGGTTCTTTTTACTACCTCCAAAGCATTGAGCCAATGGAGAGCTTCAGCACTTTTCAGGATAAATGAAAAAAAGTACAATGCAGTGAGAAACATGTGTAGGGTTCTATGGCCGGTTTCAGCTCTTTTTTTATAATTTAGTTAAATGCTGATGTATTTTTTTGGAACAGGAATTTTTTGTTATATTGAATTATTTCGCAGAAAGAGCTTGAACAAGCGATGAAAGACAAATGGCGGTTTGGCAATGAATAATACTGTTTTTTTAAAGAACAGAAAGATTTTTAAAACTTAAAAGAATTTGTATATTGAATTGAATATATGATATATAATGTAATTATGTATATTTAAAAGTTAAAAAGGGTGATAAAATGGCATCTGAAATATATTTAGCAGGCGGATGTTTTTGGGGAATGGAGAAATACCTCTCACTGATTAAGGGTGTTGAAGCGACGCAGGTGGGATACGCGAACGGAAAAACCCTGTTTCCCACTTATGAGGAAGTCTGCCATAATAATACCGGTCATGCCGAAACGGTAAAAGTGGTATACAATCCGGAGGTAATATCACTTAAAGAGTTGCTGAAACTTTATTTTGAAGCCATTGATCCCACTTCGCTTAACAGGCAGGGAGCGGATGTGGGTACCCAGTACAGGACGGGAATTTATTACATCAACGAAAGGGATCTTCCCGTTATCAGGGAAGCCATAGTGGAGCTTCAGAAAAAATATGACAAACCGGTGGTAATTGAAGTTGAACCCCTGAGAAATTACAGTCCTGCGGAGGAGTATCATCAGAAATATCTGGATAAAAATCCCGGAGGATACTGTCATATCAGTCCCGAGCTTTTTAAAAAGGCTGCAAATGCCGTTCCTTCAGGTTTAAAGGAGTAATTTTTTCTGTTCCGGGAAATAACAGATTATTAAATGACATTCGGTTTTTATTCATAAAAATATTATAAGTTTCCGTGAGAAATTCCCATTGAAATTGCCAAGAAAATGCGAGAAGTGGAAGGGGGTATAGTTATAATGGAAAATAAAACAGGCGGCCCGTACAGACATCGGATGGGAGAGAAAAAAATAACACTTTTGACGAAAGACCGAAAGCCGCTTGCCAATACCGAGGTTACAGTAAAACAGACAAAGCATCGGTTCCTGTTTGGCTGCGGGGCTTTTGAATCCGTTCCGCTTGCGAACGGCGAGCTGGAAGGCGAGAAAAAAGAATTGGCCGAAGAGATATTTAACAAGTTTTTTAAAATTTTTAACTATTGCACACTTCCTTTTTACTGGGCCAGATTTGAACCCGTTCCGGGAAAACCTGACACACAAAGCCTGAAAAAAGCCGCGGAATGGCTGGTTTCAAAAGGTTGCACGCTGAAAGGGCATCCGCTGTGCTGGCACACATTAACTGCCCCATGGCTTCTTGATTATACAAACGCTGAAATTCTTCAGATGCAGCTTAACCGCATACGCAGGGATGTGGCAAATTTCGCAGGGGTAATTGATATTTGGGACGTCATAAACGAAGTTGTTATAATGCCCGTTTTCAACAAATATGACAACGGAATAACGAGAATATGCAGGGAACTGGGAAGAATACGGCTTGTACGAGAAGTCTTCCGCGCAGCAAAAAAGGCGAATCCGGATGCTGTTCTGCTGATAAATGATTTTGAAACCTCCGAATCCTATGAGATTTTAATCGAAGGCTGTCTTGAAGCCGGTATTCCCATTGATGCAATAGGAATACAGTCGCATATGCATCAGGGATACTGGGGAGTTGAAAAAACCCTTGAGATACTCGAGCGTTTTTCGCGTTTTAAGCTACCCATTCATTTTACCGAAAACACGTTAGTATCTGGGCATCTGATGCCGCCGGAAATAGTTGATCTTAACGACTATGTCGTGGATTCATGGCCTACAACTCCGGAGGGCGAGGAAAGACAGGCAAGGGAAATTGTGCTTCATTATAAGACTTTATTCACACATCCGGCGGTTGAATCCATAACATATTGGAATTTTGTCGACGGCGGATGGCTCGGTGCGCCTGCCGGCTTATTGCGGAAAGACGGTACGACCAAGCCGTCCTATGAAGAACTCAGCAGGTTGATTAATGAAGAATGGTGGACACATGAAAAGACTTATGTCACTGATGAAAACGGCTCACTTATTGTTTCAGGTTTCCTCGGGGAGTATGAGATATATGCGAAAGACGCATTAATCGGTGGTTTCCAGTTATCCCGCGATGACAGTGAGGAAAAAATAATTTTAAACAGTTAGGTGCGTACTGATGAGAACGGAGAAAAAATACAGGGACTTGTTCAGGGTTGAGACTGTCGAGTCCGGAAAAGGGACCAAAAAAAGAATAATATATACTGGAGATTACTATAAAAGCGATATACCTCAGGAACAGGCGAAAAAATATAAAATGTGCCTTATTCTGATATCTGCGATTATGGCCGTGCTGTTTTTTTATATGGGGCTTTTGAACAATGACGGTTCACGGGTTTTTTACGTTGTGCTGCCGTATGTATTGCAGTTCCTGCCGATAGCTTATACTGTAATGTCTTCCGTGTCGCTTTACCCTAAAGATATACTGACGGTGGTACAGTATGAAAAATCATATGTCAGGATTAAAGCTTCAGGCACCTGGATATTGATACTGTCCATTGCAGGCAGCATAGGTGATATTATTTATATTTTTGGGAAATACGGAAATAAAATTGAACTTGAACTGACTTTCTTAATTTGCAATTTTGCAATGGCCATTCTTGCAATTATAATTTTACGGATTCACAACAGAATAAAATTTAAGATAATCACCAGAGACGGATAATTAAAGGATTTTAGGCAAAAATTAAATACTTTAGCATGCTAAATTAGCATTGACACAATACAGGGATTTTGATAAATTAAGAAACAAGGAATTTACAAATTGAATTTTCAGTAATATTCCGGTTTGAAAATTTAGGAGGGAAGGATATGAAGAACAAAAAGCTGGTAGCAATTATTGCAGCCGCTGTGGTAGTAGTAGCAGTTGTTCTGATAGCAATATTTGTTCCCAGGTCAAATGAGACAGGGAAAAATGATCTTGTAGATGCTACTCCGACACAAGCGCCTGCCACATCTACAGACACAACAACCGGACAGAGCGAGAAACCGCTGGTTGTTGGGTATCAACCTTTCAGTCAAAAATTCAGCCCATTTTTTGCCCAGACTGGTTATGACCAGGATGTTGTGAGTTTGACTCATGTAGAGCTGCTTACCACCGACAGATCGGGCGGTATTGTGTACAATGCAATTGAAGGGGAAACAAGGACATATAACGGAAACGAGCATTTTTACAATGGTATCGCGGATATTAAGGTTACATATGATGAAAAAGAGGATATAACCACTTACTATATTAAAATCAGAGATGACGTAAAATTCAGTGACGGGCATGTAATGGATGCCGACGATATCATATTCACATATTATGTACTTGCGGATCCGACTTATACAGGTTACACCACTTTGTATTCATATGATATTATAGGAATGAAAAACTACAGATTAAATAACTCAATGGCAGAACAGATTGATGTAACAGCCGATGAAGTGAAGGCAGAACTGGCAAATCCCAGTGCTGAAACCACTGAAGCCATTAAACAGTTTGTCGCCGACACTCTTACATCGGAACTTGAATGGGTAAAATCATTGTACGGAAATCCGAGCTATGCTGAATATACTGAAAAGTATCCGAACGCAAAGGATTTGTTTGCATATTTCTATAGCATAGATGAAAACTATGATTCGTCCGCAGTCGCAGATGAATCGCAGGTTCTTGCCGACATTATCGCACAGTACGGCGATGACTGGAAAGCTCTTGGCAACAACTACGGTGGAAGCGAAACATATTTCCAGGCTGATATTGAAAGCAAGGTAAAAGATGTATTACTCAACAAGAAACTTGCTGTATCAGGTGGTACAGAAGTTGACTATATTGAAGGTATCAAAAAGCTGAGCCAGACAGAAGTTGAAGTAAAATGCCGTGGTTTTGAAGCTCCTGCAGTATACACTATCTGCGGTATTTGGGTCGCTCCTCTGCATTACTACGGCGATGAATCCATGTACGATTACGAGAATCACAAATTCGGTTTCCCGAAAGGCGATCTTTCAATAATTGAGTCCAAGACCACACAGCCGATGGGAGCCGGACCTTATAAGTTCATAAAATATGAAAACAAGGTTGTTTACCTTGAAGCTAATGAAAATTACTACAAGGGTGCGCCTAAGATCAAGTACCTGCAGCTGAAAGAAACAACTGATGGTGAAATGATCAACGGTGTGGCCACCGGTGTTATAGATCTGGCTAATCCGTCAGGTTCAGTTGCAAAGATGAATGAAATTAAGAAGATTAACTCCAACGGTCAGCTTACCGGTGACGTGATCACATCCAGCCTGGTTGACAACCTTGGTTACGGTTATATCGGTATTAATGCCGATAACGTTAATGTTGGCGGCGATCCGGGTTCAGAAGCCAGCAAGAACCTGAGAAAGGCTTTTGCAACACTGTTTGCTGTTTACCGCGATGTCGCCATTGACAGTTACTATGCTGATGCAGCAACGGTAATCAACTATCCGATTTCAAGTACATCATGGGCTGCTCCTCAGAAAACAGATGAAGGGTATGAGGTAGCATATTCCAAGGATGTAAACGGCAATCCTATTTATACTGCTGATATGGTCGCCGAGGATAAGTATGAAGCCGCGCTGCAGGCAGCAATAGGTTATTTCAAGGCGGCAGGGTATACGTTCGATGAATCAACCGGTAAATTCGTAGCTGCTCCTGAAGGCGCGAAGATGAAGTATGAAGTGATGATTCCTGCTGATGGTGTAGGTGATCACCCGGCATTTTCAATACTGAAAGATACACAGGCCGCACTTGAAAAGATTGGTATAACCCTTGAAATAAATGACCTGACAGACGCTAATGAACTGTGGGATTCAATTAACGCAAACACCCACGAAATGTGGGCTGCTACATGGGGTGCTACAATAGATCCCGACATGTATCAGGTTTACCACAGCTCCAACCGCATCGGAAGAGGCGGTACTGACAGTAACAGTTATAACATAAACGATCCGGAACTTGACCAGATTATAATGGAAGCAAGAAGAAGCCCGGATCAGGCTTACAGAAAAGCGTTGTATAAGAGAGCTTTGGATATTATACTTGACTGGGGCGTAGTAATACCGACATATCAGAGACAGAACTTGGTTATCTTCAGTACCCAGAGAATCAACACAGATACAATTACACCTGATATTTCAACCTATTATGAGTGGTTTAGAGAAATTGAAAAAATGGAAATGAGATAAAGGCTAAGGCTAATGAGTTGTTATCCGGAGCCCGCAACTGCGGGCTCTAAACTTATTAAGCCCGTTTGGAATTTATTTATAGTGGAATCATTTCATAAGTATATAAACATAAATCCGAAACGGGAAAATTGCAAAGAGGGGTCAACTGATGGGTAAATATATTGTTAAAAGACTATTGCTTTGTTTACTTCTGCTGTTTTTTACTTCGCTGATAATATACACAATAATGCGCTGCCTTCCGTCTTCCTATGTTGAGAATATGGCGCGGGAACTTGCGACCAGACCGGGAGCCAAAAGCTATTCCGAATGGCTGGCCCAGTTGAATGCGAAATATGGGTTGGATGTCGGTATTTTAAAAGGTTACCTGTTCTGGCTTAAGAATGCCATCAGGGGAGACTTTGGAGATTCATGGCAGTTTACCGTGCCCGTAACAAAGAAGTTTTCCGAGGTTATTTGGGACTCTTTTGCGTTGGGGGCAATCTCATTTATTCTTGAAATATTGATTGCAATCCCGTTGGGTATACTTGCGGCAAGAAAACAGTACAGCAGGATTGACTATGCCGTTACGGTATTCGCGCTTTTGGGAATTTCGTTGCCGACGTTTTTCTTTGCCACTGTGCTAAAACTTATTTTCTCTGTTAAGTTAGGATGGTTTGATCTTTACGGTAAAGTGGGAAGGTATCATGAACAGCTTGATGCGTTTGGCAAGTTTCTTGATATAGCATCCCACTATGTTCTGCCGGTTGTAACGTTAACCATTGTTAATATAGGAAGCCTGATGCGTTACACCAGAACCAACATGCTGGAAGTTTTAAATTCCGATTATATAAGAACAGCCCGTGCAAAGGGGTTGCCTGAAAGCAAGGTCATTAATAAGCATGCTTTCAGGAATACGCTTATTCCTCTTGTAACTATTCTGGGCGGTTCCCTTCCCGGTCTTTTTGCCGGAGCAATGGTTACGGAGACACTTTTCCAGATACCCGGAATAGGATATACATCTTATCTGGCAATCCGAAGCGGGGATATACCGTTTACAATGTTTTATATGACATTCATGGCATTGCTTACACTTCTTGGAGCGTTAATATCCGATATTTTGTATGCCGTAGTGGATCCGCGTGTAAGAATTAGCTGATGAATGAGATTTAGGGGGTAAATCATTGTGGGTAACAACTATATTGAGAGAAATGATAATCCTATAAAACCTGTGGACAACGCTGACAAATTTTTAGGCGAGCATTTAAGTACCTCTTTAAGGCTGGACGATGAGCAGAGGGTAAAGGTTTTATCCCCGGGAATGCTTGTATTCAAAAGGTTTGTTCGAAACAAGCTTGCTATTGCCGGTTTCTTTATCATCGTATTTATGTTTTTGTTTTCGTTTGTTGGCGGGCTTTTGAGTCCGTATAATGAAACACAGGTATTTACGCATGTAGGCATGATGCAGAAGGAATATGCCAGTGTAACACATAACAATCAGTTCAGATATACCGTTGCGGAAGGAAAACAGTACAACGATTCGGTCCATGCCCAGTTTATACTGGCAAAAAACCGGGGGGATTCTTTCTTTACCTTTAATGACACAGAGTATTTCATAGTTCAGGAAGCAGAAGATTTCTACCGGATAATGCAGGTTATGCCCGTTGCGGAAATCACAAATTTCAAAGGCATTTTTGCCGTACATCCTAAAGACGGTTTTGCGGTTTCGGAAGATTTAAAAGCAGCCATATTAGCCGCTATTGATTCCGGTGAAAGTAAATTTGAATTTGAAGGGGACTTATACACGGTAAAAAGTCAAAACAGGGGTTATGTTCTTGGAAAAGCTGAGAATGCTGCTTTAGAATCAATGCTTATAATAGATCCGGCGGAAAAGGATTTTGACATTGGTTTTGACTTTAAATACGCTGCGGAAAAGGCTATCCGTAGTACCGACTCAGGCACTTTTTCGGTACACGGGGAGAATTTCAAGATAGACGAGTATAACGAAATGTCGGTTGTATATCTGCTGAAACCATCGGGTGAAAAGGTCCCGTATGCAATTGTATCCGAACTGGCTGTTCAGCCTTCTTCTCCGGAGATCTTTTTAACCATTGATTTTAAAGCAGCCATTCAGAAAGCGGTATTGAACGGTGAGACTTCTTTCGTTTTTGAAGATGAAAGCGGAAGTAAGGAATATACGATAACAAAACTGAACAATGTTTATACAATAAAAACCGAATCGCCGACTCATTTAATTTCCATGTACGAGCCGCCGTCAGAAAAACACTGGCTTGGAACCGACGGCCATGGAATGGACGTGTTGACGCGCCTGATGTATGGCGGCAGAGTGTCTCTGCTGATCGGTTTTATCGTCGTATTTCTTGAGACCCTTATCGGTATTATACTGGGCGGAATAGCAGGATATTTCGGCAAATGGGTGGACATGCTTATAATGCGTATAGTCGACGTATTTAACTGTATTCCGTTTTTACCGCTGGTTATGATTGTCGGTGCCGTAATGGATGCACAGGATGTGGAACCGCAGGTAAGAATATATTATCTGATGTTAATTCTTGGCATAATGAGCTGGCCGGGTATAGCAAGAATGGTACGCGGTCAGATTCTTTCGTTAAGAGAGCAGGAATTTATGATTGCTACCGAGGCGGTTGGATTAAGAACTTCCAAACGAATATTCAAACATCTGGTGCCCAATGTAATTCCTCAGATTATTGTTTTGGCAACACTGGGACTTGGAAACATAATACTCTATGAATCTACTCTCAGTTACTTCGGGCTTGGAGTTAAGTTTCCATATGCTTCGTGGGGTAACATAATAAGTGCCGTATCAACGGCCTATGAAATGACTAACTACTGGTTTGTATGGGTACCTGCAGGACTTTTGATATTACTTACTGTGTTGGGGTTCAATTTTGTCGGTGACGGCCTGCGAGATGCTTTTGACCCCAAGATGAAAAGGTAGGTGCTGGTGATGGAGAACAAAAACAACGGAAACAGAAAACCGGGCATAATTACGGGAATAGCTTTAAAACGAAAGATAAAAAAAGCCAATTATATATCTGCAAAGGAAGCAAGAAGAATTGCAAAAGAAAACAAAAAAATAATGATGGAGTATGAAAAACGCTATAACAGAAAGAACGTACCCGAGGAAGAATTCAGAACCGTAATGCGTGATCCAAACAATGTTGTTGAAATAGATAATCTGCATACCTATTTCTTTACCGACATAGGAGTTGTCAAGGCTGTTAACGGCGTAAGCTTCGACATACCCAAAGGAAAGACGGTGGGTGTGGTAGGAGAATCCGGATGCGGAAAGTCGGTTACAAGCCTTGCAATAATGCAGCTTCTTCAAAGACCGCTGGGGCAGATTGTGAGCGGTGAAATCAGGTTTGATGCAGGGGACTTTGTTTATGATATTGCCAAAACTCCCGCCGAAAGGATGCAGAAAATCAGAGGAAACAAGATAGCAATGATATTCCAGGAACCCATGACAAGCCTGAATCCGGTTTTCCGCATCGGGGATCAGCTTAATGAAGCCATTGCCCTGCATAATCCTCATTTTTCAAAAGAAGAGGTAAAGGCCAGAACCATCCGGATGCTGGAAATGGTGGGTATAGCAAATTCTCACGGTGTTTACAGAATGTTCCCACATGAGCTGTCAGGAGGCATGCGCCAGAGGGTAATGATAGCAATGGCCCTTTCCTGTGAGCCGAGGCTGATTATAGCCGATGAGCCCACTACAGCTTTGGACGTTACGATACAGGCGCAGATTCTGGACCTGCTTAGAAATCTTAAGGAAAAGATAAACAGCAGCATTATGCTTATAACACATGATTTGGGCGTAATCGCCGAAATGGCTGATTATGTTGTGGTCATGTATGCCGGGAAGGTAGTGGAAAAGGGCACTGCAAAAGATATATTCCATAACCCGGCTCATCCTTATACGATAGGGCTGATGAAGAGTAAGCCGGTAGTTAACAGAAGGGTGGACAGACTATACAGTATACCCGGCAATGTCCCGAACCCTGTAAACATGCCGAATTACTGCTATTTCAGGGACAGATGCGACAGATGCATCAAAGCTTGTGACGGGGAATATCCTCCGGAGATTCATTTAAACGATACCCATGTGGTAAGCTGCTATCTGTATTCACAGAAGGAGGCCCAGAAATGACTAAAACATTGGAAGATATCCAAGCAAATGTTAACAAAAACGCCGATAACGAAGATTATATATTGGTAGTTAAAAATCTGAAGAAATACTATCCGATTAAAAAAGGTTTGTTTTCAAGGACAAGCGGATATGTTAAAGCAATAGACGGAGTAAGCTTTAAGATAAAGCGCGGGACCACAATGGGCCTCGTAGGGGAATCGGGCTGTGGAAAGACCACCGTGGGAAAAACCATACTGAGGCTTACTGATAAAACCGATGGAGAAGTTTACTTCGACGGAATTCCGATTTTTGAACTGGACAGGAAACAACTCCGCAAACTGCGTCCGCGAATCCAGCTTATATTTCAGGACCCGTATTCCAGCCTGTCGCCAAGGTTACCTGTCGGCGAAATAATAGGTGAGGCGGTAAAGGACAATAATATTGTGCCGAAGGAAGAGTACGAGGATTATATTACTAAAATAATGCTTGACTGCGGGCTGCAGCCTTATCACAAAGACAGGTATCCCCATGAATTTTCGGGCGGGCAGAGGCAGAGAATCTGTATTGCCCGGGCAATCGCGCTGAAGCCTGAATTTATAGTGTGCGACGAGCCGGTTTCTGCGCTCGACGTGTCAATTCAGGCGCAGATAATCAATCTTCTTAAGGACTTGCAGGAGAAATATAAACTGACATATTTGTTTATATCCCACGATTTGTCGGTTGTTGAACATATATCCGACACCGTAGGGGTAATGTATCTCGGAAACCTGGTTGAATTTGCAGATAAGGAAACGATTTTCAAAAATCCGCTTCATCCTTATACAAGGGCGTTATTCAGCGCAATACCCATTCCCGATCCCGACGTAAAGATGAAACGGATAATACTTGAGGGAAGCCTTCCCTCACCGGCAAATCCGCCAAGCGGATGCAAATTCCATACAAGGTGTTATGAATGTATGGAAATATGCAAAAAGGTACCTCCGCGGGAGATTGAAGTGGAAAAAGGACATACTGTTGTATGTCATTTATACGACAAGGAAGTTGTCAAGTGAAAGATTACGGGACATAATATAAAAAGTGAGCTGTAATGAGAAAAAAAATTTATGATGATGACGACGGAAGAGTTATTGCAAATATGAATATTGAGGGCACGCCGTGGTATGTGCCCGGAAAGCATGGCGAGGCCAATCCCGTGTCCGAAGAAAACATGCCCGGCAAAAAAGAGATGTTTCATATCATAATGGGCGCTCTTGCTGCCGGGCTGCTTATTGGCATTGTGTTTATCGCTGCCTTCTTTTTGTTCATACTCTTTTGTACCGAGGTTTGGTTTAAGTGAGTTTCGTACTGAAAGAATGAATTATTGAAAATTATGACAAAGGGTTAACCAGGGTTAATGCCATGGAAAAGAGTAAAAAAAACGAAAATGATAAACTTAAGGATTTCAGGCGATATCTGGAGCCTTGCCCGCATTGCGGCAGGGAAATTCTGTATCATATGACCCAGTGTCCTTTCTGCAAGAAGGAAGTAAATTTCAAATACTATAAGCCGATGGATCCTGAAAAGGCTAAAACAATTAAAGTGATATTAGCCATAATAGGGTTTATTGTTGTCTTTATTTTGCTGTTTTATATGAACAGATCCTAAAGCACGCCTGACCGGCTAAAACGCGCCGGTCAGGGCAAACTACTTCAAAAGCGGGAGTGGGTATGGATAGAAGAGTACCGTTGTCAGAGCTTCAAAACAGAATGCGGCGGTTCAGGGACGTGATGGATAAAATTAACCCTGACTGGCGGCTGGCTGTGATTTTCAGTAAGGTTAACCAGTATTATTTTACCGGCACGATGCAGGATGGAATGATTTTAATACCCAGGGAACGCGATGCTGAATACTGGGTCAGAAGAAGTTACGACAGGGCCGTGGATGAGTCCTTTTTTCCGAATATAAAGCCTATGAACAGCTTCAGGGATGCCGCTGCGGAGTATGGAAATGTCCCGCCTGAGATATATCTTGAAACAGAAATAGTTCCGCTGGCTCTAATTGAAAGGTTTAAGAAATATTTTCCTTTTGAGACTGTGAAACCTGCCGATAAGGCCATAAACTTGGTCAGGGCGGTAAAAAGCGGATATGAACTTGAATTGATGAAGAAGGCCGGAAGTATTCACCGGAAAGTCCTGGAAGAAAAGGTGCCTGCAATTTTTGAAGAAGGTATGAGCGAGGCAGAGCTTGCATTAAAATTATACTTAATTATGGTTGAGGAAGGTCATGACGCCACCGTCCGATTCGGTATGTTTGACACTCCTATGGTTATGGGACATATTGCTTTTGGCGAAAGTTCAGTCTACCCGACGTTTTTTGACGGCCCGGGTGGAAATTACGGAATGAGTCCGGCTGTACCTTCGTTTGGGAGCAGGGAGCGTAAACTCAGAACCGGGGATTTGGTATTCATTGACGCTGCCTGTGCCGTTGACGGATATCATACCGATAAAACAATGACCTACATGTTTCGCAAAACTTTGCCCGGGAATGTGATTGATATTCATAAAAGGTGCCTGGAGATACAGAACGAAGTGGCGTCAATGCTGAAACCCGGAGCAATCCCGGCTGAAATATATAAATCTGTAATGAATAAACTAAGCCCTGATTTTGCTGACAATTTTATGGGGTTTGGAAAGCGGAGGGTTAAGTTTATCGGGCATGGAATTGGTCTGAATGTGGACGAATACCCTGTAATTGCCGACGGGTTTTATGAGCCGCTGCAGGAGGGAATGGTCATAGCAATTGAACCCAAAAAGGGAATTGAGGGCGTCGGAATGGTAGGAGTGGAAAATACGTTTATAGTCACTCCGGCCGGAGGCGTTTGCATAACAGGCGAAAGTCCGGGACTTATACCGGTACAAGTTTGAGCATGCAGCATGGGTGGACAGGTGAATGGCCTGTCCCTTTTTGTTTGCTAAATATTTATCCTGGTTATATTAATAGTTTTTTCTTATATTAAGTTTTTTTACTAATATTAAGTTTTTTCAAAAATTATATTCTCACGCTTGAAAATAAGGAAAAATTATGCTAAAAAGTTGTTATCGTGTATAAATTAGATTTTACAGTCTTTTATATATAAAAAATAGTGAGGAGAAAATATGAACGAGCATTGCAACAGTTTTATGTCGTTGAAAAACGAATTAACGGACATAAACGCGATAGAACAGTACCTGCTGAACAGTCAGTTCGGAATTGCTGTTTACAGAGCCAGGGACATGGTTTTGGTTGAAGCGAATCAAGTATGGCTGAACAGGCTGGACGAACCGTTTAACAATAAAAGTTTCTCTGTCGGAAAACCTGTTAATGAAATAATTACAGGCTGGAAAGGAAGCGCTTTTGAAAAAATCTGGAATATTGCCGTCCAGACAAAAAAAGGGGTTAACCTTCCTGAGTATCGATACAGCGGGATGAAAAAGGGGATCTCCTACTGGAATATATCATTAACACCGATTTTGTATTGTGGTGAACCGTTATACATTGTAGAAACTTCTTTTGACGTCACCGAGACGGTAATAAACAGAAATCAGGAAAACAGCAGGAATGCCCAGCTTTCAAGGCAATACAGGAATTTTGAAACCGTCGTTGAAAATATGTCGGATGCCCTTTTTGTGGTTTATCCGGACTACAGTATAGTGGCGCTTAATCAGGAAGCACATATAGTAAAGCATTTTTTTAACAGTTTTAAATATAATTCGCCTCCGGTTAACATAAAGTATTACGACGCAAATGACAACGAAATACCATACAATGATCTGCCGGTGTTTAAAATAATTAAAGGCGATATTTATGAGGCGTTCAGGGTAACGGTTGTTACCCGGGAAGACACTCATCATTACAGTATAAGCGGAAGGCCCGTATACGACAATTACAGCAATACATACTTTTCCATTATATCAATTCGGGATATTACCAGTCAGGTTAATAATGATTATTATCTGCTGAAACTTGAAAAAGAAAGGAAAGAATACCTGGAAAGGGTCATCAAGGTTAAAGATAATTTTCTTACACTAATCTCTCACGAGTTTAAAACCCCGTTAACGGTTATAATGACAGCTATTCAGGCCATGGAGCTGTTTTGTGGAAATGAATTGAGCGATAAAGCCAAAAGATATATAAATACGATAAAACAGAATACTTTAAGACAATTCAGGCTTGTCAGAAATCTTCTGGATATTACAAGAGGAACTGCCGATCAGATCCGGCTTAATAACAGGAATATTGATATTGTTTCACTCACAAGGCTTATAACCGAATCTGTCAGAATATATGCCCTTCAGAAAGAACTGAATGTATCGTTTTATTCCAATGTTTCGGAGAAAACGGTGTGTATTGATGACGAAAAATACGAACGCATACTTCTTAATATTTTGTCAAATGCGATTAAATTTACACCAAAGGGTAAAAATGTTAAAGTTGTGCTCACGGTCAAAAACGGGTATATAAACCTGGCGGTTAAGGATGAAGGAATTGGGATTCCGGAAGATAAACTTGATGTGATATTTGAGCGTTTTGGCCAGGTGGATTCAAGCCTTTCCAGACAGGCTGAGGGAAGCGGGATAGGGCTTTATCTGGTTAAAATGTTTGTGGAAAAAATGGGCGGGACCATATCTGTTAAAAGTAAGCCCTTTCACGGAACCACCTTTTTGGTAAGGCTCCCTGACACATCTGAGACAGCCGATACTAATGATGTCAGATATGAGGAAGGTGAAAACAGGAAAATTGTGGATATGATGAATATTGAATTTTCCGATATTTATTTCTCAAAATAACTGCAAGTTTTACTTAAATCCTTTAAAATATTATTGTTTTCATTTATAATAGGACAAGGGGTTTATACTTTTTGCCCCGGAATATTTAACGGATACAGTGGGCTATGGAAATGAAGAAAGGGAAAATATATCGGATCATACTGATTATAATCGGGGTTATAGGAATACTTGATACAATTGTCGTAAGGGATTTCGTTAATGGCATGGACCTTGGTGTTTTATTACCGTCGTTAATCGGTATCGCCTGTATTTTATGGTCGCTGAAACCAATGTATGAGAAATATTTGAACAAGGTTAATCCTGTGTTGCGCCGTATTGTGTACTGGTGTTTCCTTCTTTTTTTATTTCTTTTTATAACCGTTGAAGGGGCAATAGTTTTAGGCGGAAAATATATACGGGATTATGATATTAAGCCTGATTACATATTGGTTCTGGGAGCAGGCATATATGCGGACGGGAACCCTACGCCTGCGCTTGAGGAAAGGCTTTTGCTGAGCATAGACTATGCAAATCGGTACCCTGAGGCGTATATTGTCGTATCGGGCGGACAGGGAAAGAATGAACCTGTACCTGAAGCCCATGCGATGGCCCAATACCTGATAAGGAAAGGCATCAGCCCCGACAGGATTATTATTGAAGACAAGGCTACCAGTACTATGGAGAACTTCAAATTTACAAAGGAATTAATTGACAGCGGCAAAAAAATAGCCTTTATAACCAATGATTTTCACGTGCTTCGTTCCACAATGCTTGCCAGAAGAAACGGGCTGGACGCTTACGGATACGGCACTCCAACACCCGGGATCGTGCTTATAAACTGTTACCTGAGGGAATTTTTTGCAATGGTTAAGTCCTTTCTTTTTGATCATCCGTAAATCCGGCGGGTGGGCTGCTCTTTTCCCTGTTTTTGATAATTGCATCCAGAATTTCCACGTAGATTTCTTGGGGGAATTCGGTCCAGTTCTTGCATATATTGCGGGCATCTTCCTTTGTTCCCGCCGCCAGTTTGATTTCGATTAACGAAAAATCATTTTCCCTGATCTTGCAGACTACAGTATATCCGTCGCCTTCGGGATAGTAGTCTGCCGTAATCATGGTTTCGGCATGAATTCTGTTTTTTATTTCGGATATGCTGTCTTTCAGAAGTTTCTTCAAACCGGCGGGCAGTATGGATTCAAACATGTTTAACACCCATAAGCCCTTGTCGGTGATTGTATAATATGAAATGCCTTCTTTTTTATCTACCGTCACCAGACCTTCTTCAATCAGTTCGCTTAAATATTGCTGCATGTAAAAATAGTTCATCAGTCTGTTTTCCTGCATTATTCTTACAAACTGCATGCTTCCTATGGGGATTTCAATGATTTTGAGGAAATAGAGGATCAGAATCTTTTTTTCAGCGATATCTGAGTATTCGGTCATCGGTAGAAAATTTTACCTCCTTCAGCCATAAAAATAAGGGACCATAAATTTATTATACATACGTTGCAAAAGTTTAACAACGCCCTTGATTTCCGTAAGCATTTTACAGTGGATGGAATCTGCACCGGCAAGGATCATAGTCAGGCTCAGAATCAGTGCGGACGTGTGAGTCCTGTTATTGTTTCAGTACCGTAATGAATTTTCCATAATGACTTAATTGCATTTTTCAAAACGGTTCTGTACAGCTCTTTATTTACTTGACATACAGACTTAATAATTTATAATAAGGTTATAATAAATGGCTTAATGACAATTTATGAAAGTTTTGCTTGAAGAAAATTCATACGGAAAGCAGGTGTTTAGTATGGCCGGCACAATCACCGAAAAAATACTTGACAGGCATATAATTGAAGGCGAGAAAAAGCCGGGTGCGGAAATTGCACTGCGTATAGACAATACGCTTACTCAGGATGCGACAGGAACGATGGCCTATCTGCAGTTTGAGGCCATAGGCATAGATAGGGTAAGAACAGAGTTCAGCGTAAGTTTTGTTGATCATAACATGCTTCAGACCGATTTTAAAAATGCGGATGACCACCGTTATCTTCAGTCGGTGGCGCAGCGATACGGCATTTATTTTTCCAAGCCCGGTAACGGTATTTGCCACCAGGTATTCCTTGAACGTTTCGCAAAACCAGGAAATACATTGATAGGATCAGACAGCCATACTCCAACCGCCGGGGGTATAGGATGCTTTGCGATGGGGGCTGGTGGTCTGGACGTGGCATGTGCCATGGCAGGCGCGCCTTTCAGGATTAAATATCCCAAAATTGTCGGGATACACCTTACCGGAAAATTGCAGCCATGGGTATCAGCAAAGGACGTTATTCTTGAGATACTCCGCAGGCTGGATGTTAAAGGCGGGGTCGGAAAAGTTCTTGAATATTTCGGCGAAGGTGTGAAAACTTTAAGTGTAACCGACAGGGCCACAATCGCAAATATGGGAACGGAAACAGGAGCCACGACAAGTATATTCCCCAGTGATGAAATTACAAGGGAATTTCTGCGAAGCCAGGGCAGGGAAGACCAGTGGATAGAACTGTTGCCCGATGAAAACGCTGAATATGACGAAATTATTGAAATAGATTTGTCAGCCATTGAGCCTATGGTGGCTTTGCCCCACAGCCCGGGAAATGTGGTTAAAGTCCGTGAAGCCGGAAAAATAAAGGTTGACCAGGTGGCGATAGGTTCATGCACAAATTCGTCATTAAGGGACCTGAAGGTTGTTGCGAACGTGTTGAAAGACAGAACGGTATGCAGTGATCTTCATGTAACTATAAGCCCTGGGTCACGACAGGTTGTTGAACACCTTATTGAAAGCGGTGAATACCGGTATCTGGTCAGAGCGGGAGTAAGGATTCTTGAGAATGCCTGCGGACCGTGTATAGGAATGGGCGCTGCTCCGAATTCGGGCGGTGTATCGGTAAGGACTTTTAACAGGAATTTTAAAGGCAGAACCGGAACCGCAGACGCGCAGGTTTATCTTGTGAGCCCTGAAACTGCCGTTGCAACAGCTATTACCGGATACCTTACCGACCCTCGTGAGCTTGGCGAATTTCCGAAATTCACAATGCCGGAAAAGTTTTTCATTAATGACAATATGATTCTTAAGCCGCTGCCCGAAGAGGAAGCCAGAAAAGTGCAGATTGTGAGAGGGCCGAATATTGCTCCGCTTCCTACTTTTGACCCGATAAGCGATACGCTGACAGGTAAGGTTCTTATCAAGGTGGAAGATAATATTACAACCGATCATATTATGCCTGCAGGCGCAAAAGTATTACCTTTAAGGAGCAATATTCCCGAAATATCGAAATTTGTGTTTGAAAGCCTTGACGGAAACTTTTATCATAAAGCTAAGGAAAATAACGGCGGGTTTATTGTCGCCGGAGAGAACTACGGTCAGGGCTCGAGCAGGGAACATGCCGCCCTTGCACCGAAATACCTGGGAATCAAGGCAGTTATTGCGAAATCTTTTGCCCGGATTCATCAGGCAAACCTGATAAATTTCGGTATTGTCCCGCTGACCTTTGCAAATCCAGAAGATTATGACGGCATTGACGAGATGGATGAACTGGAAATTTACATAGGGGACTTGCAGGGTGAGTGCACACTTTATAACAGGACAAAGGAAAAGAAAATTAAGCTTACCCATTCACTGTCGCGCCTTGATGCGGAAATATTGAAAACCGGCGGAAAACTTCCGTGGATTAAAAAGACTGCAGAGAAAGGAAATGCGAAATGAGTAAGATTGTGATGAAGACACCCCTTGTGGAGATGGACGGGGACGAAATGACCCGGATCATTTGGAGATATGTAAAGGACGAGCTCATACATCCTTTCATTGAGCTGAAGACCGAATATTATGATTTGGGGCTGGAATACCGTGACAAAACGGAGGATCAGGTGACAGTTGATGCTGCCGAGGCAACTAAAAAATACGGCGTTGCGGTAAAATGTGCGACAATAACGCCGAACGCCGAAAGGGTTAAAGAATATAACCTCAAAAAGATGTGGAAAAGTCCCAATGCTACCATCAGGGCAATACTGGACGGAACGGTGTTCAGGACCCCGATTGTTGTAAAAGGCATTGAGCCGTTTGTGAGAACGTGGAAGAAACCAATTTGTATTGCCCGCCATGCCTACGGGGACATTTATAAGAATACCGAAATGAGAATTGACAGGCCTGGTAAAGCCGAGCTGGTGTTTACCGACGAAAACGGAAATGAAACAAGAAGCCTGATTCATTCGTTTGACTCACACGGAATATTAATGGGAATGCATAACACCGACAAATCCATAAGAAGTTTTGCAAAAGCATGTTTCAATTATGCCCTTGATCAAAAAATGGATTTGTGGTTTGCTACCAAAGATACAATATCAAAAACATATGATCACCATTTTAAGGATATCTTTCAGGAAATTTATGAGAATGAGTACAAGGACAAGTTTAAGGAAGCAGGGATTGAGTATTTTTACACACTGATTGATGATGCGGTTGCCCGTGTAATTCGTTCCGAAGGCGGGTTTGTATGGGCTTGCAAGAATTATGACGGGGATGTTATGTCGGACATGGTTGCAACCGCATTCGGAAGCCTTGCCATGATGACCTCGGTACTTGTATCGCCTGAAGGTTATTATGAATATGAAGCAGCCCATGGAACGGTTCAGAGACATTATTACAAATACCTGAAAGGTGAACCTACTTCTACGAACTCGGTAGCGACCATATTCGCATGGACCGGTGCTTTAAGAAAACGTGGTGAGCTGGACGGATTAAGTGACCTTGTGGACTTCGCTGACAAACTGGAAGGTGCTGTGAAGCAGACAATTGAAGAAGGTGTTATGACCGGGGATTTGGCTGCCCTTTCGGTTTTGCCCGATAAGAAGACCGTCAATACCCTGGAATTTATAAAAGAGGTTAGAAAACGCCTTACTCAGGCGCTGAACAGCTAAAATCAATCACAATATCCTAAAAATTAACAATTTTCTTGACATTGTTTAAAGTTGGTGTATAATGGGAATGTAAGCGCTTAAAACTGCGCTTGGAATCTTTCCTCCGATAAAGGCAAACCTGCTGAAAGGCAGGGGCGCAAAGCCATAGGGCCTAAAGCGTAATGCAATGGCAGCCTGGCTACCGAAGGGAGAGATTTTGGTGAAAAAAGTCACGGCTATTTTAATATTTATGTTAGTGTTCCCTTTTATTTGCACTGTTGAAGGACAAGCCTACGGAGGGTTTTTATGCAAGGACTGCCTGGAGCATGGAATAATAGGCATCCAATATCCGACAGAGGACGGTATACGTTACAAGGTAGCCATTTCGAAAGGCCCGGAAACATATTACTATGACTACTTCGGAAAGGGAACTGAATATTTTCCTCTTCAGTTTGGAAACGGTGAGTACAACATAGCTTTGTTAAAGAATGTTACAGGTAATAAATACATGGTAGTACAAAAGGATACCGTACAGCTTAATCTGGCTGACGAAAATACCGTTTATTTGCAGTCGGTGCAGAATATACGCTACAAACCTGAAATGAAGGCTGTTTTGAAGGCTAATGAGCTGACATACGGGCTGAGTGGTGCATTCGAAAAGGTAAAAGCTGTGTACGAGTACGTTGTTTCAAATATTGAATACGACTATAATGCCGGTTTTTTGTCGGACAAGCAGTATATACCCGATATTGAAAGCACTTTCATAAATAAAAAGGGAATTTGCTATGATTATGCATCACTGTTTGCCGGAATGCTGAGGTCAGTGGGAATTCCTGCAAAGCTTGTTATGGGGTATTCCGAAAACGTGGAAGGGTACCATGCATGGAATGAAGTGTTTATTGACGGCAGTTGGGTTACTATAGATACGACCTATGACGCGACTGCCGGGCAAGGTAAAAATGTAAAAATGATTAAGGATAAAAAGGAATATCGGACCATAAAATATTATTGAGAACCGTTAAAATATTTGAACAATGACATTGAATGAAAATCCACCTTTTAGGGGGGGGGGAGGTGGATTTTCTTAAGCCTGATGTATTTAACAGGCTTTTTTTGTTTAATGACCTTGCAGCGCAAATACAATATGTTATAATTGTGAGAAGGAATTCTTAGAAAACATTGGTTGCAAAGGCGGGGAAGAAAAACGGAACAGATAAGGCTTCAGAAATATTTGGCTCAATGCGGTGTAGCTTCCCGAAGAAGGGCGGAGGAACTGATACGCCAGGGAAAAGTTCGGGTGAACGGACAGGTTGTAACCGAGATGGGCGTAAAGGTTTCACCTGACGATCATGTGGAAGTGGATGGCAGACCTGTTAAACCTGAAAAGAAAAAGGTCTATATTCTCATGCACAAACCGCGGGGCTATGTTACAACGGTAAGAGATCCCGAAGGAAGGAAAACGGTAATGGATTTGCTTGAAGGGGTCAGGGAGCGGGTATATCCTGTAGGGCGGCTTGACTATGACACGTCAGGTCTTCTTCTGCTGACAAACGACGGAGATTTTGCAAACCTGCTCATGCATCCGAGAAATGAAATATTAAAAGTGTATGTTGTAACGGTGAAGGGTAGGCCCTCGGAGGAAGCACTTGAAAAATTAAGAACGGGTATCAGGATAGACGGATATGTTACGGCTCCCGCTTTTGTGAGGGTTCTGGATGAGTATGAAAACAAAACTAAGCTGGAAATAACCATACACGAAGGCAAGAACAGACAGATAAGAAAAATGTGCGAAAAAATAGGCCATCCTGTGGTAAGGCTTAAAAGGATTGCGTATGGCACTTTGGAACTGGGGGATTTAAAGCCCGGGGAATGGCGTTATCTGACCGACAGGGAAGTAAAACAGCTGACGGAGAAGGTGCAATATGGTACAGAATAAAGTTCAACCTTTTTTTATTTACTTCAAAAAAATGATGAAATTTTATGATCTTAAAGCCAGGGGCGTACCACAGGTGCTTTTTGTGCTTCTTTTGGCGGTATCTTTTGGCCTGGTGCTTTTAGTACGGCCTTTGGTGCTTGATTATACCATCTATGTGCAGCAGGTATACAATGCCTATATGGATATTTTGTCGTCTGAAAATGCTGAGGATCCTTCATTATTGTTAAAAAAAATCATGGAGCTTCAGAATTCGGAAACCTTTTCGCAGCTGATGTCCTCGTCAGTAAAAATTATCGGTTTTTCGCTGCTGCAGCAGATTTTGTTAAAATTGTTATCCTATTTTTACCTTGGAGCATATCTTTGTGATCTGGAATACGAAAGACCATCGATGTCTTGTTATCTTAGGAAATTTTTAAAGGCATTGCCTCGGTTTATAGGGTTTAATTTGTTTTTCTATCTGGGGCTGGTTATTGTTTTTATTGCCGTCACTTTCCTTTTTGCACTGATTACGGCACTGGTACCCGTATTGTATTTCGCGGTGAACCTGGTTATTTTCCTTATTCCCGTAGTGTGGTTTATTATTCAGGTGATATTTATATTCAAGGATATTACATTTCTTGATACAGGTGTTTCGATATGGCGTAATTTCAGATTATCGGCAGGATTATCTTCCGGAAACAGGTTTACCATAGCTAAAAACATAATATTTATTGTGTGTTTAAATCTGGTTATACAAATGTTTTCGTTTGAATCCCAGCTTGTCACTCTGTTTATTGTCTCTTTCCTTGAGGTTATTATCCTTTTGATTAAGCAGAGGCTTATTGCACTGATGTATTTAAGCCGTACACGGAGGACAGGTGAAAACACTCCGGCAGAAGTATCTAATTAAAATTCTATGTATTGGAGGACGGGAATATGAAGTTGGAGCACATTGAGAATTTTGATCCCCAGATTGCGCAGGCCATTTATGATGAAGTGGAAAGGCAAAGAAGCAAAATTGAGCTGATTGCTTCTGAAAACTTTGTAAGCAAAGCTGTTCTGGAAGCATTGGGGACACCTCTTACCAATAAGTATGCCGAGGGTTATCCCGGGAAAAGATATTATGGTGGCTGTGAATATGTGGATGTGGTAGAAAGGCTGGCAATTGAACGGGCGAAAGAACTTTTTGGGGCAGAACACGTAAATGTACAGCCTCATTCGGGAGCTCAGGCCAATATGGCGGTATTCTTTGCCGTGCTCAACCCGGGAGACACTTTTATGGGCATGGATCTGTCGCATGGTGGGCATCTGAGCCATGGTATGGCGATTAACATGTCCGGAAAATACTTTAAAGCGGTACATTACGGTGTAAGAAAGGATACCGGTTTTATTGACTATGATGAGGTCAGGGAGCTTGCTCTAAAGTACAGGCCCAAAATGATTATCGCCGGAGCAAGCGCTTATTCCAGAGTGATTGATTTCAAGGCGTTCAGGGAAATCTGCGACGAAGTTGGGGCATATCTCATGGTGGATATGGCTCATATAGCCGGCCTTGTAGCCGCAGGTGTGCATCCGAGTCCGGTTCCGTACGCCGATTTTGTTACGACGACAACTCACAAGACCCTTCGTGGTCCGAGAGGCGGAATGATCCTTTGCAAGGAGAAATACGCAAAAGATATTGATCGTGCCGTATTCCCGGGAATTCAGGGCGGCCCGCTTATGCATGTAATTGCGGCAAAGGCGGTTGCGCTTAAGGAAGCTTTACAGCCTGAATTCAAGGAATACCAGATGCAAATAGTGAAGAATGCAAAAACCTTGGCAGCGGCATTACAGGAACAGGGTTTTGAAATTGTTTCCGGAGGTACCGACAACCACCTGATGCTTGTGGATCTGACAAATAAAAACATTACAGGCAAGGATGCTCAGCAGCTGCTTGACGAGGTGTATATTACGGTTAATAAAAACGGTATTCCTTATGACACCAGAAGTCCTTTCGTAACGAGCGGAATACGGATCGGAACACCCGCTGTAACGGCAAGAGGTATGAAAGAAAATGAAATGAAGGAAATAGCGGTACTTATTTCAAAAACACTGACTGATTTTGACAGGTACAAGGATGAAGTTATCGGAGCGGTCAGGGATTTAACCAGAAGATTTCCGCTTTATGAATAGGTGACGGGAAAATAAATTTGATAAACCCGGATCATTGACAAAGTCGAGCCCAGTGTTTATAATTTAGTTTGTTGACTTTTTAAAGCCGGAGGAAATTATGGTAGTTGATATATCGGAAGTTGTAAAGGTACCAGGTACGGAAATAAAAATTAATAAGTCCGGCGTTATTGAAAACTTGACTGATATTTATGGCAGTATTTCAGTTGTCGGGCCTGTAACCTTTGATGGGGTTATTGCAAACATGGACGGCGTGTTGCATCTTGAGGGTGATGCTCGCTGTACGTATGTTACCAGTTGCGATTATTGCAATAGTGAAATTGTAAGGGACCTGAAAGTCAAAATAAATGAAGATTTGGTTGACGAACAGAAGGGCAGTCCCGAGGAGGATCAGTACACATTCAGCGGCAATGTGCTTTACCTTGACAAGATACTGTCTGATCAGATTGTGTTGGCAATGCCGTTGCATCACAGATGCAGCAACAATTGCCGGATAATTTGCGAAAAATGCGGAAAACCCATCACCGGTGAGGGATGTGGCTGTAGAGACGATAACGATGGACAGCCCATTGACCCGAGACTGGCCGCTTTAAAAGATTTATTGGAAAAGAAAAATACCGATTAGGCAGAATAATGCCGAATACCGGAACGGAGGTGTAACAAATGGCAGTACCAAAAAGGAAGGTATCAAAACAAAGAAGAAACAAGAGAAGAACACATTATAAAATCGATGCGCCAATGCTGGTTTTGTGCCCTCAGTGTCATAGTCTGAAAATGCCGCACCGCGTTTGCAAGGAATGCGGATATTATAATGGAAAAGAAATTATTAAAGTTGAAGCATAACAGGACACTTTTCAATAATGGCAGCAGCTTGAATATTACATTAAAACGCCTGGACGCTCTGAAGGAAGGCCTTTTAATGTAAAGATTCGGTGCTGCTATTATTTTTATCGGAGCTTGAATAGCCTACGGAGGGATAATGAGTAACCTTAAGATTTGCGAAGTATACAGCGGAAGTATTGCCGAAGAAGCGGGTATAGAAGCAGGGGATATACTTCTGTCGGTTAACGGGCAGAAAATCGTAGATGTGTTTGACTACCGGTTTTTAACCCAGGATGAAAAACTGACTCTGGATGTATTAAAACCTGACGGCAATATTCTGAGGGTTGATATTGAGAAAGATGAGTTTGAGGATATCGGCCTTGAGTTCGAAAATCCGCTGATGGATGAAGAAAAAAGTTGCAGGAATAAATGTATATTCTGTTTTATAGATCAATTGCCCAAAGGAATGAGGGAATCTCTGTATTTCAAGGATGATGACGCACGTCTGTCGTTTTTGTTCGGAAACTATATTACAATGACCAACATGGGAAAGGATGACATAGACAGGATAGTTAAATATCATATGTCACCCGTTAACGTGTCAGTGCATACAACGAATCCCGAACTGAGATGCAAAATGCTTAACAATCGGTTTGCTGGCGACGTTATGGAAAAAATGAGAATTCTGGCCGATAATGGTATAACGTTGAACGCACAGATTGTTTTATGCAGGGATATAAACGACGGCAATGAACTGGATCGGACACTGACTGACTTGTCGTCGCTGATGCCACAGCTGAACAGCATATCGGTGGTACCGGTCGGGCTTACTAAATTCAGGGAAGGACTTCCGGTTCTTAAGCCATTTGACAAAAAGTCAGCCGTTGACGTGATAGCGCAGGTGGAAAAGTGGCAGGAATTTTTTCTGAAAAAGACAGGGAGCAGAAGAGTATTTTTGGCTGATGAATGGTATCTGATGTCGGACACGCTGCTTCCTCCTTACAGCCATTATGAAGATTTTCCGCAGATTGAAAACGGCATCGGTATGGCTGCATCTCTTATTGAGGAGTTTAATTGGGCGCTGTCAGGGGAGAAGAGCCGTACAGTGAGGAAAACTGTCAGTATTGCAACCGGAGTGCTTGCCGAAAAGATTATATCCGATATTGCGAAACGTGCCGAAGCACATTTTCCGGGGTTGAAAATACTTGTATATCCGATTGAAAATAATTTTTTCGGGAAAAGTATTACCGTTTCAGGACTTTTGACGGGAACCGACATTAAAGAGCAGCTGTCCGGCAAGTTTCTGGGTGATGTTCTGTTGCTGCCGTCCAATATGTTCAGGGCGGGTACGGATATTTTTCTTGATGACATGACATTAAAAGAACTTGCTTCCTTTCTTGGTGTTAATATTGAGAAGGTGGATGTCGACGGAGGAGAACTTCTCAGGCATTTGATTTTATAAAGGCAAATTTTAGCAAATGAATTTTGAAATTCCATTTTGTTTATGTTATAATCAAACAAAAAGCCTGTTTCTGTTAAATTTCCTCGTTATAGCGTATATATATTTTCTTCCGGCCATATAATAAAAAAGAGGTTTGGGGTTATAACATGAAAGAAAAACTTGTTGTTGGCCAGTTTAACGACTCGTTTGTACCTGTTATGGACGGGGTTACAAACGTGGTGAAAAACTATGCTTACTGGCTGGATAAAAAATACGGCGAATGTTATGTAGCCACACCTGCATATCCAGGTTATGTGGATAGAGAGGAGTTCCCGGTATTGCGTTATTACTCTATTCCTCTGAAGAAGCGGGAACCGTACCGAATTGGGCTGGAATTGCTTGATATAAATTTCCGTACGATGATAAAAAGCATTCCTTTTGATATTGTCCATGCCCACTGTCCTTTTACTTCGGGTGTTGTTGCGCTGCAAATAGCAAGAAAAAATAACATCCCTATTGTAGCCACATTCCATTCAAAATTCTACGACGATTTCAAACAGGTTTTGAAAATAGACGCGTTTGCGAAATTTTGCACCCGCATAGTAATGGAATTTTTCGACAAAGTGGATCAGGTCTGGACGGTAAACAAGAGTACCGCCGATACATTGCGTGAATATGGCTATAAGGGGGACATAGAAATAGTACCTAACGGCACAGATTTTGTCATGCCTGAAAACATGGACAGCCTTATAGAGGAAACAGAAAATAAACTGAATTTAAAGAAGGACGATCTTGTTTTTCTGTTTGTAGGCCAGCATATCTGGCAGAAAAATGTAAAGCTTCTTGTGGATTCGCTTAAGATTTTGTCAGACAGGAACGTGGATTACAAAATGTTCTTTGTCGGTGACGGATATGCGAAGGATGAACTGGAAGCCTATGTTAAGGAATTGGGGCTTACCAACAGAATAACCTTTTTGGGAAAAATTCTGGACAGGGATTACCTTCGCTCATTATTTGCAAGGGCTGACTTATTCCTGTTCCCTTCGGTATATGACAATGCGCCCATTGTGATCCGTGAGGCTGCTGCCGTTGCGACGCCTTCCCTTGTTATCGCAAACAGCAACACGGCCGAAGGGATAATAGACAACGTAAACGGGTTTTTAAGCGAAAATGACGCGGAATCTTACGCAAACAGAATTATAAGCATAATTAAGGACAGAGATTTGCTGAAAAAAGTCGGGGAAAAGGCGAGAGAAACAATATACAGGGACTGGGAAAGCATAGTGGATGAAGTATACCGGAGGTATCTGGAGATTATCAGAATTCATAAAAAAGTGAACAAGATTTCATAAACAGCCGGGCTGGTATTGAAATATCCGGTTTTTTAAAATTAAATATTCCATAGATTCGGCCCGGAATCTTGATATATTTTTTTTATCCTGTAATATGATTAATCAGTGGACAAACTATTATTCTGTACAATTGGACTGGTGGTATTAATGGATTATTTTTTTATTATAGCTCTTGCAGTCGGACTTGCGATGGATGCATTTGCGGTATCGGTATCGTGCGGATTGTGTGTTATTAAAAGACGTTACTGGCATGCCGTACGGGCAGCTCTTTTTTTTGGCTTTTTTCAATGGGGAATGTTGTCCTTGGGATGGCTTTCGGGTTCAACGTTCAGAACATTCATAGAACCCGTTGATCACTGGATTGCATTTGTGCTGCTGACTTTTATCGGAGTGAAAATGTGGAAGGAGTCCACGGAAGAAGCCGAACCTTTGGATTTGACAAGTGTCAAACTGATGCTGACACTCTCGGTGGCTACGAGTATAGATGCATTTGCGGCAGGTATAAGTATTACAGCCCTCGGTTATCCCATTGTATTACCGTCGATTGTAGTAGGAACCATAACATTTTGCCTGTCTTTCGCCGGGGTTTTGCTCGGCTGCTGGATGACCAGCTACACCAAATTCAGTAAATATCTGAACCGGCTGGGCTCGGTTATTCTTATAGTAATCGGCACGAAAATTTTAATTGAGCATCTGCTCAGTTGACCACGGTGTAATTGGTATCGACAAGTTTAAAGGGTATCTTTCCGTTTTTTAATCCGCTGGAAAGATACACCTTTTTGTCCCGGGTTATCATAATTGCTTCGGCATTTTCAAGGCTTTCTATTAATTCCATTCCCTTACCAAGCCCGAGGAGAAAGCATGTAGTTGATAATCCGTCGCACATTGTGGATGAAGGGGAAATTATAGACACCGATGCAAGCTCGTTGTCTTCGGGGTACCCTGTTTTTGGGTTTAAAATATGATGATACCTTTTTCCGTCAGCTTCAAAATAGCGCTCGTAAATTCCCGAAGTAACAATGGAAGTATCTTTTAAAGACACTGTCGCCATATAATCCCCCTGAAGGCCGAAAGGATCCCTTATTCCGATTGTCCAGTCAGAACCGTCGGGTTTGGTGCCGTAAAGATAAAGGTTTCCTCCAAGATTTAAAAGGGCCGACTCAATCTTTCTTTCACGTAAAACCGATACAAGCCTGTCTGTAATAAAACCCTTTGCAATTGCGCCTGTATCAAGGGACATGCCTTCGGCAACCGAAACCGACATGTTTTCTCTGTTAAGGGATATGTTCCTGTAACCTATTTTCTCTTTGGCCAAATCTATTTCACGCTGGGTCGGAACCCTTGGATTTTCCTGATTAATACCCCATAAATCCACCAAAGGCCCTATGCTTATATCGAAAAGACCGTCGGAAATTTCACTGAAATAAAGGCTTTGCTCTATTAATTCAAAAGTATCTTCCGACACATTTACGTAAGTACCGGCATTATTGTTTATCTGTGATATCTCACTGTCTTCTGCATACTTGCTGAACTTGTTCTCAAAGGCCTGTATTTTGTCAAAAAGTTCACTCATTACATCTTGTGAATTTTTATTATATATTGTTATTTCCACCAGTGTATCCAGAAGAAACCTTGATTCTTTAAGCGGTTTTGCCTGGCTGCATGCAGTAAACGTTAAAAAAACAAAACATATGAGTAACAAACAAACCTTTTTCAAGTGCAATTACCCCTTAGCCTGTTGTTTTTGTATGTAACAATCCATATTTACCCTTTGACTTAAATAATTATAACACGTTTTTAATGGCAGTAATAACAGTTTGAAGAATTATTGCATTGCTGTTAAAATGTTTTTGTAATAAAAACGCTAAATCAGGGTATAAAACACGTATGAGGAAAAAGGACATTTTTTTAACAGCGGTATTCCTGATAGCCGCAGCGATACTGTGGCTTTTTATGAACACGGTGCAGGAGGATGTCGGCACCGGCGAAGTGGTTATATATAAAGACGGTGAGGTTATGGAAGTGGTTCCGTTAACCGCCGAAAAAACCGTTGTCATAGAAGATGAAAACGGTAACAGAAATGTTGTACGGGTGGAGGGCGGAAAAGCGGAAATGACAGAGGCGAACTGCCGGGATCAGGTATGTGTAAACACCCGGCCCGCCAGGAAAAGCGGTGAGTCGATAATATGCCTGCCAAACAGAGTGGTGGTAGAAATAAGGAGTACCACTGAAAATGTAATTGACGGAGTTTCGGAATAATGAATCATAGGGACGTTAGAAGGATGACTTTATCTGCAATACTGACGGCTGTTGCGATTGCAATTCATTTTGCTGAGAGCCTGTTTGCATTGCCTGTAGCAATACCGGGAATTAAGCTGGGTTTATCGAACATAGTTTCATTGGTGGCGCTGTATTTGCTGGGACCCTTGGTATCGTTTGTGATATTATTGCTCAGAGTTTTTATGACATCTTTTTTGTATGGAGGTTTTTCGGCATTGATTTTCAGCCTTGCGGGCGGTATTTTGAGCATCGCGGCAATGACTTTAGTATGGAAATACAGGAACAAGGGGTTTGGTATTGTCAGTGCCTCGGTAGCAGGAGGGGTTTGTCATAATATAGGCCAGATTCTTGCTGCCGCAGTGGTAATGCGGACCAAATCGATTTTTTACTATCTTCCTGTGCTTATTGTAACGGGCGTTGCGACAGGGATTATAACAGGAATAGTGGCCGGAATTGTGATACCCAGGCTTAGGAACGTATACTGTAGGGACGAATGATACGGTCTATCACAAATTTTTGACTTGAGAATATACTGATACTATCAGTAAACAATAAGCCTGGGGGTGCCCTTCAATGAGAATAATAGTATTAAAAATGCCTCGGTTTCTGGGAAGTATTCTGAGAAGAGTTTTTAACATTCACTAATACATATGAGAATATGAAAATGATGAGAATCATAATTCCTATCATTGACTCAAAAATAAAACAAACCCCCGGTTTAAAAAACCGGGGGTAAGTTTTTCGTGCTTTGGAACTGCCGTTAGTTTTAAAACATAATATTCGGGCAAATTAAACAGTATTTTTATGGGAACGTATGCAGCTTGTACATACGGCCATTCTCTTTGTTACTCCGTTAATCGTAAGTCTTACTCTCTTTATATTGGGTTTCCAGGCTCTATTTGTTCTTCTGTGTGAATGGCTGATCTGGTTACCGAACAACTGCCCTTTTCCGCAAATTTCGCATTTTGCCATTACAACACACCTCCTTAAACTCTTCACGTCCTTAACATCGGTGGGTATCCAAGAAACATAAAACTATGGTTACTCCATAACAAAAGCTTTAATAATTCTATCACAAGCATAACGATAAATGCAAGCCTTTTTTAAGGCATTTTTTTAGCGTCTGGCCGCCATTTGTTTTTTCATAAAGTTTAGTCGGTCATTAATGAAACTACAGTAAATATTCACGGTATGTTATTGTAAAACGGTTGCCGAATCATAACCTCCCTAAAAATCGGAATCGGTTTTGGTTTAAAACAATCAGATTACTTTTCCACTGAGGATTAATGGTATAAAATATAAAAAAGAAAAAAATTTTTGCCGGTGTGCATAGCATCAATATCCTTATACCGAAAGACAGGCTAAGGGAAAAATTCGGAAAGGACAGATTTTCGTTGGACTATACAAGAATAAATCCGATATTGGGAAGAAGCGTTCAGTCGGTCCAGCAGGTTGGAAAGGCCAGAGCACAGAAACTAAATAAACTGGGGATTAAAACGATAGGCGACCTTATAACTTATTACCCCAGGAATTATGAAGATCGAAACAAGGAAAAAAAGGTTTCGGAACTGGTAAACGATGACGAGTGTGCCGTAATACTCAAGGTTGTGTCAGATATTTCGCTGAACAGGCCGAGAAGCAATCTGCGCATTTATAAAACTCTGGGAGTTGATGATACCGGTTATGTAACTTTAACCTGGTTTAATCAGGACTATGTCACCGAAAAAATATTAAGGGACAAAACTTATGTTTTTTTTGGAAAGGTTAAAAGGGCGGGAATTTATGTTGAGATGGTAAACCCGATATTCGAGGAAGTGACTTCCGAAAGGAAAAAAACAACGGGTATTCAGCCTGTTTATCCTTTAACGGCAGGAATAACCCAGAGTTACATGCGAATGATACAGAGAAATGCCCTTAACCTTGTGATTGGGAAATTGACGGAAATACTTCCTGAAGAGCTTAGAAGGCGGTATTCTCTTGCAGAAATTAATTTTTCCCTGGAAAACATTCATTTTCCTTCAAGTTTTGAGGATAAGGAAAGGGCACGGAAACGGCTGGTTTTTGAGGAATTGCTGATGCTGCAGCTTGGGCTTTTGCAGCTGAAAACCAAACAGACGGCGGTTTCGGGCATAAAAATGGAAAAACGGTCTTTGGTGGACCGGTTTATAGAGCAGCTGCCCTTTCGGCTGACCAATGCCCAGCTTAGGGTATACCGCGAGATAGAAGAGGATATGACAAGCGGTGAAAAGCAGATGAACAGGCTTATTCAGGGGGACGTTGGGTCAGGGAAAACCATAGTGGCTGCGCTGGCAATCCTGTTGACGGTATTAAACGGTTACCAGGCTGTTTTCATGGTCCCAACCGAAATACTTGCCGAGCAGCATTATCGAAGCATTACGCCGCTGCTTGGGAATTACGGCGTAAAAACGGCGCTGCTTACCGGAAGCGTAAGCAGGAAGGAAAAGGAGAAAATAAAGGAAGGTATAAGAAACAACGAATACCATCTCGTGATCGGAACCCATGCCCTTCTTGAAGAGGATGTGGAGTTTGCCAGACTTGGCCTTGTTGTTACCGACGAACAGCACCGTTTCGGCGTAAAACAGAGGGCTGTATTGGCCTCAAAAGCCAATCCGCATATACTTGTCATGACGGCAACGCCGATACCGAGAACCTTGTCGCTGATACTTTACGGCGATTTGGATATATCCGTCATCGATGAACTTCCGCCCGATCGCAAGCCTGTTAAAACATATGCGGTTGACGAGTCGATGAGGGCAAGGGTATATAATTTTATCCGAAAAATGGTGCAGGAAGGCAGACAGGCATACATAATATGCCCTTTGGTTGAAGAATCGGACGAAATTGAGGCCGAAGCAGCGATGACCATGGCCAAAAGACTGGAAGAGAAGGATTTGAAAGGATTGTCCATTGGCCTTGTTCATGGCAAAATGAAATGGAAGGACAAGGAAAGGGTAATGAGTGAATTTGCAAAAGGCAATATTCAGGTGCTGGTGTCCACAACGGTTGTGGAAGTGGGTGTAAACGTCCCGAACGCGACGATAATGGTGGTGGAAAATGCCGAAAGATTTGGCCTTGCCCAGCTGCATCAGCTCAGAGGCAGGGTCGGAAGGGGAGAACACCAGTCCTACTGCATCCTGTTTTGCCAGAGTAAGAGCGAGATAGCTCTGAAACGTATGGAAATAATGACGAAGTATAATGACGGCTTTAAAATCTCGGAAAAGGATATGGAGTTAAGAGGCCCTGGCGATATATTCGGAGTCCGCCAGCATGGCCTTCCTGAGTTTAAAATAGCCAATTTGTACCAGGACATGGAGATTTTAAAGGAGGTACAAAGGGCAGCGGAGGATATTATAAAGAATCAGAAGCTCAGCGAGAAAGAGGATTACAGAAAACTTAAGGAACATTTGCTTGTGATGTTTGAGGATAAGCTGAAAGAGGTTGCGTTAAACTAAGAAATGACGTTTTTCCAAAAAAATTCATGATGAGGGGGAATTCATATAGTCAGAGTAATAGCAGGTCAGGCAAGAGGGATGAAGCTGAAAACTCCCAAGGGCTTGAATACACGCCCTACGGTTGACAGTGTCAAAGAATCGATTTTCAATATTTTGAATCCGTATATACCCGGCAGCAAAGTGCTTGATTTGTTTGCCGGAACAGGAGCTTTGGCGATAGAAGCTTTAAGCAGAGGCGCTGAACTGGCCTATTTCGTTGAGGAGAACAGAAATTGCTGCAATATAATACGGGAAAATCTCGCCCACACCAAATTCCTCGATAAGGGTGTGGTTTATTGCCGCAAAGTCAGCAATTTTCTCAGGGAATTCAATCCTGAAAACATAAAATTTGACATAATTTTTATGGATCCTCCTTATTCCCGTAATTTTATACAGGAAACTCTACAACTTTTAATGGAAAATGATATAATAAATGATAAAGGAATTGTGGTTTGTGAACACCACAGAAACGAGATGCCGTCTGACAGTATTGGTAACTTGAGAAAAATAAGGGTTAAAAATTATGGGGATACGAGGGTTTCCTTTTTTGTAAATGGTTAAATTCGTTTGGAAAATTATAACCTTTGACGTGACGATATATTATACATAATTAACATGAGAGGGGATTTTACATTTGAGAATTTTTGTATACCCGGGCAGTTTTGATCCTGTCACCAACGGACATCTGGATATAATAGATCGTGCTTCGAAATTATGCGACAAGCTTATCGTTGCTGTGCTTATAAATCGCAGTAAGTCACCTGCTTTCACAATGGAAGAAAGGGTTTCCTTTCTTAAACAGGTGTTACAGGGAAGAAACAATGTGGAAGTCATTCCTTTTTCAGGGCTGCTGGTGGATTTCATGAAACAGCAGAACGCCACAACGGTTATTAAAGGACTCAGAGCGGTATCGGATTTTGAATATGAATTCCAGATGGCTTTGTTGAATAAAAACCTTGATCCCAATATAGAAACCCTTTTTATGATGACCAATATAAAATATTCTTATCTCAGTTCAAGTGCGGTAAAGGAA
The DNA here is from genome assembly GCF_000331995.1 of Thermoclostridium stercorarium subsp. stercorarium DSM 8532. NCBI lineage: Bacteria > Bacillati > Bacillota > Clostridia > Eubacteriales > Oscillospiraceae > Thermoclostridium > Thermoclostridium stercorarium. The sequence goes on from NC_020134.1 coordinate 823,359, forward strand.
ATTGCATCCTACGGAGGCGACATAAGGGATCTGGTTCCGGAACAGATTGTTGACCAGATTTACAACAAGCTGAGAAAGAAATAATGTTTTCAAGGCTTGCCGACACATCGCGGGTTTTTAAAGAGATGCAATGAAATTATGCCAGGGGGAAATAGGATGGAGATTCTAACTTTATTGGATGCATTGGAGGATGCAATTGAAAATGCGGTTTCAGTGCCTTTCAGTGGTAAGTGTATGGTGGACAGAAATGAAATTTTGGAGATTATTCAGGATATACGTTTAAAGCTTCCCGATGATCTTAAACAGGCGAAATGGATCAGCAAGGAACGTTCCCGCATACTTGCCGAAGCTCAGCAAGAGGCGGATAATATCATAAAAAACGCCGAAAGCCGTATATCCGCGCTGGTGAATGAACACGAAATAAGCCGCAAGGCACAGGAGCAGGCTGAGACTATTATAAACAATGCAAAAAAGAATGCCAGGGAAATCCGCCTGGGCACTCGGGAATATGCGGACAGTATTCTTGGCAAGGTGGAGGAAATGCTTACCGAAATGCTTGAAATTGTAAAGGAAAACAGGAATGAATTAAAACAGAAATAGCTTTACTGAAGCCTGCGCTGTTTCTTACCGTGACGGTGGGCAATCAGGAAGTACATAATCATAATCGACAGTATTAAAATATATACCGGCATGATTGTTTTGGAAGTTCCGGTATCATAAATGTTGTCAGTATGAGACATGACCGGAACGGTGCGGTTGATTAAAAACAGTCCTGTGAATAATGATGCGGCAAAGCCGTGAATCAGTTTCCCGAACAGATATTTTTTCAGTTTTATTTCGGGAGGACAGAAAAAGGTAACCTGTGTAAAAACCGAAAAACCGCCGAATCCGCAAAGGAATGAAGTAAGCAATATTTTCAAATGCACAGGTATTGCCATTGAACGGCTGAGAAGATACAGGCCGTATGTTATTTCAAAACTTCCGGCGGTTATTATTTTTATGTAATCGGATATATTTAAGCCTGTCACAAAGGCGATTAAGCTGCTTAGAAGGGTAAAAAAACCCGCTGTTTCGAGGGTCTGCACCAAAACAGCAAAGAATACTATTGTTCCGCATATTCTGAGAAGAACTGCCGTTGAATCTATGATCGCGTCGGTCAGCATGTGACTTGAAAATTCGATTTTAACCGGCATTTCACTTGGTACATTAACATTTTCCTCTGAATTGTCTTTGAAAATAAAGCGCTGAATTATTCCAACGGTAAAACTTGCCATTATGTGGCACAGAAGAAGAATAAGCCCCAGTTCCGGACTGTTGAAGTATCCGGTTCCCACTGCCCCGACAATAAACAGAGGGCCTGAGTTGTTACAGAAACAAAGAAGACGTTCCGCCTGTTTTTTTGTAATCATACCCTTTTTATACAGATCGGATGTGTATTTTGCGCCGGCAGGGTAGCCGCTGAACCATCCGGCAATGATTGGAAATGCAGCCGATCCGGGGAGATTGAAAAGAGGTCTGATGACAGGGCCGAATATACGGCCTATGGCTGAGATCGCACCTGTGTTTAAAATCAGGCGGGATATTATGAAAAAAGGAAGAAGGGTCGGAACAATTACCTTTAAACAGAGTTCAACCGCCTTCTGTCCTGAGGACAGTACTCCCTCGGTGTCGGAAATTAACAGGACGAATAATCCCGTCAGTATGATGATTATCATAAAACCGCGAATATTTGATTTTTTCATAATCGTATCTCCGGTTTTTATTTTTGATAAATGTAAGACATTTCTGTCTTTATATAACTAACTATATGGCATGAAATTAAATATAATGACACCCATAAAGGGACAGATGACTTAACCGGACGGGAAACAAGAAAAGCCGTGGTTTTGTTTCTGTGTTTTCAGCATTAACCTGATGTGGTATAATATCTGTATTAGTTACGCATATTTTTTATTGTTTTGTTGACAGAAATTTTCCGAATTTTAAAACCTGTTAAAAAAATTATCGTATAGCAAAAGTGAACAGTACTATTACGCAATAAGAAGGAGGGTAATACCAATGTCTGATGAAAAGAACGTCACGGTAAATCAGACTGAGACCCAGGAAGCCGTTAAGACCGAAAATGAAGGCTTGGGAGAAATCCGTATTTCAAGCGAGGTTGTTTCCATTATAGCCAGTAATGCAGCCATGGAAGTTAAAGGTGTGTCCAGCCTCAGCGGCGGAATCGCAGGTAACATATCCCAGGTGCTTGGCAGGAAAAATCCCTTTAAGGGCGGAATAAAAGTTGAGATGGGTGATAATAACGAGGTTAATATAGATCTTAATGTTGTGGTGGAATACGGCGCGAGAATTCCCGATGTGGCATGGAAACTTCAGGAGCGGGTGAAGCAAAGTGTTGAAAGCATGACAGGACTTCATGTTAATGAAATTAATGTCCATGTTCAGGGTGTAAGCTTTGAAAAGGAAACCAAAAAGGCAGAGCCCGAAACCCAGGACGCCGAAAAGGATGTAAAATAATTATATGTTCGGGTATATAACGCCGGATAAACCCGAATTGAAAATTTGGGAGTTTGAGGTTTTTCGGGGATATTACTGTGGAGTATGCAGAGCAATGGCCAAAAAGGCAGGGCACAGGGGAAGATTTGTTCTTACCTATGACTGCGCCTTTTTGGCGTTGCTCATGGATTCGCTGGAAGACGGGCCTGTTTCCGGAAAGCAGAGAAGATGCCTTTTCCATCCGCTGAAAAAAAGGTACATTGTAGACAGTAATTCCGCTGTGGAATACGCGTCAGACATTAATATACTTCTTTCGTATTATAACCTAAAAGACAAATGGCAGGACGAAAGAAACCTTTTGGGACCTGCCGGTATGGCCGTCCTGAAAAAAGGCTACGGAAAAGTTAAAAAGAAATATCCTGAACTGGCAGCGGAAATTGAAAGGGAACTGAGCAGGCTTCATGAACTGGAAAGGCGAAAGTGCGACAGTATTGATGAAGCGAGCGAGCCCTTTGCAAGGATGATGCAGACAGTTTTTCAGCAGGCAAGGGCTTCGGAAAGGATAGGCAAGGTATTGGGATGGATTGGATACAACCTGGGGAAATGGATATACATTCTGGACGCCTATGATGATATTGAGGATAATATAAAAAACGGCTCGTATAATCCACTGGTAGTGCAGTATAGGTATGAAAGCAGTGAAGGAGTTAATTCATTCAGGGAAAGGATAAAGGAAAAAGCCGAATTCATATTGATTTATTCTCTGAGCGAGCTTGAGAAAGCATTTTCCCTGCTGGATATCAGAAAAAACAAAAGCATTTTGGATAATATCATATACAGAGGGTTATTGGTTAGAACCCGTAATGTATTACAGATGGGAGCAGATTGCCATGAAAAATCCGTATGAAGTTTTGGGGCTGAAAGAGGGCGCCAGCGTAGAGGAAATAAAAAAAGCATACAGGGAACTGGTTAAAAAATATCATCCCGACAGGTACAGGGATAATCCCCTTTCCGATCTGGCTGAGGAGAAACTTCGTGAAATTAATGAAGCATATGATTATTTAATGAAAAATATGAATAATAATCAGCAGAAACAGCAGCAACAGCAGCAGTATCAGTACCAGCGTCAGCATCAAGGCCAGAGCACGGGATCGGGGTATTACGGCGGTTATTCAGCCAACAGCGACTATGTCTATCAGATAAAAATGCTGATACAGAACGGTAATTTCATTCAGGCTCAAAGAATGCTCGATGCGATGCCGGTACGCGATGCCACCTGGAACTACCTTCAGGGGCTGCTTTTCCTGAAGCGTGGCTGGTATGAGCGGGCAAATGCGCATTTAAGAAGAGCGGTGGAAATGGATCCCAGCAATATGGAGTACCGAGATGCCCTGAGCCGTGTCAATACTCAGTATAATGCCTACCGTTATAATCCTAATTTCTATGGAGCAGGGTATCGTCAGGGCCCTGATATGTGTCAGATTTGCGGAACTTTATGGTGTGCCGACAGCATCTGTGAATGTTTAGGCGGAGATTTGATCTCATGTTGCTGATAAAGAAGTTAGCTTTTTAGCCTGATTTTGAAACAGTTGATTCAGGAGCATTCATATGGGTAGTCCGACGGGAATGAATTCGAAAAAAATCGCGATTTCAGGAATACTTACGGCGCTGAGTTCAGCCGTATTACTGCTTGAAAATATATCGCCCACCGGGAAATTGGGGTTTTATGTACTGGCAGCATTTTTGCTGTCAGTTGTTATTATGGAGTGCGGTATCGCATATGGTTGGGCAAGCTATATTGCGATATCGGTTGTTTCGTTTTTGATAGTACCCGAAAAAACGGCTGTTTTGCCGTATGTTATATTTTTCGGGATTTATGCGCCGGTAAAAGGGCATATTGAAAAACTCAGCAGACCGGTAACGGAATGGATATTGAAGTTTGCCTTTTTCAACCTTTCGCTGTATTTTCTGTGGAATGTGGCGGTGAATGTTTTAAATCTGATACCGGGAAGGCTGTTTGAGCTTTTTCCAATGGCGGTTATAATAATTATGCTTCAGGTATTGTTTTTCTTTTATGACTGGCTTTTTTCGTTATGGATTCAGTATTACATTCATAAAATCCAACCCAGAGTAAAGGGAAATTCTCTATAATTTCATATTTGTCTTTATTTCACTAATATTTCATTTTTATTTAAAATATTTGTCTTTTCTTACACTTCGTTAAATCCTCTTGCAGTATGTGAATATTTATGTAAACTAAAAATATATATTGTTTTCGGGTTTCAGACTTACGGAAACGGACAAGCAAGGGAGCAATATATCATACGGGGGGCTGTATAGGTGCTGAGAAGAGTTATTACTTCAAAGGTTGTTGTTTTTTTTGTTTTTTTTGCTTTGTGTTTTGGAGTGCTTCAGGTTTCAGCCCAGGACAAGAGTGAGTATTATCCCTGCGATATGCGGCTTTTTATTGACAATCAGCCGGTTGGAACAAACATTGGTTTTCTTGTTCAAAACAACAGTTTGCTGGTGCCGCTGGATACGGTAGAGCTTTTAGGCGCCACATATGAATGGAATCCCGAAATGTGGCAAATTGTAATTAAAACAGAAAGTCGGAAACTGACAATGTATCTTGCAAATTATAACTGTGCGAACGGAACAAAACTTGAAAAAATGCCTGCTCAACCCACTTTGTATAACGGCACGGTAATGATACCGATAAGGTTTGTGGCTGAAACTTTGGGAGCAACAGTGGCATGGAACGGCAGGACAAATTCGGTGTTTATTTCGACTACCGGGGAAATACCCGACGATTTTTACGGCCAGTACGGAAAACTATTTCTGAATAGAGTAATAGTACTGGATCCCGGGCACGGCGGAAGTGAAACCGGCGCAGTCGCATACAACGTTAAGGAGAAAGACCTGAATCTGCAGGTGGCCAAAATTCTGAAGGGTATGCTTGAACAGGCGGGGGCAACCGTATATATGACCCGGTATGATGACAGTTATGTCGGGCTTTATACCAGGGCTGATATAGCCAATAATCTTAATGCCGACCTGTTTTTGAGCATTCACCATAACGCGTCTTCCAATACTGGAGCCAAGGGAGTTATGACTTTATATTATCCGTATTCGAAAAATAATAAATTTAACGGGCAGCATTTTGCTGAAATTATACAAAGAAATCTGGTTAAAGATTTAAACGCAAAGGATTGGGGTATTATACCAAGGCCCAATCTGGTTGTTACAAGGGAGACAAAAATGCCGGCCGCTCTTGCAGAACTGGGCTTTATGACCAACAAATCCGAATTGCAGAGAATGCTTACATATGAATTTCAGTATCAGGCAGCAAAATCTCTGTTTAACAGCATAATTGAAGCACTTGAAGCACTACGGAGATAAAGACGGGATATCCCGTCTTTTATTTTATCCGTTCTTTACCCTTTTGAAAGCTTGAAGCAGTTCTAATGTATGTTATAATTATAATCGTTTCTACAACCCATTCCAGATTTGAAAGGTTTTTAAAATGAACGACAAAGTTTTTAGAATATTGGAATTCGACAGAATAATTGAAAAACTGAAAGACAGGGCTTCAAGCACGCTTGGAAAGGAACTGGCTGAAAAGCTTGTGCCTTCCACCGATTATGAAGAAATAAAGCGGACACTTAGAGAAACTACAGATGCCGTAACCTGCATTTTAAGGAAAGGCTCACCGCCATTGGGCGGAATTCATGATATAAGGCCGTATATTCAGCGTGCCGAGGCAGGGGGAATGCTGTACCCAGGCGAACTGCTTAAAATTGCCGATGTTCTTCGTGTGTCAAGAAACCTGAAAAACTATGTTTCCCAGGACAAAATGGAACTTGAGGAGACCAATACGGTATATGTCCTGTGCAGCGGCCTGGGAACGGACAGAACCCTTGAAGAAAGGCTGAACCAGGCGATTGAAAACGAGGAGGAACTGTCAGATTATGCAAGCCCTGCCCTTGCGGCGATTCGGCGGGATATACGCCGTATGCAGGATGCGGTAAAAGACAAGCTCAACAGCATTATCCGTTCGGCCCAGAACAGAAAAATCATGCAGGATGCGGTTGTTACGTTGAGAGGGGATAGATATGTCATTCCTGTAAAGGCCGAATACCGCAGCCAGTTTCCGGGTCTGGTCCATGACGTGTCTCAAAGCGGAGCCACCATTTTCGTTGAACCCATGGCGGTTGTGGAACTGAACAACGAAATACGCCAGTTGAAAATAAAGGAAGAACGGGAAGTAGAGCGTATTCTGACAGAATTGACCGGAGAAGTCGCCAAAATCTCCGAAATGCTGAAAGCAAACGTAAAACTTCTTGCGCTCATTGATTTTGTTTTTGCCAAGGCAAGGCTTAGTTTGGATTTGAAAGGTACTGAACCCGTTCTCAACAAAGAGCGCCGGATTGTTATCAAAAAAGGGCGGCATCCGTTGATAGATCCTGCGGTTGTTGTGCCTGTTGACATCAGCCTTGGTGAGGATTTTACAACAATGGTGATTACAGGGCCTAACACAGGCGGTAAAACGGTTACGTTAAAAACCATGGGCCTTTTTGTGCTGATGACGCAGGCGGGGCTTCACATCCCTGCGGCCGAAAACAGTGAAATGTGCGTGTTCACGAAGGTTTTCGCCGATATAGGGGATGAGCAGAGCATAGAACAGAGTCTTAGCACATTTTCAGCGCATATGACCAATATAGTGGGTATTCTCAGGGAGGTTGACGAAAATTCCCTTGTTCTTTTTGATGAACTGGGAGCGGGGACCGATCCGACCGAAGGAGCGGCGTTGGCTAAGGCAATCCTTGACAGACTGACAAAGCGCGGTATAAGAACAATGGCCACAACCCATTACAGCGAACTGAAAATCTATGCGATGACAACCCCGGGTGTACGGAATGCCTGCTGCGAGTTTGACGTGGAGACTTTAAGACCCACATACCGCCTGTTAATCGGGATACCGGGCAGAAGCAATGCGTTCGCCATTTCCCTGAGGCTTGGGCTCGATGAGGGAATTATCGAGGAAGCCAAAAGATTCATGCGCGGAGAAGACATACAGTTTGAAGAATTGCTGTCGGATATACAGAAAAACAGGCTTGAGACAGAAAAAGAACGTGAAAGGGCGTACCGGGAGCTGAAGGAGATTGAAAGGCTTAGGCAGGCCGCAGAAGAACAGAGAAAGAAGACTGAAGATGAAAAAGAAAGCATTCTGAATCAGGCGAGGAAAGAAGCAAGGGCAATTCTTGCAAACGCCAGAAGGCAGGCCGAAGAAATAATGGAAAGGCTGAAAGAGCTGGAAAAGGCTTATCAGCAAAGGAATATTGACAGGGAAATGATGGAACTGAGGCAAAACTTGCGTAAAACAATGAATGAACTGGACGCGCAGATGGCTGAAACGATACTGCCCAGGAGAGGAGACGGCAAGCCGCCTGAAAATCTTAAACCGGGAGATACCGTGATGATTATAAACCTCAACCAGAGGGGAACGGTGCTGGAAGCGCCTGACAAGGACGGAAATGTTTTAATTCAGGCGGGAATTATGAAGGTGAAAATGCATATTACCCAGCTTAAACCTGTTGACGAACAGCAGGAGGTTATGAGTACCATTCAGAATACGAGAGTCAGAAGTGTAAAAAGCAAAAGCATAAGCCTTGAACTGGATATACGGGGACTGACTACCGAAGAGGCCAGAGAAAGAATTGACAAATACATTGATGACGCTATAATCGCAGGGCTGCACGAGGTGTCAATAATACACGGAAAAGGAACCGGGGCTTTGAGAAAGAGTGTCCACGATTTCCTGTCAAGGCATCCCCATGTGGAAACCTTCAGGCTTGGTAAATACGGAGAAGGGGAAACGGGTGTAACAATAGTAAAACTGAAAGAATAGAAGTCTGTCATTAAAAGTCGAAGAAGTTGTCAAAAGCAATTTCTTCGATTTTTTGTTCATTCCATGCTATTTACATAAATATTCATTAATGTATAATATAATATCAAAGCCTAAACTAAAGATTTAATTTTTATATAACATGTTTTTAGGTAGTACGGTGGAGTTGAAATAATATGATACTGAATGCAGGACGGCCCGGTACGGATAATGTCTTATAAGCCATGTCGCGGTTTTCATGCATGAAAATAAAAGAGCTGAATCGGTTTTTATATTTGTAAATCCTCATACGAAGCAAGAAGCATTATTTTTTTATATACATAACAAGGAGAGAATGCCCATGAAAAAATTAATGCTTGGAAACGAAGCCATTGCAAGAGGAGCCTATGAGGCGGGAGTAAGAGTGGCGACGGCATATCCCGGCACACCAAGCACTGAAATTACCGAATGTATTGCAGAGTATGACGAAATCTTTTCCGAATGGTCGCCGAATGAGAAAGTGGCATTGGAGGTCGCAATAGGAGCGTCGGTAGCAGGAGGACGCGCCATATGCTCAATGAAGCACGTGGGGCTTAATGTTGCTGCGGATCCGCTTTTTACCGTTTCGTATACAGGAGTTAACGGCGGTTTGGTAATATGTGTTGCGGATGATCCGGGGATGCACAGTTCGCAGAACGAACAAGACAGCAGGCATTATGCCAGGGCTGCGAAAGTTCCGATGCTGGAACCTTCGGACAGCCAGGAGTGTAAGGATTATGTTATAAAAGCCCTGGAACTTAGTGAAAAATTTGACACCCCTTTTATAATCAGGCTCACAACCCGTATATCCCATTCACGGAGCCTTGTGGAGCTTGGCGAAAGGGTCGAAATTCCTCTGAGGCCGTACAAAAAAGATATAGGGAAATATGTTATGATGCCTGCGATGGCAAGAAAACGCCATGTCATCGTGGAAGAACGGATGAAAAGGCTTGAGAATTTCGCGGAAAGCACTGATCTTAACCGGATAGAATGGGGAAGAAGCAAAGACACAGGCATAATAACAAGCGGCATTTGTTACCAGTACGCTAAAGAGGCTTTTGGTGATGAGGCATCATATCTTAAACTGGGAATGGTTTACCCGCTACCGGAAAAACTGATCTCTGAATTTGCGTCAAAAGTGAAAACATTGTATGTTATTGAAGAACTGGATCCGTTCATAGAGGAATTCCTGAAACAAAGGGGTATTCGGTGCATTGGCAAGGAAAAGCTTCCGTTGATCGGAGAATACAGCGCAAGTTTAATACGCAGGCAACTGCTTGGGGCAAAGGAGGAATCTGACGTTTCGCAAGACAACATCCCTGCAAGGCCGCCGGTACTTTGTCCTGGATGTCCTCACCGCGCTGTGTTTTATGTTTTAAGGAAAAACAGATTAACAGTTACCGGGGACATTGGATGTTATACGCTCGGTTCAATGGCACCCCTCGAAGCTATGGATACCTGCGTATGCATGGGAGCAAGCGTCGGGATGGCCCACGGAATGGAAAAAGCGCTGGGGAACGACGCCGGCCGCAAACGTGTGGCTGTAATCGGCGATTCTACCTTTATCCATTCCGGAATAACGGGGCTTATAGATATTGTGTATAACAAAGGGACATCGACGGTCATAATCCTTGACAATTCAATAACGGGAATGACGGGTCATCAGCCCAATCCGGCGACAGGTTACACCATAAAGGGTGAAAAGACACGTCAGGTGGACCTGGTAAAGCTTTGCAGCGCAATCGGCGTCGACAGGGTGAGGGTCTGCGATCCGTTTAAGCTTGATGAGTTTGACAAAGCCGTCAAAGAGGAAATTGCAGCCGAAGAACCCTCGGTAATTATAGCCCAGCGTCCGTGTGCACTGTTGAAGGCAGTGAAATATGAAGGAAAAGTGGTGGTCAATGAAAATAATTGCAGACACTGCAAAGTTTGTATGGGCCTTGGTTGTCCCGCAATTGCGGACACAGGAGAACGTGTCAGGATAAATGAGGATTTGTGCGTTGGATGCGGGTTGTGCCTTGAAGTATGTAAATTTAATGCACTGGAAAAGGTAGGTGGCGGCAATGGGTAATGTATCCTTTCTGATTGTAGGGGTTGGCGGACAGGGAACGCTTCTGACAAGCCGCGTGATTGGCGCCGCTGCCGTTAAGGCAGGTTACGACGTTAAGGTGTCGGAAGTTCATGGCATGGCACAGCGTGGCGGAAGTGTTGTTACATATGTGAAAACGGGCGAAAAGGTGAATTCACCGGTAATTGAAAAAGGAGAGGCGGATATTCTTCTGTGCTTTGAAAAGCTGGAGGCTTTAAGATGGCTTGACTTTGCCAAAAAAGACGGCGTGATCATAGTAAATGATCAGAGAATTGATCCGATGCCCGTGATCACCGGAAAAGAAAAATACCCTGATAACATAATTCAACAGCTTAAAGCGGCAAGGCGGAACGTGTACGCAATTGATGCCCTTGAAACCGCGAAAGAGCTGGGAAATATCAAAGCTCTTAATATAGTCATGGTGGGTTTTCTTGCAAGAAAAACCGGAATTCCAAAGGAAACATGGCATGAAGCCATTCGGGAAAATGTCAGGGCCAGTTTTGTGGACCTGAATATCAGGGCTTTTGATGCAGGCTATGAAATGGCGGAAAGCTGTATGAATTAGAATTGGAGGAAAAGGGAATGGGTATCTGGAATGCCGAATATGAATGTATGGACAGGGAAAGACTGTATGAACTGCAGGGCGAACGCCTCCGCAGTACAGTTAAAAGAGTGTATGAAAACGTTCCGTATTACAGGCAGAAGATGAAGGAAAAAGGCGTGGAGCCCGGGGACATAAAAAACGTTGATGATTTGAAAAAACTGCCTTTTACCTGTAAGCAGGATCTGAGGAATACATACCCTTATGGCCTTTTTGCAGTCCCGATGGAGGAAGTGGTAAGGATTCATGCATCCTCCGGCACAACCGGAAAACGGACTGTGGTAGGGTATACGGCAAAGGATATAGAAACCTGGGCTGAAATCATGGCAAGATGTTTAACGGCGGCCGGAGCCGACAGAACATCCTTTGTTCACGTAGCTTATGGTTATGGCCTGTTTACAGGAGGGCTTGGCGTTCATTACGGCGCTGAAAAAATAGGTGCCACCGTGATTCCTGTTTCGGGAGGAAATACCAAGCTTCAGATACAGATTATGAAGGACTTCGGTTCCACAATTCTTACCTGCACGCCGTCGTATGCTTTGTATATTGCCGAAACAATGAGGGAAATGGGAATTGACCCAAAAAAGGATTTAAAACTTAAAGCAGGTATATTTGGCGCTGAACCGTGGACAGAAGCAATGAGGAGAGAAATAGAAAGTCAATTGGGAATTAAAGCCCATGATATTTACGGACTTTCTGAAGTAATAGGCCCGGGGGTGGCCGTGGAATGTGAATGTCAGAGCGGAATGCATATTCAGGAGGATCATTTCATTGTGGAAGTGATAGATCCTGAGACCGAGGAGCCTCTTCCGATTGGGTCTGAAGGGGAACTGGTTTTCACATGTATTACAAAAGAAGCCCTGCCGTTGATTCGTTACCGTACAAGGGATGTTGCGCGCTTAACCGATGAGAAGTGCCCATGCGGAAGAACCCAGGTCAGGATGAGCAAAGTTTTGGGCAGAACCGATGATATGCTTATTATCCGCGGCGTTAATGTATATCCGTCTCAGATTGAAAGCGTCCTTCTTGAACTTGGCCTTTCAGCGCCGTATTACCAGCTGATAGTGGACAGGGTTGGTCCCCTTGACAGTCTTGAAGTTCAGGTGGAGATGACTCCCGAAATGTTCTCCGACCAGGTAAAACAGATAGAAGCGGTGGAAAACAAAATCAGGCACAATATAGAAAGCACCCTTGGGCTTAGCTGCAAGGTAAGGCTTGTAGAGCCGAAAACCATCCAAAGGTCGGAAGGAAAGGCGAAAAGAGTAATTGACAAAAGAAATTTGAAATAAAAAATTTGAAGAATATTAAAATTTCCTCTTGACCAAAATAATTTTGCGCATTATAATAGAACTTGCGTTACGAAATGACAATCCTCAATAGCTCAGTCGGTAGAGCATGCGGCTGTTAACCGCAGGGTCGTTGGTTCGAGTCCAACTTGAGGAGCCATTAGGGCCTTTAGCTCAGTTGGTCAGAGCTTCCGGCTCATAACCGGCAGGTCCGGGGTTCGAGTCCCTGAAGGCCCACCAAATAAGGATGGATATTTTTATCCATCCTTTCTTATTGTCAATTGAATAAATATCCTTTCATATGTTGTGTCCTTATCAGGCCATGCGTTGTCCGTTCCATCGCTCATGCCTGCTTTCAAAAGTCAGCAAAAACCCTCTGTTTTAGTGATGAGATTGTTTTTCAGGGAGAGAGATGATGATCAAAATAGGAAACAGGCTTCTCAAAATAGCGTCAATGGTTGGTAAATGTGAAAAACCTGCAGACATAGGAACCGATCATGCTTATATTCCCATATATCTGGTACAGGCGGGAATGTGTGGAAAGGCCGTTGCCACCGATGTTAGAGAAGGTCCGCTCATGAAGGCGAGGAAAAATATTGAAAAGTATCGGCTGTCGGACAGAATAGAGCTGCGCATGGGAGACGGTCTGAAGCCGATAGGCGAAAATGAATGTGATGTCTTTATCATCGCCGGAATTGGCGGCGTGGTTATGACCGAAATACTTGAAACGTCGCTTGAAAAAGCGAAAAAAGCAAAAGCTCTTATCCTGCAACCAGCGTACTATGACGAAGTTTTAAGGGAATATCTTTATAAAAAAGGATTTTGTATTGAAACAGAAGCTCTCGCAGAGGATGAAGGCAGGATGTATGCGATAATACGGGCTTATTTTGACGGTATTGCCCGCAGTGACGATGATCTGTATTACCATATCGGCAGATCCTTATTTGTCAATCGGGATCCGCTGCTGGGGAGTTTCCTTCAGAGGCGTATCCGGATACAGACAAATATTGTGAACGGTATGAGAAAGTCGGCAAAGGTGGATGAACGGGAATATCTGGAGCAATATAACCTGCTTGTGAAAATGAAAAAGGCATATGAGGATTTTGCAGGAAACTGAGTTGCTTTTATGTATTTTGTAATGCTGAAATATGTGTAATTCCGTGTTAAAATAATTTCTGAAACAGTCATAATAACCGTAAAAATGATACCACCATACATCCCGGGAATTTTGCTCAATACATGAAACAATGGCAGGGGCGTGATAATCTTGAAGTGCAGGGATATTATTAATATACTGGAGAATGAAGCTCCGCTGAAGTTACAGGAGGATTATGACAATTCGGGACTTCAGTGGGGTAATCCCGAAGATCCCGTTCAGAAAGTGCTTGTTTGCCTTGACTTTACACCCGATGCTCTGCGTAATGCCGTGGAGAATAAAGTACAACTGGTTATATCACATCATCCGGTACTGTTCAGGCCGTTGAGGACAATAAACACTGCAGCCGGAAAAGGTGCGATGATTGCCGAGTGCATAAAAAACGATATAAGTGTGTACTCACTGCACACTAATTTTGACACGGCTGATAACGGGCTTAACGAATACCTTGCAAAAACTCTGGAGTTACAGGACATAACAGGGCTGAAAAAACACTACCGGGATGATTTGTATAAACTTGTTGTGTTTGTACCCGAAGAAAGCCTTCAGAAGGTCCAAAAGGCGATTTTTGACGCAGGCGGAGGTTATATAGGCAATTACAGCGACTGCAGTTTTTCCGCACCCGGAACGGGAACCTTCAGGCCGTTGGAAGGCTCAAATCCGTATATAGGGCAGACGGGGATATTTGAAAAGGTAAAGGAATACAGGCTTGAGGTGCTGGTCCCGGAAGGCAAGCTGAGGGATGTTGTAAAAAACATGCTTGAAGCCCATCCTTATGAAGAAGTGGCATATGACATATATCATGTTGAACAGCCCGGCCATGAATACAGCCTGGGAAGGATTGGGACACTTAGAGAAAAATTAAGCTGTGATGAGTTTGTCTTACACGTAAAAGAAAAATTAAACGTTCATAATGTCCGTACCGTCGGCAGAATACAGGATGCCGAAATTCAAAGGGTAGCCGTATTTTGCGGGAGTTTTGACGGGGACGTAAAGGTTTTGAAGGATAAAAACGTGGATGCGCTGGTGACAGGCGACCTTAAATATCACACCGCGCAGGAACTTGAAGATGCGGGAATTTTCACCGTTGATGCAGGACACTATCATACCGAAAAACTGTTTATAAAGGCAATATCTGATATATTGAAAAACAGGCTCAAAGATGTTATAATCGTTGAGCACTACGGAAACGATATTTTTGATTTCAGATAGTTTTTAGCGGAATGACTTAATTATAGAAAAGGTAATATTGAGTAAGTCAGATGATCGCGGGTACAGTGCCGAAAGGCCGTACACGAGGAAAGTCCGGGCTCCACAGGGCAGGGTGCCGGGTAACTCCCGGTCAAGGCGACTTGAAGGAAAGTGCAACAGAAATAAACCGCCTTATGGATGGCCGATTTACCGGCAGTCCATAGGGTAAGGGTGGAAAGGTGAGGTAAGAGCTCACCGGTTTCCTGGCGACAGGAAACGCTCTGTAAACCCCACCCGGAGCAACACCGCATATGAGGACGTTAAGGTGGCCCGCCAGTCCTCGAAGGTGGCTTGAGCCATGTAGTAATACATGGCCTAGATAGATGATCATCTAATACAGAACCCGGCTTACAGACTTACTCAATATTAAAAAGCCCGGAGAAATCCGGGCTTTTATTATGCGCTCTTATACTATATACTGTGTTTAGGTACCCATAAAATTCATAGATTTGAGGTAGTAACCCTGACATGAAAAATATTGATATATACTGTTGCTTTTGCTGTATTTTCTTGCGTCTGTATTTTAAAGACATTTTTTTCAAAGTTTTTATGATAACGGATGAACAAAAATAAAAATAACTTCTTAGTCTTTATGGTTGGCATGTGATTAAGGTAATTGAAATATTATACATATTTAGATATAATTGTAACACATATAGCAAAACTTTATGCATTTTTTTGTAACAAAATACTAGTCATAAATGTTAATTAAATGAAGACCCGTAATACTATGTTAATAAATTTGTATGCGATTTAAAGTATTATAATGATTAAGATATGTAACCTGCTGTATATTGAAGTTACATTCTCACCGGTATAAAATAATGGCGACAATTCAAATACCGAATTGAATGGAGGTAAACTATGAAGCGTTTTTGTTTGGCTATTTCGGTACTATTTCTTTTAATGTTCTCATGTTGTGCATACTATGAGAAGGAAAGGTGGACGGGAAGAAGTGAATTTACTGACAGAGTCAGATAATATAACCGGATACAGTTGTAAAGTAAAAATAAATAAAAATAGACTCGAAATTAGTTCTGAAGATGAAACTTATATATTTAACGGAATTACCGTTGAAAACGAATATGAGTGTACTTATTCTCAAATTAAAGAATATTTAAAAAAACAATATGAAGAGGGAATTATTTCAAATAATGATCCCACAGAACTTGAACTTCAATTTGAGGATGAAATTCCTCGGTCAATTACATGGTGTGAATATTATTATGACCCGGAGATAGATTCTTTCCTTTACAGCGACATGGAAGTTTCATCAACCGTGGAGAAAGAGGAAATAAGTGCTAATACTGTTTTGAAAATTGGCTTAAACAATTCTGATATACTTGATTCAAGTTTCCGGCAACAAAAACGATATAGAATAATTCGTATTGATTGCAAGTTCGACGAGCAAATGGTGGAATATTATGTTATCTTTGGCTGACAGCTTAAACATTCTTAAACTTGGCTGACATCAGTTTTTGTTACTAAAACATTGTTTTACCGTAATCTTTTTGTATTCGGATATATACTCTTAAAAGAGACAGGTCATTGGGAATACCGGTCTAAGGCTTTAATAAAATTTTGTGTAAACTAAAGAACTCTTTCTATGTTAAGAATACGAAACGAATCTGCTGCCTATTACGATATTTATGGAAGCATATGAAAAATACATAAGATCGATGGTAAAAGAAAGTTAACAGTAAAGATTGTTAAGTTCGGTAAGCAGGATAAATATCCTGCTTTTTTATGGTGATAACGACAACCTTTCATTGAAAATGGAAAGTGAAAATAGTGTTGACACTTCTACGTGTACGTAATGGTAAAAATGAAGAAGATAGAGTATAAAAGTAATTATTTATATTTTTATGTTGGATGTCAAAAGACAATCTGCAGTAAAATAAGGAATATAAAAAGAATTGACATATACTGTTATATTGTATATATTATATATATACAATATAACAGGTGGTGTTCATGAACATTATCATTAGCAATTCCAGCGGGCAGCCCATATATGAGCAGATTGTGAATCAGATAAAAAACATGATTATTTCCGGAGAGCTGAAAGAAGGAGATTCTTTGCCTTCGATGCGGCTTCTGGCAAAAGAATTAAGGATAAGTGTCATTACTACGAAAAGGGCTTATGAAGAGCTTGAAAGGGAGGGCTTTATTGTTTCTATAACAGGTAAAGGGAGTTTTGTCGCGGCAAAAAATGTTGAACTTATAAAGGAGCAGCAGCTGCGGGAAATTGAGGAATATCTGCAGAAAGTTGTTGAAAAATCAATTGCCTGCGGTATCTCGCTGGATGAATTGATTGAAATGCTGACGATCTTTTACAAAGGAGAGTGAGAAAAATCATGACTGAAGCGTTGAAGCTGGTCAATGTGTCAAAACATTACAGAGATTTTTCATTGAACAGGATAAACATCAGTTTGCCGAGCGGATGCATTATGGGGTTTATCGGTGAAAACGGAGCGGGCAAGACAACGACGATAAAACTTATATTGGATCTCATAAAAAAAGACGAAGGGAAAATTTTTGTTCTTGGAAAGGATAATCAGATTGGTTTAAAAAGTCTGAAGGAAAATATCGGTGTAGTGATGGAAGACTGTTTTTTCCCCGAAAACCTGACAGCAGCGAATATTAACAGGATTCTTTACGGGATATATGAGACATGGGATGAGCGTAAGTTTTATTCATATCTCAAACAGTTTTCAATTCCTGCAAACAAATCCATTAAGGAATATTCAAAAGGTATGAAAATGAAGTTATCAATCGCGGCTGCGCTGTCCCACGAAAGCAAACTGTTAATACTGGATGAGCCTACAAACGGTCTGGATCCTGTGGTCCGTGATGAAGTCCTGGACGTTTTTCTTGATTTCATACAGGACGAAAGTCATTCGGTTTTTATTTCGTCGCATATAATAAGTGATCTGGAAAAAATATGCGATTATATTACGTTTATTCATAAAGGCAGTATTGTTTTCAGCGAAAGCAAGGATGAATTGCTGGAGAAATATGGCATTCTCAAATGCTCTGAACAGGATTTTCAAAACATAGATTCAGATGCGGTAGTCGGATACCGAAAAAACAGTTTCGGCGTAGAGGCTCTTGTTCTGAAGGACGGGGTAGGGAAAAATTTCGTGATGGATCGGCCGAGTATAGAAGATATTATGCTGTATTATACCAACCGGTCAAAAGAAAAAAAGCCATTGGAGGTGTGAATGTAAAATGAAAGGGCTTATATTGAAAGATTTGTACAATTTGAAGAAACAGAACAAAATTATTTTGATTCTTGTAATTTTCTACCTGATCATTTCGCTGACAAGTAATGATCCTTCCTTTTTTGGCGGCATATTGACATTTTTAATGGTAATGCTGGTGATAAATTCCATAGCCTATGATGAAAAATCCAAATGGGAAAGTTATGCATTGACCATGCCTGTCTCAAGATCTGATTTAGTGCTAAGCAAATATATATTGGGGGTTCTTTTGTTATTAGTCGCGTTTGCTGCCAATTTTGTTTTCCGCCTGGCTACAGGCGCAAATCTTGCAGAAACGTTGGCAGTCTGCGTTGTAACATTGCTTGCGGGATTATTCGCCGTATTATTGATACTTCCGTTCCTTTTCAAATTCGGCGTGGAAAAAGGGAGATATATTATAATTTTAATTTTCTTTATATTAACAATGCTTGTGACAGCTTTGGGAAAAACAGGCTTTAAACTGTCAGACGAATTTTTAAGTTTACTTCCTGTTCTCAGTATATTGGTTATCATCTTAGCAGGGGTTATTTCGGTAGCAGCATCCCTTGCTATTTATAAAAATAAGGAAATGTAATAGAAAATAAAATCCGTTGCGAATTGATCGCGCCTCTTGATAATTTTCTTTGGACAGAAAGCTTATAAAAATGCTTTTTGGCTTTGACTACAAATGCTTATACACCGAAATCTCAGAGAAAATACGGTTATTATGTTCTTCCCATGCTTTACGGCGACAGGTTTATCGAGGGTAGGGGCTGTACGGAACGGCAAGGATAGAGTGCCGGAAGTAAAAAATATCTGGCATGAAGATGATTTCATGCCGGCAGAGGAAGTACGGGAAGAAATTGCAGGATGTTTTAACAGATTTGCAGACTTTAATGAGTGTAAAAACGTTATATATTATACAAAATACTAATATAAGCATTAGGCTCTGGCAAAACTGCCGGTAAAAAATATTTGATCCCAAGGAGAATTAAATGGATAACAGAAAGTTAATGGAGATAAGAAATAATATTGCGGTTCTTCCGTCTTTACGGGAAAAGGCTGATAAGTTGCGCAAACGTATCAGGGATGCAGAGCGCAATGTTGAAGAATTGCTGGAAAACTACAAAAAAGAGTGCGTTGATGTGGAGCAGCTCAAAAACAGCTCATTCTCAGCGTTTTTACTGAAACTGTTGGGAAAATATCAGGGGAAACTGGAGAAAGAGGAAAAGGAAGCAATAAATGCAAAAGTGCAATACGACAGGGCTTGCCAGTTTGTAGATGAACTGCGTAAGGAACTTCATGAGACTGAAATGAGGATTATCGCTCTCAAAGAAGATGAAAGAACTTATGAAGCCGAGATGAAAAGGCGTGAGCAAGAGTTGCTGAGCAAAATGCATACGGAACATTTCGAAAACTATATGAAACTTGAACGGGAACGCGACTTTATTCAGAAACAGATTTTTGAGATGGATGAAGCCATCCGTGCCGCAACAAGGGCGCAAAGCACCGCCCGCAGTGTTATGGGTCATCTCAGCAGCGCGGAAAAATGGGCAACATTTGATGTCTGGTCCAATAACGGAATTATCAGCCATATGGCCAAGTATGACCGTATAGACCGTGCCGAATCCGAAATCAACCGTTTGTATTCACAACTCAGGGAACTTAAAAAAGAACTTTCGGATATAGATTTGAATGCAGCACCGGGACTTAATGAGTTTGATACGGTAACCCGGTTTATTGACATTTGTTTTGATAATATTTTTACCGATTTGAAGGTAAGAAACATGATAAGGGATAACCTGGATCAGGTAAACAGAGTTTATCAAAACCTGACGCAGCTTATTCACAATATTGAAAACAGGAAGAGGGAGCTGCAGAGAAGAATGGGGGAAATAGAACACCTGAAAAATGAGCTCCTTTTATCGTTGTAACGGGTGTAAAGGATAAGGAGTTATTATTCTGGCAACAGGGTACCTGCTGAGGATTTCCTCGCTCTTTTATATTTTTCTCCGTCTTTTTTGGATATTTTAATGTTTTTTATACCTTCTTTCGTGCATACTTCGAGCTCTACATAACCGCTTCGTACAAGCGGATGTCTCAGTACACGCATCCCCCGTATGTCGCATTTTTCACGGACCATACAGATATATGAATATTTTTCGTCCTCGAATGGGGCTTCACCGCCTTTAAGCTGCCGGTGCAGCCGGCTTCTGTTTATGCGGCAGGTGAAATGGCACCAGTCATTCCCCTCCTTGGGGCAGGCGTTTTCATGCGTACAGGGGGATGCAATATGCGCGCCTGATTCGACAAGGACGCGCCGTGCTTCAATTATGTTTGCGTAACCGGCAGGTGTGCCCGGTTCCACTATAAGCAGCATCATATCCGACGCTGACCACAGTTTGTGAATGATCTCTTTCCTTTTGTCTGCCGGGATTTCATTAAGTACATATGCCGCAATAACCAGATCCGCCCTGGGAATGCCCGATGATGCCAAGTCACAGTTTATCCACTCTGCACTGCGAAGGGGCTCTGGTCCATGTTTCATTAATTCCTTTCCCACGTCCAGCATTGCTTTTTCCTTTTCAATGCATATTACTTTTTCCAGATCCAGTATTGAGGCTGCCGCCCAGGAAGCTGCACCAGTGCCCGCTCCGATGTCGGACAATGTTTTTGGAACACAGCCTGCGGTCAACATGCTGCTTTCAAGAGCAGTATAAACCGCACCGTATGTTGCGGGCATACGTGATGCTGAGTAAGCCAGCGCCTCGGTTTTTGAGGTAATCAGCCGTTCCCCATTGATCCTTTCAGACCTGTAGCGCATGCTTATATTTTGCGCATCAGTCAAAAGTTTACTGTGAGAGATACTTTCCGCCAGATTTTCAACTGCTGAACGAAGTGACTGCGGTATTTCCATAACCTTACTCCGATCTCCGAACACATTTAGCCATAATTTGTGATATATTTGCCGGCAAGTAAATATTTTATGGCTTTTTCAAACTTACTGTCAATAATTTGTCGGAAGTTGCCGGAGAGGTTGGCAGTTAACATTCATTATTCTGCTGACACCGAAATTAAACAGGGCTTTATTTCCGTGGAAATGACTGCTCGAAAATTTCATTCATTGTGTTATAATTAATTGATTCTACATGACATGCAAAATTTGCGAAATCTTTTTGGCATGACAAAGCCAGTGCATGAAATAAACCGTTTTTGTATGACATGGTGGGGGGAAAAGTAAATGGAGTTTCGAAGAGCGGTTACTGCTGATTTGAACGAAATCATGGTTATAATAAAACAGGCTCAGGATTATTTAAAAAACGCGGGAATTAACCAATGGCAGAACAATTATCCAAATATTGAGGTTATGAACAGGGATATAGAGAACAAAAACTGTTATGTTCTGGTGGACGGTGATATTATTGTAGGTACCGTGACGGTTATTTTCGGAGTTGAAAAATCTTATGAATATATTGATGGGAAGTGGCTGTCAGATCTTGACTATGCCGTTGTGCACAGAATCGCGGTAAGGGCTGAGTATAAGGGGAAAGGACTTGCATCGGTTATGATGAGAAATGTTGAACATATGTGCCTTGAAAAAGGCATACATAGTATTAAAGTGGACACTCATGAGGATAACAGGTCAATGCAAAGGTTTTTACAGAAAAACGGCTTTGTTTATTGTGGTGTTATATATCTTCAGGACGGCAGTAAAAGACTTGCCTTTGAAAAATTATTAACTGGAAACGGGAGAGGTTGATATGAAGACCATCGTGCTTACGGGCGGGGGTACGTCGGGACACGTTACTCCCAATATTGCTCTGATACCGAGGTTAATAAACAGGGGCTACGACATATATTATATCGGGTCGAAAAACGGAATTGAAAAACAACTGATTGAAAAGGAAGGCATTCCGTACTACGGAATTTCCGCAGGGAAACTGAGAAGATACTTTGACGTAAAAAATTTTACCGATATTTTCAGGATTATCGGAGGTTTTGGCCAGTCTGTTTCAATTCTTAGAAAAATAAAACCTGATGTTGTTTTCAGCAAGGGCGGGTTTGTTTCTTGCCCGGTGGTTTGGGCGGCGTGGGTATTGGGAATCCCGGTGATTATTCATGAATCCGATATCACGCCCGGGCTTACGAATAAATTGTCAATGCCTTTCTCCAGAAAAGTCTGCTATACATTTCCGGAGACGGAAAAACATTTAATCCGGGAAAAAGCTTGTTATACGGGCCTTCCTGTGAGAGACGAGATATTTTCCGGCAACAGGATGAGGGGATATAAGCTTTGCGGTTTTATGGGCGGCAAGCCGGTATTAATGGTAATAGGCGGAAGCCAGGGCTCGGAAAACATAAACAGGGCGGTTCGTTCGGCGCTGGATGAACTTTTGAAAAATTACCAGATTGCCCATATATGCGGAAGGGGAAATGTGAAGCCTGAGCTTGAAAATATAAAAGGCTACAAACAGTTTGAGTACGTCGACAGGGAACTGCCCGATATTTTTGCCTGCGCTGATGTATTAATTTCAAGGGCGGGTGCTACTGTATTGTTTGAAATCCTTTCCCTCAAAAAGCCGGCTCTTCTGATACCGTTGTCGAAAAACGCCAGCAGAGGAGATCAGATTTTAAATGCCAATTCCTTCAAGGAAAACGGATACAGCGAGGTCCTGTATGAGGAGGATATGACTGCTGAGACGCTGGTGGCAAAAGTAAACGAGGTTTACAAAAACAGAGAAAGATATGTGAAAGCAATGCAGAACAGGAATTTACAAAACCCGGCGGACAAAATTGTGGAAATTATTGAAGAAGTGGCTGAAAGATGAAAGATATTGAAATTTTTAATACAAAACTATATAATGATTACAAAAGGAAAATAAGGAAATAAACAGTTCTTTTCGGTTTAAGGTTATTCTTTTCAGGGTGAAAAGAATGAAATTTAAAATTCTCGGTATTGAAATTACAGTCCGAAAAGAATATGCCGCAATTGGCGTTATAATGCTGATACTGATACTTGCCATCTGGGGATGGTATTTGAAAACAAACCGGGTGGAAGTGTTCGATGCAGGGAAAAATAAAACCGAAAAGCAAGTACAGGTGGAAATTCAGGATAACAAAAGCATTGAAAAAAACAATACCGTTATTGAAAATACAGAGGTTTCGAATGAGCCTCTGTATATTAATATTAACACCGCTGATTTAAGTACGTTGATGAAACTTCACGGGATTGGCGAGGTAAAGGCAAGGGCGATTATTGAATACAGGGAAAGGAACGGTCCTTTTAAATCAATAGAAGAAATAAAAAATGTAAAAGGCATCGGCGAAGCTACCTTTCAAAAAATAAAGGACAGGATTGTAGTCGGTACCGAAGGCAGAAAGCCCTTAAACATGGATTTATTGAAATAATCTTTTACATTTCATAAAATAAGTTCTATAATTATTCCATAGAAAGAATTTATACAAAAGGTATAATCAATTACTGCACATACCGTAAGGAGTTGTGGCTATGATTAAGGTAACTTTGAAAGACGGAAGTTGTAAGGAAATGCAAGAGGGAATATCGGTTATAGAGGCCGCCGAAAGCATAAGCCCGGGGCTTGCCAGGGCAGCACTGGCCGGTGAAGTGAACGGAAAGGTTGTTGATTTAAGATATCGGTTGAATGAGGACTGCAAACTCAGCATACTGACATTTGACGACGCTGGGGGAAGAATGGCCTACTGGCATACCACTTCGCACATACTGGCCCAGGCGGTGAAGAGGCTTTATCCGGATGTGAAACTTGCCATAGGCCCGGCAATTGATACCGGTTTTTATTATGACTTCGACGTTGAAAAGCCGTTTACTCCCGAGCAGCTGGAAGAAATTGAAGCCGAAATGCATAAAATAATAAAAGAGGATTTGCCCATTGAACGGTTTACGTTAAGCAGGGAAGAGGCATTAAAATTTGTAAACGAAAAAGGCGAGATCTATAAGGCGGAATTGATTTCGGAACTTCCTGATGGCGAGGAAATATCTTTCTACCGGCAGGGCGAATTCACCGATTTGTGCGCGGGGCCGCACCTTCTCAGCACCGGAAGTGTCAAGGCGTTTAAGCTGATCAGTGTTGCTGGGGCATACTGGCGGGGAAATGAAAAAAATAAGATGCTGCAAAGGATTTACGGAGTGAGTTTCCCGAAGAAGAGCATGCTTGACGAGCACCTTGCAAAGCTTGAGGAGGCGAAAAAGAGAGATCACAACAAGCTTGGCCGTGAACTGGGAATATTTATGACCGCCGAGCCTGTCGGCCAGGGTTTGCCGTTAATTATGCCAAAGGGCGCCAAAATTCTTCAGATTATGCAGCGTTTTGTTGAGGACGAAGAAGAACGCAGGGGCTATTTAAGAACGAAAACACCGTATATGGCGAAAAGTGACCTTTATAAAATTTCAGGGCACTGGCAGCATTACAAGGACGGAATGTTTGTGCTCGGCGACGAAGAAAAGGACAGTGAAGTATTGGCTTTAAGGCCTATGACATGCCCGTTCCAGTTTTTAATTTACAATTCGAAAATACACAGCTACAGGGATTTGCCCGTAAGGTTGGCCGAAACTTCCACGCTGTTCAGAAACGAAGCATCGGGTGAGATGCACGGGCTTATCCGTGTACGCCAGTTTACAATTTCCGAGGGACATATAATTTGCACTCCCGAGCAGCTTGAAGATGAATTCAGGGGTGCGGTGGACTTAATCAATTATATGATGGATATTCTTGGCCTGAAAGAAGATGTAACTTACCGCTTCTCAAAATGGAATCCGAATAACAGGGAGAAATATATTGATAATCCTGAAGCATGGGAATACACCCAGGCCAAAATGAAGAACATTCTTGACCATATCGGCCTGCCTTATATTGAAGCAGAGGGCGAAGCGGCATTTTACGGCCCTAAGCTGGATATACAGTACAAAAATGTTTATGGCAAAGAGGACACAATCATGACGGTGCAGATAGACTTCCTGCTGCCCGAACGTTTTGACATGTTTTATGTGGACAAAAATAATGAAAGAAAGCGCCCGTATATCATTCATCGTACTTCCATCGGCTGTTACGAACGTACCCTTGCAATGCTGATAGAAAAGTATGCAGGGGCTTTTCCGACATGGCTTGCGCCCGTTCAGGTTAAAGTGCTGCCTATAGTCGACAAGCAGAATGTTTATGCCGATGATATAGCCAACAGATTAAAAAATCTGGGTATCAGAGTGGAAGTAGACAAACGTAACGAAAAGATCGGGTACAAAATCCGTGAGGCTCAGCTTGAAAAGATACCGTATATGCTTGTAATCGGGGACAAGGAAATGGAAAGCGGGCAGGTGGCAGTAAGATCGAGAAAAGAAGGCGATCTTGGCCCGATGGATTTCGATGCTTTCGCAAGAAAAATTACCGAAGAAATTGCCACAAAGGCAAGGTAACACAAGGAACAATACAGACAATCAGCGAGTTTCACCACAAAGCAAACTCGCTGATTGTTTCTTTTTCTCAGTTTACTTTTTAGGTTAAAATTTTATACCTTCATATAAAGGAACGTTCTATCTGTTCATAAATCTCTTCGGGTGTCATACCCGTTGCGTCAATTACAGGCACGTTGGTGGCCGTAGTTTCCAGGCCGAGAAAGTTTGTGTTCATTCCCGTTATAACTATTGCGTCATATTCTTCGGTCTGAGCTTTCGTAAATGCGTCAAAGTCTATTGTTTCCACTTCGTATCCGCGTTCGGTGAGGTATTCCTGAACCGGAGTCAGGCCTTTCTGTACCGCAATTTTGTGCATGAGATTACCTCCGTTTTTTATTTTTTAAAAATTATTATAAACACTTATAGTTTGTGTAATTAAAAAATACCATATACCAGTTTTATATGTTTTAAGTCAGGCGGTACTCAAAAAAGGCCAAACTGTATGAGAAAAGACTGAAAAAGCGGCGGCAGGCAGTGCCACCGCTGAAGAATTTAAGTTTACAGAACTTCCGCAACCTCTTTAAGGCTTTCGAATATTAAGTCGGGTTTGACATCCGAATTTTCCAGGTCCTTGAGCTTTGTTTCTCCTGAAAGCACAAGAAGCCCGGTGGCGCCGTGATAGTATGCCGTAGCGATATCGGTGTACAGCCTGTCACCGACAAAAACGATGTCATCAACTGTAAGTCCGGTATGATCAAGTATGCAGTCCACTGTTTCCTTATATGGTTTACCGAGGTATTTGGGTTTTTTGCCTGTCGATGCGGTGATGAATGCGCACATTGCTCCGCAGTCGGGAATAAAGCCGTCCTCAGTCGGACAGTTGAAATCGGGATGGGTTGCTATGAAATCACTGCCGTTTCTTATTAGTTTACAGGCAATATTGAGTTTTTCATAAGTGAGGCTTGTGTCGAAAGCCACAACAACTGCGTCGGCATCATCGGTGCAAAGATTTATTCCTCTTTCCAGGAACTCTTTTTCAACAATCTCTGTTGCCATAAGATAAATTCTTTTGCCGTTGTAATATTTTTTCAGATAATTTATTGTAACATCTCCCGATGTTAAAATCCGATCCTTTGTTATATTAAGCCCCATAGACGCCAGTTTTTTAATATAGAAGTCAGATGTTTTTGATGAATTGTTCGTAAAAAAAAGATATTGTTTGCCCGTGGCTTCAAGTTTTTTAATAAAATCAAGAGAGCCGTCAATTAGCCTGTCACCAAGGTAAAATGTGCCGTCCATGTCCAGAACGAATAATTTTTTTGTTTTAAGAATGCTTTCTTTAACCACCGGTTCATCCTCCTCTGTAAGCATAACACAGTTAATGATTGCGGGCCTTTTTGCCTCCGTATGATGAAAAAACGGTTTTAAATAACGTATCGGGACGGTAATCCTAAAATAAAAGTCACACAAAAAAGAAGCGGTTAAACTTCTGATTTATGTGACTCCAGAAACTCCAGTCGGTATTTGGTTTATATGGTATTACAGTTCCCAAAGCCTGTCGGTGCCCGTGGAAACCGCAATTGCACCAGAATTCAGTATTTCAATGACATCTTCCTTTGTTTCGACAAGACCGCCTGCTATCACAGGCATTGGTAACTGTTGGGTTATACGTTTTATAATTTTTGGCATTATTCCGGGCAGTACTTCGACCATATGCGGTTTTACGGCATTTGCCGTCTTAACCGACGTATCGTACGACATACTGTCGATGAGGAAAAACCTCTGTATGGTGAACATTCCTCTGTCTGCCGCATATTTGATATTGTTGTTTTTGGTGCTTATTATACCGTCGGGTTGTATTACGTCGCAGATATAATCTATGGCACTGTTGTCACGCCCGATACCCTCAAGGAAATCTATATGAATTACGGCATGTTTTCCTGCTTTTTTTATTGCGTCCACCATGGTTTTAATGTTAAAAATACTGGCATGCAGCAGGAATATTGTCGACACGGGCGAGTTTATTGCTTTCTGCAGCAGGTTTTCATTCCTTACAGCGGCAATAATCGGGTTTTGCTCAATTTTACTGATTATTTCTTCATGTTTCATTAACGCCAATCCTTTAATAAGAAGGATGAAAATATTTTCTTTCTCGGTACTGCCCTAAAACGCCGAAAAAACCTTTCCAACCGGCATTGTCATACTACCATGATACAGAGCAGGACGAACCGTGTCAATACGCTTTGCGTTTTATTCCGCCTGCATTCCTGCCCTCAGTTTTCTTGCGGTATTTTCATCCTTCAATACCGATACAATGGCAAACGCAAAGTCAAGGGCGGTACCTGGGCCTTTTGAGGTTATAATCTTACTGGAAATTACCACTTTCTCGTTTTTTATCTTAGCCCCGATCAGTTCATTTTCAAAACCGGGGTAACATACGGCTTCCAAACCTTTCAAATGCCCTCTTCTTCCAAGAATTATCGGCGCTGCACAAATCGCCGCAACCCATTTGCCGTTTTCAACTCTGTGGGCTATTACTTTTTCCAGTTCCGAACTGTCATACAAATTATTGGTACCAGGCATTCCTCCAGGCAAAACAACCATATCGGCATTCTCAAGGTCGGCATCTGGAAGCAGGATATCGGCTGTTACAGGGATGTTATGACTTCCGGTAACGGTTTTTGAACCTGTTATTGAAACGGTGGAAACGTCAATGCCTGCTCTCCTTAACACGTCCACAACCGTAAGCGCTTCTATTTCTTCAAAACCTTCGGCAAGCATTACATAAACCATTTTATCAACCACCTTTCGTATATTTAGTTTTTATTATAAACTGTCAGTTTTAATTATAGCATATTAAAGCAGTGGAAAAAATTATTCATAGACCAGAATCGGCGTTTTCGCTTTTTCATGCCGCTGATAATTTGCTTTGTACTGTTCAGTCTTGACTATGCATATAACTGGTTATATAATTAAATTGTACCGCAATACAAAACTTCGTTTCATATAATGAAACAGAATGGGTTTTATATATGGCAGAAAATGGTGTTCAAACTCTTGACAGAACTTTCGACATAATTGAATTACTTGCCGTGACCCCTAATGGGATGGGAGTGACCGAGATTGGCCAAAAACTCGGTTTGCATAAAAGTACCGTATACCGTCTTATAAATGCATTGGTAAGGCGCGGGTACCTGGAAAAGGATCAGAACACAGGGTTATATAAAATCGGACCGAAATTTATTGAAATAAGTGGTCTGTATGTTCGGCAAATTGAACTGAAAACCGAAGCGGCGCCGTTCATGCGACATCTTACCGAGTTGACGGGTCAGGTAACACATCTGGCAATACTGGATGAAACAGAAGTGGTTTACATAGAAAAAATAGAAGTAATGCAAAGTCTCAGAATGTATTCCCAGATTGGAAAACGAGTGCCTGTGCATTGTTCAGCCCTGGGTAAGGTGCTTTTGTCAGGGCAGAACAGTGATTATCAGGAACAAGTCTTAGGAAAAATAAAGTATATCCGTTATACCGAAAATACGGTAAAAGATGCGGATGAATTCAAAAGAGAGCTTGAAATGGTCCGGCAAAAAGGGTGGGCAATTGATAACGAGGAACATGAAATTGGGATACGGTGTATTGCAGCGCCGGTAAGGGATTTTACAGGAAAAATCATTGCGGCTTTGAGCATAACAGGCAGCAAAAACATAATTTCACCCGACAAGGATGAATATTATGGAAAACTGGTTGTTGAAGCCGCTGATAATATTTCCAGAAGACTGGGATTTACAGGAAAAACAGGAGAATGATTTTCCTGACCGGTCATTATTGGAACGGGCTTTGGAAAATATTGAGAAATAATAAGAGAGGTGGATTTTATGAAAAAGGAACAGGTTATTTCAAGAATTCGCGAAGTAGGCCTTGTTGCGGTGGTAAGGGCTGAAAATGAAGACAAAGCCCTTAGAATTACCGAAGCGTGCCTTGAGGGCGGCGTTGCAGCGATTGAAATTACCTTTACGGTGCCGGGAGCGCATAAGGTTATTGAAAAGCTCGCAAGCCGTTTCTCGGAGGACCAGATCATTCTTGGCGCCGGAACGGTTCTTGATCCTGAGACGGCAAGAATCGCAATACTGTCAGGTGCTCAGTATGTGGTAAGCCCCAGCCTGAATCTTGAAACGGTTAAACTGTGCAACAGGTATCGTGTTGCCTGCATGCCCGGTGCAATGACAATTCGTGAGGTTGTTGAATGCCTTGAAGCCGGCGCAGATATTATTAAGGTTTTCCCCGGAGAATTATTCGGTCCGAAAATTATCAAAGCCATTAAAGGACCCATTCCGCAGGCTGAATTAATGCCAACGGGTGGTGTGTCGGTGGACAATGCCGCAGAATGGATTAAGGCCGGAGCTGTAGCGCTGGGTGCAGGAAGCAGCCTGACTGCAGGCGCAAAAACCGGGGACTATGCAAAAATTACAGAGACGGCTAAGCTCTTCCTTGAAAAAATCAGGGAGGCAAGAGGTCAGTAAAAACTTAAATTGTGCAATTGGTTTAAAGAATTAAAATTCACGGAAGGAGTTGATTCTATGGCTTTGTTGGATATTAAACCAAAAAGTGAATGCGCGTATGACTGTATATCCCTTGGTGAAATAATGCTGAGGCTTGATCCGGGCGAAGGTCGTATCCGTACGGCCCGTTACTTCAGAGTGTGGGAAGGCGGCGGTGAATATAACGTTACCCGTGGCCTGAGAAAATGCTTCGGCATGGATGTTGCGGTTGTTACGGCTTTTGCCGACAATGAAGTGGGACGCCTTCTTGAAGACTTGGTAATGCAGGGCGGAGTGGACACCCGCTTCATCAAATGGATGCCTTTTGACGGTATTGGAAGAAAGGTCAGAAACGGTCTTAACTTTACAGAAAGAGGATATGGCGTAAGAGGCGCCCTGGGTGTATCCGACCGCGCGTATACCGCCGCTTCTCAGCTGAAAAAAGGCGATATAGACTGGGATACCATATTCGGAAAATACGGAGCGCGCTGGTTCCATACCGGAGGAATTTTTGCCGCCTTGTCTGAAACAACGCCTGAAGTGGTGATTGAAGCGGTTCAGACGGCAAAGAAATACGGTACAATTGTATCTTATGACTTGAATTACAGACCTTCGCTGTGGAAAGCCATCGGCGGCGAGAAGAGGGCTCAGGAAGTCAACAAGGAAATTGCGAAATATATTGACGTGATGATTGGTAACGAAGAAGACTTCACTGCGGCCTTAGGGTTCAAAGTTGAAGGCAACGACGAAAATCTCAAGTCTTTGAATATTGAGGGTTATAAAAATATGATTAATGAGGTTGTCAAGACATATCCCAATTTCAAAGTTGTTGCCACAACCTTAAGAACCGTTCATACCGCTACAATTAATGACTGGAGCGCTATCTGCTGGGCAGACGGCAAGATATACCAGTCCAGAGAATATAAGAATCTGGAGATTCTTGACAGGGTTGGCGGCGGTGACAGCTTTGCTTCAGGTCTCATTTACGGCCTTATGACGACGGGAGATCCTGAAAAAGCGGTAAATTACGGTGCCGCTCATGGTGCGCTGGCAATGACGACACCCGGCGATACTTCAATGGCGGATGTAAAAGAAGTGGAAAAACTGATGTCCGGCGGAAGCGCCAGGGTTGTGCGTTAATAAGAATATTGGCCGGTACTGAAAATCATTCGGGAGATCATGAGTTTCATACGTGGTCTCCCGAAATTAATTTTGTAAAAGTAATTCCGTAGTATTTGCTGATCAGGAAGAATTTTGCGTTTTCATTATAACTGCAAAGTAAGTAAAAAATTAATACTATTTCGTATTACCTTTGTGCGTGAGCGGAAAAGATAATTCTTTATTCAAAAGTAAATGAATTTACGTCTGATCATTTCGTTCAAATTAAAATTTCCTCAAAAGTCAAATAATTCGTTCTTATTCATAGGTATCTCGGAAATATTAATTTTTTGCTTAAGCCCACTAAAATTTTTCATTTGTTTTATATTTAGAAGAAAAGTATACAATAACGGAAATAGCGAAAAGACTAAGCAGGCACAGAAGGACAATATAAAGAGAGATAGTCCGTGGAACAATATATCTACAAAATAGTCATTTGACATACAGAAAAGAGTATTGTGTGGATGTAGCACGGAGTCAGTTAAAGATAGGAAATGACTATGAATTAGTGAGGTATATAGAGTCAAAGATAATCAATGAAAAGTATTCTCCGGAGAGAGTTGTCAAGAATTTTGTGTCTGATTAAAGTAACGTAACTGGAAAATTTGTTGTATTTCATAAATGTGAGCATTTATCATTGGTACCGCTTTTTTCCATTTTGTCCGCCTCAAGTTCTCCCTCTGTAAATATATGTTAATTTCCAATACTTCGACAGAGTTAAAGTAACCACCCGATCTTATCCGAATTTTTTCAACTAGACTGTTGATACTCTCTACACTGTTGGTAGTATAAACATGCTTCCTCAAGGATTCGGGGTATTTAATGAAAGCCATATAATGTTCTGCTTTCTCCATGAGAATGTTCATATATCGGCTATATTTACTCTTAAATTTACTGCAAAGGTCATAAAACTTTTGAACAGCTTCATCAAAGGAAGAAGCAAATTTTATTTTATCGAGTTCTTTATTGAATTCTGCGGCATCAGCTTTGGTCATGTATTTGCGGATATTTCTCTGAAGGTGTACAAAACAGAGCTGATGATCAGCATATGGATATACAGCTTTGACGGTCTCGATAATACCTGGGAAATCATCACTTACAACCACTAAAACTCGTTTAAGACCGCGGTTTATCAAGTCTTCAAAGACCTTGTTCCAATCGGCTCTGTTTTCTTTGCCGAAGAAGGTGTAAAGGCCAAAGATGTCTTTCTTACCTTCCATATCAACGCCAAGGATTATGTAGCATGCGGCTTTCTTCACTTTTGAGCCGTCTTTTATCTCACAATGATAAGCATCGATTAATAAAGCAAACACCGATTCGGGTAATTCCCGTTGTTTGAAAAGGTCTAATTCACTTTTTAGGTCATCTTTGATTTTGTTGAGTTCATCATCAGAGTAAGGAAGGTTGAGGCTTTTGAGGGTATTTAAGAGAGAAGATTCTGAATAACCGTTGACAACAAGGGACATAAGAAGGTCTGTATAGGATTCATCCACCCTTTTATACGGTTCAGGTAGGATGTGGGGTCTGAAATCGCCAGTGCGAGTTCTTGGGACAGAGATGTCCAGGTTACCCATAGGTGTACCAAGTTTTCTATCATAAAAGCCGTTGCCTTTGTCGTTCTCGTTTTTCAAGAGATAGATTTGGCGTTCAGACAACATAAACCAGTCGAGCAAATCCTCCAGCAACTTTTTGAGGGCAGGGCGTGATGGATCTGAATCAGAGCAATACTGGTTTAATACTTTTTCAACCGCCATATTTTTGACTGTTTCATAATAGGTATTTTTATCCATAATTACCAGCCTCCTTTGTGATTTTATTATACACCAGACACAATTTTATTTTAACACCCTCTCCGGATGCGGTTATAGAGATTAATGAATACCCAAGGAGGATATTTGGTTATAGGTCAGCCAGGAGATGGCTGTGTGATACAATGAAGCAAATCCAATAAGCAATGGATTTACCAAATTTTTCACGGCATTTAATATTGCAATTTATAAAATAAATTTTGTTTACATAAGGTGTTGACAAAATTAAAGCCGCGTGATAATATAAAAAAAGCTGTCGCTGACGAAAAGCGGAGCAGCGGGATTGAAAACGGGATACATTAAAGGAAAGACAATTTAGCGTATCCGCAAGAGACAGAAAATGGTAAACATAAAGGCTTGACAAAACATAAAGGATATGTTAAATTAAAAATCCCGTTGCTGAGGCGGCGGAAGCGAAGAATATCACGAAAAGTTAACATAAAGCACTTGACAAAAGATAAGAGACATGATAAACTAAGAATCCGCCACGGGGAAGACGGCGAAGGCAAGGACAGCGGAAGTGGCAAAGCCGACGGGGAGTCGGAACCGGACATTGAAAATTGAACAGTGCAAGACGAATCCGTTAAGAACTTTGAGACTCTGTGTAACAGAGCTAGAGGGAAACCATCGGATTAGACGGTAAGAAGTTTAATTTGAGGGTTTGATCCTGGCTCAGGACGAACGCTGGCGGCGTGCCTAACACATGCAAGTCGAACGGGATCCGTGTTACGGAGGTCTTCGGACCGAAGTGGCATGGTGAGAGTGGCGGACGGGCGAGTAACGCGTGAGCAACCTGCCCTATGCTGGGGGATAACACCGGGAAACCGGTGCTAATACCGCATAAGACCACAGTGACGCATGTCACAGTGGTAAAAGCTGAGGCGGCATAGGATGGGCTCGCGTCCGATTAGCTAGTTGGTAGGGTAACGGCCTACCAAGGCGACGATCGGTAGCCGGACTGAGAGGTTGGCCGGCCGCATTGGGACTGAGACACGGCCCAGACTCCTACGGGAGGCAGCAGTGGGGAATATTGCGCAATGGGGGAAACCCTGACGCAGCGACGCCGCGTGGAGGAAGAAGGCCTTTGGGTTGTAAACTCCTTTGATCGGGGACGAAGATGACGGTACCCGAAGAACAAGCCACGGCTAACTACGTGCCAGCAGCCGCGGTAATACGTAGGTGGCGAGCGTTGTCCGGAATTACTGGGTGTAAAGGGCGTGTAGGCGGGGTGCCAAGTCAGGTGTGAAATACCGGGGCTTAACCTCGGGGGTGCATCTGAAACTGGTGCTCTTGAGTGCCGGAGAGGAAAGCGGAATTCCCAGTGTAGCGGTGAAATGCGTAGATATTGGGAGGAACACCAGTGGCGAAGGCGGCTTTCTGGACGGTAACTGACGCTGAGGCGCGAAAGCGTGGGGAGCAAACAGGATTAGATACCCTGGTAGTCCACGCTGTAAACGATGGATACTAGGTGTAGGAGGTATCGACCCCTTCTGTGCCGTAGTTAACACAATAAGTATCCCACCTGGGGAGTACGGCCGCAAGGCTGAAACTCAAAGGAATTGACGGGGGCCCGCACAAGCAGTGGAGCATGTGGTTTAATTCGAAGCAACGCGAAGAACCTTACCAGGGCTTGACATCCCCCTGACGGATGTAGAGATACATCTTCTCCGCAAGGAGCAGGGGAGACAGGTGGTGCATGGTTGTCGTCAGCTCGTGTCGTGAGATGTTGGGTTAAGTCCCGCAACGAGCGCAACCCTTGTCGTTAGTTGCCAGCAGTAAGATGGGCACTCTAACGAGACTGCCGGCGAGAAGTCGGAGGAAGGTGGGGATGACGTCAAATCATCATGCCCCTTATGTCCTGGGCTACACACGTGCTACAATGGCGACTACAGAGGGAAGCAAATCCGCGAGGAGGAGCAAATCCCGAAAGGTCGTCCCAGTTCGGATTGCAGGCTGCAACTCGCCTGCATGAAGCCGGAATTGCTAGTAATGGCAGGTCAGCATACTGCCGTGAATACGTTCCCGGGCCTTGTACACACCGCCCGTCACACCATGAGAGCTGGCAACACCCGAAGCCGGTAGCCTAACCGAGAGGGGGGGCGCCGTCGAAGGTGGGGTCAGTGATTGGGGTGAAGTCGTAACAAGGTAGCCGTATCGGAAGGTGCGGCTGGATCACCTCCTTTCTAAGGAGACAGGCTTACTGCTAAAAGCAGTAAAGCCAATCCAGGTCGGTCGGGTTCGTCAATGCACTGTTTAATTTCCAGTGTCCGGTGACTTAAAAATTGGACGCTGGCAAAAATTTCTGGTTGACGGTGAGCTTTGTACGTGGTATATTAATTACCCGGCAAGCAAACCGGATGAAATTGAGACTGATAAAGGTAAGTACCTTGAAAACTGTATAATGCTGAAGCTGGTGGTAACGAGCGGAGGTAATGGAGCCTGAGAAGGTGAAGTTACGGAAGCGAGTTACAATTTCTTAGGGAAGACCGCTCACTTAGGGGTTGATTAGACAACCCTGAAGAGAAGGCCGAAGAGGTCAAGCTACTAAGAGCACAGGGTGGATGCCTAGGCACCAGGAGCCGATGAAGGACGTGGTAAGCTGCGAAAAGCTGCGGTGAGGCGCAAACAGCCGTTGACCCGCAGATGTCCGAATGGGGGAACCCACCTGAGGTAAATGCTCAGGTATCCGTACATGAATACATAGTGTACGGAGGGGAGACGCAGGGAACTGAAACATCTAAGTACCTGCAGGAAAAGAAATCAACCGAGATTCCGCGAGTAGTGGCGAGCGAAAGCGGAGGAGGCCAAACCGTATGAGGTAACTCATGCGGGGTTGTGGACTGGCGTAATGATCGCGGAGCATAGCAGAATGAGCGGCTGGAAAGCCGAGACCGTAGAGGGTAACAGTCCCGTATGCGAAATGCGAAGCGACAGGCCAGGATCCGGAGTACCACGAGGCACGAGGAACCTTGTGGGAAGCAGGGGGGACCACCCTCCAAGCCTAAATACTACCTGGTGACCGATAGTGGAGGAGTACCGTGAGGGAAAGGTGAAAAGAACCCCGGGAGGGGAGTGAAAGAGAACCTGAAACCCTGTGTTTACAAGCAGTCGGAGAGCGTTAAAGCTCGACGGCGTACTTTTTGTAGAACGGTCCGGCGAGTTACATTGCAAGGCGAGGTTAAGTACCTTAAGGTACGGAGCCGAAGGGAAACCGAGTCCGAATAGGGCGTATAGTCTTGCGGTGTAGACCCGAAACCGGGTGACCTACCCATGACCAGGTTGAAGCGGGAGTAAAGTCTCGTGGAGGACCGAACCCACTGACGTTGAAAAGTCATGGGATGAGTTGTGGGTAGCGGTGAAATTCCAATCGAACCCGGAGATAGCTGGTTCTCCCCGAAATAGCTTTAGGGCTAGCCTCAGGTTAGTCTATCGGAGGTAAAGCACTGACTGGACTAGGGGCCTTACCGGGTTACCGAATCCTATCAAACTCTGAATGCCGAATAGACGATGCCTGGGAGTCAGACTATGGGGGATAAGCTTCATAGTCGAGAGGGGAACAGCCCAGACCGCCGACTAAGGTCCCAAAATCACAGCTAAGTGGGAAAGGATGTGGGCTTGCTAAGACAACTAGGATGTTGGCTTAGAAGCAGCCATTCATTCAAAGAGTGCGTAACAGCTCACTAGTCGAGTGAGCCTGCGCCGAAAATTTAACGGGGCTAAGCTGTGTACCGAAGTTGCGGATCCAGAGATGGGTGGTAGGGGAGCGTAGTGTACGGGCAGAAGCATGACCGAAAGGACATGTGGACCGTACAGTAGTGAGAATGCCGGAATGAGTAGCGAAAGTGAAGTGAGAATCTTAACCGCCGAAAGTCTAAGGTTTCCTGGGGAAGGCTCGTCCGCCCAGGGTAAGTCGGGACCTAAGCCGAGGCCGGAAGGCGTAGGCGATGGACAACAGGTTGAAATTCCTGTACCACCGTTACCCGATTGAGAGAAGGGGTGACGCAGGGAGATAGAGTGAGCGAGCTGATGGAATAGCTCGTCCAAAGGGAATAGGTAGTCCGGTAGGCAAATCCGCCGGACGTTCCGAAGCCCTGAAGGGGAGGGAAAATAAAGTACCGAAGCACTCGACTCTGCACTGACAAGAAAAGCCTCTATCGAGGGTAAAGGTGCCCGTACCGCAAACCGACACAGGTAGACGAGGAGAGAATCCTAAGGCGAGCGGGAGAAGCGTTGTTAAGGAACTCGGCAAATTGACCCCGTAAGTTCGCGAGAAGGGGTGCTCGAAGGTGAAAGCCGGAGAGCCGCAGAGAAATGGCCCAAGCAACTGTTTACCAAAAACACAGGTCTCTGCCAAATCGAAAGATGAGGTATAGGGGCTGACGCCTGCCCGGTGCTGGAAGGTTACGGGGAACCGTTAGCGGAAACGCGAAGCGGTGAACTTAAGCCCCAGTAAACGGCGGCCGTAACTATAACGGTCCTAAGGTAGCGAAATTCCTTGTCGGGTAAGTTCCGACCCGCACGAATGGCGTAATGACTTGGGCACTGTCTCGACAACGCGCCCGGTGAAATTGTAGTACTCGTGAAGATGCGAGTTACCCGCGACTAGACGGAAAGACCCCATGGAGCTTTACTGTAGCCTGATACTGTATTTCGATATCTCATGTACAGGATAGGAGGGAGGCTGAGAAGCCGGGACGCCAGTTCTGGTGGAGCCGACGGTGGGATACCTCTCTTGAGATATTGAAGTACTAACCAGATACCATGAAACTGGTATTGGGACACTGTCAGGTGGGCAGTTTGACTGGGGCGGTCGCCTCCCAAAGGGTAACGGAGGCGCCCAAAGGTTACCTCAGCACGGTTGGAAATCGTGCGAAGAGTGTAAAGGCATAAGGTAGCCTGACTGTGAGACAGACGTGTCGAGCAGGCACGAAAGTGGGGCTTAGTGATCCGGCGGTAGAGAGTGGAATTGCCGTCGCTCAACGGATAAAAGCTACCCTGGGGATAACAGGCTTATCTCCCCCAAGAGTCCACATCGACGGGGAGGTTTGGCACCTCGATGTCGGCTCATCGCATCCTGGAGCTGAATTCGGTTCCAAGGGTTCGGCTGTTCGCCGATTAAAGCGGTACGCGAGCTGGGTTCAGAACGTCGTGAGACAGTTCGGTCCCTATCTGTCGCGGGCGTAGGATATTTGAAGGGAGCTGTCCCTAGTACGAGAGGACCGGGATGGACGAACCTCTGGTGCACCAGTTGTCACGCCAGTGGCACAGCTGGGTAGCCAAGTTCGGAAGGGATAAACGCTGAAGGCATCTAAGCGTGAAGCCCCCCCTAAGATGAGATATCCCACCGAAAGGGTAAGACCCCATGTAGACTACATGGTAGATAGGCCAGGGGTGTAAGTGCAGCGATGCACTGAGCTGACTGGTACTAATAGGTCGAGGGCTTGACCAAAGAAGGCTTTCCGAGGAAGCCGGCGGTAGGCATTATACAGTTTTGAGGGTACTTATATGTACCTTAAAAATTAAAAATTTCCGGTGACAATGACGGAGAGGAAACACCTGTTCCCATTCCGAACACAGAAGTTAAGCTCTCCAGTGCCGATGATACTTGGGTGGAAACGCCCTGGGAAAGTAGGTCGTTGCCGGAATTTTATGAAAGCCTTGTGGTTATCTGCCACAAGGCTTTTTTCGTGATGTTTTTCTTCCGCTCCCTGGCATATTTCTTTTTAAATCAATACGGTGCCATGAAATACGATTTCAGCGTCTCCGGTGAGAATCACCGTTTCTTCGGAGTAATTCACCGTTACTTCCCCGCCTTTGACGATTACACGAATATCCTTTCCTTTCTGCAAGAAGCCGTTTAAAGTTGCCGCTACAACCGCGGCGCAGGCTCCGGTGCCACAAGCCATGGTTTCGCCGTTGCCTCGCTCCCATACCCGTATTTTGATCGTTTTTTCATCAAGTATTTGAACAAATTCGGTATTTACCCGTTCTGGAAAGAACTGATGGTTCTCAAACAGCGGGCCGATGGTTTCGAGGTCGAGAATATCGACGTTCTTTTGAAAGACAACGCAGTGAGGGTTACCCATTGACAGGCATGTGACTTCATATTCGGTGTCGCCCACCTGAAGGGGATATGCAATTACCATATTCTCGGACTGTTTTACGGGAATCCTTTCGGGTTTTAATTCAGGGCGTCCCATATCCACTGAAACTCTGGCCGCTTTGCCATCCTTTGTTATAAGGAATAATGTTTTAACACCGCTGATTGTTTCAATTTTTAAATTCTTTTTGCGGATACCTTTGATATCATACAGGTATTTTCCCACACACCGAATTGCGTTACCCGACATGCCGCCTTCGCTGCCGTCCATATTGAACATTCTCATTTTGGCGTCGGCGATGTCAGAACGATATATCAGAACCACTCCGTCCCCGCCTACTCCGTAATGGCGATCGGACAGATAAACCGACAGAGATTCGGGAGAAGGAACGGGCTGTTCAAAACAATCAATATAGATATAATCGTTTCCGGCGCTTTGCATTTTCGTAAACCTGATCTGCAGGCGTTCAGTGCGCATGTTGCGGATATCAACCAGCTCGGTATTTATTTCGCTGTACCTGCTTAAGAGACTGTCCGCAAGGGCCATTGCGGTATCCACAGAGGTAAGGCACGGAATACCCAGTGAAACGGCTTTACGGCGGAGCTTGACGCTGTCTCTGGCAGGAATCCGGCCCTTTGTGGACGTGGAGAGAATATATTTGATTTTGCCGGTATCAAGGAGGGTGCTGCAGTTGTCTTCGCTTTCGTGAATTTTTCTGACGGTCGTCACATTAAGGCCAGACTTTCTTAAAACTTCAGCGGTACCTGCCGTTGCATATAGCGCAAACCCAAGTGCGTCAAACTTTTTCGCAACGTCGGTAATATCATTTTTGTCAGAGTTGCGTACGGTGATTAAAATGCCGTCTGATTTATACATTTTATATCCTGCAGCCACAAGCCCTTTATATAAGGCCTCGGAAAGATTTCTGCCTATTCCCATCACTTCACCGGTGGATTTCATTTCAGGTCCAAGCTGAGTGTCAAGATCCACAAGCTTTTCAAAGGAAAATACCGGTACTTTCACCGCGGTGTAAGGAGAGGTTTTATATATACCGCATCCATACGGCATATCCTTAAGCTTTTCACCCAAACTTACCCGTAGAGCCAGTTCAACCATCGGAATGCCGGTGATTTTGCTCAGAAACGGCACGGTACGTGATGCCCTCGGATTAACCTCAATCACATAAATTTCCTCATCCCTGACAATGAATTGGATATTTACAATTCCTATTGCTTTCAAACCTTCGCAAAGCCTTTTTGTTATGTCTGTTAATTTTTCTGCAATATGGTCATAAATATGGGTCGCGGGATAAACGGCTATGCTGTCGCCTGAGTGAATGCCGGCGCGTTCAATATGTTCCATAATTCCGGGTATAAGTACATCTGTTCCGTCGTAAATTGCATCTATTTCAATTTCCCTGCCCGATATATACTTATCAATCAACACAGGGTTCTCAATGCCTTGCTCAAGAATAATTTTCATATACTCTTCCACATCGGCATCCGAAAAGGCTATTGTCATATTTTGTCCGCCCAGCACATAGGAAGGACGGAGTAAAACCGGATAGCCAAGTGTTTGCGCGGCGGTTTTCGCTTCTTCCAGTGTGCGTACGGTAAAACCGCGGGGACGTATTAAATTAAGTTTTTCGAGCAAGGCATCGAAACGTTGCCTGTCCTCGGCCATGTCTATGCTGTCGGCACAAGTGCCTATTATGTTAATTCCTTTGTTTTTTAATGTCTTTGTAAGTTTGATGGCCGTCTGGCCGCCAAATGCGACAACCACGCCCACAGGATTTTCCTGCTCAATAACATGCAGGACGTCTTCCGGGTACAGCGGTTCAAAATAGAGCCTGTCGGACATGTCAAAATCGGTGGATACCGTTTCAGGATTATTGTTGATAATTACAACCCTGTATCCCAGTTTACGCAGTGCATTTGCACAATGTACAGCCGCATAGTCGAATTCAATTCCCTGACCGATCCTGATTGGGCCTGAACCGAGGACAACAACGGTTTTTCTGTCATCCGGCACTTCGGTTTCTGCTTCGTTTTCCCCGCCTGTTTCGGGAAGATTGTAACCTGAATAGAAATACGGAGTTTGGGCTTCAAATTCTCCGGCACAAGTATCCACCATTTTATAAACAGGGGAGACATGGTAATCAGGTTCGTAACCTGTAATTTTGCGTATTGCGGCATCGGTGTAACCCAGTTTTTTTGCGGCAACATATTCATCGAAGGATATTTTTCTGTTTCTGATTTTATTCTCAAACTGCACCAAATTTTCAATTTTATATAAAAACCACCTGTCAATTCTGGAAAGTTCAAAAATCTCATCTACTGTGATTTTTCTGCGTATGGCTTCATATATCATAAACAACCGTTCGTCGTTGGCTTCCCTGATGCCCTGCAGTAATGTTCCGGTTGGCATTTGGGATATTTTCGGAATATTTAATGTGTCGGAGGACAGTTCAAGACCCCGGACTGCTTTCAGGAGCGCGGCCTCAAAACAGTCGGCGATGGCCATAACCTCGCCTGTTGCCTTCATCTGCGTTCCTAAATTGCGCTTTGCATAAACAAATTTGTCGAAAGGCCATCTTGGAATCTTTACCGTAACATAGTCAAGAGCGGGTTCAAAAGCAGCATAAGTGGTGCCGGTAATGGAATTTCTTATTTCATCCAGCCTGTATCCTATGGCTATTTTTGTAGCCACCTTTGCTATTGGGTAGCCGGTCGCTTTGGAGGCCAGCGCCGATGATCGTGAAACACGGGGATTGACTTCTATTACCGCATATTCAAAAGAATTGGGATTTAGTGCGAACTGGCAGTTACAGCCACCTTCCACGCCCAATGCCGAAACAATTTTCAGTGCCGCACTGCGCAGCATTTGGTATTCCCTATCTGAAAGAGTCACGGCAGGCGCTATGACAATACTGTCCCCGGTATGAATGCCAACGGGATCGAAGTTTTCCATGGAACAGACGGTAATGGCGTTACCGGCCCGGTCGCGTATGACTTCAAATTCGATTTCCTTCCATCCGTAGACGCTTTTTTCTATCAGCACCTGATGTATCGGAGAAAGGGACAAGCCGTTTTTTACAATTTCCAATAACTCCTCGTCATTTCCGGCTATTCCTCCGCCCGTGCCGCCGAGAGTAAAAGCCGGGCGTACTATGACGGGGTATCCGATCCTTCGGGCGTAAAAGACTGCATCTTCGCATGTATTGGCTATCTCGGAAGGAATACACGGCTCACCGATGGACAGCATTGTTTCCTTGAAAAGCTGCCTGTCTTCGGAACGCCTGATGCACTCGGGAGATGAACCCAGCAGGCGGACGTTGTGTTTTTCCAGAAAACCGTCCCGCGCAAGCTGCATGCAAAGGTTCAGGGCCGTTTGACCTCCCAGCCCGGACAGGATGCTGTCGGGCCGTTCCTTTTCAATAATCCTTTTAAGCGTGGTCAGTGTGAGAGGTTCTATATAAATTTTGTCCGCCATTGAGGGATCGGTCATAATTGTAGCAGGGTTTGAGTTGACAAGGATAATTTCAATTCCTTCTTCTTTGAGCGCGCGGCAGGCCTGTGTACCGGCATAATCGAATTCAGCGGCCTGACCTATGACAATCGGGCCCGAGCCCACCACCAATACCCGTTTGATGCTTTTATCTCTTGGCATAGTTAACCTCCATAAGTCTGATAAATTCGTCGAACAAAAAGTCGGTATCCTTCGGTCCGGCGCAAGCCTCAGGATGGAACTGCACCGAAAACGCCGGAAAGTTTTTATAAATAAGTCCTTCGTTCGAAAGATCGTTTATATTTGTAAACAGTTCGTCGGCAATGTCTGGCTTTATACTGTCCGAAACAACCGCGTACCCGTGGTTCTGGGATGTAATATGTATTTTGCCGTTCCGGGTGTCACGGACAGGGTGGTTTGCTCCCCGATGCCCGAATTTCAGCTTTTGGGTCCGGAAACCATTGGCAAGGGCCAGTAGCTGGTGGCCCAGGCATATACCCATCGTCGGAATTTTATGGGGAAGCAGTTTCTTCAGTGTTTCAATTACTTCCGTGTTGTCGGCGGGATCCCCCGGACCGTTTGACAGAAAGAGGCCGTCGGGCGCAAGGCTGAGAATTTCGTCCGCAGGAGTGTTATGGGGGAGGACATATATATCACAGTTCCGTTTTAGCAGCGACCGTATAATGTTCTCCTTGACGCCGAAATCGAGAAGAGCGATTCTGTAGCGCCCGTTGCGGCAAAAGCGGCGAATTTGCTTTGTGCTGACCTTTTCCACGGGCTTTTCTATGCGGTAGTTTCTGACGGCATTTATATCCGCTTTGTTTAAATCATCGGTAATCATGCCGTTCATTGTGCCCGAGCGACGAAGGATTTTGGTAAGAGCACGGGTATCAATGCCGTACATGCCCACGATGCCGTGCTTTTTCAGGAAACTGTCAAGATCAGACTGGCTGCGGAAATTCGACGGTGTAAGGCAATATTCCTTCACAATATAGGCGGATACGCTGATTTTCCCGCTTTCCGCGTCTTCAGGCATTACTCCGTAATTACCTATAAGAGGAAAGGTCTGTACTACTGCCTGACCGGTATAGCTTAAATCGGTAAGCGTCTCAACATATCCCGTCATCGCAGTGGTGAATACCACTTCGGCGATAACATCTTTTGATGCACCGAAGGCTTTGCCTTCAAATATCATTCCGTTTTCCAAAATGAGATATCTCTTCATGAATACAAATCCCTCCGGCAAACAGCGGTTTAAACCGGGAATTTTTTACTCAAAACAATATTTATGGACATTTCGGATATCGGTTTTGTATTCGCCCGTAAAACAAGCGGTACAATATTTTTTTGTTCCGGTTTCGTCCGCGATGTATGGCAAATGCTCGACATTCAGATAGCCTAAAGAATCCACGCCGATTATACGGGCAATTTCGTTCACCGAATATTTGCATGCAATCAGATTGTCCTTCGAGTCAATATCGGTGCCGTAATAGCACGGATTTACAAATGGCGGGGAAGTAACACGCAAATGCACCTCTTTCGCGCCTGCATCCCTTAAAAGTCTTACAATTCTTGCACTGGTGGTGCCACGGA
Organism: Thermoclostridium stercorarium subsp. stercorarium DSM 8532; assembly: GCF_000331995.1. Classification (NCBI taxonomy): domain Bacteria; kingdom Bacillati; phylum Bacillota; class Clostridia; order Eubacteriales; family Oscillospiraceae; genus Thermoclostridium; species Thermoclostridium stercorarium. The sequence goes on from NC_020134.1 coordinate 867,537, forward strand.
CTATCGAGTCATCCACAAGAATGACCCGTTTTCCCGAAACGACATCGCGGACAGGGTTCAGTTTTATTTTCAGTAGTTCTTCGCGCATTTTCTGGGCAGGGGAAATAAAGGTCCGCCCGACATATTTGTTCTTGATAAAACCTGTACCGTATGGGATGCTGCTGGCGCATGAATAACCAATGGCGCCGTCGATGCCTGAATCGGGGACTCCTACAACTATATCCGCGTCAACAGGATGATCCTTAGCAAGAAAAGCCCCTGCACGAAGCCTTGCCTTATGTACTGAATATCCGTCAATAACGGAATCGGGTCTGGCGAAATAAATATATTCAAAAATGCACAAGGCTTCTTCAGCCTTTCCGCAGTTGTCATCTATGGAATACACGCCGCTTTCTTCAAACACAACTATTTCCCCCGGACGGATGTCACGGATAAAGCGAGCTCCTACGGCGTCCAGCGCACAGCTTTCCGAAGCGATCACATATGTACCGTCGGAAGTTACCCCGTAGCAAAGAGGACGAAACCCATGCTTGTCACGAACCGCCAACAGTTTGTTTTCAGTCATTAAAATCAGGGAATACGCCCCTTCGAGTATGTCCATCGCCGAAAGCACTGCATCTTCAATTTCGGGTTTTTTAATGCGTTCATTTGTGATAACATAGGAAATAACTTCGGTATCACTGGTGGTGTGGAAAATTGCCCCGTCCATTTCCAACGCATGGCGTAACTGAAATGCATTTACGATATTTCCGTTATGCACAGTGGACAGCGTGCCCTTTAAATGTTTTACAACGAGAGGCTGTGCATTGGCCCTGCCCGAATTCCCGGTGGTGCCGTAACGCACATGCCCTATTGCCATGTTACCTGTTCCAAGCGAATCCATTATTTTTTCGGTGAGCACTTCCTGAACAAGTCCCACGTCCTTATGCAAAAGTATTTCTTTGCCGTTGTTTACTGCTATGCCGCAGCTTTCCTGCCCTCTGTGCTGAAGGGCGTACAGGCCATAATAGGTAAGCAATGCGACATTTTCTTTTCTTGTGCCGTATACTCCGAAAACACCGCATTCTTCACGGATTTCGCGCATTGTTTTCACACCCTGCAAGGTAATATTTCTGCTTTTGCGGAGACGGGCAGCAAAGAAGGCCACGAATCAATAGTTTTACGGATACCCCGAAACCGCAAAAAAAAAAAAAACAAAGGAGCCCGCACCTTTTATATGTGCAAGAACTCCTTTGTTCTTACTAATACTATATATTTTCGTCGGGCAGTTGTCAATAGAAGTGAAGGATTACGTTCCCCTTCTGTTTAAAGACCGTGTTAAAAGACGGGCCTTCTTAGAGCCTGCAGCGTTCATTTAAAATTTTAAAGTTTCAGAAATATTTGAAACTAAAATTGTGTATTTATAAATTTTTGCAGGAATTATTAAACCATATGAAGAAAAACATAAGGGGAATTATGTTATCTTTTTGGGGAGGGATTTGTTTGTGGCCCGGAAAGTGTTGTCCGACGTGCAGAAGAAGGCAGAAAACGATTTGACTGTTATACTGATTGTGACTTTTACAGTTCTTGGAATTTATTTTGAGTCGTTAACAGTGTTCCTGATAATTTTCGGTATGTTACTGGCTAAAGATTTTACTAAAAATGCGTGGGGCTGTATTTTTGTTTTCGTGTTTCTGTGGAATGCGTTTTAGCCTTTCAGAAGTTTTTACGGGGTTAACAGCGGACAAAAAACGGGGCCGTCTTAAAATGTTTTAAGGCAGCCCCTGTTGGCGGTTACAGTTTTACTTTTACCACAATTTTTTTGATATTTGATGCTTCGTCATAAATGCATTTGGGCTTATGCCCGTCCCATGGATAAAGGATTGCGTACATTCCGTCAGTCAGGCGGATGTCGGTGCCGGCCTGGTTTTCATAAAAAGTAATGTCCTTTTCAGCGTTGTAGCCTGTGCTGGATACGAGTGTATTTCTTGGCGCGTAGCCGATAATTTCTTTTCCGCGGACGATATATTGGATGTCGATATATTTGTCGTGGCTTTCCCATTTGCACTGATCCGACGGCAGTGTGGTGTAGGATTGTACCAGCGCATATACGTCATTTCCGTCAATTTCATAACGGCCATCCTCTTTTTCGTTTTGATGAAATTCCCGGATAAATCGGAAGGCTTTTTGAAAGCCGGGATGCAAAGCCTCGTACAGTTTGGAGTTTTCCAATGAATCGATTATCATGTTTTTCAGCTCCTTTGTGCATGGTTTTTGATTTACCGTTTTTTATCATATACCAGAACTACCTTCCGGGCAATACCGGTGGCTGTTAAAAAGGGTATGCGGGCGGATTTGGCTTGACAAATAAGAAAATGCATGTGTAAAATGTTAAAAATTGTGCATGTGTTTGTGTAATTAAAATATTGCGGTTATAATGGATCAAAACCCTTTTATTCGTATATGTGAAATCTGCCAGCTGTCTGAGCAAATTTTCTTTGAAAGATTCATACAATAAACACTCTGAAACATGTTATAATAGATTCTTGCCGATTGCTTTATTCTGAAAGTGCCGCTTGGGTGAGTTATTTCCTGACAGGGCAGGTATGTTAAGCAGCAAAGGATGAAATTTTGAGGAGGCTAATAAAGATGGGAAAAGTAAATATCGAACTGGCAGTGGACGCGGCCGGAGACGGAAGGACCGATTGCTCAAACGCCATACAGCGGGCCATTGATACGGTAAGTGCATCAGGAGGCGGAAAAGTGTATTTTAGGCCTGGAATATATCTTACCGGTTCGATTTTTTTAAAATCCGGCGTAACTCTTGAAATCGGAGAGGGAGTTGAATTACGCGGAATAATTGACGAAACCGCTTATCCTGATATCTGGACCCGTGTGGCCGGTATCGAGATGGAATGGCCAGCGGGGCTGATAAATGTGATCGGACAAGCAAACGTGACGATAACAGGTAAAGGGACTATTGACGGTCAGGGATTTTACTGGTGGAATAAATACTGGGGAGAAGATCGGTTGGGAGGAATGAGAAAAGAATATACCGGGAAAGGTCTCAGATGGGCGGTGGATTATGACTGCAAACGCCCGAGAAATATCCTAATATATAATTCCTCTCAGGTCACATTAAGGGATTTGACTTTGCGGCGCTCACCGTTCTGGAATGTACACATATGCTATTCAACGGACGTTTACGTATCGGGACTTGTAATAAAGGATAATGAAGGCCCGAGTACTGACGGCATTGACGTGGATTCTTCAAGGAATGTATTGATAGAAAACTGTAATATTGAATGCAATGATGACAACATATGTATAAAAGCAGGACGTGATGCGGACGGGCTGCGTGTAAACAGGCCTTCGGAAAATATCGTGGTTCGAAACTGCAGCATAGGTTCAGGGGCGGGAGTTACGATCGGGAGTGAAACCTCAGGAAGTATCCGCAATGTGGAAATATATCAGATTAAAGCCAACGGTACCGACGGAGGCTTTCGTATTAAATCGGCCCTGACACGGGGCGGTGTTATAGAAAATATCCGTGTGCATGATTTCGAAATGGTTAATGTACTAAGACCCTTTATTTTTCAGCTTAATTGGAATCCGAGTTACAGTTACGCTTCATTGCCTGAAAACTGGAAAGGCAATATCCCGGCTCATTGGAAAGTGCTGACCGAACACGTGCCTGAAGAATTGGGAATTCCGACCGTCCGTAACATAGAAATATCGGGTGTTGTCGCCAAAAGTATCCATGAAATTTCGGAACTGAGTTCCGGTAAACATGCGGAGTCACAGGCCATGGAAATTGAGGCCCATCCGTCAAGGCCAATTACATGGGTAAAATGGAAAAATGTTTACATTGAAGCGGATAAAACAGGATATATCGAAAACGCGTCCGACTGGACGATGGAAAATGTCACGATACGCACCCGCGGTGGCGAGCCTGTCCGGATGAAAAACTGTGTCAATGTGCAGGCTCCGAAGGTAGAAAAAATGGAAGGCATATAAACGAGATATAAGGAGGAATGTTTTTGAATCGGTTATATATTGCAAAAAACAAAGAACCGTTACAGATGACTCTTGATCTTTTGAACAGGATAAATCCGTTAAAGGACAGGGATAAGGATATAAAAATAGGAATAAAGCCCAATCTTGTGTGTGCTTCGCCCGCAAGTGAAGGAGCCACCACTCATCCTGAAATTGTCGAGGGGATAATCATATATCTTCTGGAAAACGGATTCAAAAATATAAAGGTTGTCGAAAGCTCCTGGGTTGGCGACAGCACGAAAAGGGCTTTTAAAGTATGCGGATATGAAGACATTTCAAAAAAGTACAATATACCTCTGATTGATCTCAAAGGTGACGATTTTATAACCAAATCATACAAGGGAGTTGAAATAAGCATCTGCAAGACGGTGTATGATTTGGACTACCTTATTAACGTACCTTTGATCAAAGGACACTGTCAGACCAAAATAACCTGTGCTTTGAAGAACCTGAAAGGCCTGATACCTGATAAGGAAAAACGAAGATTTCACACTTTGGGGCTGCATAAGCCAATTGCTTATCTGAACGCTTTAATAAAACAGGATTTAATAATAGCGGACGGTATTTGCCCCGACCCCTATTTTGAAGAGGGAGGAAGGCCTCACAGGCTGAACAGAATTGTGGCGGGATTTGATCCGGTTCTGGTGGATTGCTATGCCGCAAAGGTTCTGGGCTATAAACCCGATGATATAAAATATATTGGCCTGGCAAGGGATGAAGGTGTGGGAAATTATATAAACGATGATACCGAATTTGTATATATTTACGATGAAGTCCATGACATGAGCGATGAGCCCCAAATTGTTCAAAAGGACAAAAAGTATCTCAGACTGATAGACGAAGCCGATGCATGCTCGGCATGTTACAGCAACCTTGTAAGTGCAATGGAGAAGCTGAATGAGATGGGAATAACCGATAAATTAGCCGATCAGATTTGCATAGGACAGGCCTACAGGGGTTATAAGGGATTTCTTGGGGTTGGTAATTGTACATCCTATTTTGAAAAATATCTGCCCGGCTGTCCGCCGAAAGTGGATGATATTATAAAATTTATCACCGAACTTTGTGGGTAATGAACAGGCAGGCATGTGGGAGGAGGGGGCTGCAGATACTCATAATTTCCATGTTTTGTATGGATGGATTGCCAGGTAAGAGTTGCGGTAGCGAAAATCAAAAGTAACTTCCTGACCTATGAAATCGGGCAGCGGGAAATCCTGATTTTCATTTTCCAGTTCAATTTCTGCGACAATCAACCCTTCGTTTTCTTTCAGGAATTCGTCAATTTCCCACACAAACCCTTTGTATTCGATTTTATATCTGTATTTTTCAATAACAGGTTTTATGCACATATTATCAAGCATTTCACAGGCATCGGTTACTGGTATTTCATATTCAAACTCGGGCTGTGAAATGCCTTCGCTTTTGCCTTTTATTGTAAGATAAGCCCTGTTGCCGGCAACCCGCACACGAACGGTAGCGTCACCGTTTACCGATAAATAGCCCTGCCTTATCAGAATGCCTTTAGTATGTTTCTTAAATGAGAGATCTTTCACGAGAAATTTTCTTTCTGTTTCCCAGCCCATATAAAACTCCGCAATAGTTCATTTTCGGCTATTATATCATAAAACCGTATGTGATAAAAGCCATACTTTGCATATGGTTTTTGTTACCGCAGTATATTTAAAAAAAGGGGGGGGAACTGAAAATTCCCTCTCCCTTTAACTGAATTCGCAGTATTATCGGTATTATTCGTAAAATTGCTCAAACTTAAGTTTACGTTCTTCCTGAATAGCTCTGCCCCCTGCATCAAGGTAATCATTGAAGTAGCGTTCCCATACCGCGTCGAATTCTTCGGGGGCACAGGTGACGGCTTTGGTAAGCAGAACATCGCGTTTTTCCTTGAGTACCTGGCCCATTCCTTCTTCAGCTTTGATTTCACCCACATTGAATTTTTTCGGGGTAAAACCGTCATTGGCGCCGACATACAAGGCTCTTTCGATATATCTCGCGTCAACTCCCGGGTATCCTAAGGCAAGTGATCTTGCGGTAAGCGAAGGATCTCCCAGCTCAAGTCCGTTGATGGTTATTGTATAATCCAGGTTGTTAGGCGAGTTCATGATTTTTTCACCGGTGGCGGAAAGCAATTTAATTGTACCGTCGGCAAGGACTTCGTGAGTAACGCCTTCTTCACCTATCTGGAGGAATTTACGGTTTTCAAACTTTGAAATCCAGTCCAGGTATAATAAAGAAGCCACGGGTTCCTTATTGGTCGAAGGGAAAAATACTTTTCGGTCCACCGTTGAAGAGGTGACTTTCTTATGCTTGCCGGCGTTGTTTTGGAATGGGTCAATGGCTATAAAAGCAGCTTCCGGGCCTATCATCCTCTGCAGGGTTCCGTGAATGCCGTTTTCCCCGTCACGGTACGGATAATCCCAGTTATGCATGAATGAACCGACATAACCGGCTTTAATCAGGTTATCCTCGGTGGTGTCCCCTTCTTTATACAGTGCAAAATCTTTCCAGATCAAACCGGCGTTATACCATTCGTTGAGTTTGCGTACACCTTCCTTGACACCTGGCCATTCAATCTGTCTGTCGTCGAAACCGTAAATGAAAAGCTCTTTATCGGTGACATTATCAGGAACAAATGATACCAGCAGGTTATTGGCTCTCCAGCCTATATCAAAGCTTATGGAAAAAGGAATCATTTTATCGGCGTCATCGCCGAGAAGAAGTTTTGCGTTGTTTTTGAACGCAAAAAGCATATTTTCAAATTCTTCAAGAGTGGTAGGCTCAGCCATGTTGAGTTTCTTTAACCAGTCCTCACGAACAAAAGTGTTTATCCTCTGGGTGCGTACCAGTCTGGCTTCGAGTGCCCAAATCGTTCCGGTTACAGGGTCCTGGTCGTAGTAAATGTTCTCATCCGTTAAAAGCTCCCAAAGATTGGTCAACAGAGGTTTGTATTCTTCAAGATACGGGGCAAGGTCTATGACACCGCCCATGTTTGCATATGCCTGAATTGTCGGGTAACTGTAAGTTACACATATATCCGGAGCTTCGCCGGCAGCAAGCATGTTGTTGAGATGATCAACTTCGGTCCAGCGCGGGACGGGAATAAATTCAACTTCTATGTTATGATCCCTCAGCACCCCTTCTTTGATAAAGTCGGTGTAGAAATTGTCTTCCGGTTTGCTTCCACCTTCATTGCCCCGGTCATAAACCTCAACGGTGATCTTTCTTGTCTTTGTGAATCTTCCGTCCACCAGTTCCTGTTCCCCGGATGACGTACTTTCCGACGAGTTATCGGACGCGTTTGCCTGTTCTGTCTTGCTGGTACCCGATGTAATGGATGACTTACCGCATCCCGCCAGCAGTGACAGAACCATGACAAAAACAAGCACTAAAGGCAGCGTTTTTTTCATAACCATCCTCCTTTAATTGTTTATTTTAATGGCATATTATGCCCCAATGGCGGTATCAGCCCTTTATTGACCCCAGGTGCACGCCTGTGATGAAATATTTCTGAAGCCATGGGTAAACCATAAGGATGGGAACGGTGGCGAACATAACTGTTGCAGCCTTAAGGTTGTCTGAAAGGGCAGGCTTCGTAAAACCTTCCTGAGTGGCCACCTCGAGACTTGTCATATTATTCAGGATGTTATACAATAACAGCTGTATTGGCCAATATTCCCTTTTGTTCATAAACATAAGCGCGTCTGAGAAACCGTTCCAGCGGCCCACGGCGTAAAAGAGTGAAAGAGTGGCTATTACAGGTGTTGAGAGGGGAAGGTAAATACTCACAAGTATTCTTACAGGCCCCGCTCCGTCTATCTCCGCTGATTCGCGGAGACTGTCGGGAATGCCGTAAAAAAAGCTGCGCATGATAATCATGTTGAATACGCTAAGACAGTACGGAACGACAAGCACGGCCGGCCTGTTCAGCAGGTCGAGATCCTTGAGCAAAAGATACAGCGGAATTGTTCCGGCATTGAAATACATTGTGAAAAGAATAAAAGCGTTAATAAGTTTTTTACCTTTAAGGTTGTCGTAAATAAGAGGATAAGCACATATGGTTGTCATGAACATTGACAGGCATGTTCCTATAACCGTTATTATCGCGGTCCACGCAAGGGACCAGGTATATTTCGAATCCCCGAGCACCATTTTATATGCCTCGAAATTCATTTCCTTAGGCAATAACAGAACTTCATTGCGTACCAATGCGTCGGGAGAGCTTAACGAACGAGACAAAACATTAACCATAGGCAGCAGGCATACCAGTATCACTATAACGCACAAAAAGGCCACAATCAGATCGCCGATTCTTGTTTTTTTTGATTTAACTGCCATCCCTAAGTTCACTCCTTACCAGATACCGCGCTCGCCGAATTTTTTGGCCAATGCGTTGGCGGCGAACAGGAATATGACGTTTACAACCGACTGGAATATTCCAACGGCGGTTGTAAGCGAAAACTGCAATCCTTTAATACCATGGGCATAGACATAAGTGGATATGACGCTGGACACATCCTTAACGAGATTGTTGCTCAGGGCATACGGCCGGTCGAACTCGCTGCCGAGAATTCGTCCAAGGCTTAATATAAGAAGCGTGATAATGGTAGGCCGCAGACCCGGTAACGTAACATGCCAAATTTTCCTGAAACGGCCTGCTCCGTCTATTTCAGCTGCTTCATACAGCTCAGGGTTGATAGCTGTAATTGCAGCAAGGTAGACAATAGTATTCCATCCGCAGCTTTGCCAGACACCAAGGAAAACATATGTCCATACCCAGTGAGCGGGATCGTTTAAAAACGGAATGGTTTTGAAACCCAGACGGTTCAGGACGATATTAATAAGTCCGGAAGTGGGGGCCAGGAGCTGTAACGCCATGCCCGAAATTATAATCCATGACAGGAAATGTGGCATATATGCGACGGTTTGCGTAAGGCGCTTAAATTTCGGATACGGAAGCTCGTTGAGAATGAGGGCTAAAATTATAGGCGCGGGAAAACCGACGAGCAGATCGAGAAAGTTCAGCATTAACGTATTCCGCAGTGCCAGCCGGAAATCACGATTGGAAAACGCCTTGATAAAATACTCAAATCCGTGATTGTCCGCCCATGGCATTTCCCATGGACTTTGAACAATGCTGTATTTTTTGAAGGCTATTTGGATATAGGTCATTGGTATGTACTTAAATATGATGAAATAAGCAATAGGCAAAACCAGCAGCAGGTAAAGGGTCCAGTACCGCCTGATGTAACTTAATGATTTATGTGCCCTTGCGGGCAACGGTTTTGCTGTGCTTGGTTTCATAACCGTACCCCCTGCAGGCGAAAAACATTTTTGATAAAATTTATAAACTTGTATTGTTTTGAAAAAGTACGACTTAAGTTGTCTTAACTAAAGAATACCACTTTATTGTTTTAGTGTCAATAAAAATGAAGGTTTTTAATAAATAATAATAAATAATAGTCTGATTATATGTTATAAATTAACAATATATGCTTAAAAATTGTCTTAATTAAATTTGGAATTGTAACAACATGTTAACAGACAATAATGGAAAAATTTATGTTTAAATTTGTACTGGATATTTAGTATTTAAGAGATACAATACAATTTAAAATACAAGTTACAACTGCTTGTATTTGCAACTCGAAAAATATTATAATAAGGATATGAAGGCCGAAAGAGAGGGTAAAGGAATGCCAAACACACCTAAATATATGCATATAGTGGACTGGGCCATAGAACAAATTAACTCGGGCATTTATGCTCCGCACGAAAAATTCCTGTCAGAATCCGAACTTTGTGAAAAATTCTGCTGTTCCCGTCAAACGGTCAGGCGGGCTCTTGAAGTTCTGGAACAGCGTGGTTTAATAAATCGGGTGCAGGGCAGCGGTACATATATTTCTTCTAATCTGACGGCAATAAAGAGCGACGAATCGGAAAGCAGTCAAAACGGTATGACTGTAGGGCTGATATCCACGTTTATGGATAATTATATTTTTCCAAGCATTGTCCGTGGTATAGAAGGGGTTTTTACATCAGAAGGGCTGGCTTTGCAGCTGGCTTCCACGAACAATCTCGTGTCGGGTGAGAAAAAAGCGTTAAACATGATGATGGAAAGAAATCTTGACGGTTTAATCGTTGAACCCACCCGAAGTGCTTTGCCATGCGTGAATATAGATTTGTATTTAAAAATCACCCAGATGGGAATCCCCATGGTATTCATCGATTCCTTCTATCCGGAACTGTCAGTTCCGTATGTCGCCCTTGATGATGTAAAAGCCGGTTATGTGGCTACCGAATACCTTATTAAAATGGGACACAGGAATATTTCGGGCGTATTTCCCCACAGCAACAGACAGGCTCATTTGAGGTATCTTGGTTATGTCAAGGCTCTCACCGACTATGGGATACAAATGTATGATGAACGTATATGCTGGTATTCCAAGGAAAATATGACACAGATATTGTACGGAAAACCTCTTTTGGACAGTCTGAAAAATTCTACGGCTGTTTTTTGCTACAATGATGTAACTGCAATGATGCTTATTGATTTTGTGAGGAAAAACGGCATAAGGGTGCCTGACGATCTTTCGGTTGTCGGAGTGGACAATTCAGAGCTTGCGAAATTCGCAAACCTCACCAGTGTTGCTCATCCCGCGGAACAGTTGGGAGAGGCGGCCGCAAAACTGATGCTGGACATGATAAAAAGAAATGTTGAAGGAAGGAATATTCTTTTTCCGCCCCGTCTGGTGGAACGCGGTTCGGTAAAGAGACTGGAAAACGTTTAAAACAGGTTTTGCCTAAAATATACCGCATATTACCGGAAAGAGGATGAACAATTTCATAAAAGAGGTGAGAGCGGTGAATGCCAAATTTGTCAGGCGTGACTTCAGGTTTTCGGGTAAGGACCGAAAAAGCATCTGTGCATATTCATGGGACGGTATTGAACAAATCAGGGGAATTGTTCAGATTTTTCACGGCATGTCGGAGCATGCCCTGAGGTATCAGGATTTTGCATTTTTCTTAAACGGGAACGGCTTTGCGGTTTTTGCAAATGATCACCGCGGGCACGGAAAAACCGCGGGGAATACGGATGAGCTCGGCGTAATAGGAAAAGACGGTTTTAATATGATAGTTGAGGATGAATATGTTCTTTTCAGGATTATAAAGGAAAAATACCCCGATAAGCCCGTTTTTGTATTTGGCCACAGTTTTGGTTCGTTTGTCGCTCAGGAGTACATTACCCGTTACGGCGAAGAAATTGCAGGAGTTGTTTTGTCGGGGTCCGCTATGCAGAAAGGTATTGATATCAGCCTGGGAAGACGGTTGGCTTCTGTGCAGAGAAAATTGTTTGGAGAGGAAAAAAAGGCTTATCTGCTAAGCAGTTTAAGCTTTGGTACATACAACAGAAGAATCCCCGGCGCAAAACATAAATTCGCATGGCTCAGCACCGATGATGAAGAAGTAGTTAAGTATGAACAGGATCCATATTGCGGCGCGGTTGCATCCATTGGTTTTTATTATTACATGCTGAAGGCATTTGAGGAATTATACTCAGAATCCAAGCTTTCAGGAATTCCTTCCGATTTACCCATACTTATTTTGTCTGGTGAGGAGGACCCCGTAGGTGTTTACGGGAAAAAGGTGAAGAAACTGTATAATCTGTATCAAAAGCACGGGCTTTTGAATGTCGGGCTTAAGCTGTACCCGGGAATGAGGCATGAAATACTGAACGAACGCAACCGGGATAAAGTATACGCCGACATTCTGGACTGGCTTGTTGCGCATGCCGAAGCATTATAGCGCAAATAAAAGTAGATCGGGCCAAATACCTCTCATTTGCAATGCAATTATGACATAAACCACCGTTACAATTAAAAGCCCCGGGATAAATGCCAAAATTCCGGGAAAAAGTCTTTCTGAGCCCGAATGATTAATGGGCTTGAAGCTTTTTGAGGTGTTCAATACCAATGCCCATATAAGGCCGGCTAATAAAGCCGCACAGAATAACGCACCCGCAATCCAAACACCGATAAGCGTAATTTTTTGAAAAACGGGCATACTTTCCAGCAAATCGAAATAATCGCTCAGATAATCACCGCTTGACTGCATAGCCGCCATGTCCGAAGGAAATATTCTCTCGGATATAAAAGAAGTCAGCACGGCAATGCTGTTATTGCAAAAATGGGCGAACATTCCTGCAAATAATGAATCTGTCCGATAGACGATGAAACCTATCAGCATACCCAGAAGAAATGTTCCGAGAAGTTTTTGGAAATCCATATGGAAAAGTCCGAAAAGAAAAGCCGTTACCACAATGGAAAAATAAGCACCGAACTTTTCAAAACTGCGCTGAATAACTCCTCTGAACATTACTTCTTCACAGATACCTGCCGTACCTCCGATTAAAAGAATATTTATCAGCAAAGGGGTATCGCCAATCGGCAGAGTTGAAAATTTAACCTTTCCGAAAACCAATTTTATCAGCCAGAGGTTGAAAATATTGATAATGGAAACAAGCCATATTGAAACGGCCATAATGGAAAATACAATAAAAAGGTTCAGAAAGCTTACACGATTCAGCCTTAAAACATGCTTTATGTCGTATTTTCTTATAACCAGCAGTAAAATCGAAGGCATTAGAATTATAAGAAATTCGGTTATCAGTATGCCTGTGGTGAAATTTCTCCTTTGGGTGTATGAACCCAGTGTTATAAGCAATACCGCTCCAATCGAATAAAGCAGTCCTGTCTCTGTCAGACTCGGAGTTTTTTCATTTCTGACGTTATCCAATTTAATTCACTCCAAACTGATTATTTATTTGTAACCATAGTATACCAGATTGAAGCGAAAAGATAAAATAATTTTTACCTGATAACCCTTCTTGCCGTATAATACGTTCTGCTGTAATATCCGGTGGTTAATGACGATACTTTAACCACGCTTCCGGTAAACGGGGCATGAACGAATTCACCGTTACCCACATATATCCCGACGTGGTTAACGTTTTTGCCGTCAGCGGCAAAAAAGACCAGATCGCCATACTGCAGACTGTCTTTTGATACATAAACCCCGGCTTTTGCCTGATCCCTTGATACCCGTGGAAGGGATACTCCTATTTTACCGTATAATGTATATACCAAACCTGAACAGTCATAGCTGTCAGGGCCTGTGGCTCCCCACTGATAAGGCTTTCCCATTTCCTGCGGTATTAGCGTTTTAAGCTGTTCAATCAAGCCGTTCCTGCTGTTTCCGCGGGAAGTCAGTTCGAATATTTCAACATATTGTCCGTCGAATTTCTCGTACATTCTTTTTACAAGCGCTATGGCTTCTTCCCTTGAAATATACCGTTTGGGGATAAACCTGCCGTTGCCTACTCCGTTTATAATGCCGGCTTTAGTTAAAGACAGGACTTCTTTTAAAGCCCAGTCTGAAATTTCATCCTGATCGGAGAATAAATATTCCATGTTGGCTGAAAAAACGGTTTCTGGTTTTGCGGCTTTTAGGGTACGGTACAGCATTACTGCAATTTCCTCCCGTGTCGCCATGTTGTCCGGAGCAAACTTGTTATTCCCCACACCATAAACAATTCCGAGTTTATTGGCTATTATAACACTTTCATTGCCAGTATCGGAAAAGGGATTTGAATTTACTTCAGGCAATGCTTTTCCGCTCAGAGATTTATATAATCTTACCGCAAGCTCGCAGAATTCTTCCCTTGTAATGTTTCGGGTAAAATTATCAGTCATTCCGCCGCTAAGAAGATTGTATTCGTTGGCTTTGGCTATTTCTGCCTTAGCCCAGTCGTTTGCGCTTGTGAGATCAATATTCTGCTGAGCGAAAGAGGAAACACCCGCTAAAATACTCAATGATAATATTGTGGAAAAAATAAACGGTTTTCTGTTCTTTTTAACCATTTACATCTCCCTTCTTGGGCTGTCGGACTTCAAAACGGGTTAGAGCATAAAAAAGTTTTAACTCTTATATTTAACATTGCCAAAAGGCAATAAAAAATTAAGCCCGACAGGGCATATTTTATGGACAATATTATGTTAACATAATAGACCTAAGTTTAACATTACAATTGTATTACAAATTAATACACTAATAAGATAAAAATTAAAATATGGAAAATAATAGAACTTGCGTTAGAGGTATACAATTTCCCCGGCTTTTATTTTTACCGGCTGCCTGTCAACACTTATCCAGACGTCAATGGATGAAAGATTCTGCACAATATTTCTGTCGGTACTGAATTTGAGGTTCCGAAGGGCTTTGATGTAGTCCATTATCTCAATGTTCGTTGCATACCAAACCGAATCATCGAAAGCAACCCTCTTGCAGAATTCCCTGATCATATCCCAGTTTTTGTCTCTGTCAAATTCAAAACTGTGTCCCCAAACATAGAAAAGGGTTAACTGTTCCCACGGAGGAGTTTTTTTGAAACTTTGTAATTTTCCCAGAATATTTTCGTTGTGGTGGCACGTGGGATGCCATGTTAAAAAATCAGAGGGAAGCCCGAAACCGTGAGTTGATACAACCGTTCTTGAATATTCGATGCCGAGGGACGGAAGCATTTTCACCAAATCGTCATTGTAATCCCCGAAAGGATATGACATGCCCCTTACAGGATAACCGACAAGGGTTTCAAGGTTTTTTCTGTCGTCAATTATTTCCTTGATAACTTCCTCTTTGGGTATCTGGGTGAGAAAGGGATGCGTGACGGTATGAACCGAAACTTCGTGTCCTTTATACAGTTCTTTGATTTCCGGCGCACTTACAAACTGTTTTTTGCCGAAATTTCCGGAATTCAGGTGAAATGTGGCTTTTATCTTATATTCATTAAATATGCTTACCAGTTCCCTGTCAAAAATCTGTCCGTCGTCATAACTCATGGTCAGGGCTTTTCTTTTGCCTTCGGGATAACAAAAACAAATGGTCCTCATGCAAGTCAACTCCTTCAGAAACATTATACCGGAAAAATAATCCTTTTGCACGTATATTCGTATTAATAATCAGCGATTAATAAATAAAATCAAACAAAAAACCGCATGAATCTGTAAGATTCATACGGTTTTTTGATTTTTATATAATATTTTACTTGTTTATTAATGCGTTCAGTTCATCAAGAACAGGCTGAACCACCTGCATTTTTTCCTTCACCCATGCCTTCCAGTTTTCTTCAATGCTTCCTTCTTTAAGTATTAACTGGGCATATTCGGTGGCGTAATCAAATGCAACTTTTCTTTTTGCAGGAGAGTCGTGGAAGTATGATGTCCAGTCAGTGGGAACCAGTGTTGTGGAGTCGGAAAGCTTTGAACGCAGTTCATACTGACGTTTTGTCCTGTTTCGGTATGATTCGGGATAAGACGGGTTAATCATGTCAAAGTCGTCCGACAAAATCAGCATATTAATGTAGAGCGGCATTATTGACGGATATTTGCTGTCAACTGTCTGGCCTTCGGGCATTAATGTTCTGAATCCTCCGTCAGAAGTTTCTTCCCAGTCCACTCCTTTGATTCCCATTCTGATAATGTACTGGCCTTCCTGTGTACATGAATAGTCGAATATGTCCATAATACGTTCAAATTTTTCATCATCCATATCAGGCGAGAATATATTGGCGGTCCAGAAATTTATTACCTCAGGATGATGATATTTTCCGTCATTACCTAAAACGGCTGCAAAATGCATTGCTTTTTCAGGATCAAGGCCAAGATTTTTCTTGAACTGTTCACCGAATAAGTTCTGATAGTATGAAAGACCGCCTTCACATGTAATTGCTGCTGTACCGGCTACATAGAAATCTTCCAGGTCTTCGTTCTGTTTCAGTGTGTAGAATTCGGGATGTAACAGTCCTTCCCTGTATGCCTGCTGATAAAGTTTCAGACCTTCCAGTGTTTCAGGGTCTGCAGGACCCCAATGGTATTTTCCGTCCTCACCAATATAGAAGTCAGCCGGTTCACGGCTGTGTTCATATACAGCCCATGTGAACAGGAATGCCATATTACCTGTGCGTACCTCTATGGGAGCAAGTTTGTCACCCACATTACCCGGGTCTTTTTGTTTAATCTGGCGAGCTATATCAAGAAGCTCGTTAACGGTATACGCATCCTTTATTTCGATACCTATCTGTTCCATCCAGTCTTTTCTCATATATATTCCCATGTGATCGGGAAGCACTTCTGCAGGTTTGTTCATTGCAAATCTTGGTTTTGGCAGGCAGTATGTTCCGCCGAACAGTTCATCCAGCTTTGGCCCTATTACGGTACTTTCATATGCTTTTGCCACATTAGGCCAGCGGGTTTTCCAGTCGTCGGGAAGCCTGCGGATAAGACCCTGTTCAACGTATGCGGCAAGTTCGCCGTGCACATAGTTCCAAGTGGCTATATCAGGCATATCACCGGAATTGATCCAGATGCGCAGTTTCTCCGCCCAGTTTTCCCAAGTCAGAGGTATCATGTTCCATTCGATGTTGAATTTTTCGCACCATTGCCGTGAAAATTCATCGGCATTGTAATCGGTGCCCTCGTTCACCATGACACTTGCCCAGTCAATAACAAGTTTTTTGCTGTATTTTTTCTCACTGCCGGCAAAGGCATTATCAGGTTTGGCAGTCTGTGAAGTCCCTTTTTCATTCTGAGCTGAAGTATTTGTCTGGCCTGAGCCGCATCCTGTAGCAAGGGTTAAAAGCAAAACCGCGGCAAGTATCATGCTTATTAATTTTTTCATACCCAAACCTCCTTTATATAACTTTTATGGTAATTCCCAAAACCGGATAGACCGGTTATTTACTAAGATTTAATAGCTCCTATGAGAACACCTTTTACGAAATGTTTCTGCAGGAACGGGAAAATACACATTACCGGAAGCATGGTAACTATAACGGCACACATCTTAAGACCATTGGTAAACTTATAATCTTCAAGGATTGCTCCTGAACTTGCGGCAAGTGCGCGAACCTGCGAGTCTATGACTATGTTCCTTAAAATTAACTGAAGCGGCTGCAGTTTTGCATTTCTTATAAAGATCATTGAATAGTACCATTCATTCCATCTGTCAACAGCGTAAAACAATGTAACTGTCGCGATGATAGGCATGGAAAGGGGAAGAACTATGCTGAAAAGAATTCTCCATTCGCCGGCACCGTCCAGTTTTGCCGACTCTATCAGTGATTCGGGAAGAGAGGAAAAATAGTTGCGCATGATTATCATATAGAATGTATTGATGCCGTAAGCCAATATCACCGACCATATGGTGTTTGTCAATTTCATTTCTTTTATCAACATATACAGAGGAATAACGCCGCCGTTGAAAATCATTGTAAAAAGCACAAGATAGAAAATCAGCTTTCTGCCGGGGAATCCCTTTCTGCTCATTCCATAGGCGAAACTGGTTGTAAGGATTAGATTAAGCGGCAGCCCAATGAGAAGTATAATCACTGTTGTTCGGAGGCCTATAAGGATACGCCCGTCCTTGAAAAGATCATAATAATTGATCAGTGTTGGCTTTTTAGGGAAAATCAGAATTGAAGTCTGAAGAAATTCCTGCTGTGATGTAAATGAAACCGCAATAACATTGAAAAAGGGGATTATTATTGAAATCAAAACTAATGCCAGTATAACGCACAATACAATATCAAATCTCGAATATTTTTTATTTTCTGCTTTTTTTCTGTATTTTGAACCCGACATGTTATTCACCTTTCCTGTATTAACCTATAAGGCCTTCCCCGCCAAGCAGCTTTGCAGCACGGTCGGCGATAAGCAACAGAACCATGTTGATAACCGCACGGAAGAGGCTGACGGCTGTGGAAAATGAGAAATCAGGGGATGACTGGAATGTTATTCTGTATATGTACATATCCAGAATTTCGGATACATCCCGCACTGCTGCATTTGACAGGTTGAAAACCTGGTCGAAACCCGCGGACATAAGATTTCCGATGGTCAGTATCAGCATAATTGATATGGTTGGCAGGATATTCGGAAGGGTAATATAGTAAATATTTTGAATGCGCGTAACTCCGTCAATTTTGGCTGCTTCATATTGTTCAGGATTAATTCCTGCAATTGCAGCAAGATAAATAATTGCATACCAGCCTGTGGTTTTCCATATTTCGGTGATGTAAAGCATTGGAATGAAAATTTTTTCATTGCCAAGAAAGTTTATTGTCTTGCCCGTTAAAAGTGAAATTAAACTGTTAACAGGTCCGTTATAACCAAAGAAATTAATCATGATACTGGATACCACAACCCATGACAGAAACTGCGGGAACGTAGCCACCGTCTGAACAACTTTTTTGTAGCGTTCAAACGGGATTTCGTTTAGCATCAGCGCCAATATAATCGGAGCACAAAATCCCGCAAGTACTCTTCCTACGTTTATGTAAAGAGTTTTCCATACAGAGGCGAGAAAAGAAGGATCGCGAAAAACATAAACATAATTTTCAAATCCGCACCATGGGCTTCCCCAAATTCCAAGGTTCGCCTTATATGTCTTAAAAGCGAGTGTAAGGCCGCCCATAGGGCCATACGCAAAAATGATATACCATATTAGTCCGGGTAACAGCAGAGTATAAATCATTCGGTTTTTCCAGATGTTTTTTGCAAGATTTCGAATCCGTTCCATTTCCTTACCCCCCATGAGTAAATTATATTGTGTTTTCGTTACACTGCACAGGGAGATATTTATGCTTCTGTGGTATTTTTTTATGATTTTTAAATAATAAAGTGAGATTGTTTGATTGATTAATTTAATTAGTGAATATATACAATTAAAATCATTGTTGTGATATAATTGGACTAACCCGGTTAAAAAGGGGTGCCGAACTGTAATTATGCCGTTTAAAAATATGTCTCTGAAAACACTTATATATATAAGCTCAGGCATTATGGCATTTTTTCTTGTTTTTATGGTCGGGATGTATTTCTATATTTTTTCTTTGGAACTGGAAGGGCAGATCCAGACGTCATTCGAATCCCTTGCTGACAATATAGAAACACGGTTGATAGAATGTGTTGAGAGTATCAATGAATCTGCAAAGCAATATGCTTATTCCAGTGACATTCAGACCATCACTTTTTTTGACAATCCGGAGGAATATTTTATTGCCGCAAGTCCCGCAGAGGATGTTTTAAATTTTATACTGGACAGTAATCCGAATATCAGCGCAATTTACATATACAACAACAAAAACGGCAGGAATTTTTCAAGTGATTCATCAAAAAGACGCATTTTCAGCAAAGCATTGGAGGAACATGGACTGACAGGCGGTAAAAACATTGATGCTCCTTTTTTCAGCACAAGCTTTTATGATGACGGTTTGAAAATCACGCCTTATGTTGTTTATTTCTATCCTTTTTACAATGTCAGAGACCGAAAATTTGAACGGAATGAAAGTGCTATTTGTGTGATTCTTTGTGACTTAAACCATCTGATACAATGGCTGGATATTGATAAATCGTCACGCAGCGCAATGGCTGTGCTTTATGAAGACAGTATAGTTTCATCAAACCGGAATTTAAGTGAAATTGAGATAAATGCCCTAAGAAACATTACAGACAGCCATGGAAAGGTCAGCGTGGGTAACGAAAAATATTTAAGCAATTCCATAACTTTACCCCAGTTTGGATGGAAATTGGTGTATATGATTCCGGAGAAGGATTTGCTGGGAGGGATTATTCGCGTAAGAAATATAAGTTATATACTGATCTCGGTCGTTATGGTTTTGCTCTTTGCGATGATGATGCAGCTTTTCAGGTTTGTTACCAGTCCGATTCAACAGATTGTAAATGATGTAAGGAGGGTAAGGAAAGGGGAATGTTCCAGGATTAGACCTGTTAACGTGCTTGAGCTTCAGGAACTGTCAAACGGAATTAATCTCACACTGGAGAGTATTGAACAGGCACATGCGAAAGAACGCGAGACGCAGAGAAAACTTTACAATGCGGTTATAGAGCAGAAGCAGGCCCTGATATATGCATACAGGAGCCAGATAAACCCCCACTTTCTTTTTAATACTTTGGAGTGCATGCGCAGCATGGCAAGGCATTATAATGCAATACCTCTTGAGAAGGTGATCAGTTCATTGTCTGCAATGTTTCGGTATTCCTTGCGTTCAAACACTGTTGTTACATTAAGCGAAGAAATTGAACATTTAAAAAACTATTTAAATTTTATGAAACTTAGAACCGGCAGTAGTTTTGAAGTTCGTATGTTCATACCTCCCGAGACATTCAGCCATCCCATATTGCCGATTTGCCTTCAGCCAATAGTTGAAAATTCGATAACACATGGATTTACAGACAGCAATGGAAACCATCTCAAAATAATACAGATTCAAAGCTGGATCAGTGATATTTCGGGAGAAAGCATGCTTCATGTAAGAATCAGTGACAATGGATGCGGAATACCTGAGAAAAAGCTTAAAGAGCTTGTAGCGAATATGGAGTCGGAGAATAATGTGGAAAAAAAATACAGTATCGGTCTTTACAATATTGCAAAAAGGCTTAAGCTGGTTTTCGGAGAACAGAGCAGACTTATTATAAATTCACGCTGCGGGTATTATACATCGGTAGAGCTTGTGTTCCCGAAACACCCACGTGACACATCGTTTATGGAATATGAATTACTGTAGCACTCTTTGCCTGCTATATCGCGGAAAGATGAAGGTGAGATGCCGAAACTCCTTTTGAAAAGTTTACCGAAATAACTGTAATCCTCATATCCCAGTTGCGATGCAATGTCTTTCAGTTCCAGGTTTGTGTTAAGAAGCAGTCTTGCTGCATAAAAAATCTTGATGTCCTGTATGAAATTGGTTATGGTGCGGCCTGTATTTTTTTTGAAAAGCGCGCTCAGGTAGGTTTCGGAAAGGAAAAATTCTGATGCCAAATCAGCCAAAGTAAGGTTTTTGGATATATTACGGCAGATAAACAACTGAATTTCGGCAGTCAGCGGATTGGCTGAATAGGTAAACCCGCAGTTTAATGAAAACCTGGCCTCTTTCAGCATTTCCGGAAATGACGTAAAGTCAGGGTATATTCTGCTGAAACCCTTTCCGTCAGACGGATCGGTTTTAAAGGACGACACAAGTCCGTATATGCTGTCTTTGGTTTTGGCTGACAACAGATAAGCAGCAGACTCTCCCTTGATTACCAAAGGTGTACAGGCAATTAAATCATTGTCAGGTGAAATATTTGACGAATGATCACATAATGCAAGGCAACAAACCGGGTATTTTGCTGCTGTCCGGAACAGAAGTTCAACCTCGGGAGACAACATGTTGTCTGGTTCCTCAGGGTTGACTGAGACAAGGCCCTTTCGTTTTCTGATTTTGTCATCAAGAAGGCGGATGGTGTTTTCCACCTCATTTTGGTCAAAAGGCTTAAGAATATACTGACATGCACCATATTGAAGCGCCTTGCGCGCAGCTTCAAAATCCCGGTAGGCACTTATAAAGACTATTTCCGAATCAATTTTATGTTCTTTCAGGGAGGCGGTAAGTTCAATGCCCGACATTTTCGGCATGCGGATATCCACAAAAATTACATCGGGTCTTATACGAATGATTTCTTTCAGAGCCTGCTCGGGATCGGTGAATTTGGCAACGACGGCGAATCCTGATTTATTCCAGTCTACCAGTTCCTCAAGACCTGACAGAACCCAAGGTTCATCATCTACAAGAACAACTCTGTACATATAATTCATCCTTGCTTTAGTTCAAAATTTGCAACAGCCTTTTAAACCGGATCAAGGATATGAATGATAAGGCAAACAGGGTTAAAGTGCAATTCATGTATGTTGAAAACTGAAAATACCCCGTTATCGTATGTTTTTACCGCAATTTTAATATATCTTTATTGTTTTTTAATGTCAAGCTGGACTGAAAAGCGTCCTGTATGCAACATTAATAAATCAAAAAAATCCGGCACTTCTGTTAAAATGGCCGATGGAATAATGCACTGTTGTAAGTATTTGCTTGAAAATGGTATAATTTATACGGATTTGACCGTACAGACTTTTGGGTTGAAAATACGGCATTATCCGGAATGAATAAAAAGACCTTCAGTCATTACTTGAATATATTATCCCTAACAGTTTTACAGCCTGAAGTGAATATAAGAAAATTTATCGGACGCTAACAATATTCCGGGAAATTGATTTTCCGGATAAATTAATAATAAGGCATTGATGGGAGGTCTTAAAATGGAGAAAAAATTATTCGGGAAAACCCCTGAAGGCGCTGAAGTTTATCTTTTCACAATAGGTAATTCCAAAGGCATGAGAGCCGAAATAATTAATTACGGAGGCATAATTGTGTCACTTTATGTTCCGGACGGAAACGGCAACGTGGATGACGTTGTATTGGGCTGCGACAATCTGGAGGATTATGGGAAAAGCCCGTTTTTCGGTGCAATTATAGGTCGTCATGCCAACCGTATTGAAAATGCCGTTTTCGAATTGAACGGAAAAGAATACAGACTGGCGAAAAACGACGGGAACAATCATTTACACGGCGGAATAAAAGGCTTTGACAAAGTTGTGTGGGATGTTCTGGAACAGACCGATAATACTCTCAAACTTCATTATCTGAGCCCTGACGGGGAAGAGGGTTACCCGGGGAATCTTGATATTACCGTTACATATTCAGTAACAGAGGATAATGCCCTTTCAATTGATTATAAAGCAAAATCCGACGCCGATACCGTTGTAAATCTGACCAATCACAGTTATTTCAACCTGTCGGGCCACAGTTCGGGGGATATATTGAAACATCAGCTTAAAATAAATGCCGACAGGTTCACCGTAAATAATGAAGAATGCATTCCGACGGGAGAGATAATAAGCGTGGAAGGAACGCCGATGGATTTCAGGGAATTAAAGCCGCTTGGACCGGGAATTCAGTCGGGTAGTATTCATGTTAAGCACTTTAACGGGTATGATCATAATTTTGTGCTTAATGTAAGCGGAAAAGAGCCCGAGTTCGCCGCCGAGGTTTTTGATCCTGCGAGCGGCAGAAGAATGAAGGTTTACACCACCAAACCCGGGGTTCAGTTATATACCGGAAATCAGCTGAATCAAATAGCGGGAAAAGGCGGCATACGGTATGGCAGATGGAGCGGGTTTTGCCTTGAAACCCAATTTTTCCCGAATGCCATGAAACATAAACATTTCCCTTCTCCCGTATTGAAAGCCGGAGAGCTTTACCATCATATAACAGTATACAAATTCGAATAATTCAGCCCGGGCTGTCTCAGAAAAACACATGAGACAGCTCCTTTTTTAATTAGAATTTTACAGGCCGCCTTCCTCACTCCATCGATTATTTCAGTTACATCCTCTTATGCTTCTTAATACCTATAATGGATGTTTCTTTCAATCTACAGTGTTTTCAGAATTGTCGCAGATTGCCTGTCCAAACTGAAGAGATAAATGCGTATATCGAAACACATGTAATTATTTAACTCAAAAACGGTTAGATTAAGTTGATAGGTTTGTGATTAACGTACATTTCTCATACGTCCTGCTTCTGGAAATTCCTATTTTATCAAAAAATAAAAGGGAAGAGAAAAAACAGTTAAATTTTCACTTCCCCTAAAACGATCTCAGATATAAAAATTTGCCTATATAAACATTATTACTCTACTTTTTGTGCAAGAATGTACTCTGATAATCTTGTAAAATTGGGACAGCTCCTTTTCATCCTGATGCCCGAACGGTTTGTTTTCAGATATCCCAGCCGGGCAGGTATTTCTTTGTATTCCGTAACATATCGTTATAAAGCTTCCATGCGTCGTTTATGCTTATTGTAACCAGAGGATCGTTGGCAAATGCCCTGAAGCCAAGTTCCTTGTCTTTCTTTAATGCGGCCTTGAGCGTTGTTTCCTGATTGATGACATGCCTGAAAACAAGGTTCAGTACATCGGGAGGCAGACTTCCGGCCTGGACGGGACGTACGGAGTTGTGACTGAACACCGCGTTGGTTTCCACTACCACTCCAATCGGCAGGTTGGCTATCTGACCTCTGTTTGGAAGGTTAACGTTGGTGACCAGTTCTCCCAGACCGCAGAGGGCTTTGATCTGAAGCACTCCTTCTTCGCCGCTTTGCTTAAGTTCAAATGGTTCCTCACCGTTTACCAGACGTTCGCTCTTTGCTCTTCTTTTCTTAAGGTTTTCCTTTCTCCAGCTTACCGGGGTTAAACCAAACATCCATGATCTTACTGTTTCTGGGTCTTTCAGATACCACGGCGGGCAGAATTCTGCCAGGTGTCTGTCCCCCGCGGCAGCTATAATTCCATAGCGTTTAAACAGATCAAATTTTACGCGGTTTGCCGATGCAAAGAAATCGTTCATCCAGTGACCTTTCTTGGTTCCTTCAAAGCCTGTTTCATAGTATTTGTCGACAAATTTTTTGTAAATCGGGAACAGATCACGACCCTCGTATGTGGCTTTATCCAGCCATGTAAAATGGTTAATTCCAATAACGTTCACCTTGATATCTCTTCTGTGACCGGCCTGAATTCCTTCAATATCAGCAAGAGCCGATTTCAAAAGCTCCTGTGTTCCGAAAACTTCATGGCAGCAACCGAAAGCCTTAATCTCGGGGAAAGCCTCGTACAGTGTGCGGACACACAGTGTCATAGGATTGGTGTAATTAATTACCCATGCTTCAGGCGCCCATTGTTTAATGGCATTGGCAAATTCCACAAACATCGGTATCGTACGAAGGGCGCGGACATGGCCGCCTGGACCTACCGTGTCTCCCACCGACTGATAAATCCCGTATTTTTCGGGAAGATGCACGTCGGATTCCATTTCATCAAATGTTCCGGGCAGGATGGAAATAATCACGAAATCGGCACCTTTTAATGCCTCCTCCAAAGTGTCCACTGCTATATAATCCCACTGACTTTTCGCATTAGGATGGTTCTTAAGGGAATTACCGATTTTTTCGTTCCTTGCGGCTGCTTCTTTATCAATATCATAAAGTCTGACGGTACCTGACAGCTGTTCCTCGTTTGCCAGGTCGCTCATCAGATTCCACGCCCAACCCATTGAGCCGCCGCCTATATATGCGATTTTAATGTCCGTGACCTTGTCACCGATTCTTCTCATAATGATTCCTCCAATACAGATAGTTGGATAAACTTTTACGGAATAGATTATATATCAAAAAATATTTAATTTCTCGATTATAATTGCTCATACGTAAAAATATCAACAAATTTTGCTTTTTTTATTCCAATAATTTATAATAGGAGTATCTCCATATTTTAAGGGAATATGACAAACCCACGCATACATCTGACGGCAGGTATCCCATAAAGGTTAAAAAACCGGTAGGCGAGGCGTTTTATGGACAGGGAGTTAAAGGTATACAATATCCTCGAGCAGCCTTTTTATATAACAAGACAGAAACATGACACTACATTCAACATGCCTGTCTGTCATTATCATAATGTGTATGAAATATATTATCTGCTGGAAGGCCGAAGGAATTATTTTATCCAGAACAAGATATACCCCGTTGTTAAAGGCGATATTGTTCTTATAAACATAAACGATATACACAAGACAATGGATTTTAACAATTCCGCCCATGAAAGGATTCTAATCAATTTCAAGAAGGATTTTATTGCGCCTTTGCTGGATGATAACAACTGTTTGCTCGACTGTTTCCTCAGCGAAAACAAAGTAATTCACCTTAATGTTTCAGAACAGAGTTTTGTACAGTCCATACTGATGAAAATGCTTGAAGAGGACAGGAAAAAGCAGAAGGGTTACAGGACCTATGAGAAAATACTGCTTACCGAACTGCTGCTGTTTATTAACCGGAATATGGAAAAGTTCAATGAGCAGAAAAGATACAGCAGCAGTATCCAGAACAAGATGTCCGAAGTGGCCCTTTACTTAATGGAGAACTACATGAAAAAAATCTCGCTGAAACAGGTGGCGGAGGAATTTTTCATAACGCCGAGCCATTTAAGCAGGACCTTTAAAAAGACCACAGGCTTTACTTTCGTTGAATATTTAAACAGCATAAGGATTAAGGAAGCGAGGAAGCTTTTAAAGGAAACGGGAAAGAGTGTAATGGAGATTGCCGAATTAACGGGATTTGAAAGCCAGACCCATTTCGGCAGGGTATTTAAGCAAATGACGGGCATGTCGCCGTTACAGTACAGAAAACAGCCTGGATTTTAAACTGCAAATACCGGCATTTAATATTATTATTCTTTCTTCTAAAGAATAACTCCGTCTTTGAAAATAGCAATTTCCCTGTATCCGTTTTCTTCATTTCTTGTTGCTATTTCACCCGAAGCAATTTTCAGAACAAGCTCAAACAACTCCTCAGCCAAATCATTTATTGTTTTTCCGTCGAGCATAGCTCCGGCATTAAAATCTATCCAGTGAGGTTTCTTTTTGTATAATGCGGTATTCGAAGAGATTTTCACCGTAGGTACCGGAGCGCCCAGCGGGGTACCTCTGCCGGTTGTGAAAAGAATAAGCTGTGCGCCCGAAGCGGCAAGATTTGTTACCGAGACAATATCATTTCCCGGTCCGTTTAAAATATTTAATCCGTTGGTTATTACCTGCTCACCGTAATCCAGAACATCAACCACCGGGCCTGTTCCGCCCTTGTAAACGCATCCGAGGGATTTTTCCTCAAGCGTGGTAATACCGCCGTCTTTGTTTCCCGGCGACGGATTTTCGTAAACAGGCTGATTATGGCTCATAAAATATTTTTTGAAGTTATTCACAAGATTTACCATTTTAGCAAATATGTTTTCATTTACACACCGGTTCATGAGGATTGTCTCTGCTCCGAACATCTCCGGAACTTCGGTAAGGATTGCAGAACCGCCGTGTTGAATTATAATGTCGGATACAGCTCCTACCAGCGGATTTGCCGTAATTCCTGAAAAAGCGTCAGAGCCGCCGCATTTTAAACCCACAATAAGGCTTGAAACGGGGCATGGCCGGCGTATAAACCCACTTGCGTATTCCACAAGCTCACCAATCAGTGAAAGGCCTGTTTCAATGTCGTCTTCGGTTTCCTGCAATGAGAGATATCTTATACGTTCCCTGTCGTATAAAGTATCCGAAGACATAAGATACTTCCGGAAAGAAGGGATATTGTTGTTTTCGCAGCCCAAACCCAGTACCAGGACTCCTGCTGCGTTGGGGTGGTTTACAAGTCCTGCAAGTATTTTACGTGTGTTTTCAAGATCATCGCCAAGCTGGGAACATCCATACGGATGGACAAAAGTATATATTCCGTCGGTGCGGCTGTGGAAGAGTTTGTTTGCTTCCATGGCAAGCCTTTCAGCCACCCGGTTTACGCAGCCGACGGTGTTTATAATCCAGATTTCATTCCGTATTCCCACTTTTCCGTTTTTTCTTTTATATCCCATGAAAGTTGCGTGCTTTTTTGGAAGAGGCGGGATGTCTGCTTTTTTATATACATAGTCCAACAAACCAGCAAGACCGGTGCGCATGTTGTGAATGTGAACATGGCTTCCCGCACGGATATCACTGGTTGCCTGTCCAATGGGAAAGGCGTATTTAATTATACTTTCACCTTTGTTTATATTTCTTAAGGCAATCTTATGACCTGTCTGAATATCATCCAGAACGGTTATGCCGTGATTACCGCAATTCAGCCTGGAACCTTTTCTAAGGGGCTTCAGCGCTATGGCTACATTGTCTGCGCTGTTAATAATTAAAATATCTTTTTCCATACGAAAAACCCGCTTTCATGGCGAATAGGACGCCCTTGCAGGGGGCATAAAATCCTGCCTGGTTCTATTGAATAAGTAAGCGCTTACAATTATAATATATCTGTAGAATTAGTGTAAAGCTTAACCAATGCAAAAAACATAAAAAAAGGAGAATAATTATGGGAAACTGGAAAGACTTTGTCAAGGATTTCTGTACAAAAGAAAAGAATATTGAGGTTCTCAGGGCGGAAGCCGAGAAGGCCTTTGGAAACTACGGCGTTTATCCCCGTTCCATCAATGAGGTGGGGAATGCCATTGTGATGATGGCCCGTGGTGAAAACGAAAAATGCCTTGTGGTTGTAGGTGAGGACAGCAGACTTCAGGAACTTAAAGGTAATCAGACCGAAGAGAACGGTTTAAAGGTAAAAGTATGCCCGTTATCCAACGAAAATTGCTATGTGATAAGAAAAATTTTCCCATACACCAATCCTCAGCCCCATAAAGGTAAAAATATAACGATAGGGCTTGGCGATCGCCTTGGTC
Organism: Thermoclostridium stercorarium subsp. stercorarium DSM 8532; assembly: GCF_000331995.1. Taxonomy (NCBI): domain Bacteria; kingdom Bacillati; phylum Bacillota; class Clostridia; order Eubacteriales; family Oscillospiraceae; genus Thermoclostridium; species Thermoclostridium stercorarium. Next base: position 895,850 of record NC_020134.1, read on the forward strand.
TGGCTTCTCCGGGACATATTAGGCTTATCCGTGATTTGGACGTATTTCCGGTGCTTGCCCAGCAGTCCATAAGAGAACTTAATTTAACGGGAAGAACATATGAGGATGTTATCTCGGCGGCCGCATGGGCAGTGTTCCAGGAAGGCTACACCAAGGGGTACGGTGCTGACGGAGATCACCTGAAGACAGCGGAAGAAGTTAAAATGTCTCTGAATGTCGGAATGACAATGATTACCCTTGATTGTTCAGAGCACATAGACAATTCTGCGGCGCATGCCGGTTTATCCGAGCTCAGGGAGAAGTATTCCAGGTTTACCGAAGAAGAACGGGAAAGATGGGAAAGAAAATATCTGAACAGGGATGTTAAGATTGGAAATTACAGTTTCCACATCTCCGAAGAAGATCTGATTCGTATGGCCTGTGTTTACGGTGGGGCCATCCGCCATACTCTTGACATTTATCATAACATTATTGCAAAATGCGGAAGACCGATAGATTTCGAAATGTCAATAGATGAAACGTTGACGCCTACTTCACCCGCTTCCCACTATTTCGTAGCCCAGGAACTTATCGACGGCGGAGTTGAAATAACAAGCCTTGCCCCGAGATTTTGCGGTGAATTCCAGAAAGGGATTGATTATATAGGAGATCTGAAACAGTTTACCGACGAGTTTGCCGTTCATGCGGCAATCGCAGATCATTTCGGGTATAAGATAAGCGTTCATTCGGGGAGCGACAAGTTCAAAGTATTCCCTGTAGTCGGAGAAAAAACAAACGGAAGATATCATCTGAAAACCGCAGGCACTAACTGGCTTGAGGCGGTCAGAGTAATTGCAAGGCATAAGCCCGATTTGTACAGGAGAATGCATGCCTTTGCCCTTGAACACCTCGAAGATGCCAAAAAGTATTACCATATCGGCGCGAAAGTGGAGAACATCCCCGCTCTTGAAACACTTGCCGATTCAGAACTTCCTGAATTGATGAACAGGGACGACTCAAGGCAGGTTATGCATATTACTTACGGGCATATCTTGCAGGCAAAGGATGAAAACGGCAACCCGCTGTTCAAGGATGAACTGTACAAAGTTCTGTATGAATACGAGGAAGAATACGCCAATGCGTTGAAAAAACACATCGGAAGACATCTTGAAGGGCTTGGTTTGTTATAATATAATATTCCAAAGTAAAAATTTTAAGGCAGGCAGAGGCAACTCTGCCTGTTCTGTTATGGGCTTTAAATGAAAGGGGGACGGGGCGATGGACGGATTCCGAAGTATTATTGTTCTGTACTTGATAGCAGTAAATATCGTCGGATTTTTTATATCCGGCATGGATAAGTACAAAGCGGTACATAAAAAATGGAGAATATCGGAAAACAGTTTTATGCTGCTGGCGGCGCTCGGCGGTGGACTGGGGGTGTATATGGGCTGTCTTGTTTTTAATCATAAGGTAAGAAGTATTAAATTCATGATAGGAATTCCGGCTATATTTATTGCGGAAACCGCAATCTTACTGCTTTTTTTGTGATTTTATCCGACAGGCGTGGCCGGTGTGCTTTTTTTTCCAATGATTTAATAGCAGGCTCAAATGCCGTGGAAGCAAGCATGCAGAAGGCAGGCATTATAAAATATCTGTACCTTGTCTGTATTTCAATTAAAAGGTAAACAATGTAATTTACAAGAATTAAAATCGTAAGGAAAAGAGGAACGTTATCCGGCGCGGCCGGCTTTAACCATAAAATTACACAGGCCGCAACGATTGAAATATGTAACAGTATGTAAACGGCTTTGTCAAAATAAAGGATGTTATTGATAACTTTTTCATATGTAATATTGCTCCACACAATTCTGTTTTTTTGTATATGCGGCAAAGACCAGGATGTATTTTCCAAGTTTTCCCACATCGCTTTTAACTTATTCCAGAAAAATGAATATATACTTTTGCATTCCTTCAGCGAGGCAGTAATTGCTTTTCTGGCTTCATGAAGGCGGAGATCTGAATCCTTTATCGATATTATATGCGCGTTTTTTTCGCTGTAGGTACCGTTTGTTGCCGTATCCAGTCCTACTACGAACTTCCACTCGGGACAATTGTTTGAGATCCCGTCTGGGGCTGCTCCTGTAACTTTAAGCAGCACCGAAGCCAGAACTGAAAGGAGTATAAAAATGGTAAACAATAAAGATGTGCCTGATACAATATTTTTTACAATTTCCCGTTTAGGTTTACCGGTTATAATTATAACGGTAAAAACTAAAAATGAGGCAATTATTACCATTGCTTCAGGACGCATCAGATTTCCAAAGAATAAAAATAAACCTGATAATGTTATACGGTATCGGCAATGACTTACAAAATAAAAATAAATGCTTAACATAAAAAACATAAGGGATATGTGCTGATTGGTGAGAACTGAAGAAAGTAAAATCGGTGCGGGATATATCGAGTATAAGAAGGCGGCAATAAATGCGGCACGGGAATCAACGCATTTTTTGGCAATGAGATAAATCAGTACGTTTGTAACTACCATATATGCAGCGTTCAGAAGTTTCAGCGCAAAGACTGAGCCAAATATCCTTAAAATGAAGGCTTCATAATATACAAAAGGAATTTGGTATCCCCATGTTGTAAAGTAAGTTTGCCCAAGCCAGGCATTATTACCTTCCGCTGCGTCTTTTGCCGCGTTGTAGATTTTTAAAAAGTCACTGTTAACAGGAGTCTGCACTAGAAAAATAAAACACAGACGCAGTAAAAGGCTTATGATTACGATTAATACCGGAAAAATTTTCTCAGGCAGGAATTTAATAAAATGAAACATTATCCCCATAATTAATATGAGTATGCTCAAATAAACAAACACTTCGAAGATTGAAAGCAGAAAAACGTTTTCAATGTTCTGGTACAGGATAATGATTAAGAAAAATATCGTACATGTGAGTATAATTTTTGCGGTAATATTCATGGTTTTGGGTATGTTTTCTTTTTCAGGAACCAATTGATAATTGTTTCCTCCTTGCTTTTCCGTTTATTTCTATAATTATAGACATTTTTACTGGAAATTCAAATAATATACTTGTTTCATAATATTATATATTACAGGTAAAGCAATTACAGGTCAACTGTTAAACGCGTCTTCAAAACCGACTTTGGCTTACCGGCAGTTCTTTTGTTCTTAAGGCTGAATAAAGGCGGTAATATTGCATTGATGAAGCCTGTGCCTAAAAAAATAAAGCAGGAAGCTTTTGCTTGACAGTAGAAAGGTAGAGTATTATTATAAAATTAACCAATAGAATATATGCCTGCGGGAGCCGTTAACGGACGGCTGAGAGGGAGCAGTCAGCTCCGACCGCAAGACCTGATCCGGGTAATGCCGGCGTAGGGAAGGGTTTACATACTGTTTGACAATCACCGCCTTTCCCGGCGGTTTTTTGTTTATGTAAATGGGTTTCTGTGAATCAAACCCTTCCTGTTTACGCGGTTCAGGTTATTATTCCGAATTCAGTTGCAACTGAATGATGGCAAAAGCCCAATAACGGTGTGGAAAGGTAGTGATTTGCGATGTCTCTTGCCAATGTAAGCCTTCAGGTTCTTCCGGTCGTATCCGAAGACAGGGTGTACCCGGTTGTTGACAAGGTTATTGAACTAATTCAGCAAAGCGGTGTCAAGTACATCGTCGGCCCTATGGAAACCACAATGGAAGGCGAACTGGACGTACTGCTGGATATTGTCAGAAAAGCCCAGGAGATTTGCATCAATGAGGGAGCCAGCAGGGTGGTATCTATAGTGAAAATAGATTATAAACCTGAAGGTGTGACAATGGATGAAAAAATTAATAAATACAGATAATTTTAGTCTGCCTGTTTCCTTCGCTGTTCTGATTATTATATGGGAGAGCCTTGTGTATATACTGAAAACACCTGATTATCTTATACCTGCTCCAAGTATGGTGGTGAAGGCTTTAGTTGATTCATTCCCGATACTTATGAGGCATACCGCCGTAACTTTACTGGAGGTTATTCTGGGGTTTGCCGCGGCACTGATACTTTCGGTTGCGGTATCGCTTTTGATGGTACGCTTCAGAACTTTGTACAAAATTTTATGGCCGTACATGATCATAAGCCAGACAATACCACTGTATATCCTTGCGCCGCTTTTCATGATATGGTTCGGTTTCGGAATTCTGCCAAAAGTGCTTATAGTGGGGCTGGTATGTTTTTTCCCTATAACGGTGGCATTTGTGCAGGGATTGACATCCACCGAACCCGAACTGGATGAACTGCTTCAGGTTATGAGGGCAACTCCGTCGCAAATCATGTGGAAAATCAGAGTGCCGCAAGCCATGCCGCAGTTTTTTTCCGGGCTGAAAATAGCGGCTGCATACAGTGTTACCGGAGCGGTTCTCTCTGAATGGGTGGGAGCCCAGGAAGGTTTGGGTATTTTCCTTACCCGTTCAATGAAGACATTTAAAACCGCGGCGCTGTTTGCCGACGTTATGATTATTATTGTGCTCAGTCTGGCAATTTTCTACGCAATATCCTTTATTGAAAAGAAAGTTATAAGGAGGAGAATTCCGTTATGAAAAAATATATGTCGATATTAGTATTGGTTTGCATAATAGCGCTTACGACAGGATGTGGAGCGCAGAAAACGGATAAAGTAACGGATAACATAAATGATAAAATAAAGGCTACTGCCGTTCTGGACTGGACACCGAACACAAACCATACCGGACTGTATGTTGCGTTAAGCAAAGGATATTTTGAGGATGAAGGTCTTGATGTAACCATCGTTCAGCCCCAGGAGGGGACTGCTGAGCAGATTGTTGCCGCGGGTTCCGCCCAGTTTGGAATAAGTTATCAGGAAGCGGTGACTTTTGCCCGTGCGGAGAACATACCCATTGTATCCATTGCAGCGGTGATCCAGCATAACACGTCGGGATTCGCGTCGCTTGCCGAAAAAGGCATAACTTCGCCGAAGGATTTTGAAAACAAAAAATACGGAGGATGGGGCTCTCCGGTCGAGGAAGCAACGCTGCGTTATTTGATGGAACAGGAAGGGGCCGATCCGTCAAAACTTAACATTCTTACAACGGGTGATGCCGATTTCTTTCAGGTGTCAACCACGGGAGAAGTGGATTTTGCGTGGATTTTTGAAGGATGGACGGGGATTGAGGCGAAGCTGAGAGGGATTGAGCTGAATTATATTGAGCTTAGAAAACTGTCCGATATTTTTGATTATTACACCCCGGTCATTATAACGAGCGAAAAAATGATTGAAGAAAACAACGAAGTGGTCCGTAAATTCATGAGGGCGGTTGAAAAAGGATACAGATTTTGTATTGAAAAACCTGAAGAAGCGGCGGAGATCCTTCTGGAAAACGTCCCTGAACTTGACAGGGAACTGGTTATGGAAAGCCAGAAATATCTTGCGGAAAAGTACCAGGAAGATGCGGAATACTGGGGAATGCAAAAGCAGGAAGTATGGGAAAGGTACATGCTGTGGCTTTATGAAAATGGTTTTATTGACGAAAAGATAGATGTGTCAAAGGCTTTTACGAATGAGTTTTTAAACCGGAAATAAAAAACTATGTGCAACCGGTATATGGCCTTTTGCCATACTGAAATTTTTGCATGCTGAAACATGGAGGCCGAAATGGAACCTGCTGTTGAAATAATTAATTTATCGAAATCCTATATATTGAACAACAAAGAGCTTAAAGCTCTGGAAAACGTCAATTTAAGCGCTGAAAACGGTAAATTCATATCCATAATAGGTCCAAGCGGGTGCGGAAAAAGCACTCTTTTCAGAATTATAGCCGGCCTGGAGAAGGATTTCACCGGGTCGGTATTTGTTAATGGATGCGATGTAAAAGTTACAAGGCCTTATATAGCATATATGCTGCAGAAGGATTTGCTATTGCCGTGGAGAAACGTCCGGCAGAATATCTTGCTTCCGCTCGAACTGGACGGGTCTTTGAAGAATACTGACACCGGCTTTGTTCAAAAAATGTTATCTGAATTCGGCCTTGAAGACTTTGCCGACGCTTACCCTGATGAACTGTCAGGCGGTATGCGGCAGCGGGTCGCGTTCCTGAGGACGTGGCTGATGAAAGGTTCTGTAATGCTTCTGGACGAGCCTTTCGGAGCGCTGGACGCCTTAACGCGGAATCGTATGCAGGACTGGCTGCTAAACATATGGGAGAAGCACCGGAAAACCGTTCTTTTTATAACCCATGACATAGAGGAAGCGGTATATCTGTCGGATGAAGTCTATGTGATGGGGCCGAGGCCGGGAAGAATTATTGACAGATTAAACATAGAGCTGGAAAGGCCCAGAAAGCGGGATATTATTTATACTCCCGTTTTTATTGAATATAAAAAATATCTGATGAAATCTTTAACCATTTAACAATTTCCGGGTAGCTGAAAATCCGTCGAATAAAATTTTTGTTGGCTTTTCCCTGCATGGAAAATCTTTTTCCCGCAGGGTTTTTTTTGTGCCCGGAAAGTATCCGCATGATTGCTTAATCGGTCGATTCAACTCATTGTTTTCCTTCTGCCGGCGCTCCGGCCCGATAATTCCGCTGTTGGGTCAGCAAAATATATTTGCATAAAAAATTACAAAATATTAAGATTTAAAGAGAATGAAAAAGATATTTTAATATAACTGCTTAAACTGAGTAAATTTTAGTATATATAGTCAAATGAACATTATTTACAGACATAAGATTATGATATATAATCTAATTAAAGTTAAATAAGTACATATAATCATGATGTGTATTCATTAGTATATAACATGAGTATACGTGATATTATTTTACAGTTATATTACAGTGTTAAATGAATACACGACTGTGAAATAATTGGGTTTTATATTGCTTTACACCGAAAAATAAAGCATGAAATTGGGAGGGAATTTTTAATTATGCATTCGCCTTGTTATTTTCCGGGAACGGTGGTGCCGGTATCGCCTGTGGGGTTGCTTACAGGACTATTTTCTGTTACGAACGGAATTACGCTGTCGCAGGTTTGTGAAATTACCGGGCTGGAACCCGGAACAATTCAGAACTGGATAAAGAGAGGGTATGTCGCTCATCCCGTAGATCGGAAGTATTCAAAAGAACAGGTGGCAAGAATTATACTTATTAATTTCCTTCGCGAGACATTTGTAATTGAGAAAGTAGCTAATTTGCTAAGTTATGTAAATGGAAACCTGCTGGATGACTCAGACAACATTATGGATGACAGCGAAATTTACGAGTGCTTGTGTGACATTCTCCTGTCGGGAGAACTGAAAGAAGGGTTTGATAATGACACGCTTGTCAGAAAAATAGATGAACGGCTTATGGATTTTAAAGAGCCGTTTCCGGGAGCAAAAGACAGACTTAAACTGGTTTTGCAGGCCATGATTTACGCCTGGTGGTCGGCAGAATACAAAAGGATTGCGAACCAGTTGACAAAAAATATCTGACTTTAAATTTTAAAATAAAAAACAGAAAGGGGGTTTTTATGAATTGGTGGAATGAATTGACCCAACTGCAGAAAGTATTCGCGACTTTTGCCATCCCCGCCACGATTGTGATGATACTGCAGTTTATTCTGCAGCTGATCGGTTTGGCGAACGAAGCAGATACGGATGGTCCCGATTCCGCAGACGTGGATCCCGTTTCGGATGTTCAGGACGGGATACCCGACGATTTGTCCGATACTGAAGCCGCTGCCGATTTAGACGACGGATCGGCGGATGACGGGCCTGATCTGGAAGAGGGGGCCGCAGGGATGCGCCTTTTTACACTGAGAAGCGTTGTGGCGTTCTTTGCGGTCGGAGGCTGGATGGGAGTCGCGGCTATTGACTGGAATCTTTCAAATTTTGCAGCCGTTGTACTTTCAATTATTGCAGGAAGCCTTGCTCTGTATTTCGTTGCCTGGGTTGTTTACACCTTCCTGAGAATGCAGCAGAGCGGAAACATCAGGTATGAAAACGCTGTAGGCAAGGAGGGGGAGGTATACCTTACCATTCCACCCAACGGACGGGGAAAAGTAAATGTCATAGTTCAGGAACGCTTATGTGAAATTGACGCAACGACAAGAATCGACAGACCCGTAAAAACCGGTGAAAAAGTTGTCGTGGTGGATATTACCGATGACGGCGTACTTGTCGTGGAACCGAAGAATTTATCCGAAAAAAAGGAACTTGAAGAAAAAATGTAAAGGGGGTTCTGTTTATGCCCGGTGGAATTATTCTTATTACGGTGGTTATAGTTTTAGCTTTTTCCACTCTTCTGTTTGTTTTTTCAAGGTACAAGAAATGCCCGTCTGACAAAATCATGGTGATATACGGAAAAGTTGGGCATTCAAAGGACGGAACGGCTCTGTCGGCCAAATGCATTCACGGCGGCGCAGCGTTTGTATGGCCAATATTCCAGGCATACGAATTTTTGGATTTGACGCCGATATCCATTACTGTCGATCTCAGGAACGCATTAAGCCGTCAGAACATCAGGATTGACGTACCTTCCAGCTTTACGGTAGGTATTTCAACTGAACCGGGGGTTATGCAGAATGCGGCCGAAAGGCTTTTGGGACTGAAACGCCAGGAAATTCAGGAGCTTGCGAAAGATATAATTTTCGGTCAGCTACGTCTGGTTATAGCAACCATGGACATAGAAGAGATCAATACCGACAGGGACAAGTTCCTGGACGCAGTCTCAAGAAACGTAGAGACCGAATTGAAGAAAATAGGACTTCGCCTGATCAATGTCAACGTGACGGATATAAGCGATGAGTCGGGGTATATCGAGGCACTGGGTAAGGAAGCGGCGGCAAAAGCCATTAACGATGCAAAAAAATCGGTTGCTGAACGGGAAAGAGACGGTGCCATAGGTGAAGCGAATGCACGCCGTGAACAAAGGATCAGGGTTGCCGCTGCAGAAGCCGAAGCGATCAAAGGTGAGAATGAAGCTGCGGCAGAAATCGCACTGTCCAATGCGATCCGGCGTGAACGCGAGGCAGAAGCAAAAAGACGGGCTCTTGCGTCTGAAAAAATACAGGCCGCCAAGGCTTTGCAGGAGGCATACGTAGCTGAAAAGGAAGCCGAACTTGCGCGTGCTGAACGCGAAAGGGCAACTCAAGAAGCCGATGTCCTGGTCAAGGCCGAGATTGAAAAGAAGAAACTTGAGCTTGAAGCGGAGGCTCAGGCAGAACAGGCAAGACGCCTTGCAAAGGGTGAAGCCGATGCAATTTACATGAAAATGGAAGCGCAGGCTCGAGGTATTGAGGAGATACTTACAAAACAGGCCCACGGTTTTGCCAAACTGGTGCAGGCCGTTGGCGGTGATGCATCCAAGGCCGCTCAGATGATGATCGCCGACAAGCTTGAAGAGCTTATTAAGGTTCAGGTTGAAGCAATTAAAGGCATCAAGATTGACAAGGTAACGGTATGGGACAGCATGGGCAAAGACGGTACGCCTGCCACGGCAAATTTCCTTTCGGGTATGCTGAAATCCATCCCGCCTATGAGTGAGATTTTTAAGATGGCCGGTATGAAGCTTCCTGAATTTTTCGGTCAAGAGCTGCAGCAGGAAGAAAAGAGCAATAATTCCGCGGAAGGTGNNNNTACCGAAAAAGAAACAGCAGCGGCAGCAAACTGAAAAAAATTGTGGTGCGCCCGTGGGTTACCCACGGGTATTTTTTTAAATTTTGTAGCCACGGCAACAGATATCAAACCACTTTTGCGTTATTATCTTAGGTAAGGATGACAAAAGAATTTGATTATTAACAAGTGAAAGGAGAAATATTGATGAAAAGAAAAATTGTGGAGATAGATCAGGAAAAGTGCAATGGCTGCGGGCTTTGCGTGAACGCATGCCACGAAGGTGCCATAGAAATCAGGAACGGAAAAGCCGTGCTTATAAGTGACGAATACTGTGACGGTTTGGGAAACTGTCTGCCCGAATGCCCGACGGGTGCGATAAAAATTGTTGAAAGGGAAGCGGCGGAATACAATCATGAACTTGTGATGAAAAAAATGGAGGAAAGAAAAGGCATGGCGCATTCAAACCCGTTCAGCGGATGTCCCGGACAGCGGGCGATGACGCTTGAAAGGAATTCCCGAGAAAATAAAGCCGATGAAGGCGAAAGTGCTGAAAAAACAATATTTTCAGAACTGAATCAGTGGCCGGTGCAGCTAAATCTTATAAACCCGCATGCCTCTTACCTTGACGGAGCACACCTGTTAATCGCCGCCGACTGCTGTGCTTATGCATACGGTAATTTTCATAAGGATTTTATTGCGGGCAAAATCACTCTGATAGGCTGTCCGAAACTGGACGACAATGAATACTATATCGAAAAGCTTACCGAAATATTCTCGGTAAACGATATAAAAAGCATTACCGTGACCCGAATGGAAGTTCCGTGCTGCGGCGGAATTGTGCATGCAGTAAAAACCGCCATGCTGAATGCCCGGAAAATAGTCCCGTACAGAGAAGTGATAATAGGAATCGACGGGAAAATAGTAAATGAGTGAATTTAAATCCTGTGCCGCTGGAAGCCGGCATGGGATTTTTTTTAAAGAACGGTTACGCCGGCTTCTTCAGCCTTTTTTACAATATAATCGGGTATTTTGTCATCACTTATCAAAACGTCCAGATCAGACAAGTGAGCAAAGGTAAATGCCATGACTTTGTTGAATTTGCTGGAGTCGATAAGCATAATAACTTTTTTTGCCTTTTTGATCACGGTTTTTTTAAGCTCGCATTCAAAAAAATTCGAAACGGTAAAACCGTTCTCAAAGGTGAAGCCCGATGCAGCCATAAAAGCAATGTCGATGTTAATCATATCAAGCATTGCGAGTGCGGTCGGACCTGCCGAGGACAGTGTATTGTTGTTAAGTTGCCCGCCTGTATGGTAAATGGTGATTTTCTTTTTTTTCGTAAGTTCCAACGCCGTTATTATCCCGCTGGTGACAATTGAAAAATTGTCGTCGGGGATTAACCGTGAAAAATACATTATTGTGCTGCCCGCGTCGAGATAAATAGAACGGCCGCTGTCAAGAAACTTAACGGCCTTTTCTGCAATAAGCATTTTTTCCTCAACGTTTTCTGCGGCCCGCAGCGAATATGCGTCCTCTTCCCCGTAAATGGACGTAAGCTTTTTAATATTTACCGCCCCGCCGTGAGTTCTTATCAGCATTCCCTTGCTTTCGAGATATGCAAGATCGCGTCTTATCGTCATTGCGGAAACCTGAGGAAAAATTTCCTTCAGTTCCGAAACCTGGACTTCTCCCTTTTCGTTAAGTATGCTCAGTATTTTTTCCTGCCTTTCGTTGTACAAGACATTTCACTCCTGCTATTGTAAAATATCAGTATTATTAATGTTTATTATTTCCGATCGGTTTATTATATATCTTAACTTATTTGAAAAAAAAGTACAATACAAATTAAATATATGTTTATTTTAATCAACAGTAATGTTATAATAAAACATGAAATTAAAAAAACAAACATTTTCAATTTTGGCACACCGAACAGGGAATACTAATCTTATATAAATAAAAGGTAGGAGGATGTTTAATGAAAACCAAAGCGGTACGTCTGTACGGCAAAAACGATCTGAGGCTTGAAGAATTTGAACTTCCCCCAATAAAGGACGACGAAATACTTGCACAGATTATTTCGGACAGTATTTGCATGTCATCATACAAAGCGGCAATCCAGGGTGAGGATCACAAGAGGGTTCCAAAGGATGTCAGCCAAAATCCGGTTATAATAGGCCATGAATTCTGCGGAATAATCCTTGAGGTAGGCGATAAGTGGAAACATAAGTTTAAGCCCGGAATGAAATTCTCCATTCAGCCTGCTCTGAACCTGAAGGAGAATCCCTACGCTGCTCCGGGTTACTCATTCAAATATATAGGCGGAAGCGCCACGCATATCATTATTCCCAATGAAGTAATGGAACAGGGATGCCTTCTTGAATATAACGGAGACGCTTTTTTCTATGGTTCCCTTTCCGAACCCATGTCCTGTATTATAGGCGCCTTTAAAGCCAATTATCATACCGAAAGCGGGAAATATGAACACAAAATGGGTATTAAAGAAGGCGGAAACATGGCCATCCTGGCTGGCGTCGGCCCGATGGGGCTTGGTGCGATCGATTATGCCCTCCATGCTGACAGAAAGCCCAAACGCCTTGTTGTGACCGATATTGACGAAGCGCGCATTAAAAGGGCGGAATCCCTTTATAGGGCTGAAGAGGCAAGGAAAAACGGAGTTGAACTGATCTACGTCAATACAGGAACGGTTTCTGATCCTGTGAAATATCTGCTTGACCTTACCGGCGGTGAAGGTTACGATGACGTATTCGTTTTCGCGCCGGTAAAGGCGGTTGTCGAACAGGCTGATAAAATACTTGCGAAGGACGGCTGCCTGAACTTCTTTGCCGGTCCTACAAATCCAAATTTTTCAGCGGAGTTGAACTTCTATAACGTGCATTACAATTCCACCCACATTGTGGGTACAAGCGGCGGAAATACCGAAGACATGATTGACGCGTTGAGACTTATGTCCGAGGGAAGAATTAATCCCGCTTCAATGATAACCCATATAGGCGGTCTGGACTGTGTTGTTGAAACAACGCTTCATCTGCCCGAAATCCCCGGAGGGAAAAAACTGATCTACACAAATATTTCGATGGAACTTACAGCCATAAGCGATTTCCGTAAAAAGGGAGAGACCAGTCCGTTGTTTGCAGCGCTTGCTGATATAGTTGAAAAGAATAACGGATTGTGGTGCCTTGAGGCCGAAAGGTATTTGCTGGAAAATGCTGATAAAATATAAAAGGGAGTGGCGAATGATATGGCAACACCGGTTGTAATGCCCAGGCAGGGAAATACGGTTGAAAGTTGCATTTTAACCCAGTGGTTCGTAAAAAAAGGAGACAGGGTTAAGGAAGGCGATTTGCTTTTTGCCTATGAAACCGACAAAGCGGCTTTTGAAGAAGAGGCGAAGGTAAGCGGTACCGTTCTTGAGATTTTTTTCAACGAGGGTGATGATATACCCGTCCTTACAAATGTCTGTGTAATAGGTGAGGAAGGAGAGGATATTACGCCATTTATTCCCGGAGGTGCACCGGGAAATGAAGAGGGACGGGAAACGGGGAAGATTGAGCCTTTGGAAAAAACGGCGGATGAAGCTCAAAAGCCGGCTGAAACAATCATGGCGAAAGACGGGGAAGAACGGATATTCATATCCCCGAGGGCAAGAAATCTTGCCGAAAAAATAGGCGCCGATTTTAGATTTGCGACCCCCACAGGGCCGGAAGGAAGAATAATTGAACGGGATATAAGGAAGTTGCAGCAGGAAGGGTATCTGGTCACACCGGCTGCGAAGGAGGAATATCTGAACCTGGATCGGCCTGTAGAAGGCTCAGGTATAGGCGGACGCGTCACCACCGCCGACGTTGGCCGCACCGCAACAATTTCCGTGTCCGGTGAAAGGGCCGACGAAACGCCGAAAGCCGAAACCGTTACTTCGGAATATGAAGAAGTTAAACTCACGAACATTCGCAAGGTTATTGCAAAAACAATGCATGAGTCGTTGTCGCAGATGGCTCAGCTGACGATGAATATCTCTTTTGATGCGACCGAAATACTGAATTTAAGGCAAAAATTCAAAGCAACCGCTGAAGTGATTGGGCTTGCAAACATTACATTGAACGATATCCTGATTTATGCGGTAAGCCGCGTATTGCCGAAGCATAGAGACCTGAATGCCCATTTTATGGGCGATACGATAAGATATTTTAAAAACGTCCATATGGGCGTTGCCGTTGACACCGAACGCGGGTTAATGGTACCCACTCTTTTCAATGCCAATCTCAAGTCCCTGAATGAGATAGCAATGGAAACAAAAGAACTGGCAAACGCTTGCAGAAAGGGAACAATCAGCCCTGATCTTCTGAAGGGCGGAACATTCACAATAACCAATCTTGGGGTTTACGGGATTGAATCCTTCACACCCGTTATTAACCCGCCGCAAACGGCCATTTTGGGAGTTAATACCGTTGAACGGAAGTTCAGGGAAAAAGACGGTGTAATAGAACCGTATATGTCAATGTCCCTGTCTTTAACCTTTGATCACCGGGCTGTGGACGGGGCGCCCGCAGCAAGATTCCTGAAGGATTTGAAAGATGCCCTCGAAAACTTTACCGTTCTGCTTGCAAAATAGTTTAAGGAAGTGGTGGATGTGGTTTACGATCTGATTGTAATCGGAGGAGGACCCGGCGGCTATCTGGCGGCTGAACGTGCAGGTCAGGCAGGTTTGTCGGTGGCGCTTTTTGAAAAAAGGGCTTTGGGCGGGGTTTGCCTGAACGAAGGCTGCATTCCTTCGAAAGCTCTGCTGAATTCGGCAAAAATAGCTGACTATGCAAAACACGGAAGCAAGTACGGCATAAGCTGTGAAAATGTGTCAATTAATCACAAAGCCGTCGTAAAAAGAAAGGATAAGGTGGTCAGAACCCTTGTCGCCGGCGTGGCAATGAAAATGAAAAAGAACAAAGTAACGGTGGTCAGTGAGGAGGCTGTCATTCAGGGGCGTACTGCCGAAGGGTTTGTCGTTAAGGCAAAGGATAACGAATATATTGCCAAAAGACTTGTAATTGCAACGGGGTCCGTGCCTGCAATGCCGCCAATTCCGGGACTTCACGAGGGATATAAAAACGGATTTGTTCTTACAAACAGGGAAATTCTCGACATTACCGAAGTGCCTGAGAAACTGGTTATAATCGGAGGCGGTGTTATTGGCCTTGAAATGGCTTCATATTTCAATTCTGTGGGAAGTCATGTAACCGTAATAGAAATGCTGGATCATATTGCCGGTCCTACCGACAGGGAAATAAGCAATATTCTTCTCAACAACTACAAGAAAAAAGGTGTCGATTTCAGGCTTTCCGCAAAGGTCACCGAAATTACCGGAAACGGGGTTGTTTTTGAAACGGCTGAAGGACGTCAGTCAGTTTCTGCCAACAAAGTACTTGTGAGCATAGGCAGGAGGCCGTTCACCGAAGGGCTTGGACTTGAGAAAATCGGCGTCGAAACAGAGCGTGGAAGGATTAAAACCGATGAATGCATGCAGACGAATATTCCGGGGGTTTACGCGGTGGGAGACGTAAACGGGGTTTCAATGCTTGCCCATACCGCGTACCGGGAAGCAGAGGTCTGCATAAACAATATCCTTGGGAAACGCGACACAATGCGTTATAACGCCATTCCTTCAGTTATATATACGAATCCTGAAGTGGGATGTGTTGGAGAAACCGAGGAATTGGCAAAAGAAAAAGGGATCGACGTGGAAATTGTAAAACTGCCGCTGACCTACAGCGGAAGGTATGTGGCGGAAAACACCGAACTGGACGGAATTGTCAAGGTTATTGTGAATAAAAAATACAGAACAATTCTCGGCGTGCACATGATCGGAAGCTATGCATCCGAGATTATTTACGGTGCGGCAATGATGATAGAAAGCGAAATGCGGGTGGAGGATATCCGCCAGATAGTATTTCCGCACCCGACAGTCGGTGAAGTGATAAAGGAAATTATGTGGGAACTTTGATGAAAATGCGAACATGGGAGGAGATAGATAAATGCCTAAGTCACAGTTTATTGATCCCGCTGAAATGAGAAAACCGGGAAAAATTACCTTCAGGGATATTCCTGTAAACCAATACAACAAAACCATTGAGGAGGAAAAGGAGAATTTTACCACCGAAGATTTTCTCAGAATTTACAGGGATATGGCGATAATCCGTGAGTTTGAAACAATGATGAATGAAATAAAAACCAAGGGTGAATACAACGGGATACAGTATAATCATCCCGGACCTGCCCATCTTTCCATAGGACAGGAGGCTGCCGCCGTCGGTCAGGCTTACCTTCTGGACGTGGATGATTATATTTTCGGATCTCACAGAAGCCACGGCGAGATACTGGCTAAGGGCCTGTCTGCCATTCAAAAGCTTCCTGACGAGGAGCTTATGAAAATAATGAAAAACTTCCGCAACGGTTTAATTCTTAAGATTGTTGAGAAGCACAGCGCCGCGGAAAGTGTCAAGGAACTGGCAATAGATTTTCTTGTATACGGCGCAATGGCGGAGATATTCGCCAGGGAGACAGGTTTCCAGGCCGGTCTCGGCGGTTCGATGCATGCGTTCTTCACGCCTTTCGGAATTTATCCGAACAACGCGATTGTCGGAGGTTCCGCGGACATTGCCGTCGGGGCTGCGCTGTACAAGAAAGTTAACAGGAAAAAGGGAATTGTTATAGCAAACATCGGCGACGGAGCAATGGGTTGCGGGCCGGTGTGGGAAGCCTTATGCCTGGCGGCGATGGACCAGTATAAGAAGTTGTGGGAAGGTGAATACAAAGGAGGACTCCCGTTTATCCTGAATGTTTTCAATAACCATTACGGAATGGGAGGACAAACAAGAGGAGAGACGATGGGCTTTGACATGCTTGCCCGCATCGGCGCAGGCGTGAATCCCGAACAGATGCATGCGGAAAGGGTGGACGGCTATAATCCGCTGGCTATTATAGACGCCATCAGAAGGAAGAAAAAGATACTCCTTGAGGACAAGGACGGGCCGGTGCTTCTTGACACTGTAACATATCGTTATTCAGGTCATTCACCGTCAGACGCGTCGAGCTACAGGACAAAGGAAGAAATAGAGGCATGGATGGCTCAGGATCCCCTGATAACGTTCCGCAAACAGCTTGTTGAGGCGAATGTAGCTCCTGATGAAACTTTTGATGAAATATGGGATTACTCCAGAAAACTGATAACAAGGATACTGAAACTTGCCACAGATGATTCGGTGTCACCGAGGATGGATTTGAGAAAGGATCCCGACGCGATCGGCAGGCTGATGTTTTCCAATCAGCGGGTTGAGAAAATGGAAGACAGGAAATGTGAAGTGCTGATACCGAAGGAAGAAAACCCGCAGTGGAAAAGAGTTCAGCAGAAGGAACGTTTCGGCCTTGACAAGGACGGCAAGCCTGTATCGAAAAACAGGGTACTGCAGCTGAGGGATGCCTTGTTTGAAGCATTAATAGACAAATTTTATACCGATCCCACATTAATAGCCTACGGCGAAGAAAACAGAGATTGGGGCGGTGCATTTGCCGTATACCGCGGTCTGACCGAATCTTTGCCGTATCATCGACTGTTCAACTCCCCGATATCTGAAGGCGCAATTGTGGGTTCAGCGGTTGGATATGCGTTAAGCGGCGGCCGCGTCGTTGTGGAACTTATGTATGCCGACTTTATGGGGCGTGCGGGAGATGAAATATTCAACCAGCTTGCAAAATGGCAGGCAATGAGCGCGGGACAACTGAAAATGCCTGTTGTTCTCCGTATTTCTGTCGGGTCAAAATACGGGGCTCAGCATTCCCAGGACTGGTCATCCCTGATCTCCCATATACCGGGGCTGAAGTGTGTGTTCCCTGCAACACCGTATGATGCGAAGGGATTGCTGAACAGCGCCCTGTCGGGTACCGATCCCGTTATTTTCTTTGAAAGCCAGAGAATCTATGATGTCGGCGAATTGTTCCATAAAGAAGGAGTACCGCGGGATTATTATGAAATCCCGATAGGGGAACCGGATATAAAGAAAGAAGGCAAGGATATAACAATCCTTACTATAGGCGCCACATTGTACCGTGCAATGGAAGCCGCAAAAATACTTGAAGAAAAATACGGCCTGTCGGCTGAAATCATCGACGCACGGAGCATTGTTCCGTTTAATTACGAGAAAGTCATTGAGTCGGTTAAAAAGACAGGAAGGATATTGCTCACAAGCGACGCCTGTGAAAGAGGCTCTTTCCTTAAGGAGATGGCACAGACCATTACCGAGCTGGCATTTGACTATCTTGATGCGCCTCCTGTTGTAGTTGGTTCAAGGAACTGGATAACCCCGGCGCATGAACTGGAAGAATTCTTCTTCCCGCAGCCTGAATGGATGATAGACGCCATTCATGAAAAAATTCTTCCGCTGCCCGGACATGTTCCTTCGACTAATTTTACGAAACAGGAAATGTTAAGGCTTAAAAGGCTTGGAATTTAATAACCACGAGTTTGAAAGGGGATTTGCGTATGTGCAGAATGCTTGACGGAAAAGTGGCAATAGTTACCGGAGCTGCCCAGGGCCTTGGTGAAGCACTGGCAAGAAGGCTTGATAGGGAAGGCTGCAAGGTGGTCGTTGCGGATATAAATTATGAAAAGGCAAAGGAAGTTGCGGATTCATTGTCCGATGCGGTTGCGGTTAAGGTTGACGTTACAAATGAGGAAGAAGTGGAGGCAATGGTCCGGAAAGCCGTTGATACCTACGGTACACTGGACATACTTGTCGCAAACGCCGGAATAGTAATAGCGATGCCCATCACGGAGTTTCCGTATGATAAGTGGAAAAAGGTCATAGATGTAAACCTTAACGGATATTTCCTGTGTGCCCGTGCTGCCGCCAGAGTAATGATACCGCAAAGAAGAGGGGTAATAATTCAGATTAACAGCAAATCGGGAAAGAAAGGCTCATACAGGAACGCAGCCTATGCTTCAAGCAAATTCGGAGGAATCGGGCTCACCCAGAGTCTTGCGCTCGAACTGGCCGAATACGGCATCCGTGTAAATGCCATTTGCCCCGGAAACCTTTTGGATTCACCGCTTTGGGTAAACAGCCTGTATAAACAGTACGCGAAGAACCAGGGAATTACCGAGGAGGAAGTAAGGCAGAAATATCTGAATCAGGTGCCTTTAAAGCGGGCATGTACTTATGACGACGTGGCAAATGTCATGGTATTTCTGGCATCCGACCAGGCAAGCTATATGACAGGCCAGGCGATAAACGTAACCGGTGGTCAGGAAATGAGGTAATGGAGGATAGCCATGCAGGAATTGAATGACAAGCTGAATCATCCTGACAAGAATACAAGGCTTGAGGCCCTGAAGGAACTGTACAGGCTCTATCTTGAAGGCAAAATTACGAAAGATGCGGTGGATTTTGAATATGTGAACAATCACATTCATACCACCTATTCGTTTTCGCCCTATTCTCCCGCAAAAGCGTTATGGATGGCTTTTAAATCAGGCCTTCAGACCGCAGGTATCATGGATCATGACTCGGTCGGCGGCGTTTTTGAGTTTATAGAAGCCGGAAAAATATTGAACATGGCAACAACGGTTGGGATGGAACTGAGGATTGACATGTCCGGAACAAGTCTGAAAGACAAAAGGATTAATAATCCGGACCAGAAGGGGATTGCCTATGTGGCGATGCATGGCATTCCCCATACCCAGCTGGGCAGGGTTGAAAGCTTCATAAAGCCATACCAGGAGGCGCGTAACATCCGCAACAGGGCGATGGTGGAAAATATAAACGGTATCATGAACAAATATGGAATTTCACTGGACTTTGACAAGGATATCGTGCCCGTTTCAATGGCTCATGACGGTGGAACAATAACCGAAAGGCATCTTTTGTACGCGCTGTCCGAAAAAATTACGGCAATGACGGGTAAGGGCACGAAAACCGTGAATTTTATCAGGAATGACCTGCAGATTCCTCTGTCGCCGAAACTTGAAGCCTATCTTTCCGATGAAGGCAATCCTTTTTACGAATATGACCTGCTTGGCGTTTTGAAAAGCCATATGGTGGAAAAGTTTTACATTCCTGCGACGTCTGAATGCCCGCCGGTTGAAGCCTTTATTGAGATATGCAAAGAGACGGGGGCGATTCCTGCTTATGCATATCTCGGAGATGTGGGTGATTCGGTGACGGGTGACAAGAAATCGCAGAAGTTTGAAGATGATTACATAGATTTACTGTTTGAGGAATTAAAACGCCTTGGTTTTAAAGCGGTCACATATATGCCTTCAAGAAACACAAAAGAGCAGCTCAGAAAAGTAAAAGCATTGTGCGAAGAATACGAAATGTTCCAGATAAGCGGTGAAGACATCAATACGCCAAGGCAGAAATTTATCTGCGAAGCACTGAAAGATCCCGAATTTAAGAACCTTACCGACGCCACATGGGCGTTGATAGGGCATGAGATTGCGGCTACCGAAGACCTCCGCAGAGCAATGTTTTCAGAAGAGTCTGATAAGATATTTATGGACTTGGACGAACGGATACAGTATTATAAAAATATAGCCACTAAGACATGGAGGAGGGAACGGGTGTGATAAACATCCTTGCTTTTGACTATGGTGCCAGCAGCGGAAGAGCCATTCTGGGCAGCTTTGACGGAGAAAAGCTCACCCTTAAGGAAATACACCGCTTTTCAAATGATCCCGTTATGGTGGGTGACAGTTTATATTGGGATATATTAAGACTTTATCATGAATTAAAACAGGGAATACTGGCAGGATACAAGGAAACGGGCGGAAATATTGACAGTATAGGAATAGATACGTGGGGCGTGGATTTCGGTCTTCTGGACAAAAACGACGTTTTGCTGGGTAATCCTTTTCATTACCGGGATTCCCGTACCGACGGGATGATAGACGAAGCTTTGAAGGTTGTCAGCCGTGAAAGAATATATAATGATACAGGCATCGCTTTTCAGAAATTTAACACGTTATACCAGCTTCTCGCAATGGTGAAAAACAGGTCCACACTTCTTGAAAATGCCGAAACTTTACTTTTTATACCCGATCTTCTGGCATTTTTCCTTACCGGGAACAAGACATGCGAATATACCATTGCCTCGACTTCCCAGATGCTTCAGGCAGGCAGGGCCACTTGGGCTTATGATTTGCTTAATGATCTTGGAATTCCCGTGGAAATTTTGCCGGATATAACAGATCCGTGCACCTGTGTGGGAACTCTCAGACAGTCTGTACGGGAAGAGCTGGGAGTGAAGGATATACCCGTAATAGCCGTCGCAAGCCATGACACTGCTTCTGCCGTTATTTCGGCTCCGCTGGAAAACGCAAATGACGCATATATCAGCAGCGGCACGTGGTCATTGCTCGGCACCGAAAGGGAAAAGCCCGTTATAAATGAAAAGACATTGAATCTGAATTATACCAATGAAGGCGGTATTAACAGAACTGTTCGCCTTCTTGTAAACATCATGGGTTTATGGGTATACCAGGAATGCAGAAGGGCATGGAGAAAACAGGGAATTGAGATAAGCTACGATGAAATGGATGCTCTCGCTGAAGGAGCAAAACCGTTCCAGGCGTTTATAGACGTGGATTATCAAACATTCTACAGTCCGGGGAATATGCCCGAAAAAGTTATTGACTACTGTAAAAAGACGGGGCAGGACGTGCCTTCGGACAAAGGCAGCATTGTGCGTATTGTCATGGAAAGTCTTGCCATGAAGTACAGAAGTGCGGTGGAAGGCCTGGAAGAGATAACGGGAAGCAAGGTTCCCGTTCTTCATATCGTAGGCGGAGGCTGCAAGAATAAAATGCTCAGTCAGTACACCGCAGATGTGTTGAACCGCCCCGTAACCGCAGGACCTGTCGAGGCAACCGCCATAGGAAATATTATGTCCCAGCTGATTGCGTTGAAAGAGGTCAAGGACTTGAATGAGGCAAGGGAAATAGTAAAACGCTCATTCCCGACCGAAGTCTACCGGCCTGAGAATGCAGATGCATGGGATGAAGCATACAGGAGATACAAAGAGATTATTAAAAAAATATAACACTAAAATGATTATTTAGCGGTTTTTGGCAAGTGTTTGATTTTACGTATTTTGCTGTGGGGGGGCAAAGGTATAAATATTAGAGAACTAATGAAACATGGGCATGGCAAAAGCCCGTGCTAAATTACCGGAGAAAATTTAAGGCATCCGAGGATTTGAAAAACCCGCCGGAATTCAAATTTCCGGCGGGTTTTTTACGGTTTTAGCTTGGATGTGTTTCAGAATCACCGGTGTTTTATCACAAATAATTTTTTCAATATACTCATTTTTGATGGCTAAGAAAGAGGATATTCAACGTGGAAATAACTCAAAAATAGCGGTTCGGTGGAAATTATTACAGAGCACAGTGATATATATAAAACAGATAAATATAACGGCCCCGTGGTGGATGGAGTTATGCCGGATATGCTGAATCCGTCTTTTTGGGTGGAATTGTATGAAGACTCTGATAAAATTATTATGACCAGCGACGAAATAAGGCAGTTCAATGAACGGAATTTCAAGGCTCTGCCGTTTCTGTTTGACTTTAAGGTATTGCCCCGAATGGTTGAGGGTGAGGAAGTGCTGAAATGGATAAACGGACTGAGCACAGTGCCTGCGTCAGCGCGGTATGATGAAAGCGGGAATAGGTATCAGCAAAAGGATTATGATAAGCTTAAAGAAAACCTTAATAAAGGGAAAATCGCAGAAAGCATGAATGTTGCATACGGCTTTACGGTAAAACGGACTCAGATGCGCACATGGCCTTCGTTTAAGAAGTCTTTTCCTGATGCTGCAAGCCGGCGGATTGATTATTTTACCGAAACTGCCGTATATGCGGCGGAGCCTGTTCAGATTTATCACATCAGCGCCGACGGACACTGGTATTTTGCCAGGGTTTATAACTACAGGGGATGGATACCTGCGGGGGACATTGCCCTGTGTCCTGCGGAAGAACTGGAAAAATACCTGAATTTCAGTGATTTTCTTGTGGTCAAAGGGCCTAAAATATATATACCGGAATCTCAGGACTTACGGATTTCGGGGCTGCAGCTTGACATGGGTGTTAAGCTTCGGGTTTTGTCCGAGAGTTCGGAGGGCTATGTTGTAAATTTCCCCGTTTGCGATGACAATAACGGTCTTCGTTTTGTTCCGATAACCATACCTTTTTCCGAAGATGTGTCGCGCGGGTTTCCTGATTATACGGTAAAGAACGTGCTGATACAGGCTTTCAGGTTCCTGGGCGAACCCTACGGATGGGGTGGAATGAATAATGCCGGGGACTGCTCTTCTTTCATAGAGGATGTATACCGTTCGTTCGGAATAATTCTTCCTCGGAATTCCAATCAGCAGGAAAAATTGGAGGGCTTTGTGTCCTTTGCCGGGAAAGGCAGAATGGAAAGGCTGAAAATACTTGATTCGTTAAAACCGGGGACACCTTTGTATATGCCCGGGCATGCAATGATGTACCTGGGCAGGTTTAACGGAAGATATTACATAATTCATAATGTTACCACGATATACATAAAAGATGCCGACGGCGCATTGACCCCCGCAGAACTGAATCAGGTTTCGGTAACGCCTCTGGATATATACAACAGCGAGGGAAATGAATACATTATGATGCTTACTAAGGCGGTACCAGTTGAATAGGCCGGATTTTCTACCACGCTTATTATATCGCTATTTTGAAAAAACCGACTGGGCTGACAGACGCTGAACGCTTTTAAACATTCGTAACAGCTCGTCGCCGTTTATGCATTTTATGACATTTGTATGACAGTAATTTTTCGTATTGGCTTTAAAATCCCCTAAAGTGATTATCATTCCGCGGTAAATTTTGTTGTCCCTCATATGTTTGGCGAGCTTTTTAGCCTGTTCTATTTCTACAAGATTGTGAAAACTGTCCTTCCTTACCATTACATAGTAGGTTTCGTCAAGAATAATCCCCGTTCCGCCTTCACCGAAATGGCTGGACATGCGGACTTTATGTCCTTGCCTTCTGAAAACCTCGGCAACTGCGTATTCAAAATCCTTAAGCTTCAAATATAAAAGATCATCCCTGCATTTGATGCCGTCCACCAGAAAACTGATTTTAACAAGATACAGAATGTGGATTATCCGGCTTATAATCTCACAAACAATTGATGATGCCAAAATCAGAAAAATATATATTATTAACATAAAATCACCAATCATAGCATTTGTAATTTTGCACAGCTTTATACAGGAAATATATTGCATATTCTGTTGGGCATGATAAATTAAAAAAATTTTAAACAAATATGAAACTTTTATTAATTTTTTTTCGTCGATATAAGTAATGGACAGAAAAAATATTATTGACTTTACCAATTTGTTCTAATACTGTTATTGTGACGGGCATATTATTAAAATAACGCAACAGGGGGCCTTGGGAGAAAGAATCATGGAAAACGTAATTGTAATCAAAGATCTTAAAAAAGTCTACCGTATGGGACAGGAGAAGGTATATGCCCTTAATGGTATAGATCTTGAAGTGAAAAAGGGTGAAATATGTTGCCTTTTCGGTACTTCAGGATCGGGAAAGACAACCCTTCTCAATATGGTGGCGGGTTTGGAAAAGCCCACTAAAGGGAGTGTCATAGTCAAGGGGATTCATGTGGAAAAGCTGAATGAGAAGCAGCTTGCGAAATTCAGGCAGCAATATATAGGTTTTATATTCCAGTCATATAACCTTCTGCCGAATATGACCGCCCTTGAAAATGTTACACTGCCGCTGATATTTAAGGGATACCCTAAAAAGCTCAGAACCAGGGAAGCATTGAAAATGCTGAAAGCTGTTGGGCTTGAACACAGGGTTAACCACAAGCCAAACCAGATGAGCGGTGGTCAGCAGCAGCGCGTAAGTATAGCCCGCGCTTTTGTGGAAAAGCCGGAGATTATACTTGCGGACGAACCTACCGGAAATCTGGATTCAAAAACCACAATTGAAATAATGAATTTGATATCCGAAATGGCTGAAAAATACGGGCAGACGATACTTATTGTCTCCCACGATACCGAAGCCGCCGCATATGCAGACAGGATTGTCCATATGAGGGATGGCATGATTGAGAAGATTGAAGTGAAGGATAAGTATTACAAAAAATTTGGTTTGAAGGAGTGTGCTTCAAATGCATAGCAGACAGTTAAAGGCTTTTTTAATGGTTTTAGTAATGATTTTTTCGTTTGTATTCAGCAGCAATACAGTTTTAGCCGAGGGGGAAAAGGTGGATATTTCCGCAACGGCGAACAACGATGAGCTCATTAGGGCGAAGGAATATTTTGACCTTTCAATAACTGTAACCAACAACAACAACGAAGGATCTATATCGAACATCGAAGTAATATTTGGGAAGACCAGTTCCTTCATTCCGTCAGGCGGCCATGTGCAAACCATTGAAGTTACGCTGGCTCCCGGCGAATCGGTTACAGAGGACTTTGAAATGTTCTATTCCGGAGAAAAAGAAACAGCTCTTATGATTACTGTAAGATATAAATACGACGGACAATATCAAAAGGTAGCCAAGACGATAAACATTGACAATGTCGCCCCAGACACTTCATCGGGTGGCGACAACACCGGCGGTGGAGACGGTGGAGGCGGCGGCCTTACAAGTGAGTTTAAACCTGTTTTGGAGATTACTTCTGCTGCCATGCCCGAAGGGAAGGCGGGCGGAACAATTACCATTCCGCTTACCATATCCAATATTGCAAAATATGAGGCAAGGGAAGTAAGAATTACTCCCACACTGCCTGAAAATGTGTTTATAATTGATCAGTTGACGGTTTACAAGGTTGTGGACAAGATACCTGCCGGAAAGTCGGCGGATGTTGAATTTAAGTTTAAAATTAACGAAAAAGCCGATGAAAATATTTATAAAATACCTTTGCAAATCAAATATAAAAACATTTACGGAAACGATTTCACCGATACGAAAGAGATATACATCAAAATTACGAACAACAATTTACCTGCCAGACTGGTGGTCAGGGACGCAAAAACAAATCCGGAAGTTATAAAGCCTGGTGAGACGTTTGCTCTGACCTTTGATCTTTGGAATATGGGGACTCTTGAAGCCAAAAACGTTACCGTGGATTTGAATCCGGGCAATGAATTCTTTGTCCTTAACAATGTCACGAAAAATTACTTTTTTGAAATTAATGGCTTGAACAACAAAGAAGTAACTTACAACCTGAAAGCAAAGGATAAGCTGGAGTCGGGTACATATGTCGTTAAAGTTCTGATGTCGCATGACGGTGAAACAAATCTGGAATATCCGCTGTACGTGAAGGTGGAAGGTGATGAAAAGGAAGAAAACGTTGATATTGTAACCGAAAACGTTCAGACTCCTAATCAGGCGGTTTTGGCCGAGCAGCCTTTTACCGTGTCTTTTGACATCAAAAATACCGGTACGACCGAAGCCGAAGAAATAAAAGTTACGGTGGAAGCGGGAGACAAAATACTTCCTCAGTCGCTGAACGTGCTTACTATAAACGGTTTGAAACCGGGCGAATCAGTTCCCGTGTCGTTCAGTTTCATTTCGACAAAGGATGTTGAAAGCAAGGTATATCCGATTAAGGCCGTAATCGAATACAAAAAAGGAGAGGAACAGGTAAAAAAGGAACAATACATGGGCGTGCTGATTGAAGCCGAGAAAGATAAGCAAACCCTTAACACCGTTCCTAAAATAATTATTTCGGAATATTCTTCTGATCCCGCCGTGGTTAAAGCGGGCGAAAACTTTACGCTGTATATGACATTTCTGAATACAAGCAAGGTGAAAGCCGTTGAAAATATGAAAATAACCTTGGTGGTTAATGAGACAAGCGAAGAAACAGGGGGAAGCGTCTTCACTCCCGTTCAGTCGAGCAATACTTTCTATATCGACAGGCTTGAACCGGGCGAAACCTCCCAGAAAACACTGGTGATGTATACCATACCCGATGCGAAGGCAAAAACATATGTAGTAACTGCTGTATTCGAGTATGAATACGAAGAAAACGGCGAGCTGAAAACAAACAAAATGGAGGACGTTTTCGGTATTCCCGTGATACAGCCTGCGAAACTGGAAGTTACCGACGTGATTGTCCCCGATCCTGCCTATATCGGCGAACCTGTGTATATTTCATCGGAATTCTACAATATGGGAAGGGTTAAACTTTCCAAACTGATGGTCAGGATTGAAAGCGAGGATTTTGATACAAGAGAATCCAACTATTTTGTCGGGAATTTCGATATCGGCGCCAGTGATTATTACGAAGCGAGCATCACTCTGACAAAACCCGGCGAGAACAGGGGAAAGGTGGTTTATACCTTTGAAGATGCCGCAGGAGAGGAGCACAGAATAGAAAAAGAGTTTACCATTAATGCGATAGAAGCCGAACCGGTGATAAATCCGTTCCCGGGGGATTTTCCCGGAGATATGGGAAAAGACCCGAACATGTCCGGAGGGAAAAATTCGTTCCCGTTTGTCTGGGTTGCTGTCGGCGGCGGTGTGCTGGTGATAGGCGTCATAGTTCTTGTGATTGTTCTGAGAAAGCGCAAAAAGAGAAAAGAGTTGATGCTGGATGAAGATATTTGATGTGATCAGACTGGCTTTTAAAAATTTGTTCCGCAGCAAGGTCAGGACAATCCTGACAGTTCTGGGTATTATAATAGGCACTACTGCCATTATAATAATGCTTTCCCTCGGTATTGCGATAAACAAAACGGTGGATGAACAGATGAAAATGCTGGGGGACGCCACAGTAATTACCGTTTACCCCAATTGGGACATCAGCTATAGTAGCAGAAGAAGCAGGAAAAATGAATGGGTGGAGCCTACCATTTCAAAGGATGAACTGGACAAAATTGCCCAAATACCCAATGTGGTGGCGGTGAGCCCAATTTATGAAACCACCGTTAAAATGGAAGTGGGCAAATATCTGGGGTATGTAAATCTTGTCGGTATAAACCCGGAAGCCATGGAAGCCTTCAACTACAAAGTCAGTGAAGGAAGGTTACTGAGCGCGGGCGATACGAATCAGGTGGTTTTCGGTTTCGATATAAAGAGCCAGCTTTGGGATCCCAAAAGCAGGAGCAGGAGACGCGGGTGGTATTATGATGTCAGCAATGAAGAAAAGGATATCAACTTTTTTGAGGACAAAATCAGAATGACTTTTGATCTTTCTTATGGCGAAACAATACCCGGAGGCTCGACGAGAAAGCCGAAACTTTATAAACTCGAGGGCGTCGGAATTCTCGCCGAGGGAGACTGGGAAACGGCTTACAGGGTATTTATGAATATTGACGAGCTGCTAAAACTGCAGCAGGATTACAATAAAAGCAATAATACCGACAATATAGGCAATGGCGGTAGCAGCCGCAGCAAAAAGAAAGAACAGGAAATCGGTTTTCAGCAGGCGCGCGTTAAAGTGGATGATATAAAAAAAGTTATGGATGTTCAGGAACAAATTCAGGCAATGGGGCTTAACGCGTACAGCATGGTGGAATACCTGGAACAGACTAAGAAAACCCAGGCGGTTATGCAGGGGATTCTCGGCGGTATTGGAGCAATATCACTGCTTGTGGCAGCGATAGGCATTGCCAATACAATGGTTATGGCAATATACGAGAGAAGAAAAGAAATAGGAATTATGAAAGTGATAGGAGCACAAATTAAGGATATCAGACGCTTATTCTTATATGAATCGTCGATGATAGGCTTTATAGGCGGTGCCTGCGGTGTTGGGGTCAGCTATGGGGTTTCGTACTTCCTTAACACCGTCGGTGCACGGTTTTTAACGGTAAACGTTGGCGACATGGGAGGTTCCAAACTCTCGATAATCCCTGCGTGGCTTGCCGTGTCGGGCATGGTATTCAGTGCGTTTATAGGACTCGTATCGGGCTTCCTTCCTGCAAGAAAGGCAACAAAGCTGAGCGCTTTGGCAGCAATTCATACCGAATGATTTTACGCGGTGTATATAAAGACGGGGTTTATGCCGAAAGGAATAAACCCCGTCTTTCTTTTGATTGCGGATAAATCTTATTTCATATAAGTCTATTTTGATAAGTATTTTTTCAAATATATGCCTGTATATGATTTTGGGTTTTCAGCCACTTCTTCAGGAGTTCCCGTGGCTACAACCGTACCTCCCATGTCTCCGCCCTCGGGCCCGAGATCAATTATATAATCTGCAGATTTAATCACGTCCATGTTATGCTCGATTACAATTACCGTATTGCCACTGTCCACCAGTTTCTGGAGTATATTGATGAGTTTATGGACATCTGCGAAATGCAGTCCTGTTGTGGGCTCATCCAGTATATACATTGTTTTGCCGGTGCTTTTTCTGCTTAATTCGGCGGCAAGTTTAATTCTCTGCGCTTCGCCTCCCGATAATGTGGTGGAAGGCTGGCCCAGTTTGATATATGAAAGACCGACGTCATACAGAGTCTGCAGCTTGCGCCTGATAGCCTCGATGTTTTCAAAAAATTTCAGGGCTTCCTCCACCGTCATTTCCAAAACATCGTATATATTCTTACCTTTGTATTTTACTTCGAGAGTTTCCCTGTTGTAGCGTTTCCCGTTGCATACTTCACACGGAACGTATACATCTGGAAGAAAATGCATTTCAACCTTGACGGTACCGTCACCGTTGCACGCTTCACAGCGGCCTCCGCTTACGTTAAAGCTGAAACGGCTTTTGGTATATCCCCTTGCTTTTGCGTCGGGAGTGGACGCGAACAAATCCCTGATCAAGTCAAACACGCCTATGTATGTCGCAGGGTTTGACCTCGGAGTCCTTCCGATGGGGCTTTGATCAATGTTTATTATTTTGTCCAGATTCTCAATACCTTCAATTCTGTCGTGCTTTCCGGGAATTGTCCTTGCACGGTTGAGTTTCCTCGCCAGCGCCTTATATAAAATATCATTGACAAGGGAGCTTTTCCCTGACCCTGAAACACCGGTCACGCAGACAAATACTCCCAGCGGAAAGGTGACGTTGATGTTTTTCAGATTGTTTTCCCGCGCCCCGTACAGCGTCAGAAATTTGTCCGAAGTCCTTCTTTTTTCGGGCACGGGTATTGAAAGTCTTCCGCTCAGGTAAGCGCCGGTGATGGAATCAGGATTGTTTTTGATATCCTCCACTGTACCGCACGCAACCACATGACCTCCGTGTTCACCGGCCCCCGGTCCTATATCTATAACATAATCGGCGGCAAGGATTGTGTCCTCGTCATGTTCCACCACTATAACGGTATTGCCCAAATCCCTGAGATTGTGCAGGGCTCTGATGAGCTTGTCGTTATCCCGCTGGTGAAGGCCTATGCTGGGTTCGTCAAGAATATAATCAACCCCGACGAGACCCGACCCAATCTGGGTGGCCAGACGAATGCGCTGGTGTTCGCCGCCGGACAGGGTACCCGCCGATCGCGACAGTGTAAGGTAATCCAGGCCGACATCAATAAGAAATCCCAATCTCGCCTTTATTTCTTTCAGGATATGTTTTGCAACGGCCTGCTCAAAGTCGGTAAGGGAGATTTGATCAATGAAGTTGTATAAATCTTTTATTGACATATCGGTCATTTCATAAATATTTTTACCGGCAACGGTGACGGCCAGCGATTCTTTTTTCAGCCTCCGGCCTTTGCATAACGGGCACGGGGTTATGCGCATGAATTCCTCATATTCGGCCTTTACCGTGTCGGATGCCTCCCTGTAATGGCGTTCAACGCTTTCCAGTATCCCCTTGAATACCACTTCGTGTTCATAACCCCCGTACCTGCTCTGGTAATAAACCTTAACGGGCTTGTCGGTACCGTACATCAGCAGGTCGTGTATTTCCTTTGGATAGGATTCAAAGGGAACAGTCAATGAAAAGTTGAATTCCCTTGCCAGGGCTTCAAGGACGGCTCTTGTCCAGCTTCCCTTATCTTTGCTCGACTGCCAGCCGTATACGGTAATAGCTCCCTCATCGATGCTCAGACTTTTGTCGGGTATCATCAGGTCTTCGTCAAATTCCATTTTATAGCCTATGCCAGAGCATTCGGGACAGGCACCGAAGGGATTGTTGAATGAAAAGCTTCTCGGTTCTATTTCGGCAATGCTGATACCGCAGTCGGGACAGGCAAAATTCTGGCTGAAAGTAAGAGTTTCACCACCGACTATACTTATCATGACAATACCGCCGGTCAGTCTGAAAACGCTTTCGATGGAGTCGGTAAGCCTGGATTCTATTCCGGGCCTTACAATCAGGCGGTCCACGACAATTTCAATATTATGCTTGACATTCTTGTCCAGGCTGATTTCCTCGGATAAGTCATACTGAATTCCGTCCACTATAACACGCACATAACCGTTCTTTTTTGCCTGCTCAAAAACTTTCTCATGACGGCCTTTTCTGCCTCTTACCACGGGGGCAAGGACGAGAATTCTCGTGCCTTCGGGCAAGGACATTATCTGATCCACAATCTGATCAACTGATTGCCTTTTAATCTCCCTTCCGCATTCGGGACAGTGGGGAATACCTATTCTTGCGTATAACAGACGAAGATAGTCATATATTTCAGTAACCGTTCCCACCGTCGAACGTGGATTGTGGCTGGTTGACTTCTGAGAAATCGAAATGGCGGGCGAGATCCCTTCTATGCTCATAACCTCGGGCTTCTTCATGTTCCCGATGAACTGTCTTGCATAGGAAGACAGAGATTCCATGTACCGTCTCTGACCGTCGGCGTATATTGTGTCAAAAGCAAGGGACGATTTGCCCGAACCGCTGAGGCCGGTTATAACAACCAGCTTGTTTTTCGGAATGTCTATGTCAATGTTTTTCAGATTATGTTCAGAGGCGCCCCTGATTCGTATATATGATGTCTCGCTCATTTGTATCTCCTTTCAATAAGCATTGAAGTTACGCGGCAGTAAACGCCTGAGGATATATTATGTCTATAATAATAATTTTATCAGATTATAAACATTAAGGGTAATTACCGGAGTTGAAAATAACTGGCAGATGAGTTGCTTTGACCGGAAAATAACCGAGGGCCCTTCCGGGGTTATATTTTATAAAAACTTGTCTGAGGGTAAAATAAAACGTATAATAAATTAAATGGATAATTAAATTCTTTTGTTTTAGGAAGGGTTTTAAATAAATGGCTGAAAGAAAGGTAATGGAAAGAAACGAAGAACTGATACAGAGACAGTATGTTTATATTGATAAAGTAAAGGAGATAATCAGCGAGAAAGCCAACAACGAGGGAAGGCAGCCAACGTATGAGGTAAAGGTTTTCGGATGCCAGATGAATGAGCTTGAATCTGAGCAGCTTGCGGGAATGCTGGAGGAAATGGGCTTTACAAAGGCTGCACCGGGCGAACAGGCAGACATTATTGTGTTCGATACTTGCTGCGTCCGGGAAAACGCCGAGGAGAAAATTTACGGAAATCTTGGTTTTTTAAAGTCCATGCTGGATAATAAAAAGAGCATTATTGCGATAACGGGATGCATGATGCAGCAAAGCCATGTGGTGGAGAGAATCAAAAAGTCCTACCAGCATGTGGGTATTGTGTTCGGAACTCACAACCTGTTTACTTTTCCCGAGCTTTTGTATAAACACCTGACACGTCAGGAACGGATATTTGATGTCTGGGATTCGGAAGGACAGATAGTGGAAGGTACCCCGATATCTAGGTCAGACAAAGTCAAGGCTTATGTCAGTATCATGCAGGGATGCAATAATTTCTGTTCCTACTGCATAGTTCCTTATGTCCGCGGAAGAGAGCGGAGCAGGAAAAAGGAAGACATCATGGATGAAGTAAAGCGTCTTGCGGAGGCTGGTTACAAGGAAATCACCCTTCTGGGCCAAAATGTTAATTCATACGGAAACGATCTTGGCAAAAAAGACGCTTTTGCCGACTTGCTGTATTCACTTAATGAAATTGACGGAATAGAAAGAATCAGGTTTACCACATCGCACCCGAAGGATCTTTCAGACAGCCTGATAACCGCGATGAAGGAGCTGCCGAAGGTCTGCGAACATCTGCATCTGCCGTTCCAGGCCGGAAGCACGAAAATTTTAAGGGCAATGAACAGAAAGTATACAAAGGAGCAGTACCTTGAGCTTGTTGACAGGGTACGTGCCGCAGTACCGGGTATTTCTTTTACCACCGACATTATCGTAGGTTTCCCCGGTGAAACCGAGGAGGATTTCCAGGATACCCTTGACGTGGTAAAAAAGGTGCGTTTTGATCAGGCATATATGTTTATGTATTCAAAAAGAAAGGGGACAAAAGCTGCGGAATTTGAGAACCAGGTTCCTGAAGATGTAAAGAAGGAACGCTTCCAGAGGCTGGTGGAACTGCAGAATGCCATTGTTGCCGAAATAAACAAGACTTATGAGGGCAGGACCGTTGAGGTATTGGTGGAAGGCATAAGCCGGAACAATGACAAAATGTACACCGGACGCACAAGAAATTATAAACTGGTTAATTTCCCCGCAAGTGAGGATTTGACGGGAAAACTTGTACGGGTGAAAATTGTGAGGGCATGGCCTTTCTGGCTGGAAGGAGCGGTAATTCCGGAAGGTGAAGTGTCATGAAACTTACACCCATGATGCAGCAATATATTGAAACAAAGAAGCAATATCAGGACTGCCTGCTGTTTTTCAGGCTGGGGGATTTTTATGAGCTTTTCTTTGAAGATGCCGAAATAGCATCAAGAGAGCTGGAAATTGCGCTCACCGGCAGGGACTGCGGCCTTGATGAAAGGGCGCCGATGTGCGGAGTCCCATGGCATTCCGCGCACCATTACATAGCCAAGTTAATAAATAAGGGATATAAGGTTGCCATATGTGAGCAGATGGAAGACCCGGCACTGGCAAAGGGAATAGTAAAGCGTGAGGTTACCCGCGTTATTACCCCCGGAACGGTAACAGACCCTGAAATGCTTGACGAGAAAAAAAATAATTTCCTGATGTCGGTGTACTGTTCCCGGAATTATTTCGGAATTGCCGTTGCGGACGTTACCACAGGTGAATTTTACACCACCCAGCTTATTTACGGCAATACTGTGAATAAGCTGTTTGATGAAATATATCGTTATCAGCCTTCGGAATTATTGGTTAATCAGCAGTTTCTGAAAAATGTCCCCGGGGAAACCCTTGACATCCTTAAGGAAAGAATGGGGATTTATATTACCCCCCTTGACGATGAGTATTTTGACAGGAATAAAGCTTTAAGCGGCATTAAAAACTACAAAGGCTGTAATTCGATAGAACAGGACGAGTTTGCTCTGTGCGCGTCCGGGGCGCTGATAGGGTATCTGAAAGTAACCCAGAAGGTTGATTTGAACCATATAAAGGAAATTCAGAAATACAAAATTGAAAATTACATGATTATTGACAGTTCAAGCCGCCGTAACCTGGAGCTTACCGAAACATTAAGGGACAGAAAAAAACGCGGCACCCTGCTGTGGGTACTTGACAGGACAATGACGGCAATGGGCGGGCGCCTGCTCAGGAAATGGATTGAGCAGCCTTTGCTGGACGTAGATGAAATCAACAGGCGGCTTGACGCGGTTGAAGAGCTTAAGGACAAGTTCATGATACGGAGTGAGCTGAGGGAACTTCTTAAAAAGGTTTACGACATGGAAAGGCTGGCATCAAAGCTGGTTGTGGGAAATGTAAATGCCAGGGATTTGCTGGCGCTGAAAGCGTCAATGGGTCAGATACCCTCCATTCTGGATCTGATGTCGGATTTGAAAACCGAACTTTGTGTCGGAATCCGGGATGAAATAGATCATATGAATGACATATATGAACTTATTGATAAATCCATTGCCGAGGATCCCCCGGTGACCATAAAGGACGGCGGAATAATCCGCGACGGCTATTCCGAAGACGTTGACACTTACAGAAAGGCATTTACCGAGGGAAAACAGTGGATAGCTGATCTTGAGGCGAAAGAACGGGAGCTTACGGGCATTAAGAATCTCAAAGTAAGGTACAACAAGGTGTTCGGGTATTATATTGAGGTAACCAAGGCCAATCTCAGCCAGGTACCCGACAGGTACATACGCAAACAAACCCTTGTAAACGGTGAACGTTTTATTACCGAAGAACTGAAAAAACTTGAGGATACCATACTCGGGGCGGAGGAAAAGGTTAAGAACCTTGAGTATGAGCTGTTCTGTGAAATAAGGGAGAAAATTGCCGCCGAAGTTCACCGTATACAGCGCACGGCAGACAGACTGGCTCAGCTGGATGTTCTGTGTTCACTGGCGGAAGTGGCCGACAGGGAAAATTACGTTAAACCCGTAGTCCATGAAGGCAGCGAAATTGATATAAAGGACGGAAGACATCCTGTTGTTGAGAAAGTTCTCGGCTCCAGTCCCTTTGTTCCTAATGATGCTTATTTGAATGATGACACCGACAGGGTGATTATAATAACCGGGCCGAATATGGCCGGAAAATCCACTTATCTGCGGCAAGTGGCTTTGATTGTGCTGATGGCGCAGATGGGAAGTTTTGTTCCCGCGTCAAAGGCGACCATCGGAATAGTGGACAGAATATTTACCCGTGTCGGCGCGTCTGATGATTTGGCATCAGGGCAGAGCACATTTATGGTGGAAATGACCGAAGTGGCAAATATACTGAACAATGCCACACCCAGAAGTCTTTTAATTCTTGACGAAATCGGAAGGGGGACAAGCACCCATGACGGCCTGGCGATTGCTTGGTCGGTGATAGAATATATAAACGATAAAAGCCGTTTGGGATGCAGGACCCTTTTTGCAACCCATTACCATGAGCTTACCGAGCTGGAGGACAAGCTGACCGGGATAAAAAATTGCTGCATAGAGGTTAAGAAAAGGGGCGACGAAATAATCTTTCTGAGAAAAATCATACCGGGTGGTGCGGATCAGAGTTACGGCATAGAAGTCGCCGGTCTTGCAGGTGTTCCTGAACTGGTCATTGAAAGGGCGAAACATATTTTGAATGAGCTTGACGCCGCCGACATAAACAAAGGCGGAAAGGCGCGGAAGAAAAGCACCAAGCCTGTTGACGGCCAGCTGGATTTGCTGTCGGCGGGCATGCTGTCGAAGACCGAGCGGGAGGTAATTGATGAAATACGGGCTCTGGATACAAATTCGATGACGCCGTGGGATGCAATGAACAAGCTTTATTATTTTCAGCAGAAGCTGAAATAATTCTACTATAATAAAAGGAGTTACTGATGGGAAAGGTTGTAATTCTTGATGAAAACACCGCCAATCAAATAGCGGCAGGCGAGGTTATCGAAAGGCCTGCGTCGGTTGTAAAGGAAATGGTGGAAAACGCCATTGACGCCCATGCAACTTCGATAACCGTCGAAATCACAAACGGCGGGGTTAAAAGTATAAAAATCGTAGACAACGGAGACGGAATTGAAGGCGACGACGTGGAACTGGCATTTGAAAGGCATGCCACAAGCAAAATCAGATCTATTGATGACTTAACCAGACTTTCAACGATGGGCTTCCGCGGTGAGGCCCTTGCAAGCATCGCTGCGGTTTCAAAAGTGGAAGTGATAACAAAAACCGAAGATGCCAAAACCGGGACAAGGGTTATAGTGGAGGGCGGAAAGGTTGTGCTTTCCGAACCCACCGGAGCGCCAAAGGGAACCACTTTTATTGTCCGGGAACTTTTTTATAACACTCCAGCCCGGTACAAGTTTCTGAAAAAGGATACGACCGAGGCAACCTATATCCACGACGTTATTTCGAAAATTGCGCTGGCAAGGCCGGACATTTCGATAAAGTTTGTTAACCAGGGCAAAACGGTTATTCATACTCCCGGAAATCATGATCTTTTAAGTACGGTTTACAGTCTTTTCGGAAAGGATACCGCCCGCGCCGTTATACCGGTTAATCTCACATTTAACGGCGTTAAGGTTTCAGGTTTTGTGGGAAAGCCTGAAATATCCAGAGGAAATCGGAACCTCGAAATGGTATTTGTTAACGGAAGGGTTGTGTATAACAGGACAATAATCACCGCAATAGAAGAGGCATATAAAACAAGGCTGATGCAGAAAAGGTTTCCGTTTACCGTTCTTAAAGTCGACGTGCCGCCCGAAACCGTTGACGTAAATGTGCATCCGGCAAAACTGGAAGTGCGTTTCAGTGATGAAAACATGGTTTACAGGACGGTTTACATGGCAGTTTCGGATGCACTGTCGGGAGCATCGCTTATACAAAGCATCGAAGAAGAGGATGGTTCAGAAATATTCAGTTTCGGCGAGGTTAATATCGAAAACAAGCCTGAGCAGACAAAAATGCAGTTAAAACCTGTAATCCGGCCTGCACCTTCCGATGCTTTCATCAGAGCAGGTGAACATTCAGGTAAAATTGAATCCGCAAGGAAAAATGATGATATTAGAAAAGAATCCTCTGAAAGCAATATTCCGGGTGAATCCCTGCATGTAAAGGAAATAACGGAATCCCCGGTACGGAAAGAAGAATATAAACAGTCTCACAAGGCTGAAGTCAGGCCAAATGATAATATTTCCCGGGAAACAAAAACAGCCGGTGCGGTGGCCCGGCAGGCGGGAACAGATACGGACAAAGAAGCGGGTGACGACAGGGAAAGACTTTTAAATGCAAGGATTATCGGTCAGGCTTTCGATTCGTATATAATTCTCGAGGAAGGCGAGGATGTATTTGTCATAGATCAGCATGCCGCCCATGAGAGGATAAGATTTGAAACATTAAGGGAGTGGTTTGTCCATGAAGAGGCGTTCAGCCAGGGACTGCTAAGCCCCGTGATGGTGGAGCTTACTCAGCAGGAAATGCATGAATTTACCGAGCTGGAGCCTTATATCAGAAAACTTGGCTTTGAAGCTGAAGTATTCGGCAACAGGACGGTGCTGGTCAGGGCAATACCGTACCTGCTCACCGAAGGTTTCTCAGACAGGGATTTCAGGGATATTCTTGGAAAACTCAGCGAGGAAACGCGCGGTGTTTTGGAAATAATCCCTGAGGAAACAATTTACATGATGGCCTGCAAAAGTGCCATTAAAGCGAACAGACCCATGTCTGAAATGGAAATCCAAAGCCTTGTCAGGGAACTGGTAAAATGTGAAAATCCGTACACATGCGTGCATGGAAGACCGGTAATAATCAGCATCAGCAAAAAAGAACTGGAGAAAAAATTCAAAAGGATAATCTGACGGGATGGAATATGGATAAGACAGTGATTGTCATAGCCGGACCTACGGCATCAGGAAAAACCGATCTGGCAATAAATCTGGCGCTGGAAACAGACGGCGAAGTGGTATCCGCCGATTCAATGCAGATTTACCGATATATGGACATTGGAACAGCAAAGCCCACAAAAGAGGAAATGCGGGGAATACCTCATCATATGATTGATATTGTGGATCCCGGCGAAAATTACAGCGTTGCGTTATATAAGAGGGATGCCGAAAACTGTATAAGGGATATTCTGTCGAGAGGAAAGCTCCCGATTGTGGCGGGAGGAACAGGACTTTATATAAACAGCCTGATCTATAATATTAAATTCGGCGAAACGGTAATTGACGAGGAGTTTCGCGAAAGGATGCGGAAAATTGCCGAAACAGAGGGGCCGAAAGTTCTTCATGAAATGCTTGAAAAGGTTGATCCGGAAAGCGCGGCAAAAATACATTACAACAATGTAAAAAGGGTAATTAGGGCGCTGGAAGTATATGAGTATACAAAAAAGCCCATATCCCAGCACCAGAAGGAGTCCAGAACCGAGCCTCCCGAATTCAGGTATCTGGTTTTCATACTCAGCATGGACAGAGAGAGACTGTATGACAGGATTAACAGAAGAGTTGACAAAATGATCCAAAAAGGCCTTGTAGATGAAGTGAGAAGACTCCTGAAAATGGGGTATAAACCCGGTTCAACGGCGTTGCAGGGGCTTGGCTACAAGGAAATAATTCGTTTCCTCAACAATGAGTTGCCCTTTGAGGAGGCAATACGTATATTGAAAAGGGATACACGGCATTTTGCGAAAAGGCAGCTTACCTGGTTCAGGGCCATAAAAGAAGCAGTGTGGCTTGAGGGAGGAGAAGAAAATTTAGAAAAAAATACTAAAAAAATTCAGGAATACCTTGAAACATCGATTTAATTTATATACAATAAGGATAATATTATATTTTTTGTTTATTTTTTTGATTTTATTTTTTGGCGAGGAGGCTCTATTATGAACAAAAACATTAATTTGCAGGATGTTTTTCTCAACCAGGTAAGAAAAGAACACATACCGGTAACAGTGTATCTTACAAACGGTTTTCAGCTCCGCGGTATGGTAAAAGGTTTTGACAATTTCACCGTAGTTATAGACAGCGAAGGAAAGCAGCAGCTTGTTTACAAACATGCCATATCCACCGTTTCACCGATGAAAGCTGTGAACATAATTTTCAGCGATAATAATTCAAAATCACAGTAATAACTTGGAAGTGTTGAAGGACCCGGAGGCGTGTTAAACCCAGCCTCCGGGTCTTTTAAATTATACAGGTTGCTTTTCAGACAATAATATAGTATTATTTAATTGATACCTTAATGTCAGTTTTTTGATATCGATAAGGAGTAGAATATGCCAAAAACCGAGGATATAATTCAAAGATCAGGGGTATCGCGAAGCACGCTTTTCAGGTTTCTGAGAGGCAATAACGTAAGGCCTGAAGCGAAAAAAGCCATACTGAAAGCAATGCACGAACTGGGCTACAGCACAAAGGAACTGTTTTTGAAAGATGTGGTTCTGGAAATCAGTGTCGCGAAGGATTTTGAGAAATTTAAAGGTTTCACTGAAGTGATACATGGTATCACTGAAAGAGCCGAAATGAAAAAAATAAGAATTCAGCTTGTCATACGTACCGGGGAACAGATTAGAAGGGACTACGAAAAGTGGAGTGATAAAAACGATGCGAAAGGGGTTATCATTATAGGCAAGGATGCGGAAAACGAAAACCTGGAGGCACAGTGGCTGAAGCAGAAAAAAATCCCGCATATTTTTGTCAACCGCGTAATGGAAGACCCGGATATAAGTTATGTGGCCGTAGATGTGAGAAAAGCGGCATGTGATATTGTGGAGTACCTGATTAAGAAAGGCCATACGAAAATTGCAACGCTGGGATATCCCGATATTCTCAGAATAGACAGAGACAAACTGGCGGGTTACGACGATGCCTTTGAGAAAAACGGTTTAAAAGCTGATAAAAAGTATAAATTTATACTTAAGGAACATGATACATCGATTGATGCAATTGAGGCCATACTTAAAATGGAAGATAGGCCCACGGCCTTTTTCGGCATATGCGATTCATATGCGATGGAATTCATTAACAAGGCAAGGGAAATGGGGCTGAGAGTGCCCGAGGATATTGCCGTGGTGGGAATGGATGATCTGGATATAGCGCAGTACTTTAAGCCCTCCCTTACGACGGTGAAAACTCCGTTCAGGGAACTGGGAATATTGGCGGTGGATTATCTGCTGCAGATGTTAACGGACGATGTGGCAAGCGTTAAGGCTATTGTAAAACACACTTTGCACATCCGTGAATCTGCTTAATTTTTCATAACATAATAAAAAAATAAAAAATGGAGGTAATTAAAAATGGAAATTCGCTACAGTACACATCCTAATGATGTAAAACGCTACACAACCGAAGAATTGAGAAAAGAGTTCCTTATACCGAAGGTGTTTATTCCGGGTGAAATCAATCTTGTTTACAGCCATGTGGACAGAATGATTGCCGGAGGAGCTACTCCGCTCGACAAGCCATTGCGCCTTGAAGCAGGCAAGGAAATTGGCGCTGAATATTTTTTGGCCCGCAGAGAAATGGGAGTTATCAATATCGGAGGCAGAGGAAAGGTTATACTCGACGGCGAAGAATATGTTCTTGATGCGCGTGAAGGTTTGTATGTAGGCATGGGTACGAAGGAAGTAATCTTTGAAAGCGAAAATCCTGAAAAACCGGCTAAATTCTATATTAACAGCGCTCCGGCCCATACTTCATATCCCACCGTTAAAATTGATATCAAAAAGGCAAACCCCAGACATCTCGGTTCGCTGGCTCAGTCAAATGAGCGTACGATTTACCAGTATGTTCATCCTGCCGTTTGCAAGAGCTGCCAGTTGGTTATGGGATTAACCGTACTTGAACCCAACAACGTATGGAATACGATGCCATGCCATACTCATGAGCGCAGAATGGAAGTATATATGTATTTCGACATGAAGGAGGACGACCGGGTATTCCATTTCATGGGTGAACCGGGTGAAACCCGCCATATTGTTGTGAAGAACGAGCAGGCTGTTATTTCGCCGAGCTGGTCAATTCACTCCGGCGTCGGAACAAGCAATTATTCATTTATCTGGGGAATGGCCGGTGAAAACCAGACCTTCGACGATATGGACGCAGTGTCAATGGAATATCTGAAGTAATTTACGAAAATTTAAATTACTGTGAACGGGGGATTGATTTATGATTCTGGATCAGTTTAAACTTGACGGTAAAGTGGCAATTGTAACCGGTGCCAGCAGAGGCCTGGGGCAGGGGATGGCCGTTGCCCTTGCTGAAGCCGGTGCGGATATAGTCGGAGTCAGCTCCGGAGACATGTCGGAAACTAGGAAAAAAGTTGAGGAAACTGGCAGGAAATTTCTTGAGATACAGGCCGATCTCAGAGGCATAGAACCTATTGATGAAATAATAAAGAAGACGGTCGACACTTTCGGCAAACTGAATATTCTGGTAAATAATGCCGGAATAATCAGAAGGACCGATGCAGTTGATTATTCGGTTCAGGACTGGGACGACGTAATAAACATCAACCTCAGAACGGTATTCTTCTTCTCCCAGGCTGCCGCAAAGCAGTTTATTAAACAGGGCACCGGCGGTAAAATTATAAACATTGCGTCAATGCTGTCCTACCAGGGCGGTATCCGTGTTCCTGCCTATACGGCAAGCAAGCACGGAGTTATGGGCATAACAAGGGCCCTTGCGAACGAGCTTGCAAAACACAACATAAACGTGAATGCCATTGCCCCCGGGTATATGGCTACCGACAATACCGCGCCGTTGCGTGCCGATGAAAAACGTTCAAAGGAAATTCTTGAAAGAATTCCTGCAGGCCGCTGGGGCACGCCTGAGGACCTCGCGGGCGCGGTGGTATTCCTGGCATCCCCGGCTTCAGACTATGTCAATGGGTATACCATTGCGGTTGACGGCGGCTGGCTTGCAAGATAAACCGGGAAAAAAAGCCCATGGTTGAAAAGACCTCTGTCAAAGGCAGAGGTCTTTAATATTTTACTCTTTGACACTTCCTATGTTAATGGTTACGAAATATTTCTGAAGAAAAGGATACACGACGAGAATAGGGACTGTTGCCACAATTGTCATGGCTGCCCGCAATGAATTGGGTGTAACCGTGTTGCGCGACGTCTGGGATTCCGTCAGGTAGTCCGGCTGTTTTATTCCCATCTGCATAGATGAAGCTATAATTTTCATCATTTCGTATTGCAGCGTGCTTAACTCTTGTTTTGGTGCAAAAATGTAAGAGTCAAACCATGAATTCCATGCGCCTACTGCTACCCAGAGTGCGACGGTGGCCAGAACAGGCAGGCACATCGGGATAATGATACTGCAGTATATTCTGAGTTCACCGGCGCCGTCAATTTTCGCAGATTCCACGAGTGACGCTGGCAGGGAATTAATGTATGTGCGTATTACAATGACATTGAATGCGCCCACAAGAGAAGGAAGTATATATACC
Source organism: Thermoclostridium stercorarium subsp. stercorarium DSM 8532 (assembly GCF_000331995.1). Classification (NCBI taxonomy): domain Bacteria; kingdom Bacillati; phylum Bacillota; class Clostridia; order Eubacteriales; family Oscillospiraceae; genus Thermoclostridium; species Thermoclostridium stercorarium. The sequence continues at coordinate 938,330 of NC_020134.1, forward strand.
CAGAATTTGTTGATCAGGCCTAAACTGCGGTAAAGGAAGTACTGAGGTATCAGTCCTGCGTTTATGTACATAGTCATAACCATAAACACCGTAAGGTGTTTTCTGAAAACGAAATTCTTATGACTTAATACATACGCCAGCAAACCTGAGAAGAATACGTTCAATACCGTTGTCAGTAATGTACGGGCAACAGATATCAAAAAGGCCCTGAAAATTTTGTCTGTTTTAAATATACTCTGATAGTTATAAAGTGTCCATTTTCTGGGCCAGAAGTATATACCGCCCTTTATTGAATCCAGTGCGTCGTTGAAAGATATAACCAGCGTATTCCACATCGGATATAGCATAATAATGACAACAATGCACATTATAAATACTATTATTGCGTCAATAACCTTGTCACCGAACGTTTTTTTCATATATCTAACCTCCGTGCAGAATGGAAATGTTTTTAAACCAGCCTCTCTTCATCAAGCAAGGCTGCAATTTTATTACACAGAAGCAGTATGATGGTACTGACCACTGTCTTGAACATACCGGCGGCCGTTCCGAAAGAGAAACCTCCCGATCTGCCAAATCCCCGTTTTAGCACGAATATGTCAATGGTTTCAGACACATCAAGCACAAGTCCGTTTGAACCGAGGATATACTGCATTTCAAAGCCGGCATTAAGGATCCATCCCGCATTCATAATAAGGAGAACAATGATTGTGGATTTAATGCCCGGCAGAGTGACATGCCACATCCTGCCAAAACGCCCGTAACCGTCTATAGCTGCTGCTTCATACAGACATGGATCTATAGAAGTAATTGCCGCTAAATATATGATGCTATTCCACCCCATTGATTTCCACACGTTTGTAAACCCAACTATCCACCAGAAATATTCGGGTTTACCGAGGAAATGTATCTTCTCCTTAATAAGTCCCGATCTTAACAGTATTTCATTGAGAATTCCGTCGTCCATCGAGAGAATGTTTGAAACCAGTCCGCAGACAATAATCCATGAAAGGAAATGGGGCATATATGATATTGTCTGAACGACGCGTTTAAAATGATACAGATTTCCGGTAAGCTCGTTTAAAAGCAGCGCAAAAATGATTGCCGTAATAAAACCAAGGGCAAGATTTATTAAACTCATTCCGATGGTATTTCGCATTACACGATAGAAATCGGGATCGGTAAAAAGATTTTTAAAATGCAGTAATCCAACCCATTCCTGCTCCCAAAACTTATGGTATGGTTTATAATTCTGAAACGCCAGAGTCAGACCCCACAGCGGCAAGTAGTTAAAAATAAAAAAGTAGATAAAAAAAGGTATTGATATCAGTATTAAGCTCTTTTGTTTCCGGGCCAATTTCCAAAACTCTTTTTTTGAAACTGTTTTGCTTGTAGCCATTGTAATCCCCCTAATCATGAATTTCGGCGGGTGAATTATTATACAGGAGAGTTGGCCGAAATCGGGTCAACTCCCCTGTATCAACAATTTCAGAAAAAACAGGGTTATTAGTATATAACCTTACGTTCGCGGATTTCACGTTCTATTTCTTTCTCAAGGAAATGATAATCAATTTGTTCGTATTTTTTGACATATTCTTCCCAAGCAGCTTCAAAGTCTTCTGCCATGATTACGTTTGGAAGGTGACGGTTCTGGAGATCCGTAATCTGGTCGAATATGGCCTTGACCGGGTTATCTTCTTCCATTGTGGAGAAAATTGACCATACTTCAGGATATCCGGGATCCTTGCCCATCGGGAGGAAATCGGATTTGCTATAGAAGCCGTAGTGAGAATAGAATTCCCTGTCGTAATCGCTAAGGCCCTCAAGTTTTTCTTCCGGCTGATTTCCGGCACTGCATGCATTACCATTGGAATAACGACCTTCCAGTTTCGGGAACTGATCGCCAAGTACTGCTCCGGAGTTAGCCAGTCTCCACTGAGGATCGGCAAACTTGTCTCTCTGTTCCTGAGTGCGCCTGTAGCGTCCGTTTGCGTCCACATAATAGTCCTCGCCTTCAATGCCCCAGTACATTAGGCGGTGTACTTCCTCGTCAAGTAATGTATCCATAAACTGTAATGCACGTTCCACGTCTTTACACTTGATGCTGATACCCATACCGTTACCGCCTATAATTCCGTCGCTCTTGTATCTGTTATACGGCATCGGGGTTCCGTCAAGGCTTACGCCGATGGGTACGTATGTTCTCTCGTATTTTTTCTCGGCAATCAGTACGTTTTCGCCGTCCTGGAAGTTCCACTGTTGATCGAACATAGCAAGAACACGGCCCTGAGAGATAACTTTCAGATATTCGTCATAATTTCTTGTGAATGTTTCGGGATGAATCAGACCTTTTTTAAATGCTTCATTAAGTTTCTTATAATATTCTTTGGCATACCATTTGTTCTGGTAGATTTCGACTTCGAGAGTCTCGGGATTGACCACAACGTCGCCTTCGTTACGCCCGCCTATTAAGTGCTGGGGCGCGTTTTTCAGACAGAATGAACGCCAATCCTGGGAATGTACCTCGAAAGGAAGTGTAGGTTGCCCGTCAATTGTCGGATGCTCCTTATAGTAACGCTCTAACAGGTCGAAGAAATCATCCAGTTTTGTGGGATTTGAATATCCGTCCCATGCAAGTACATCTTTCTGAATCCAGAATGCAGGTCCGTTATAATCTCCGTAATAGAAATGATCCTGGCCGTCGTTAAGCCAGTACTCACGGCCCCATATGTCCAGTATGTATATTTTATTGTCGGGTGAAATACTGCGGAGTCTGTTAAGATAAGGTTCATAGTGTTTCCAAAGATTTGGATAGTTAGGAAGGTAATCGTCCAGTGCCACAAATGCACGGGCATTCAGAAATCTTCCGCGTGCCTGTCCTGCTCCTATAAGATCGGGATATTCGCCGCTCGCTATCATAATACCGACTTTTTGATCCATGTCACCGACGAGAAATTCAAACTCAATGGTAACGCCTGTAATTTCCTGGATTTTTTTAATGATTTTATTGTCCTTTGGGGGCGCTTCGCCGGGACCGGCTACAAACATCGTAAAGGTTATCGGTTTAAGTTTTTCACCTTCTGATGTTTCTGAGATTTGCCCTGGAGTTGGAGTGGAAGATTCTGACGTTGTGTCCTTGGCCTGAGGTGAACATGCTGCAGATGTGGCAACAATCATCATGACAGCCATAACCAGTGAGATAATTCTTGCTTTTTTCATTTTTTGCTCTCCTTTCATTTTTTTTATATTAAAGATTATTAATTACGTTTTTTCTCACCGGCTGCCAATTTCCACAGAGTTGCTAATTGATTGGTAAAAAGTTGTAAAATTCATATACTGCCATATTTTATTATTGTTAATTTTATTATATTTAGTTAATTTTATTATATTTAATAGAATTTTGGGTTGTCAAGATAAAACGTTTTATATTATTAATTTTGTGCCGACTTTATATGAGTTAATATTTTTAACTTCGCTTAGCGCCTTGATAAACACTACAATAGTGTCTGGCAGGCAATAATTGCCGAACTGAGTGACCAAAGGCATATAATAAAAACGTTTTATACTAATCATAATATATGCAAATAGGATTTATTAAATGAAATCGTGTAAATAAAAGTTGTTAAATTAAATAAATTACTGTATATTGAAACTAAGGTAAAAAAAGATATAAAGAAATTCCGGAAAGAAGAGGAGGCGAAATAATGAGAAAACAGAGATTCAACCCATATCTTCCTTCATGGGAATATATACCCGATGCCGAACCTTACGTGTTTAACGGCAGAGTATATATTTACGGCTCTCATGACCGGTTTAACGGCCACGCCTTTTGTCTAAACGATTATGTATGCTGGTCTGCGCCTGTTGACGATCTTTCCGAGTGGCGGTATGAAGGTGTGATATACAGAAAAACCGATGATCCGCTTAATCCTGATGGCAGAATGTGCCTCTATGCGCCTGATGTTACTTTGGGGCCTGACGGAAGGTATTATTTGTATTATGTTCTGGATAAAGTCCCTGTTGTGTCGGTTGCGGTTTGCGATACTCCTGCGGGTAAATACGAATTTTACGGTTATGTTCGTTACGCTGACGGAACGCGTCTTGGCGAAAGGGAAGGGGATTGGCCGCAGTTTGATCCGGCGGTACTTACAGAAGGGGAAAGAACATATCTGTATACAGGTTTTTGTCCCAAGGGTGACAAATCAAGGAAGGGAGCAATGGCTACCGTTTTGGGACCTGATATGCTGACAGTGGTTGAAGAGCCTGTGATTATTGTTCCAAGTGAACCATACAGCAGGGGAAGCGGTTTTGAAGGGCATGAATTTTTTGAGGCGCCTTCCATCAGAAAAAAAGGAGACACATACTATTTTATATATTCTTCGGTTGTAATGCATGAACTTTGCTATGCTACAAGCAAGCATCCGACTAAAGGTTTTAAATATGGCGGCGTGATAGTCAGTAACTGTGATCTTCATATTGATTCGTATAAGCCTGCGGAAAAGCCAATGTATTATGGTGGAAACAATCATGGCAGTATTGTTGAAATCAACGGAGAATGGTATATCTTTTATCATCGTCATACCAACGGGACCAGTTTCAGCCGGCAGGGATGCATGGAAAAAATTAAAATTCTTGAAGACGGTTCAATTCCTCAGGTGGAAATGACGTCGTGCGGTTCCGCCGACGAACCGTTACCCGGAAGAGGGGAATATCCTGCATATATAGCATGTAACCTGTTCTGCGGTGAAGAATCCGTTTATACCGATTTAACTGGCGCATGGATGAACAATCAGTTTCCGAAGATCACCCAGGACGGGAAGGACGGGGATGAAGAGCCGGGGTACATAGCGAACATGAAAGACTCTGCAACGGCGGGCTTCAAGTATTTTGACTGCAAGGGGATCAAATCGGTCAAGATTAAAGTGCGCGGGTATTGCCGAGGTGTTTTTGAGGTAAAAACATCCTGGAATGGGGAAGTACTTGGAAAAATCCCTGTTGAATTTTCAAATATATGGACTGAGTTCTCAGCCAGTATACCCATTCCGGACGGAATACATGCACTGTATTTTACATACAGGGGGTCGGGCAGTGCAAGCCTCAAATCATTCACTCTGTGTACTGACTAAAGTTAGTCCATGCTGTTTTCAACTGGGTTGGTATTTTCAAGCGAAGCATCTTCGCTTATTTTTTTTACCGACTCGCGAATAACAAGCCTGCAAGGTATTTTAATGATTTCTCCGGGAGCAGGTTCATAGCCCTGTTCGAGCATCTGTATCATTACTTTTGCAGCCTCATGCCCTATTTTCCCCAGTTGAATCTCATTTGTTGTGAGGCCGGGCTTAATACATTCAGCAATCTCTTTGTTGTCATAACCGGCTACCGAAATATCTTCTCCTATTCTGATACCTTTTTCATAAAGATAGTGGTATAAGCCCACCGCCATTAAATCATTCATGCAGAAGACCGCGGTAACGCCCTGACTTACAAGGCTTTCTGCAAGTTTGTAGCCTGATGCTCTCATCCAGTCGCCGTATTTGACAAGGTCAGGATTGAACAGAATTTTTTCTTCAAACAGTGCCTTCTGAAATCCTTCCAGACGTTTCATTGTATGTATATTATCAGGGGTGCCTGCGATTACGCCTATTTTACGATGCCCCATTGAAATCAGGTATTTGGCAATATCATATCCTCCTTTTTCATCATCAATTACAATTGAGGTATACTTCGGCGAATCAGATATTCCATAGACAACAATTCCCGGAATGCCGAAGTCATCGGGGAAACATTTTATAATACGGCAGTGACCGGCAACATATACAATACCGTCCACCTTTATTGAGAGCAGTTCCTTGACGGAAGGCTGAAGTACCGAGTTATATTTTTGACTGTCGTTATACCACGTGTTGGACCATTTATAATACAGCCGCATGTCAACAAGAACGGTGCGGTAATTATGCTCCTCGCAGTAAGCCATTATTGCCCCGACAATAGGGGCCGTGCTGAATATATTTAAATCTTCCACAATAATGCCGATAATCCGTGTTTTTTGCTTACGAATGCCCTGGGCAAAATAATTTGGCTTATAACCGGTCCGACGGACAACTTCAAGTACCTTCTGCCTTGTTTTTTCGCTGACGTTTGTTTTGCCGTTCAGTATGTTTGAGACTGTACTTACGGATACATTACATAATTGCGCTATTTCTTTCAGTGTAACCAATTTTCCCCGTTCCTTTCCATTGTAACCGGTAAAACATTTAATCAGAATTCAGCGATTGTAAAAATTTTCACGAAATGATAATATATTTGTAATATATTATACAATTCTTTTAAAATAAAGTAAATTTATTCTTTATAAATTTACTGAGCAAAGTCAGGTGGCATGATTTTTATTTTAATATTTTGTAAAACGTTTTACTAAGTTTTTTTAGAAGCTGGGATTTAAATATGCACAGGGAAGGGGGACCGAAACATGCTTAGAATGGTAAGGGTTGAAAACGGATTGGTAAGGGGGCTTCCTGCTGCCGATCCCCGGATAACAAGTTTCAAGGGGATACCCTTTGCAGCTCCTCCTGTCGGGGAAAACCGCTGGAAGGCACCGCAGCCGGCAAAAGACTGGGAAGGAGTTCTCGAGGCATTTGAATTCGCACCAATATCAATGCAGGCGAAGACAGCGCTTGATCCGAATAACATTTATACGAGGGAATGGCACGTGGATCCCGATATTCCAATGAGTGAAGACTGTCTTTACCTTAATGTGTGGACTCCGGCACGAAACGGTGATGAAAGACTTCCTGTGTTCGTTTGGTTTTTCGGAGGAGGTTTTCAGGTCGGATACACGTCAGAGATGGAATTTGACGGAGAACGTATAGCAAGGCGGGGTATTGTCGTAGTAACAGTGAATTACAGGCTTAATTCTTTCGGTTTTCTGTGCCATCCGGAAATTACGGCAGAATCTCCAGATGCTCCCGGGAATTTCGGTTTACTTGACCAGCAGGCGGCGCTCAGATGGGTTAAGAGGAATATTGCCGCATTTGGCGGAGATCCTGACAATATTACGATTGGAGGGCAGTCGGCTGGCGGAGGAAGTGTATTATTCCATCTGACATCTCCCCAAAACAAAGGGTTGTTTCAGCGGGCTATCATTCAAAGCGGCGTTTTTACGCCACTTTATGCAGGAAATCCGGTACCGAGGATGAATATGACCTTAAAGGAAGCGGAACGGGAGGGTATAAAATTTTTTGAGTTTCTTGGGGTTTCTTCTCTGAAGGAAGCCCGTAAACTGGATGCGGAATACATACTTAAAAAAACGTTGGAATATAATCATTTCTGGTGGCCTGTTATAGACGGTGTTTTCTGTACAGGGGACGCTTTTCGGCTTTTTGTTGAGAACAGGCGTTTGCAGGTGCCGTTAATTATGGGGCATACATCGGATGAATTTTTGGCGGCGCCTGATGTTAAGAGCAAGGAAGAATTCAGACGTATGGCAGACGAAATGTTTGGCAATGATGCGGGCGAATTTCTTGAGTTGTGCGGCTTTAATTCCGGAAGTATCGAGGAAATTAAAAAGAATGCAACCGTAAATTCGATCGAATATGCAATCCGGGTTGCAGCAAAAGCCAGTTTGGATGCAGGCTCTAAATCCCCGATTTATTATTACGTTTTCGATGCGGACATTCCTGGATGGGACAATCCCGGAGCCTTTCATTCGGTGGATTTGTGGTTTACTTTCGAGACTCTTGCAAAGTGTTGGCGGCCGTTCGTCGGAAAACACTATGACCTTGCAAGGCAAATGTGTAACTATTGGGCTAATTTCATCCGAACGGGCAATCCTAACGGGAAGGATTCAACAGGAGAGGAAATGCCTGAATGGGAGCCGTACGCTGTTGATGCACCTTATGGCATGCGGTTTGGGGACAGGGTAGAATTTGTCAGGCAGCAGCCAGGCGAACTGATGAAATTCCTGGTCAGGCAGTATTTTAAAAGGAATCTTTCGTAAGAAGCGTATAATTGAACATATGGACGCAGTTCATGTCTCATAAAGGAACTGTGTCCTTTTTTTATATTCCTGTTTAAAACACGTTAATATATTCAGCGGCTCCGGCGTATTATTTTTTTCTGCGAATACATACCTATACGTTTAAAATATTTGAATTATTGAAAATTTTTGTTAGAATATCAATAAATATAATAAAACGAAAATAATTTTTAACAGAGGGTGGTTATGGAATGAGTCTGAAAGAAAGTCTGAAAAATTTCATAAAAAATCAGTTCATTGAGGTTATTGAATGGACCGATCCGAGCGTGGATACGATTGTCTACCGCTTTCCCGTTGCCAATAAGGAGATAAAAATGGGTGCGATGCTGACGGTCAGGGAATCCCAGGTGGCAATTTTTGTTAACCAGGGCGAACTGGCAGACGTTTTCGGACCGGGACTGTATGAACTGTCTACAAACAATATGCCCGTCATGACAAAGCTGAATTCCTGGAAGTACGGATTTAACTCGCCTTTTAAAGCGGAAGTGTATTTTGTCAATACGAAACAATTTCTTGATCAGAAGTGGGGTACAAAATCCCCCGTTCCAATGATGGATCCCGTATTCGGACAAATTGAGGTAAGAGCGCGCGGTACATACTCATTCAGGGTGTCGGATCCTGTTAAATTCATGCGGGAGGTTTTCGGTACAAAGGAAAGCCTTAAAACCAGTGAAATAACATCTCAGATCCGTTCGTACATTATACAGTATATGAAAGATACAATGGCTGAATCAAAGCTTTCGTTCTTTGATTTACAGGGAAACCTGGTTGAATTTTCAGAGAAGGTTAAGGAAAACTTGTCGGCAAAACTGGGGAATCTCGGAATAGAAATTATTAATCTCACCATTGAGGATTTTTCAATGCCCGAGGAACTGATGGAGGCCTACCGTGAAGGGGCGAAGTACAATCTGATAGGCGGATTTGACAGGCATGTTAAAAAGGAAACGCTGAAAGCCCTGAATACTGCAGCGGCAAATGAAGGGGGAATGGCAGGACTGGGGGCTACCCTCGGTGCCGGGCTATTTTTCGGGAATATGATGAAAGAAAGTTTTTCACATCCTTCAGGAACTGAAAATGTGCTTTGTCCGCATTGCAGAAACGTGATAAGTGCGAATTCAAAGTTCTGTTCCAACTGCGGTAAACCTTTAGGGGCTGAAACCACGAGCTGCGTCAAATGCGGAGCTGAAATTCCGAAGGGCTCAAAATTTTGCATGAGCTGTGGCGCGCCTCAGACTACCGAAAAGACATGCCCCGAATGCGGAGCAAAAATATCTGCCCGGGCAAAATTCTGCAGTGAGTGCGGAGCTGTTTGCATGAGCTGACAGCAGAAAATAAAAACCATTTTGTTTTGTGCAGCTGTTTGGAGACAAGAGAATTTTGTTGGCAGTCAACATATAAAATTTTACCGTTTCGGAGGTTGGAAAATGAGCGAGGTAACCCAGTCGACACAGGAAGTTATCCATCAGTTTCCCTGTTCCGGCTGTGGTGCAGACATGGTTTTTGACGTCGAAAAACAGGCTCTTTCCTGTCCCTATTGCGAAAACATAATTGAAATTAACGCCGAGAATTCATCCATAAAGGAATATCCGATAGAGGCAGCGGCTGAGACTGCATCGAGAAACTGGGGAGGGAAAACGGTTATTATACATTGCGACAGCTGCGGTGCGGAAACTGTTATGGATGCAAACCGGTTAACGGCAGAATGCGCTTTCTGCGGTTCAATACATATCAGAACCCAGTCCAATGAGGACGTTATTAAGCCTGAATCCCTTGTTCCGTTCAAAATTGACAAGCAAACTGCAATAAATAAGTTCAGGACATGGCTTAAAAAACGCTATCTGTCACCGGGCAACCTAAAAATTTTGGCACGGGAAGAGAAAATACATGGAGTGTATATTCCGTTCTGGACGTTCGATGCCGACACAAACTCTTTTTACACTGCCGAAAAGGGAATATACTACTATGACACCGAGCGTGTTTATGTGAAGGACGGAAAAGGCGGAGGACGGTATGAGCAGAGAAGAGTCAGAAAAACCCGCTGGTACCCTACATCAGGCGTATACAGACATTACTTTAACGACGTTTTGGTATGTGCTTCAAATCAGGAAGGAAGGAACCTGATAAAAAGAATTGAACCTTTTTATACAACGGAGCTGGTTCCGTACAGAAGTGAATATTTGCCGGGCTTTTGCGCCGAAAAATACAGTATTGGCCTTGAGGAGGGATTCATTGAAGCAAGAGCGAGAATGGATTCCGAGCTGAGAAAACTTATCACCAGGCACATTGCTGCCGATGAGGTAAGGAATTTAAGAGTACGAACGTCTTATTCAAACGTAAAATTCAAACATATCCTTTTGCCCGTGTGGATAGCTGCATACAGATACGGGGACAGGATATACAAATTTGTTGTAAACGGCCAGACCGGGCTGGTAAAGGGTGAAGCGCCAGTCAGTATCGTAAAGGCGGCCGCAATAGCTGTTGTGGTATTGTCTCTTATTGTGCTGTATTATTTTTACCGCACAAACGGTTAGCATGCTTACTTATGTTGTCCGGATTGGCAGAAAACCACAGAAGTAGTATAATATTGACCGGTATTTCCACAGTTTTCTTTTAGGCTGTGGCAGTAAATGACGGCGATAGCGCGGAATACAAATGCGGAGGAGGATATTTCTATGGCAAGGGAAATCACAATACCGGCTGCCGGTAAGCCTTTTAAAAACAACGCCACCTTCTGCGTGGGAAGCGGAAGATTAGGACTGGCACTGCAGAAGGAATACATAGACCATTTGAAAATTGTCCAGGAACGCATCCATTTTAAATATATCCGCGGGCACGGGCTGTTCTGCGATGATGTGGGAATATACCGCGAAACCGAAGAGGACGGGAAGCACGTCGCCTACTATAATTTTACATACCTTGACCGCATTATAGATTCTTTTCTTGAACACGATATAAGACCGTTTCTTGAATTGGGATTTATGCCTGAAAAGCTGAAATCCGGGGAACAGACAATATTCTACTGGAAAGGAAATACCACGCCCCCTGTTTCGTATGAAAAATGGGCCGAACTTGTGGAAACTACGTTAGCCCATCTTATCGACAGGTATGGAGCGGAAGAGGTTATAACATGGCCGGTTGAAGTCTGGAATGAACCCAATATAGCTTTTTGGGCGGGAACAATGGAAGAGTATTTCAAACTGTATGAGTATTCCGCAAAAGCGGTGAAAAGGGTTGATCCCCGAATAAAAGTCGGCGGGCCGGTGATATGTGGTATAGAAACCGAAAAATGGCTGCGTGCCTTTTTTGAGCATTGCATAGAAAATAATTTGCCTCTGGATTTCGTAAGCCGGCATTGTTATACTGTGGGAAAGCCGGTGCGCAAGGGGCAGTTTATTTATCATGAAATATTCAGTCCAACGTATATGATAGAGGAATTAAAGGAAACAAGAAAAATAATGGCCGATTATCCGCAGATTGCTAATCTGCCGCTGCATATAACCGAATTTAACAGTTCTTACGTTCCTGTATGCCCGGTGCATGACACAACTTTCCAGGCTGCATATATTGCGAGGATTCTCAGTGAGGCCGGTGAATATGCCGATTCCTATTCTTACTGGACATTCAGTGATGTTTTTGAGGAATATGACGTTCCAAGATCGGCGTTTCACGGAGGTTTTGGCCTTGTGGCGCTGAATTCAATTAAAAAACCGGTATTTCATACTTTTGAATTTTTTGCCAATGCGGGCAAGGAACTGCTTTACCGCGATGAGAATCTGATTGTTACAAGGGATGACAAAAGATATGTTATAATAGGCTGGAACTACCATGACACAAGAAAGGGTGAGCCGGGCCCGGATAAAGAGTATGTACTCTCAATTCCCTCCATCGGGCAGCAGGCAATACTGATTAAAAAGCAGGTGGGAGGGAATTATGCCAATCCGCTGCAGACATGGAGCAATCTGGGAAAGCCACGGACGCTGAATAAGGAACAAAGAAAAATACTGATGGCGGCGTCTGAACCGCTTCAGACAGATGTGAAACTGTTTGACGAAAAGGGTTTTTATAAAGTGAAACTGACCATTCAGTGCAATCATCTGTATATGCTGGAAATTCTGCCTGTTAAGGATTTTACCGATACATATGACGGTTTTGAACCGGATGAATTTTTTGGACTTGAATAAAAATAAAAAATCAGTCTCTGGTATACACGACCGAGAGGGGACTTGTTCTGGCAAAGGACGCGTTCCCTTTTTTTCTGTAATTACTTGGTGAAGTTTTGCAATATTTATTGAAAGCTCTGTTGAACTGGGAAAAACTTGAAAAACCGCATTGAGTGGCAATGTCGGTTATTTTTTTGTCTGTGAACAGAAGAAGCTGTTGGGCGTTTCTTATCCTTGTCATCTGAATGTAATCGGTCAGGGAAAAACCTGTAACTTCCTTGAATAAATGGGACAAATAATACTTGCTGAGGAAAAACTTGTTTGCAAGTACGCTGAGGGATAAATCCTCATTATAGTGATTGTGAATATATGCGGTGATTGAATAAATTTTTGAAGCAGGAGTATTAAGGGTTTCAGGCATATAAATGTTTTCATTCCGGTGATTGTATATTGTGCATAAAAGATCTATGAACCTGCAGTGAATGGATAAATCCCGAACGGGGTTTTCGGATTTGGATATTATAAAAATGTCGTTCAGAGTATCTATAATTTTATCCTTGTTATTCTGCTCAAAACGGTAAATGGGCAAAGGCGCTTCAAAAATACTCAGCAGTTCGTTTAAATTATCCTGCAATATCCCTGTCTGCGCAGGTATGTTGAACTGGATTATCAGCCTTTTTTTCGGCGGACCTTTCGGATACTCGGATTTGTGAAGGCTATAAGGTTTCAGGCATACAAAATCCAAAAATTCAATTCTGTAAAGGTTACCTTCGATTATGTGGTTGGCATGATCATCGAGTAAAACGTGTATTTCGTAAAAATTATGAAAATGCTGGAATTCCATATTTATATCGTAGTACCTTTCATCATAATCAAAGAAATAGTAAAGGCTTTCAGTAGGTTTACCTATTTCGACAAGGTACCCTTTTTCATATATAAGTTTATTGTTCAGAAGCATGAAGAATCACCCGGACGGTCTTTTGTTATAAATATATCACCGTATAGCAAAATATGCAACATATCATGAAAGACAAAAGCAATTATTGCATAGATAATTTGCTTAAAAATTGTTAAATTAATCTTAGCAAGTTTGTGATATATGACAAAGATATTCCGATTTTTATCCAGTACATGCTAAAAATATACAAAAAATTAAAATATTCTACTTTATTGTTTATTTTGCTTTCACTTTATTGTTTATTTTGCGATTTCAACGAAAGGGTTATATGCTATGCAGGAAAAAAAAGAAACCTTTGACAATTCAATTGATATCAAATCCATTCAAGACAAGCTGGCTAAAGTTATCGACAAATCAAGGGAAACATTGTATGACGACGATGAAATCTTTATTAAAAACATGCAGAGCAAAAACCTGGCAGGAGACGACATTAACAGGTACCGGCACTGGGAGTGGCCTCAGGGCGTAAGCTTGTTTGGTTTCTGGAAATTGTTTGAAGCAACAAAGGACAAAAAATACCTCGACATTATCACTAATTATTATGACCTGCAGTTCCAAATAGGACTGCCTTCAAAAAACATCAATACAACAGCCCCGATGCTCACGATGATATTTCTGTATGAGTATACAAATAGCGATAAATACGGAGATTTATGCGTTGAATGGGCCGACTGGCTGGTAAAACACTTACCCAGGACGAGGGAGGACGGTTTTCAGCATCTTACGTCGGACACACTGAATAACGGAGAACTTTGGGTTGATACGTTATTCATGTCGGTTCTGTTTCTTGCGAAAACCGGTGCCGTAATGAAGCGTGAAGATTGGGTTGAAGAAGCCAAATACCAGTTTTTAATCCATTCAAAGTATCTGACCGATCGTAAAACGGGATTATGGTTCCACGGCTGGACTTTCGACGGAAATCATAATTTCACCGAGGCGTTATGGGGAAGGGGAAACTGCTGGATAACAATATCCATTCCGGAATTTCTGTCAATAGTCAGGTGCGAAGCCGGAGTTAAGAAATATTTGGTGCAGTTGCTCACACGCCAGGTTGAGGCTCTGGAAAAATATCAGGATAAAGACGGTATGTGGCACACCGTTATCAATGATCCGACATCATATCTTGAAGCCAGTGCAACCTGCGGTTTTGGCTATGGAATTTTAAAAGCGGTGGACAGCGGACTGATAAGTGCACGTTTTAAAAATTGTGCAGTTAAAGCCATAAACCCCGTACTGGATTGTATTGATGATGAAGGTTATGTGAATAAGGTTTCTTATGGCACAAGCATGGGCAGAGACAGCATTGAACACTATAAAAATATTGAAATCAGACGCATGCCTTACGGGCAGGCGATGGCAATGCTGTTTTTGCAGGAAGCGCTGAAAAGCGTTTCAAAGAAATAATTGACGGCACGGCTGAACGGCCATGTTTATACAATTTTTCACCATATGAATTTAATGGGGGTAAAAGGAGGTTTGTATTATGAAAAAACGAGTATTAGCTGTACTGCTGGTTGCGGTCATGATGGTCGGATTGCTGCCGGGGTGCGGTCAGAACTCGAACAATTCATCAACAGCAAAACCAACAGAAGCGGCTCAAACTTCTGCGTCCAACGGTTCAGTGAAGGCTACTCCTACTCCGGTACCTGACAGCAAAACAGGAAGTACGGCAGCATTTACCGAAGCTCCGGAACTGAAGGCAAGAGTTGAATCCGGCGAGTTGCCGCCTGTTGAAAAACGCCTTCCCGATCCATCAGATGTGATGGTAGAGACCATGGAAAGCATAGGAACTTATGGCGAAGCCTTTACTTTCACTTTTAACGGTAAAAATGCTCAATGGTTCTATGGAAAAATAACCGAAGAGCCTTTGTTCAGGTTCAAAACCGACGGTACAATTGAGCCAAATGTGGCGAAAGGATATGACGTTAATGAGAATGCCACCGAATATACTATTTACCTGAGAAAAGGCATGAAATGGTCCGACGGTATGCCGTTCACCGCTGATGACGTACTTTTCTTCTATTACGAGATGTGTATTCCTGAGACCTTTGGAAAGAGCTTGTGGGACTGCTTCAAAGTAAAGGATGAAAACGGCAATGAAACAATTGCTGAATTCGAGAAAGTTGACGATTATACGTTTAAGGTAAAATTCCAGGCGCCGAAACCCACTTTCCTTGAGGAACTTGCAATTAACGGCAAATGGTGTTTTGCACCGGCACACTGGTATAAGCAGATACTTCCGAAGTTTATAGGAGAAGCGGAAGCCGAGAAGAAAGCTAAGGAAATGGGTTATTCCGATGTCGCCGCAATGGGTAAGGAAACAGGTTATTATTACTGGAATGTTCCCGGAAGACCCACCCTCCGTCCGTGGGTTGTGTTCGAGAACAGACCCAACAACGACTGCGACGGCGACTATTTCGTAATGGAAAGGAACCCGTATTACTGGAAGGTTGATGAAAAAGGCCAGCAGCTTCCGTATATAAACGAACTAAGATTTATAAAAATACAGGATCCTGAGCAGGGGTTGCTAAAAATTCTGGACGGAACGGTTGACGTAGCAGCAGTGAGCTATGCTGATTACGATGTTTTGTATGAAAACATGGAAAGAGGAGGATATGAGTTTGTTGAATGGGCATCTGTTTCTTGGGCAGATACTGTTTCACAACTTCATCTGAATCAGACCGTGAAAGATGAAAAGAAGAGGGCTCTGTTCCAGAATCCTGATTTCAGACAGGCTCTGTCCATTGCAGTGGATCGTGAGGAGTATGCCGAGATTCTTTCGGAAGGTTTTGCTCAAGGAAGACAGGCCGCTCCTGCAGAAGGTGCGATGGGTTACAGCGAAGAATGGGCTAATAAGTGGACCGAATACAATCCTGAAAAAGCTAAGCAGTTGCTTGAATCCTGCGGTCTTGTTATGGGATCCGACGGATATTATGATTTTGCCGATGGTACCGACTTTGTTCTGAACATTCAGGCAATGACCGATGCCAATGCAGATGCCTCTGCGGAGCTGCTGATGAAATATTTCAAGGAAGTGGGTATTAAGACAACTTATAAAACGATGGATCGTTCAGTACTTGAAAACATGTTGGCCAGCAATGACCATGAGGCGGTTCTTGCACCGGTTACACCTGCATCCACATTCAGTATCATTCTGAGACCCGATACCGTTGTACCTGTAAGAAATTATGCGGCGTGGTACGGCGCAGTCGGTAACTGGGTCGCATCCAACGGCAAGGAAGGAGTAGAGCCGACAGGCGATCTGAAGAAACTCTGCGAACTCTATCAGCAGATGAGATCTGCCATTACTGCAGAGGAGAAAGAAAGGATTGCGCTTGAAATGCTGAAACTCCATGAAAAGAATATCTGGATTATCGGCTACATGGAGGCCCTGCCTACTCTTATCATAAAAGACAAAAAAATAAAGAATTTCCCTGAAAACTCAATTTTCTGTGACGAGTTCAGGGATTTCGGAATTGCTCACTTCCAGTGCTTGTATTATGGAGACTAAATAAAGAAAAGGCTGGAGGCCGTTTACCGGCCTTCAGCCTGATATCAGAAATGGGATGGATGTGGAGACATGAGAAACTATATATTTAGACGTGTTCTAATGTTTGTTCCTACAGTTCTGTTACTGTCAATTATTGTTTTCTTTATTATTCAGTTACCGCCCGGTGATTATATCACCAGTTACGTTTCCAGAATGTCTGCAGAGGGTGAAATTTTCACCAGCGAAGATATAGCAAAACTGAGGCAGCAGTACGGACTGGATAAGCCATGGTACGTACAGTATTTTATGTGGATGAAGAATATAATTACTAAAGGCGATTTCGGCTATTCCTTTGCGTACAACAGACCGGTGTGGACGGTTATCATGTCCAGATTGCCGCTGACTGTTATAATCACCCTGATTATTATGATTTTTACGTACCTGGTTTCACTGCCAATCGGAATCTACAGTGCACTTCACCAGTATTCGGTGGGAGATTTTGTATTCACCGCGTTTGGTTTTCTTGGTATTGCCACGCCTAATTTCCTTCTGGCAATCATATTAATGTATATATCTTTCAAATGGACAGGCGACCCGCTGCTTGGGTTATTTTCAGAAGAAATTCTAAGAGAGGGTCTGAATATCAATAATTTGGGTTCATTTCTGAGACACATGATTATCCCCATAATAGTAATAGGGACCGACAGCACATGTGGTGTGATACGTACGGTAAGAGCCCAGATGCTTGATGAAATTACAAGGCAGTATGTGTTGACCGCACGGGCCAAAGGTGTAAGCGAAAGAACAATTATATACAAATACTGCCTCAGAGCGGCATTAAACCCTGTAGTCAGCGGACTTGCCGGATCCCTTTCAAAACTTTTCTCGGGTTCGACGATATCGGCCATTGTTATGAATATGGCTATTTTGGGGCCGGTGCTTTATGAGGCGTTAAAGACTCAGGATATGTATCTGGCGGGAACCATTCTTCTGACCCAGGGATTTCTGGTAGTGCTCGGAACATTATTGTCAGATATTGTGCTGGCATGGCTTGACCCGAGAATCAGGTACGCGGAGAGGAGTAACTGAAATGACTTTGGAAGATGTCAAGGGCAAAAAAATGACTAAGGAAGAGGAATATTATCTTGCTTCTCAGTGGACGTTAATGAGGAGGAAGTTTAAAAAACATAAACTGGCCACGGTAAGTCTGTGGGTACTGGGCTTTATGTATTTTGTGGCTTTGTTCGGCAATTTCATAGCCCCGTATGATCTGGTTTCCTATAACTCGAAAATTGTTAACGCTCCTCCGACAAAAGTACATTTGTTTCATGAAGGCAAATACATAGGGCCGTTTGTATACGGCATTAAAATGGAACGGGATCCTGTAACGAAAAGAAAGATATATACCGAAAACACCGATGAAATATACAGGATAAAGTGGTTTACACACGGAAGCGAATATAAGCTGTTCGGAATAATAAAAACTGATATTCATCTGTTCGGTGTCGAAAAAGGCGGAGTAATACTGTTAATGGGAGCCGATTCAATGGGACGGGATCTGTTTTCCCGAATGATTTTGGGAAGTCAGGTCTCGCTTACGGTACCTTTTGCAGGTACGATAATAAGTTTTGTGTTGGGAATAATAATCGGCGGAATTGCGGGATATTTCGGCGGAGCAGTGGACACGGTGATTTCAAGGGTTATTGAAGTTCTGTCGTCACTTCCGACAATTCCTCTGTGGATGGCGTTATCGGCGGCAATACCGCCTGATATACCTATCGTCAGAGTGTACCTTTATATAACGATAATTGTTTCATTTATTTCGTGGACCGGTCTGGCAAGAATTGTACGCGGAAAATTCATATCATTGCGTGAGGAGGATTATATACTGGCTGCAAAAGTCGCCGGAGTAAGCAACTGGAAAATTATTACAAGACACCTTATTCCCGGTTTCATGAGTTACCTTATAGTTAGTCTTACAATGAGCATACCGGGAATGATCATCGGTGAAACATCGATGAGCTTTCTGGGCCTTGGTATCCGTTCTCCGGCAACAAGCTGGGGTGTTTTGCTGCAGGAAGCGCAGGATATAACCAGTATAGCAATGCATCCTTGGAAACTTATACCGTTGTTTGCCGTAATTATTACGGTGCTGGCCTTTAACTTCATCGGTGACGGGTTACGGGATGCGGCAGATCCATACAAATAAAGGTTTGGAGGCAATTATGGACGCAAAAGAAACTATTATCCGGGTAAATAATCTCCATATAAATATAAAAACCGAAGAAGGTATCTTGACTGCAGTACGTGGCGTTTCTTTTCACATTGACAAAGGAGAGACGCTGGGACTGGTCGGGGAGTCGGGATGCGGGAAATCGCTTACATGTAAAGCCATATTGGCTCTAAATGATCAGAAATGTTCCACCACCGGCGAGATTCTTTTCAATTCCGGCGAAAGAGTTGTTGATATCCTTAAAATGTCGCCAAAGGGGCCCGAAATACGCGATATTCGTGGAAAACAGATATCGATGATTTTTCAGGAGCCTATGGTTTGCTTTTCCCCGCTGTATACAATCGGCAGTCAGATTAATGAATGTACGAGGCTTCATATAACAAAAGACAAAAAGAAGTCAAGGGAAATTACAATAGACATGATGAAAAAAGTAGGAATAGCCAATGCTGAAAAAAGATATGACCAGTATCCCCATGAATTTTCAGGCGGAATGCTTCAGCGTGCTTTAATAGCGATGGCTCTGGTTTGCAGACCCAAGCTTCTGATAGCCGATGAACCTACGACGGCACTCGACGTTACTATTCAGGCGCAGATCCTGGAACTTATAAAGGAACTTCAGAAAGATCTCAAAATGTCGGTTCTTTTCGTAACCCATGACCTTGGCACTGTTGCAAAAATGTGCGACAGGGTTGCGGTCATGTACCTTGGAAAAATTGTGGAAACAGGCCCTGTTGAGGAGATATATTTCAATCCGAAGCACCCCTACACAAAAGGTTTGATTGGTTCGGTACATAAAATCGGTTCAAAGAGAAAAGAACGGCTGGATTCAATCGAAGGCACCGTTCCGCTGGCATTGAATCTGCCGCCCGGCTGCGGTTTTTACGAACGTTGCCATTGCCGGATAGACGGGGTCTGCAATGTGAGAGAGCCCGAAACTATCGAGGTTGGGCCGGGACATACCGTCAGCTGCCATGCTGTATAACGGAATACCTGTGAGGAGGGGCGTAATATTGAGCGAATATATACTTGAAGTAAAAAATTTATATAAGGAATATACGTCGAAAAACATAACTGTCAAGGCGGTAACCGATATAAGTTTCAGCATTAAAAAAGGCGAAACCGTCGGAATAGTAGGGGAATCGGGATGCGGAAAAACAACGCTGGGAAGGTGCATAGTGCGTGCCATACCTGCCACAAGCGGTCAGGTATTATATACGGCCGAAGACGGTATAACATACGATTTTCTGAGTATTGACAAAAAGAAACTGAAAGAATTGCGCAAGGATATACAAATGATATTCCAGGATCCGTATTCCTCGCTGGATCCCCGCATGACCGTTCTGAATATAATCACCGAACCGCTGAAAGCCAATTTCCCTAAAATGAAAAAAAGTGAAATGGAGCAGCGGGCCACTGAAATAGCTGAAAAGGTCGGTTTGAATCCCAGTTATCTGAGACGTTATCCTCATGCCTTTTCGGGTGGTCAGCGGCAGAGGATAGGAATTGCAAGGGCTTTGGTTATAAATCCGAGGATTGTGGTATGCGACGAACCGGTAAGCGCACTTGACGTATCCATACAGGCGCAGGTTATAAACCTCTTAAAGGATCTGCAGAGGGAATTCGGTCTTACATACATTTTTATCAGCCATGATTTGTCGGTGGTTGAATATATCTCGGATAAAGTAGGGGTAATGTATCTTGGAAAAATGGTTGAGTTTGCAGAAACCGAAACCCTGTTCTCAAGACCCATGCACCCGTATACCGAGGCGTTGTTGTCTTCGGTTCCGGTAGCCGATCCAACATATAAGATGAACAGAATTCCGCTAAAAGGCGAAATACCCAACCCGGCCAATCCGCCAAGCGGCTGTTATTTCCATGAAAGGTGCAGTTACTGCAAAGACATTTGCAAAAAAGAACCGCCAGAATACCGCGAAATAGAAAAAGACCACTTTGTTGCGTGCCACAGGGTGGAAGAACTGAAACTGAGAGGTTTTTCATATGATGAACAGAGAGCAATCTAAAAAACTTGTGATTTTCATAGACAGTGGTGATACAATAATTGACGAATCAACTGAAATACGGGATGAAAACGGCATTGTGATCCATGCCGAACCGATAGAAGGTGCCGCCGAAACGCTGAAGGCACTCTATGAAGCCGGTTATACCATTGCACTGGTGGCCGACGGCGAATACCAGTCCTTTGAAAACGTCTATACCCAAAACGGTCTGAAACACTGTTTTAAAACATGGACCGTTTCGGAAATTGTGGGCAAGCAGAAACCTGCGGCCGTCATGTTTGAGGATGCAATGAAAAAAAACAGTTTAACCGAAGAAGACAAAAAAAGAATTGTAATGATTGGAAACAATTTAAAAAAGGATATAGTCGGGGCAAACAGGTTTGGTATAACGTCCATCCTTATGGCATGGTCCCCGCGGTATAACATGCAGCCTTCTTCACCCGAGGAAACGCCTGATTATATTGTTCATAAGCCGTCGGAATTGCTGCCGCTGATTGAGGAGTTAAACAGCCGGCTGGATGAATAACAAGCATAAGTAGTAAATTAGAATCAAGCGGTATCCTCCGGTGTGATGGGAGGATGCTTGCTTGATTGACAAAAATATGGGAAGTTGTAAAATAAAATGCCGTAATATATAGAAAACTCATGGTAATCCATTGTAAAATGTTTAATAGCCAAAGAAAAACATTAGCAAAGGAGTACCATGAGTTATATATGAATAATAACACAGAAACAAGAAAAAACAAACACCTAAATGAAAGAGAAAGATACGCCATAGAGTTGTACCTAAAAGAAAAGTATACAGTAAGAGACTTGTCAAGAATTTTGTGTCTGCTCGAAGTAACGTAATTGGAAAATTTGCTGTATTTCATAAATATGGGACGGATCTGATTCAGAACTGTATTGATTTAAAACTTTTTCAATAGCTATCTTTTTAACTGTTTCAAAATAAGTATTTTTATCCATAATCATAACTCCCCCTTGTGATTTAATTATATAATAGACACCATTTTATTTTTACTCCCGGTACCAAAGCATTATCAGGGAATGGTAGTATTTAATGAAAAAGTATCATCTAAACCAAGTTTTACGAGAGGATTATTTATAAGTTATTCTGGATATACAAAAGACGCATTAGAAACTTTTGCTGATGGTAGAACAGTACGTATTGTTCTTATGACGGTACAAGAGTTGGCCATATTACTTTCTTAAAAAAAGAGTTTTATAGATTTCATATGGAATAAAGTTATGGCTTTAGCAGAAGAAGAAAAAATTTAATAAGTTAATTTATGAAATGAAGTTATAAGTGGATACTTACACTAAAACGTTATTTAATATCAAACATAAATATTTGTTTTCTATATTTAGTTGTATTATTGCAACGGATTTACCAAATTTTTCACGGCATTTAATATTGCAATTTATATGCAATTTATATCTATGAAATTTTACTTGATCTTTTTTTATTTATATTGTAATATAAAAGAGCATCGGGGTGTGGCTCAGGTGGTAGAGCGCTTGGTTCGGGACCAAGAGGCCGCTGGTTCGAGTCCAGTCACTCCGACCAAAACCACTCTTCTTTATGAGAGTGGTTTTTTATATATAAAAGTTTAATCATTGTTCAATTATAAGCATGACAAAATTAAAAAATTAATAAAAGGTGGCACCTAATCAGCATTAAGCAGGAGTGTTTTATCCGCTCCTGCTTTTCATATCTCAACTTTTAAATATTATCATAGCTATTATGCTTTCCGCATCTCGACCGGGAAGGAATTCTTCAAACTCTCCGATAACTTCGTAAATCATTTTTCCATCATTTTATTCGGGTTGTACGGCCAGTCATTAAACTCGGTTGAAGATACCTAATTGCCCTCCCATCTATATGCTGAGTGCGCAGTAATGATGTTGGATTTAAGCAAATTGTTGCCCCTGGCACAATATGCTTATGTATGTGCCAGGGGAATTAGCCTTTTTATGCATATTTTACGGGTTTTAAATTTACCTATAAGGAATTGAAACCATTGCCGGCAAGTTTCATAACGGCGATTGTTTTAAGTTCTAAGTTTACATATAGAAGTTGAAACTCTGGAAATTCTTTCTTTTCTGATTATTGATTTAGGTCTAACTAAAAAGGACTGAAATGTCGATGAAAGTTAAAGGATGTAGTCTGTGTACATAAAGTTTGTAGCCTACCCATAAGGAATTGAAACCCAACTTTTCCGACGCACAACTCTTTGTCTATTGTTTTAAGCCTACCTATAAGGCATTTTTACGTTCTGTTTTTTCATACAAAATTTTCCTAACAAAAAAGATTGGGAATGCAGTTTTTGCCATATGGCAGAACATGAATATTGAAAAAATAAAATTAACTGTCAAAAAAACGCCTTAACTTAATAAAGCCTTTATAAATGCATTTTCATTTGACAAAATGCATCGGCAATGGTTAATTGTAAGAATTTAATTGTTCCTTTGATTTGAAAAACGGGTGGTGTATGGCCCGGACATTTCCCGCCATTGGAAAAAGTATTAAAATTTGATTCGGCTTAATGACTGGTAATATACTATGATGGGCATTTAAAAAAACATGGTAAAAAGTTTTTTATATGGGTATACAATACTTGGTTTAAATTATAAAACGCTGCTTTTGCAGGACGCCGAAAATTATAATGCTTGAAGGATGATTTGTTCGATAAATTAAATGTATACTGAATTGTCATCACGGAAAATAACGGAAAATAAGCGGTGGAATTGTACAGGAAGAACAGGAAAAAAGATATGCCGAAGCTGCGGAAACAGTTCACAGAATGAAAAGCAGTACAGGGAGCAAAGGGGCAAATCGTTGTTCGAAAGGGCTGCAGCTTTACAGAAAGCGCTTTTGGAAGAAGACAAAAAAGAGACAGGGAAACTTTACGCAATGTTTTCAGATTTATTCGGAAAGCTGATTGATATATTAAGTTATTTGGATATTGGGTAGCTTTGAGCTTGGGGGGTTTTTTTACAATGCGGGTTAAAATTTTGGTCGCTGAAGATTCGACGGTTGAAAGAACAATAATAAAGGATATGCTCAGCGACTATCAGGTTTTGACGGCTTGTGACGGCGTGGAAGCGATGCATGTGCTTAACGAACACAATGACGTTGACATTCTTATACTTGATCTTAATATGCCAAGAATGGATGGTTTTCAGGTACTTGAGGCTTTGAGGTGCGACCGGCGTTTTAAAAATCTGCGGACGATAATTCTTACAAATTACGATGAGCTGGAAAATGAAATCAGAGGTCTAAGACTTGGTGCCGTTGACTTTATCCGCAAGCCAATCCATATGCATTCGCTGAAAGCAAGGATAGACGTACATGTTACACTGTTGCGTGCACAACAGGCTCTGGAACAGAGACTGGATGAACAAACCCTTACATTTGACATGATTTTTACACAGGCACCCATCGGAATTGCCATTTCCCATGAGCTGAAAGGACACGATAAGCCCGTCATAAAGGTTAACCCGATGTTCGAGCAGATTGTGGGGAGAACAGAGGAAGAAATAAATATTATCGGGTGGGAAAAGATAACCCATCCCGATGATCTGGGGGAAGACGCGGAAAACCTCAAAAAGCTCAGGGCTGGTGAAATTGGAATGTATTGCATGGACAAGCGCTATATAAGGCCTGACGGCTCGGTGGTCTGGGTACATATGATTGTAGCTCCGCTTATTCTGCCGGAAGATCGGATTTTCGGTCATATCTGTCTGGTACAGGATATTACTGACAGAAAAATATTTGAAGAAGCCCTGCATGAAAGTGAGCGCAGCAAATCGGTGTTTCTTTCCCATTTACCTGGACTTGCATACAGATGCAATTATGATCGTGAATGGACAATGCAGTTTGTTTCTGACGGATGTTATGCCCTTACCGGCTATCGTCCGGAAAGCCTTCTGAATAACAGGGAACTTTCATTTAAAGACATTATTTCCCCCGAATACCGGGAAGCTTTGTGGAATAAATGGAAGGAAGTCCTTGCCCAAAGACAGCAGTTTAAATACGAATACGAGATTATAACCGCAACGGGTGAAAGAAAATGGGTTTTGGAACTGGGCCAGGGGATTTTCAACGACAACGGTGAAGTTGAAGCCCTGGAAGGAATTATTCTTGACATATCGGATCGAAAGGCAGTGGAAGATGCGTTAAAATATAATAACGAGCATGACAGAACCACAGGATTGTATAACCGGGAGTACTTAATTTCATTACTTGAAAATGATTTGAAGAAAAAGAAAGACATAAAAAAGGCGCTTATTGGCGTAAATCTTACAGCTGTTCAGTTATTGACGGTAAAATACGGGTTTAATTATACTCAAAGTCTGATAAAAAAGGCTGCTGCGGTTTTAAGCGCGCTTTGTTCCGAAAACAGGCAACTGTTCCATGTCCGTGAAAACCGGTTTGTTTTTTACATAGTGGGATATAGTGATAAAAACGAGCTTGTTGAATTTGGCAATGCCGTGGCGGAGACTTTGGAGTCACTGTTTATAACCGACAGAATAAATGGCGGTATAGGAATTGTTGAAATTGATCAGCATCAAAGCGAAATCAATGCAGAACTGCTTATGAGAAGGATGCTACTCGCCACTGATAGATCCATAAATCTGTATGATAATGATTATGTGATATGTTTTTATGATGATGAACTGGAGTCGATGGTTAACCGTGAAATAGAGATTGAAAGGGCGCTTTTTGCAATAGCAAACGATACCGGTACAAAAGACGAGTTGTTTTTACATTATCAGCCTATTCTTGATTTAAAAAGCGGCTCCATTTGCGATTTTGAGGCATTGTGCAGATTAAAGACCGAAAAGCTTGGACTTGTTTCCCCGGCGGAGTTTATCCCGGTTGCCGAAAAAACAAAACTCATAATCCCGATAGGTGAAAAAGTTATTATAAATGCTTTTAAGTTTTTGAGCAGGCTTAACGAAAACGGCTATGGAAACATTTCGGTTTCAGTCAATATTTCGGTTATCCAGCTTCTGAAACCTGAGTTTACCGACAGGCTGCTTGAATTAATAGCCAAAATGAACGTAAATCCGGGAAATATATGCCTTGAAATTACCGAATCGGTTTTCTCTTCCGATTTTGCGCGTATAAACAAAGCTATTAACAAACTGAGAACGGCGGGAATTCACATTGCAATAGATGATTTCGGAACAGGTTATTCCTCCCTTGCCAGGGAAAAGGAACTCAACGTGGACAGCCTGAAAATAGACAAATATTTTATTGATAATTTGCTGGATGCCAATCCGGACAAGGTTATAACCAGCGATATTATCTCCATGTCCCATAAGCTGGGGCATTGTACAGTAGCCGAGGGCGTAGAGCATGACATACAACTGCATTATTTAATGGAACACGACTGCGACAGAGTTCAGGGATACCTGATAAGCAAACCCCTTGATGAAAACAACGCTATTGAGTTTTTGAAAAATTACAGTGCATAGATACCGGATTTAAGTTGTTTACATACTGAATGCCGCCCGTTGCAGCGGCTATTCAGTTTTTTTGTTTTATTCCGTAACTGTTCAGAGTGGATAATCTGCCGTCCTGAACGGTTTTTGCATCGTGCGAAATATGTTGATCGGTGATGACAAAAAGAATATATAATAGAAGTATACAGCTTAAAATGTGTATTTTACAGGAAGACAGGGATTTAGCTTATGAATTTGTACGGCAGATATTTCAAAAAATACTGGTTTCCTTTCCTGACAGCCGTTTTTTGTGTTGCATGTGAGGCGGTGTGCGATCTGCTTGCCCCAACGCTTATGTCAAACGTAATTAATATGGGGATTGCTCAAAGCCAGATTTCCCAGGTTTATTACTGGGGAAGCCGTATGCTGCTGGTAACGTTTTTAGGCGCGTGTTTTGCAGTTACAAGAAACATTCTGGCCAGTATGGTATCCCAGCGCATGGGAGCAGATTTAAGATATGATTTGTTTGAAAAGATAATATATTTTTCAGAACGAAGTGTTGACAAAATTGAAAGCGGATCGCTTATTACCCGTATGACCAATGATACATCTCAAATAGTACAGTTTGTTAACGGTATTATGCGGATTTTTATGAAAGCGCCGATAACTTGCGCAGGCAGCATAGTTCTTGCAAGCATGCTCAACTTCAGGCTGAGCCTTATTGTATACTGTGTTGTTGCGATAGTTGCCGCTCTCATTATTGTCAGTATGAAGCTCAGCTATCCACGGTATTCTGTATTTCAGAAAGCAATGGACAAGGTAAATTCGGTTGTCCAGGAATACCTCATAGGAGTGCGCCTGGTAAAAGCCTTTGGCACTTACGAAGAAGAAAGTGAGAAGTTTGAAAATGCCAATTCAAATCTTATGAAAAGCGGGATATCGGCTCAAATGATTATTACGCTGATATCGCCCGTAATTACCTTCACGGTCGGTATCGGAACGGTTACTGTAATTTATGCCGGAAGCAGGCTGTTTGCGGTAAATCTTGCAAACCCGGGCGATATTACGGCATTTACCGTTTATATGTCGCAAATGCTGACGTCCTTGATAATGATTACGAATATATTTAATACCTTTGTAAGGACAAAGGCTTCCACCGCCCGTATTAAGGAAGTATTTGAATGTGACGGGGATTTCACCGGCGGTGAGGAAAAAGAATTAAACGGGGATATTGAATTTGAAAATGTCACTTTTGCGTATCCAAACGGCAGTGGAGTACCGGCGCTGAAAAATTTATCGTTTTCGGTTAAAAGCGGTGAAACCCTTGCAATTATCGGACCTACGGGAAGCGGCAAATCCACTTTGGCATGGCTGCTTTTGAGGTTCTACGACGTGAACGGCGGAAGAATTCTGATTAACGGATGCGACATCAGAGAACTGGATGTTGAGCTGTTACGCAAAAATATAGCGATTGTACCCCAGAAACCTATGCTTTTTTCAGGTACAGTTGCCGAAAACATCAGGTGGGGAAACAGGGAAGCCACCGATGAAATGGTGAGAAAAGCAGCGAAGACGGCACTGGCCGATGATTTTGTCAGCAGGATGAAGGACGGCTATGAAAGCCTTTTGGGGAGCGGAGGAGTGAATCTCTCAGGCGGACAGAAGCAGCGTGTATCCATAGCCAGGGCGATACTTAAGAACTCCCCGGTGCTTATACTGGATGACGCCACCAGCGCACTGGATGCGGTAACCGAAGCAAAAGTGCGTGAAAATCTGATGAACAGGGACCGTACTCAGACCGTGATAATCATAACCCAGCGTTGCAGCACAGCCATGTATGCAGACCGGATTCTTGTTCTGGATAACGGCGAAAAAGTGGGTTACGGCACACATGAGCAACTGATGAAGGAATGCGAAGTATATCGGGATATATACAGAACGCAAATAGAAAGCAGCAGGGGGGGCGCAGTGAATGGGACAGAATATTTCAAGACCTGAAACAAAGATGCCGTCGTTTGGCGCGATGAGGCCTGGCGGCGGGCCCAGCCGTTTTGCACCCGGAGCGAAACCTAAAAATGCAAAGGGAACTATGACGCGTATCATAAAAATATATATGCGATGGGGGAAATCCATTTTTCTGGCTATGTTCCTTACTGCAGTTTCATCGTTAATTTCAGTCACGATTCCGTATTTTACCGGAAAGACCTTTGATGCCTTTGAGCTTGCAGCCAGAACTGTGGACACAGGAATGCTCGTGAAATATTTGCTGATAATCGTGGCTTTACACGCAATAAATTGGCTCATTTCAGCTTTCAGCGGAGTGATTATACTCAAAGTCTCGCAAAAACTTGTTTACACTGTGCGAAAAGAAGTTTTCGAAAAAATGCAGAAGCTTCCGTTGGAATTTTACGACACGCGTTCCCATGGCGACACGATGAGCCGGATTACAAATGACGTGGACAATATCAGTTCTACCATTGCCCAGACAACAACACAGTTAATATCAAGTATTCTGACCCTTATAGGTTCCCTTGTGGTAATGGTACGAATGAACATACCGCTGACTCTTGTTGTTCTGTTATGTATTCCCCTTGTAACCGCTCTTACGCGGTTAATTGCATCCAGAAGCCGTGCATATTTTCTCGAACAGCAACGCAATCTCGGTGCGCTTAACGGGATCATTGAGGAAAACATCCTTGGCCTGAAAATGGTAAAGGCTTTCGGAAAACAGAAGGATGTTCTAAAGAAGTTCAGGGAAGTCAATGAAAAGTTGAATGAAAGCAGTACAAAGGCTCATATATGGTCTGGATATATGATGCCCCTTCTGAACGTCATTAATAACCTTGTTTTCACCGCTACCGCGATAACAGGAGGAATACTTGCGGTGAATTATAACCTTCCTGTCAGCACCGTGGTGAGTTTCCTGAGTTATTCAAAGCAATTTGCCCATCCTCTTAATTCCATTGCAGGCATGTTTAATACAATACAGTCTGCTCTGGCGGGCGCGGAACGGGTTTTTGAGATTCTGGACAGTGAGGAGGAAGCGGCTGACCCGGAAGGTGCTGCTGATCTGGAGCATCCGAAAGGACATGTGGTGTTTGATAATGTGAGTTTTTCTTACAATAAAACAACTCCTGTATTGAGAAACATAAATTTCAGCGTAAAGGCGGGAGAAGTGATTGCGCTTGTCGGCGAAACAGGCGCGGGAAAAACAACTATTGTGAATCTCCTGATGCGTTTTTATGATCCGGATGACGGAAGGATACTGATTGATAATAAGCCGATAACCGGCATCAAACGAAACAGTCTCAGAAAATGCTTTTCGGTAGTGCTTCAGGACACATGCCTTTTTACCGGTACCATTATGGACAATATTCGCTATGCCAGAAAGGACGCAACCGATGAAGAGGTAATCAGGGCTGCCAAAATAGCCCGAGCCCATGACTTTATTAGCAGATTGCCTAACGGGTATAATACTATGGTTTCGGGTGCCACTGACAATTTAAGCCAGGGCCAGCGCCAGCTTATTGCAATTGCCCGCGCGGTGCTGTGCGACAGCCCTATATTAATACTGGACGAAGCAACCAGCAGCGTTGATACGAAAACCGAGAAAGACATCCAGCGGGCCTTGGTTAACTTGATGAAAAACCGCACATGCTTTTTGATAGCTCACCGTCTGTCCACAATAAGGGATGCCGATCATATTCTTGTTATCAGTGACGGAAGAATAGTGGAGAGCGGCAACCATGAAAGCCTTATGAACCAAAGAGGACAATATTATAAAATGGTAATAAGCCAGATGGGCATTAACAGTCCGCTGTATAAAGACGTTTGTAAATCGGAGCTGTGAAGGGACAATGAACAGGACGGCTTTTACCACAGGAGGATTGCGATGGTGGTTGATGAAAAACGGAACATTTTAGTGGTTGACGATGATGAAGATTTATGTAAATTACTTAAAGACTATCTGGAAAAACAGTCTTACAATGTGGATATTAAAAACAATGGAGTGGACGCATTGCTAAGTGTTTTAAAAAGAGAGTATGCCTTAATAGTTCTGGATATAATGATGCCTTTGCTTGACGGGCTTGACACGCTGAAAAAGATTCGGGAAACCAGTTCTGTGCCTGTTTTGATGCTTACGGCAAAAGCCGAAACCGAAGACAAGGTTAAAGGGCTGAATACAGGTGCGGACGATTACGGCGCCCGTGTTAACTCGCTTATCCGCCGGGCCACCGAATTTAATGCTGCGGGCGGAACTAAAAAGGGTATTTACGTTTTTGATAATTTGGAAATCGACGATATTCAGAAAAAAGTATTTTTAAACAGCAACGAAGTTAAGTTAAATCCAAAGGAATATCAGGTACTCCTATATCTGGCACAAAACGCCGGAAGGGTTTTTACTAAAAAACAGATATATGAGGCGGTATGGGAAGAACCTTATGAGTACGATGACAGCAATATTATGTCGGTTATAAGCAGATTGCGTTCCAAAATAGAATCCGTTTCAGGCGGGGAAAAGCATAAGTTTATTGAAACGGTGAAAGGAATGGGGTACCGTTTTGTTTCAGGTGGTAAAAAATGATTGAAACCGCTGTTATGATTGTGCTGGTTTGCGCCTGTATTTATTTGCTGTATAAGTATAAACAGTTGAAAGGCTCCGTTATGCGGGTGAGCAGGGAATTGGCGGAGATGGGTGAAGAAGAGTCTACAAGAAGAAAAATTTTAATCAGAAGGAATGCCCCTTTTTCTGAAATTGTATTTTCCATAAACGCAATTATTGATAAAAAAAACACCGAAATAGAAAAGCTGAAATTATCTGAAAAAGCCCACAGAAGTTTGTTGACGAATTTGGCCCATGACCTCAGGACGCCGCTTACGACACTTATAGGATATCTGGAAGCAATGGACATGGATCTGAACAGGGAAAAAAACGCAGAATATTTACAGACAGCCCTGAGCAAAGCAAAACAGTTAAAGGATAATGTCAACCAGATTTTTGAATGGGCAAAGTTGTATTCAAACACCGATGAGTTAAACCTGAAAAGAACGGATTTGTCGGAGTATACCAGAATGGTTCTTATAGACTGGGTCCCCATTTTTGAGAAAAGAAATATTAATTATGATATTGACATCCCGGATTCCAGACTGGACGGGTATATTGATGAAATAAGCTATCAGACTGTTATAAACAATCTCATTAAGAACATAATTGAGCACGCCGACGCAAAGAATGTAAAGGTGCGGCTGACGGGTGAAGAAGAAAAAATAAAACTGGAAATATCTGATGACGGTGTGGGTATAGATCCGGGTTTAAAGGAAAAGATATTTGAAGAGTTTTTCAAAGTCTCGGGGGCACGGGGCGGCACAGGAAGCGGTTTGGGCCTGTCCATAGTCAGGCTCCTTGTTGAAAAGCAGAAAGGAAATATTCTGGTAGACACCGGAAAAAACAAAGGCACCAGTTTTAAAATTACTTTTCCGCGGGTTGAATAGGTTTTTGGCCAAAAACCTCGACAAGATTTCGAGGTTTTTTTCATGCTTTTTTCAAGGCAGATACAAGGTTGTTGCAAGACTTATTGTTTATAATGGTTTCGAAAATAACAAAGAAGGAAGGATGGTTGTCTTATATGGGGGATTTTATAATAGAAACTAAAGGGCTGACAAAAAAATACGGAGAGCAGTATGCGGTTAAGAATGTGAACATGCATGTAAAAAAGAATACCATATACGGTTTATTGGGAAGGAACGGAGCCGGAAAAACAACCGTCATGAAAATGCTGCTTGGTATTGTAAAGCCCACATCGGGAGAAATCAGGATCTTTGGTAAAGATATAAAAAACAATGAAAGGGAAATTCTCCCGCGAATCGGAAATTTAATTGAAAGACCCGGATTTTATCCGAACTTGACCGGCACGGAAAATCTGAAAATATTTGCAGAGCTCAGGGGAATTCCGCAGAAAGACGCAGTTGAAAAAGCTTTGGATTTGGTATCCCTCCCTTATAAGGAAAAAAAACTTTTCGGTGAGTATTCGTTAGGAATGAAACAAAGGTTGGGAATAGCTCTGGCGATAATGCATGATCCGGAACTGCTCATTCTGGATGAACCTATAAACGGTCTGGATCCCATTGGAATTGCGGAGATGAGAAAACTGCTGAGGGATTTGTGTGATAAAAAGGGAAAAACAATTATAATATCCAGCCATATTTTGTCTGAAATTGAGATGATATCGGACGATATAGGCATTATTGACAACGGCGTGCTTATCGAAGAGGCGTCAATTTCAGACTTGAAAAATAAAAACAGGAAAAGCATCGGATTTTGCGTATCGGATACAAACAGGGCGGCGGCTCTGCTTGAAGACGAATTCGGTATTAGAAACTATGGAGTAAGTTCCGAAGATAAAATTTTTGTCTATGATTTTTCCTGCGACGTATCCACGCTGATTAAGGCGTTTGTCAAAAACGACATTGACGTTTATGATGCTCATGTTTACGAGAACAGCCTGGAAGATTATTTTAAAAAGATTACCGGGGGTGTTGGAATTGCTTAGCCTGATAAAATGTGAGTTTGTCAAACTTAAGAGAAGAAAGATAATTTATGCCGTTTTTCTTTCGGCAATGCTTTTTCCCGCGGGATTGTCGCTGCTGTTAAAAATGCCCCGGTTTGCCGGAAGGTATGGCAGTCCGGCCGAACTTTATGATGAACTTTATATTAGTTCTGTAGGATTTGGCATACAGTTTTTATTGCCTGTTGTACTCGGTATACTTTCATCGGTATTGTTTTTCACTGAACGGGATAATGACACTTTTAAAGCGCTGCGAACCGTTCCCGTTACCAGCAGGCAGCTTGTGCTGGCCAAAATCGGGGTGCTCATGATAAGCAGTGTTCTTTATGCGTTTGTCACACATTTAACAATAGCAATATTTGGGAGTATGTTTTTTACTTACAATGACTGTCCGGGTTACGCTCTTTTAACACTTTGTAACGGCATATTCATAGCCATGGGTACTCTGCCGCTGGTTATTCTGAATGTAACGGTCGCAAGGACGTATGTTTTCTCAGTTCTTTTAACGATATTTTACACCGTTATAAGTTTTTTTATCATTCCATTATATCCGGTTGTTCCCAAAATTGTATATCAAATTGTACCAATTACGACAACTACCTTCTGGACGGCGGGAATTCTTGGTAAAATCGGAAAGGTTAATCTGGAACTGTATGGAGCTGAATTAAGGGATGCAATCCCTTCAACGTTAAATATGTGTATTTATATGGCCATAGTCGGGACGGTATCGGCAATAGTTATGGTAAAGTTGTATGAAAGGTGGGAAAACTGATGCTTCACACTAATTGCCTATGTATTATCAACTTTCGGCGGTTTAACCCCGGAACTGTTGTTCAGATCCTTCTGGCAGATTACGTTGTTTAATTTGTTTATATATATAGGCATTACCCCTGTTATAGCCTTTGCGGCCAAGGCAGGGATAAACCATTTAATGTCGGTTATTTTTGCCTTTGTATTGGGATATTCATCAATGTTCACAAGCGGCAGTAAGCTTCTTCTGAATATTTATCCCGTAACGGCGGGTCTGTCGGTTATAGGTTTC
Source organism: Thermoclostridium stercorarium subsp. stercorarium DSM 8532 (assembly GCF_000331995.1). Classification (NCBI taxonomy): domain Bacteria; kingdom Bacillati; phylum Bacillota; class Clostridia; order Eubacteriales; family Oscillospiraceae; genus Thermoclostridium; species Thermoclostridium stercorarium. The sequence goes on from NC_020134.1 coordinate 972,283, forward strand.
AGAGGTTACAATCCTGCTGTAGGAAACATGTTTAATCCCAGCCTTTCTGTTGTTTCACTGATATTAACGGCATTTTTAACGTTCTGCATCGTGGTTTCAACCACGCAAACCGAAAAAACTCAAAGAAAAACCAAGTCCAAACCCAGGAGGGGATGGTAGAGAAAAAGATTAGGGCTAAAACATTAAAATATATCCTGCCATCTTGCATTATTATGGCGCATGGGTTAAACTTATTAATGTGGACTTATTAAGATAAGTTTAAAAAGTGTCGGAGGTGAATGAAAAATGGCTTATCTATTAGGCGTGGATATTGGAACATCAGGCACGAAAACGGTGTTATTTGACGAAACGGGTAATACCGTGGCCAGCGACCTGCAGGAGTATCCGCTGTATCAGCCTAAGAACGGCTGGGCCGAACAGGATCCCGAAGACTGGTGGCGAGCCACCTATACGTCGATAAGAAATGTATTGGCCAAAAGCGGTGTTTCGCCTGACGAAGTAAAAGGTGTAGGCTTGTCCGGGCAGATGCACGGTGCGGTGTTGCTGGACAAGGATAATCAGGTTCTTAGAAGGGCCATTATCTGGTGTGATCAGAGAAGCAGTGCGGAATGTGAGCAAATTACCGAACTGATAGGGGCAAAAAGGCTTATTGAAATTACCGCAAACCCCGCTTTAACAGGTTTTACCGCATCAAAGGTAATGTGGGTGAAAAACAACGAGCCTGAAATTTTCGACAAAGTAAGAAAAATCCTTTTGCCGAAGGACTATGTACGTTTTTGCCTGACAGGAGAGTTTGCAACCGAAGTATCCGATGCGAGCGGAATGCAGTTTCTGGATGTTCCCAACAGATGCTGGAGCGATGAAGTGATAAGTAAACTTGGCCTTGACAAGTCAATGCTGGGTAAGGTTTATGAATCCCAGGAAATTACAGGAACCATCCACAGCAAAGCCGCTGAACTGACAGGCCTTAAAGTCGGGACCCCTGTGGTTGGCGGTGCAGGCGATCAGGCGGCAGGCGCTGTTGGCAACGGTATTGTAAAGAAAGGCATTATCTCTTCGACTATCGGAACCTCCGGCGTTGTTTTTGCTTACAGTGATGATGTCAATATCGATCCTCTGGGACGTGTTCATACATTCTGTCATGCCGTGCCGAACAAATGGCACATCATGGGCGTCACTCAGGGTGCGGGGCTTTCCCTCCAGTGGTTCAGAAACAATTTCTGCAGGGAAGAGATTGCAACGGCTGAACTTATGGGTGTAGATCCATACTATCTTATGGATCAAGCCGCAGAAAAAGTTGAGCCGGGAAGCAATGGGATTATATATCTGCCGTATCTGATGGGAGAACGCACTCCGCATCTGGATCCCGACTGCCGCGGAGTCTTTTTCGGCCTTTCCGCGAAGCATACAAAACGGGAGATGATCCGCGCAGTAATGGAGGGCGTGGTATACAGCCTGAGGGATTGTCTTGAGATTATTGAAGGGCTTGGCGTTGAAATCAGCCAGGTAAGAGCGTCGGGAGGCGGCGGAAAGAGCCCGTTGTGGCGCCAGATGCAGGCAGATGTGTTCAACCGTGACATATGTACGATTAATGCAAGCGAAGGTCCTGCTTTCGGCGTGGCACTTCTCGCAGGTGTCGGCGCAGGAGTTTACAGGAGCGTGGAAGAGGCCTGCGAAGCCACAATAAAGGTTAAGTCAACTCAGAAGCCAAATACGGCAGCCCATGAAAAATACAATGGGTATTACAAATTATACAGGAAATTATACACATCGCTGAAGGACGATTTTAAGACGCTGGCTAAGTTGGTATAAAGGCTATGGCTAAGAAAATAACGGGTAATAATCAGTATCTTAAGGAACTTAATAAAGCTATCATCTTGGATCTGATCAGGAAGAACAAAAGGCTGTCCCGCAAGGAACTGGCCGATTTGACAGGCCTTTCCCCTACGGCGTGCGGCAGCATCACCCGCGAGCTTATAAAGGAAGGTTTTTTGCACGAAACAGGGCAGGGAGAATCCACAGGCGGAAGAAAACCGGTGATGCTTGAGTTAAAGCCAAATTCGTACTTTGCTGTCGGCTTTGATATTGGTATGACCGAATTGAAAATGGTAATAGCCGATATTACCGCCAATATTCTCGTGCAGAAGAGTTTTGAATACGGCCGGGGTATAACTGCTGACGAGGTTGTTAAACTTATCGGCGAAAAGTTTTATGAAACCGTCGCCGGTGAAAAATTGGACGTGGACAGGTTTATCGGCTGCGGATTGTCCATTCCCGGTATTCTGGAAAGGAAAACAAACAAGGTTGTCATAGCACCAAACCTGTCCTGGAGTGAAGTGGACCTGGATTCGAAAATAAGTAAAATCCTGAACTTGCCGGTATACATAGAGAACGAAGCAATGTGTTCGGCAATTTGCGAACACTGGATTGGAAAATGCTCAAATGTTGAAAACTTTGTTTGCATAAACATTGAATCGGGAATTGGAGCAGGCATATTCATCGGGGAATCGGTTTATCGCGGGTACAGCGGCAGCGCAGGGGAGATAGGGCATTTGATTGTAAAGGAAAACGGCAGGCAATGCGGCTGCGGAAACAGGGGATGCCTTGAAACCTACGCATCTGTCCGCCATATGCTTGAAGAAATAAATGACAAAATTCAGCACGGGTATTCTTCCGAGGTAATCCGCCCCGGAACGGGTGCACTTACATGGGAACGGGTGATTGACGCTGCATATAAAGGGGATGAACTGTGCATAGAAGTGCTTAACAAAGGTGCAAAATATGTTGGTTATGCGGTGGCTTTCCTAATCAACACATTAAATCCCGAGGCAATTGTCCTTGGTAAATGTTTTGCTGATTATGCTCCGCTGGTAATGGACACGTTAATAGGAACGGTAAATGAAAAAGCCCTTAAATATCCGTTATCGAAAGTTAAAATTCTCACTTCGGAATTCGGCATGAATTCTTCTGCGCTGGGCGCGGCAATGATTCCGATACGGAAAGTTTTCGGAAAGTAAATCAGCCTTACTGTGGCTGAAAAAATATTAACGGGAGGTCAGTAAATATGAGTGAATTTTTTAAAAACATACCGAAAATAAAATACGAAGGCCCCAAATCTGACAATCCTCTGGCATTTAAGTTTTACAACCCCGACGAAGTAATCGGCGGAAAAACGATGAAGGAGCACCTCCGTTTTTCGGTGGCATACTGGCATACATTACAGGGAAGAGGCAGCGATCCTTTCGGGTTGGACGGCACGGCAATAAGACCATGGGATAACATTACCGATCCGATGGATTTGGCAAGGGCAAAAGTTGACGCTATCTTCGAATTTTGTGAGAAGCTCGATGTGCCGTTCTTCTGTTTCCATGACAGGGATATAGCTCCTGAAGCCGACAACCTCAGGGAAACAAACAGACGTCTTGATGAGATTGTGGCCCGCATAAAGGACAGAATGAAGGACAGTAATGTCAAACTACTTTGGGGTACCACGAATGCTTTCGGCCACAGACGCTTTACCCATGGTGCGGCAACATCAAACAACGCTGCGGTTTTTGCCTATGCAGCGGCCCAGGTTAAGAAAGCCATGGAAATTACAAAGGAACTCGGCGGTCAAAACTATGTATTCTGGGGTGGCCGTGAAGGATATGAAACACTGCTGAATACCGACATGAAACTCGAACTTGACAATTTTGCCCGTTTCCTGCGCATGGCCGTTGATTACAAGAAGGAAATCGGGTTTGACGGACAGCTGCTGATTGAGCCCAAGCCAAAAGAACCCACAAAGCATCAGTATGACTTTGATGCTGCGACGGTTATAGGATTCCTGAAAATGCACGGCCTTGACAAGGACTTCAAACTGAACATTGAAGCAAACCATGCAACTCTTGCAGGCCATACTTTCCAGCATGATTTACGCGTGGCAAGGATCCATGACATGCTCGGCAGTATAGATGCCAATCAGGGTGACCTGCTTCTCGGCTGGGATACCGACCAATTCCCGACAAACATTTATGAAACAACGCTGGCTATGATGGAAGTCATTAAAATGGGAGGATTTACGAAAGGCGGTCTGAACTTTGACGCGAAGGTAAGAAGAGGATCCTTTGAGCCCGTTGACCTGTTCTATGGCCATATAGCCGGTATGGACGCATTTGCCCTTGGGTTCAAGGTGGCTTATAAGATTGTGCAGGACGGAATTTTCGACAAGTTTATTGAAGAGCGTTATGCAAGCTTCAGAACGGGTATCGGTAAGGACATTGTAGAGGGTAAAGTAGGGTTCAAGGAGCTTGAGGCGTATGTCCTTGAACACGGCGAACCTGAAATTACGTCAGGAAGACAGGAAATGCTGGAAGCAATACTCAACCAGTATATCCTTGGTGTAAGATAAAAAAAGCCGCGTAAAGCGGCTTTTTTTATTATATACCCGTTGCCGGCGGTAACGGGAGCAAAGGTTTCATTATTTTTTGAAAACATGCTATAATAAAAACAATAAATTAAGAGGGATGAAAAAACAGAGCTAAATCACGACCTTAACGGTTTTAGGGATAACTGATTAGCAGTCTGTACTGTTCATGGTGGGACGAATGCGGGAGATTGTCAGTGCTGTCGCAAGGCAGTTGGTGTTTTCGATTTTTCTGGACTATAAATATATCGCCGTATATCTTTTTATTTGCATTATTGTGCGGGCAAGACTTGAGATCTTGTATGGCTTTGAGCAGTGTGTCAATGAATGCCGAACAAGGAATTTTCGTGAGACGCTTGAGGAGATTTTTCTTACCGGGCTGGTTACAGGATTTTTCGGGGGAATTTTAACCGTACGCCTTGGAATTTATATTGACCCTGAAGGGCTTCAGGCTTTTCTCATTGCAATGGCCGTTCTGGCGCTGTTTAATCACCGTTTTGTAAACCCGTCATATGCCGGTGGCTTAATCTGCCTTTATTCTTTGATTTTCGGGTATGACAAAATACACATACCGTCAGTGCTTGTTTTCATAGCCACGATACAGGTTGTTGAGTCGGTTTTGCTGTATTTGACCCGCAAACATGACAATATTCCGGTTTTTATACAGCATAACGGACAGATAACCGGTGCGTTTATAAAACAGAAATACTACGCCGTACCTTTTATTTTCCTTTCTTTTTCGGTTGCGCCGTATTCGCTGCTAATCAATAAAATAACAGTCAAGTGGGGGACTTTGTTTAATCGCGATATAGGTCGTATAAGTTCCGGTGCTGCGTTTTTTCTTATCGGCGCAATCAGCGTGACAAGCTATTCCTCGGTCGCCATTGCCACACCTCCCGAGGAAAAATGCAGGAATGATTCGGTCATGTTCAGCATCGGCGGACTGATACTGTTTGTTCTTGCGCTTTTCTCCACAGAGACTGAAGCTCTCCGGTGGGCCGGTTCGGTGTTCGCATTGCTCTACCGTGAAGTGATTTACCGGATCGGGCTTTACATGGAAAAGAAAAAAAGACCGTTATACACGGCTGTTCAGCGTGGCGTGAGGATTCTGGAAATTATTCCCGGAGGCCCCGCTGATAAGATGAAGATGAAAAGGGGAGAAATAATTCTAAATATCAACGGCAAGCCGGTACAGACCGAGGACGGGATAAGGCATATTCTATCAAGCAGTCCGACTTTTATCTGGATGCATACCGAAGATCCGTCGGGAAGGATAAAAATATATGAATACAAATGCTATCCCGACGGTGTTAATGATCTGGGCGTTATATTTGTCCCAAGGGAATGGGAAGTGACATATCAGCTGGACGAATATGAAAATTTCACAATTATTAAAAACATTGTTGAAAGATTTAGGTTTATGAAATAATCGTTTGCTTGACAAAAAAATGTTTATTTATTGAATGAAAGGGTAAAATTATAAGCGACATGTGCCGTAATTGACTTTTAAAACCGGTAGTGATACTCTTTTAATACATACCGTAAGTAATCCGGTTTAATTTATAATGTTGGTAGAAGAAGGTGTTTAGATGGATAAACATATAGTTTATGTCGATCATGCGGCTACCACTTATGTAAAACCCGAAGTATTTGAAGCGATGAAGCCTTATTTTACCGAATATTTTGGGAATCCGTCATCCATATATTCTTTAGGCAGGGAAAGCAAAAAAGCCATAGAAAATGCAAGGGGAGTAATAGCCGAATGCCTTGGTGCCCAGCCTTCTGAGATTTATTTTACAGGTTCAGGCACCGAAGCTGATAACTGGGCAATTAAAGGCGTTGCATATGCAAACAGGAAAAAGGGTAAACATTTAATCACTTCAGCAATAGAACATCATGCGGTGCTTCATGCCTTTGATTATTTGAAGAAAGAAGGCTTTGAAGTTACCTATCTCCCCGTCGATGAAAGAGGGTTTGTAAACCCGAAGGATCTTGCTGAAGCGATAAGACCCGATACCACTCTTGTAAGCATAATGATGGCAAATAACGAAATCGGAACCATACAGCCCATAAAAGAGCTTGCCGCCATAGCAAAGGAAAAGGGTGTGATTTTCCATACCGATGCCGTGCAGGCAATGGGGAATCTGGATGTTAAGGTTAATGATTTGAATGTGGATTTGCTGTCGATGTCGGCTCATAAATTTTATGGCCCGAAAGGTGTAGGAGCTCTGTATGTAAGAAAAGGGGTACGTATCGACAGTTTTGTTCATGGCGGGGCTCAGGAAAGAAACAAGCGTGCAGGCACCGAAAACGTTCCCGGCATAGTGGGTATGGCTGCAGCCCTTAAACTTGCCTATGAAAATCTTGAAGAATATAACAAACACCTGCGCAAGCTCAGCAATAAGCTGATAGACAGCGTTATGGAACGGATTCCTTATGTTCGGTTAAACGGGGACAGAGAAAACAGGCTCCCCGGGAATGTGAATTTTTCCTTCCAGTTTATTGAAGGGGAATCCCTTCTGTTAATGCTTGATATGAAGGGAATCCAGGCTTCAAGCGGTTCCGCGTGCACGTCGGGTTCACTGGATCCGTCTCACGTGCTGCTGGCTATAGGTTTACCCCATGAAATAGCTCACGGCTCATTGAGAATTACTTTCGGTGAGGATAACACCGAAGAACAGGTGGATTATATAGTAGACAACCTCGTGGAGATAGTGGAGAGACTGAGACAGATGTCTCCGCTATATGAGGATTTTGTAAAAAAAGGACAAAAAGCTTAATTTGACGGAAAGGATTACAGCGTATCAATGCTGGGGGTGATTTGTATATGATGTACAGTGAAAAAGTAATGGATCATTTCATGCACCCGAGAAATGTGGGTGAAATAGAAGATGCTGATGGTGTCGGCCAGGTAGGAAATCCTAAATGTGGAGATATAATGAAAATGTATCTTAAAATAGAAAATAATGTCATAGTCGATGCCAAGTTCAAAACTTTTGGCTGCGGTGCAGCAGTTGCAACAAGCAGTATCGCTACCGAATTAATTAAGGGCAAGACCATCGATGAAGCCTTGAAGGTGACAAACAAGGCGGTCGTTGAAGCTCTTGACGGCCTGCCACCGGCAAAACTTCACTGCTCGGTACTGGCTGAAGAAGCAATAGCCGCTGCTATTGCCGACTATAAAAGAAGACACGGGCTGGATGTTGAAAACAGCGAATGCCAAGGCTGCTGTTGTAAATGCGAGACAGAGTCCGAAGATTCTGAAGAATAACCGTTGACTGTTTTCTGTCACCGCGTTACCGGCTGACAGCAACAGCGGTATATTACGGCAGGAAGTTAGGGAACATTTGCCCGGTAGATTATCAGAGGCGGCTTTTCAGCCGCCTTTTTGAATGTGAGGTTTTAATATGAGACTTTTCTATGCCATTGAGTTTGACGAAAAAACGAAGGATGTTTTGGCTGAAAAGCAGAAAGCGTTAAGAGAAAAGGCGGTTAAAGGGAATTTTTCGTTGAGGGATAACCTGCATCTTACACTGCGCTTCATGGGCGAAGTGCCGCAGTCGGATTTGCCCGTGCTTACGGGTATACAGGATGCGGTCTCGAAAAGGCACGGGCCTTTCAGTCTGGAATTTGCCGAAATCGGTACTTTCGAAAGAGGAAACAGCTGTATTGTATGGGTCGGCATAAAGAGAAACAGCGAGCTTTTTGAGCTTCAGCAGGATTTGGAGAGGGAAATTGCAAAAAGCGGTTTTCAGCCTGAAACCCGGCCATATAAACCCCATATTACCCTCGCGCGGGAATTTGTTCCGGACGGTGATTTGGATAAAATAATAAGAGAAATGGGATTATTAAATCATAAGTTTGACGTGAAGAGCATTTCTCTTATGGAAAGCACTCGAATAAACGGGAAACTGACATACCTGTGCACGTACAGGACCGATATTTCAAAGGAAAAATGAAAGGTTGGGTGGAATGAAGAAAAAGGTAATGGTAGGCATGAGCGGCGGTGTGGACAGCTCTGTCGCCGCGGCGCTGCTGAAAAAGGAAGGCTATGAAGTAATAGGGGTAACCCTTCAGATTTGGCCGGATGATTTACCTGGCCCAAAGCCCGAGGGAGGGTGCTGCTCCCTTTCCGCGGTGGAAGATGCCCGGATGGTCGCATTTCAGCTGGATATTCCATACTATGTGTTGAATTTTCAGGATATTTTTGAAAAAAGTGTTATAGATTATTTTGTTCATGAATATACAAAGGGAAGAACACCTAATCCCTGTATTGCATGCAACCGTTATGTGAAGTTTGATGCAATGCTGAAAAAAGCCGTCTCAATGGGAATAGATTATATAGCAACGGGACATTATGCGAGGATAGAATATGATGCCTCAAGGGGCCGCTATCTTTTAAAACGGTCGGTGACTGACAAAAAGGACCAGACATACGTGTTGTATAACATGAAGCAGTATCAGCTGGAAAGGACTTTGTTCCCGATTGGGAATTACACTAAGGAAACGGTAAGGAAAATCGCGGAAGAACTCGGGTTTATAGTGGCAGACAAGCCCGACAGCCAGGAAATCTGTTTCGTTACCGATAATGATTATGCGGGTTTTATAAGTTCCAGACTGAAAAAATCCCCGGAACCAGGATATTTTGTCGACACCGAGGGAAATATCCTTGGAATGCATAAGGGAATTTATAATTATACTGTCGGTCAGAGAAAGGGGCTGGGAATATCCCTCGGCAAGCCGATGTATGTTGTGAGAATTGATGCGAAGAACAACACAGTGGTGCTCGGTGAAGCCGGAAAGGAATATTCGGCGGGTCTTATTGCTTCAGACCTGAACTGGATAGCTTTCGAAAAGCTTGAAAGCCCGATAAGGGCAATGGCAAAGATACGTTATTCGGCAAAGGAAAGCGAGGCGGTTATAACCCCGCTGGACAACAATAAGGTTAAGGTTGAATTTACTTACCCGCAGCGGGCCGTAACCCCCGGCCAGGCGGTTGTATTCTATGACGGCGACATAGTACTTGGCGGTGGAATAATAGAAGAACAGATAAATAATTAATAATCGGCGTTAATCCGGTAATACGTTCTGGCAGGTTGTTATTACTCAGGCGACAGTTAAGGCCGCTGCGCTGAAAAAAGCTGCAGCGGACAGATCCGTTTAACCTGCCGTAGTGTTATGGCAGGTATCGGAACTACCGCTGCATGTTTATGGATGAAATGGTTAAGGAAATGGATGCGGTTTTAAAAAGTCAGGCGGAATTTAAAAATATCGTTTATTTTAGGTACTGGAAGCAGACAACGGACTTATTGTTCCGTATTATTAGATGATATTTCGGTCGACTGTCGGCTTATTCAGGATAACGCTTGATTATTGACTGAGATAATAATTTTTATTAATATGTTACTAACAAAGCACGGGAAAGTCAGTTTTTTACTGATTACCGTTGATTTGCAAAACCGGATGACAAAGGTGTTAACTGATGGCGGGGTTTAACAGGAGAAGGACAATCAGGATACTGATAATACTATTGATTGTTTTATGCGTTTTTCTGCTTTTGCGTCTAAGCGTATACTGCATTCCGTTTATAATCGCTTTTATTCTTTCAAGCCTTATTGAACCATTGGTAAGTTTTCTCGAGAAGAAAATAAAGATCCCGAGAAAAGTGGGGGCTGTTTTTTCAATACTGCTGGTGCTTACAATTCTCGGAACCATACTCGGGCTTATAATTACGAGACTTGTAAAGGAAATAATCAACGTTTATGAACAGATAAACGTGATTTTCGGAAGCATGCAGCAGTTTTCCGAGGTGATAATAGAACGGGTTAACCGTGTATATATATCGTTGCCCAAAACCATCAGTGACACAGTGGATCAGTATTTTGCCGAGGCGGCAAACAGTGCGAAAGAGATTTTGAAACCCTTGATTGAAAAGATCACCAGTTTTACCCTCAGTCTGCCTCAGGCTTTGGTTTTCCTTGTGGTTACCATTTTGGCGACCTATTTTATGACCAGTGACAAAAACAATATTAATTCTTTCCTTGACAAGCAGTTTCCGGTTCAGTGGATGGAAAAAACCCGTATTGTGATAAACCGGCTGTTTTTTGCCCTGTTCGGATGGATGAGGGCACAACTGATTTTAATGACAGTAACTTTTACCGAACTGACGATAGCTTTTGTGATTTTAAGAATTCAGAACGGGCTTTTGCTTGCACTGATAATCGCAATTGTTGACGCGCTTCCCGTCTTCGGCGTCGGAACGGTATTAATCCCATGGGGAATCGTTGAGCTTATTTCGGGCAATTATCAGCGCGGAGTTTCACTGCTGCTTCTTTATATTATAGTGCTTGTGGTAAGGCAACTTATTGAGCCGAAAATCATCGGCCAGCAGATAGGGGTGCATCCCCTCGTGACGCTGTTTTCAATGTATTTGGGGCTGCAATTGTTCGGAATCCTGGGCATGATACTGGGGCCGGTACTGATGGTCATTTTAAAAACGGTTTTCGGCACGATATTTAATACCGATGAGATAAAAAGATGGCTTCATAAAACCTTTGATTATTACATGAGGCCCGTGCCGAGAAAAGAAACGGTAAAGGAAGCCACGGTGAGGGAAGTAACGGTTATAAGGAAGGAAGATTAAAAAATCCCCTGAAAAAATCAGGGGATTAAATTTTGAAGTTCCTTATTCAGCTTGTTAATGGCTTTCTTCTCTATTCTTGAAACGTATGAACGGGATATTCCGAGCATTTTGGCAATTTCCCGCTGAGTTTTGTTCGAACCGTTTGTAAGCCCGTATCTCAGCTCTATGATTGTTTTTTCCCTGCCTTTAAGAACCTCGGCTATTTTTTTGTAAAGTTTTTTAACCTGGAATTTCAGAGCGACTTTTTCATCAATGCTTTCCTCATTTCCGATTACGTCCATCAGACTGATTTCGTTGCCTTCTTTGTCGGTGCCGATGGGCTCCTGCAGCGATACTTCGTTCTGTAATTTTTTGGTTGCGCGCAAATACATCAGTATTTCGTTTTCAATGCATCTTGCGGCATAGGTCGCAAGACGGATTCCCTTGTCGGGATCATAACTTGTAATGGCTTTAATGAGACCTATGGTTCCGATTGATATCATATCGTCATTGTCGGTATTTCCGGTATTATATTTTTTTGCGATATGGGCAACGAGTCTTAAATTTCTTTCCACAAGAATATTCCTTGCCTCTTCGTCTCCCTGTCTGAAAAGCTCAAGATATTTTTTCTCCTCCTCCACTGTAAGCGGCTGGGGAAAGGACTGGGTATTGACGATATATCCCGTGAAAAATACCGCGTTGAGGATTTCATTCAATATTTTAAGAAAAATGTTTGACAGCACGTCTTTTTCACCACCCTGCCGTTATACTCAGGCTTTATATTTTATGCGGCGAATATCTTTTTGGTGACTGTCCATGTTTAATGAAGATTTTTTTGTGCAGCGGAACCGGCAAAAATACAGGGCGGATGCTTTTGAAAACGAAAATTAAAAAGCTGCTGTCGTACCAATGTTATGATAAAATCAAAATGGATTTTGGCAATGACAAAGCATGATGTTATGAAAAAGGCTTTGGAGGCCGTCGTATAAAAAAATGAGGGCAAAAGGTTTGAAACAAAAAAAGTGGAAAAAGGAGTGCTGTACGTTGAAAAAATATGAGTTTAACAGGTATATCGATCACGCCGTGCTGAAACCCGAATTAACTCAGGAAGAAGTACGCAATGCAATACAGCTTGGAATTGATTATAAGGTAAAAACCGTATGCGTGCGGCCATGCGATATTGACCTGGCTGTTGATATGTGCAGGGGTACGGAAACAGGAGTATGCTGTGTGCTTGCCTTTCCTCACGGAACGGTTCCGCCGGAAATTAAAAGGGCGGAAGCCGAACTGTATGTGGCAAGGGGCGTTGACGAAATTGATATGGTTGTAAATTACGGTTATATCAGATCCAGACTCTGGAACAGGGTTGAAGAGGATATAAGGGCGGTATCGGAAATTACAAAACCAGCAAATGTTCTACTGAAGGTAATACTTGAAACCTCCCAGCTTAATGAGGAAGAGATAGTAAGGGCTACCGAGTGCGCTGTCAATGCAGGAGCCGATTTTGTAAAAACATCCACCGGTTTTTACGGGGAAGGCGCCACGGTCAAAGCCGTTGAGGTAATGCTGAAGGCTGCAGCAGGAAGGATCGGAGTAAAAGCTTCGGGGGGAATCCGTACTGCCGAACAGGCAAGGATGTTTCTGGACATGGGCGTGAGCCGTATCGGAAACGGTTTTTCATCAACCCCTGTCATTTGCGGCGGGATGGCACTGTAAACAAAACAAATACCACACCCGCGCCATGCTTCCGGGTGTGGTATCACTGTCCTGATGCTTCGGCCGAACCGGCGAAGAAAACTGTCAGTAATAAAACCTGATGAATTTGATTGAATAAATGTCGCAGAGCAGATAGTCATCGGTTTCGGGTTCCTGGATTATTATGTAATCTGTTCCTACCCTGATCAGTGTTCCTTCACGGTCAACGAACATATTGGTGCCAATAAGGAACTCTACTTTGACATATCTGCCGATTTGGGTCTGCAAAAAACCCTGGGTGAAATTGATGTCGCTCAGAACACTGTTTCTTACGCCGCGGCCACTGGACATGATGGTTGTTCGCTGGGCTGTTCCGTTCATGGGTGCGGCCGGCTGTATTTGTTGCTGCTGGAAAATGCTTGCGGGTTGTGCTGGCTGTTGCAGCATTCCTTCCTGCGGGGAGGAGCAGGTCTGATAAAATCCTCTTTGCTGCATTGCCGGCTGAAACAGTTCTGCCTGTTCCGTTCCCGCGGGAATTTGTTTGCCGTCCTTGTCATAGGCCGGCTGGTGTATCGGTTTGGGAACATTTGACAAGTTTTCGCCGTTCATTTTTTAAACCTCCAAAATAATCAGTTTCATATTCATGCTTATTTATGTTTCTGCGTACCTGGGGGTAGGCGAATAAAAACAATGCTGTCCGATACGGTTATACAGTACACCCGTTCCAGTTGCAGGAAAATATGTACTGCAGCTTTCTGAGAACGGGTTATAGTACCACAGGCATTCCCCGACGCCGGGGTGTTTGTTGCCTGAAAGGGCCCAGTCGGCTATATCGTAGTCCACCTGCCTGGCCGGTATATTGTATATGTTTTGGGGATTGTACTGCCCGTATACCGTTTCCATTGCGCATGTAAACTGATACGGCTGCAGTAAAACCTTTCTTAAATCTCCCTGGCAGACCCTCATGTATTCACCGTATGGGACATGGACTCTGTTCATTATTACAGTTGCCACTGCCTTCATGCCGCTTTCGCCTTCGCCTTCGGCTTCGCATCTTATCATCCGTGCAAACAACTCCCTCGCCGAAAGTGGCATATCATCACCTGCCGTCGCTGAAATATTGTGTAAGTAATCCGACAGTATGAAGAGCGTTTTTGCTAATATTATCCTATGCAGAATTATGTGGTTGGTTAAAAAATTTTATGTTATTATTAATCAATAATTTAACAATTCTGTCCGGAGTACCTGCGGAAAGTTTAAAGGAGAGTTGGACCGTATGGCAAGAATGATTGATGTAACGCGCCCGATTTTTACAAACATGACGGTATGGCCGGGGGATGACAGTGTTTTAATAGAACGGGTAAGCAGTATTCTGAATGGAAACAAGGCAAACATATCAAACATTCATGCATGTGTCCATTCGGGTACTCATGTGGACGCCCCGCTGCATTTTATTCCCGACGGTAAAAGCGTCGACAGGCTGGATATAAGCCTGTTCACCGGTACCGTGCTGGTCATTGACGCCGGAAATGAAAAACATATTACTGAAAAATTCCTGAAGCTCTTCAGTATAAAAGGCTGCAAGGCGGTTTTTTTTAAAACGTCTTACAGCGGGCTCTCATTAGATGAGCCATTTGACGCGAACTATACGGCTGTTGAGCCCGATGCGGCCGAATACCTTGTAGGGTTGGGGGTTAAAGTTGTCGGTATTGACACTCTGTCGGTTGAAAAATATGATACCAATGATTTTACCGTGCATAAAACCCTTTTGCGTAACGAGGTTTTGATAGTGGAGGGCTTATGCCTTAAAGATGTGATTCCAGGAAAGTACAAATATATTTGTATGCCGGCACTGATTAAGGATTCAGACGGCGCTCCGGCACGGGTTGTACTTATCCAGGACGGGTTAAATAGTGAAAGGGAAGGTGATATTTTTGCTGACCATTAAAAGGGTGGAAAACAGTTCGGAATTTGAGCAGGCATATAAAATCCGCGTTGAGGTATTTGTGAAGGAACAGAACGTTCCGGAGGAAATAGAACTGGATGAATTTGACAAAACTGCCGTACATGTTGTTGCTTACCGTGACGACGAGCCGGTAGGATGCGGCAGGGTGTTTATGGAAGGCGATTATGCGAGAATCGGTCGTGTTGCGGTTTTGAAAAAGGAGAGAAAAAAAGGCACCGGAAGGCTTATCTGTGAGGAACTTATCAGGATAGGAAAGGAGAAAGGTGCGAAAAAGTTCGTTCTTGACGCACAGGTACAGGCGATAGGTTTTTATCAGAAACTGGGTTTTGCAGTGAAAAGTGATGTCTTTATCGAGGCGGGAATTGAACATGTCCGGATGGAAGCGGTTTTTGAGTAAATGCGGATGTGGGATTTCCGGTAAAAAACGGTATAAAGGGCAGAAGAAATCTTCTGCCCTTTCTTCAGCCGTTTATTTGTCGGCCCATTTTATAAACGGTATATCATGTTTGTTGAACAGTTCGCTGTGTTTCGGAATTACCCGAAAAGTATACCCGTATTCTCCGCCTTCGGTAATTTTGAGATTCACCGAATAATGACAGGCTGAAGATTCCGACCGTTTCATGAAATCCATTTCGGTGGTCATGCCGTTTTGGATTTGATTATTCTCCAACGGGCCGTAGTACACTTCGACTGCGACATCGTCCGGAGACAAATTCCCCAAATAAACCGTTGCATTGAGGGTAACGGTTTCACCTGACCTTATACTGTGCTCAACCGGAAAGTCAGCGCGGTTTTCCGACGTTATTCTGATATCATGCCAGAATTTTCTTATATTGTGCTTGAACACTGAAAGGTTCCTTATAAAATTGTAATTTGACTGTTTTATTCTTTCCACCCTGTCAATGCACGGAATGTAATATGCGCGTGTATAATCCGACAGCATGCGGTGGGTACTGAACATTGGGGCGACGGACTTAATTGATTCCTTCATGATTTTAACCCATTCGGTCGGAACGCCGTCTTCATTTCTTTTGAAATACAGGGGAATTATTTTGTTTTCAAGCAGCCAGTAAAGGGATTTACTGTCCGCGTCATCCTGCTGTTCTTCATTTTCATACTGCATGCCGTCACTTATAACCCAGCCGTTTTTGCCGTTGTAGCCTTCGCACCACCAGCCGTCGGCGATGCTTAAATTCGGTATGCCGTTAATACCTGCTTTCTGGCCGCTTGTGCCGCTGGCCTCAAGGGGACGCCGGGGGTTGTTAAGCCACAGGTCTACACCCTGCACGAGGTATCTTGCGAGAGCCATATTGTAGTTTTCTATAAGAAAAATCTTGCCGTTAAAACCTTCGTGTCTGGCTATGTCATGTATCTGTTTTATTATTTCATGGGCGGGCCTGTCGGCAGGATGTGCCTTTCCGGCGAAAATTACCTGTACCGGCATTTCATGGTTGTTAAGTATTCGTTCGATCCTTGCCATGTCCCTGAATATAAGGGAAGCCCGCTTATATGTGGCAAAACGCCTGGCAAATCCTATCGTAAAGGCATCCGTCTTAATTTCCGAGGCATGCCGTTCTGCTTCCGGAACGGGTATCCCATTGGATATCAACTGTTTTTTCAGTTTGTTTTTCACATAATCGATCATTTTTCTTTTCAGTTGGAGGTGTATTTCCCATATTTCCCTGTCGGGTATTTGGTCCATTGCTTCCCATATTTTTGGCTCATGAATTCTGTCATACCAGTTTTCGGGGAAATATTTGTCCAGAAGCCGCTGAAATTCATAGGCTAACCATGTTTTTATATGAACTCCGTTCGTTACGTGCTGAATGGGAATTTCATTTTCAGGAATATCCGGCCACAAACTGCTGTAAATATTTCTGGATACCGCGCCGTGAAGCGCACTTACTCCGTTTCGCTTTCCCGACATTTTCAAAGCCAGCACCGTCATATTGAAATTATAAGGATCGCCGGGTTTGAGCCCAAGGGAAATGAATTCGTCACGGCTTACGCGCAGCTGGCTGTAATAATTGCTGAAATACCGGTCAATCATGTCAAGGGAAAAAACATCGCTTCCGGCGGGGACAGGAGTATGCGTTGTGAATACCGTTGAAGAGGCAACCATTTCTCTTGCCTCGTCAAAGGAAAGATTGGATTCTTCAATGAGTTTTCTGCAAAGTTCAAACCCTATAAATGCCGAATGCCCCTCATTCATGTGATAAACCGTTCCGTGGATGTTTAATTCGTCCAGCAGTCTGATTCCTCCAATGCCAAGAAGAATTTCCTGCTGTATTCGCGTTTCCCTGTCTCCGCCGTACAGTCTGTAGGTTATTGTCCTGTCAAACCGGTTGTTTTCAGGTATATCCGTGTCCATAAGATATAAATCAACACGTCCGACCGCCATTTTCCAAACTCTTGCATAAACAATCCTGTTAGGCATTTCGACGCTTATTAACAGCGGTTTGCCGTCGCTTTTCGTTACAGGAAGGATTGGAAGCCGTGATGGATCCAGTTCGGCAAATTCGGTTTCCTGCCATCCGTCACGGTTTATGCGCTGATTGAAATATCCCTGCTTGTACAGGAGTCCTATTGCGGTTAAAGGGAGGCCCAAATCGCTTGCCGTTTTGCAGTGATCCCCGGATAAGATGCCCAAACCTCCCGAATATATCGGAAGTATTTCGTGGAAGCCGTATTCGGCGGAGAAATATATTATCCGTTCCGACATTCTGTCGGGGAAATTGAGTGCAAACCATGTGTCTTTCCGGGCCATGTACCTTTCAAACCGGTTTATGACATCGGCGTATTTTTCCATGAAACGACTGTCAGATGTTTTTTCGGAAAGTTTTTCGGGATGAATCACCTGAAGCATGTGAACAGGATTCTTATCGGTCTGTTCCCATAACTCTGGATCAATTTCCCTGAAAAGTTCACAGGCTTCATGATTCCATGTCCACCACAGGTTATAGGCCAGATCCTTAAGTTTTGAAATTTCTTCCGGCAGTTTCGCCGTTACCTTTATTTTTCCCAGTATATGCATAAAATTTCCACCCTTTCCGAAAAATTAAGCATATTTGCTAAATCCAGCATAATATACATTATTATTCGTAAAACGCCGCAAATTAAACCGGTTGGCTTCAGAACCATATTGAAAAAAGACCGTTTTTGCTTTATACTAATAACAATTTGAAAAGGTTAATAATTCCACCTGTAAATGTAAGTGTTTCTGCTCTGAATATTAAACGAATGTACTGAGGTTATCAAAGAAGGAAAGGGGTATCGGTGTGGCAGGTTCAGGTGCAAAGAAGTTCGGAATATCGCTGTTCGGTTTTAAAAAGTCTGATGTGAATGCTTACCTTGAACGTGTAATAAGAGAATTTGATCAGAGGCTTAAGGAAAAAGAGGAGGAGAATGCCAGGCTAAAGGCGGAACTCGGCGAATTAAAAGAGAAATATGACAAATTATTCAATGAAGCCGATTCTCTTATGAAGGAAAAGGAAAAAATAGCAGGTGCGCTGCTTCAGGCGCAGGAGAAAGCCGAGATGATCATAAAGGAGGCCCACGACAGGGCTTTTAAGGAAAAAATGAAGCTTGACCAAATGCTTGAAGCAGAAAAGGAAAAAATTGTGGATATAAAACTTCAATTAAAACAGCTCAAGGGCCATATCACCGATATTCTTTCAAGGTATGAAAAGCAAATGGAAGAAGTAATTACCGATATTGAAAACTGTGAAAAAAATTATGATCATACCGGGCAGGAAGCCGAATTTAATCCCAAAAAAAATGATGAGTATGAATATATAAAAGAACAAGGGGAATGCGCAGGATAATTTATATTCGGAGGTAATTTTATGTATAATGAAATTCTGCAGATTCTTTCAAAAAACAGCCGCCTGACAAATGAACAGATAGCGGTGATGCTTGGGAAAACCGAGGAGGAAGTTGCGAGAGCCATAAAGGAAATGGAGGAAAAAAACATTATACTGGGTTACCCGGCACTGATTGACTGGGAAAAAACCGACAATGACATTGTTACCGCATATATTGAAGTGAAGGTGACACCGCAGCGGGACAAAGGTTTTGATGATGTGGCAGAAAAAATATATCAGTTTTCCCAGGTCAAGTCATGCAGCCTGATGTCAGGGAGCTTTGATCTTTTCGTGGTA
Source organism: Thermoclostridium stercorarium subsp. stercorarium DSM 8532 (assembly GCF_000331995.1). Lineage (NCBI taxonomy): Bacteria > Bacillati > Bacillota > Clostridia > Eubacteriales > Oscillospiraceae > Thermoclostridium > Thermoclostridium stercorarium. Next base: position 991,131 of record NC_020134.1, read on the forward strand.
GTGGAAGGAAAATCAATGAAGGACGTGGCGCTGTTTGTGGCCGAAAAGCTTGCGACAATTGATTCGGTTCTCAGTACATCTACCCATTTCGTTCTGAAGAAATATAAGGACAAGGGCGTCATTTTCAACCAAAACCGTAAAGACGTCAGAGAGGCAGTGGTTTTATGAACATACAGAAAATGATAGCCCCCCATATTGCCGCAGTACCTCCTTCGGGCATAAGGAAATATTTTGACCTGATTAATGAGATGAAGGATGCCATTTCTCTGGGAATAGGGGAGCCCGATTTTGTTACGCCTTATTCCATACGTGAGGCGGGGGTTTATTCCCTGGAAAAAGGCTATACCAACTATTCTTCCAACGCCGGTTTTATAGAGCTCAGGCGTGAAATCGCAAATTACATGAAAAGGCGTTTTAGTCTGGAATACGAGCCTGAAACCGAAGTTCTTGTGACGGTGGGCGGAAGTGAAGCTATTGACCTGGCTATTCGTACGCTGGTTTCGCCCGGCGATGAGGTAATTATCCCCGAACCGTCATTTGTAGCGTACAAAGGCTGTACGCTTTTTGCCGGTGCGGTGCCGGTGCCGGTTGAACTTAAAGCCGAAAACAGGTTTCGCCTTAAACGTGAAGATCTGGAAAAAGTGGTCACCGATAAAACAAAAGTTCTTGTTATAGCCTATCCGAACAATCCCACCGGTGCGATAATGGAATATGATGATTACACCGAGATTGTGGATTTTCTTAAAGACAAGGAAATAATGATAATTTCCGACGAGCTTTACGCCGAGCTTACATATACGGGCAAACACGTGTCAATTGCAAATTTTGAAGAAATGAAGGAAAGGACCGTTGTTGTAAACGGCATGTCAAAGGCTTTTGCAATGACCGGCTGGAGAATTGGATTTGCCTGCGGCAACAGGTATGTCATTGAGCAAATGAAAAAAGTGCACCAGTATGCCATTATGTGTGCACCTACCACCGCCCAGTATGCGGCGATAGAAGCGCTCAGGAACGGAGAAGAAGAAGTCAAGGCAATGGTTGATGAATACAACCGCAGAAGAAGACTGGTCCTCGACGGATTCAGAAAAATAGGACTGGAATGTTTTGAGCCGCAAGGGGCTTTTTACGTTTTCCCCGATATCAGAAAAACCGGACTTTCCTCCGACGAATTCTGCGAAAGGCTACTAAGAGAGGAAAAAGTTCTGATGGTTCCGGGAAATGCTTTCGGTGAATGCGGCGAGGGTTTTGTCAGAGCCACATACGCCACTTCCACCGAAAAGCTCATTGAAGCAATAAAACGAATAGGAAGATTTGTATCCCAATTTATATAAAAAGCAAAAGTGCGGATATCTTTTCTCGCACTTTTACTTTTTACTTTCCAAATCGGGATTTGTCAGTCATAAATGGCTTTCGCTCAGCTGGCTGTGCATATGCTTTAAAATTATTCTGTCCAGTTCACGACTGACTTCGATGATGAGTTCCCATGGACCTGTTTCAATTGCTTCATGAAGCCTCATCCGTAGTTCTTCAAGCTCGGACATCTTTTGTATTTCCCCCCTCCGGTACCGATGAATGTAAAAAATTGGCGGTAAATGTATGTTGTTGTTAATATAATAATTTACGTGGATATATATGTCAATATGTCGAATAAATTGTATTAAAGGTTAAAGAAGGCTTGAACCCATACAGCGCCCGCCTTTGAAGGGCAAGCGGGGCCGGAAATATTTCCGAAGTTTCTGCTTTTTGATGCAAGAGCAGGTATTATATAACGAGTTTCTGCGAACGGGTGAAAAATTTGCTAATAATAAATTGAAATTCAGGTCTATTCTGGTTATCATTTATATAAAAAAGAAAATTACGGGTTAAAATTTTGAAACAGGAGTTGAAAGGTATGTTAAGGAACAAGAACATTCTGATTATGGGCGTACGTAACAAATGGAGCATTGCCTGGGGAATAACCATGTCATGTCTTGAGCAGGATGCCAACGTTATACTTACATATCGCGGCGAAAGGGAAAAGGAAGCCATTGAGAAGCTTATAGAAGGAGACTATGCCTCAAAAATCAGGATATATCCATGCGATGTTTCGTCTGATGATGAAATAAAGGCGCTTTTTGATCAGGTGGCCAAAGATTACGGCATTCTCCATGGGCTTGTGCATTCAGTTGCCTTTGCCAACACCGAGGATCTGAGAGGTGCTTTTATTGATACCTCCAGGGAAGGATTTCTTCTGGCCATGAATATCAGCGCATATTCACTCGTGGCTGTTTCAAGATTTGCAAGGGAACTCATGAAGGAAGGCGGAAGCATTGTTACGCTGACCTATAATGGGGCAAACAGGGTGGTTCCGGGCTACAATGTCATGGGCGTGGCAAAGGCGGCGCTGGAGTCATGCGTGAGGTATCTTGCAGCTGATTTAGGGCCACAGAATATCCGTGTCAATGCAATATCCGCAGGCCCGGTGAAAACCGTATCGGCAATGGGAATACAGAATTTCGGCAGTGTTTTGGAAGTTGTGGAGCAGAGAGCACCACTTAAAAGAAATGTAACGCAGAAGGAAATAGGTGATACTGCAGTCTGCCTGTTAAGTGAATATACCGCCGGCACGACCGGCCAGATAATTTATGTTGACTCAGGATTCAGTATAATGGGCATGTAGCGGAAGCAACGGCTTCCCTTTTTTTTCGTCCTTATTTTACAATTTGTTCATATTTTGTTCAAATGAATACTTCATAATAAAGTAGGCTATATCTGTATTTAAGGAATGCCGAGTGTTGTGGAAAATCTTAGGGAGATTGGAGGAGCATTATGATTGAAATTCAAAATCTCACCAAACGTTACGGTGAAATAACGGCAATAGAAGACGTGACCTTTTCGGTGAACAAGGGCGAGATCCTCGGTTTCCTGGGACCGAACGGAGCGGGCAAATCCACCACAATGAACATTATTACGGGATACATACCGTCGACGTCGGGAACGGTGACTGTTGACGGTTATGATATCATGGATAATCCCAAGGAAGTTAAAAAAAGAATTGGTTATTTGCCCGAATTGCCTCCGCTGTACCTGGATATGACGGTGACAGATTTTCTTGACTTCTGTGCAAGGCTGAAGGAAGTGGACAAAAAAGTATGGAAAAGCCAGAAGGAAGATATAATGGAGCTGGTCAAAATAACCCACGTACGGCACAGGCTGATCAGGAACCTTTCAAAAGGGTACAAGCAGAGAGTAGGTCTTGCGCAGGCCCTTGTCGGAGCCCCAGAGGTTCTGATACTGGACGAACCTACCGTAGGGCTTGATCCAAAGCAGATTATAGAGATTCGTAAACTCATAAAGGCTTTGGGAAAGAACCATACAATTATTTTAAGCTCACACATCTTACCGGAAGTAAGCGCAGTTTGCGAAAGGGTTGTTATCATAAATAAGGGGAAGATTGTGGCAGTGGATACCCCGGAGAATCTGTCAAAAAATCTGGCCGATTTTACAAAATTCAGACTGACCGTTTCGGGTCCTGACAAGAAAGTTAAGGAACTGATTCAACAGGTTTACGGGGTTAAATACCTTGAAGTGCAAAGTACGGGCAAGGAAGACGAGTTCAGTTATATAATTGAAGCCGACAAGGAAGTGGACGTAAGAAAGCCTATATTCTATAAACTGGCCCAGGCAGGGTACCCGATTCTTGAACTGAGATCGTTGGGATTGTCCCTCGAGGAAATATTCCTGCAGTTAACAACCGAGGAAAAGGAGGTCAACTGATATGCTGGCGATTTGGAAACGGGAAGTACAGGCATATTTTTATCAGCCTATTGCTTATATCGTGATTGGATTATTCTTTCTGATTTCGTCAATATATTTTACTTTTGGCATGGTTGCATCCCAGTATGCACAGCTGAACGTTCTTTTTTCCAGTATAATATTTATTCTCACCTTTGTGTGCCCTATTCTTACAATGCGTATTCTGACCGAAGACAGAAAGAATGGTACCGAAGTTTTACTGGTTACTTCCCCGGTGGATGTTTACCAGATAGTGCTTGGAAAATTCCTTGCGGCTTTCACCGTATTCCTGGTAATGTTTGCGTCAACATTCATCTACCTGGCGATTGTGTATATTCTCGGTGGAAAGCCTGAAATTCCGAGGTTGATCGGAGGGTATGTGGGCTTTCTGCTGGTAGGGGCATGCTATGTGGCAATCGGCGTATTTGCGTCTTCACTGACCGAAAACCAGATAGTGGCTGCTATTATAAGTTTTGCCATCTTGCTGCTTATTAACATTATAGATCCCATTGCGTCATTTGTCGGAGGATTTACGGCGAAGGTGCTTGACATGTTCTCGCTGTTGTCAAGATATGAGGATCTCAACAACGGCATATTCGACATTACTTCGATTATTTACTACCTGAGCTTTACTGCGGTTTTTCTGTTCCTCACGACAAGAGTCATTGATAAAAGGCGTTGGAGTCAGGGGTGATTTGACATGGACATGAAAGATAGAAATAACGGGAAGAAAAAAAACCGAAAGTTTTCAATTAATAAAAGAAGCCTGCGTTTTGGCTCATATTCTTTTGTTCTGACGGTAATTGTAATTGCAAGTGCAATAATTCTTAATGCGATAGTGGGAGCTACAAAAATAAGAGAAAAGCTTAAAATAGATTTAACCAGCAACAAATTGTACAGTATAACCGACAAAACTCTTGAAGTATTGAAATCACTTAACGAGAAGGTAGAAATTATAGGTCTGTTTGATGAGAGCAAGATGGGCGATTCACAGTATGCCCAGGTGATTGAGTTTGTAAAACAGTATGAGACAAACAGCGATTATATAGATGTGAAATACGTGGATCCCGACAAAAATCCGGGGTATATACAAAACGAACTTGATCCCGAAGGGATTCTCGGTGTTGAAAAATACGATTTTGTAGTAAGAAGTTCGAAACGCTCGAAGGTTCTGTCCACATATGATATTTTTGATGTGTCGTTCAGCTCATCGACATACTCGTACCAGGTTACCGGCCTGAATGCAGAATACGCGTTTACAGGGGCGATAAGATATGTTACTTCAGATAATATCCCCGTCATTTACTATACTGAAGGGCACGGGGAGGACGATGTGAAGGATGACTACTCCGAACTGGTTTCCAGTCTGGAATTAAACGGATACAGGGTGGAAAAAATAAACCTGGCATCAGTTGATAAAATTCCCGACGACGCTTCCATTATACTTTTTGTGAACCCGCAGAGAGACCTTTCGGATGCGGAGCTGGATAAGCTGTTATACTATATGGAAAACGGCGGGAATACCGTATTTCTTTTTTCACCTGCCAACACCAAACTTGCCAATTTCGAGGAATTCCTTTCAAGATATAACGTATCTCTCGGATATGACGTGATTTTTGAAATGGCGGCAAATAAGGCGTTTTACGGACAACCTTACCGTTTCATTCCGACGGTTGAGAGCAATTCGATAAACTCGGTTCTTGAACCCGATAAATTTACAATGCCGCTGGCTTATGCCCAAAGCATTCAGGTTCTTAAAAACGAAAAGGACTGGATTACCGTAACACCTCTTCTTTCCACTTCTTCCGAAGCGGTGGGAAAATCGTTGTTTGAAGGGGTTGAAGATAAAAACGGGCCTTTCTATGTAGGTGTCGCCGGTGAAAACAACGGCTATAACGACACAAGCAAGACTATCGTAATCGGAAACGCCTACTTTGTTTCGGATGATGGAATGAGTGTATACGATACCGGAAAGAAATTCCTTGTTAACGCCATTAACTGGATGCAGGACAGTGACGCCGACATCTATATTCCCGTAAAGGAATACACCACTCCGAGACTCACGAAAGTTACGCAGCAGACTCTTACAATCCTGTTCATAGGGCTGATTATTGTGGTTCCTTTAATCATTATGGGAGCAGGCGTATTCGTCTGGTTAAGGAGGAGGCATCTATGAGCAATTTCAAAAAACTTATCATTCCCGCAATTGTGCTGGTATTGCTTGTAGGTGTGTATTTGGTTGTCAGTAACCTACCTGAAAATAAGGATGAGGAAGATTCAAGCAGCCAGGATAAAATTGAGATATTCAATTTTGAAAAAAACGATCTGGCTGAAATTATAATGGAGAACAAAGGGGAGGTTATGCACTTCAAATATACAACCATTCAGGTGGAGCAGGAAACCACGAAGGATGACGGAACGACAGAGAAGAAAACGGTGGATAGGAATGTCTGGGTTGCAGTTGAACCGGAAGGAATGAACGTACGTTCCAGCGCCGTTGACAGTATTGCCTGGAATGCAAATACCCTTAAGGCTTATAAAATCATAGAGGAAAATCCTTCTGATCTTTCGGTGTACGGTCTGGATGACCCTGTTAAACTTACCTTTGTAATGAATGACGGCACAAAGTATGTTCTGTATGTCGGGAATGAAACACCGACAGGCGGCGCTTACTATGCAAAAAAGGGAGACGAACCTACCGTTTATACCATAGGGGATTATGAAGCCGAAAAGTTTATCCAGACCAAATTCGACCTGATGGAAACCGATATTTATGACAAGGATTATGAGACAACGGACTTTACGGCCTTAAAGTTTACAAGAAACGGCAGTCTTCTTTTCGATGCAAAAGCGGGTGAGGATGGGACGAAGTGGCTGCTTTCCTACCCGATAGAAGCAGAAGCCCGGTACGAGAATATATATAAAATTCTTGAAGCTCTTGCGGGAGTAAGTGTTTCCAAATATGTCGATGAAAACGTGGATGATCTCGGGAAGTACGGACTTGCATCGCCGTCGTACATTTTCGAATACACGGTGGACGGTAAGGAGTATAAACTGTCCCTTGGAAAATTAAATCCCGACGGCAATGCCTATTATGCAGTTTTAAACGACGGAAACCTTGTATTTACCATATCATCGAGCGCTTTTACATTCCTTGACAAACCGGTCGAGGAACTTGTGAGTTCATTTGTGCACCTGCAAAACATCAATGAAGTAAGTGAAATGAGAATAACAATGGACGGCAGAGTGGACGTATCCAGAATTAATGTGGATACCGAAGACGATGACAAGAGCACTTATGAATTTAACGGAACATTGCTCACAGGCGAAGATGATGAAGATTATATAAGGACGTTCAAGAAATACTATCAGGGCGCAATAGGCATTACAATGGACAAACTGAATCTTGACGTCCAGCCCGTACTCGAAAATCCCGAAGTTACGATAGAATACACCCTGAAATCCGGTGAGAAGATTAAGGTCGATTTGGTGCCCGATTCCGAAGGAGTATACTACTATGCTTTTAAAAATGACAAATACACCGGTATGATGGTACGCAGAAGACAGCTGGAGGATGAAAACAAAAACGGTCTGAGGGTGATGTATCCGAAACTGGTGGAAGCCCTAAAAGAAAGGGAAGAGGCTTTAAAAGCCAAGGAATCAAAGTCTCAGTGAGCTGAAAAAATGTTTAAACTGGTTATGTAAAATTTTGCCGGCCGGCTGCGGCCGGTAAAATTTTTTGTATACAAAATACCCGAAAAATTTTAATTAAAATTTCCTCAAAGTGTTTTAAATCAAGGATTTACGGAATTTAAAAAATTTTGGATTGTGAGTTGATTTATATAATAATATTTGTTATACTATTAACAAAGTGTCTTGTTAATATTGTAACAATTGAAATTTATCATTCTGAGACTGGGGGTTATACTATGAGCTGCAACTGCTCAAACACCTGCGTTGCCGATCCGAAAGCGCAGGAGCTTGAAAAAATAATAGAAAAGTACAAAAACGTGAAAGGTGCTCTTATTCCGGTTTTACACGAGGCTCAGGATTTATACGGATATCTTCCAATGCATGTTCAGAAAGCCATTGCTGACGGGCTTGGCGTACCTCTTTCTGAAGTATATGGAGTGGTTACTTTCTACAGTCAGTTCTCGCTTTATCCGAAAGGCAAATATCAAATTCAGTTGTGTTTAGGTACGGCATGTTATGTAAAAGGCGCAGGATTAATATATGAACGATTTAAGCAGGAACTTGGTCTGAAAGGCGATGGTGTCACCGAGGACGGTTTGTTTTCGCTTCAGTCATGCCGTTGTATAGGAGCCTGCGGCTTGGCACCGGTTATAATGATCAACGGCGAAGTATACGGAAGGCTTGTACCCGACGACGTTCCGAAGATCATCAAAAAATATCGTGATATGGGATGAAGGATTTATCGTTGCATGTCATGGACATTGCCCAGAATTCGATCACGGCGGGCGCAACTCTGATAAAAGTTTCCCTTATCTGCTGTGACGGTTTTCTGGTATTCAGACTATCGGACAACGGCAACGGAATGGATGAGGAGTTACTGAAGACGGTAACCGATCCTTTTACGACAACACGAGAAACAAGAAAAGTGGGAATGGGGATTCCGTTGCTGAAACTATCGGCAGAAATGACCGGAGGGAGTTTTAAAATAGAATCCCGTAAAGGGGAAGGCACAAGTACCGAAGCACGTTTTGTTATTGACAGCATTGACAGAATTCCCCTGGGAAATGTGGATGAAACATTAAAGACGCTGATAATGGCCAATCCGGAAATAGATTTTGAAATAAAATTTCAGAGTGAAAAATCTTCTTTTGAGCTGAAGACCGAAGAAATAAAAAAATATCTGAACGGTGTTCCTATAGATAATTTTGAAGTCATTGACTGGATTGCCGGGAAAATACGAGATGGATTGAAAGTGGTTTTTGGAGGTGTTCTGAATGAAATCTCTGGCTGAATTGGAGGCTATCCGCGAAAGAGCGTTAAAGGAAATGAGCCTTCGCGAAAATACAGGAAAGATAAGGGTTGTTGTCGGCATGGCAACCTGTGGTATTGCAGCAGGGGCGAGACCTGTTATGAATGCATTTATAGAAGAACTGCACAAGAGGAATGTGCAAAACGTTAATGTGACAATGACCGGATGTATAGGTGTTTGCCGACTGGAACCCATCGCTGAAGTTATAACACCGGACGGTAAGAAGACGACCTATGTGAAGCTGGATCCTGAAAAGGCAAGAAGAATTGTCGTAGAACACTTGATAAACGGTCGTCCTGTAAAGGAATACACAATTGATGAAGTTGAATAACGGACTTTAACCGGTGTTAATGGTATTACAGATTGGAGGGTCAAAAATGATATACAGGTCACATGTGCTGGTTTGTGGCGGTACCGGATGTACATCATCCAAAAGTATGGAAATTATCGATCTTATGAATAAACTGCTTCGTGAATACAATATTGACAATGAGGTTAAGGTTGTACACACAGGATGCTTCGGATTATGCGAAAGAGGTCCGATTGTTGTAGTTTATCCGGAAGGTGCAACCTATTCAAGGGTTACTCTTGACGATGTCAAGGAAATTGTTGAAGAACATCTTGTAAAGGGAAGGATTGTTAAAAGACTTCTGCTTGGAGACAAGGAGGCCGAGGATGTATCCAAGGCGCTTGAGGACATTGGCTTCTTCAAGCATCAGGTTCGCGTTGCGCTGAGAAACTGCGGTATAATCAATCCTGAAAATATAGAGGAATATATAGCAAGAGACGGATACCGCGCGTTGGGCAAAGTATTGACCGAAATGACGCCCGAAGAGGTAATTGAAACAGTTAAGAAATCCGGACTGCGCGGAAGAGGAGGAGCCGGTTTCCCGACGGGGCTGAAATGGGAATTTGCGGCAAAGGCAAAAGGCGATCAGAAATTTGTATGCTGCAATGCCGATGAAGGTGACCCCGGTGCATTTATGGACAGAAGCATTCTTGAAGGCGATCCCCATTCCGTGCTGGAAGCTATGGCCATTGCAGGATATGCGATTGGTGCAAATCAGGGGTACATCTATGTACGCGCCGAGTACCCGATTGCCGTTAAACGTCTGAGAATTGCCATTGATCAGGCAAGGGAGTATGGCTTGCTGGGCAAGAATATTTTCGGTACCGATTTTTCGTTTGACATAGATATACGCCTTGGCGCAGGTGCGTTTGTATGCGGTGAGGAAACAGCACTGATGACTTCAATTGAAGGGCACCGCGGCGAACCGAGGCCTCGTCCGCCGTTCCCGGCTAACAAAGGATTGTGGCAGAAACCCACACTGCTTAACAACGTTGAAACCTATGCGAATATCCCGGTGATTTTCCTGAAGGGACCTGAATGGTTCGCCAGCATAGGAACGGAAAAGAGCAAGGGAACGAAGGTATTTGCCGTTGGCGGAAAAATCAACAATACAGGTCTGGTTGAAATACCCATGGGAACCACAATCCGTACAATGATTTACGATATAGGCGGTGGAATTCCCAACGGCAAGAAATTTAAGGCGGTTCAGACCGGTGGTCCTTCGGGCGGATGCATACCTGCAAGCCTGATAGACACTCCGATTGATTATGATACCCTGACGCAGCTTGGCTCAATGATGGGATCAGGCGGATTCATAGTAATGGACGAAGACACATGTATGGTGGATATAGCCAAGTTCTTCCTCGAATTCACCGTTGATGAATCCTGCGGAAAGTGCGCACCCTGCCGCATAGGAACGAAAAGGATGTATGAAATCCTCGACAGGATAACAAAAGGCCAGGGACAGCCGGGGGATATAGAAAAACTTGAACTGCTGGCTGAAAACATTAAGGCTTCGGCACTGTGCGGTCTCGGCCAGACAGCACCCAATCCCATTCTGAGTACGCTGAGATATTTCCGTGACGAATATGAAGCCCACATTTATGAAAAGAGATGCCCGGCCGGTGTATGCAAGGCTCTGTTACAATATGTTATTGACGAGGACAAGTGCAAGGGCTGCAGCTTATGTGCCAGAAAATGCCCTGTTGGTGCAATATCAGGAGAGGTCAAGAAACCTTATCACATTGATCCTGATAAATGTATCAAGTGCGGCGTATGTATGGAAACATGCAAGTTTGGCGCGATAAACAAGACGGCTTAATGGAAAGGAGCGAGGGCAATGAGTGAAATGGTAACATTGACTATAGATGGTGTGGAAGTTAAGGCGCCTGCCGGTTCTACCGTCCTTGAGGCAGCAAAACTGGCAGGAATAAGAATACCCACTCTGTGCTATTTAAAGGGAATTAATGAAATCGGCGCATGCCGTATATGCGTCGTTGACGTGGGTGCGAGGAGCCTCCAGGCCGCATGCGTGTATCCGGTTTCAGAAGGCCTGAAGGTTGTAACAAATTCACCAAAAGTAAGAGAGGCAAGAAAGGTAACACTTGAACTGATTCTTTCAAATCATGAGAGGACATGCCTGACATGCGTACGCAGCGGAAACTGCGAACTGCAGCAGCTGGCAAATGAGCTTAACGTGGGAGAGATACGCTTTGACGGTGAAAGAACCGATTTGCCGGTAGACGACTTGTCGCCGTCGGTTGTAAGAGATCCCAACAAATGCGTACTGTGCCGCAGATGCATAAGCGTATGTAATAACGTTCAGAGCGTTGCCGCCATTGGAACTGCAGAAAGAGGATTTAAGACCGTTATTGCTTCTCCGTTCAATATGGCTCTTAAAGACACACCGTGTGTAAACTGCGGACAGTGCATAAATGTTTGCCCTGTCGGAGCGCTTCGTGAAAAGAGCAGTATAGAAAAAGTATGGGACGCCCTGGCAAATCCCGATTTACATGTTGTGGTTCAGACAGCTCCGGCAGTACGTGTGGCAATCGGCGAAGAATTCGGGCTGCCCATCGGAACACGCTGTACCGGGAAAATGGTGGCTGCACTGAAAAGGCTCGGTTTTGACAAGGTATTTGATACCGACACTGGAGCGGATTTGACAATAATGGAAGAAGGAAACGAGCTCATTCAGAGAATTAAGAACGGCGGAAAACTTCCGATGATAACTTCATGCAGCCCCGGATGGATTAAATTCTGCGAACACAATTATCCTGATTTGCTGGACAATCTTTCAACCTGCAAGTCACCGCAGAATATGTTCGGTGCATTGCTGAAATCCTACTACGCCGAAAAGATGGGAATTGATCCTTCAAAAATATTCGTAGTATCGGTAATGCCGTGTACCGCGAAAAAGTTTGAAATTCAGCGTCCTGAGCTTGCGTCAACCGGATATCCTGATGTAGACGTATCCATTACCACCCGCGAGCTTGCCCGTATGATTAAAGAAGCGGGAATAGACTTTGTAAACCTCCCGGATGAAGAATTTGATGATCCTATGGGCGAAGCTTCAGGTGCAGGAGTTATATTCGGGGCAACCGGCGGTGTTATGGAAGCGGCATTGAGAACCGTTGTTGACAAGCTCACAGGCAGGGATAATGACAACATTGAATACAAGGAAGTGCGCGGAGAAGAAGGCATTAAAGTCGCAGAGGTTACATTACCCGACGGAATGACAATACGCGCGGCCGTTGCCCATGGCCTTGGCAACGCAAGAAAACTGCTGGATCAGGTGCGAAACGGAGAGGCTCAGTATCACTTCATTGAAATAATGGCTTGCCCGGGCGGCTGTGTAAACGGAGGAGGCCAGCCTATTCAGCCGGCAAGGGTAAGAAATACCATTGATATCAGGACTGAAAGGGCAAAAGGCTTATACAGCGAAGACGAAGCAATGACTATACGAAAGTCTCATAAGAACCCGAGAATCCAGAAGATATACGAAGAATTCCTCGGCGAACCCGGAAGCCATAAGGCTCACGAGCTGCTGCACACTCATTATTATGCCCGTGAAAATTACCCCGAAGAGTGCAGCAGAATATAAGACGGTAATAAAGAAATATGGGAAAATATGCAGGAGGCTGAAGTTTCGGCCTCCTTTGCTTTATATCCCGCTTATTTGTGTTGAATCGCAAACTCATGCGGTACTTCGAAACAGGCTTTCATGTTGCGTTGGTTTCTCTTTCGTCGTTGCCGATTATCGGTACCGCATTCGCCGGTGTGTCGTCCTTCAGGTTCAAGTCTTCTGTTATGGGTTTTGACGGGGTTAAGGAGCCGATTATTTCATTGGAATCATTTATTATCTCAAGATTGTCCGGAAGCACAAGATCGCCTATTTTCAGGCACTCTCCGATTTCCATGTCCGAAATGTTCACCTGAATATATTCAGGAATGTCCTGCGGCAGACCTTTTACCGTGATATGGCTGAGCTGCTGGTTAAATACTGCGCCGTTGCGTTCATGCTTGGATTTCCCGACAATTTTTACAGGTACTTCGGCTTCGCGTTCCTCATCCAGCGAAACACGGTGCAAATCCACGTGCAGAAATTCCCTCTTTATCGGGTCAACCTGAATGTCCTGGATTACGGCCGGGATGTTTTGCTCGTTTAGTGTTATACTGTACACGGTGCTCTGGCCGTAATTTTTCAGAGTGTGGAATAGGTCGGTATTTTTGATCTGAATAGGGGTAGGCTCCATGTCTTTGCCGTAAACTATCCCGGGAATGTATCCGCTGTTTCTCAGTCTGTTTGCGCTGCCGTTTCCTATGGTGTTTCTCACCTGTACGTTAAGATTTATATTATTCATTTCAGACCTCCTTATTTTAAATTTGTCAAAAAAATTAAATAATATTTCTGAAATTAAAATGTTAAATTATATCTGAAATTATATCCGGATATGGTGAGTTTTAATCGGCCGGGACGGGAAATGGGGTTCTTTGTGTTTGAATACGTTTTTAAATAATTGAATTATTGAGGTTATTATGATATGTATATATTAAGGGTTTTTTACATAAACAGCAAAGGCGGTGATAGCTAAAATGATAGGCATTCGTGCGCACGATGTCGGGAAAATGCCGGTAAGGGATCTTGCAAGGGAAATTGCGCGAAGAGGATTCCGATGTACACATTTGGCCCTTCATAAAGCCATTACCGATTACGATTTTTCTCTTGGGAAATTGAATCCCGGTATGGCAAGGGAAATAAGGGAAGCATTTTATAAGGAAAATGTATACATTTCTGTTCTTGGCTGTTATATTAATCCCGTGCATCCGGATGAGAAAATAAGAAGGGAACAGCTTGAGCGGTTTAAGGAACACATTCGTTTTGCCCGTGATTTTGGTTGCAGCATTGTTGCGACTGAAACCGGTTCATTGAACGCTGATTTTTCGTATACTCCTGAAAACAGTTCACCAAAAGCTTTTGAGATGATTGTTAATAGTGTTGCGGAGCTGGTTGAGGAAGCCGAGAAGTTCGGAGTTATTGTATGCATTGAAGGAGTTACGACCCATACCGTATCAAGCCCCAAAATAATGAAAAAGGTGCTGGATGAAATTAAATCCAATAATCTGCAGGTTCTTTTTGATCCTGTCAATTTACTGGACGCGAATAATATAGACAATCAGAGGGAAATGATAAGTGAAGCCTTCGAATTATTCGGCGACAGGATTCTTGTTATTCACGCGAAAGACCTTATTATTGAAAACAACGTCAAAAGGACCGTTCCGGTAGGAAAGGGGCTTTTGGATTTCCAGTTCCTTTTTAAGCATATTAAAGCGCGAAAGCCCGGAATCGACATACTCATTGAAGATCTGAAACCAGAGGCAATGGAATACAGCAGGAGTTTTATTGAACGTCTGCTGGAAGAATAAAAATAAAGAGGGAGGTATTTACCTTGAAAAATAACTCTTCAGAACCAGTATGGCAGGGAGATCTTGAAAACGGTTATTACAGGAATCCGATTCTGTTCGGTGATTACTCAGACCCTGACGTAATCCGCGTAGGCGACGATTATTACATGGTGGCTTCAAGTTTTAACTACATGCCCGGGTTACCCGTGCTTCATTCAAAGGATTTGGTGAACTGGAAAGTAATCAGTTATGTGGTTGAAAGGCTTCCGTTCCCGAATTATGATAAACCTGAATACGGAAAAGGTGTTTGGGCGCCAAGCATACGTTTTCATGACGGCAAATTCTGGGTGTTCTTTGCCACGCCTGACGAAGGAATTTTTATGTCAACTACCACCGATCCGTATAAAGGCTGGGCACCTCTGACCCATGTCAAAAAGACAAGAGGTTGGATTGATCCATGCCCGTTCTGGGATGACGACGGGAATGCGTATCTTGTAAGCGCTTTCGCAAAAAGCAGGATTGGGTTCAAGAGCATCCTGCATCTGTCCCGGATGAGTCCTGACGGTACCTGTCTTCTCGATGAGGGAGTTCATATATTTGACGGCAATCTGAACCATCACACCATTGAAGGGCCAAAAATGTATAAAAGAAACGGCTATTATTACATTTTTGCTCCTGCAGGAGGGGTAAAAACAGGATGGCAGACGGTTTTACGCTCCAAAAATATATACGGACCGTATGAGGACAGAATAGTAATGCATCAGGGAAAAACCAATGTAAACGGCCCTCACCAAGGCGGTTGGGTTGAAACTCAAACAGGAGAACACTGGTTCATACATTTTCAGGACAGAGGGCCTTACGGAAGGATTGTGCATCTGCAGCCTATGGTATGGGTTGACGACTGGCCGGTTATAGGTAAGGACACCGAAAACTGCGGTACGGGTGAACCCGTGGACGTATATAAAAAGCCTGACGTGGGAGGAGTATTTCCTGTTCAGGTTCCTGAGACCTCCGATGATTTTGACAAAAATAAGCTTGGCCTTCAGTGGCAGTGGAATGCCAACCCTCAGGAAAAATGGTACTCACTGACCGAAAGAGATGGCTTTTTACGCCTTTATGCACTGAATAATTCCAATGAAAGCGGACTTCTGTACCATGCTCCTAATATACTGACCCAGCTGTTTCAGGCACCGGAGTTCACCGCTTCCGCAAAGCTTGAATTTTCACCTGCACAAACCGGAGACAAAGCCGGTTTGGTGATACTCGGGGATGAATACATGTATCTGACGATAGAAAAAACGGAAGAAGGCAACAAAGTTGCCTGCATTTATGGTTCACCCTCCGAAAACGGCTACAGAGAAGAGGTTTTGGAATCCCGTACTGCTGAAAGTACCACGGTAATATTCCGGGTTGATGTACGGAATGGGGCGGTATGCTCATTCAGCTTCAGTTATGACGGTGAAAATTTTGTTAACGCAGGCAGGGATTTTAACGCAACCGCAGGCAGCTGGGTGGGTGCGAAACTGGGTATATTTGCGATGAATACATATTCCGACAGTAAAGGTTTCGCTGATTTCGACTGGGTGATTGTAGGAAAGCCCGGTAGTACCGGCAGAGGATAATATTGTTTCGAGAGGTGATATTATGAAGAAATACGACAATAATTACGGCGTAAGAATGTGTGATTCGGTTATAAAAAGGCACAGACTGCTTCCGGTTAAATGGTCATATGACTACGGAGTAGTATTTGAGGGTATGGAAAAAATCTGGCTTAAAACAGGCGATGAAAAATATTTCAGGTACATTAAGGACAATATGGATATTTACGTGGATTCCCACGGATATATAGGCCATTATCAGCCCCATGAATATAACATAGATAATGTAAAAAACGGCAGGACCATTCTGATGCTCTACAGAAATACCGGTGAGAAAAAATACAAGCTTGCGGCAAGTTTGATACGCGAGCAGTTGAGACGCCATCCCCGTACGAAAGAGGGAGGCTTCTGGCACAAAATGATATATCCTTATCAGATGTGGCTGGACGGGCTTTATATGGGACAGCCGTTCTACTGCGAGTACGGAAAGCTGTTCAATGAGCCCGACATTTTTGACGATGTGGCGCATCAGATAATTTTAATGTATGAAAAGGCGAAGGATCCCAAAACCGGGCTTTTGTACCATGGTTATGATGAATCAAGGGGAATGAAATGGGCCGATGATAAAACCGGATGTTCGCCGCATTTCTGGGGAAGAGCAGTGGGCTGGTACACAATGGCCATAGTTGACGTTCTGGACAATTTCCCCGAAAATCATGAGAAACGTGATAGAATTTGCGAAATATTCAAAAATGTAATTGATGCCGTCATAAAGGTCCAGGATGAAGAAACCGGTCTCTGGTGGCAGATCCTCGACATGGGCGGAAGGGAAGGAAACTACCTTGAATCGTCCTGTTCGGCAATGTTTGTATATTCCATTGCAAAAGGTATACGCCTCGGCATACTGGACGAGAGTTATTCCGTATACTGTGAAAAAGGGTATGAAGGCATTATCCGCCGCTTTGTAAAGGAGAACGAGGACGGTTGTCTGGACTATATCGACACCTGCCAGGTCGCAGGCCTTGGAAACAATCCGTATCGTGACGGATCTTACGAATACTATATCAGCGAACCCAGAGTGGCCAACGACTTTAAGGGAGTCGGAGCCTTTATCCTTGCATGCTCTGAAATGGAAAAATAAAAAATATAAATAAAAAAATAATAAATTCATACGGGAGTGAAAAATATGAGCTATACTACGGTTTTTAACATAACTGATTTTGGTGCGGTCCCAGACGGAAAAACCCTGTGCACCGAAGCGTTCAAAAAAGCAGTAAAAAAATGTGAAGAAGCGGGCGGCGGAACAATATATGTACCTGCCGGAAAGTTCCTGACAGGTCCCATACACCTGGTCAGCAACACAAACCTTCATATTGATGCAGGCGCGGTTCTGCTGTTCAGCCAGAATATTGAAGACTATCCTCTGGTTTATTCCCGCTGGGAGGGGGAGGAAGCGGAGGTTTACTCTCCTCTGATTTACGGCGACAAAGTGGAGAACGTTTCAATCACAGGCCACGGGACGCTGGACGGCCAGGGCGAGCCCTGGTGGAGGCTGCAGAGAGAGAAGCAGCTTAAATATCCGCGGCCGAGATTCATATGTTTCCAGGAAAGTGAACGTGTACTGATACAGGGAATTAAGATTATTAATTCACCCGCATGGACAATAAACCCTGTAAGATGCAACAACGTTGTGATTGACGGAATTACAATCAAGAACCCTGCCGATTCTCCGAACACCGACGGTATAAACCCCGATTCGTGCAGAAACGTGCGCATTACAAACTGCTATATCAGTGTAGGCGATGACTGTGTAGCGATTAAATCAGGAGTGGAATACAGCAAATACAGAATTCCGTGTGAAAACATAACCATAACCAACTGCACGATGTTGGACGGTCACGGCGGAGTTGTAATCGGAAGCGAAATGAGCGGCTGTGTGCGTAATATTACCATTTCCAACTGCGTATTCGAGGGAACCGACAGGGGAATCCGCATAAAAACCAGACGCGGTCGCGGCGGAGTGGTAGAAGACATCCGTGTAAGCAATATCATTATGAAGAAGGTAATGTGCCCTCTGGTAATGAATATGTATTATTTCTGCGGAAAAGGCGGAAAGGAACCCATTGTAAAGGATAAGAATCCTCATCCTGTAAATGAAGGGACGCCTGTTTTCAGAAGGGTTCATCTGAGCAATATATCAGCAAGGGAAGCAGGGGCATGTGCGGGTTTCTTCTACGGCCTGCCCGAAATGCCAATCGAGGATATCAGTTTCCATGATGTATACATTCATATGGCCGATGATGCAAAACCCGACAGGCCCGCAATGATGGACGATCTTGAACCAATGCAGAAAAAGGGAATATACATGAACAACGTAAAGAATGCGGTATTCAGCAATGTGAAAATTACAAATCATGAAGGAAAGGCATTTACGATAGAAAATTGTGAAAATATCAGATTAACCGACTGCACTGAGTAAACGGCAGAAGCAAAAGAACCGGCAACAGTTGCCGGTTCTTTTGTGAACGCGGTATTTTCCCGCTTATCGCCCCTTTTTGCCTCTGTCAGACAAGCCATGGACAAATATGCCTTAATAATCGTCTTTCCTAATTGCAGACCAATTCGTTGAAAAATTTTTCACTGATCTTAACTGATCATAAAAATACATTCTTCTTATACGGCCGGCAAAGGTGAAAACGCATGAACCGGTGCGAACCTGGCAATTCCCCGCATGATCGAAAAACCTAATTTTCTGGTACAAGATAAAAAAACAGGGTAATCTATATATAGTGTTTGTCATTTCTTCCTGGAATACATGGATTGCAATTTGTTAAGGAACAATATGGATTTCTGTCAGAAAAGCCGAGGTGATATCTTGAAAAAAGAAACATTAGAGGTTACGGGGATGACATGCGCGGCATGCGCCAAAGCCGTGGAAAGACACGTGAATAAAGTGCCGGGGGTTGTATCGGCCAACGTCAACCTTGCCACCGAAAGGCTTACGGTGGAATACGACGAAACCGCCGCCGGCATTTCAGATATATATGAAGCTGTGAAAAAGGCGGGATACGGTATCCGGGAAATACAAAAAAAAAGGGAGGTTGTCATACCCGTAATGGGCATGACGTGCGCCGCCTGTGTAAAAAGTGTGGAGAGAGTCATAAATAAGCTTCCCGGGATACTTGAGGTCAGCGTAAATTTAGCCACGGAAAAGGCAAAAGTCGTATATGATCCTTCGCAGACACGGCTTTCAGAGATAAGGCATGCCATTGAAAAGGCGGGTTATAAGCCCCTTGAGGCTGATACCGGCGTAAAAACCGATTATGAAAAGGATCTCAGGGAAAAGGAAAGAAAAACATTGCTTACAAAACTGATTGTTTCAGCAGTATTCACCATCCCCCTTTTCTATATTTCAATGGGGCATATGATAGGGTTGCCTGTGCCCGGATTTCTGGATCCCGACATGCATTCTCTGAACTTCGGTCTGGTTCAGCTTGCTCTTGTGATACCTGTAATGATAGCAGGTTACAGGTTCTACACCGTTGGTTTTTCCAGGCTTTTCAGGTTTGAGCCGAATATGGATTCCCTTATTGCGATAGGCACAAGTGCGGCGTTTGTTTACGGACTGTACGCCGTTTACAGGATAATAAACGGGAATGCCGAATATGCCCATGAACTTTATTTTGAATCAATAGGCGTGATAATAACATTGATTATGCTCGGAAAATACCTTGAAGCGGTAACAAAAGGGAAAACTTCCGAGGCAATAAAAAAGCTGATGGGCCTTACGCCCAAGACGGCTACGGTTGTGATTGACGGTAAGGAGACCGAAATACCGGTGGAAGAAGTTGAAGTGGGAGACATAATTGTCGTTAAACCCGGGGAACGCATACCGGTTGACGGCACGGTAATAGAAGGAAGGACATCGGTTGATGAATCCATGCTTACCGGTGAGAGCATACCTGTTGAAAAAACCGAAGGCAGTAAAGTGGTGGGCGCCACCATAAACAAAAACGGAACCATTAAATTTAAGGCAGAGCGAGTGGGAAAGGACACCGTTCTTGCGAACATTATAAAACTTGTGGAAGAGGCCCAGGGTTCAAAGGCCCCGATTGCGAAAACGGCGGATATAATCGCGGGTTATTTTGTACCTGCCGTTATGACTATAGCAGTAATATCGGCGGCTGCATGGCTGACAGCGGGAGAGTCGGTGACTTTTGCGCTCACAATCCTGGTTTCGGTTCTTGTTATAGCATGTCCGTGCGCCCTTGGGCTTGCAACGCCCACGGCGATAATGGTGGGAACGGGGAAGGGCGCGGAATACGGCGTGCTGATTAAAAGCGGTGAAGCTCTTGAGACGGCTCATAGGATTAACATGATAGTGTTTGACAAAACCGGCACAATAACCGAAGGCAAACCAACAGTAACCGACATTATTCCGGTTAACAGCATCGGCGAAGAAGAGCTTCTTCTGATTTCGGC
Organism: Thermoclostridium stercorarium subsp. stercorarium DSM 8532; assembly: GCF_000331995.1. NCBI lineage: Bacteria > Bacillati > Bacillota > Clostridia > Eubacteriales > Oscillospiraceae > Thermoclostridium > Thermoclostridium stercorarium. The sequence continues at coordinate 1,011,742 of NC_020134.1, forward strand.
CTCTGCCGAAAAGGGCTCGGAACACCCGTTGGGTGAAGCGATTGTTAACAGTGCCGCAGAAAGGAATTTGAGTCTGCTGCCGTCTGAAAAATTTGAGGCCATCCCGGGTGAAGGCATTGAGGCGACGGTTGGGCAAAGAAAAGTTCTTATCGGAAACAGAAAACTTATGGAGAACAAAAATATACCGGTAACTCTGGGCGAAGAACTTGAAAGGCTTGCGGGAGAAGGGAAGACACCGATGCTTGTCGCAATCGACGGTAAAGAGGCAGGTATCATAGCCGTTGCCGATGTTATTAAACCAAACAGCCGAAAAGCTATAGAAGTATTGCACAGAATGGGTATAAAAACCGCCATGATAACGGGGGACAATAAAAGAACCGCAAATGCGATTGCATCGCAGGTGGGAATTGACATGGTTCTTGCCGAAGTGCTCCCCCAGGATAAGGCAAACGAGGTTTTGAGGCTTCAGAGGGAAGGATTTAAGGTGGCAATGGTGGGGGACGGCATAAACGATGCACCGGCGCTGGCGCAGGCCGATATCGGGATAGCGATCGGCTCGGGCACCGACGTGGCGATGGAATCGGCTGATATTGTACTTATGAGAAGTGACTTAATGGACGTACCCACCGCAATCCAGCTAAGCAGAAAAACGCTGAGAAATATAAAGCAGAATTTGTTCTGGGCTTTTGCCTACAATACCGCCGGAATTCCGATTGCTGCAGGACTTCTTCATGTTTTCGGCGGGCCGCTTCTGAATCCGATGATTGCGGCGGCTGCAATGGCGTTCAGCTCGGTTTCGGTTGTATCCAATGCCCTCAGGCTGAAAAGGTTCAAACCGGCAGGGGAGCATACGGCATAGAAAAATGTTCTGAAATATTTTATACTTTGATAGGTACATACAAACATTTTCAGGAGGTATGAATAAAATGAAAAAGAAGGTTTATATCGAAGGAATGTCGTGCAACAACTGCGTAAGACATGTACATGAGGCGCTTATTCAGATTGACGGGGTACAGGATGCGCAGGTGAGCCTTGAAAAAAAGTGTGCAGAAATAGAACTGACCCATGAGGTTGATGATAAATTGATAAAAAAAGCGGTGGAAGAAGCCGGATATGAAGTGACAGGAATTGAATGAAGCCGTGCGGCCCGGGATTTGAAAACGCAAGATAATTATTTTAACCGGACATAAGGCGTAAGTTCAGGCGGCGTTAACAGCATGACGGACCAAACACCCGAAACATTGCCCGCGGCAGGTTGGAAAGCGGGCGGTTCGGGTGTTTTTGGCAACAGGGGATAACACGCCGTAAAACCGCCAGGATTAAATTTGCCTGTTTATTATTCGGCTTTATTGTGCTAAAATTAAAGGCATGTTATTCAGCAGAAGGCATCAGGGGGTACAAAATGAATTTTGATATTGTTTTTGACCAGGTTTTAATTCTGCTCATTATTATGGTTGCAGGTGTCATTGCGGGCAAGGCGGGCATTATAGCGGACGGCGCATCAAAGAAGTTTTCCGAGCTTTTACTGTATGTGACAAGTCCAATGCTTGTGCTTGGTTCATTTTTCTTTGAATATTCGGCTGAAAAATTCATTAACGGCTTAATGGTGTTTCTAATTGCGACGGTTTTTTATTTTTTCAGCATTTTTCTGTCAAGCATACTGTTCAAGGGTTTTGATGAGAAAATCAAGCCGATAATGCGCTTTTCGTCGGTATTTTCCAATGCGGGTTTCATAGGGCTTCCGATGATGAAGGCGTTATACGGGCAGGACGGAGTGTTTTTAGGTTCTTTTTACATCGTGGCTTTTAACCTTTTTGTCTGGACTTTTGGCTATACCATGTACGGAGAAGCCAAAAAAGGCGACGGTATTAAGAGCCTGATGAAAAAGGCGCTTCTTAATCCGTCGGTTATTGCCGTTTATGTAGGCGTTATCATTTTTGTTTTACGCATACCGGTACCAGAGTCGGTTAAAAGCGCGGTGAATTACATAGGCGATATGACCATGCCTTTGTCAATGCTTATCATCGGCGCACTCATCAGTACCGCGAAAATAAAGGAGCTGGTAAATGACGCCAGGGTATATTATGTGTCGGCGGTAAGGTTAATTTTGATGCCGTTGCTTGCATACGGAATTTTATATTTACTCGGGGTTCCGGAACAAATAGTTTCAATTATTGTTACCGCTCTTGCAATGCCGGTGGCTGCGACCACTACGATCTTTGCCGACCTGTTTGACAAGGATGCGGTGTTTGCATCCAAGGCGGTGATGGTTTCAACAATACTGTCTGTCATTACCGCTCCGGTGATTGTGGCTCTGTTGTAGAATCAGACCTGTCTTTATCACCGAAATAGAACGCTTTTGCTTTTAAAAGCGCAGGGGCAATTGCAACGGTTATAACAATCCCGATTAACAGCTGAATTAAATTCATCGGAACGCTGAAGACCGGAGAGATGGGATTACCGTAGAGGATAAAATCGGCAATATAATATCCTATCACCATTACCGCTCCCGAACTCAGCATTCCAAGAATAACGCCGACGCCGATTCCTTCTATGTTCTTTTTTCTTACCATATACAGTATAATGGCGAACATTATGATTATAACTGCCGCAATCGCCGCCGTTAATTTCCACTGTGTATCCGAAGCTGCGTTAATAACGTTTTCAGGAGTATCTTCAAGAGCGGAAGCCAGGCTGTCCACCGAATAAACCACGGCCCTGGCAAGGGCGTTTTTTATAACGACAAAGAAAGCAACCCATACGGTAACGGTTGTTGCCGCTGAAATTACAATCTCTTTCCTGTTTCTGTGCCTTAGCACCAGTCCCATAACCAATGCCATTGATGATTTGATAATAAGTGTGGGTATTGCCCATTGGGCGTACTGGGAAAGAACATCGGAAAGCATTGAACCCACCCCCGATGCAAATGCCCCGTAAAACGGTCCCAGTATAAGGGTTGAAAGGAATATAAACCCGTCGCCGAGATGAATATAACCATTGACCGTGGGAATTTTTATGATGCTGGTGAACAAATACACAAGAGCCGTCATCAATCCTGTCAGGATAATTTTTCTCAGATTGCCGTTGTTCCCGTTCATTCGTATCATCTCCTTCATTTTGTAATTTCAGTATATTGCCGTCATTTTTTATTGTGATAGAATATAACATATAACTGACCACTATGAAAGTGACAGTTTTTAAAAAATTAAAGGGGACAGTTTATGGTTTTTGAATCGGCCTGGTATGAATACAGGGATACAAGCATGCCCAAGTACGTAAAACTTTATTATTGCATCCGCAGAGAAATAGAGAGAGGAAACATGAAGCCGGGCAGCAAACTGCCTTCGATACGCCAGGTATCAAAGGAACTGGGGTTAAGTTCAACAACTGTTGAAAACGCCTATAACCAGCTTATGGTGGAGGGATATATATACAGCGTACCCCAGAAGGGCTATTTTGCCGCGAGCCTCGATCCTTCGTTCATTAACGTTGACGGTTTCACCGTTAAAAAAGAAGAACGTCATGAGGATATAAGGCTGAAGGATGATTTTCTTGATACCGAAATATTTAATTTCAATGAATGGAGAAAAATTTACAACGTCATAATTCGGGATTTCAGGCCAAGACTTCTCACTGAAGGAGACCCGAGGGGGGAATTTGAGCTCAGACAGGCTCTGGCCGATTATACATACAAAGCAAGGGGGGTTGTTTGCAGTCCGGATCAGATAATTATCGGCTCGGGAGTACAGAGTCTGCTGCATGTGTTCTGTGATATTGCCGCAGGAATGGTGAGACCTGAGGTTGCGTTTGAAGAACCCGGGTTTGTCGATGTCCGTCCTGTGTTCCTGAAAAGGGGCTATAAGCTGCATCCGATAAGCCTTGACAAAGACGGAATAAATATCAGATCGCTGGTTGAATCAAACGCGGCGGTGTGTTACACCAGTCCTTCTCACCAGTATCCCACCGGCCTTGTAATGCCGGTTCAGAAAAGAATGGAGCTTATTAAATGGGCCGACGGTTCAGGCGGGTTTATTCTTGAAGATGATTACGACAGTGAATTAAGGCTTTTCGGAAGACCTGTTCCGTCCCTGTACAGCCTTGACAGCAGCGGACGAGTGGTTTACATAGGCTCCTTTTCAACGGTGATTGCGCCTTCATTGCGTATAAGCTACATGATTCTGCCCGATTGTCTGAACGAAAGATACAAAGATATGGCAAAAGGATACAGATCAACGGTGTCCACCGCAGAGCAGCTCGTTCTGGCCGAATACATAGTTAAAGGGTTATATGCAAGGCATCTTCGCAGAATGAGAAAAAAGTGTTCGGAAAAACTGAAACTTTTATACCATGCCGCTGGGGAATTTAAGGGTCTTCTTAAAATTCATCCGTCGGATACGGGCACGTTTGTGCTGGTTGAAACACCCGGAATGAGAAAAAGCGTTGATATTGAAGCTTTCAGTGAATATTTGACCGGGCTTTGGGACGGATTTTACGTGTTCAATTATGCGGCAGTCAGGCCCGAAAAATATAAAGAAATTTTAGGCCTTTTAATTTAATTTTTTCATTAAGCGCGGGAATATAAATTTAAATTTGAGAAATGTGATTTTTTCTGGTATAATAACCTTAATCAGTCATTTTCTTTCGGGATGAACGCTTTTATTTCCTGCTGTGTCAAGACTTTAAAATTCACTTCATGATTTAGGGCTTTGTTTTTTCTGTTTTCATTCTGCTAAAAAGATAAGTGGCAGTGCAATATTTATTTTCAAGGAAAGCGAGGTTGAGGAATGGAGTATTCAAAAGGGGTAAATGAACGGTTTGAAAGACTCAGGAAGGAGATTGCCGACTACGAGAGCATTAAAGGCACTATACTTACGGGTATTGAGGACTACGAAAAAATAGCGTATCAGAAAAAGAAAATTCTTAAGTACCTGAACGCCACCGAAGAAGACTATAATGACTACCGCTGGCAGATGAAAAACCGTTTTACTTCCTCCAAAGGCCTTTCCGAAATTATTAATCTCCCCGACAAAGATATCGGATATATAAATGCCGTGGCTTCAAAATACCGTTTTGCGGTATCACCCTACTATCTGTCATTGATAGACCCGGAAAATCCAGCCTGTCCGATAAAAAAACAGGCCATTCCGTCGGCGGAAGAGCTTAATGACATGGGCGAACTGGATCCGATGGATGAAAAGGGAACGGCGGTTCATGAAATCATAACAAGAAGGTATCCCGATCGTTTAATCATTAAAGTTACAAATGTCTGCGGCATGTTCTGCAGGTTCTGTCAAAGGCGGCGACTGATAGGCGAAACCGATAAAATTGTTCCGAGATCAAAAATACAGACCGCGATTGAATATGTGCGGGAAAACAGGGAGATACGGGATGTGCTGATAACCGGCGGAGATGCTTTCATGGTATCCGATGAACTGATAGAGTGGATGCTTAAGGAATTAAGAGCAATACCCCACGTGGAGATAATCCGCTTTGGTTCGAGAACACCTGTAACACTTCCTCAAAGAATCACGAAGAATCTTGTCGATATTCTTAAAAAGTATCATCCCGTTTTTGTAAATACCCATTTCAACCACCCGAGAGAAATAACCCCTGAAGCCAAAAAAGCATGTGAGATGCTTGCTGATGCCGGAATTCCGCTGGGAAATCAGATGGTTCTGCTGAACGGGGTTAATAATGATAAGTTTGTTGTAAGAAAACTGAATCAGCAGCTTCTTACAATCAGAGTAAAACCATATTATATTTTTCATCCCAAAACCGTTAAAGGCACAAGTCATTTCTGGGTTAAAATAGAGGAAGGGCTGGAAATCATGGAAAGCCTGCGCGGAAGAACCTCCGGGCTTGCGATTCCCACGTATATTATAAACGGCCCGAAAGGTCTTGGGAAAACACCGATAATGCCGAATTACATATTATACCTTGGTAAGGACAAAGCAGCCTTCAGAAACTGGCAGGGGGAATTTTTCGAAGTTGAAAATTACAGTTCCGGCGGCTGAATAAAAAATGTTGAGTTTTTACAATTTAGAATATATTATTATGATATATCGGTTTTTTGTTTTATAAGTGGTATAATATGTAGAAATTAAGCCTTTGACAGGAGATGAAACAATGGAGAGAACTGAAATAAGGAAACTGTATGAAGACCCGTCCCGCTACACTGTAAGTGAACAGACGGTTTGCGGCTGGGTTCGCACCATCCGCCTTTCCAAAACTTTCGGGTTTATTGAATTAAACGACGGTTCATGTCTGCAGAACCTACAGATCGTATTTGATGATCAGCTTCCGAACTTTATGGAAGTCTCAAAGCTTAACGTGGGAAGTAGTCTTGTGGTAAAAGGCAATCTGGTGCTGACACCACAGGCAAAACAACCTTTTGAGATAAAGGCAACTTCGGTTACGGTTGAAGGAACGTCAACTCCCGAATACCCGCTGCAGAAGAAAAGGCATTCTTTTGAATTTTTAAGAACAATAGCACACCTGAGACCAAGAACCAACACTTTTTCGGCGGTGTTCAGGGTGCGTTCGCTGCTGGCGTATGCCATTCACAAGTTTTTCCAGGAAAACGGGTTTGTTTATGTCCACACTCCCATTATCACCAGCAGTGACTGTGAGGGTGCGGGCGAAATGTTCAGGGTTACCACCCTCGATCTGGATAACCTGCCAAGGAACAATGACGGAGCGGTGGACTTCTCGGAAGACTTTTTCGGCAAGTCAACCTATCTGACGGTAAGCGGCCAGCTTTCGGTGGAAACCTACTGCATGGCTTTTTCAAAGGTTTACACCTTCGGACCCACGTTCAGGGCCGAAAACAGCAATACTGTCCGGCACGCTGCCGAGTTCTGGATGGTTGAGCCTGAGATTGCCTTCGCAGATTTGAAGGACGATATGGAACTGGCCGAAGCCATGCTGAAATACGTCATTAACTATGTAATGGAAAACGCTCCGAAAGAAATGGAATTTTTCAATAACTTTATTGACAACGGCCTTATTGAAAGGCTAACTCTTGTGAAAGATTCACAGTTTGAGCATGTAACCTATACCGACGCCATAAAAATCCTTGAAAAGGCCGATCAGGATTTCCAGTACCCTGTTTACTGGGGATGCGATTTGCAGACAGAGCATGAGAGATACCTGACCGAGAAGTATTTTAAGAAACCTGTTTTTGTCACCGATTATCCGAAAGACATTAAGGCATTTTACATGAGGCTGAACGATGACGGAAAGACGGTTGCAGCAATGGATTTGCTTGTTCCGGGTGTGGGCGAAATCATCGGCGGAAGCCAGCGCGAAGAAAGATATGATTATCTTGAGCGAAGGATTAAGGAATTGGGAATGAAAATGGAGGATTACTGGTGGTATCTTGAGCTGAGAAAGTACGGTACCGTTAAACATGCAGGTTTCGGCCTGGGCTTTGAACGAGCGCTGATGTATATAACGGGAATGCAAAATATCCGGGACGTAATACCGTTCCCAAGAACGGTCAACCATGCCGAGTTTTAATTTATGGGAGACTGAATATGAAGTTTGCGAAAATGCATGGCATTGGAAATGACTATGTATATGTAAACTGTTTTGAGGAAAGGGTTGAAAACCCGTCTGAACTGGCGAGGTTTGTAAGCAATCGGCATTTCGGAGTAGGCTCTGACGGCCTGGTCTTAATCCTGCCCTCCGAAAAAGCCGATTTCAGAATGCGGATGTTCAATTCCGACGGTTCAGAGGCCGAAATGTGCGGTAATGCCATCCGTTGTGTTGGTAAATACGTATATGACAACCGGATGACCGACAAAAAAACTGTAACGGTGGAAACCCTTGCGGGAATAAAGGTTCTGGAACTTTTCACCGGCAAGGACGGAAAAGTGGAGTCCGTCAAAGTGGATATGGGCGAACCCATGCTTAACCCCCGGGACATCCCTGTGGACAGCGGCAAGGAAAAGTTTATAAATGAACCTGTAAAAATCGGTGGCGAAGTATATCACGTTACATGCGTTTCAATGGGAAATCCCCATGCGGTGACCTTTGTCGGGAACGTAAAGGATTTTCCGCTTGAAAAAATAGGTCCGCAGATGGAAAACCATTCCCTGTTCCCGAACAGAGTTAATGCTGAGTTTGTTGAAGTGATAAACAGAAGTTACCTGAGAATGAGGGTTTGGGAACGCGGAGCGGGCGAAACCATGGCATGCGGTACAGGTGCATGCGCCGTGCTTGTGGCCGCGTATCTCAACGGTATTGCCGACAGAAAGGCAACGGTTGAACTGCTCGGAGGCAATTTAACAATAGAATGGGACGAGAATAATAACCACGTGTACAAAACCGGTCCGGCAACCCATGTGTTTACAGGTTTTCTTGATATATAAAACCAGATATTTGACTTTAACGCGGCAATATTTTTTGGTTGTTTAAGATTTGGAGGAAACAGCTATGGCATATGTAAATGAGAATTACCTGAAACTGCCCGGCAGTTATCTCTTTGCCAATATAGCGAGGAAAGTGAATGCATTTAAACAGGAACATCCAGATGCTGACATAATACGCCTTGGTATTGGCGATGTGACGCTTCCGTTGGTGCCGGCGGTAATAGAAGCAATTCACAGAGCCACCGATGAAATGGCAAAAGCTGAAACCTTCAGAGGGTACAGCCCTGAACAGGGTTATGATTTTCTGATAGAGAAAATCATCAGGCATGATTATAATTCAAGAGGAATTGAGTTATCAAAGGACGAGGTGTTCATCAGCGACGGTGCGAAAAGCGATACTGCAAACATGCAGGAAATTTTCGGGCCTGATAATGTTGTCGCTGTAACAGACCCGGTATATCCTGTTTATGTGGACAGCAACGCAATGGCGGGAAGGCTGGGCGATTACGACAGCAAAACGGGAAAATGGACCAATCTTGTATATTTGCCATGTACTGCCGAGAATAATTTTATTCCCGCTCTGCCGGATAAAAAGGTGGACATGATTTATTTATGCTATCCGAATAACCCTACAGGGACCACTCTTACGAAAGAACAGTTAAAAGAATGGGTGGATTATGCAAGGGAAAACAAAGCGGTAATTTTGTTTGACGCCGCATACGAGGCGTACATCACCCAGCCCGAAATACCGCACAGCATTTATGAAATAGAAGGTGCGAAGGAAGTTGCCATTGAGTTCAGAAGTTTTTCGAAAAATGCGGGATTTACGGGTACGAGATGCGCTTATACAGTGGTGCCTAAATCCGTAAAGGGTTATACCAAATCGGGAGAGGCCGTTGAACTTAATGCCCTGTGGAACAGAAGACACTCAACGAAATTCAACGGAGTGGCCTATATTGTTCAGCGGGGCGCAGAGGCGGTTTACAGTGAAGAAGGGCAGAGACAGATTCGTGAAGTAATAGCGTACTACATGGAGAATGCAAGAATAATCCGTGAAGGTCTGGCGTCTTCGGGGCTTAAGGTGTTCGGCGGTGTAAATTCACCGTATATCTGGCTGAAAACACCCGAAGGCTATGATTCGTGGCAATTCTTTGACAAACTTCTGAATAACGCCCATGTGGTAGGAACTCCTGGCGTGGGTTTCGGACCGAGCGGAGAGGGGTATTTCAGGCTCACCGCATTTGGCAGTCGTGAAAACACGGTAAAAGCAATTGAAAGGATAAAAAGTGTCAGGTTCTGAAAATAACGGGCTGCAATGTTGCAGCCCGTTTGTTTTATTTTTTCAGCAATCTTTTTATCATGCTTTCCCGTGCCAGCATTTCTATTCGGTCGTTAAGCGGCTGAAGCGATACGAAGTCCCTGTATTTTCGTTTAAGGGCGATGGTGATCAGTTCATCGGTAAGCCCAGGGTTCTTCGGCAACAGGCTTCCATGGCTGTATGAACAGAAAACGTTTTTATACCTTGCGCCTTCGTATCCGTCTTCACCGTTATTGCCATAGCCGTAGACCACTTTTCCGAGAGGCGTTACCCCGTCGCCAAGATAAGTTTTTCCCGAATGGTTTTCAAAACCCACAACCAGACTGTCGGGCTGTTGATTCAGGCCGTCAATCCTGAATACCAGGTTCCCTGTAAGGCGCTTTTCATGACCTATCGTCCAGTGATTCATGGCACCGAGGCATTCGATTTCGGTACCGTTGCTGAGTTTATAATATTGCCCCATCAACTGATAACCGCCGCAAATGCACAGAAAAACCGTTCCGCATTCCACTGCTTCAATGAGCGGTTTCTTTTTAACAGTCAGAAGGTCCTTGTGCAGAATATCCTGTTCAAAGTCCTGACCACCGCCGATAAAAACAATGTCATATTTTTCCGGCTCAAACGGGTCGCCGATTGAAACAGGGTGAACCTGCACATTAATTCCACGCCATTCAAGTCTTCTGACCAGAGCCTGAATATTTCCGTAATCACCGTACAAATTCAGAAGATCGGGATATAGATGGCAAATGCTGATTTCATACATAAAAATTCCTCTTTCACTGCCAGAAATTCTTCAGTTTAAATCTTTTTTTCAGCAGTTTCCTTATATCCAGCAACGCAGTATACGTCGGAAGTATATAAAGGGTTTCGCCCGCATTAAGCATGTTAAGGGCTGAGTCAAGCATTATGCGGTTATTTTTCTCAATCGTTATACTGTCGGTGAAAATACCCGCATATTTGAGGCACACAGCCATATCCTCGGCCCGTGTGCCCGATACGAAAATTCTCGACACGCGGTTTTGAATTTCCCTCAGCGGCTCGAAATCCACGTCGTAAAGCCAAGAAATATCTGTTCCGTCCGCAAGCCTGTCGTTAATCATAAAGCAGATCACCGATTTTTTCTCAACCGTTGCAAGATATTTCAATACCTGGCTTAAGCCGGTGGGATTTTTAATTAAAATGACCTGTATGTTCTTGTCCCCCAACGGGATAGATTCCATGCGCCCGAAGCCGCTTTCGAAATGAGCGAGCGCCTTTATTGTTTTTTCATGGGAGAACCCAAGCACTTCGGCAAAGGTAACGGCGGCAAGGGCATTGTAAATATTGTACAGGCCGGGCAGGTTTATATGGGCCTCGAAATTTCCCGAAGGAGTACCGATAACCGCCACCGAAAACTCGCCGGTCATTGCGGGTACCCTTACAACGTGCACCAGCGGCTCAGGACGTTCATATCCACATCCCGGACATTTGAAATGCCCCAGGTGGCTGTAAATATGATACAGGTATTCATATCTGGTCTTGCAGTATAAACAGAATGAAGCATCGTTATTTTCGTATGCGCCTTTTTCTTCGCCGGTTTCCTCCGGCTTATCCATACCGTAATAAATGACCGGATTATTGACATTTCTGCCCAGCGACGCACAAAGTGAATCATCGCCGTTCAGTATCAACGTTGTCTCAGGGCTGTTTAATATGCCTTCCCTGACTCTTTCCACGGTAGTGTACAGTTCACCGTACCTGTCAAGCTGATCCCTGAAAAAATTTGTAACCACCAGTACGGCAGGATGTACATATTTCGAAGCCGCACGAAAAGCGGCTTCATCCACTTCCAGCAGGGCAGTGGCCGACGTAGGCAAACCGTTGAGCCTGACATCCGAAATAAGAGTTGTTACAAGGCCGCTTAACAGATTGGCCCCGGATTTGTTTGAAACATATTTAATCTGGTTTTCAGTCAAAATCTGTTCTATAATTCTGGAAGTGGTGGTTTTTCCGTTTGTACCGGTAACCATGATTATTCTGTATTTTGAGCCGAGAATTCTGAGAATTTCAGGGCAAACGGCCATTGCAAGCTTGCCCGGAAGGCTTGTACCGCCCCGGCCGGTAATACGCAGCAGGTGTATTGCGGCTTTACCGATGAAAAGTGCCAAATAAAACAGTATTTTGTTTATTAATCTGTTCATTAACATACATGCTCCTTAATAACGTAATCGGCGTTACACGATTATATATAAGTTTAACCTGAAAATTTTTCCATAAAACAGTATTCAGGCTTAAAATACCGAACGCGAATATTAAACTTCATTTTTGCGAAATTGTCAAACGGATTTTATTGTGGAAATCACAATATTTTTATTATACAATAGTCATAAATGGTATACAATATAAGGTAATTTGCCGGACAGCGTGTTGTTTTGCCTGCAATCGGGTGCCGATGATATTGAAAGATTAGGGGTTGCTGACCGTAGGCATGGGACATCACGTGCAGAGGGGGTTAAGAATTGGACACAGCGGAAAAAAAGCTGATAGAATTATCAGTCGGCGGAGATGTTGAAGCTTTTGAAACTCTGATTCAGTCCCATCAGAAAAAGGTTTATAATATAGCGCTAAGAATGACGGGAAATCCGGAAGATGCTCAGGAACTTGCTCAAGAGGCCATTGTGCGGGCATTTACTTCAATCGGGAAATTCAGAGGTGATTCCAGCTTCTCCACATGGTTATACAGAATAACCATAAACATCTGTACCGATTTTTTAAGAAAAAGGAACAAAGTCACGCTGATTTCCATGGAACAGGGGGCTGCTTCCAATGATAATCAGCAGGGGCTGCAGATTGAGGAAGAATCCCCAGGCCCTGATGGACTGGCTGAAAAAAAGCAGCTGAAGAAACTGGTGAGGGATGCAATGGATGCGCTGTCTGAGGAACACAGGCAGGTTTTGATACTCAGGGATATATTGAACCTGTCATATAAGGAGATTGCGAATACCCTTAAAGTGAATGAGGGAACAATAAAATCAAGAATTAACCGTGCAAGGGCCGGGCTGAAAAAGATTGTAATGCAAAGATCGGAACTTTTTAAGGATTATGTCGTCAAATATGATAGGAAGGGGGGAATTTCATGAACAGGTGTGAATATTGCAAGGAAAATCTGTCGGCCTATCTCGACGGCGAAATGCCGGAGAACGAAAGGAATAACCTGGAAGAACATCACAGGGAATGCGCATCATGTTCCCGTGAGCTGGAGATATTAAGGGCGATTGTGACTGCATGTGGTGAACTGGAAGAAGAATTACCCGACGGATTTGATTCCTCCCTGCGTGTACGGCTTGAAGAAGCACGTAAGGAAATACTGGCTGAAAGAGATAAAAAAGTGAAAGTAAAACTGTTTTCTCAGATTGCGGCCGGTTTTCTTATAGTAATTACCCTTGGGGTCGCGGTGCGTTTTGGGTTTTTCAGCGACAAGTCGATGCCGGAGCAAAATACGGAGTCCGAAATAGCACCTATGGCTGCGGGGCCTACGAGTGTAGAGTTTTTGGTTCCCGAAAGTTCTGAAGATACGTCGGTTAGCGTCGGCGTAAACAGTGCCGAAAAAACGGGAAGCGACAGTGCAAAAAAGCAAGATTTCGCTTATAACAAAAGCATGAAAGTGCAGAACGATGCTGCTGAAGGGGATCAGGAGCCGAAAGACGGTAAAGTCGCCCTGCAGTTTAACGAAAGTGTAGTAAAACCTAAAACCGAGGAATACGATTATGATACCGAGATTGTCATAGTTGTGGATGATATAGACAAGGCAATAAAATCAATAATGGAAATAGATGAGAAAATTGGCATGTCCCGTGAAAATAATTCGGCTTATCTGATGGATTCAATCAACGCATGCAGGGGAAACAGACCGAACGGCTATGTTGAGCTGAAACTGGTTTACAGCAGTGAAGAAGCGCAGAGAAGTTTTGTGGAAGAGATGAAGTCGACCTTCTCCGACATTCAGGTGGAATCAGCCCCTCCCGACAGTAAAGCGAAAGACGAAACCGAATGTATAAAAATCATAATAGAAAAGAAAAAGTAGATAATCCCTTTCCACCGTGATTAAAATAGTGTATTATTGTTATGATAACTCCTCCCTTCGGAGGAGTTCGGTTTATGCTCAGGGACTGTTTCACCCTGAAATACACCGGGAGGGGCAAATGAATCCAAAAATAATCCTTATAGACGGAAACAGTATTTTAAACCGCGGTTTTTATGCCCTGTCGGGGCGATCCATGCTGACTACGTCCACAGGTCTGTATACCAATGCGGTTTTCGCTTTTGTAAATATATTGAACAAATATATCGAAGAGGAAAACCCTGATTATATTGCCGTTGCTTTCGATCTTAGGGCAAAAACTTTCCGGCACGGTCTATATGAGGGATACAAAGCGCAGCGGAAAGGCATGCCCGATGAACTTGCAATGCAGATACCCCTCGCGAAGGAAGTACTGAGGGCGATGAATATTGCCATAATAGAGCATGAAGGTTATGAAGCCGACGATATAATCGGCAGCCTTTCGTTAAAGGCCGAAAAAGAGAATTTTGACGTAATAATCCTTACGGGGGACAGGGATTCTTTCCAGCTGATCAGCGACAGGGTGAAAGTTATCCTGCCTTCGACGAAAGCCGGAAAAACAGAGACCAACGTATATGATAAACAGGCCATCATTGACAAATACGGAGTTTTACCCCATCAGCTTATTGACGTTAAAGGCTTAATGGGAGATTCGTCAGATAATATACCCGGCGTTCCGGGAGTGGGTGAGAAAACGGCGTTAAGCCTTATTTCAGCCTACGGTACACTGGAAGGTGTTTACGAGCATATTGATGAAATAAAACAGCCTAAGCTGAAAGCATCGCTGATTGAATATAAGGATCAGGCGTTTTTAAGCCGTAAGCTGGGTACTATTGTAAGAAATCTGGAGCTGTGTGCTTCGCTGGAGGATCTGAAAAGAAAAGAAATAAACCGCAAAGAGCTTTTGAATGTTTTCAGAAAACTCGAATTTGAAAGTATCATATCAAAAATGAATCTTGCTTCCGCTGAGGTGACAGAATTACCTCCCGCGCCGGAAGAGCTTAAAATAACCCATATTTCAGCGGCAGAGGATCTTAAGAAATGGATTGCTTACCTGCTTAACCAGAAAAACATTTCCGTCCTTCAACTGATTGACCGGGAGGATTCATACAGTTCCCGTCTTTCAGGGCTGGCTTTGTGCACCGGGGATGAGGTTTTTTATATCGAGACCGGGACTGCACTCCCCGAGAATTTGATTGCAACAGAGCTGAAAGAACTGTGGCAGAATGAAAATATTCACAAAATCGGACACAATATAAAAGAATTTATAACCTGGCTGCTGAAACACGATGTTGAACTGAACGGCCTTTATTTCGACACTATGATTGCCGAATACCTGATAGATTCCATAAGAAACGGCTATCCTATAGCAAGCCTTTCTCACAAATACCTGAATCGCAGCGTTCCGTCGCTGGACGAACTTTTGGGCAAGGGAAAGGGAGCAAAAAAGTACTCTGAAATTCCGCCCGAAAGGCTGAAAGATTACAGCGCTTATAACGTCAAAGCCATTTTTGACATATGGCCGATGCAGAAAAAAGTTCTTCAGGAAAACCGGCAGGAGGAGCTTTTTAATGACATAGAGCTTCCTCTTATAACCGTACTTGCCAGTATGGAATACCACGGTTTCAAAGTTGACGCCGCAAAACTTCACGAATACGGCGAAGTTCTTCTGTCACGCATAAAAGACCTGGAAAAGGTAATTTACATGCTGGCCGGTGAAGAATTCAACATCAATTCAACGAAGCAGCTTGGTACCATATTATTCGAAAAACTGAAGCTTCCCGTTGTAAAAAGTACAAAGACCGGATACTCCACCGACGTCGAGGTTCTTGAAGAGCTTTATTACAAGCATGATATAATACCATGCATAATAGAATACCGCCAGCTTACAAAACTTTACACCACCTACGCCGAAGGTCTTGAAAAAGTGATAAATCCTGTAACCGGTAAAATTCATTCAAGTTTTAACCAGACGGTTACGGCTACAGGCCGCATCAGCAGTACCGAACCAAATTTACAGAATATCCCAGTCAGACACGAAATGGGAAGGGAAATACGGAAAGCTTTTATTCCGTCGTCGGAAAACGCTGTTTTTGTTGATGCCGATTATTCACAGATAGAGCTTCGCGTGCTTGCCCATATAACAGGCGATGAAGCCCTGATAAATGCTTTCGTTAAGGGGGAAGATATTCATACGGCCACGGCGTCGCTGGTATTTGACGTAGCTCCCGAAGATGTGACGCCGGAACTGCGCAGAAAGGCAAAAGCCGTAAATTTCGGCATAGTGTACGGGATCAGTGATTACGGGCTGGCACGGGATTTGGGAATTACCCGGAAGGAAGCAAAGCGGTATATAGACGACTATTTTGCCAAATACCCCAAAGTAAAAACCTATGTGGATGAAATTGTGCGGGTCGGCCAGGAACAGGGGTATGTGGAAACTCTGTTCCACAGAAGAAGATACCTTCCCGAGCTTGCATCTAAAAATTTTCACCAGCGTTCTTTCGGAAAAAGGGTTGCAATGAATACGCCCATACAGGGCACTGCAGCCGATATTATTAAAATTGCGATGGTGAAGGTATACAAGGCTTTGAAAGAATCCGGCCTTAAATCCAGGCTTATCCTCCAGGTCCATGACGAACTTGTTATTGAGACTTTTGAAGACGAACTGGAGACTGTCAAGGAACTTGTCAAAAAGTGCATGGAAGAGGCCGTTGAATTGAGTGTGCCGCTTGTTGTCGACGTTTCAATCGGGAAAAACTGGTATGAAGCCTCCTGATATGGTGGCATACTTGGAAGAATTTACTGGCAGAAACGGGTGAAAAAATGCTTACGATAGGTCTTACCGGAGGAATTGGCTCAGGCAAAAGCACTGTTGCCCGGATACTTCAGAAATACGGTGCCGAAATTATTTTTGCCGATGATGTGGCAAAGCAGATAACAGAACCTGGTATGCCGGCATATGACAAAATTATAGAACATTTTGGCGCCGATATAGTCGGAGAGGATAAAAAAATCAACAGAAAAAAGCTTGCAGATATTGTTTTTTCAAATAAGGATGAACTGCTGCGCCTTAATGAGATAACCCATTCCATTGTGGCCGAAGTAATCATAAAGCTTGTTGATGAATACAGAGATTCAGGCAGAGAGCTTGTTGTAGTTGAAGCCATTGTTCCTATCGAACACGGATTCCTTGACGTCGTGGACACCGTCTGGGTGGTTTTGGCGGAAGAATCGGTGAGAATTGACAGGGTAATGAAAAGAAGCGGCTTAACGTATGAAGAAGCCAAAAAGAGAATTCAGTCCCAGATGCCGGACGAAATGTATATATCCATAGCCGATAAAATAATATATAATGATGGTACGTTAAAAGAACTGGAGGAAAAGGTTTGGGGTTTGCTGTCAGATGAAAAGAATAGCCCGTAACAGAAAAAGGCTTTCATATATATGTTCAATACTTCTTTTTTTTATTTTGGTTTTTATACATGCCCCGAGGATTTTAAGGAGCTTGTTTCCCACTCCTCACCTGGAAATTATTGAAAAATATGCGAGGGACAATCAGATAAAAATAACCATGGTTTACGCGGTAATGAAGGCGGAAAGCGGCTTTAAAACCAGAGCGGTATCGCCCAAAGGTGCAATCGGGCTTATGCAGATCACCGAATCGACGGGCAGGTGGATAGCGTCCGAGCTGGGAATAAACGAGTTTTCCGCTGACCAACTGGCCGATCCTGAACTGAACATCAGGTTTGGATGCTGGTACCTGGCTTATTTGTTAAAGCGCTTTAACGGGAACAGTGAACTGGCGCTTGCGGCTTACAACGCAGGAGAGGGAACGGTGAGCAGGTGGCTTGATTCCGGCAATATCGGCTGGGAGAATTCAAAAATCAAATACCTGCCTTATAAGGAAACCGAAAAATATCTTGTCCGCGTGAACAGAATATATTTTGTATATAAAACCCTGTATCCCGAACTGGATTCGTGGTAGATTACAGGCCGTCGGGAAGGCCTGCATTTCGGTTTTTTGCTGCACGTTTGGCGGACTGTGCTTGTTATTCTGCCAATTTGTTTTTTTGAAGAACAAGAACGGGAGCAAACCGGCGGGAGAGATGCTGAAACATCAGCAAAAGCGCTTATCATTGAGAATGGAAAAAGCATAAAGGACGCGCAAGGCAGTGGGGAAAAGAAAGGCACTGCGTTGGCAGGAGTGATTTTTACTGTAATACGTTTCAGCAGGCTATATTCCGCTTAAAAAGCAGTTATACATAATGCCCATTTAATAATTAAATTTAACAAGTAATATGTTATTTTTAGTAAATTCATACTTGATTTTATTATATGGTCTGATAAAATTAAAATGATAATTTTGTAACAAACTTAACCAAAGGGTGTAATTTTTATATTTTGAAATAGATAGGAGTGAATAGAATTGCCGTTAGTTACAACAAAGGAAATGTTTAAAAAAGCTTATGAAGGCGGTTACGCCATCGGCGCCTTCAACGTGAACAATATGGAAATCATCCAGGGTATTACAGAAGCCGCCAAAGAAGTTAACGCGCCTTTGATTCTGCAGGTGTCCGCCGGAGCACGCAAGTATGCAAAGCATACCTATCTTGTGAAGCTGGTCGAAGCCGCAATTGAAGAAACAGGTCTTCCGATAGCCCTGCACCTCGACCATGGCGATTCTTTCGAGCTGTGCAAATCATGTATTGACGGCGGGTTTACATCGGTGATGATAGACGCTTCGCACCTGCCTTTTGAAGAAAACATAAGAATAACCAAGCAGGTTGTCGACTATGCCCATTCAAAAGGCGTGGTTGTGGAAGCAGAGCTGGGGCGTCTGTCAGGTGTTGAGGACGATGTTAAGGTAGCCGAGCATGAGGCGATTTATACCGATCCCAATGAAGTTGAGGAATTTGTGGAACGTACAGGCGTAGACTCCCTCGCCATTGCCATAGGGACCAGCCATGGCGCCTACAAGTTCAAAGGCGAGCCGAAACTCCGTTTTGACATTCTGGAAGAAATTCAGAGAAGACTGCCCGGATTCCCGATAGTTCTGCACGGCGCATCCTCCGTTATACCTGAATATGTGGAAATGATTAATAAATACGGCGGACAGATGCCCGGCGCAAAAGGAGTTCCTGAAGACATGCTTAGAAAAGCGGCTTCAATGGCTGTTTGCAAAATTAACATCGATTCCGACCTCCGTCTTGCAATGACAGCTACAATTCGCAAGTTCTTTGCTGAAAATCCCGGCGAATTTGACCCGAGAAAATATCTCGGTCCGGCCAGGGAAGAAATCAAGAAACTTGTCAAACATAAGCTGATTAACGTTCTCGGTTGCGCAGGAAAGGCATCTGAGATATTATAATAAGATTAACGGCGCGGCATTCAAGGCTGCGCCGTTAAATTATTTATCCCCACTTATGAGGCTGTTTGTTTCTTGTATTCCGAAGGCGAAAAGAATGTTGCTGAAATTTTTTATCATGTCTGTTTCTCTTCTTCCTGTTACAATATTATATGGTAATATTCCAAAATACCTTGTGGAAGGTATTGCCACAACCGGATTGAAGGGGTAATGTCTATGAATTGTTTTGTGCTGGATGTAAACACTTCATTTTGTCTTCCAAAACCAATGACGAAGCCGGTGGAACATGCGGCTGAGATCCTGTTCAGGGATTTCCGGAAAGTTTTCGGGAAAAGTCCTGAGACAACCGACAGCGACGGGAATGCATCTGTTGTGGTGCGTTATGCCGGACAGGGTGATGAAATCGCAGGCAGGCCCGAATGCTTCAGAATATCGGTTTTTAAAAATGAAAAAGATGATTCCTGTAGAATGGATATAACGGGAAGCGATGATTTGGGAATCATTTATGCACTGCTTTATGTCAGCGAAAAATATCTGGGAGTGGATCGGTTCTGGTTTTGGACGGAAAAAGAGCCTGAAAAGAGGGAAAGAATTGAAATACCTCCGGGGGTTTACATTTCCCCAAGCCCAAAAGTAAGGTACAGAGGATGGTTTGTAAACGATGAGGTATGCCTGATTGGATGGACAGATGTTTATCCGCCGCCAAAAGAGGTATGGATGCCGGTTTTTGAAACTTTGCTCAGGTGCGGTGGAAACATGGTAATTCCGGGCACCGATCTGCCAAGAACAGGAGTACATTGGGACCTTGCTTTAGAAATGGGACTTTATATAACACATCACCACGCCGAACCCCTTGGAGCCGAGATGTTCCTCAGGGCATATCCCGATAAGTCTCCAAGTTACGACGAAAGCAAAGACCTGTATGAAGCTTTGTGGGAAGATGCGATTAAGAAGCGAAAAGATGAAAAGGTTATTTGGGTGCTTGGGTTCAGAGGCCAGGGAGACTGTCCTTTCTGGGAAAACTCTCCGGAATACGACACCCCTGAAAAACGCGGAGAGCTAATCAGCCGTGTTATTCACAGACAGTACGAGATCCTTTGCAAGTACGTAAATAATCCTCCATGTGCCGTCTATCTTTACGGAGAAATAACCGAACTGTACAGGCAGGGATTAATTAATTTTCCTGACGGGGTGATAAAGATATGGTCGGACAACGGGTACGGTGAGATGGTATCAAGAAGACAGGGAAACCATAATCCGAGAGTACCGTCCCTTCCGACAAATAAGGATGTAGGCCCTCACGGCCTGTATTACCACATAACCTTCCATGATCTGCAGGCGTCCAATCATCTGGTAATGATGCCAAGCCAGCCTGAATTTATAAAAAATGAGCTGGTTAAGGCCTTTAACGCGGGAGCAGATTATTACCTCCTGCTTAACTGCGGAAATATAAGGATGCATGTTTATTTTCTTGACCTGGTAAGCAAAATCTGGAGCGACGGTGACATTGACACCGGCGTTCACATGGAAAATTTCTGTAAAAAATATTTCTCAGCTGCCTGGGAAAAAGCTTTAAGCTGTTACAGGGATTATTTCAGATATGCAATACGTTATGGGGAAAATCCGTCCGATGCGGCCGGTGACGAATACTATCACCATCCCGCGCGAATGATTATAGGCCACTGGGTAAGAGGTGAAACAAAAGAAACCGCAAAGGATTTGTTGTGGGCAACAGGCGAGCTGGATTTCCCCGAGCAGGTAAGATTCTTCTATGAAAAAATGATCAATGCAGTCGAAAATTTTGAGAAACTGAAAGAGAAATGTGTGGACACCTGTAACAGTTTGCGTCGGGAAGAAGCGGTATTCTTTAAGGACAATATTCTGTTTCAGGTACGGTTCCTTCTTTCGGGGTGCAAGGGTTTCATTTCGCTGTGCAAATCCTTCTTTGAATTTGAAAAGGGCAATTATCCGCTGGCTTTCGTATATGCTTCCCAGTCCATGTGGGAATACGGTGAAAGCCTGAATGTAATGGCTGAAAGCGAACACGGCAAATGGAAAAACTTCTATCGGGCTGACTGGCTTACCAATGTAAAGAGCACGCTCTACAGCCTTGATACTTTAAGGAAATATTTGCGGATGCATGGCGACAGTCCCGATTTCTTTATCTGGTACAGGGAATATATCATGACCGAGAAAGTTTTTCTCGAAAATACGCACCGGAAGCCGTTATCCGACGATGAACTGGCGGTGAAACTGAAGGAAAAGCTGCTCGGATAAGTAAAATTAAAAACTTTTTATAAGTTCCGGGATATACGATGAAAGCCGTATATCCTTTTTTTACTGATTTTTAAGGTTTCTTAAAAAATAATTAAGAATTTTGCCTATTTAAATTTAATAGAAAAAAGCACATAATTGATATGGATTGTTTAACACAGAAATTTCCGAATAAATTGCCATACTTACCCATAAAAAATACGTAGTAATTTACGCAGTTTTTTATGGCATTGTTCAGACAGCGAGGAAAAACATCGGAAAGCACGTTTTGGAGGCGTTTTGGAATGCAAAATACAGGAGAGAGGCGTATTCGCCGGAGATCATCGGTGAGCTTGGCTTTTATTTTGTCAATGCTTGTTATAATGCTGCTCATACTGTTCAGGCACCACAGTATGGATGAAATTCAGGAACTGTTAATGAGTCTGAAGGCAAAATGGCTGCTCGCGGCAGTCGGATGTGTTTTGCTATCATACCTGTGTGAAATGGCGTGTTTTTATGTGATCACGAGAAAAATACATGGAAAGGCGTCATGGCGTACATCTTTCCGTGTTACTATGGCGGGTGTATATTTCAATTCGGTTACCCCTTTTGCCTGCGGCGGGGAGCCGTTCCAGGTGAGTTATTTAATGGATGACGGTATACCAATGGGAAGCTGTGCCAATATCATAATGGTTAAGTCTACCATTTTTCAGGCATCGGTATTTCTTTTCAGCGTTTTTTCCTATGTTTTTAATGCCGATGCTTTGTACCGGCTGGTGGAAAGGTTTGACTTGTTTTTCATTGCCGGAATTTCGGTAAATATAATAGTAATATTATTTTACGGGCTGTTTCTGGTTAACAAAACAGCCGCAAAAAAAACCGTCAATCTTGTCTTTAAGCTTCTGGGGAAATGCCATATAATTAAGGAACCTGAAAAATACGGCAAAAAGAAGGAGGAAGAGATTGAGCATTTTGCCAGGGCAAGCAGAATGATTTTTAATGATGCAGGCGCCATTACAGTAGCTTTTGTTTTCCAGTTCGTGAATTTGCTTTTGGGCTACGTGGTTCCGTATTTCCTGCTCGTTTCCCTGGAAGGGAAGTATGACGCTTTCTTTGATATGGTAACTTCGCAGGCGATACTCCGCCAGATAACCGCTTATATACCTTCTCCGGGCGGCGCGGGCGGAACCGAGGGGATAAGTTATTTCTTCTTCATGAATTTTTTTACAAAAACTCCTGTAGTATCGGTGATACTTATATGGAGACTTTTGACCTATTACTTCAACATTGTTTTCTCAGGCGTATACCTTATGGTTATAAGGGAGCGCAATTTTAAATCCGAAATAAAACAGATCAGGTCGGGGAAAGCGGCTTAGATCAGAAGTTATGCCGGAGGACGGATGATATGGCGTACAACGTATTGATCTGCGATGACGAAAAGGACATTGTTTCGGCTTTGAAAATTTATTTGTCTTCCGAAAATTATAAAACCTTTGAAGCCTATACGGGAAAAGAAGCCTTGAGAATTATAGAGAACAATGACATTCATCTTGTGCTGCTGGACATTATGATGCCTGAAATGGACGGAATTACTACGATGCTGAAAATAAGGGAGAAATATAATATCCCTGTAATTCTGCTTACTGCAAAAAGTGAAGACACAGACAAGGTATTGGGGCTTAACCTGGGAGCCGATGACTACATAACAAAACCGTTCAATCCCGTTGAGGTGATTGCAAGGGTAAGATCGCAGCTAAGGCGTTATATGCAGCTCGGAGGTGCCAATGTCAAACCGTCAACCATAGTGATCGGGAATATTGAACTGGACGACAGGGCCAAAACGGTTACGGTTGACGGTGAACCTGTTAACCTGACGCCAAAGGAATTCGAAATTCTGAAACTTTTAATGGAGAACCCAGGACAGGTGTTTTCGCCGAGAGAGATTTACAGGCGGGTATGGAATGACAACCCTTTTGGTTCGGAAAACACCGTGGCGGTACATATTAGGCATTTACGCGAGAAGCTTGAAATAAACCCTGCCGAACCAAGGTATTTGAAAGTTGTATGGGGACAGGGCTATAAAATGGAGCGGAGTGGTGGATGATGAACAAACTCACATACAGTCTGGCCGGCAAAGTTGTCGCCATTTTCCTTTTTGTAATGCAGGTCATGGTGTTTATCGGCGGAGTTATAGGCGTAATTGTGCTATACCAGTATGGATTTTATGAAACCAATGTGGAAAGTATAAAGGAAGAGATATTTGAAAACATTACAAGGGAATATGCCAGTTCGGTGTACTATCGTTATTTTATTCCCAATAAAGATAACCCGGAAAGGTTAAATAATCATATAAAGGACATTCCCGTACGCAGCACGAATTTTTTCTTTATACTTAAGAATTCGGACGGTGACATTCTTCTCAGCAATTATTCCGGTCAGGAATATCAGTACGCATGGATGTTTAATTTCAGTAATATAAGGTACATAAGCGATGTATCAGGCAATTCTGATGTTGACGAAATTTATGAAAATTATGCAATGGAATGTTTTGTGAAAAATCCTCTTGATTCCGATGACTTATATTACACCGTCGATCGCCTGGTGAATTTTGCATATAAGATAAGGTACGCATTGATTCCTGTTATCCTCTTGTCCCTTGTTTTGTCAATTATTCTGTTTATTTTTCTGATGTGCAGCGCAGGCAGAAGGAAGGGCAAAGACGGTGTTGTACCAAACGGGATTGATAAAATTCCCTTTGACTTGCTGCTGACGACTGTATTAATTGTTGTGGTTGCGGAAGCTGCTTTGTTTTTTAATTATGTGTCTTATCTGGACACCATCGGTTTTATAATATTTTTCGTACTGTTTGCCATTGTTGACGTTCTGCTGTTTTTACTTGTATGCATGAGCTTTGCCACAAGGTATAAAATGGGGAAATGGTGGAAAAACACGTTAATTTACCGAGTTATAAGCATTATTATAAGGTTTTTCAAGATGTTTTTAAATTTCATGAAATATTTCTTTCAAAATTTGCCCGTTGCCGTGAAAACCCTTTTTGTACTGTCAGGTATTGTGTTTTTGGAGTTCATCGGACTGTATATAGGAATTTACAACACAGATTTTTTGATTATGTTCTGGATTCTGGAGAAAATCATACTTATTCCTTTGATAATTCTTGTGTCAATAAACCTTCAGAAGCTTAAGAAGGGCGGCCAGAAAATAGCTGCAGGGGATTTGAATTACCAGATAGACACGAAGTATATGTTCTGGGACTTCAAGCAACACGGCGAAAATTTGAACCGCATCGGAGAAGGCATGGCGAAAGCCGTTGAAGAAAGACTTAAAAGTGAACGTTTCAAGACCGAGCTTATAACCAATGTGTCCCATGATATAAAAACACCCCTTACCTCCATTATTAACTATGTGGATTTAATAAAAAAGGAGAAAATTGAAAATGAAAAACTGAAAGAATATATAGATGTTTTAGATCGCCAGTCAATGAGGCTGAAAAAGCTTTCGGAGGATTTAATTGAAGCATCGAAAGCGTCAACGGGAAATTTGCCGGTAAATCTGTCCATGACCGAAATAGGGGTTCTGTTCACCCAGGCGGTGGGGGAATATGAGGAAAGAATAAAAAATGCAGGACTTGAGCTTGTTTTGAATAAGCCTGAGGAGGAAATATATATACTGGCCGACGGGAGGCATCTGTGGAGGGTTTTTGACAATCTGCTGAGCAATATATGCAAATATTCCATGTCCGGAACAAGGGTATATATCAGCCTGGAAAAAATAAACGGGCAGGCGGTGATAACCTTCAGAAACATATCAAAATATCCGCTGAATATATCCAGCGACGAGCTTTTGGAGAGGTTTGTGCAGGGCGACAGATCAAGGAATACCGAAGGCAGCGGCCTTGGGCTTTCGATAGCGAAAAGCCTTACCGAACTGCAGAAAGGAAAACTGGAATTATATATAGACGGAGACTTGTTTAAAGTAATTCTGAAATTTGACACGGTGAGTTAATTAATGCTTTATTTGTCATAAGATACATACTTTAAAACTTTTTGATCATAGTTCACAAAAACAGATTTGGCCGTTTTTCCTTGTTTTGACTTTGAACTATTGACAATAAATTGAATAAATAATATACTTAAGTGAGCAAACGGTTGCATCAATGGAAGTGGGTTGTATATGAGGGTAACAATTAACGATATTGCAAAAGCCGCGAATGTATCTCCTTCTACCGTATCCCGTGCCCTTGCGGACAGTCCGAGGATAAGCAAGGCAACAAAAAGAAAGATATTCAAAATAATGGAGGAGATGAATTATTACCCCAATGTAATAGCCCGTTCCCTGGCCAGGAAGTCGACGAACATTATCGGTGTTCTGGTGATGGGAACAACTGAAAAAGCCTTTCAGCATCCGTTTTTTCCTGAGATATTAAGAGGGGTCGCTTCGGTGGCGTATAAAAATGAGTATAAAATACTCATTTCCAGTGTAACCGACATGGATGAACAGAGAAAAATCGTGAATGATTTGACCCAAAGCGGTATAACTGAAGGGCTTCTTATACTGTCATCGGGAGTAAATGATCCTACAATCCCTTATCTCAAGGAAATTCAGTTCCCCTTCGTTATTGTCGGAAGGCCTGATAACGAAAACGAAGTTAACTGGGTTGATAATGACAATGTTTCAATAGGGTATCAGATGACCCGGCACTTAATAGAAGTGGGGTGCACTGATATAGCTTTTCTCGGAGTGGATAAAAAATTCATGGTCACCCTCGACAGACTGAAGGGATATAAAATGGCTCTCAAGGAAAATAATATTCCGCTGAATGAAGATTTGATCGTTGAGGGAAAGTTTGTTGACGACACGGGATATGATCTGATGAAAAAACTTCTGGATCGCGGCATAGTACCTTCAGGTGTTATTGCCTGTGATGATTTGCTGGCCTTCGGCGCTATTAAATGCCTTAACGAAAAAGGGTTAAGGGTTCCGGAGGATGTGGCGGTGGCAGGTTTTAACAATGTACCGCTGTCAAGTTATTTCACACCTCCCCTGACTTCTGTTGATATCAATGCTTTCAGTCTTGGGGCGAAAGGATTTGAGCTTTTGCTGAACAGCATAAAAAGTGAGGTTAAAAGTTTTAACAGGGCAATTATTCCTTTTCAGTTGATAGTACGCGAGTCTACGATGAAAAAAGGATCGTAATTCCTTTTCTTTTTTCCCTTTTTGTAAATTGCAATATTAAATGCAACACCTATAGTGGAAATCATCCATAATTTTAGGTGTTAAAGTACAACATCATCTTTTAGCCCTTCTTAACTACTATCTTGAGCGAGTGCAGAGGGTAGTCAAGGGTTATCGATAGATAAGACAAAGTCTTTACCCTTGACTACCCTCAAATGAGCTTTAAAATATCTTGGATGAAGGGCTCAGGCTATTGCTGATATATTTTTGTTTACCAGGTTATGTATCTCTTCATTAAAACATTCTTCAGGTGTTTTGTAACCTAATATCCTTCGTGGAAGGCTGTTTAACCATTGTTGTATCCGTTTTATCGTTTCTTCAGAAAAATCTTTTATAGCCTTTCCTTTAGGAATAAAACGCCTAATAAGTCCATTATGACGTTCATTAGTTCCTCTCTCCCATGAGGAATAAGGATGAGTGAAATAAGCTTCAATTCCTAGCCCTTGTAACATTTCGGATAGTCTACTAAATTCAGAACCATTGTCTGCCGTTATAGTGCGAAATACATTTGAAACATCCTTACCATAACAATTCTTAAGTTCTGAAAGTGCCTCGTTAACAGTATTACTGTCTTTTGCGTCCAAAAGAAACAATAACTCGTAGCGGGTTTTTCGTTCAGTTAAGGTTAAAATTACTGAATCGTTAGACTTTTTGCCTGTTACCGTATCAATTTCCCAATGCCCAAAGGTTTGACGTGATTGTACTTCTTCCGGCCTTTGATCAATGCTTTTCCCTACAACCCGTTTGTTTTGACGTATCCTTTTTATTTTAGATTTTAAACGTAGTTTAAGATTTAAATCTATATTTCGTACTTTTATGAGTCCCAGGTCTATATAATTATACAGTGTTTTGGTACATACAATAGTAGAATTTTGCCACTTGGGGTCTCTCCTACATAAACCAACAACTGCATCTGGAGACCATTTTTCGCGTAGTATCTTATCTTCTGCAAACTTAAGAAAATCTTCAACTTGAGCCAATTTACGCTTTGCTCCGCAATTCATACGATTTTTCTCATAAACTGCCTGCCCTGTTTCAGGAAAATATACTTTGTATGTCGATAAATCAGTTCTCATCTGCATTGTTGTCCCTCTTTTAATTTCACGGCTAATTGTACTTGGCGAGCGACCTAGTTTATTAGCAATATAACGTTGACTCTTTCCTTCTTTTAAAAGAGCTGCAATCTGCCCTCTTTCATAAACACTTAAGTGTTTAAACTTATGCTCAGTTGTGGTAGACTTATATTGTACAGCCATAGTTGAGAACCTCCTGTATGTTTGGATTGGACACCTAAATCATACATGATTTCTCACTATGGTTGTCAATTTTTTATTTCATTTTACTGTTGCATTTAATTTTACAACGAACCTTTTTTCCCTTTTTCCCCTTCCCAAATTTTTAATATTGACACTGCATGTAATTAATGGTAATATTAATTTAGTACAAACGATTGCACAAATTTAAAACTGAAACTGATTTATAACATCCCGGCTTTTATGTTTATATACATGTGCCTGAAAATGATTAGGCAATGAAATTAAGCCAAACAGCCGATTGCAGGAATACATGATTCAGGGAAAAGACGGTAACGTGAGGAATTGTTGTGGCTTAATTTTGTGGGAAAGCGTATGCATAAAAGTTGTGTATAATAAGGTCACTGACCTTTGTTAATAATTAAAAGGGGGATGTTAAAATGTATGTAAAAAAGATTAGTGGGCTAAAGAGAATTTTGGTAATGATGCTTGTTTTATCTGTGGCACTTCTCGGGACGGCATGCTCAAACACTTCAAACAAACAGGAACAGACGGCGGTTCAGGAAACAAAAAATGAGCAAAATACACCTGCGGCGACGAATGAAAGCAACAATACCGATACAGGCGAACTGGTTCCTGAACCGGGGGCGAAACTGAGGCTCTGGGATTCGGACGATGAAGGGGTTAAAGAATGGGCTTTGGAGATGATTGAGAAATTTCAGGAAAAGTATGGAATAGAAGTTACGTTCGACACTGTTTCCCATACCGATGCTCCGGGAAAACTTCAAACCGACGGTCCTGCAAAACTGGCGGCTGATGTATTCATACTCGCAAGTGACCATTTAGGCGAAATGTATCAGCAAGGTTTTATTTATCCCAATGATGTGTCTGACAAGTCCGAATTTTTTGAAAGCGCCGTTGAGGCATGTTCCATAGACGGGCAATTGTACGGATTCCCCGCAGCAATTGAAACACCTGCATTGATATATAACAAAAGTTTTGTAAAAGAACCCCCTAAAACCTTTGATGAACTCATTGAAATCAGCAGGCAATTCCTTGACAAGAAGAATAATAAATACGGCTTTATGATGGAAGTATGGAATTTCTATTACGTATATGCCTTTATGAGTGGATATGGCGGTTATGTTTTCGGAAACAACGGCACCGATCCCTATGATATAGGTCTTAATTCCGAAGCGTCGATAAAGGCTCTTGAATTTTACAGAACACTTAAGGAAATAATTCCACTTCAAAGAGAGGACATTTCTTACGATATCAAGTCGGGGTTATTCATAGAAGGCAAATTGTTATTTGATTTTAACGGTCCATGGGCTATAAAGGCGTACAAGGACGCAGGAATTGATGTAGGAGTCGCACCTCTTCCGTTGCTTCCCAACGGTCAAAGACCTATAACCTTTTCAGGAGTCAGAACATATTGCGTCAATACATATACCGATTACCCGAATGCCGCAAAACTTCTGGCACAGTTCCTTACAAGCAAGGAAGCGCTGTTAAGACGCTATGAATTGACAAACCAGCTTCCTACACGCAATGATCTGCTTTCAGAGCCCGAAATCAAGGAGAATCCGGTAAACAGCGGTTTCCTTGAACAGGCAGTCCATTCCCAGCCCATGCCCTCAATACCGCATATGCAGGCCGTATGGAGCAATATGGAGATTGCATTAACCGAAATATGGAATAACCCTGATGCGGATATTAAAACAGAGCTGGACAGGGCTGTGAATAACATTATGGAAACTGATTTTTACAAAAATAATTAAATATAAAAACTATTAATGACAGGTAGCAGTGTTTCACTGCTGCCTGTTGTGTGTTGCCACATCGGTAACCTACGAGGGTTTAATTTGAAGGGGGAGTTATGATGAAATCCCATGCTTCGAGGGCATGTCTGCTGTCCATTTTGTTCATGGGGCTTGGTCAGATTTATAACAGACAGTTTATTAAGGGAATTTTATTCGCGCTCATTGAAATTATATTTATATTCCGCCTGCTTCCGTTCATCCGTTATGGTTTATGGGGAATTTACACGCTGGGGGAAACACCTCAGGCTTTTGTTGACGGCAAGATTGTTCAGGGAGATCATTCAATTTTCCTGATGGTTTACGGAATCATTTCCATTGTTCTGATTTTGGTTTTTGCCCTTTTATATTATCTGAACTGCCAGGATGCGTATAAGGTGGGAGAACTGAGGGACAATCACATTCAGCCCAACAAATTCATCCAGTCGCTAAAGCTTGTAGGCGAAAAGGGTTTCCCGTACCTTATGCTTACTCCGGCAGCGTTTTTTACTCTTTTTATAACCGTTGTTCCGCTTATTTTCGGCGTTTTGGTCGCATTTACAAATTACTCCGCCCCAAATCATATACCCCCGAGAAAACTGGTGGACTGGGTAGGCTTCCAGACATTTAAGGAACTGTTCACACTGGCGGGGTATAAGGAAACGTTTTTCGGCGTTTTCCGGTGGACTGTCGTATGGGCGATACTTTCCACTGTTACAACCTATTTCAGTGGTTTGATTTTTGCCGTTATTATAAATTCCAACGGAATAAAATTAAAGAAATTCTGGAGAACGATTTTTATTCTGCCGTGGGCAGTTCCGGGCTATATTTCAATTCTTGTATTTCGGAATATTTTTAACGCGCAGTTCGGCCCGCTGAACAAGTGGCTTGTTTCGTTGGGTTTTGAAAGAATCCAGTGGTTCGGAGATCCCACATGGGTGAAAATTGTATGTTTGGCGGTAAACCTGTGGCTTGGTTTTCCGTATTTTCTGGCGCTGATGAGCGGAGTTTTAACCGGGATTCCGAAGGATCTGTATGAGGCTGCTGAGGTCGAAGGCGCAAACACAATACAGAAATTCTTTAAAATAACACTGCCGCTGGTTCTGTTTTCCACCGCACCGATGTTGATTATGAGTTTTGCGTACAATTTCAATAATTTTAATCTGATACATTTCCTTAACAGCGGTGGTCCGGTTAATACAAGCTATAAATACGCAGGGCACACCGATATTCTGCTGTCATGGATTTATAAACTCACGCTGGAGCAAAACCAGTTCAACAAAGCATGTGCGGTTTCAATAATCATATTCATAATTATTGCCACCATCTCCATATTTAACTTCAGGAGAACAAGGTCTTTTAAAGAGGAGGATATGATACAGTGAAAAGGAAGCCTACCTTAAAACAGAGAATTATTAGGGGTTTTATATATTTCATTTTAGTATGCATAACCATAACCACCATTTTGCCGTTGTATTTTGTGGTTATAGCCTCGTTTAACCCCGGAAACTCACTGTTTTCAACCCAAATGTTTCCGGAGAAGTTAACCACGAAGCATTACCATGATTTGTTTGTCGAAAAGGATTATGCGCTGTGGTACTGGAATACCTTGAAAATATCCTTTGCATCAATGATTTTGACTGTGGTCCTTGTGATAATCACTGCATATACATTTTCCCAGTTCCGTTTTAAGGGACGGAAAACAGGACTAATGTTTATGCTTGTTATGACGATGTTTCCCGGCTTTATGAGCATGATCGCGATATACATACTTCTTCTTCAGGTAGGTTTGCTGGATACCCATCTGGGCTTAATTCTGGTGTATGCAGGAGGTAATATAGCAGGGTCTACATGGCTCGTCAAAGGATATTTCGACGGAATTCCGCGCTCCATTCCCGAGGCGGCCAAAATTGACGGAGCGGGGAACGCTACGGTATTTACAAAGATTATGCTGCCAATGTCTTATCCCATTATAACTTTTGTCGCAGTGTCAAGTTTTATAGGACCGTGGATGGATTATATTTTCGCCCGTCTTGTACTGCGCACGCCGAGCAAGAAAACATTGGCGATAGGGCTTTTCGAAATGGTTACAGGAAGACAGAATACCGAATTCACCATGTTTGCAGCAGGAGCGATACTTGTGGCGCTTCCGATAACAATACTTTACCTGAGCCTTCAGAAATATTTAATCCAGGGTATATCGGAAGGCGCTTCGAAAATTTGATCATTCGTTTGTGATTGGAAGTCTTTTCATGAAAGATAAATCAGAGAGGGGGGATTTGTAAGTTCATGGGGTTTATATTTCTTAAATTCTGAAAATCTTTTATCTTCCGTTGATGGCTAAACTTGAATAGAGGACAAGAATTATTGAAGTATAGGGTGGACTTATGGAGAATCTGAAATTTGTATTGGAAATTCTTAAAAATAAAAAGGACACCTTTAAGAGGGATTACTTTATCCCAAAGGCATGGAACACGGCGGGATGCCATGAAGGAATATTATATGAAAAAGACGGTGAAATATGCATAAACCCGTATGAATACTATGCCTGCGTCATAGAAAACCATATACTGCGTTATGCCGGCCAAAACGGCTGTTATAATGAATTTTCCGGCGAAAGAGATCGGGACTTAATACAGGAACTTAAAGGAAAGATAATATACAGCATACTTGTAAGGGCGTTTACGGCATGGTATCACACCGAAGGTGTTTTATCACCGGGGACTTTCCTAAAAACCATTTGTTTGTTGCCTTATTTAAAAAATATGAATGTTGACATAATATATCTGCTGCCCGTCTTTGAATACGGCACGAAGTATAAGAAAGGCGATTTGGGAAGTCCATATGCCATAAAGAACATTTATAAGCTGGACAAAAACCTTCATGATCCCCTTTTGGGTGAATTTGCCGAGCCGCTCATTGAGACCGAGTTTAAAGCTTTCGTTGAAGCATGCCATATTCTCGGAATAAAGGTAATGGTTGATTTTGTGTTCAGAACTGTTTCAAGGGATAACGATCTGCTCGTCGAGCATCCCGACTGGTTTTACTGGATTGATTTGGAATATGCGGACTGTTTTTCGGCGCCTGTTACCGGGGAGAAAGAGCCCTTTGCTGTGGACAGGGATTCCATCGGGATTCTTTACAGGTCAGAGGGTATAAGCAAGTACATAGCTCAGTTCACTTATTCCCCCGACAAAATAGATCCCGAAAAATGGGCAAAGCTGGTGGAAAGGCATAAAAAGACGGGAGAGAATATTCTCGGTTTAATTGAGTCTGAATTTAAAATAACAACGGTACCGGGTTTTTCCGACGTGGTTAACGACAATCAGCCGCCATGGACCGATGTAACATTCCTTAAATTTTATTTTGATTTGCACGAAGAAGCGAAAAAATACGTAGGTGAAAACACGCCGCCTTACATCATGCAGGACGGTGTACGGCTGAGTGTGTTCAGAGGCAGGCTTGAAAACAGAGAGCTCATTGATTATATCACCGGTGTTATACCGTATTATCAAAAAACATACGGCATAGACGGCGCCAGAATTGACATGGCCCATGCCCTTTCCCCCGATCTGAACACAGAGATAATAAAAAGAGCAAAGGCAATAAATGAGAATTTCATACTCTGGTCCGAGGAATTTGATCCGGTAAAGGCTGAGAACGCAAAGAAATACGGTTATCATTTTATAACCGGTACCACATGGGAAATATACAATGGCATTGACGAGCCCGGTTTCAACAGTGCGCTTATTACCGATAATTTGCTGAAATCCGGACTCCCCGTGATAGCGGCCCTTGAAACACCTGATACTCCGAGGGCGGCGCTTAGGTATCAGGATAAAAGAATTTTGTCCATGCTCGTATTTCTGAATTATTTCATACCAAACGCAGTACCGTTTATAAACAACGGCATGGAGGTAATGGAGATACAGCCGATGAATCTGGGGCTTGGCAATACCGAAGCGGGAAGGTTTGTCCTGGACAGAACCGATCCGATGTACGGAAAACTTGCTTTTTTCGATGCTTACTGTATTCATTGGAAAAATACGGACTGCATCGGAGACATTCTTTCCCATGCCGGAAAAATCAGAAAGTCCTTTAGTGATATATTAACGAAAAAAGAAAATTTCATCATATTTCCTAAAATGCTGAAACACACAAAAATTACGTCTCTGTGTTATTACGACAATGACGCCGGTAGAGGGGTTATTTTCGTCGCAAACAGAGATAAACAGGAGAAAGTTGAAATAGATATTGAAAAATTTGTTCCTGCGCATATAGGAAAAAAGAAGCTGGAGGTTGTTTATGCCGGCAACCGGTCTGCGGGAGAACCCACCTTTTTAAGCCAAAAAACATGTCTTGGACCGTGTGAGTTCTTAATAATAAGCATTCAGTGAGATTGGAGGGCTTGAATATGAAAAACGGTAATCTGCCGAAAGTTGCTTATTTCTGTATGGAGTTCGGGCTGAACGAGAATTTCAATATTTATTCCGGAGGGCTCGGAATACTTGCCGGAGATATTTTAAAAGCGGCAAAGGATGAAGGATATCCGATTGTCGGTGTGGGAATTCTGTGGAGACAGGGATATACAAAACAGGTGATAGACGAAAACGGAAGGCCGTGTGACTGCTATCCCGAATACGTATATGATTTCCTTAAGGATACAAATGTAACCGTAAAGGTGAAAATAAGAGGCAGGGACGTGGCTGCAAAGGTATGGCTTTGCGACTGTTTTGAGAATAATCCTCTGTATCTTCTGGATACGAATATTCCCGGCAACCCTGACAGGCTAATCACCGGACAGCTGTACGGCTGGTTTGACGAGGAAAGAGTGGCGCAGGAAATGATTTTGGGTATAGGTGGTGTGAGAGCTCTTAAAAAGCTGGGGATAGACGTGGATATTTACCATTTTAACGACAGCCATCCGATACTTGCCGGAATTGAACTGATCAGGGAGAGAATGGAACAGGGTATGCCGTTTGAAAAAGCATGGGAGGAAACACGAAAGCAAATAGTATTTACCACCCATACTCCCGTGGAGGCCGGGAATGAAGTTCATTCATTCGAATTATTAGAGTATATGGGAGCTTTTAACGGCCTTACCGGGGAACAAATGGCCAGGATTGGCGGCAAACCGTTCAGCATGACTGTGGCGGGACTGAGGCTTTCAAAAAAGGCCAATGCGGTATCACAACTTCACGGACAGACGGCAAAAAGAATGTGGAAGGGTGTGGATAACTCCTCGGAAATAATTGCAATAACAAACGGGGTTCATAACGGCACATGGCAGGACAGGAGAATTGCAGACGGATACAACGGCAGCAATTTATGGGAATTGCACATGCAGGCAAAGCGGGAAATGATTGAAGAGATATATAAAAGAAACGGCATAAGGCTTAAGGAGGACGTTCTTACAATCGGTTTTGCCAGAAGGTTTGCCCCGTATAAAAGAAGCAATCTGATATTCACCGACAGAAAAATGATTGAACCTGTTCTTAAGGAAGGGAAACTGCAGCTTATTTTTTCAGGCAAGGCGCACCCGAATGATCTTACCGGTAAGAAGATAGTCGAAGAACTGTACAAAATGACAAAACTTTATCCCGAAAGCGTTGTTTTCCTTCAGAACTATGACATGAAAATAGGCAAAATGCTCACAAGAGGCTGCGACGTATGGCTTAACAACCCCATAAGGCCTATGGAGGCAAGCGGTACGTCGGGTATGAAAGCCGCAATGAACGGCGTTCTGAACCTGAGCATACTTGACGGATGGTGGCCGGAGTTCTGCATCCACGGTGTGAACGGATGGCAGATAGGGGACGGCTATGAAGGGGAAGACTGCGACATAAATGATGCAAAATCGCTTTACAAAGTACTTTTTGAAGAAGTTATGCCGACATATTATGAAAACAGAAAGAAATGGCTGGAAATGATGAGGGAAAGCATAAGAATGTCCACCGAAAATTTTTCGGCCAGAAGAATGCTGCGGGATTATTACAGTCTGATGTATGAACCTGAAGTTTCGGATTTGGCGGCGGCCGCAAAAGAATGAAATGGGCGGGGCAACCGGGCAAAATGCGGATTACGGGGTGATTTTAAATGGATATGAAGATTCATGACTGGAAGGAGAGTATTTACTCTGACGGGTCGGAATATTTTGTCAGCAATCCCAACCCGGCGCTTGGCGAAAATGTGCTTATAAAGCTGAGAGTCTTTAAGTGGGCTCCGGTAAAGGCGGTTGTGCTAAGGTATATAAAAAACGGCGGGGATATGCATATAAAAATGGAAGAAATTGAGGAAAAGGGTATTTTTAAATATTACGGCTGTGAAATTAAGGTTTCACAGCCTGAAATCCATTACCACTTCCTGATAGGCACCGACAGCGAAACATATTACTATACACAGCTTGGCCTGACCGATTACTCCCCCGCCGAGGAGTATGATTTCAGGATTATCGCGGATTATGAATGCCCTGAATGGGTTAAAAAATCAGTATTCTATCACATTTTCCCCGATCGCTTCCATAACGGCAATCCTGAAAACGACGTTAAGGACAATGAGTATTTCTTTGACGGCCATCCGACGATTAAGAAGAAATGGAATGAAAAACCGTGCGAATATGAAGAAGGTTTTTGCCTTGACTTTTTCGGCGGCGATCTTGAAGGAATAAGGGAAAAGATACCATACCTGAAAGAACTGGGGGTTAACGCACTGTATATAAACCCCATTTTCCGGGCTGCTACGAACCATAAATACGACTGCATTGACTATTTTAACGTGGATCCCCATTTCGGGGGAAATGAAGCTCTGGTAAGTTTGTCGGAAGAACTTCACCGTAATGGCATGAAAATCATACTTGATGTATCCATAAACCATACCGGTACAGCGCATAAGTGGTTTAACAAAGACGGAGAATTTTTCCCGAAAACGGTCGGTGCATACAATAATCCCGACAGTGAGGAGAGAGAGTTTTACTATTTTGACAATAAAAACAATTACCATGCATGGTTTGGGGTTAAAACACTTCCAACGCTGAATTACCGGTCACAGAAACTTCGTGATATAATTTACCGAGCGGAAAATTCGGTTGTCAGAAAATGGCTGAAACCGCCGTACAATATTGACGGCTGGAGGTTTGACGTCGGATTTTGCATGGCCCGGATGGATGAATATCAGATGCATCAAGAGGTATGGCGGGAGATAAGGAAAAGCATTAAGGAAGTAAATCCCCGGGCATATATCGTTGGAGAGCACATGACCGACAGTATGGAATTCTTACGCGGTGACATGTGGGATGCATGTATGAATTATTTCGGGTTTGGTTTCCCTGTACGCTGGTTTGCCGGAGAAAACAGTCATTTTGACCAGAGGGTGAAGGCTTTCGGGCTTAAGGCTTCCAGATGCACAGCTGAAAGACTGGCAAATATGTTTATGCAGAATCTTGCAAGGCTCCCGTACCAAATGGCACTTGTGCAGTATAATATGTATGACAGCCATGATATATCACGATTACATAATCATTCGGGCATATCTTATGAAACAAGAAGAGGCGTAATCATAATGCAGTTTACCTTCCCCGGAGCGCCGGCGATATATTATGGCGATGAGATTTCGATAAACGGTACCACTCAGTCGGTTGAAGGATGCAGATACCCGATGGTATGGGATGAAGAATTGCATGATAAAAATTGCCTTGAGTTCCATAAAGTATTATGCCAGCTGAAGCAAAGGGAAAAGGCCCTTCAGTCAGGCGGATTTAAGATATTGTATGCGAAAGGTTATGTAATTTCATACGCCCGCTTTACCGACACGAAGGCATATATAGTTGTTTGTTCCCAGGAGGACAAAGCTGTAAATGTGGATATTCCCGCAGTCTATATAGGAGTGACCGACAGTTCAAAAATAACCGAAGTTTTCGGACGGTTCAGGAATACTTGCGTCCAAAACGGAATTCTGAAAGTGGAACTGCAGCCTTACGAATGTTTGCTGTATGAGGTTATATTTTAAAGAATAATATGGAAATGATTAAAAAAAAGAGGATTGAAATAAAATTTTCTTTAATACATAATATTATTAAAAAACCCCACCTTTATTCAAGGTGGGTGTTTTGGTTATATTTAAAAACAGAATAGGGGCGATTCCTGTTGATACCTGAACTGGTTTACAGAAACAGTTACATTGTAGGTTACCGGGACGTGGACTTTAACAATGATCTGAGGCTCAGTTCCCTGTTTGGTTATTTTCAGGACACTGCAATCATGAATGTCGAAAAACTGGGTATAGGTGTGAATACATTATCCGAGAAATACTCGGTTTCGTGGGTGCTTACAAAAATTCTTGTGGAAATAAACAGAATACCTAAATGGAATGAAAAAATAACGGTTGAAACCTGGCCGCACAGACCGAAAAAGTTTGAATTTGACAGGGATTTCAGGGTACGTGATGATAACGGGAATATCATTGCTGCGGCAATCTCCAACTGGGTATTGCTGGACCTGAAGACAAGGGAAATCAGAAAAAGCGAGATTATTTCCGGTGATTATCCGCCACTGGAATTTACGGACGAACGCGCACTGGAGGGCAGACTCCGCAAGCTTAGACCCGCCGGTGAGCCCGAGGTTGTCTATAAAAGGGTCCTTGGCTACAGTGATACCGATGCCAACGGACATATAAACAATGCAAAATACATAGATTTCATTATGGACTGTTTTTCAATAGAAGAACACAAAAAACACAGCGTGAGGTCAATTCAGGTCAATTACCTAAAGGAAGTGTTTCCCGGGGACACGTTAATTCTTTACCGGGATGTATCCGGCGCAGGTTCAAATCAGGTATATATAGAAGGCATAAACGAAGCCGATCAAAAACCCGCCTTCAGCGCAGAACTTAAGTTTGATTAGCGGGGTTTTTAACAGGCCCAGGCGGAAAACGGCTGCCTTTAAAACGAGGCAGCCTTATGTATGATTACTGGTTAAGCAAAAAGGCTGCCCCGAATGTTTTTTATCCGGAGCAGCCCGCTCATGAAAAATTCCGGACGGTTAAGGGTTAAAGACCACAACCAACAGCATTTTAAACCGTTCTCTGGCCAGCAGCGCATGGGGAATACCTGCCGGCATTACTATGGTTTCACCTTTTTTTAGGTTAAATACCTCCCCACCGATGGTTATTTCTGCTTCACCGTCAAGTATATAGACAAGGGCGTCACCTCCTGACGAATGGGAACTGATTTCTTCGCCCTTGTCAAAGGAAAACAGTGTTAAGCTTACATTTTTGCCCTGGGCAAGGGTTCTGCTTACTACCTGTCCTTCCTGGTATGAAACCAGATTCTCCATATTTAAAACTTTTGAAAATTCAATGTTTTTAATAAGTTTGTCCATGACACAGCCCTCCCACATATTATTGTTGCTTATACGGATATAATATCATCTCCGCTTTCCTTTTGCCGTATCCGAGGCAACATTTTCTAAACGAAATTTAGCAAATCATTTCATTGCTGGCTTGAGGTGGCTGTTTTTTATTTTGTTTTATGGTAGAATATCTTAGAATGAATTTTTAATTTTTGCCATTTTAATAAAGATAAAACGCTATTTTACGGAAAAGTACGGCAAAAACATTAATGGGAGATGGTGGACGTGAACAGGAAAGTGTTGTTCAATGACGGGTGGGAATTTGCAAAAACCGCATTGGGTTTTGAACTTGGTAACATCGGGTCGTTGAAGTTTGAACCTGTCGATATCCCCCATGACTGGCTTATCTTTAATACTCTGGATCTCTATGAGAACAGCATAGGATGGTACCGCAAAAAATTTACGGTTGAAAAAAAGCCCGATCAGATGCTTCTTTATTTTGACGGCGTTTACATGGATTCAACTCTTTATGTGAACGGACAGTTTGCCGGTGAATGGAAATACGGTTATTCTTCGTTCGAGCATGATATAACTGATTTTGTGAAAGAAGGAAATAATGAAATAATTATGAAAGTCGTGCATCAAAGCCCTAACAGCAGGTGGTATTCAGGTGCGGGGATTTACCGCAACGTATGGCTTAAAACAAGAAGCAAAAATCATATTGTTACCGACGGGATTTACATAACAACCCGGTGCAAAGGCGAAATATGGGAAGTGGAAGTTGATACAGAATATGAAATAACCGACGACGTTCAAATCTCCCATAAGATAATCCGCGGCGACAAAATAATAGCATCGTCAAAGGATTTTGTGAAGGCCGGAGGAAACAGCGGCGTAAACACTCAGAAGCTGTATGTGGAAAAACCTCTTCTGTGGAGCTGTGATGAACCCAATTTGTATAAACTCGTTACACAGATGGAACTGGTAAAGACCGATGAAAACGGAAGGAAAACCGTTGAATGCATTGAATGTGTAACTCAGAATATCGGGTTCAGGACAATAATTTTGGATCCAGATCAGGGTCTTATTCTGAACGGAAAAAAAATTAAACTTAACGGCGTATGCGAGCATCACGATCTTGGTGCCCTCGGTGCGGCTTTTAATAAAGCCGCCTTGATAAGAAGGTTTAAACTGCTGAAGGAGATGGGGGTAAACGCAATAAGGACCGCTCATAACATGCCTGCGCCCGAGCTTATGGATTTGGCCGATGAAATGGGCTTCCTTGTTTTGTCCGAGGCTTTTGACATGTGGGAAAGACCAAAAACAACTTACGATTATGCACGTTTTTTCGGCGAATGGGCGTATAGGGACGTTAAAAGCTGGGTTAAAAGGGACAGAAATCACCCCAGCCTGCTTATGTGGAGCATAGGCAACGAGATTTACGACACCCATGCCGACGAAAGAGGACAGGAAATAACCCGGATGCTTATGAATTACGTACGGGAGTTTGATCCGAAAGGCAATGCACAAATTACGATAGCTTCAAATTACATGGCCTGGGAGAACGCCCAGAAATGCGCGGACATACTGAAAATTGCCGGTTATAATTATGCTGAACATTTATACTATAAGCATCATAAAGAGCATCCCGACTGGGTAATATTCGGCAGTGAAACATCATCGGTGGTGCAAAGCAGGGGAGTTTATCATTTCCCGTTCGAGCAGGCCATTCTTTCAGATGAAGACGAGCAGTGTTCGGCTCTTGGAAACAGTACGGTAAGCTGGGGGGCAAAATCAGTCGAAGCATGTATCATAGCCGAGCGGGATACGCCTTTTTCCCTCGGACAGTTCATCTGGACAGGGTTTGACTATATAGGCGAACCCACGCCTTACCATACAAAGAATTCATATTTCGGTCAGCTGGATACAGCAACGTTTAAGAAGGATTCTTTTTATATTTTTCAGGCTGCCTGGACCGATTACAAAACAAATCCGATGGTGCATATTTTCCCGTACTGGGATTTCAATGAAGGGCAGATTATTGATGTAAGGGTATGTTCAAATGCTCCCCGTATAGAACTCCAGCTGAACGGAGTTACCATCGGAACCCATGATATTGACTTCAAACACGGAAAACAGCTTGTGGGCTGGTGGAAAATACCGTACCGGGAAGGAGAACTTAAAGCAATAGCTTATGACGAAAACGGAAATGTTATTGCCACCGATGTAAAAAGATCCTTCAAGGACGCCAGAAGGATTTGTCTCAAACCTGACAGGGAAGTGCTTGTTGCCGACGGCAGGGATTTGATATTCGTGGAAATCACCGTTGTTGATGAAAACGGGATCGAGGTGGAGAATGCCAGCAATCGCGTTTTTGTTAACGTAACAGGAGCGGGAAGGCTGGTGGGGCTTGATAACGGTGACAGTACTGATTTTGACCAGTATAAGGGATTAAGCAGGAGACTCTTTAACGGCAAATTAATGGCGATAGTTGCAGCAACCCTGGAACCGGGAAGTATTACCGTCGAGGTAACGTCGAAGGGATT
Source organism: Thermoclostridium stercorarium subsp. stercorarium DSM 8532 (assembly GCF_000331995.1). NCBI lineage: Bacteria > Bacillati > Bacillota > Clostridia > Eubacteriales > Oscillospiraceae > Thermoclostridium > Thermoclostridium stercorarium. Next base: position 1,053,347 of record NC_020134.1, read on the forward strand.
GGAGGGATGCAGACTGGAGCTCCAGTCAATTCCGCCTGAAGGAGGCGTAATCGAAGGGGTTTCCGCCAATATGCGGAACAGTGAATTGCCGTGCGTTACAGGCAACTTCGACGAAATACCCGTTCGGAAAATAGAGCTTGTTGCGCCTGCGGACAGGATGCTCAATCCTTCAAACCGGGAAATAATCATTGAAGCGAAACTATACCCCGAAAACGCTTCATACCGTGAGGTTGAGTGGAGTGCGGTTAATGATGCGGGAATAAAATCAAATATTGTCAAGGTTGAACCTATGGGGCTGAAAGCCAAAATAACCGCTCTTGGCGACGGTGAATTCAGGATTCGCTGCACCAGCAGGAACGGAACGGACAAAACCAGGCTTATTTCCCAGCTGGAATTTAAAGCCGAAGGACTTGGTGTTGTTTACAAAAACCCGTATGAATTCGTGTATGCAGGCCTTTATGATTACAGCAAAGGCGAGATTTCCAGTGGCAACGAAAAGGGTATAGCAACGGGAAGGGAAGGAGAATCCCAGGTAGGTTTTGAAAATCTTGATTTTGGACCGGATGGTTCAGATACCGTTACAATACCTATTTTTGCACTGACAAGCGAACCACACTATTTCCAGATATGGGAAGGGGTGCCTTACAAAGAGGGAAGCACGCTGCTTGCTGATGCGGTTTATCAGAAAGAAAGCATATATAATGTGTATCAGGAAGAAATATATAAGCTTTCGAAAACTCTACGCGGCATTACCTCAGTATATTTTGTCTTCAACCGAAAGGTACATATGAAAGGATTTGTATTTGAAAGAAAGAACAGGGCTTATGAAAGGAATATGGCCGCGTGGTGTGACAAAATTTACGGTGATAATTATGAAATCAGGGGTGATTTTGTTGAAAGAATAGGAAACAACGTGTCACTAGAATTCGACAATATGGATTTCGGTGAGGAGGGTGTATCAAAAGTCATAATTTCAGGAAGGGCACCCATTGATAATACAATACATATAAGGTTTGAAAACGAACAGGGGCAAGACAGCCGGCTGGTTGAATTCAAAAAATCAGATGAATATACCGTAAAGGTATTCGAGCTGGAAAAAGTTTCGGGCAGACAAAAGGTGACTTTCCTGTTTTTACCCGGCTCCAATTTTGATTTCGGATGGTTTAAGTTTGAGAAATGAAGAAGAATTGTATATGATAAAATAAAATAACAGCCCGTAGCACCGGAAAATTACGGTGTACGGATTTTCAGGAGGAATTTATGAAGAGAACACCGCTATATGACAGACATTGTGAACTGGGCGCAAAAATAGTGGATTTTCACGGTTGGGCTTTACCGTTACAGTATTCCGGGATTATTGAAGAGCACAGAAAGGTGAGAAATGCCGCAGGTCTCTTTGATGTTTCCCATATGGGCGAGATAGCCGTTGAAGGTCCTGATGCCACCGAGTTTGTCCAGAGAATTATAACCAACGATATAAGCAGGACAAAGGATTTCCGCATTGTTTATTCGCCAATGTGCAATCCTGACGGAGGGGTTGTGGATGATATCCTTGTGTACAAATTTTCGTCCGATTTTTATCTTCTTGTTGTAAATGCGTCGAATACCGATAAGGATTATCAGTGGATCATGGAAAACTTTCGGGGAAGGGTTGAGGTGAAAAATCTGTCGGAAGAATATGCCCAAATTGCCGTTCAGGGACCCGAAGCCGGGAAAATACTTCAGAAGCTTGTGAATATCAGGCTGGAAGAGCTGAAATTTTATAACTTCGTGCCTGAGGCCGAAATATGCGGTCGTAAGGCAATCATTTCAAGAACCGGGTATACGGGCGAAGACGGATTTGAGATATATGTAAAGAGTGAATTCGCACCGGTAATATGGGACAGTCTGCTGGACGCCGGAAAAGACTGCGGGCTTGTACCCGCGGGGCTCGGGGCAAGAGACACGCTTAGGTTTGAAGCAGCTCTCCCGTTATACGGACAGGAACTGTCAGAGGAGATTACTCCGCTTGAAGCTGGGCTTGGCCGTTTTGTCAAACTGGATAAGGATGATTTCATAGGAAAGGCCGCGCTTTTGAAACAAAAATCCACGGGAGTGAAGCGGAGAATAGCGGGTTTGGAAATGGTGGACAGAGGAATTCCGAGAACGGGCTATGATGTTACGGCCGACGGTGTTAAAATAGGATATGTCACTTCAGGGAATTTTTCGCCCACACTCGGGAAGAATCTTGGTATGGCGCTGGTTGATTCAGCTTATTCCGAAGTCGGCCAGGAAGTGAGCGTAGTTATAAGAAACAAAGAATTAAAGGCAAGGATTGTGGTGCTGCCCTTTTATTCTAAAAGATATGTAAAAGGATAAGCTTCGATATAATATTTATTATTAAATACTGAAAAGTACTGGAGGTTATCACAAATGAAAGTAATGCAGGGATTAAAATATTCAAAGGATCATGAATGGGTTAAAATTGAAGGAAACAAAGCTTATATCGGGATTACCGATTATGCTCAGCATTCACTGGGAGACATAGTTTTTGTGGAAATTCCCGAGGTGGGAAAACAGCTTAACAGCGGAGACGTATTAAGCGTTGTGGAGTCGGTAAAGGCTGCATCGGACGTGTATACTCCCGTGTCGGGGAAAATAGTGGAAGTAAACCAATCCCTTGGCGACAGCCCGGAAAAAATAAACGAAGACCCTTATGGTTGCTGGATTGCGGCTATTGAAATAAGCAATCCGTCCGAAATAGATACTCTTATGGAACCGGACGATTATGAACGGTTCTGCAAAGAGGAGGAATAGTATGTCATATATTCCGACTACGGATGAACAACAGCAGAAAATGCTTGAGGAAATAGGAGTAAAAAGCATTGATGAGTTGTTCTCCGATATACCTGAAAGCGTTAAATTAAAAAACAGGCTTAACATTCCCGAAGCCATGTCTGAGCTTGAGCTGGAAGCCCATATGCGGAAGCTGGCCGGGATGAATATAAACGTCGATGAATATACGTGTTTTCTTGGCGCGGGAGCTTATGATCACTACATTCCGAGTGTTGTTACAAACCTTTTGTCGAGACAGGAATTTTATACCGCTTATACTCCGTATCAGCCCGAGATAAGCCAGGGAACGCTGCAGGCGATATTTGAATACCAGACAATGATATGCAGTCTTACAGGGATGGACGTTTCAAACGCATCCCTGTATGACGGCGCAACTGCTCTCGCAGAAGCTGCTTCAATGGCCTGCGATATAACCAGGAGAAACGAGATAATAATAACAAGGAGCGTACATCCTGAAAGCAGGGAGGTCTTGGACACATACACAAAATTTAAAGGGATGGCTCTAACCGAATGTGGGATAAAGGACGGGACGACCGATTTACGGCAACTGGAGGAGCTGCTTAATGAAAATACCGCTGCGGTGCTGGTCCAAAGCCCTAATTTTTTTGGAGTTATAGAGAATATAAAAGAAATTGCAGAAATGACACACGCCAATAAATCCCTGCTTGTGGTGAGCTGTGATCCGATATCCCTTGCGCTTCTGAAGGCTCCCGGGGATTTGGGAGCTGATATTGTTGTAGGTGAAGGACAGGCGCTGGGAAACCAGCTTGCTTTCGGAGGACCGTATTTGGGTTTCATTGCCGCCAGAAGGGAATTCACAAGGAGAATGCCCGGCAGAATTGTCGGGGAGACGGTTGACAGGATTGGCAGAAGAGGTTACGTTTTAACGCTGCAGACCCGAGAACAGCATATACGAAGGGAAAAGGCAACGTCAAATATCTGTTCCAATCAGGCTCTTAATGCCCTTGCCGCGACAATATACCTTTCGGTTATGGGAAAAAAGGGCCTCAGAAAAGTGGCGGAACTTTGCCTTCAGAAGGCCCATTATGCGTACAGGAAACTGATTGAGACAGGTCTCTTTGCACCTGCATTCAACGGGCCTTTCTTTAAGGAATTTATGCTCATTTACAGCGGGGATGTGGAAAGATTGAATAATTGTCTGCTTGAAAAAAGGATAATAGGCGGATTTGCCGTGGAAAGATTTTACCCCGAGTTTAAAGGCGGATATCTTGTTGCAGTTACCGAAAAAAGAACAAAGGACGACATTGACAGGTTTGTATCGGAGGTGGTTTCGGCATGCTGAAAAAGGAGGAAAAACTAATATTTGAACTTAGCGTGCCGGGAAAAGGCACAAACCTGTTGCCCGAATGTGACGTAGAGAAAGTTGAGATCAAAAATCTTATCCCCGAGGAATATTTACGTAATGAAGAGATTGATCTCCCTGAAGTGAATGAAGTGGACGTGGTAAGGCATTTTACCCACCTGTCACAGAAAAATTACGGCGTGGACTCGGGATTCTATCCTTTGGGTTCATGTACGATGAAGTATAACCCGAAAATAAACGAAGAAGTTTCGAAACTCCCGGGGTTTATGAAAGTTCACCCTTATCAGCCTGAGGAAACGGTGCAGGGGTGTCTGCAACTTTTATATCAGACCGAGCGTTTTCTTTCCGAAATTACGGGTATGGACAGGTTTTCTCTGCAACCGGCTGCAGGAGCCCACGGCGAGATGACCGGGCTTATGATAATCAAAGCTTTTCATCAAAAAAACGGCGATTATAAACGCACAAAGATTATAGTTCCTGATTCGGCCCATGGTACCAATCCTGCTTCGGCAGCAGCCGTGGGTTTTGACGTTGTTGAAGTAAAATCCAACGACCGGGGCGGAATTGACATTGATGCCTTGAGAGAACTGATGAGTGATGAAGTTGCGGGGCTCATGCTTACCAACCCGAACACCCTCGGGCTTTTTGATGAAAATATTGATTTGATTGCCGAAATTGTCCATAACGCAGGAGGATTATTGTATTACGACGGCGCAAATGCAAATGCGATTATTGGTGTTTCAAGGCCCGGGGATATGGGGTTTGACGTTGTACACCTGAACCTGCATAAAACCTTTGGTACGCCGCATGGCGGAGGCGGCCCCGGTTCAGGCCCTGTAGGTGTAAAAAAGGAACTGGCGCCTTTCCTTCCAAAGCCAGTGGTGGAATACAGTGGCGGAAAATATCATCTGGACTATGACCGGCCGCTTTCCATAGGCAAAATTAAGTCTTTTTACGGGAATTTCCTTGTGGTCGTTAAGGCTTACGCCTATATCCGGGCCCTTGGCGCTGAGGGCCTGCGGAAAGTATCCGAAGCCGCTGTACTGAATGCAAATTATATAAAGGAAAAACTTAAAAAGTATTACCATCTGCCATATGACCGCACCTGCATGCACGAAGTGGTTTTCTCAGGGCAGTGGCAGAAGCAGTACGGTGTTTCGACGCTTGATATTGCCAAGAGACTTCTGGATTACGGGTATCATCCACCGACCATTTATTTTCCCCTTATTGTAAGGGAGGCTTTAATGATCGAACCTACCGAGACAGAAAGCAAGGAAACCCTTGACGAGTTTATAAATGCGATGATTGAAATAGCCAATGAAGCAAAGGACGAACCCGAAAAGTTAAGAAATGCGCCGGTGAATACCCCCGTTCAGAGGCTTGACGAGGCGACGGCGGCACGTAAACCGGTTTTGAAGTATGAAAGAAAAACAGAATGACAATTATTGTTTTTTAATTATCATCGCCGGAAGCACACCGATGTTTTCAGTGTCGGCTTTTTTGTGGTAAACATAGCCGTCTTCGCCTACAATTCTTACCGTTGTGCCTATTGTATAAGGTGTTCTGAGCCAGTACGGAACACCTTTAATTTTTTTAAAATCATGGTTTTCCCATTCCTTTATGCTTAGCAGGAAAACTTTTTCGGTATTTTCAACCTGGTATGCGCTGTCATAATTCTGCGACGCGTAACCGGGAATACAAAACCAGTAGAGGGGACGGGAACCATATTCCTTTCTGTCAGCGAAAGCAGGCGGGATTACCGTTCTTCTTTTCATCGGCAGAATTCTGTTTTTTTCATTCTCGGAAAATTCGTACAGAAAACCTTTTTCGGAATCGTCGTTAAGCCACGCTTTAATGTCCGATTCCGGCCAATAATTGGTATTGCCGGAAAACGGCCGAAATTCCACGATGTTTTTCGCCACGACGAAATAATACCCGTCGGTTTCTTCCAGTACTTCCCATTCAAGGGGCTGTCCCTTGTATCTTCCGAATAACAGTACTTTGTTTCCCGATATTCTGCCGTCTGCGGATATCAGAACAAAGAAAACCACGAAAAAAGCCAGGAAAGACAAGACAATCTGCCTGTTCAGCATATTTTCCGTCATAAGTTTGAGAATATCGCCTACAAGCAGGACAATCATTGTGTCCAAAAGCAGGTTGAATAAAAACATGTGCTTGATAAGGTCGGCTTCCCCGTTACCTATAACCGGAAATATCCACTGGCTTCCCGCGAAAATCATAAGCGTGAATTTCATCAGAATAAAACCGGCAGACCTGTTAACTTTTTTCTTTTTTAACAAATAAAACTGGTAAAGCGTAACCGAAAAATACAGTAAAAATACTGAGGTCACAGCGCCAAAGGCATATCCGTTGAACTGCTTACGTATCCACTCCCATATGGAATTGCGTTTTACAAACTTTACAATCTCGGTATCGTCTTCAATGCTGTAATTTCCAAGGTACGGGGGCCGGATAAAAACGCTTGATTCAGCGCTCAGTTTAAGCTTTTCAAACATTCTTCCGGGATTTCTCAGATAATACAGCGAAACCTCCAGTGGCCCGACTTTGTCATGGACCTCCTTCTGAAACTCTTCGCCGAAGACGTCAAAGCCGTCAAGATCGTCATAAACAGTCGTGTTGGCGAGAACAGCGTATTTTGTATCTATTCCAAGCTTTTGCAGCTCTTCTTCCGGGGTGTCTGAACCTTTCAGAATTCCGTAAAATATCGAATGGTAATTGTTTGGCTTTGCCATCCATTCGGGGATTTCCCGGTAAAAGCTGGCCGAGGCTGAAACGGTAAGGCAAATGCCCAGAAGAACAAAGATTCTCTTTCCGGGAGTTTTTGCAATGAAAAGGAAATATATTGAGAAAACGGCGATAAGAAAGCCTAACGGAATATTGGCCACTTTCGCACCAGCAAAAATTATGCCGCTTGTAAAATACAGAATAAGAGCCGGGTACTTTACTTCATTATTGTGAACCATATTAAGCAAAACCGAAAACCACATCAGAAAGCCTGCTAAAGTCGCCGATTCCCCGAAAAGAGAATTGTAATAAAGGATATAGCCCATGTTATAAAAAACTGTCAGCAGAAAAAGCAAAATAAACAGATCATATGCTGTTTTACCGGTCTTAAGCGCTTTATAAATAAGAGTGACCGAAACGGCGTGCAGCAAAAGAAATACCGTCGAAAGGGCCGCAATATCGAAATGCTCTATTTTCCCATATCTCAAATACGACACGGTACCGTCCGCCAGTTGGGCAGCTTTCACGAACAAAAACATGGTCGATTTTAATCCGATTTCATCTTTAGTTTCGGGATTCAATACAAACCCTGCAAAATCATACAGGTTGTCAAAGGACTTGATATATTCAAATCTGCGCTGGAAATAAAAAAACTTAAGATTATTGTCCAGAAGAAATCCGGACGGACGGCTTATTCTTATAAAGTCGGTATTGTCTGCAATCCCCACGACGTTAGGAACGTATAATAATATTACGCCAGCAAAAAAGAGAATAACAGCCAGTATAATATATCTGTGCCGCGGACTCAAGTTTATCATCCCCGGAAAAAAATTCCGCCTTTTATTTTTCGGTACAAAATTACCCCGGCAAAGTCTCCGGGGTAATTTTACCCTTTTAATAACTGTCATAGAAAATTATAACATAAAGTCAATTATTATTCAAATATAATAATTGCTTCCTTGTTCTTAATGCGAAGTGCAACTGTTTCAACTATTCTGAATACATGATTGAGATCCTTCGACTCCAGATACGCAGTTTCTATATCCTTGCCCACGGCGAGATCCATGTATTGGGGTTCGGCACATACCAATACCGCTTTATTGCTGCCAAGGACAGGTGCGTTGTAGAGATGACCGTTCAGCATTTTGCTGATTCTTTCCTCTTCCATGATACCCATACCGGGATTCAAACGCTGCAGCTGTACATACAGGTCAGGGCTTAATACGAGAGCGTACCGGCCAATCAGGAATTTGCTGCGGAACTGTGCCAAGCCCGCTGCCACATCCCTGAAGGCATTATCGCCGACAGTCCAATCGCTCTTTTGTATTTTAGCAGCGCCTTCTGCCGTCAATAATCCCTCCATTCCCAGAAATTCATTTCCGAAGAAAATAAGGGAATCTTCCTTCAGGGCAATGTTCTGAGCGGCCTGCCTTACCTTTGACAAATCCAGAGGAATGCCTGTGGAATCACTGTGTTCGATATCTCTCCAGTTAAGGGTAAAGTCTTCATAAATTTGGGGAAGTTCAACAAATTTTCTTCCCGTCGTTTTTACAAAGCCATTTTCGGCTTCTTCAGCAGTATTTACGCTGTCTATGTTTATGCTTCTGACTCCGGCTCCAAGAGGGCCGTATAAGGATAAGAAGCGGCGCCCGATTATATGGGTTCTTACGGTATTTACCACCGTATTATCTATATTAGCCCAGAAATCATCCGAAAAGGATACGGTATCGCGTGCGAGAAAATTCATGCTTTTCCCTCCTTTGTATTGACCTTTTCAGGTGTTTGCACAAGAGGTCTTGAATTATTTCAGCAGGCTGCCCACCGTTGACTGAGAGTTTGCTGAGTTGCTTTTAATGCCTGCTTCTTCCATCATTTCCTTGACTTCCTGTACGCCTTCTTCGAAATGTGCTGCTTCCGTCGGATCCAGGTGCCTTAGAAGAGTCATAAGTTCACCGACATGCGCTCTTTCTTCGTCTCTGATATCTGCGAGGACTTTTTTTGTAAATTCGTCATCGGTTGCCTGAATGTGGGCATCATAGAGATAAATTGCTTCCAGCTCCCCTGCAATGTCAAGACGTATTGCCTGAATAAGTTCCTCTTTTGTTAATTTGCGTTCAACATTTGCAGTAAACGGATTCCCAAAAACAGCCATGATACACAACTCCCTTCATTCGGTTATTTATTGTTCATGAAATCAAACATATCAGGGTAAAATAATTAACTGAATAAATTTTACCCTCTAATGTACTCTGTAATCATATTTTATCATATTTTTGCGCCAAAGAGTATTTAATGTTCCATATGTTGGTGAAAAATAAAATTTTACTGTTTGGATTGACATTTTAAACAACTGTGGTAAATTAAAATTGGAAAAATTGTAGAATTTAATTAAATTTTTCGTCATTTCCGAGGAATGAACTATATGTACAGCAATGAACCAATTAAGTACATACCGGAACGCCGAAAAAAGCCTGATATAATATGCCGTTTCCTTGATGCCGCTGTGGCTGTCGTATGGCTTTTGATATTATCGGTTCTTGCACTGGTGCATTTTGCCCGGCCAAGGGAGGAGAACTTTTTTGATCGGTTATTTGGAGTGGAAGTCAGAAAAACGATGGACTATTCATTGTTAAATATCGCATTTTGTCTCCTCGTGTTCCTTTTTGTTTTCAGCCTTATTTCCCTTATACTTAACACAAGGAGACTGAAAAGAAGAACCGATTACATTCGCAAATCTTTTATAATCTCGCTTATAGCTTCTTTTGCCGGAATTGTTATATACGCCGTTCATTACGCCATGTAATTTTCAATAAGCGGTTTCTTATATGCGGCGGATACCAGAAAGGTATCCGTTTTTTATTACAATGGGTTGTTTTATACTGAAATGACATTTTCGTAAATTTAAATTTCATTTTCAACCAAAAAAACCTAAGATATTCTGTCGTTGACAACTAACAGAATTAATTGGTATAATGGGGTATATTTCAAGTAATGTCGAATTTAGCAGGACAAAGTTCTGAACCAAAAAAATAATTTTTTAAATGCAAGTTCTGATAATCTATCTTTCAGAAATGGCGGCAATCAAATAGGGGGTAAACCTGTTTGAACATATTTTGAGTTATTGGAGGTCTGGTAAATGAGTTCTGCATCTTATAATCCTTTTGAAGTCGCACAGCAGCAGTTTGACAAAGTCGCGGATATGATTGGGCTTGACGGTTCTACCCGCGAGCTTCTGCGTCAGCCTTTGCGGGAATACCATTTCTTAATTCCCGTTCGCATGGATGACGGCAGTGTTAAGGTTTTTAAAGGCTTCCGCGTTCAGCACAACGATGCAAGAGGGCCTGCAAAGGGCGGTATACGTTTCCATCCCGAGGAAACCATTGATACCGTCCGTGCGCTGGCAATGTGGATGACATGGAAGACAGCAGTTGTGGATATTCCGTTAGGCGGAGGAAAAGGCGGTGTCGTCTGTGATCCGAGAACCCTTTCGGAAGGTGAACAGGAGCGCCTGTGCCGCGGTTATGTAAGGCAGCTGGCCAAGAATGTCGGCCCGTTCACCGATGTACCGGCACCGGACGTAATGACCAATTCCAAGCATATGCTCTGGATGCTGGATGAATATGAGACCATTGTGGGTGGAAGGTATCCCGGGTTTATTACCGGAAAACCGGTGGGAATGGGCGGTTCCCTCGGAAGAACGGAAGCAACGGGATACGGTGTGGTTTATGTTTTGCGTGAAGCCTTGAAACGGCTTGGAATTGACATTAAAAACACCACTGCAAGTTTCCAGGGATATGGCAATGTTTCCCGCTATGCGGTGGAATTGTATCAGAAACTGGGAGGAAAGGTAATAGCAATTTCAAGGTCAAGCTTTACGCTGCGCAAGAAGGACGGATTTGATGAAAAAACACTGGCCGCAATAGTGGATGAAAAAGGAGAGCTGGACAAGGAAAAGGCAAGGGATTACGGATGTGAAGTTCTGCCGAGGGAGGCATGGCTTGAGCAGGATGTGGATATACTGGTGCCCGCAGCAATAGAAAATCAGATAACAGGCGAGAATGTACATAAAATCAGCAATCAGGTAAAGGTTATAGTTGAAGGCGCCAATGGCCCCACAACTCCTGACGCCGATGCCGTTATCGAAAAGAGGGGTATTTTCATGATCCCTGATTTCCTTGCAAATGCAGGCGGTGTAACATGCAGCTACTTTGAGCAGATACAGAGCAATATGAACTATTACTGGGATAAAGACGAAGTTCTGACGAAACTTGATTATAAAATGACTTCGGCTTTTAATGCCGTGTATGAACTCTCACAGGAAAGAAAGCTGTACATGCGAGACGCTGCATATGTTATAGCAATAAAACGGGTGGCCGATGCGGTAAAAAGACGCGGTTGGGTATAAAAGTTTTGTCGGGGGACAGGGTATACACCTGTCCCTTTTTATTATGTATTTGCAGTTACCCGTTTTTGCTGTATCGTGACCGCGGTTTACCGTATTTCCTTTCTGAAAGCGGGCGTCGCAGGGAAATAAATGTAAAAAAGGAAGCAGGGGAGAGGTTCTCCTGCTCCGGTATACGTATTGTCACAAACCTTTTGTTTAAACCCGTGTCTGAAGTCATTGAGGCGGGAGGCTGCCGTTTTACTGAATTTCTATTTTCCTGCCTCTGTTTTTTGCAGGTTCGGCTTTTGGCAGGGTTATTGAAAGGAGCCCGTCCCTGTATGACGCTTCGGCTTCATCGGATTTAACCTGTACCGGTAACGGAATGGTCCTTGAGAAACTTCCGTAATACCTTTCGGAGTGATATAAATTTTCGTCGTTAAATTCGTTTTCTCTTTTTGTCTGCCCCGAAATCCTTACGGTATTTTCATCCACATAAATATTCAGATCTTCTTTTGAAACGCCCGGAATTTCGGCTTTGACAACAATTTTGTCTTCAGTGTCGTATACATCCACCCTCGGAGATATGTTTTTCCCGAAAAAACTTAACGGCGCGTTCTCGAAAAATCTGGCCACATCACGATCAATATCCCTGAAAGGATTCCAGGAAACCAGCCTCATTATTTACCCTCCTCGACAGCGGAATTTTTAATTTCACGATTTATATTTTCCTGTCGTTGTAAATTTATTCTTTTTTCCTGTAATTCCGTTTTTTGTACCGTGTTTTTTTTCTTCAGTCTGATAAATATAAACCCAATAAAAAAATTTTATAAAATATAAAAATTAGTTTTGACAATTATCGATCCTATGGTTACAATATAACAGGTGTTTTTTGAGGAAGTATAATAAAATATTTAAAAACCCAAGGAGGATGTTTTTTTATGGGCATTAATTCATCAATCGGATACCTGCCGGACGAGCGACCGCCAATATGGAAACTTCTTCTCTATGCTATCCAGCAGGTAATCGTAATGTTTCCGGCGACTGTAGCCGTCGCACTAATCACAGGGTTCCACATTTCAACTACAATTTTTGCAAGCGGGTTCGCCACTCTCTGTTTCATTCTCGTCACAAAAGGACAAATACCATTATATTATGGTTCAAGTTTTTCATACATTGCTGCAATAGGCAGTTTAATGGCTTCTGATGCACTGGCTTCGTATTCGTTGAATGAAAAAATTGCGGTTGCGCAGTTTGGAATTGTTATGTCGGGTTTTGTTTCAATCATAGCAGGATTAATTGTCAACCGGTTTGGTCAGGAGTCAATTGAAAAAGTTCTTCCAGCTTCTATTACGGGCCCGATTGCAATGGTAATCGGGCTTACTCTTGCCGGCACGGCTTTAAGTGACGCCTCTTCAATTGTGATTGACAACTACGGCACCGTATCCGTTACACCCGACCAGGCTGAACTTGCAAAAAACATGGCATGGGTTATTTCTCTTGTGACGTTGATCTCAACCATACTGTTTTCGGTATATTTAAAAGGATTTATGGGGCAGTTGCCGTTGATTCTCGGCCCGGCGGTTGGATGTATTACGGCTTACATTATCAAGGCTGCTACTGGAATTAACCTGTTTAAGGTACTGCCCGAAACCGCAAGCGACAAATTGTTTGCGCTGCCGATTTTTACGTTACCGAAGCCCACATGGATGGCTGTCGCGGCCATAATGCCGATAGCCATTGCAACAATTCCTGAATCGACCGCCCACGTGTATCAGCTGGACATATATGTCAATGATCTGGCGAAGAAAAAGGGAGTAGGCAAAAAATACAATATTGCTGATAAACTCGGCCTTAATCTGATCGGAGACGGCATAGGGGATATTGTGGCAGGATTAATAGGAGGTCCTGCGGGAACGAACTACGGCGAAAATATCAGCGCAATGGCGATTACTAAGGTTTTCTCGGTCCCGGTACTGATTGCCGCTTCGGTAATAGCCATGGTTATATCCTGCTTTACACCGCTGATTAATCTTATATATTCCATACCGGCTGCGGTTATAGGCGGTCTGGAAATTTACCTGTTCGGTGCAATAGCGGCTCAGGGTATCGCAATTATGGTTGAAAAGAAGGTTGACCTTTTCAGTTCAAAAAACATAGCATTAATTGCGACGATTATGATAATAGGCCTCGGCGGCCAGTATGCTTACGGCGGAAATATACCGTTCTTCGGAATTGAGGTTCCCTGTGTTGCAGGTGCTGCCATATTCGGAATTTTACTGAACATTATTCTCAGCATTGGCGGCAGAAAAGAGAATAAATAACGCCAAATACGCCTGTAATATGGAGTGGATTTTCGTACAAATTTCACTCCATATTTTTATTTACTTTAGTACGATAATGTAATAAAATAATAATGCGATGAATTGGTAATTACATTTGAAAGTTCGTCAGGAGGAATTTGAATGAGAAGAAAAATAGCGATACTTATGCTTGCCTGTATAACGATGCTTGCAGTAACGGCGTGCAAAGACAGCGCCGACACCGGTAAAAGAACATTTACCGTAGGTTTTGATAAGGATTTCCCACCCTTCGGTTTTGTAGACGAAAACGGCAACTACACCGGTTTTGACCTGGAAGTGGCCGCAGAGGTGGCAAAAAGGCTGGGTTGGGAACTGAAGCTCCAGCCGATATCCTGGGAAGCCAAAGACATGGAACTTTCGGCGGGCAATATTGACTGTATATGGAACGGGTTTACAATAAACGGCCGTGAGGACGATTATACGTGGACCGATCCTTATATGGCCAACAGACAGGTTTTTGTCGTAAGAGCCGATTCAGGTATTAAAACCCTTGACGATTTGAAGGGGAAAACGGTGGCTGTGCAGTTGGATTCCAGTGCCGAGGCTGCGCTGAATGACAGGCCCGATCTGCTTGAAAGTTTCGGCGAATACATAAAGACCGCAGATTACAATACGGCTATGATGGATTTGGAAGCAGGAGCCGTGGATGCAGTGGCAATGGATGAAACAGTTGCTATGTATCAGATAGAAAAAAGGGGCTTGAAATTTTCCATCCTCGAAGAAACATTGGCTGAGGAAATGTACGGCGTGGGTTTCCGTCTGGGAAATGAAGAACTGAGGGATACGGTACAAAAGGTACTCGAAGAAATGGCAGCGGACGGCACATTGTCCGAAATTTCGGTTAAGTGGTTTGGAAAGGATGTTACGATAATAGGAAAATAAATTTGACAATGATTTTATAGCTATTCGAGGAGAAAGAGGCAAGGGAATTTTACGGGGCGGTTTGCCGGGAACGGCGTCATACCGGGAATTCCAAAAGCAATTTTAATAAAGGATAAAAAGTTTATCAGTATTAACCGCGTAAGTGGGCGGGTGTTTTTACCGGAATGGGGGAAGGCAGGGCTTGAATTTAAAAGTATTGATAATTGAATTAACCGGCGGAATGCTGACTTCTATGGCCATTTTTACTCTTACGTTGTTATTTTCCCTTCCGCTCGGGCTTTTGGTCGCTTTGGGACGGATGTCGAAGAATAAACTTGTAAGTCTGTTTTTTAAGGTTTACATATCGATATTAAGAGGAACTCCGCTTATTTTGCAATTGATGGTTGTATATTTCGGGCCGTTTTTTATACTGGGAATTCAGATGCCGAGAAATTACAGGTTTACAGCCGTTATCATAGGGTTTGTGCTGAACTACGCGGCTTATTTCGCAGAAATTTACAGAAGCGGTATCGAATCAATCCCCATAGGGCAGTATGAAGCGGCAAAGGTATTGGGGTACAGCAAATATCAGACTTTTTTCAGAATAATTTTGCCGCAGGTTATTAAGCGTATTCTGCCTCCTGTAACAAACGAGGCCATAACTCTTATAAAGGATACTTCGCTGGCGTTTGCCATTTCGGTTCAGGAAATGTTTACGACGGCCAAGGCGTTTGCTTCGGCCCAGGCGTCAGTGGTACCCTTCATTGCCGCGGGAGTATTCTATTATGTATTTAACTTTCTGGTGGAACGCATAATGGGCTGGATAGAGAAAAAATTGAGTTATTACAGGATTTAAAAGTTTAAAATTATTCCGGAGAGATGAAAATGAAACTGTTTGAAATAAGAAACCTGAAGAAATGTTTCAATAACGCTGAAGTAATAAAAAGTATTTCATTGAGTGTGGAGCAGGGACAGGTGGTTGCAATAATCGGGCCGTCGGGTTCGGGAAAATCCACGTTGCTCAGGTGTGCCACAATGCTTGAAAGGATTGACCGGGGCGATATAATCTACCTCGGAGAGTATGCTGCAAAAACCGATGAAAACGGCAGGACAGTTTATGCCCCACAAAACACCCTTAAAAGGATACAAAGCTATTTCGGTCTTGTTTTTCAGAATTTTAATCTGTTCCCGCATTTTTCGGTGATCAAAAACATAACCGATCCCCTCATTTCGGTAAAAAAAATGAGAAGGGAAGAGGCTTATGAAATCGGCCGTTCGCTGCTCCGGAAAATGGGGCTTGAAGGAAAGGAAGACGCATATCCGTATCAATTGTCCGGAGGTCAGCAGCAAAGGGTGTCAATTGCCCGCGCGCTGGCTTTAAATCCCAAAATCCTGTTTTTCGACGAACCTACATCGGCCCTTGATCCCGAGCTTACGGGAGAGATTCTGAAAGTGTTGAGGGAACTGGCCAAAGAGCATATGACAATGGTAATAGTAACTCATGAGATGAGTTTTGCAAGAGATGTGGCCGATCGTATAATTTTTATGGACGGCGGAGCAATAGCTGAGGAAGGGACTCCCGCTGAAATAATGGACAACCCGAAAAATGAACGTTTAAAACAGTTCCTTGGAAAACTCGCAGGATAAAACGTAACACTAAAAAAGACGGAGGGAAAACCTCCGTCTTAATTACCTGTTCTGAAGTTTATATATAATTTTATAGCCATGGGATTCAATTTCCTTTTCAATTTTTTCGGTATCATAACTGCTTATGCCGATTACAATGGCGCTTTTCCCTTCAGAGCCGCGGTAAACGGCCACGTTGGTTATGTTTGCCCCATGAATGGCGAATATTCCGGCCAGATGGGACATAATTCCCGGTTCATCATTTACTTCTATTGTAAGCCTCGTGCCTTTCTCCCTGAATCCCAAAAGTTCGATAAAGGAATCAAAAATATCGCTTTCGGTGATAATTCCGACAAGCTTTCCGCTGTCAACAACGGGGAGAAAGCTGACACCGTTGTCGCGCATTAAAATCGCGGCTTCTTCCAGCAAAGCGTTAGGCGAAATGGTAATGGGGTTTTTCGTCATAACTTTGCTGATTTTTGTTTTCGCAAGAATATAGGTAAGTTCATTTATGCTAAGGCTTGTTGCCGGTGACGGTGTTGCGCGGGTTATGTCAAGGTTTGAAACAACGCCCACCAGTTTCCCGTCCTTTACCACGGGAAGCCTACGGATATTATTTTTGGTCATGATTTCATGGGCGTCGGGAATGGTTGCATCGGGGGAAATAGTGATAATGTTGGTTGTCATTTTGTCTTTAACAAACATAAAATTTAACCTCCCAGATATGCTTTTTTGACTTCGTCGCTCTGCAATAATTCCTTACCGGTCCCTGAAAGGGTTATTTTGCCTGTTTCCATGACGTAAGCCCGGTGAGCTATCTGAAGAGCCATATTAGCGTTTTGTTCCACAAGAAGCACCGTTGTGCCTTTTTCGTTTATATCTTTTATTATATCAAAAATCTCCTGAACAAGTAAGGGAGCAAGCCCCATTGACGGTTCGTCAAGGCACAGAAGTTTGGGACGGCTCATAAGAGCTCTGCCCATTGCGAGCATCTGCTGTTCTCCGCCCGATAACGTACCGGCAGCCTGTTTTTTTCTCTTCGCAAGAATGGGAAAGCGTTCAAATACCATTTCCAAATCCCGGGCTATTCCATCCTTGTCTTTTCTGAGATATGCCCCCAGCTCAAGGTTTTCAAGAACTGTCATTGAGCTGAAAACCCTTCGGCCTTCCGGAACATGGGAAATGCCTAATGCCACCCTTTCCTGAGCGGTTAGGTTTGTAATGTCTTTTCCGTCAAAAATAATAGCACCTTCGGTGGGTTTTTTCAGCCCCGATATTGTCCTGAGAGTGGTGGTTTTTCCGGCGCCGTTGGCTCCTATAAGTGTAACTATTTCACCGTCATTAACGGTAAGGGATATTCCTTTTATCGCATGGATAACGCCAAAATGTACATGCAGATTCTTAATTTCAAGCATTTCCCATTTCCTCCCCCAAATATGCTTCAATTACACGTTGATTTGATTTTATTTCATCAGGGGTGCCTTCTGCAATAATCATCCCGTAATCCAAAACGTATATTCTTTCACAAATCTTCATTACGAGGGACATATCATGCTCTATAAGCAATATGGTAAGGTTGAAGTTTTCTCGTATCCATCCGATCATTTCGGTCAGCTGCGCGGTTTCTGCTGGATTCATGCCTGCCGCCGGTTCGTCAAGGAGAAGAATGCACGGATCGGTTGCAAGAGCCCTTACTATTTCCAGTTGCCGCTGCTCACCATATGGGAGGTTTTTGGCAAGTTCGTCCTTTTTATGATCAAGTTTCAGAATTCTCAAAAGCTCAATACTTTTTTCAAGAACTTCCTTTTCGCTACTGAAATAAGATTTCGTATGAAAAAATCCCGAAAAAAGCCCGTAATTTATATCCTTGCGCATGGCAATACGGACATTGTCCAGAACGGTTAAATCCTTAAAAAGCCTGATGTTTTGAAATGTTCTGGCAATGCCTTTTTTGCAGATAACATATGGTTTAAAACCCTGTATCTGTTCTTTTTTGTTATTACGGTAAAGGGTGATTGTACCGGATGTAGGAGCATATATACCGGTTAACAGGTTAAATACCGTTGTTTTCCCTGCACCGTTAGGTCCAATCAGGCCTACGAGTTCGCCTTGTTCAAGTTCCATGCTTACGTTTGTAACGGCCATAAGACCGCCGAACGACTTTGTAAGCTTGTTTACTGTCAGTATGGGCATTATGCTATACCCCCATTCTTTTGCCTGAGTCCCTGAGCCCATTTTTTTACAACTGAAAAGGACAGTTCCTTCGACCCCATGATTCCCTGTGGTCTGAACAGCATTATTACAATCAGCAGCACTCCGTATATTACCATTCTGACTTCGGAAAATGACTGAAGCAATGTCGATATCAGAGCCAGAACTATCGATGCGATTACCGAACCCGATATGCTTCCCATACCGCCTAAAACGACTACTACAAGGATATCAATGGATTTCTGGAAGTCAAACATATCAGGGCTTATGAAATAAAAATACGAAGAGTAAATTGCCCCGGCAATACCTGCGAAAAATGCACCTGTAACAAATGCGATTACTTTATACTTCGTGGAATTTATCCCCATCGCCTCTGCGGCGATTTCATCCTCCCGGACCGAAATGCAGGCTCTTCCGTGGGAAGAATTGATAAAATTGCTGATTAATGCCACAGTACCCGCCGTAAACACAAAAAGCCATGTCCAGTTCACGAACTGCGGAATTCCGCTTAAGCCCGCGGCTCCGTTTGTAAGATCTTCCAGCACGTTCCTGAAAAATATTTTTATTATTTCCGCCATGCCAAGGGTGGCGATTGCAAGATAGTCGCCTTTAAGCCTCAGAGTTGGCAATCCGACGAAAATTCCCACAATTGCGGCCAAAACCGCGCCTAAAAGGAGGCCTCCGAGAAAACCCCAGACAGTGGGGTATCTTAATGTAATTAATGCGCACGTATATGCGCCTATTGACATAAACCCCGCATGCCCAAGCGAAAACTGCCCGGTAAATCCGGTTATCAGATTAAGGCTCACGGCAAGAATGACATTTATACAGACGGTGACGAGGGTTGAAAAAATATAGTCGTTTATGACATTGGTCATGATCAGAATCTGAACTATAGCATAAAACAGAACCAGTATTATCCATTTCCTGACCGTTATTATCCACTTATTGTTTTTTGATGCATCTTGAGACAGCTTCTTCATCGGCTACACCTTCTCTCTCATCTCTTTGCCCAGTAAACCCGATGGCTTGACGATCAGAATTATAATCAATATCGCGAAAACCACGGCATCTCTGTACATTGAATCCAGGTACCCCGATACCATTACCTCGACGAGCCCGATAAAATAGCCGCCGATCATTGCACCCGGTATGGTTCCAATCCCTCCGAAAACGGCAGCTACAAATGCTTTTAAACCGGGCATAACGCCCATAAGAGGGTTTATTGAATTGTAGTATATACCTACCAGGATTCCTGCAGCTCCGGCAAGGGCTGAACCTATAAGAAAAGTGAAGGATATTGTTCTGTCCACACTGATTCCCATTAACTGCGCTGCATCCCTGTCAAGAGAAACAGCCCTCATTGCTTTTCCAATACGGGTCTTTTTTACTATGAACTGCAAAAGTGCCATTAAAACAACCGTAATGCATATAATCAGAATCTGTTTGGCCGAGAAAAACAGATTGCCTATGTAATAGTTTTTGGTCAGAAAGCCTGTCAAAGGCGGATATGACCGGGAATCAGGCTTAACAAAAAACATTGTTGCATATTCAATAAACAGTGAAACTCCTATCGCAGTAATTAATACTGCAATTCTTGTGGCATCACGCAATGGCTTATAGGCTATTTTCTCAATGGTTACACCCAGTACGGCACAGACAAGCATTGAAATTAACAGGGAAGGGAAGAAGCCAAGTTTAAGGGTGGTCATACAGAAATAACCCACATAGGCTCCTATCATATACACATCGCCATGGGCGAAATTAATAAGATTGATGATGCCGTATACCATGGTATAACCGAGGGCAATAAGTGCGTAGATGCTGCCTAACGATATACCGTTTATTAACTGCTGTAAAAACCGTTCCAATTTGTCCCCCTCTTTCATATTGCAGTGTGTTATTTCTACATTTTGTTAAAACCCCAATTGATATATAGAAATATTATATCATAAAAACAGCATATCGCAGCCTAAGTGAAACAAAACGTGCTGCGATTTTTACAAAAACGTTAATATTATTTTATCTTCGCCATGGCAGTACCTAAAAAACATGAGGGCAGTTTTTCGCCCTCATGTCGGAATGTCATATTACGGGTTGACTTTTACACTGGAATGCTGTACCCCGTCTTTTAATTCGATGACGAATATGGATTTTACAGGGTTGTGTTTTTCGTCAACGCTTAATGTACCGGTTACACCTGCAAAGTTTTCGGTGTCTGCAAGGGCATTCTTTATAGCTTCACCGCTGAGATTTTCGGCACGGCTGATTGCGTCTGCAACAAATTTCGCCAGGTCATAGCCAAGAGCGTTGAAAGCGTTGGGTTTTTTACCGTATCTTGCCTCAAAATCGGATATGAACTTCAAAACGGTAGGATCTTCGTCAATTTCAGAATAATGGTTTGTGAAATATACGTTATTCAGCGCTTCGGCTCCTGCAAGTTCAAGCAGAACGGGGGAGTCAAAACCATCTCCGCCGAGGATTGGCTTGTCAATTCCCTGAGTGCGTGCCTGTTTTATAATAAGGCCTGCTTCATTATAGTAACCGGGTAAGTAAATGATGTCAAAGTCCAACCCTTTTATCTTTGTTATAATGGCGTTAAAGTCGGTATCGCCTTCAACATAAGCTTCCTCAGCAACAATTGTACCGCCTGCCGCAGTAAAGGTATCCTTGAAGTTGTTTGCAAGTCCCTTGCTGTAATCACTGGAGCTGTCCATGATTATAACGGCTTTTTTCGCAGAAAGATTATTGACTGCAAAATTTGCCATTACTCTTCCCTGGAAAGAGTCGTTGAAGCAGATTCGGAACACATATTCATGTACCGAGCCGTCGGCAGCCAGTGTTAAATTGTCGCCGGTAGCAGAACCTGTAATGATGGGGACTTTGTTTTTGTTTGCCACAGGTATTTGGGACGTGAAGCAACCTGTTGTGGCAGGACCCAATATAGCCACAACCTTGTCCTGGGAAACCAGCTTATTGGCAAGTGTTGCAGCTTCGGATTCCTTGGATTCGTTATCATACTTCACTGTTACTATTTTTTTGCCGTTTATTCCGCCGGCCTGATTAATCTCGTCGATGGCCATTTCAATTCCTTCTACCGAAGACTGGCCGTATGTAGCACTACCGCCGGACAATTCATAATTTATTCCTATCTTGATTACGTCCGATGATGAACCGGCGGAGCAGGCGGTAAACAGCGTTAATGCCATAACACATACAAGTAAGCATACCAATACTTTTTTCATTATTTATCCCTCCTTGTTTATTCCATGCATAAATATAATTTAGGTTATTGTATTATTTTTATATAATCATGTCAAGTGCTTATTATAGCTAAGTTTAGCGGCGATTTTACATTTTGTTAAAATGTATAAAAATATTTTTTATTAAAAAAGGTTTTATGAAAAAACGGTCCGGAAATTTATGTAAAAATCTCCGGACCGTTGTCGTTTATTACTGTTTTGCGTATCAGAAAATGGAAATGGTGAGGAACAAAGCAGACATAAGGGAGGCAACCAGTGATACGACGGTAATCTGTGTATTAATCGAAGGACCTGCCGTATCCTTGAACGGGTCACCTACGGTGTCGCCTACTACTGCGGCTTTGTGGGCGTCAGAACCTTTTCCTCCCTCATTTCCGGCTTCAACGTATTTCTTTGCATTATCCCACAGGCCGCCTGAATTGGACATGAACAATGCGAAAATAAGTCCGCTGATGATATTTCCGCCGAGGAAACCGCCGATTGCCTTAACTCCGCCGATAATTCCGACGGCTATCGTTGCCAGTATGGCCATCAGACCTGCAGGGATAAGCTCTCTGATAGCGCCTGTCGTAGCTATTTCTATACATTTGTCATATTCGGGTTTAACGCCGGGTTTTCCTTCCTTTAACCCTTCAATCTCATTAAACTGCCTGTGGATCTCGGCTACCATCCTCTGAGCGTTCCTGTCCACGCCCAGCATAAGCATTGCCGAGAAAATGGCAGGAATTGCAGCACCAATTATCAGACCAAAGAATACAAGAGGATTGATTATATCGAAACCTTCAATACCGGTTTTTCCGAGTTCGGCTGCAGCGGAATTGACTTCACTCATGAATGCTCCCAGCAATGCTATTACGGTAAGACCTGCAGCGGCTATTGAGAATCCTTTTGTAATTGCTTTTACGGTGTTTCCTGCGCTGTCAAGATCGTCCGTTATGGAAAGAACGTCGTCGCCCAGTTCTCCCATTTCGGCAAGACCCCTTGCATTGTCAACGATGGGGCCGTATGCGTCATTTGAAATAATCATTCCCACTATTGAAAGCATTCCGACTGCGGACATTGAAATGCCGAACATTGCATAACCGGGACCCAAAGGTTCGGAAATCTTATATGCCAAAAGCGATGCAACCGCGATACCCACCATCGCAGGAAAAATACTTAACATACCATAGGACATGCCTGACAGAATTGTAAAAGCCGGGCCCGATTTCGAAGCCTTAGCAACAAAACGAACCGGATTCTTCGTGTCATTGGTGAAATAGTCAGTAGCGATACCTATAATAACTCCGACAAGGAGTCCAACTATGCATGCGAACCAAATTCTCCACACAAAGTTGAATACCGCCGTTGCAATTGCGGTAAGGATTATATATACAAAAGTGGTGGTGTAAGTACTGTTATTCAAAGCTCCGGACGGATCTCCGTTTTTACCCATTCTGGCCATTGCCACACCTATAATTGACGCCAAAAGTCCTAACGCAGCATAACACAGAACCATGTTTACGTTCGATCCGCCGAGAGAGGCTGCCATAACAAGTGCTGCGGCCAATGAAGCAACATGGGAGTCAAAAAGGTCAGCGCCCATTCCTGCTACGTCACCGACATTATCGCCCACATTGTCTGCAATAACGGCAGGGTTTCTCGGGTCGTCTTCGGGAATTCCAAGTTCAACCTTGCCAACCAGATCGGCGCTTATATCTGCGGTTTTGGTAAATATTCCGCCACCGGCTTTGGCAAACAGGGCCAACGAGCTTGCGCCAAAGCTGAAGCCTAAAACCGCCGATGCATTGCCCGTTATAAGCATTACCAGTGAAACGCCTAAAAGGCTGGCACCTACAACTGCCATACCCATAACCGCGCCTCCGCGGAAACCGGTCAGGAATGCAGGTTTTATGCCTTTTTTGGCAGCTTCGGCAGATTTAACATTGGCTATTGTGGCAACTTCTATGCCGATTTTTCCTGCAAGAGCCGAAAGTGCCGTACCTGCAAGATATGCAACCGCCATTGTTATGTTTTCAGCGGCATTGCCCTGCCAGATTGGGTGTGGAAGGAACAGAAGGATTAGAATTGCAACAACACAGGCGAAACGAGCAAGAACGGTATATTCCTTTTTCAGGAATGTTGCAGCTCCGCTGCGGATTAAGCCGCCAACCTCTGCAATCTTCTTGTTTGAAGACGGCTGTTTCTTTACCCATTGATACAGCCATGCCGCAAATGCAAAGGCTGCGACCGCGATGACGACCGAAAAGAGCTCAAAAGTCGTCTGATTCATAAAAACACCTCTTCTCCTACAAAAAATTAGGCGAACAAATCAATAATATCATGTTATAATATTGAATTCAATATGTAAGCGCTTACTTATCGGAAATATGGCTTGTTTCGGTTTTCAGCCGGCTGATAAAACTTTCAGCGAATTTCCAGCCTGAGATTGATATGGAAAAAAATACTTGATATAATTCAAAAAAAGGAGGGAAGTTGTATGATATGCCAAAATTGCAATGCGGAAATAAATGAAGGAAGCAATTTCTGCAGATACTGCGGAAGCCCGGTTGGCGCGAATGTAAACACAGGCGGCCGGGATTTTTCGCAAAGCACGTCGGCCAATCCGGGAAAGCTTAACTACAAAATCTTTGGCGGCAGTTTTCCTGCAGTTTCCATCCGGTTAAATACCAATGAGAGTATTTATACCCAGGCCGGCGGAATGACGTGGATGGATGCAGGCATAACAATGGAAACGAATATGCAGGGCGGGTTAATGAAAGGTTTTGGGCGTATGCTGTCGGGCGAGTCGCTGTTTATGGTGACGTACACATCCCATGCTCCAAATCAGGAGATTGTTATAGCAAGCAGTTTCCCGGGGTGTATTCTGGATATCGATGTGGGACGCTGTCCGATTATAGCCCAGAAAAGCGCTTTCTTATGCGCACAGACCACCGTCAATCTGAGCATTTACGTGGCAAGAGGGCTAAAAGCGGGTCTTTTCGGCGGTGAGGGCTTTGTCCTGCAGCGACTGTCGGGCAGCGGGATTGCTTTTATTGAAATAGACGGAAGCCTTGTTGAACGTACCCTCGCACCGGGAGAAACCATTAAGGTGGATACCGGGAACGTCGCCGCTTTTGAGGAAACGGTGCAGTACCAGGCCGAAATGGTTAAAGGTTTTAAAAACATACTGTTCGGGGGAGAGGGCCTGTTCCTGACAACGTTAACGGGACCCGGAAAGGTATGGCTTCAGACAATGAGCATGCCCGAGTTTGCAAAAAGCATTATTCCGTATCTGCCCACATCCCGGTGACGATTTTTCAAAATTCATCTTTTATGATTTTTTCAATGGTATTGACGTCATTTTCCGGGGATAACGGCATTACGGCGGGACCGTCAATTATGTCGCCGGTATAACTGAATCTTGATCCATGGCAGGGGCAGTCCCACGATTTTTCAGCTGAATTCCAGTTCAGTTCGCATCCCATATGAGTGCATGTGGTATTGACGACGAAAAGCTTTCCGTTCTCATCGCGGTATGCGCCAACCCTCTCACCGTTATGTTCAAAAACCTTTGCCTCACCGCGTTTGATTTCCACGTTTTCGGGGACGGGGGAGATTTTGCCGGATATCAGGTGTTTGGCCACGTCCAGGTTTTCAACCACGAAGGTTTTTGCCGAACCCAGTATGTTTTTGCGCAGCGGGCTGTATACATCCTGCCATGGGCTTGAACCTTTCACAATCAAATCCCTGAGAATATTCGCAGCAGCCATGCCGTTGGTCATGCCCCATTTCTGAAAACCCGTGGCTACAAGGATATTCCGGGAATCCTGCTTGTAATATCCCACATAGGGAATACCGTCCAGTGTCATGCAGTCCTGGGTTGACCAGCGATATGGGATGTCTTCGACGGTAAACAGTTTTGCTGCGAAATCTGCGAGCTTGTAATAATGTCTGGCCATATCGGTACCCTGACCGGTTTTGTGGTTTTCACCTGCTACAAGGATTAAATTTCCTTCCCCGGTATCAAGCCCTCTTAATGATCTTGAGGGCTCTTCAGCGTTTATATACATCCCGCCTGGATATTTTTCCTTTGCACGGACGGCAATGATATAAGCCCTTTCGGTATAAAGCCGTGAAAAATACATGCCGGGCTTATTGTAGAAAGGATAATGGGAGGCTATTATAACCTTTTCGGCGGTTATTTTTTGTCCCTGCAAGGTTGTAAGGGTTATCCTTTTACCTTCTTCCAAATCCACTATTCTGGTATTTTCGTAAATCTTTACACCCGCATTGCTTATAATCTCTGCAACAGGCAAAAGAAACCTGCGTGGATGAAACTGTGCCTGACCGTCAAACTTTATGCCGGCTTTTATTTTCAGCGGAAACGGGATTTCTTCGGTGTATGATGCCTTGATGCCAAGCCCGGATGCGGTTCTAAGTTCGTCTTCGATTTTTTGAACTGTTTCTTCGTTTTCGGTATAAATATACGCCGGTTGAGGGGAATAATCGCAATCGATTTTATGAAGGTCTATTATATCCTTTATCTGTTTTATCGCTTCTTCGTTTGCGTCGGCATATTGTTTCGCCAGTTCGGCCCCCATCTGATTTTTCAGCTTGTCATATATAAGCCCGTGCTGGGATGTTATTTTTGCCGTAGTATGACCGGTTGTGCCGTTTAAAATTTTTCCGGCGTCAATTACGGCTATGCTCAAGTTTTCTTTATGAAGAAGGTAGGCACACAGTATTCCCGTTATACCCGCACCTACTATCGCAATATCCACCGATACATTCCCGTCAAGCGAGGGATAGCCGGTAGAAGTTGTAGAAGCGAGCCAGTATGACTGGGGCGGTTTCTCAAAAGTTTTATATAATACGTTATTCATTTGCACTCCTCCAGCATAATGTTACCGCAGAATGAAAATTATAATTGATTTCCGGACATTAATTAATTTCTGCAAAAATCGGCCAAAATATCCGGAAAATCATTAGCTGTTACATAAAAATCCGGATTTAACAATGTATTAACGAAAACAAAAACCGGAAGCGGAGGTTTTCGCCCTCTGCTTCCGGTTTCTTCTACACTGAAAGAGAATAACTTATTCGGCATAACTGTTGAAATAATTCTGAATATAAATAATAGGCGTTCCCTTATCACCGCTTCCAGATGTCAGATCACAGAGCGATCCAATCAAATCGGTAAGCCGTCTTGGCGTTGTGCCCTGGGAAACCATATCGTCAGCGGGTTTTGAGTGCTTGTTCCTGATATAATCGGTTATTGCCTTTTTCAGTTCATCACCTTTTAAACCGGAAAATTCATTATCCGCCAGGTATTTTAATTTGACTTCATGGGGAGTGCCTTCGAGCCCTTTTGTATAACCCGGTGATACAACAGGATCAGCCAGTTCCCATATTTTTCCCACCGGATCCTTGAATGCTCCGTCACCATAGACCATCACTTCAACGGTTTTGCCCGTTTTTTCCTTCAGTTCCTTCTGTATGCTTTCAACAAGTTCCTGACAGTTTCTGGGAAAGAGTTTCACGACGGTTTCGGAGGCCTTGTTCGAACCCAAAAGACCGTATTTTTCATTATAGCCACTACCGTTCACAGGCGAAGTGAGAATGTCATCAAGGCCGAAAACCTTTTTTGCTCCGTTTTCCTTGAGGATTCTCTTTGTCCTGTTCCGGGTATGAATGTCACATGCGAGCACGTTTTCAGTATAACGGAGGATGGTTTTGGGATTGTTGGAAAAGATAATTTCACACGGTATTCCGGCTTCATTGACGATTGACTTGTAATATTCGATATAATCAACACCGGTAAAAGTGTGTTTGTGATAACCAAAACAGTTTCTGAACTGTTCTTCGGTAAGGACGTCGGTATAGGGGTTTATGCCCTTCTCATCGAGCAGGTCAATATCTATCAGATGGTTTCCGACCTCGTCGGAAGGGTAGTTAAGCATTAGAACGATTTTGTCGGCACCTCTGGCAATTCCCTTCAGACAGATTGCAAAACGGTTCCTGCTTAATATCGGAAATATTACTCCTATTGTGCCGCCTCCGAACTTGTTTCTGACATCCTCGGCAATGGCATTGATATCGGCGTAATTCCCCTGGGCGCGGGCGACAACCGATTCGGTTATTCCGATTATATCCCTGTCCTGAATTTTAAAACCTTCAGCCTGGGAGGCTTTCAGAACAGTTTCTATCACTATGTCCCTGATGTTGTCGCCTTCCTTGATGATTGGCGCCCTCAAGCCTCTTGCTATAACTCCCACAATCTTTTCCATAATTTATCTCCTCTTAATGAAATTTTGAATAGCACATAATTATTCCCTTTAAACGCGTTTTTTATTTTACGGTTGTATTATACAGTATAAAATGATATAAGTAAAATAAATACATTAAATAATAGATATAAGGTGAAATTATGACATCCAAACTTGACGCTTACCGCGTATTTAATGAGGTGGCAAAACAGAAAAGCTTTTCAAGGGCCGCAAAGGCTTTGTATATGACTCAGCCCGCAGTAAGCCAGACAATAATGAATCTGGAGGAGGAACTGGGGACAAGGCTTTTTACAAGAACTTCAAAAGGCGTAGTGCTGACAAATGACGGACAGCTTCTTTACGAGTACATAAGCTCCGCGTTGAACCTGATTGAAATGGGCGAAAGAAAAATTTCGGAATCCAAAAATCTGATGGTCGGAGAAATGAAACTGGGAGTGGGGGACACTATTTCAAAATATTATCTGCTGCCTTATCTTGAGAAATTCCACAGTGATTTTCCAAATGTCAAGTTAAAGATTATAAACCGTACCACACTGGAACTGTGCGCAATGCTCAAGTCAGGGGAAATAGATATAGCGGTGTGCAATCTCCCTGTAAAGGATCCGGCAATTGAGGTGCTTAAATGCATTGATATTCACGATGTATTCGTATGCGGGGAAAAATACAGGTACCTGGCCATAAAACCCAGAAGCATTGAAGAGATTCTGCAGTTTCCGGTTATATTCCTTGAAAGCAAATCTAATTCAAGACAGTACGTGGAGAAATATTTTCTTGCAAAGGGAATAAAAATTCAGCCTGAAATTGAACTTGGGTCCCATGATCTTCTCCTGGAGTTTGCGAAATTTAATTTCGGAATTTCCTGCGTTATTGAAGAGTTTGCACAGGAATACCTAAGCAACAGGTCGGTATATAAAATAAGGCTGCTTGAAGAAATACCGGCACGGGCCATCGGGTTTTGCTTTTTAAAGAGCGTGTCGCTGTCCGCCGCTGCGCGTAAATTTGTCAGTATAACGCTGGAAAGATAGAAATATAATTTATGCAGGATTTAGAATATGAAACTTCATTTATTTTATTGAATAAAAGATACCTTTGTGTTAAGATAAAAGTGAAAAAATTAACAAAAAAATATTCAGTCGCTTATTTTTGTTTTGACTTGAGGCTTTTTGTTAATATATACTTTAAGCAAGTATTGACAATAAATTAGTGGGAGGAGATTATGGCATGAATTATAACCTGAATTTAAAACACAAAAAATTGCAGGCATGGATTGAAGAAGTTGCCAAGATGTGCCAGCCGGATGACATCTATATATGCGACGGCTCTGAGGAAGAGAATCAGCGCTTGTTGAATGAGCTGGTAGAATCCGGTCTTGGAATCAAGCTAAATCAGGAAAAACTCCCCGGATGCTATCTTTTCCGCAGTGATCCGTCCGACGTGGCCCGCGTTGAGGATCGTACTTTTATCGCGTCCAAGAAACAGGAAGATGCAGGTCCTACAAACAACTGGATTGACCCCGTTGAACTGAAGAAGACAATGACCGAGTTATACACAGGGTGCATGAAGGGCAGAACAATGTATGTCATACCCTTTTCAATGGGGCCGATAGGTTCGCCGATTTCCAAGATTGGCGTTGAAATAACGGACAGCGCATATGTTGTTGTAAACATGAGAATTATGACAAGAATGGGCAAGGAAGTTCTTGAAGCCCTCGGCGAAGACGGAGAGTTCATACCATGTCTGCATTCTGTAGGCAAGCCGCTTAAGGAAGGCGAAAAAGACACATCATGGCCGTGTGCCCCGATGGAGAAAAAGTATATAAGCCATTTCCCTGAAGAAAGAGCCATATGGTCATATGGTTCGGGTTACGGCGGAAATGCTCTGTTGGGTAAGAAATGCCTGTCCCTGCGTATCGCTTCGGTTATGGCAAGGGATGAAGGCTGGATGGCCGAGCACATGTTAATCCTGAAGATCACAAATCCTGAAGGCAAATCCATTTATATTACAGGTGCTTTCCCAAGCGCTTGCGGAAAAACAAATCTTGCTATGCTTGTTCCCACAATTCCCGGATGGAAGGTTGAAACAATCGGCGACGATATTGCATGGATGAAATTCGGAAAGGACGGACGCCTCTACGCTATTAATCCTGAAGCCGGTTTCTTTGGCGTTGCTCCGGGTACGTCAATGCAGTCCAACCCGAATGCGATGAAAACCATCAGTAAAAATACCATTTTTACCAACGTTGCATTAACCGATGACGGAGACGTATGGTGGGAAGGAATTGGCAAGGAAACCCCCAATCATTTAATTGACTGGAGAGGTCAGGACTGGACACCCGATTCAAATACACCTGCCGCACATCCTAATGCACGCTTTACAGCCCCGGCAAGACAATGCCCGTCTATCGCGCCTGAATGGGAGGATCCAAACGGAGTGCCCATTTCGGCAATACTTGTCGGCGGACGTCGTCCTACTACGGTACCTCTTGTTCATGAAAGTTTTGACTGGAACCATGGTGTATTCCTTGGTTCTATAATGGGATCGGAAATTACCGCCGCAGCAATTTCAGACAAGATTGGTCAGGTACGCCGTGACCCGTTCGCTATGCTGCCCTTTATGGGATACCATGTCGGCGATTATCTGCAGCACTGGCTTGATATAGGAAAAATGACCGATCCTGACAAACTGCCGAAGATTTTCTATGTTAACTGGTTCCGTAAGGATAAGGACGGAAAGTTCCTGTGGCCCGGATTTGGCGAAAACAGCCGCGTGCTGAAATGGATTTTCGAAAGAGTCACAGGTACGGGTAAAGCTGTGAAGACACCAATCGGCTATATGCCCACTGTGGATGCAATAGATACAGAAGGGCTGAATATCAGTGAAGATGCTATGAAGGAATTGCTGAAAGTTGATAAGGAAGAATGGCTGAAGGAAGTTGAATCAATTAAAGAGCATTATAAGAAATACGAACCCAAGCTTCCGCAGGAACTGAAAAATCAGTTGCAGGCCCTTGAAGAACGTTTAAGGAATTATTAATTCAGTGACAAATAAAAACCGGTTACAATTATTCAGATTGTAACCGGTTTTTTTCATAAACCAGAAACCGGATAAAACAGATTAAAAATTGATTATTTTTACTTCAAATGCAGTAATAGAAGGCATTTCGGGATATTATATTCTGAATATTTCCAAAAAACTGTTTTCAAAACAAAGAAAAATACCTGTCCGCGATTGTTAATTCCGGATAATTTATGTGTTAAATGCCCGGGATAAATAAGGTTACCGGGCGTTTAAATTATGAAATATTTACACTGCGGACAGCGGGGCATAAAATAGAATTGCCGTACGACCGATGGTACTGGCGGTTAAATTATCGTAATTATTGTTTACCCATCAAATCTGAAATTTTTAACATCGATTAGGGGGGAACCTTTTTGCAGTCAAAAGAATCCGTTGTCGCAGCAAATACGAATATTGAAAAATCAAAAACGCAGCCCACTTTTCTTCAGAGACTCAGACGCAGGCTTGTTACCAGAGGCGAGTGGCAGTTGTATCTGCTGATTTTACCTACGGTGATATATTTTATTATATTCCATTACATACCTATGTACGGAATACAGATTGCTTTCCGTAATTACAGCATTACAAAGCCCCTTTCGGCGGCAAAGTGGGTTGGTTTTCAGTATTTCGAGCGATTTTTGAATTCTCCGATGTTTCCGCAGTTGTTTAGAAATACTCTTATATTAAGTTTTTATGATTTGTTTATCGGTTTTCCTTTCCCGGTGATATTTGCAGTTGTCCTTAACCAGACACAGAGCAAAAAGCTTGTAAAATTTACGCAGACAGTAACTTTTGCTCCGTATTTTATATCGATGGTTGTTTTGGTCGGAATGCTGAATCTTTTTCTTTCACCAACCACCGGACTGGTAAATAAAATGCTTGGAGCATTTGGCATAGAACCAGTATATTTTATGGCAGAGCCTCAGTGGTTCAGGCATGTTTACGTGTTCTCAAATGTATGGCAGAGAACCGGATATCAGGCTATTATATATTTTGCTGCATTAACTTCTGTTGATCCCGAATTATATGAAGCTGCTACAATTGACGGTGCCACGAGATTACAGAAAATCTGGTATATTGACTTGCCGTCAATTACTCCGACTGTTGTTACAATGCTGCTTCTGGCTGTCGGGAAAATACTGAATGTCGATACTCAGAGAACGCTGCTTATGCAAGCGCCTACAAATCTGGTAACATCGGAAATTTTCGGTACTTACGTATACAAGGTGGGGTTAATTAACACTCAGTTCAGTTATTCGACGGCGATAGATCTGTTTAAAACGCTTATAAACCTTACCTTGCTGATTGTTACGAACCAGATAAGCAGGAAACTTACCGACGAAAGCTTGTGGTAAAGGGTGGGATTATTATGAAGTCGGCCATTCAGAATCAAAGCAGAAAAATAAAAAATTCCAGGGAAGACGTGATTTTTGAAATAGTGACAAGGATAGTACTGGTACTGGCGTGCCTGATAGTACTGTATCCGCTTTACTTTATAGTTATTGCATCTATAAGCAATCCTGATTATGTGCTGGCGGGGAAACTGTGGCTTTTCCCGAGGGATGTTACTTTTTCGGGATACAGAAAAATTATCAAGTTTGAAAATCTCATCAATGGATATAAGAATTCATTTTTCTATGCTATAGTGGGCGGGACGCTAAGCGCGACATTAACCCTGTTTGCCGCTTATCCGCTGTCAAAAGATGATTTTTCGGGGCGTAAACCGTTTACGATATTTCTGCTGATCACAATGTTTTTCCAGGGCGGAATGATACCTCTCTACATTGTGGTTAACAAACTTGGGCTCCGCAATACACCCTATGTGCTGCTTATAGTTAACGGAATTCAGGTGTGGAACTTGCTGGTTACCAGCTCATATTTCAGAACAAACCGTATTGATAGCCTGAGTGAGGCGGCGGAAATAGACGGTTGTTCCCACTTCGGATATTTTTTCAAAATACTTTTGCCGATTTCAAAACCGATAGTCATAACAATGCTTTTGTTCTATGGAGTATGGCAGTGGAATGATTTCTTCAGGGCGATGATCTATCTTGACAAACCCGATTATCAGCCATTGCAGATTGTTTTAAAGGACCTGCTGGCATCATCCCAGGTTTCATCAGCGATATATGATTTAATGGAAAACCAGGAAGCTCTGAACGAGATGCTGAGGGCTTCTGAACAGATTAAATACGGGGTTATTGTTATTGCCACTCTCCCGATGATGATTATATATCTTATAATGCAGAATTATTTCGTACAGGGTATTACAATGGGTTCAGTAAAAGGCTGATAAAGATTTTGAGAAAATAATAACAGTCTGTTATCCCCCTTATAAGGGTCAGGATAAATAATTAAAGGAGGTATTTCAATGCAGGGAAAAGGAAGGACTGCAAAATTTGTTTCAATACTGCTTTGCTGCGTGCTTGTTCTGGCGCTTGCCGGGTGTGGAAAGACAGCTGATTCCGGAAACAAACCGGCAAACACGCCTGCAACGTCGGCAGACAATGGACAGGGCGCCGGCGCGGAAACGACGACGGATGAAAGCGGGCGTGAAATGATCGGTAACATGTATGTAACCGGTCTACCTATTGTAAAAGAGCCGGTTCAGTATTATGCCATGGGTCTGCAGATGAACAATACCAGACCCGGTAACCTGGATGAGACCGAATTGTTCAAGAAGATTATGGAAGAAACCAACGTGTATATTGAATGGGATTTAATTCCGCAAGCATCGTGGACAGAAACAAAGAACCTGAAAATAGCCAGCGGTGAGTATCCCGATTTCTTCTACGGTCCCAAGAGCCTGTCCCAAGACGAAGTGCAGAAATTGGGAGCGGACGGTATTCTGATTGATCTTGAACCGCTGCTTGACAAGTATGCTCCGAATATTAAAAAGATAAGAGAGGAATATCCTCTGTATGACGGCTTCATAAGAAGCATGGACGGAAAGATTTATCAGCTGGCAAGTTTTACTGACGAAGGATTTGACAGCCATATTTCCTCAATAATCAACAAGGAATGGCTTGATAACCTTGGACTTGAAATTCCTACTACCACCGATGAATTATACACCGTACTTAAAGCTTTTAAGGAGAAGGACCCGAACCGTAACGGTAAGCAGGATGAAATCCCAATGAGCTTCCTTTATCAGGAAGGTAATGATCTTAACAGGGAAGTTAAGCGTGATTTCAGGCCCATTTATTATGCGTTCGGTGTTGTAGACACTCCTTTCTATATCTGGATTAACGATAACGATGAGGTTGTATTCACTGCCACCACCGAAGAGTGGAAGCAGGCTACCGCTTACATGGCAAAACTTTATCAGGAAGGATTAATTGACCCTGAAGTGTTCACAATGGACAGAACATTACTAACAAATAAGTTAAGAAGTCAGAAAAACGTCGGGGTTTATTTTGATTACAGGAAAGACCTGTCAATGTTACTTGAAGAGGATCAGGGCAAATATACTTTCATGCCTGCACTTAAATCCCCCTCTGGCAAACAGATTTGGGCAAGAGCTCAGTCTTTCTCTGAAGGTGCGTTCGGTATAACGAAAAACGCGAAAAACCCTGAAGTACTTATCAGGTTTATAGATTACTGCAACAGTGAGGAAAACTCCGTACAGATGGCATTCGGAATGTTTAAGCCTGAAGGATGGAATCAGTCCGAAGCGCTTGTTCCTTCCTCGGCAGAGCCCGGTAAGTATGAAGTTAACAGCGATTTACGCCCGGCAGATGTGGATCCGACAGAATGGCCAATGTCTGCTCCGATAGCACAGGGATGTACATTACTTACGAGAGAAACAATGGAAAAATATGTTGCGGAGAAAGCTTCCAGCGTTGCAAAATCCGAGGCTTGCGCCGTTTACAGACCGTATCTTTCAAAATGGCCGTATAACTACGCGTTCAAGTTCAGCCCAGAAGAACTTGAAGAGCTGACGCTGCTGCAGACCGACATAGTTCAGTATGTAATTCAGACACACAGCAGATGGATAACCCAGGGCGGTATTGAAAATGAATGGGATGCGTATGTCGCTCATCTGAAAAATCTGGGACTTGACAGATATGTGGAACTGTACAGGGCCGCCTTTGAAAGAGTTGAAAAAAAATAAGCCGAAATCAGAAAGCCGTCCCGCAAAAGGGACGGCTTTTTAATGTTTTAGCATGAGTGTATTTTCTTGAACTGGCCGGGTGTAACCTTTTCCTTTTCACGAAATTTTCTTATAAAGCTGGGTACGCTGTAATACCCGACTTCATAGGCAATTTCATTGACGCCCATATCGGTAGTTAATAACAATTCCTTTGCCTTTTCCATTCTCAGTCTGGTTACATATTCCGAAATGGTTTGTTCAGTGTTCTTTTTAAAATACTGGCTTAAATACGCAGGGGACATCTGCAGTGAGTCTGCAATGCTTTGCAGGCTGAAATCAGGATCCTGGTAATTTTCGCGTATGTAACGGATTATTTTCTGCAACAGTCTCAGTTCATATGATTCCCTGTCAACACTTAAGTAATTGGTAACATCTTCGGATATTTCTTTCATAATACTGACTATGTCTTCAAAGGTATTAATATCCGATCCGTAAATTTTTTCCATGTATGGTTTGTTAAGTAACGGGAAATGTTTGAATTTTCTCAGTAATTCCTTTGATATTGTGTTTACGGTGTCATAGCAAATATTTTTAATCCAGAAAAGGCTTAGGTTTTCGGTTTTCATATGATCAACCAGTTGATCTATGGTATCACGGATACCGAATATGTCACCGCTTCGAACCGATTCTTCCAGCTTTTCCAGCAAAGAAAACGGATAGTTCACGGTCTGATCGCTTTTCTGCATAATTTCATTAAAGGATATTATGTTTGATTTTGAGAAGAGGCTGTTGTATTCCAGTGCTCTTAGAGCTTCTTCATATGATGTGTTTATGCTGAATATACTGTCATAGAAATTACCTATTCCGATTCTTATATCGCCGTTGTATTTTTCATTGAGGTGTTTCTGTATTTCCCGGGCTATTATCAGGCTGCGCTGTTCGTTATTTGCGGGGCTGCCGTAAATAACAACCACGTTATTTAAATGTATGTCGCGATGAATAATTATCTGGTAATTTATACCAGTATTGGTCAAAGAAAATATTTCGGTTATGTCTGTATCGGGAATGTTTTGAATATTGTTTCCTTTAATTAAAATTACGCAGTAATATTTCATGCGGAATTCCAATTCAACGCTTCTGCAGGTTTTAAGAATGTTATCAATTTCTTTTGCCTGGCCGGCGAGAAAGCAGTCAATTAAATAGTTTCTGATAACATTTTTGTTTGCAGCGGCAAACTCCTTCAGATTTATGTTTTCCCTGTTGAACTGCATAAGGGCGTATTCAAGCAGTTCCAGTTCATTAAGTTTATCATTCGGCGTACTGCGGGAAATAACGCTTTCTTCAATCAGTTTGTTGAGTTTCTTTATGGGGTGATAGTTAATTCGCATCAAAACGGCAATCAGGAAACCGCCGATGACGAAAATAACTGCCATGCTTATAAGGTAAATAATTCTTATGTCATTTATCCTTGACGACAGCAAATTATTGGGCATAAGCTGAACAAAAAGGAAAGGACCGAAGGCTTCTTTAACATAGGCTGAAAACCTTTCGTTTCTTACTTTAATCTCTTTTATTTCTTCAACGGAGGCATGTTTTTTTATTTCTTTTCTGAAAAATTCGGTAAGTTCATCATCGGGTTTTTCGGAAAAGGCGAACAATATTTCCCTTGTTTCAGGATCCACAATAAATATATAGTTGTTTTCGCTTAATGCCGGAGCCAGAATATTTCTCAACGAATCTTCCGGTATCATAAACATTATTATCCCGCATTTTTTTTTGCTGTTTATCGGGATTTTGTTTAAATACATAAGATGTTTCTGGTTATTTGCAGAAAAAACCGAGTTGGCAGGGAAGAAATACATATCCGACTGTTTGTCGGATTCCTTAAAGGCAATCAGGTCAAAATCGGTCAAATTCCTGTCAAGTACGAAATTATTAAATGTTTCGACAGAACACAGAAAATTAAATGAAGATACGTAATCGTCACTGTAATTGTAAAAGAAAATATCATCAACAAAAGAATTTGTACTGTACTTAATAAGTTCGTTTTTTACTTTCATTGCCTCATAAGGCATTTTTTGAATATTGACGTTTCTAATAATATCGTTAAGCTCAAGCTGGAGAGTTGTCCTTGTAAGCTGGTTAATCTGGGCTTCAAAATTATCAACGCTTTTTATGAAAGGAGTTCTTAAATTAATCTCCACTTCTTCCTTAAGTACGTTTACAAAATGAAAAAGCACTATGAATGACATAATAAACATGGGAAGCATCAGTATGACGATATAGGAGACTATGAAATTTTTAAAAACCTCAGACCCCTTCCGTTTTTTCAGCATTTAATATAATCCCCCAAACAAAAAAAATAAATAGCCGGTCTACCGTTACTGAAGGTAATCCGGATAATATTGATGCGCTTGCTGTAATATTAGTTTAGCGGGTTTAATGTTTTTTTTCAATATTGAAATAAGTCGGTAAATTTCCCCAAAAGGCTTGCCACAACGGTAAATATTATGGTTCGCCGTTGGTTGTTAGCACAATTAACAGTGTGGTAAAATTAATTATTGACAAATATATTTAAATTCTTGGAGGTACATATGCGAACCGACCAGGTTTTAACCGCCCTTCTCTTAACACTCATTGCCGGGTTGTCCACGGGCATCGGCAGCTTAATTGCGTTTTTCGCCAAAAAGACAAATACACGTTTTCTTTCGGTAGCGCTGGGATTTTCCGCAGGTGTGATGATTTACGTATCAATGGTTGATATATTTGCAACGGCACAGGAAACCCTGGCATCTGCTCTGGGGGAAAGAAACGGCGCGTGGGTTACCGTTGCGTCGTTTTTTGGCGGAATGCTGATAATTGCCCTGATTGACAAGGTTATTCCTTCAGGTGAAAACCCCCATGACTTTAAAAAGGTTGAAAGTGTTGGCGAAGAAAAATCAAATATTTCGACAAATTTAATGAGAATGGGCCTTTTAACTGCGCTTGCAATTACAATTCATAATTTCCCGGAGGGTATAGCCACCTTTACTGCGGCTTTAAAGGATCCAAACCTTGGTATCGCCATTACGGTGGCAATTGCAATACACAACATTCCCGAAGGAATAGCGGTCTCAATACCCGTTTACTATGCCACCGGAAGTAAAAGAAGGGCCTTCAGGCTGTCCTTCCTGTCGGGTTTATCCGAACCCCTCGGTGCGGTTATCGGTTATTTAATTCTTCTGCCGTTCATGAATGACATTGTTTTTGGTATTCTTTTTGCCGCCGTGGCGGGAATAATGATGTTTATATCACTGGATGAGCTTTTGCCGTCGGCAAGGGAATATGGCGAGGCCCATTTGTCAATTTACGGTCTTATCTCCGGTATGATGGTTATGGCAATAAGTCTGCTCCTGTTTATTTAGCGTTTGGTTTTGAAATGAAATAATCTGGCCCAAAGCCGGGTAGCAGCGTCTGCTATCCGGCTTTTTATGATTTCCAATGTCAGTAATATTATTTCATACATTAACAAGGAGCTGGTGGGCTTCCTTAAGTTTCTGAATAACCGGAATACTCTGCGGGCATGCTGATTCGCACTGACCGCATTCAATGCACTGAGTGGCATCGTTTTTCTTTTCGATTAACTCCCTGTAGCCGCCGCGGCCTTCGTTCCATTCATTATACATTGCGGCGTTGTTAACGATATTAAAAATGCGCGGGATTGATACCCCTTGAGGACAGGGCATGCAGTATTTGCAGTTGGTGCATGGCACTTTTGTTTTACTGAGATAAAGGTTTCTGACCTCTTCCACAAGTGCCAGTTCTTCTTCAGTCATGCTGTTTGCTTTTGCGTCGGAAAAGATGCGCAGATTATCCTTCAACTGTTCCATGTTGCTGACACCGCTTAAGATTACGGCTATTTCGGGGAAATTATAAAGCCAGCGGAACGCCCATTCCACCGGTGTCCTTTTAACCGTTGACTTGTTCCATACTGCTTCGATATCCGGAGTGACACTGGAAGCAAGCTTGCCGCCTTTAAGCGGTTCCATGATAACTACGGGTATACCTTTAGAACCTGCATATTTCAAGCCTTCGACAGTGGCCTGTTCATGCATGTCCATGATATTAAGCTGAATTTGGCACATATCCCAGTCATAGGCGTCAATTATTTTACGGAAGGTATTGTAGTCGTCATGGAATGAAAAGCATATATACCTGATTTTGCCCGAAGCCCGTGCTTTTTCAAGAAAATCAAACACGTTAAGCTTATTAACCGTTTCCCATCTGTCCTTGTTCAATGCATGCAGTAGATAAAAATCCACATGGTCTGTATTCAATTTCTTGAGCTGTTCGTTTAACAGTCGTTCAAAATCGCTATATTCCTTAGCAAGCCAGACAGGCAGTTTGGTAGCAAGATAAACCTTTTCCCTGTAGCCATCCGCCAGGGCTTTACCCACCACAATTTCACTCTGACCGTCATGATACCCGTAGGCCGTGTCAATATAGTTTACGCCCTGGTCTATACCGTATCTGATCATTCTGATGGCTTCATCTTCATCGATAACGGTTTTGTTTTCCTTAGTGACCGTTGGTAACCTCATGCATCCGATTCCGAAAAGAGACACAGGTTTTTCAAACTTACTGAATTTACGGTATTCCATTTTTACCTCCTGAGGTTCAAATATTTATTTATATATATTCAAGTATATCATGATTTTGGATTAATAGGAATGGTACGCCGTGGCATTAGTGTAATTTTCATTTTAAATTCAGAGAAAAAATTTTTATAATCAGTTTTTATATTGATAATTTTTTAAAATTACAATATAATGGAAGTGGCGTACTGAAAAAACAGGAAA
Source organism: Thermoclostridium stercorarium subsp. stercorarium DSM 8532 (assembly GCF_000331995.1). Lineage (NCBI taxonomy): Bacteria > Bacillati > Bacillota > Clostridia > Eubacteriales > Oscillospiraceae > Thermoclostridium > Thermoclostridium stercorarium. The sequence continues at coordinate 1,093,213 of NC_020134.1, forward strand.
GGGGTGTAAATAATGATTAAAATTAGATTTAGAGCAATAAACATTATTATTTCCGAGGTGATTAAGGTATAAAACTTAATATATGCAGAAGGTGTGACGGCCTTCTGGTTTTGGAAAATAACCCTTACACCTGCACTGAACGGACGGTGGCGAGTCTGTGTCTTTTGCCGTATTTGCTGAATGAACACAGTCGGTCCGGGAACGGAATAGTTGAATTGTAAAATCAGGCGCGGTAAATGGTTATCGTGCTTTTTTTATGTCCGCAGAGAAGGTTATTTTCTGCGGATTTTTTATAATCTGAAATATTTAATCTTTCAGGTTTAGCATAAGTTTAGGTTAAGGGTTAAAATTCAGAAGGAGTGTGGCAAAATGAAATACAACAATGCCAGAGACCTGTTGCCCGAATGGTTATTACAGCAGATACAGGTATACGTACAGGGCGAAGTTTTATACATTCCAAAAAAAGAATCGGTCAGGCTGAAATGGGGAGAAGCAAACGGAACACGGAAATTTTACATGAAGAGAAATATGGAAATAATAAAAAAAATACAGGAACGGTACCGGTATATCGGACTTATCGAAACAGTACTGCCTTTCGGAATACAGTATTAAAAAGATTTTGAACAATATGAAGAAAGTTATATAAAAAAAGCTGAACATAGCAACTTTCCGAATATTATATATAGAGGTTGTTGAATTATTCTGAAAAAACGGCTGTTATTCCTTCTGGAATGGCGGCCGTTTTTTTATCCTTATTACTTGCGTTATTTCTGATTGCTGTTATAATATTTCAAAATAAATGGATGCATTATGTAAATTTACAGCGGGAGGAAGGAGATTTTGGAAGAAAATAAGCTTAACGAACTGAAAAAAGGTGTAAAAGCTGCAGTGCCGATTATGACGGGATATATACCGATTGGGGCTGCCTTTGGCATTCTTGCTTCCCAGCAGGGTTTCACGACAGGGACGATATTTTTGATGTCGCTGCTGGTTTATGCGGGTTCGGCTCAGTTTATTGCAGCGGCGATGATATCAGAAGGTGCCGACGCCGTTTCAGTCATAACAACGACGTTTCTTGTAAATTTAAGGCATTTGCTTATGAGCGCTTCCCTTTCGCCTTATATGGGAAAATTTTCAACGTGGCTTCAGTCAGTTATAGCTTTCGGTATAACCGACGAAACTTTTGCGGTTTCAGAAAGCTATACCCGGCATAATGGGGCTTCCGGGCAGTTTTTCCTCGGTCTTCACATGGCATCTCAGGGAAGCTGGATATTAGCCACGGTATTGGGTGGAATTTTCGGGACAGGGCTTGGCCAGGCAACGAAATGGGGGATTGATTTTGCGCTTTCGGCGATGTTCATCGGCCTGCTGCTTATGCAGTTAAAGGATAAAAAAGGTCTATTGGTGTCAATCTGCGCCGGTGTACTGTCTCTGGCACTGAAGATAAAACTCGGAGGGAATTTTAATGTGATAATTGCAGCGGTTGTTGCAGCGACTGCAGGGGTGATCGCGGAAAAATGGATAAAAAAGTGATACTCATTATCCTCGGAATGAGCATTGTTACATATCTTCCAAGGGTGCTTCCGATTATTGTGCTGACAAAAGTAAAAACTCCCGAATGGTTTATGAGGTGGTTAAAGTATATACCCACCGCCGTTTTGGCTGCGTTGCTTGCGCCGGAACTTCTGGTATCCGGCGGAACGCTGGAGCTGAGTTTAAAAAATAAGAATTTGCTTGCCGCCGTACCCTGTTTTATGGTTGCATATAAAACCAAAAACCTGTTTGTCACCGTTGTGACAGGGATAGTGTCGATGCTGCTTTTAAACCTCATATATGCTTAGGATATATGCTAAAGCCATAAATAAAACACTATGCTTGTGGAAATATTTTACTGATTTATTGATTTTTATATTGTAATAAAAGGCGAGATGTGATAATATATTTTTAAAAGTAAACGGGAGTTCATTATTGTGCAGGTATTAAAGGATGAAGTGCGTAAAAATATTCTGGAGGCCGCAAAAAAACTCTTCTATGAGAAAGGGTACAGCAGCGCCTCGATAAGGGATATTGCCAATAATTCGGGAATAACGGTGGGGAATGTATACCGTTATTTTGAAAACAAGGAAAAGGTTCTTGAGGGAGTTGTGTATCCCGTTTATAAAAAAATAATGGATTACATCGAATTGTCGGAGAGCTATATTAAAGCCGGCGAGAATAAAACCTTTGAGGATTTCAGGAATGAAATAAACAATTATATCATACAGATATCCGAAGACTTCAGGCTCGAGCTTTTAATTCTCTTTAAGGGCACGGAGGGGACGAAATTCGAAAAAACCAGACGTGAACTGGTTTCGCTCATTGAAAACCGTATATACGAAGGTTTATTTAAAAGAATGAAAATGGATGACGTTGAAGCCGCCTTTTTTTCAAGAATTGTGGCCCGATCTTTTCTGGACAGTCTGATTATGGTTATATCCGAGACCGGGGAACCCGAAAAACTGAAAAAAATGATTTACCGTCTTAACGATTTTTATTTTAAACATTTAAGCGACAGGTTTGAAACCGAAGTTTAATTTTTTTTAACCCAAAAATGAACATGTGTTTATTATTGTTTATTTTTGGAAGAAATATTGGCCTAAAGTTAAGAACCGAACGAAAGAGGTGTTACGGATGAACGGTAAAATACCGTTGCTTTTAATAACAGGATTATTGCTCATGGCCAGCGGATGTTCTGCAGGTACCGGAACGAAAGCCGAGAGGGTGGTTCCGGTAAAGGTCTACCGCGTTTCTGAACGGGAGAGGCAGGATATTTCTCAATACATTGGAACGGTACAGCCGGAGAAAACGGTAAGGCTTTCCTTTAAAACAGGCGGAAGAGTTGAAAGCATTAAAGTTAAAAAAGGAGATGCTGTTAAAAAAGGAGATGTTTTAATTTCCCTTGACAGGACCGATCTGTTATACGCTGAAAACCTTGCAAAAGCTCAGCTGGAAATGGTGATGGCCCAGTATGAGAAGGCATCCAACGGTGCAACTGAAGAGGATATTGAACAGGCAAGACTTAACGTTGTAAAGGCCGAGGAGGCGTACAATTATGCCCTGGAGAGGTTCAGGGAAGCGGAGGAATTGTATCATAAAGGTACGGTAACAAAGCAGGCATATGAGCAGGCCGAACTAGAGGTTAAATTGAGAGAGGCTGACCTGAAGCTTGTAAGGGAAGTACAGGAACAGGTTCAGAAGGGAGCAAGGTATGAGGAAATAAAAGCGCTGTCAGCTCAGGTGGAAAGCGCGAAAACCGAGTATGATTACAGAAGAAATCAGTTAAACGAAGCAGTTCTGAAATCGCCTGTTGACGGAACGGTGTTGGAAATTTTATGTGAAGAAGGAGAAATGGCGGCTGCAGGTTATCCTGTGATTGTCCTTTATACCGGAGAAAAAATTGTCAGCGTAGGCGTGCCTGAAAGGGAACTGAAGAATATCAGGCCGGAAACTGAAGTATGGATTGAAAAAGATGGCAGGGCATTTGAAGCAAAAATTAAAAACATTGCCGTTTTACCCGATTCCTCAACGGGCCTGTACAATATTGAAATTGAATGCGGCGAACCGGTGGATGAGCCTTTCGGCTCAACGGTTACTGTGAACTTTCTGGTGGGAAACGTAAAAGGGTGTTTTGTGCCTCTTGCGGCAATTTTGAATGACGGAACGGACTATGTCCTGACCGTTTCAGGAGACAGAGCTGTGCGAAAAAACGTGACGATTGAAGGAATATACAATTTTGAGGCTATGGTAACCGGCTTAAGTGACGGTGAGCTGCTGATTGTATCTGGCATAAACAGACTGAGTACGGGTGATCGGGTTACGGTGAAAGAGGTGGACTATGGCACGGATAATTGAAACGGTGATAAAACACAGAAAAGTAACGATGTTTGCCATTTTTCTCGTTTTCATCTTCGGAGCATACAGTTACTATATTATGCCGAAACAGGAAACGCCGGACATAAGCGTCACCGTTGCGATGATAACGACGGTGTATCCCGGAGCGCCGGCGGAGGACGTGGAACGCCTTGTTACGCGGAAAATAGAGGACAAGGTAGTGGAAGTAACGGGTTTCAAGACTGTAAATTCCACGTCGCAGGATAATCTTTCAGTGGTTATTCTTGAATTGGAAACGGGAACAGATGTGGACAAGGCATGGAATGAGCTGCGGCAAAAAATGGATGAGCTGCAGAATGAGCTTCCGGATGAATGCGGAGAAATAAATGTCAACACAGATCTGTACCAGACGGCAGGTATTATAATCAGTCTTTCGGGCGAAAACCATTCCTATTATGAGCTGGCTGAATATGCAGAAAGACTGAAGAACAGGTTAATTGACATTGACGGGATTACAAGGATTGATATACTGGGAGAGCAGGAAAACGAAGTCTGCGTCGAAATAGATACAGAGAAATTAAACGCCCTCCCTTTATCTTTGGAGGACGTAGCAAATATAATACAGGCACAGCTGCCCGAGATCCCGATGGGTACTCTGGAAGACAACAGAAGCAGGATTAACGTAAAACCCCGTGTCAGTTTTTCGTCAGCTAACGATATTGAAAACATCGTAATTTTAACTTCATCTGAAGACCGAAGCGTTGTGAGGCTTAAAGATATAGCAGATGTCTATTATAAACTTCAGGATTCAAGTTATAAGGTAAAAACAAACGGTGAAAATGCGGTGCTTTTGGCGGGTTATTTCAAGAATGACAGGAACATTCTTATTATAGGCAGAGAAATTCAGAAACGGATTGAAGCCTTTAAGGAAGAAATTCCCGATGATCTGCATCTTACAAAGGTTTTATATCAGCCTGACGATGTAAGGGCGTCGGTAAATGAATTCATTAAAAATCTTATTGAAGGTATTGTGTTCGTTCTCGCCGTTGTATTCGCAGGAATGGGGTTCAGAAATGCAGTTCTCGTTTCAACTTCAATACCTTTATCAGTTTTAATCACTTTTATTGCGATGAAAGTTTTAAACATTCATATTCATCAGATTTCGATAGCCGCTTTGATAATTGCCCTTGGCATGTTTGTGGATAACGCAATCGTTGTAAGTGACGCCATACAGGTGAGAATTGACAATGGGGAGGAGAAGCTTAAAGCCTGTGTCGAAGGGGTAAAGGAAGTGGCAATTCCGGTACTTATGTCAACATTAACAACGGTGGGGGCATTTTTACCCCTGTTGATGCTCGCAGGAATGGCTGGTGAATTTATCCGCAGCGTTCCGCAGATTGTAATAATATCGCTTTCGGCCTCATATGTTTCAGCCGTTTTTATTTCTCCCGTAATGGCTTACATATTCTTTAAACCCTCTAAGGACAGGAAGAAAAAACATATATGGAGGACTTTTTTTGCAAATCTTTTAAAAGGCGCATTAAAAAGAAAAAAGCTTACGCTGTTTTTGGCTTTAATGTTGACAGTGCTGGCAATATGGGTTGCCGGAATTATTGGGCTTCAGTTTTTCCCTAAAGCCGACACAAACATACTTTTAATAGACATACATCGGGATACTGCTGGTGACATCAACAAAACCGAACAACTGTCCGATTTGGTTGCGGGGATAATTACACGGGAACCTGAGGTAACGGGATATACCGTCGCGATTGGAGACGGACTGCCTAAACTGTATTATTCAATGCCTCCTTCAATGCGCTCCGCGGACTATGCCCAGATGGTATTCACCGTGGATTTGGGTAAGGGTGGAAGGTTTAAGACCAATGATGAATTCGCTTCTTACCTGCAAAATGTTCTGGACAGTGAAATAACCGACGGCACCGCTACGGTGAAGCTGTTTGAACAGGGTGAACCTATAGGTGCGCCGGTAAGAATAAGAGTGCTGGGGCAGGACTATGAAAATATGGCGGGAGTCTCAAACGAGATTAAAAATATACTTAAATCCATTGACGGTACCTTTAATATCCGGGACGATTACAGTGCCAAAGTATATAATTACAGCATAGATATCAATTCCGACGAGGTTTTGAGAAATGGCCTCACGAATTATGAGATTCAGAAAGAACTGAATATAGCGATAATGGGGAGAGAAGCGGGAAATATGAGGCCTAAGTCGGGACAAAACCAATACACCGCCGGAAAACAGATACCGGTAAAGGTGATATCCGATATAAAAAACATTGAAGATTTGAAAAACTTTGCAATAAAGTCACCGGTCACAGGAAATAAAATTTTTCTGAAGCAGGTGGCTGAAATAGGACTTGAGGCAAAGGTGTCAAAAATCGAAAAGTATAACAGGGTTCCGGCGATAACTGTATACAGTGACGTTGAAAAGGGCTACAGTTCGGTTGAAATTCAGAAGCAGATTGAAAAAGAACTGGAAAACGCTGCTCTTGGAGATATTAAGGTGGTTTTTGACGGCGAAAGGGAATCAATAATAAAGTATTTCGGGAATATTGGCGCACTTGGAATGATGGCTGTATTTGTGATATATTTGCTGTTACTTATTGAATTCGGAAATTTCTCGCAGCCGTTTATAATCATGTTCACAATACCGCTTTCAGCGGTTGGATCGGTGATAGGCCTGTATTTGTTCAGGCAACCGTTGTCATTTACATCCTTTCTCGGAATTGTGAGCCTGTTTGGAATTGTTGTCAACAATGCGATCGTTCTGGTGGACTGTATCAACGTTCTCAGAGCCTCGGGCAGAAACATTGAGGATGCATGTGTCGACGCCGTTATGCGCCGGTTCAGGCCCATTATGCTTACCACAATAACCACGCTGGTCGGGCTTGTTCCTCTGATCCTTTCAGGAAGCAACCTGTTTACGCCAATGTCCGTATCCCTGGCTTCAGGACTGGCGGTGTCCACGCTGCTGACGCTGAATATTATACCTGTGGTTTATGCGGCGGTTGAAAGGAGGTCGCGCGGAAAAACTTCATAAAAAAGGAAGGCGACTGATATATTATATATAATATGTGGGGGGGTGAGGACATCGCCTTCCTGATGCAGGTTTTAGGTTAACAATTCGTTAATTTATTTGAAAAGCAGAATTACGTATATTTCCGTGAACATTCCTTATATCTGTGTTTTCAAACCTGATTACGGTATACGGCCATGTAATTACCTGAGTTACCAGCATTCCAGGTTCGGGGCTTTGAACCGTCGCATAAATGTAAACATCACCGGTTTTGTTTTTTGCCACTCTGTCGATTGTTACCCTGTAACCGCCGGTATTCCTTTGTCCCGCAGCTACAAGGGCATAGACAAAATTATCTTTGATCGTGTAATGAATTCCTGCCTGAGTGTATAACCGGCTTACCCATGCGGACAGTTCTTCATCGGATGCGACGGTGTCGGGTGTTACTATTTCAAAACCAATTTCTTCCGTGCTTTCCTCTGCGGAATTTTCTATAACTCCGTCCACAGTAAAATCGCCGTCAATCGCTATCAGTTTGCAGGGATATGTTATTACAGAGATAACACTTGAGTCGGGATTAGGTTCGTTTATTTTGGCAACCAAATAAACCTTTCCGGGATAAATAACGGTTGCGCTTTCGATTTCCACCGAATATCCGCCTGTTGGTTTTTCCCCTGCACAAACCAGCACATAGGTTTTGTTGTCCAATGTTTTCTGGTAAATTCCCATATTGTCTCTGTTTTCCTGTACCCAGGAATAAAGCTCTTCGTTTTCAGACAACCCTAAAATATCTATTTCTTTATATTCCGCCGGCCTTTCAACGGGAACTGTTACCGTTTCGGTTTCGGCTTTGACCAGAACGGATTTGTTTGCGCCGTCCCATTCCACAACAGCACCAAGGCCTTCGGCTGCAAAACGCAGAGGCACATAAACTTTTCCGTCCTGTATAAACGGCTCCACGTCCATTTCAATTGATTCCATTATTCCTGCAGGCTGGTTCTTTCTTTGAACTGATGCGTTTTTTTCGCCGATGAAAAATTTAACCGTTGAATTAGCTCCGTCAATTGTAATGGTTCCGGTTTCCCGGTCGAAAACCGTTACAACACCCAATTTATTAAAAAAATCGGAGTCGGTGGGTATCATTATTCTTTGATTTTTAAATATGGGCGATGTTGTAAGTTCAATTCCTTCGCCGCTGACATCGATAAATACCGTTACATCCCGGTCCGCCTGAGCGGTTGAGGGAAATACCGACAGCAAAAGCATTAATGATAAAATCAGGATGTGAATTTTCTTCATGTCATCAACTCCTTTAACCACTTTTTTGTCTCTGTCACTGTATTAGACCGAAATCAGCGAAAACGGTTCGCATTTTTCGGAATTTGTAACCATATTGTAATATAAGCCGTTGTATACGAATAAACAAAAGCGGCCGATTTTATAACCATTCTTTCTCTTTACATTGCCAAAAAGGAAAGGTAATATTATAAGAGCGGCGTGCAATCGGAGGTATTGACATGTCTTTTTCGCTTTTTTGCAATAAAACGAAAATTTGATAATCAGTAAAATTTATCGTCCATCATTTTTGGCTTTCGGCGCACATTGATAAAGAGAGTGCAGGGGTTGGTTTGCACTCTTTGTTTGGGGTTGTTTTGTTTTACCGTTTGATGCGACAACCGGGGAGGTTTTTGTATTTATGAAAAAGCTCAGGATTTTGAAGGATTTCATGAAAGGAAACCTGTTTAAGTATTTTGCAGCCGTTATATTTTCCGGCATAGCGGTTGTATTTTCAATTTTAAGTCCGATGGTAATCAGCTTTACCGTGGATTCGGTTATAGGTGACGAACCCATGGACTTACCCGCTTGGCTTATGAAACTGGTTTCTGATTTTGGCGGAAGGGATGCCTTAAGAGGAAATATATGGGTTTTGGGGCTTCTGTTTGTTTTTCTTACATTGATGACAGGTGTTTTTCAGTATATAAAAAACCGCTGGTTTGCGGTAAGTACCGAAAATGCCACGAAAAATATCCGGGATGCGTTATATGATCATCTGCAACATATGGAATATTACGAACATGTCAGATCGCAGACCGGTGATCTCACCCAGAGGTGCACCGCGGACGTGGAAACCGTTCGGAAATTCATGGCAAACCAGGTTACACAGGTCGGTGAAATATTGTTTACAGTAGCCGTCACTCTTGTGGTAATGGTGCGCCTGAATGTCGAACTCACGTTGTACTCCCTTTGCGTAGTTCCTTTTATTTTCCTTGCTTCGGTGATATTTTTCACAAAGGTCAAAAAAACTTTTCTGGAAGTTGAGGAGGCAGACTCGGAACTGCATGCGACGCTTCAGGAGAATTTGACGGGGGTACGTGTCGTCAGGGCTTTCGGAAGGCAGGAATACGAAATTGAAAAATTTAACGGAAAGAATGAAAAGTACAGGGACAAAATACGGGAATTGAACGAACTTATGGCGTGGTACTGGTCAATGAGCGATTTGTTGTGCATGGCCCAGGCGATGCTTGTGCTGTTTATTTCGGTAAGCTGGGCAGCAAACGGCAGAATTACCCTTGGAACGGTTATTCTTTTCATAACATACATAAGAAACCTGATATGGCCGATACGCCAGCTAGGAAGAGTTATTTCGGACATGGGTCAGGCCCTTGTGGCTTTCGGGAGAATTGTCGAAATACTTGAAAAACCGGCGGAGCCAAAATTCACTCAGGGGCTTACGCCTGAAATTAAGGGGCATATAGTGTTTGAAAACGTAAGTTTCCGGTATCCTGACGGAACAAACCCCATTAGGGATATTTCCTTTGAAGTAAAGCCTGGGCAGACAGTGGGAATCCTGGGGCCTACCGGATGTGGAAAGTCTTCCCTGGTGCATCTGCTGGTGCGGCTTTTTGACTATCAGGAAGGTTCAATAAAGATTGACGGGTATGAATTAAAAGACATAGACAAGAAATGGCTGAGAAGCCACATAGGAATAGTGCTTCAGGAACCGTTCCTTTTTTCGAAAACGGTGCTTGAAAACATAAAGCTTGCAAAACCTGACGCAACTATGACCGAAGTGGAACATGCAGCCAGAATTGCTGCCATACATGACACAATAATGTCATTTGAAAAAGGATACAAAACCCTGGTCGGAGAACGAGGGGTAACCCTTTCGGGAGGTCAGGTCCAGCGTGTCGCAATAGCACGCACCGTTCTGAAAGAACACCCGATACTTATCTTTGATGATTCCCTCAGTGCGGTGGATATGGAAACCGATATCATGATCCGCCGGGCATTGAAGGAACGGGCAAAGGGTGTAACCACATTTATAATTTCTCACAGAATAAACACTCTGGCTGAGGCCGATTTTATAGTGGTTATGGATAAAGGCAGGATTGTTCAGATGGGCACCCATGAGGAACTTATACGCCAGGAAGGCCTGTATTCGCGTATTTGGGCCATTCAGAGCGCTCTCGGGGAAGGGTTGGAGGTGAACGGAAATGAGTAATAACACATTTCAGGAGGAAGTATTTTCAAAAGGTGTTAACATAGATTTGTGGAAAAAGCTTTTGAAATATGCGAAACCGTATACAAAGGAATTGATACTGCTGAGTTTTTTCATGGCAATGCTGGCGGCATTTGATGCAATTATTCCGCTTATGCAGAGATATGCCATAGACAATTTTATTGTTGTGCATTCCACGTCAGGCGCTGCGGTGTTTTTTGCCGTTTACGTTCTGGTTGTGGTTTTGCAGACTATTATAATCAAGGTTATGATTTCATGCGCCGGATATGTGGAAACAGGAATATGCTATGACATAAGGAAAGACGGGTTCGAACATCTTCAGCGGCTTTCTTTCTCGTATTATGACACAACCCCGGTGGGTTGGATGATGTCGAGGCTGACGTCGGACATATGGAGGCTTGGCAACACGCTGTCATGGGGATTGGTTGACTTTGCCTGGGGCTTTTGCATGATGGTTATTACAAGTATAGTAATGCTGGTACTCGAATGGAAGCTGGCGCTGCTTACATTTACCGTAATTCCCCTTTTGTTCGTGGTTAGCATTTATTTTCAGAAAAGAATACTTCTGAACCACCGCGACATCCGTAAAACAAACTCCCTGATAACTGCCGCGTTCAACGAAGGAATTCAGGGAGTGAAAACCACAAAGACTCTTGTACGGGAAGAGGGTAATCTGGAGGATTTCATGAAACTTACAGGCGAAATGAACCGGAAATCAATAAGCGCCGCGACCTTTGCCGCAATATACATGCCCATTGTAACCCTTCTTGGAAGCATAGCCGCGGGCATAGTGCTGTGGAAGGGCGGAAACAGGCTTATGGCAGGAACACTGAGCTATGGTACGCTGGCGGCATTTATATCCTATGCCATACAGTTTTTCTTTCCGATAAGGGATATGGCAAGAATTTTCACCGATCTTCAGTCTGCGCAGGCTTCGGCGGAGCGGATAATGTCACTGCTGGAGACAAAGCCCGACATAGTGGACGACGAGGAGGAACTTGCCAGAAAGGGACTCAATGACAGAAGAAACTGGCCTAAAATAAAAGGGAACATAGTTTTTGAAAATGTTTCCTTTGCCTATAAAAACGGCGAAAAGGTGTTGGAAAACTTCAATCTGACGGTAAAGGCCGGGGAAAAGATCGCTCTTGTAGGCGATACCGGCGCAGGAAAGAGTACCATTGTTAACCTGGCCTGCAGATTTTACGAACCGACCGAAGGCAGGATTTTGATTGACGGCTATGACTATACGAAAATGCCAATGATGTGGCTGCATTCAAATCTCGGCTATGTCCTTCAAACGCCGCACCTTTTCAGCGGCACCATTAAGGAGAATATACTGTACGGTAAGCCCGACGCCACAGATGAGGAAATAATAAGAGCCAGCAAACTTGTAAACTTGCACGATATTGTGATGAAAATGGAAAAGGGATATGATACCCCTGTGGGGGAAGGTGGCTCGCTTTTATCCACAGGGGAAAAACAGCTTGTATCCTTTGCGAGGGCGATTATAGCCGATCCTGCCATATTTGTCCTTGACGAGGCGACATCGTCGGTGGATACCGAAACCGAGCATCTGATTCAGGGCGCAATAGCCAACATACTCAAAAACAGAACCAGCTTTATTATAGCCCACAGGCTTTCCACTATACGTTCATGTGACAGAATACTGGTAATAAGGGACGGCAAGATTATAGAGGAAGGAACCCATAAGGAGCTTCTGGCACGCAAAGGCCACTATGCAAAGCTTTATACCAGCCAGTTTATGATGCAGTTAAATCATAATGATACGCTGTTTAACGAAAATTAAGAAGCTGAGACTTTGAACCGGCCCCGAAATCGCACAAATCCGGCTGTTTTGAGGCCGGTTTTTTTCATGGCCGGATACGGCTCAAAGGGGGAATGGGGCTTGAAGGCGCAGATACTTGCCTTTTGAAGTTTATGCCGCCAAAATGGAGTTTAAAATTGGGTTTTTGTTTAAAATTGGGCAATATTATTGTAAAAGCTGTATATTTATGTTAAAAAGTAAGTGGGCGAAATTCTGGATATTTAAACCGGGAGGAATTTTCAATGGGTATAATATCGGATTTAAAAAAAATGGGCGGCTATGTGGTAGATGAGGAAAGTGAGGTTTCGGCACACGAAAAGGATGAAATTTCGGTGGATGCGGATGCTGCGGATGTAAACATTTATACTCATGCTCACGACAGTGTAAAAGCCCGTCTGCACGGTAAGGTTATGGCAGCCAAAGAGTCCGCCGTACCATGCCTGGAACTGAAAGAATGCGACGGTGCAGTGGTTGTAAGGGTTAAATATCCTGAAAATTTCAGTTTCCGTTTCTATTGTTCCGTGCAACTGGATGTTACAATACCCGAAAACTGGACGAATAAACTGCAGATCAGTACCGTATCAGGCGATATTTACGCAGACAAACTTACGGGTTCGGATATATTTGTAAAAAGCACTTCAGGAGATATAACAATACGGGACGTAACCGGAAAAAATATCACATCCGGAACTGTTTCGGGCGAAACCGAGATAAATAAGGCTGACGGAGAGAACGGATTTTTTGAGTCTGTTTCGGGGAGCATACGGACGGATGATGCGTCTTTTTTGTATAATTTTGAGGCAATAACGGTATCGGGGGATTTAAAAATTAATAGGCTGGAATGCGCCACGGCAAAAGCCGGGACAACCTCGGGAGATATTGAAATGGCCTGTGTAAGTGCCGGGAACGTCAAGGCTGAGACAGGCTCAGGTGACATAAAAATACGGATTGGAAAGGGTTCTTTGGAATTGATAACGTCTTCGGGTAATATAAAGGCAGAAGTAGATGAAGGTTTTAATTCAATTAAGGCGCGAAGCGTGTCGGGGGACATTAAACTCCATTTACCTGCAGCCAGTGAGTTTTCCCTGAAAGCAGAAAGCGTTTCCGGGGATATAAAATGCAATTTTCCGGTCAGGGTTGTTTCGGCCGACGACAACTGCCTGACGGGCGTTACGGGAAGCGGACGCGGTGAAATTGCCGCCAGTTCGGTATCCGGTGATGTTCTGATAACTTAACTGATATTTTAGTTCCAGCGTTTGTTCATGACAAATGATTTTATTCCTGCAGAATATTCCATTTGCGCGCGGTATGAATGACAGTTTTTACCTGTGCAGTTGGCACAAGTCTTTTTAAATTTCCAGCGCGTTTTTTTATATATAATTGACAGAAGGATAATAATTTGATATTATAAGTTTGAAGATTTAAAACGTTTACGATAAAAAGGATGCTAAAATGGCTGTAACAATAAAGGACATTGCAAAAGTAGCTGGCGTATCCTACGCTACGGTTTCGCGGGCGCTGAATGATCACCCTGAAATCAGTGACGAAACTAAAAAAAGAATTAAGGAAATAGCAAAACAGATGGGTTATACCCCAAATGCCGTTGCAAGAGGTCTGGTAAAAAAGAACACGAACATGATAGCCTTGCTGATACCTGACATAACAAATCCCTTTTACCCCGAGGTGGCGAGAGGGGTTGAAGATTTCGCGAGAGAGAACGGATATTGTGTTTTTCTGTGCAATACAAACTGGGACGAAAAAAATGAGCAGAAATACCTCAACATACTGAAAGAACGCAGGGTGGACGGCATAATCATAGCGCCTGTGTCGGTCGGCACGTACGAATACATTTCAAAGGAGAAAGAGGATATTCCCGTAGTTTATATAGGGAGCAGAACAGAAGACGACACATCAAGCTATGTCGTAATTGACGATTTTAAAGCCGGCTATATAGCCACCGAGTATCTTATAAAGCTCGGGCACAGAAATATCGCATTCATTGGCGGGCATGACAGATCCACTTCCCATATGGACCGTATAAACGGGTATAAACGTGCGCTTATGGAAAACGGGCTTGAAGCCGACATAAACAGCATCATGGGATACAGCTTCAAAAAAGAGAGCGGATACGGGACCTTTCTTGAGATGATTAAAAACAGAAAGGTGCCTTCGGCGATTGTCGCCGAAAATGACATTATTGCCCTCGGAATAATGGAATCCGCTGAAAGACACGGTTACCGTGTGCCCGATGACATTTCGATAATAGGCATAGACGACATTGAATTCGGGGCTTTGCCGAAAATAAACCTTACAACGGTGGCGCAGCCAAAATTTGAAATCGGTCAGACGGCATGCAGCATACTTCTTGATTTAATTTCAGGAAGCGTGGATTCAAGGCGGGTAATACTCGAACCCTTTTTAATAGTAAGAGGCACGTGCAAAGAGGTATGAACGGTGCCCGTTGTGAGCTTGTACTCTATTTTGTTAGCGGTAACAGGAAATTTTTGCTCCTGTTTTCGTAAACGTTTGCATATATAAAAGGGGGTTTTTGCGATGGAAGGTAAAATGAGAGGCGTAACGCTTATTGCCGACTGGGAGCCCAGGGAAGGTTTCAAACTGGGGCCGAAGGACATTGAAGGAAAGCAGACGTATCTTGGCAGCCAGGTATGGAGAAATCCAAGAATTGAAATTCGTGAGTACGACATTCCGAAACCCGGGCCGGGGGAAGTACTGGTTAAGGTTAAGGCCTGCGGTATTTGCGGTAGCGACGTGCATATGGCGCAGCCCGATGAGGAAGGCTATATATATTACCCGGGCTTAACGGGTTTTCCTGCAATTTTGGGGCATGAGCTTTCGGGAGTTGTGGTAGAAGCAGGACCCGGCGCTATAGACAAGGTAACAAATAAGCCTTTTAAAGGCGGGGAGATGGTATGTACCGAGGAAATGGTATGGTGCGGAGCCTGCCAGCCATGTGCGGACGGATTCCCCAACCACTGTGAGCGACTGGACGAGATAGGTTTCAATATAAACGGAGGTTTTGCAGATTATATTGTGCTCCCTGCAAAACTTCTGTGGAGCCTTGAACCGCTGAAAAAGATGTATAAAACCGAAGAAGAAATTTTCCTTGCCGGATCTCTTGTAGAGCCTTTTTCAGTCGCATATACCGCAGTGATACAGAGAGGTGGCGGCATTAAACCCGGCGACAATGTGGTTATATGCGGTGGAGGCCCGATTGGAATTGCGGCGTGCGCAATCCTTAAACGGCAGGGTGCCGCAAGGGTTATTCTTTCAGAACCCCAGCCTGAAAGAGCACAGCTTGGAAAACTGATGGGCGCTGATTATATTATCGATCCGACAAAAGAAGATTTCGCAGAAAGAGTTCTTGAAATAACCGAGGGAATGGGAGCAAAACTGTACCTGGAAGCAACAGGACTGCCTTCGGTTGTGTACCCCGGAATTGAAAAGGCTATATGGGAAGGAAGAACGCTTGACAGCACCGTTGTTGTTGTTGCAAGGGCAGCGGCTAAGATGCCTGTGACCGGTGAGGTGCTGCAGGTAAGAAGGGCTCAGATTGTCGGTTCTCAGGGACACTCAGGCGACGGAACATTCCCGAGGGTAATCCAGAGCATTGCTTCTGGAATGGATGTACTGCCTATGATTACAAAGAAGATTAAACTGGAAGAAGTTCCGGAAAACATAGTCATGTTAAGAACCGACAGGAAAGAATGCAAGATTACCTGTGTCATGGATTAACCGAAAGGGGAGCAAGTAAAAATGGCTGAAAAGGATAAAAAATGGCTTTTGACCGATAACCCGGCGATAATTTTCGAGGATAATGAAGTAGGAAGACTTAAAAAACAAATTTGGGACGCTTCAAAGGAAGAAATTGAAAAAATCCTTGAGGAATATGGAATACCCTCTGAGTCCGAGCTGGGCAAACCTGGCTGCTATATCCAGAATACCCCGAGATACAAGGTTATAGAAAAAAGAAGAAAAAACGACATAGTGCTGGTTCCGATAGGATGTACCGAAAACCATGGCCTGCATGCAAACAGCGGTCTTGACACCTTTATGGTGACACAGATACTTGAAGGTGTCAGAAGGTATACTGCGAAAAAAGGCTACGAAGTAAGCCTTGCTTTTCCGCCCCTCAATTACGGGGGCCATCCCTATCATCATCTCGGAATGCCCGGTACAATTGTAATGCCCGAGGAAGTGGTGAAGGAAACCCTTATTTACACAATGCTTGGCCTGTGGAATGACGGGTTCAGAAAAATAATCATGGTAAACAACCATGGGCATCTGTGGATGCTGGAATCCGCAATACAGGAGTTCATGAAGAGATATCACCTGCCCGGCATTTTCCGCGTACTGGACTGGCACAGGGCAGTACGTGAATTCTTCTACCCCGTGGACAGGGAAGACAGTATGGAAACCCATTTTGTCCATGCCGACGAGGCCGAAACATCGGTTGCCCTGCTGCTGTTCAAGGACATGGTTGACATGTCGGTAGTTCAGGACGCAGAACCTAAAAGCTTTCTTCCCGACGGGCACTTCGACAAATCGGTGGATCCGTTCAGAAGACCCCACCGCTGGTCCGAAGGGGAAGGCCATGCCGCAATAGAAAGAGCTGCGACACCTCAGGGCGTTGTGGGCAAGCCTTCGCTGGCATCGCCTGAAAAGGCGAAAAGGCCGATAGCTGCAATACTGAAGTACCTGACACTGGTTATTGACCAGATACTCGAGGCATTCCCTCCCGGAACGGTACCTCCTGTGGAAGAAACAACGCTGCGTACTGCAAAGGAAATGGAGCCGTTCCTGAAAGAACCCTTAAGTGAAGGCTGGAAATCGGTTTACGAATTACCTGCAATGGGTGTGTTCACGAAACTGTAATCCGAATGAGTCGTGGGATTCGTACGGCTGTTCCCGTACGAATCTCACGATTATTTTTTGTGAATACCGATGTAATCATGATACAAAACAAGGAGGAACCATGATAAAATACAGTGCAACCGTTGCAAGCGGCGGAACCGAAACAATGCCTTACCTTTTTAAGGGTAACGTCGAACAGGCCGTTGAAACCTGTGCAAGGAACGGTTTTGATGCGGTGGAACTGCATCTGAGAACACCCGATGATATTGACAGGCGGCGTATAAAGGATATCTGCGACATGAATGGCATTGCCGTTTCCACAATAGGTACCGGTATGGGATATACTTTTGACGGGCTGTATCTTACCGCTTCTGATGAAAATATAAGGAAGGGTGCGATTGAAAGAATTAAAAGGCATATCGATCTTGCCGCCTTTTTTAGGTGCGCCGTAATAATAGGTTCGATGCGGGGGAAAATGCCGGAAAACAACGGCAGGGAAACGGCTTTGAAAAATTACCGGGAATCCCTCCTGATATTGGCTGATTATGCCGAAAAAAAGGATGTTACCATTCTCATGGAACCCCTAAACCGGTATGAATGCAATATTCACAACACGGCGTCTGAAATGAGGGATTTTCTCATTTCTCTCGGAAGCGGCAAATTAAAAATTCTTCTTGATACGTTTCATATGAATATTGAAGAGTTTGGCCAGAACGGAATGTACGACGCAATAAGAATATGCGGGGAAATGCTGGGGCATGTGCATTTTGCCGACAGCAACAGAAAAAGGCCGGGCAGCGGGCATATAGATTTTTCCGGAATATTGAAAACGCTGAAAGAAATAGGATATGACAAATACATTGCCTTTGAATGCCTGCCGTGGCCCGACCCCGAAACTGCTTCGGCTGAAGGGCTGAAGTTTATTAAATCTCTTTAAGGAGGTGGTTAATTTGTCGGAGAAAGTTTTAAACCTTGGTATTATAGGAGCCGGCAGGATAGGGCGGCTTCATGCGGAGAATATCGTGTCCTGCTACAGAAATGTCCGACTGAAATCAGTTTCTGACCTTTACTACGAGAATCTTCAGGATTGGGCCAAAAGTCTCGGGATTGAGAATCTTACCGGAAATTACGAAGATATCCTGAATGATCCGGAAATAGATGCGGTGCTTGTATGCTCCCCGACCGACACCCATGCCCGTATTTCCATTGAAGCCGCAAGGGCCGGAAAGCATATTTTCTGTGAAAAACCCGTGGATATGGACCCCAACAGGATAAAGGAAGTACTCAGACAGGTCGAGCAGGCCGGAGTTATATTCCAGGTAGGTTTTAACAGACGCTTTGACAAGAATTTTAGAAGAGCATACGAAATGATAAGGGAAGGAAAAGTGGGTGACATACATGTTATCAGGATCACATCAAGGGATCCCGCTCCTCCGACGCCTGAATATATCCGTGCGTCGGGTGGTATTTTCATGGACATGACTATCCATGATTTTGACATGATGAGGTACCTGTCGGGCAGCGAAGTAGCCGAAGTGTACGCAACGGGGGCGGCAATGATTGACAAAAACATAGCCGAACTCGGCGACATAGATACTGCGGCGGTGGTATTAAAATTTAAGAACAATGCCATCGGAATAATAGACAACAGCAGAAAAGCGGTATACGGTTATGATCAGCGTATAGAGGTATTCGGCTCGAAAGGGTGTGTAACCGTTTCGAATGAAACCGACAGCCTCGCGGTATTAAGCAATGAAGAGGGTGTGTGGTCCGAAAAGCCGAAATATTTCTTCCTTGAAAGGTACAAAGAATCCTTTATTATAGAAATAGGAGAATTCATTGACAGTATATTAAAAGGAAAAAAACCTCCTGTCGGAGGTGTGGACGGGCTTAATTCAGTTCTGATCGCGATGGCGGCGAAAAAATCTTATTTAACCCGACAGCCCGTAAAGGTTGAATTGTGATTTTCAGTATATGTGGCATCAGGGAAAGGGTGGATTATAATAAGATGAAACTGAATAACGAAATGCAAAGGTATCTGTTCGGGGCATCGGAAATTCCGTTCAGTAAGGAATGGGGATCCAGAATAAAATCATGGATGCTGGAATTATTGAACCATTTTTACATAGAACTCGGAACAATTGAATTTTCAGGTTTTACAACAACGGATTTTCTGTCATATGAAAAAGCTTCAGCCGGTCCCTTTTCTCCGATGCCACCGGGTACAAGGTGGGGAGCAAAATGGGAATACGGATGGTTTAAGGGAACGGTATGCCTTCCTGATGAAGCGCAGGGCAGGCGAATTGTCGCAAAAATAGATACCGGGGCCGAAAGCATGGTTTTTGTGAACGGGGAGATAGCAGGGGCGATTGATCACGCCCATGAAGATATTACCCTTACCAGATCCGGCAAACCGGGGCAAGTATATGAAATTATCGTGGAAAGCTATGCAGGTCACGGCCCGCGCCTTGAAAACATAGGTCCTACACCGCCCGGAAGAGTAGCCGTCCCCGAACCGGGGAAAACCCAAGCCGTGGTGGGAAAAAGCTCGTTCGGGATATGGGATGAGGATGCTTTTCAACTATTTATAGACGTCAGTACGCTTTACAAGGTTTTAATCAGCATAAACAGTAAATCACTGCGCGCTCAGGAACTGTTTAAGGCGCTTTGTGACTTTACATTAATTGTGGATTTTGAACAGCCCTACGAAAAAAGGGTGCAAAGTTTCAGAGAATGCAGGGAAAGGCTGAAACCGTTACTTCAATGCGTAAACGGCTCCACAATGCCGTTGATGTACATATTCGGACAATCCCACCTTGATTTGGCGTGGCTGTGGACAGTTAACGAAACCAGAAGGAAGGCCGCAAGGACATTTTCAACCCAACTGGCTCTGCTGGATGAATACTCTGATTACAAATTTTTCGTCACTCAGCCGCCATTGTTTGCGATGCTGAAAGAGCTTTATCCGAAGTTATACGAACGGGTGCTGGAAAAGGTGCGGAACGGCCAGATTATGCCTGAAGGAGGAATGTGGGTGGAAGCCGATACAAATCTTCCCTCGGGTGAAAGCCTTATACGCCAGTTCATTTACGGCAAGAAATTTTTCAGGGAGGAATTCGGCATAGACAGCAAACTTCTATGGCTTCCCGATACTTTCGGTTTTTCGGCTGCGCTTCCGCAGATTGCAAAAGGCTGCGGGATAAAATATTTCTCCACGCAGAAAATTGTAAGGAACTATTACGAGGGTGATCCGTTCCCGTACAATATATTCTTCTGGGAGGGAATTGACGGAACCCAAATTCTTTCTCACATTCACAAGAAAAATAATTCCCATATCGATCCCGAAATGCTGATACAGCGCTGGGAACAGGACAGAAACCAGCAGGAGAATATTTCAGCGTTTATTTTCCCCTTTGGTTTTGGAGACGGCGGCGGTGGCCCGACAAGGTATCATATCGAATACGCGGAAAGAATGAAGGATCTTGAAGGTGTGCCGCGTACCAGGATGAGCCATCCGAATGAATTTTTCGAGAATATAGAGAATAACGGCCTGCCCGAAAACAGGTATGTCGGCGAGTTGTATTTCCAGGCCCATAGGGGTACTTACACGACACAGGCAAAAACCAAAAAAGGAAACAGAAAATCGGAATTTGCGCTGAGGGAATGCGAGTTCTGGCTTACTGTGGCGAATAAACTCAAAGGCTTTGAATATCCGTACGAAGAACTGGAAAGTTTATGGAAAAAAGTACTGTTTAACCAGTTCCATGATGTCCTTGCCGGAACGTCCATAAAAAAGGTTCACGAAGAGGCTGTGGCGGATTATGAAATGGTCATGAAAAAAGCCGGGGAACTTAAAAACAGGGCCTTGGCGGCGTTAACCGACCGGGGCGGCAAAATAACCGTTTTCAATTCATTTTCATGGGACAGGGAGGAATTAATACCTTTACCCGCCGGGGTTAAATCCGTCAAATCGGGTGAAGGAGAAATAATGCCCGTTCAGAATATAATGGGAACGTATTATGCGCTGGTAAAAATACCGGCGTGCGGATGGACTGTTTTTGAACCTGCCGATGAAACCGTCCATGAAAGTATAAATGTGAAGGCAGGGGAATATTTCCTCGAAAACGAATGTTTGCGGGTTGTATTTAATAAAACCGGCCAGATTGTAAGTATTGTGGACAAACAAACCGGCTTTGAAACGGTAAAAGGTCTTTGCAATGATTTCAGAATGTACCGGGATGTAACTTCAAACTATGATGCTTGGGACATCGACAGTATGTACGAAAAGGTTCCGGTTCCGCTGGATGACATAGCTGAAATGGAAATATTGTATCAGGGAAATCTTGAGGCCGCAATAAGGATAAAACGCAGACTCAATAATTCTGAAATGACGCAGGTAGTAACATTAAGAAGTAACAGCAGAAGGGTGGATTTTAAAACGATAATAGACTG
This sequence comes from Thermoclostridium stercorarium subsp. stercorarium DSM 8532, assembly GCF_000331995.1. NCBI lineage: Bacteria > Bacillati > Bacillota > Clostridia > Eubacteriales > Oscillospiraceae > Thermoclostridium > Thermoclostridium stercorarium. The sequence continues at coordinate 1,114,792 of NC_020134.1, forward strand.
GAAAGAGGATCATAAATTACTTAAAGTGAATTTCTCAACTAATATTCACACCGATGAGGCGCTGCATGAAATTCAGTTCGGTTATGTCAAAAGGCCGAATCACAAATCCAGAAGGTATGACGCCGACAGATTTGAGGTATGCAATCATAAATGGACGGCGATCGCAGAAGGGAAAAGAGGCTTTGCCGTACTAAATGACTGCAAATACGGGGTTAACGTAACCGACGGCAGTATAAACCTTACGCTGCTGAAATCGCCGTTGGTTCCCGATATGACCGCCGACAGGGGAATACATGAATTTACCTATTCGTTTTATATATGGAACGGGAATTTCTGTGACAGCAATGTAATCAGCGAAGCATACAACCTGAATTCGCCCGTCTGCGTAACAGAAGGTGATGCCGGTGAAATCAGGCTTTTTGACATTGATCAGGAGAATATAATTCTTGAAACCGTTAAGCTTGCCGAAGACAGATCGGGAGACGTTATTCTGAGACTGTACGAAAGCACGGGCTCCACTTCGGTATGCAGCCTGCGGACTGTTTTACCGGTCGATAAGGCATGGGAGACAAATATGCTCGAGGAATTTGAAAAGGAAATTGAAATTGAAAAGAAAACCGTCCGGTTGTTTTTCAGGCCCTTTGAAATAAAAACCTTAAGGCTCAGGATAAAATCCTGAAGAAAAAAGCCCGGATGTTTAAACAGTCCGGGCTTTTTTCATGCATAATAAACGTAAACATTATTGTTCGGTTTCAAGAAAAGATTTTTGTTTTCTGAAACTGTTCGGCGTGTATCCGTATCTGGCCTTAAACTGCTGTATGAAATACGCGGGAGTGTTGAAACCCACTTCATGGGCTATTTGCTGTATTGTCAGGTCACTGTTGAGGAGAAGGTCCATGGCCAGTTCAAATTTAAGTTCCTTAACATATGTAACGAAATTAACCCCGGTATTTTCCTTGAATAATTTGCTTAAATAAGCGGGACTGATATTGATATGCTCCGCCACTTCATCAAGGGAAATGTCTTTTTTTATATTGTTATAAATATACCGTTTTGCTTTATTTATAAGAATTGCATTCTGGCTTTCAGCCCTTTCATTCAGACCGTTAATCACGCTTCTTGCCAGTTCAACAATCCAGTCACAGAATTCATTTACATTGTTAATGTTTTTAAACACCGCATAAATATCTTTTTTCTCAATATCCTTGAACTGGTATTTCATGTCCCGTATGTACCGTGAAACGATATTTACGAATTCAAACATTACCTGGTTCAAATGGTCAGCGGAATAGCCGCCTTTACTACACAGACTTCTGAATTTGTCCATCAGTTCCTTTATCCTGTTGATATTTTGAAGCTTAAGACTTTCCTGAAACTTCATGATTAAACCCGGCGGTATATGTTCCTGACAGTTTTCCCTTTCCAGAGTGTCCGCATGAAGCAGCGGAACATGGGGATAGAAAAATCTGTACTTAAGCAGTGTTTTGGTATCATTGAACGAATTGTGAACATTAAGTATGTTATCCACCCATCGGCCCAATGCGGCGGTTATTGTGACATAAAAACTGTTATAGGCATATGATGATAAATTTGAAACAATTTTACCTATTTCCTTCTCATCCGTCGTAGTTGCGCCGACAATAACGCCAATCCGGAAATCAGGCAAATCCACCGCAATGAATTTAAGACTGTCATTGCTGTTTTTTTCTGTTTCATCAATTAGGTTGTATTTCAGGAAATGCATGTTTTCAACGCTGAGATAGGATATATCCCTCAGTGATTCTATTTCAATTGTCATTGCGGCATAATACGGAAAGTCCATGTCGATGTTTATCAGTCTGAATTTCTCCCTTGCTTCGTTGACATTTATAATCTGATTATGCAAAAGCCCCATAATCAGGTTGTATTTTATTATCGGAATATTGTTTTTTAAAGTTTTCGTCAAATCGTCGATGGTTAAATATAAATTGTCAATCGCGTTGTCAATGATTTTAAATTCATTGGCTTTATGCTGAATGCCGGTGTTTATAACAAGCTGCCTGCTTCTTTTGTTTCCGGCGTTTACATTACCGATGAGTGATCTGATTTTATCAAGCAGCAGTTTCAGGGGGTTATACAGATTTTTTGTTATCAGCGAGGCGATGACCGTACCGATGATTATTGACATGAGGCACAGAATAACAAGCATTCGGGTCAGCGACGCGGTTTTTTCATAAAACTGCGACAGAGGAGTTATGTTGATTAATATCCAGCCGGTGTCGGGAAAACTTGTATACGATATCATGCTCTTTACGCCGTTAACTTCATCCACCGTGCTGCCGTAAAGCATGCGTGAATCAAGTATATGCTCAATGTATTTCTGATCGTTCAGGCATTCATTCAGCATGTCTTTTTCGGGATGGGAAATTATTTCGCCGGTACCGCTGATTATAAACGTATTCGTGTATTCCGACGGTGCGCTCATTTTTATTAAATCGCTGAATATGCTTTCATTTATGTCAATGGCTATGAATCCATCACTGTTTATTCCCGTTGAAATGACAGGGTATGATCGTACATATGTGAGCAGATTAATCTTCAGGCTGGTATCGGGGCGTTCGAGGTTTAGCGGAACCTTCCTCGTTTCAAGCCATATATGGCTTGTGTTTTTACCCGACATTTCGTTTATCCAGTCCTGATTCATGTAATACGGCCAGTTGGTTTCGTTTAGATATTTAACACCCAATGAGGACGAGATCAGTATTTTCTGTTTTTTATAATAAATGTGGATATTGGAAATAACGGTGGAATTGTTGGACACTATTTTTTTTAAATAGTTATACGTCTGGAGTATTTTTGTATGGTTGCCCGAGACGTCATCGTGAAAACCGAACAGGTCGTTTGTATTGCTTATAAATTCATGAACCAAAATCATGTAATTGCTTTCAACCGTTTCAATAATTTTCGTATTCAGTGTGTTTTTTACCTGTTCAAGCATTTTTAAATGGACATTTTCCACCGCTTCATTATAACTTGCGGTAAAATAAAAATAAAAAGTTCCTCCCAATACCAGCGTGATAAAAAGGACTATGATTATATACGAAAGGATCATTTTGTTAAAAATGGAGTCCAAATTGGGAAATCGGTTGAAAATTTTCATAATTTTACTCCCGTAACCCGCTCCGATAAGTTAATTTCTCTGGGTATTTATGTATATATGTCTGTATTATTATATCATTCCAACGGATTTTGTGAAAGAGAATATAAAAATATTGATATTGGTTAAAAAAATTATATTTAAAATTTAAAGATTTTTACATGATAAAAAAATGATTTTATTGAAAACAGAGGTATTATGGGCTTAACATTTAATTGTCATTTCCACCGGATGTTTGAACATTCATATACTTAGGAGTGATTATAATTGAAAACTAAAACAAATTCATCTGTCGCAGAAAACCGTTTTATCAGAACACTATACCAATACTGGAAATACAGGTATCTGGTTATATTGTTTCTGCCGGGCATCATATATTTTATAATTTTTAAATATCTGCCAATTTATGGTCTTGTGCTTGCATTTAAAGACTACAGATTCCTTGACGGTATCATGGGGAGTCCCTGGGTAGGTCTGAAACATTTCCGTGAGATGTTTGCACTGCAAAGCTTCTGGGAGGTTTTCAGAAATACCGTAATAATAAGTTTTTATAATCTGATTTTCGGTTTTCCCGCCCCGATAATATTTGCGCTGTTGCTGAACGAGATAGGAAACACCCATTATAAAAAAATTGTCCAGACCATAAGTTATCTTCCTCATTTTGTGTCGTGGGTAATTCTGGGTGGGCTGTTTATGCAGTTCCTTTCACCCTCCATAGGCCCGATAAACATTTTGATTAAATCGCTTGGAGGCACACCGATTTATTTCCTGGCAGATCCCAAATGGTTCAGGGCAGTTTTGGTGGTAACCGAAATGTGGAAATCGTTAGGGTGGGGATCTATTGTTTATCTTGCTGCAATAAGCGGAATAGACCCGAGTTTGTATGAATCGGCGTCTATTGACGGGGCCGGAAGATGGCAGAAAGTAATACATATAACACTGCCGTCAATGACTCCGGTTATAACAATCATGCTGATACTTAATGTCGGCAAACTGGTAAACGACAATTTCGATCAGATCTTCAACCTTTATAATCCTGCGGTTTATAAAGTCGCTGATGTTATCAGCACGTATACTTACAGAATGGGTCTTGAAAATATGAGATACAGTTTTTCCACGGCAGTTGGGCTTTTTAGAAATGTGATATCCTTTACGCTTCTGGTTATTGCCAATCAGATAAGCAAAAGGATAAATGATTACGGTATTTGGTAGAAAAGAGGCGATTAAAGTTGGCTGTTAGAAAAGCTTCAAAGGGAGAAAAAACATTTGACGTTTTTAATTACACTTTCATGTTCCTGCTGTGCGTAACAACCATATATCCTTTTCTGTACCTGTTTTCAAACTCGCTTGCTTCAACTGAAATAGCTCAGACGCAGATAACTATTATCCCTAAAAGCGTAACGTTTGAAAATTATAAAAGGGTGCTTACAAATCCGTTAATTGCAGCAGGGTATTATAATACAATTTTAAGGACCGTGCTGGGGACTTTTCTGAGCCTCATAACAACTTTTGCACTGGCTTATCCGTTATCAAAAAGATATTTTCCCAACAGAAATTTCTGGACAGGAATTATTGTGTTTACGATGTTTTTCGGCGGCGGGATGATTCCAACATACATACTGGTACGCAATCTGAACCTCATGAACACAATATGGGCACTTATACTGCCTGAACTGGTTAGCGCATATAATTTCGTTATTGTAAGAAATTACATGATGTCGCTTCCTGAAAGTATAGAAGAGTCGGCCAGAATTGACGGTGCAAACGACATAATTATATTAATCCGCATTGTGTTGCCTGTCTGCAAACCCATACTTGCAACTGTTGCCCTGTGGATTGCCGTGTGGCACTGGAACAGCTGGTTTGACAGTATGATTTATTCGCAAAAGGCCGAAAAGCAGGTTGTGCAGCTTATTATGCGAAGAATTGTTCTGGAAGGTTCGCAGCAGGTGATGAATATGTCAACAATGGATGAGAGCGGTATGAGGGTTGTTACCCCAGAAAGCTTGAAAGCTGCAACGGTAATGGTAACTACAATTCCAATACTGATGGTATATCCGTTTATCCAGAAGTATTTTGTAAAGGGCGTTATGCTCGGATCGCTGAAAGGATAGCAGTATTTTGTTATTTTCAGACGGTTTTTAGAACTGTCTGTAAAATATATAATAATTGAAGGGGAGGAAGTGGACCGTATGAAAAAAAGTAAAGCTCTGCTGATTTTGGTTTTACTCATCAGCCTGATTATGACGACGGTTGTCGGTTGCGGACAGGCAAAGGTATCACAAAACGACGGGCAGAAAGCAGACAACAGTGGGCAACAACAGGGACAGGCAAAAGAGCCGGACGATCCTTATGCACCCGAAGAAGGGAAAAAGTACAGGATTTCATGGACCAACTATCAGATTCAGCCTGCCGAAGAGGGCGCAATTATTTTAAAAATGCTGGAAGAGAAATTCAATGTTGAAATTGATCTTTGGAACATGGAACATTCAAGGTATCATGAACTGCTGAACTTAAGGCTTGCGTCGGGCGAAATACCTGACGTGTTCCGTATGACCGATCCCAACACCCTGTTGACATACGCAGAACAGGGAGTTCTGGCCGAACTGCCCGAGGACTTTTTGCGGAAATATGCCCCTGACATATTAAAGGTAATAGAGGAAAATGCACCCGGTTATATGGATTTCGGAAAAGTCAACGGCGTTCAGTACGCAATACCAGCGATAAATCCTACAAACATCTTCAGACTGCCTCTTGTTTATCGCCTTGACTGGATGGAAAATGTGGGTGTTACCAAAACCCCCGAGACTCTGGAAGAGTTTGAAGAACTGATGTATAAATTTGCAAAAGAAGATCCCGACAGAAACGGAAAAGACGACACATATGGCTGTTCACAGACGGTATTGTATCCCGTGCTCGGCGCTTTTGGACTGGTCATCGATTTTGGCGGCAGCTCATTTTTTGTGGAAAGAGACGGAAAACTCATAGACAGCGCCGTGGCTCCTGAACTGAAGGATGCTCTTGCCATTCTGGCAAAATGGTACAAGGACGGAGTTCTTGATCCCGAGTTTATTACCGGTGAAAATTACGGCGGTTACTGGGCTTTGTCTCATGCATTCATCAACGGAAGGATTGGTTATTCAAGTTTGGGTAACTATTATCACTGGCTTCCCGAAGGGGCATACATGATTCCCACTGAAGACGGTACCGAAATACCAAGCAGCGATGAAGCAAATGCGAGAGAAATAAAACTCGTTAATCCGAACGCAAAATGGATACAGGGAATGCCGCTTTTGGGCCCAACAGGCCAGAGAGGCATAAAGGCCTATAACAGACTGATGAATTTCTACGGTATCGGAAAACTTGCTGAAAAAGATAAAGGAAAAATGGGCAAAATTATGGAAATTTTCAATTACGTAAGCGCAACACCCGACCTGGATGAAAGAACGACTTACAGATGGGGAATAAAAGGCGTTCATTGGGACTGGATAAACAAGGAAATGGAGACAATAAAGATACTTCCTCCGTATGATACCGAATCGGGTTATGAGAACAGAATCGGTGCCAACCTGGGTATGACGCTTCCGTATCCGCCTAAGGCGCCAAGAGAACAGTGGGCTTATGAACACGGACTTGATAAGTATGCTATAGAATCACCCATTCAGATTGGATTACCTAAAGCAATGCAATATAGTGCAGAGCTGATCAAAATAAGGGATGAAGCCATTGTTGCGATAATTACGGGCGACAAGCCGCTGGATTATTTTGAGGAATATGTGCAGATTTACATGGCTGCAGGCGGTAAGGAAGTAGAAGATGAAGCAAACGAATACTACAAATCAATAAAGATTAACCGGTATATGACCCCTATTTTTGCCGTGTCATTTAAAGAAATAAATGGACTGGTGGCTGTTTAATCAGTCCATTTATTTCTTAATAAATCGAAATCTTCGACAACAATACTGTGTTAATGTTTCAGGAGGAAAAATGGAAAATTATATTGATCTTGCTGAAAAAGTAATTCAGAGGCTGCTGTATGCGGGAAATGATCCAGAAACCAATGATCATTTCAGCATGGAAAAATGGGAATGGCCTCAGGGAGTGGCATTGTACAGCCTGTATCTGTATTACAAAAAAACCGGGAAAACAAAGTATCTTGATTTTATAATCGACTGGTTTGAGAGAAAAATAAAGGAAGGGTTGCCGGAAAAGAACGTTAATACTGTTGCCCCGTTGCTGGCTTTAATTCACCTTTATGAAATAAAACCCGATCAAAGATACTTAGACATTTGTAAAAAGTGGGCGGAGTGGATTGTCAACGAAATGCCCAGAACCGATGAATGGGGATTACAGCACATAACTTCAGACCTTGTTAATGACGGTCAGATATGGGCGGACACATTGTTCATGACAGTCCTTTTTCTTGCGAAAACAGGGGCGGTAACAGGAAACAGGGATTACATTGAACAAAGCATTTATCAGTTTTTGCTGCATATCAGATATTTAAGCGACCCTGTAACCGGCCTTTGGTATCACGGATGGACATTCGGCGAACGCCACAATTACGGGAAAATTTTCTGGGCGCGCGGGAATTGTTGGTATACCATCGGAACGGTGGAGTTTCTCGACATTATTGATCCCGGCGAGGCAAACAGGGAATATTTGTTACAGGTTCTTAAAAATCAGATTACAACGCTGTGCAAGCTTCAGGATAAGTCGGGGTTGTGGCATACGGTACTGAACGATGAGGCGTCCTATGTTGAAACCTCCGCATCGGCGGGATTTGCGTATGGCATTATGAAAGCCGCAAGAAGGGGATACATTGACAAAAAGTATAAGGAATATGCGGAAAAAGCGGTAAAAGGCATATTGAGTAAAATAGACAGGGACGGAACTGTGCATGGTGTTTCCCACGGTACACCTTTGGGCAGTACCGTTGAACATTACAGGAATATACAGTGTGTGCCGACGGCTTACGGCCAGGGATTGACATTTTTAATGCTTGTCGAGTATGCTTTAGGCAGCGGGGGATGATTGAAGTGGATCTGAAACTGGTTAAAAAATATTTTCCGAATATTTATTTTGACGAAAATGAACCATTTTATCCGAGAAGAATAGGGTGCACGGTTTTTACCAGACCGGGGCCGTCACCGTCCTTCAGAAGGGAAATTATGTTTAACACTGACGAAATAAAGTATGTTATTGAATATGCCATGTATTGGGATTTTGACATTCAGCACCTGTATGAGCTTGAACACGTTTGGGTGTATGTGGCGCATAACGGTCAGGTGGCTGATTGCGAAGCCAGTTTCCACGGAAGGTACCTGAAAGGTCTGCTGAAAGACAGAAGTAACATTGAGGATGAAACTCATGTAAAGTTATACTCACAGCCCGGAAAGCATGCTTTTTCCCCGATTGCCCAGGTGTTTGAACTTTTGCCCGACTTTGAGACGGCAACTTTCGAAAATGCCGGAAATAACGGTTTATTAATTACTTCGGCTCTTGAAGGACGGTACAGTACGAATGACGAAATAAACGGGATTGTAAGCCGTTATTTGAAGAAATTCAGGTTCAGGCCGTCAATGAAATATGAAAGGTATGAGTTCGGCGATGATGTTTTTACCGATTGGGAAACGCTGTATGAAGAAATTCCGAAATTTATTCAGCTCAAACTGGATGAGATTAGAAACGGTTAAGCAATAGTGGTGGGGAGTTATATTAAAGCAAATACCCGGCTGAGTTACAGCCGGGTATTTGTTTCAGGTTGATTTACGCAATCTCATTTTGCCCTGATTGTTATCGTCCGATCAAAATTTGTATAGTCGGTCATATACAGGATATAGTTGTGTTCGCCGGTGGAATCTCCCGAATAACCACCTCTTATAAATTCGTGGAAGGCGAACCCTCCCGATATAATAATTCCGTCATTGTCTTTTGTGAAAAGCACATCCCCGTTTTTTAACAGCATATAACCTTTTCCCGTGGTTTCGGTTATGAAATTTTCAGAATAAAGTTTCCCACCCACGGGAAGGCTTATTTCCACTCTTACTGGAATTCGGTCTATGCCGTCGGTTTTAACACGTACTTCAATACCGTCGGGGATATCTGTTATTTCAACGACGATTTCGGTAAAGCTGTTTATATACAATTCCCTGCATTTATTGTCCATCTGCCACCAGTCGGCTGTTGCGGGCTTCTCCTTGAAAGGCATGTAGTACCAGCCATCGGCTCTGAATTTCATTATATAAGTATTTTCCTTGCGTTCTATTGTTTCGGCCAGGAAGTTTCTGTGCTGAAAATAGCATACACCTATTTTCATTGCCAGCCTTATTGCGTTGTTTTGAAAATACAGAAAATTCTTTTCGTTCCTGATAAGGGAATAGGTTATATTGTGTTTTCTTACCCTTACAAGGCCGGAGTAAGGAAAATATTTGTTATACTCTTCAGGAAAGCCCATTTTATTGAATTCTATGTCTATGTTTTCCATCCAGTCATGGAGCATCAGAATGTGCAGACAGTCGAGAGAATAATCCCTGTTTTCGACGGCGTCGGCAATAATTTTGTGGGCTGCTGCCTTAAATTCGCACGCGTGTTTTTTGCTTTTCTGAGACATATAAAGGTACTGGTAAAAATATTTCGTCGGGTATTCCCTTCTTCCCCTGTCCTGCCTTAACGAATTCTCGGTGAATATGCTTCCGTCGGGGTCAATCATCATTAGCATCATGTTCAGGTTCCGGTCAACGTATTCAAGGAATCTTTCGTCTTTCAGCTCTTCATACAGCATTATCATTGCAGTGTTTACAACGGCATTGTAATTTCCCGAAGAGCGTTCCGAATATTCCCCGTCGTCGGTACAGTCAATGGGCTCTACAAAATATTCTTCCATTCTCCTGATGCATCGCTCTGAAAGGGTTTTGTCCTCGATGATATTGGAACAGGCCGCAAGCCCGGCGGCTATCGCCCAGCGGTGGTTGGGTGTGTGAAAACCTCCGGTTATTAGTGCGTTTGCTGCCGAACAGATTATTTTGTATATTTTGTTTTTTATTTCATTTAATTTGTTCCCTGTATCGTATTTTTCAATAAGTTTGTATGTATATGTCAGGCGTTTTAAAATAAATGCGGTATCAGGAGCGCTCTTGAAATTGCAGCTTGCCAGATCGAAACTTCCGTCCTCACGCTGATATTTCCGGACAAAATCATATGCAACGGACAGTCTTTTTACAAGGTTTTCATTTTTATAATGTCTGCTTTTCGGATTGAAATAGGCCGCAACGCATGTGCAGCAGACATACACCGTTTCTTTCACATCAATAAAAACATTCCTTATTGAACCATAATCAGGCCTTTTCTCATCCATTACCTGATTATTGATAAAATAATCCACTTTTCTGTCCGCACATTCAACGATAAAACCATAATATCGTTTCATAAACATGCCTCCGTTTGTTTCCCAGGCAAAAATTTATTGGGAAAACAATTAATTAACTAAGTTAATAATACATTTTATAACGCTTAAAGTCAATATTTTTAAAACTTTTCATTGACTTGAGACTCGCTAAATATTATATTATTACTTAAGTTAGTTAATTAATTGATTGGGTGGTTTTGTTTATGGACGCATCAAAGTTTCCGACACGTTTTTTCCTTCTTTATATTTTGTATTACTCTGGACAGGCCGTATACAGCGTGTATTTCAACCTGTACCTTTCCGGCATAGGCTTTTCAAATACAATGATAGGCCTGCTTGTGTCCCTGTCAACGCTTTTATTGCTTATAGCCCAGCCATTTTGGGGACTGATGAGCGACAGGGCAAAATATAAAAATACGGTATTGACGATGTTATTTCTTTTTTCGGGTTTGTCTGCGCTTATGTATTATTTTTCAACCGGCTATTTATATGTGATAATAATAAGTCTCTTTTTTACCGCCTTTTATTCGGCCGTTTCCCCGCTGCAGGACAATCTTACGCTGGAGTATCTGGAAAATAAAAAATGGGATTTCGGGAAAATCCGAATGGGAGGAACACTTGGATATTCCGTTGCCGCGGTATTGTCGGGAATTATGCTTAAAGGGCGTTATTCCAATATATTCTGGATTGTTTCACTTTTTCTGCTGCTTTGTTTTGCATTAATGTTCACAATTCCGTCTGTTCCCGGAGGCAGGAGGAAAAACGAAAGGGTTCCCGTCGGTTGTATTTTAAAGAATAAAACGTTAATGTGTCTGATTGGATTTAACCTTTCATATTCCCTTGGATTGAGTTTTTTCTACACATATTACCCGATTTATTTTGAATCAATAAACGGAAACAGTTCCTATACGGGGATTTTGATTTTTACATGTGCGATTGCGGAAATACCCTTTATGATGATAATTGACAAAATATTAAAGAAATTCGGCATGATTAAACTGCTGATTTCCGCAGCAGCGGTATCAGGAATAAGATGGCTGCTGATGTATTTTTTGACCAATCCGGTACTGATTATATTGGCCAATTTAATGCACGGCTTTAGTTTTACATGTTTTACATACAGCATTCTTACGTACATTAATGTAAACACCCCAAAGAGCCTGAAAGCCACGGCACAGACTTTAAATTCAATGGTTTCGGCCTTCTTTTCAAAAGTGGTGTTCGGCATTTTGGGCGGCGTTGCAAGCGATATTTTCGGAATTAACAAGATTATGCTGGTATCTTCGGTAATTACTTTCATCGCAACATTTATATTTGGATCTTTATTGATAAAATTGGGTGAAAAGAATGAGGCAGTTACGTTATCATGATTTGCAGGTGACTGCCTAAATATTGTTCAGTTTGCTATGGAGGTTACAGGAATGGAAGCATTTGAGCCCAATTATATCAAGGCACAGAACCGAAAACTTGTATTTGATCTGTTTATGTCGGAAAATGAACTTTCAAGAGCCGATATTGTCAAAAAAACAAACATGAGTTTTCCGACGGTTATGAAGATTATTGACTTTTTTATCTCAAGAAATCTTGTTCATGATACGGGGATAAGTGTGTCAAGCAGCGAAGGGGCGGGGAGAAAGGGAAGGCTTCTCAGGTTTAATCCCGACGCATATGGTGCCGTCGGCATTGTTTTTGAAGGGAAATATATAAATATGGGGTATGTAAACCTGAAAGGGGAAACAATTGAAAGCGTTTCGATGAATTCTGGCGACAGCAGTGGGAATTTCAGGCTTTCGAAACTGCTCGGCGGGATAGGGAAATTGATTGAAAATAATAAAAATATACCATGTCTCGGTATAGGAATAGGGTTGCCAAAGGTTGTCAATCCTATGAAAAAAACAGTAATTGAGTATTCGGACAGGGTTATAGAAGAAGTCAGCTTTGAAAAATATGCCGGGTTTTCCGCCGATTTTTTCAAAATACCCATATTTATTGAAAATGACGTGAATACGGTATGTATCGGCGAAATGTTCCTGAGAAAAAAAGCCGATGTCAAAAATCTTGTGTATATTTCCTTGGGCAGCGGTCTTGGATCGGCAATTGTTATTGACGGCAGAGTACACCGGGGGGTTAATTTTCTTGCCGGTGAAATCGGAGCCTTGGTATTGGATGATCCGGAAATGCTGGATTTTAAAAATCTTTCGGCTAAAGCGGTGGAGAGGAAAATAAACCTGAAGGCAATAAAAGAAAAGTTCGGAATTGAAATAAAGAAGGAACTGGTTGTACCGGAGGCTCTTAAACAGGAAATAACCGAGTATGTCGCAAAATATCTGGCAATTATTATATATAACTACGTTCATATACTTGATGTGGACGAGTTTGTAATATCGGGAATAATTCCCGAATTTCTTGGCGAAGAGTTTTACCAGTATCTGAAATTCTTTGTCAGAAGGCTTCTTAAAACAGGCATAAAAATTACCCCGCCTGTCAATTCCAATGCAGGTTTAGTCGGAGCGGCGGTAATGGTTTTTGATAATACGATTATGAATACAGTTTTAAAGTAAAGGAAATGAAATACCCTAAAAAATGATGTTGATATACCATTGAATAACTGCGATGTGTAAATTATTATGAATATAACATTACGTGTTCCTGTATAAATTTATATTGCTTTCAACAGGGAGGATTTATCCATGGGTTATTATTTTCCGGATGAACTGTCCATATTTTCAAAAACACAGGACATAAAAACCGTGCTCGAAACCGTTGCAAACCGGTATATCGGACAAAATCCGCCCTTCGGAGTTTCATATTACGCCTATCAGAAGAACGGAATAAGACAGGACAAACATTACAGGTATGTGTTTGATTTTGCTGACATTTATCCGCTGGCAGGGCTTGAAACCAGTGTATACGCATGGAGCAAGCTCTGGAGCGACGATGATATGCCGATGACCTTTGAAATAAGCTGTTTCGGTCCGGTAATAATATATTGCAATGGTGAAAGGGTTTTCAAACCGAATGTCCTAATTGAAAGAAAAAGCGAACTTTCGGCTTCTTTTACCGTTAAGCTAAAAAAAGGATGGAATAATTTTGTTCTGAGGTTTATTCGTACCAATATCGGATGCGGCGGAATTCTGGGAGCCGTTTCATCAAGAAACAGACCTTTGAGCTTTATTGTTCCGTCATGGGACAGAGATGGGCAGAAGGGATGGCTATATACCCTTCCGCTGAAGGAGCCGCTCGAGAAACTTCCTGAGTTGGGTATGACTGAGGAAGAGACCGGGCTCTGCTGGTATCCGTTAAAAGAATGGCTGCCGGAAGAAAAAGCCATGGGCCAGATGAAACGGATGTATTCGTTAAGAAAGGGTTGCTATGCAATCGGCTGGACAAAACTATTGGCGGAAAAAAACGGCGAGTATACCATAAAGGGTACAAACAGCGGAAGTATTCAGATTTATCTGGATGATAAAAGGGTTTATGTTTCCGACAAATCGGGTGAATTTGAATTTAAAATCCAATTAAAATACGGATGTTATAACCTTTTTGTCATAAACCAGTGTGGGGAAACCGACTGGGGATTCACGGCCGAATGCCTGTTTGAAGACAGAAAAGTCATGTTTGTAAATCCGCTCAACGTGAAAGGCACCGACGAAAAGTGGATTTATGCAGGGCCGTTTTCACAGCCTGTGAATTTTGATCCCGAAAAAATATGTTCTGCCGACATACCCTTGGACGGAGCCAAAGGAAAAGTATTCTGGAGACTGGACAAACCTCACACCGTTATAAGGCCGTATAATGACAACAAACTGTTCGGACACTGGAATTATCCCCTCGGCGTAACACTGTACGGGCTTGCCGAAGCGGGCAGGTTTATAAAGGATTCATCCTTGGTGGATTATGTAACAAAGCATGTGGAACTTTGCACCCGTTTCTTTGATTACGCTATGTGGGACAGGGACAGATACGGTGCGGCAAGCATGCATAATCTCCTTTCCACGTTAAGCACGCTGGACGACTGCGGTTCTTTCGGCTCTCTTATGCTTGAGGTTTCAGGAGAGCTGAATGATGACGCTTATGTCAGGATTGCCGATTATATAGCCGACTTCATCAGGAACAGGCTTGACAGACTGCCCGACGGGGCTTTTTACCGGGTGAACCCCGAACATCTGCTTATGGATCAGACCCTCTGGGCAGACGATTTATATATGAGCGTTCCGTTCCTGTGCAGGTATTACAAACTTACAGGCAGGCAGGAATTCATTGACGATGCCGCTAAGCAGCTTGTGCTGTACCATAAATATCTTTACAGGCCCGACAAAAAAATCATGTCCCATGTTTATGACGTAAGACACCGAAAAGCCACCGAAGTTTCATGGGGCCGCGGCAACGGCTGGGTTGCCTTCTCGTATTCGGAGCTTTTGCGCTTCCTGCCTGAAAATCATGAATTAAGGGAAGAACTTATCAGGAATTTCAATGATCTGTGTGAAGGATATCTTGCTTTGCAGGACGAAAAAGGCATGTGGCATCAGGTCCTTACCGATCCCGATTCCTATCCGGAAGCATCATGCACGTCAATGTTTGCCTGTGCCTTTGCCCGTGGCGTGCGCAATTCATGGCTTAATGAGCCTGAAAAATATATTGAGGCGGTAGAAAAGGCGTGGAAAGGGCTTTGCAGTGAGGCTATAGATTTGCACGGCAATGTATACGGAATCTGCAGGGGATCAGGCTTTTCCTTTTCGGAGGATTATTACAAAAATGACCTGGGCTGGCTTTTAAATGATACCCATGGTACCGGCATTGTTCTTTTGGCCGGGGTGGAATACGGGAAACTTCTGGAATGGCTTGATAACGGAGGAATTTGATATGTCTGAGACAAGGGTTAATATCTATATCGCGGGCGATTCGACGGTACAAAACTGTGCAAGTAACTACAAGCCTCAGGAAGGCTGGGGCAGAATGCTGCCGAGGTTTTTTAAGGACTATGTGCATGTTTACAACTATGCTCTCGGCGGAAGGAGCACTTTAAGCTTTATTGAGGAAGGACACTACGACAAAATAATGGGTCTTATCGGGCCGGGGGATTACCTTCTTGTGCAGTTCGGGCACAACGACGAAAAACTTGACGGGAGATTTGCCGATCCTTTCGGGACATATCAGGCTTACCTAAAGAGGTATGTGGACGGCGCCAGGGAAAAGGGGGCTTATCCCGTCCTTATTTCGCCGGTGAACCGGAGAAGATTCAATCTGTTCGGCGAATTTTACCCAACCCACGGGGCATATCCAAAGGCTGTTAAAGAGCTCTGTGACGAACTGGATGTGCCGTTTATTGACCTTACCGCATTAAGCGAGGAATATTACAAAAAGCTGGGAATGGAGGAATCCAAAAGGCTCTTTCTGTTTTTAAAGCCCGGAGAGTCTCCGAATTATCCCGACGGTTCGGAAGACAACACCCATTTTAATGAAAACGGAGCTTATGAGATCGCCGGGCTTGTTGTGGAGGGTATGAGGAGAATAAACCTGCCTCTTGTGGAACACTTAAAATAGACTGTGTTTCACGGCATTACCGCTTTGAAAAACTCTATATTGGATACAGGGTGATTTTGTCTTAAATCATCTAAGCAAAAACTGCAGCGAAAGAAAGGTGGAGGTTTAATGTCTGTAAACGTGGAAATGCTGGAACTGGCGGACAAGGTTATTGGAATGCTTATAAATAACGATAAAAGGGAAGGACTGTACGACCACCTGCACATGGATAACTGGGAATGGCCTACGGGCGTGGCTCTGTACAGCATGTACAAAGTATATAAAAAGACAAACGATAAAAAGTATCTTGATTATCTGATCAACTGGTATGACGTACAGCTGGCAAAACCTATCCCGCATAAAAACGTAAATACCGTATGCCCTGCCCTTACAATGGTTTGCCTCTATGAAGAGACAAAAAACGAAAAATACGTTCCTTATATCAATATGTGGGCTGACTGGGTAATGAACGAGATGCCCCGCACGCAGTACGGCGGAATGCAGCATATGACTGTTTTAAACCGCCATTATGAACAGTTGTGGGATGATACGCTGTTTATGACGGTGCTGTTTTTGTTAAAGGCCGGAAAGGTATTTGGCAGGGAGGGTTATGTAGAAGAGGCAAAGTATCAGTTCCTTTTCCATATAAAATATCTTCAGGACAGAAAGACAGGACTGTTTTACCACGGGTGGACATTTGATGGCAGGCATAATTTCGCCGGGGCTTTCTGGGCAAGGGGAAACAGCTGGTTCACGTCGGGAGCCGTGGAGTTTCTCGAAATTTATGGCGTTGATGACGCAGTTTCCAGGTTTGTAAAAACTTCGTGGGTTGATCAGGTTAAGGAACTGATCAAGTATCAGGGGGAAAACGGGCTTTTCAATACTCTCGTGGATATTGAGGAAACTTATTACGAAACCTCGGCAACGGCAGGTATTGCCTATGGAATATTAAAGGGTGTACGTCTCGGGCTGATTGGAGAGGAATATCTGGAGTACGGAAGGAAAGCCGCCCATGCAGTGATCTCAAAAATAGACGAAAACGGCATGGTCCACGGAGTATCCTACGGAACCGGCATGGGCAAGGATTTGGAACATTACAAGAAAATACCCATTGCTCCGACGGCCTATGGTCAGGGCCTGACCTTCCTTATGCTGACCGAGCTCATTTAGAAAAATTAATTTACGGGTATGAACCAAAAATATGCAGCATCATAGTATAAAACAGGGATTAACATAATTTGCCATGGAAAGGATGCTGCATATGTATGTTTTGCCCGGAATGCATAAACTGCCTCCGTTGCCGTATGATTACGATGCCTTGGAACCTGTAATAAGCGCCGAAACGTTAAGGTTACACCACGACAGGCACCACAAAAGCTATGTGGACGGTTTGAACAGGGCTGAGTTGTACCTTGAGGAAGCACGCAGGACAAACGATATTGAATATATAAAATACTGGGAAAATGAACTGGCGTTTAATGGTTCAGGGCACATACTGCACAGCATATACTGGACTGTTATGTCACCTCTGGGGATGGGAGGCATGCCGGGGCCAAGGACGGTTTACCATGTAAACCGGTATTTCGGCGGCATGGAAGCCATGAAACGACAGTTTGTCGATGCAACGGTAAATGTGGAAGCGTCGGGCTGGGGGGTTTTGGTATGGCAGCCTGCATGGGAGAGGCTTGAAATATTACAGGCTGAAAAACATCAGGATTTGACCCAGTGGAGCGGGATTCCGATCCTGGTGTGTGATGTCTGGGAACATGCCTACTATCTGGATTACCAGAACCGGCGGGCTGATTATGTAAATAACTGGTGGCAACTGATAAACTGGAATGAAGTGGAACGAAGGCTTGTTGCCGCGATGAACGGCCAGGTCCAGTTGGTATGGGATTAAGTTTATAATAATATGATTTATTGGATAAAAGCTTGAAAATCATTTTACAACAATGATTTTCAAGCTTTTAAATTTTATCGACAGAATCAGCGTACCTTAAATTGAATTTAATCTAAAGTTAATTGTTAATTAAACTTTTTAAACAACAGATTGACAGGTTTAACAAAACGGGCTATAATACATTCAGGATATTTAGCAAATTTCATAAAACAATCAGTTCCTGTTTTACTGTTTAGGGTTGAGTGATATTTTACAATGTCAGTATGCTATAACAAAATTAGTTGAACTTACAAATAAAATTTAACTTAAAATTTAATAAATTTATGGGGTGGACAAATGGAAAGAATCAAAATATCAGAAAACGGCAGATATCTGATGTATGAAAGTGGAAAACCTTTTTTCTGGCTTGGGGACACGGCCTGGCTGCTATTTCAGAAACTGAGCGCCGATGAAGCGCAGGAATACATAAATGACAGACGGGATAAAGGTTTTAACGTAATTCAGGCGGTGCTGATACATGATGTAACCGATACAAACGTGTACGGCAAACCGGCTCTGGATGATGACAGCATAACGAAGACATTCATAAACAACAGTCCCGATTTGGAAAGCCCAAACAGCTACTGGAAGCATGTCGACAGGGTTGTGGACATGGCTGAAAAAGCCGGCATGTATATGGGATTGCTTCCCGTCTGGGGCAGCATTGTAAAGGCGGGATACTTAAACAGAGATAATGTTGTGGAATATGGAACATGGCTTGCGGAACATTTCAAGGACAGAAAAAACATTATCTGGATTTTGGGCGGAGATATTAAAGGCAATGAGCACTATGAAATATGGGACACGCTGGGAAACACCATAAAAGCCCATAACCCTGATGCTTTAATGACATTTCATCCCTTTGGAAGGACGCAGTCGTCCGAATGGTTTCATAATGCGCCGTGGCTTGATTTTAACATGTTTCAGTCGGGACACAGGCGGTATAATCAGAAAATGAAACAGGAAGAGGAAGATGATGACAGAATAAGGATAGGTCAGGATAACTGGCGGTATGTAATGAATGATTATCAAAAAACGCCCGTTAAGCCCACTTTGGATGGTGAGCCCGCATATGAAAGCATTCCTCAGGGGTTGCATGATCCGACGCAGCCGTACTGGGACGCAAACGACGTTCGCAGGTATGCATACTGGTCGGTTTTTGCAGGGGCATGCGGGCATACTTACGGGCATAACGCGGTAATGCAGATGCACAGGCCATGTGACTTAAGGGGCTCATTTGGTGTGCGCGAATACTGGTACGACGCATTAAAAGCCGAAGGGGCACGGCAGATGCATTATTTAAAGGATCTGATGCTTTCTGTTCCGTATTTTGAAAGAATTCCTGATCAGTCGGTAATTGACGGGGATATAGGAGAAAAATATGATCGACTGCTGGCCACAAGGGGGGCAAGTTACATATTCGTTTATACCTATACCGGGCGGAGCATTAGCGTGAGGATGGGAAAGATATCGGGCGAAAAGGTGATTGCAAGGTGGTTTGATCCAAAAACAGGAGAAATGTTTAAAATAGGAGAGTTTGAAAATAGCGGGGTGCGGGAATTTGAACCTCCCAGAAAAGAAGGGGAATGGCCTGATTATGTTCTGATACTTACAGACAGCAGAAAAGAGTATTTTTTATGAATATTCCACTCTGAAATATGGGAAGAGTTGTACAATGAAAAAAAAAAAGGTTTTTTAACAAAAAAGGTTTTTTTCAGATTCCTGTTCCAGTTTGTTATTTTTTTACTGCTCCCGGTTATTTTTGCATTAAACCTTTTCTTAACTTCTGCACAACTGGCAAAACAGAGCTGTATTGATTCAAGTCTTATCTCCCTGAGGCATGTCAGGGATGAGTTTGACAATTACATTAATGCGTTGGACCAGATAGCAACCCAGCTGATGTTTGAACCCAAGCTCAATAAGGTAGCGACAATTAGAAAACCTCAGTATGGAAGCCGTCAGGTGTATTATATACAGGAATTCGGGGAAGAGCTTAAGGCTAAAATGAGCCCATCCGCACAGGTGGATACCAATTTCGTGCTTTTGCTGAAAAATGCTTCAGCGGCATATTACAGGGATAATGTTGTATTTGATCTCGAGTTTTATTATGATAAATTTTTAAATTATCATGATTATACATACCAGGAATGGCTCGACATTGTTTTCGGAAACAGCCATCCGTTTTTTATTCCCGAAAGCCGGGTACTTTATGAAGGAGTAAATATATCCGCAATGACATATGTTTTCCCAATTGTGACCGGTTATGGCGGAAAAGAAGGCTTTGCTTTTTATAATAAAAAGCACGAAGATTGAGGAACTTTGCAAAGAGAACGATGAAAAAATAAGCCGCAATATTTTCATAACGGATTCTGATGGAAATATTCTGTTTGGAATATCTGGTTCAGTGGTTGATTATGATCTTTTTGATGTTGTATCCGGAATTGACGGCGGGGAGAATGAAGGTTTTTATTTTGATACCGTTGATAACGGGAAGTATATGATTGTGTATGCCCGATCGCGATATAATGACCTGATATTTACCGAAATTATCCCGCAGTCTGTTGCCATGAGCAAAGTTAACAATATAAAACAAATGACGTGCTATATGGTGGCGCTATATTTTCTTATCGGTATAGTCAGTGCCGTGTCTTTCGCCAAACGCAACAGTGAGCCGTTTAATGAACTGGCGGGAAAATTAAAGCCTTTTTTGCAGAAACTGAACGGTATGCCTGATGAAAAAACAAATTCAGATGAACTTGAATACATAAGAAACGGTGTTGATTATTTAAAAAATACGGTACAGCAAACATATTACGAGCTGAAGGATATCTTTTTGGAACGACTTTTTAACGGCAGTTTTAATAATCTTGAAGATTTAAAGCAGGCAGGCGAAAAACTGAATTTAAGTATGGATGGTTCTTTTTACTGCGTTGCCGTAATGGAACTTCTTTTTTCAGAAACATGGGAAGAAAATATAAAGAGAAAAGCAGTTCAAAATATATATGAAGAAATTAGCCGGAGTTTGCCCGATTTTGTTCTCGGTGTAAACTTAAGGAAGTTCAGAATAAATTTTCTGTTTACGCTTCAGTCAAATAATAAAGAGTCGATGGATAACATAATGAACTTTGTGCTTAAAGTCAAATCATCAATACAGCGGGACGGGAGAGTTAACGCTGCATGCGGAATCGGACTTGTGGTTCCGAGTTTGACTGATGTTCAGTTCTCATATGAACAGGCAATCTTTACGCTGAACAATGTGGCAAAAAAATCCTTAAAAATTATACAGTATGGTGATTTGCCTGATTCAACCCTTGAGAATATTTTCTACTATCCTATTGAAATGGAGCATAAGCTGATCAATTCCACCAAAGCTGTCGCCGAACTGTCACAGATTTATTTCTATAACGGGGAGGGCCGTGTTTTGAAAACCGAACACACAGTAGCAAGGAAAAATGCTTATCATTTAAAAAGGGGAATAATCAGGCACTGGCAGTTATATTTGCTGGCAATACCGCCGGTTGCATATTTGATTATTTTTAAATATGTTCCGTTGTTTGGATCAATAATAGCCTTTAAAGATTATAACTTTGCAAAAGGAATTCTCGGAAGCAATTGGGTCGGAACCAAGCATTTTGTTAAATTTTTCAGGTCCCCGCAGTTTAAAACCCTGATGGTTAATACGATAGGGCTTTCCTTATACCAGATAGTTGCGGGAATCTTGCCGCCCATCCTTCTGGCGGTTGCATTGAATTATGCCCGAAACAGGATATTTAAAAAAACCGTTCAGATGGTAACGTATATGCCCTATTTTATATCAACGGTTTTGATTGTGGGAATTCTGTCCCAGCTTCTTTCACTGAATGGCCTTGTAAATCAGGTTATTAAGGCGATGGGATTAAATCCAGTTCATTTCATGGGTGAACCCAAACTGTTCAGGACCATTTATGTATTTTCGGGAATTTGGCAAAACAACGGTTATAACGCTGTAATCTATCTGGCAGCATTGGCATCAATAAGCCCTGAATTGTATGAAGCAGCTATAATTGACGGTGCTTCCATCTGGAAAAGAATATACTATATTGATATTCCGAGTATATTGCCTACAGCGGTCATACTGCTTATTCTTGCATGCGGAAGGGTTTTGTCGATAGGTTATGAAAAGGTTTTGCTGATGCAGAATAATATGAATATGCAGACTTCGGACATTATTTCAACATATGTGTACAGGGTAGGGCTGGTTTCGATGCAATACAGTTATTCCACCGCAATTGGTTTGTTTCAGTCTGTTGTTTCATTTATACTTCTTGTTCTGGTTAACAGGGTATCAAGAAAGATAAATGAAACAAGTTTATGGTAAGGGTGAAGATAATGGAAAAGGGAAAAACAAAAGATTCTGTATCTGATAAAGTTTTTTATGTTGTAAATGGCTTATTTCTGTTTTTTTGCCTGGTTGTCGTTGCTTTGCCGCTGATAAACGTTATAAGTCAGTCGTTCAGTTCACCGCAGGCAGTTATTGCCGGCAGAGTGTATTTGTGGCCTGTTGATTTTAACGTAAATGCGTATAAACGTATTTTCACGACCAAATTACTGATGATTGGGTACAGAAATTCATTCCTTTATACTTTTGTTGGAACGCTGATTAATATAGTGATGACCGTGGCAATTGCATATCCTCTTTCCCGTAAGGACTTTGTCGGACGAAACATTATCACGGGGTTGTTTGTTTTTACAATGATTTTTAGTGCTCCGTTGATTCCCACTTATCTGACAATTAAAAACCTTGGATTGCTTGATACTTTCTGGGTGATGGTATTACCGGGGGCAATTTCGGTTTACAATATGATTATTGCCCGCACTTTTTTCCAGAGTACAATTCCGGCAGAACTGTTCGAAGCTGCGGAACTGGACGGGGCAAGCGATATCAGGGTGTTAACGTCGGTAATTTTGCCTTTGTCCAAACCGATTTTGGCGGTTCTGGTATTGTATTATGCCGTGGGGCATTGGAATTCGTATTTTGACGGGATGATTTATCTTAATACCGAGACAAAATTCCCGTTACAGGTTGTGTTGCGTAATATTCTGGCAAGTGTTGAAACGATTGAGCAGATGGTCAGCAGTATAGATATTGCAGATGCGCAGAAACTTGCTTATATTGAGGTAATGAAATACGCCATTATCGTTTTCGGAAGCATTCCGGTGATTATACTGTATCCGTTTGTGCAGAAATATTTTGTAAAAGGCGTTATGATCGGTTCGGTAAAAGGATGAAAAAGTTATTAAGCCTGTTAAAAATCTGAACGGTATCTTTGTTTCATCTGCTGTAAAAAGCATAAAAAAATAAAGTGTAGTTAAAATAATAATTAAAATTTTAATAATTTTATTAAGTAAATTTATTGACGTGTTTAATAAATTCTTATATAATTTTTATTGTATTTTATTTTACCATATATACGAATTTAATAAAAGAGCATATGCTTAAGCGGTTTTCTTTAAATATGATGTTTTAAGGTATTACGTAAATATCGCCAAAAAATGGGAACAAGTGGCCTGCCAGGGCATTGTATTTAATAATAATTGGAGAGATGGAAATGTTTGTTGATTTCACCAGAGGCGCTTTGTCTGGGGAGCGTTACCGGGTTATTGTCTCGAACGACATAGGCGGAAGCGATCCTGACGATTTTCAGTCGATGGTTCACTATCTACTTTATTCGGATTTATTCGACACAGAAGGGCTTATATCTTCGCCATGGGGGGCGGGGCGAGTAAAGGATATTCTTGAAGTGATTGATCAGTACGAAATTGATTATCCTAAATTACGTTCATACTCGTCTGATTATCCCACACCTGATTACCTGCGTTCGGTTACAAAGCAGGGCGCACTTGAAATTGCTCCGTTTAAAGGGTACAGTAATCCGACCGAAGGATCTGAATGGATTATACGGTGCGCCAGAAAAGACGATCCGCGCACTTTATATGTTCTGGTTTGGGGGCTTTTGGAGGATTTGGCCCAGGCTCTTCATGATGCGCCTGATATCAAAGACAAACTGAGGGTTTATTATATTGCAGGTCCCAACAAGAAATGGGGGCTGAATGCTTACGAATATATCCGTGAAAATTTCCCCGATTTATGGATAATAGAAAATAATTCAACCTATAGAGGATGGTTTGTGGGCGGAAATCAGGAGAATGATTTAGGCAATAAAACCTTTGTAACAAACCACGTGGCAGGGCACGGCGCGCTGGGGAATTTTTTTGCAAAGCATCTTGACGGGGTCATTAAAATGGGAGATACACCGTCGGTTGCCTACCTGCTTAAAGGGACGCCGGAGTGCCCTGAAAAGCCGTCATGGGGTGGATCCTTCGTTAAGGTAGGGAATCGGCCTAAGTCCATATATCACGGTATCACGACCGAAAAAGACACGGTTGAGGTTTTCGGCGTGCTCGAACTGGTTTTGGAAGGACCGCATATCGATAAAAGCCATGATGAACCTGTGTTTTCGCTGATTGTACAGGGGCAGGAGTTTTATGGCTATTACTGCGGACAAGGCGAATACAGGGTACGTTACATGCCGAAAACAACGGGTTTGTGGAATTATACAATTAAAAGCGATATTCCGGAACTGAACGGGTTAAGGGGTATGTTTACGTGCACGGAGGAAACCGAGGAAGGACGTAAGGGTAATGAGAAACTTTACCCGCACTGGTGGTCCGATATTATAGATGAAAGATATGCCGAGAATGAACACAAAGGTGCGAAGACGGTGAATATGTGGAGAGAAGAGTTTTTGCGCGATTTTCAGGCCAGGATGGATCGGTGCCTGTAAAGGCGGGATGTGTTTTAAACTTCACAATGCAACAAATGTAAATATCAGAATTTATGAAAAGGATAAAATAACGAAAGCTCCGGAGCTGTTGCAAAATTCCGGAGCTTTGTTTTTTAATCGGCTTTTATAGTTAGCCCGGGCCTTATTTTATAAAATCATAAAAACAGGATTAAACCCGGTTATTAAGGGTTTTATTATGGATAAATCAATGGATAGGTTACGGTTTAAAAACTTTCTGAAACAGGTAAAATGCGTTATAACGGGTTAGGCACGTTAAATATTTGTTTAAAATTTTAAATTAATTTTTTAAGTAATTTATTGACGCATTTCATAAATTATTATATAATTTAATTTAAATTATTATTAAAATTCATTAAACGGCATTTCTGTTTCTGTTCCGGGGGAGGAGAGGAAAGGTTGAGTACAACTGTTGAAAAATGGGGAGTATTTGAACTTAAACTGAGCACAAGCAGGAAATATCATAATCCGTTTACCGATGTCAAACTTAAAGCGAGTTTCTATAATTCGGGTCAGAAAAAAGTTGTCCATGGTTTCTATGACGGTGACGGAATTTATAAGATACGTTTTATGCCTGAACTTGAGGGTGAATATAGCTATGTTGTCCGTTCAAATGATCCTGAAATGAACAATATTACAGGTACGTTTACGGTAACTCCGCCTTCAGCGGACAATCACGGGCCGGTGAGGGTTACAGGCGAACATTTTACTTATGCCGACGGTACACCGTTTTTCGTAATGGGCACAACCGCGTATGTCTGGCATTACCGTCCGGGCGAGATAAGGGAAAGGACACTGCGCAGTTTTTCAAAGTATGGTTTCAACAAAATACGAATGCTGTTTTTCCCAAAGCATTATAGAGGTAATTTCAATGCGGTGGATATAAGTTATGAACCGCCGTGTTATCCTTTTGAAGGCGGACCGAAAGATTTCGATTTTACGCGTCCAAACCCGGAGTATTTCCGGATGTTTGAACAGAGAGTAAAGGAATTGTGTGAACTTGGAATAGAGGCAGATGTAATTCTTTTCCACCCTTATGATTTTGGTCACTGGGATATAGATAAAATGGACGAAGAAGATGCGCTTCTTTATTTAAGGTACATTATAAACAGACTTTCGGCATTCCGCAATGTCTGGTGGAGTCTGGCAAATGAATATGATATAGGCTGCGACGAAGACAATCCCGGCAGGTTCATGCTGAGTCAAAACCGCCGAAACTGGGATGTAATCGGTGAATATATAAAAGCAAACGATCCTTACGGACATCCCCGGTCATGTCATAATATTACCTTCGGATGGATTTATCCTGACCGGCCATGGATGACCCATGTGTCTTATCAGCATCCTGATACTTACACTCTCATGCTGGAACTTAAAAGGGAATATAAAAAACCCGTAATTAACGATGAATACCAGTATGAAGGCAATCTCCCCGACTGCTGGGGAAATTCGTCGGCTGAATTAACCCTGCTTCGGCATTGGCTTTCGGTTATGGCCGGGGGATATGCAACCCATGGAGAAGCTTTTGTAATAGGCGAAAACAACCGTGATATATTCTGGTCCTATGGCGGCGACATGGTTGGCGACAGTGCCCCATGTTTGAAATTTCTGAAGGAAATTGTCATGACCTGCCCGTGGCAGGAAATGAAAAGGGACTACGTCAATACCGACGGTCAGAATTATTTCTCACTGTCTAAAGGCTATGAGTTTTACTTACTGTTTTTCAGGAACACGATGAATGGAAAAACCTTGTGGATTGGTCCGAAGGAAGACCCCAAAGCGGATGTGGAATATGACGCGGTTTTTTTTGATGTAAAAAACTGCAAGATCATCAAATCATGCAGAATACGTCCCCGTACTGACAAAATTGAGATCACTGCCTGGACGGCGGTTACACTTAAGCTTGTCAAATAGCCTTTTTATTTACGCAGGTATATAAACAGGCGTTTTCAACGGAGGTAAATATGGATATTTATAAAGACCTGATAAAAAAAGCTGCCCAAATACGCCGGGAGGTAATTGACATAGTTTACCGCTCGGGTGCGGGGCATGTGGGAGGTTCGCTTTCTGAAACCGACATCCTTGTTGCTCTGTATTACAAAATACTGAATATTGATCCGCAAAATCCTGAATGGCCTGAAAGAGACAGATTTATTCTCAGCAAGGGACATTCCGTGGATGCTTACTACTGCGTGCTTGCCGATCGGGGATTTTTCGATAA
Source organism: Thermoclostridium stercorarium subsp. stercorarium DSM 8532 (assembly GCF_000331995.1). Classification (NCBI taxonomy): domain Bacteria; kingdom Bacillati; phylum Bacillota; class Clostridia; order Eubacteriales; family Oscillospiraceae; genus Thermoclostridium; species Thermoclostridium stercorarium. The sequence continues at coordinate 1,141,861 of NC_020134.1, forward strand.
GAATGAACTTCTGACTTATTCACAGTTCGGCTCAAAGTTAATTGGCCACCCGAACAGGCAAGTCCCGGGAGTGGAAATGAATACGGGAGCATTGGGCCATGGTCTGTCAATAGGAGTTGGCATGGCTCTTGCCGCAAAGATGGACCATAAAAATTACAGGGTTTTTGTTCTGATGGGAGACGGTGAACTGGCAGAAGGTTCGGTATGGGAAGCTGCAATGGCTGCATCCCATTACAGGCTTGATAATCTTGTGGCAATTGTGGACAGAAACAGTCTTCAAATCAGCGGAAAAACCGAAGATGTGATGGCGCTGGAACCTCTGCAGGAAAAATGGAAAAGCTTCGGGTGGAAGGTGTCGGTTATAAACGGCCATGATATTCCTTCAATATGTGATGCCCTTTCGGAAGACAAAAAAGTGGCGGGTGTGCCTTCCATGGTAATAGCCGAGACAGTAAAGGGCAAGGGAGTATCCTTTATGGAGAATGACCCCAAATGGCACCATGGAGTTATGAGCGAAGAAGAGTACAGGAAGGCCTGTGCGGAACTGGACAGGATGCTGGAGGTGCTGTCATGAACAAGATACATAACAGGCAGGTTGTTTGTGAAACTTTGATGGAACTGGCAAAAGAGGATCGGGACATAGTGGTGTTATGCAGTGATTCAAGGGGTTCAGCCTCGATGAAACCCTTTGCCGAAAAATATCCCGGCCAGTTTATAGAAGTCGGAATTGCCGAACAGAACATTGTGGGGATAGCGGCAGGCCTTGCAGCATCAGGTAAAAAGCCGTTTGTCGCTTCGCTGGCGTGTTTTCTCACTGCCAGAGCCGCAGAGCAGATAAAAGTGGATGTCTCCTACTCAAAAACAAACGTCAAACTTCTCGGGATTAGTGCCGGTATTAGCTACGGCGCCCTTGGAATGTCCCATCATTCACTTCAGGATATTGCACTGATAAGAGCAATTCCCAATATTTTAATCGTGGTACCTGCGGACAGGTTTGAAACCCGGCTTGCAACCGAAGCAGCAGCCCGGTATGACGGCCCTGTTTATATGCGGCTGGGACGTAATCCGGTGGAAGATGTCTATACATCAAGTGATTATGAATTTCAGCTTGGCAGGGCAATTACCATGAGGGACGGAGATTCCCTTTCCATTATAACCTTCGGGGAAACGGTCAGAATAGCGCTGGATGCGGCGGAATTAATGGCGGCGAGGGGAATAAACTGCAGGGTAATCAATATGCATACAATTAAACCTCTTGATGAGGAATGTATAATCAGGGCCGCAAAAGAGACAGGCGCAATACTTACAATTGAAGAACACAGCATTTTAGGCGGTTTCGGAGCGGCGGTGGCGGAAGTTGTCGTCCAGAATTACCCGGTATCAATGAAAATAATGGGTATTCCTGATGAGCCGGCGGTACCCGGAAAATCCAAAGAAGTGTTCGCCTATTACGGTATAAGCCCTGAAAATTTGTGTGATGAAGCTGAAAAATTAATAAAAAAGAAAAAGGCCGGTGAATAAAATGTCTGAAAAATACATCCTTGCGATAGACCAGTCTACATCCGGAACAAAGGCGATATTATTCACGAAGGACTGTACGGTCCACCGCAGGGTTACAATTCCCCATAAGCAGTATTATCCGAAACCCGAATGGGTTGAGCATGATCCCGAGGAAATAGCGCGGAATGTCAGGACAGCCGTTTCAAAAGTCATGCAGGAAGGAGACGCCTCATGGAGCGATGTGGCGGCCATTGCCGTTACAAACCAGCGCGAAACGGGAATGCTTTGGGACGGTGTTACAGGAAAGCCGGTTTATAACGCCGTTGTCTGGCAATGCCCAAGGGCTAAGGAAAAGTGTGATTTGCTGGCGCGAGACGCTGAAATTGCACAATACATACACAAAAAAACCGGGCTCCATATCTCACCGTATTTCACGGCACCCAAGATTCAGTGGATTTTGAACAATATTCCCGGAGTAAGGGAAAAGGCGCTGGACGGGAATTTGAAATTCGGTACGATGGATTCCTGGGTGATATGGAATCTCACAGGCGGGAAAGTGCATGCGACCGATTTTTCCAATGCCAGCAGGACGCTGTTGCTGGATTTGGAAAGTCTTGAATGGGATCAGAAACTTCTTGATATCTTTGAAATTCCCCGTCAGATAATGCCAGAAATAAAACCTTCGGACAGTATCTTTGGATTTACCGAAGGCGACTCGGTTATTCCGGAAGGAATACCGATAAGCGGTGTCATGGGGGATTCCCATGCGGCTCTTTTCGGGCAAAACTGTTTCAGACCCGGAATGACGAAAGCCACATACGGTACAGGCTCGTCGGTGATGATGAACACAGGCGACAGACCTGTATACTCCGACAGCGGCATTGTTACGTCGGTAGGGTGGGTATCCGCTTCGGACAAGGTTTATGTCCTTGAGGGCAATGTTAATTTCAGCGGAAAGACGGTAGAATGGCTTGCGGAAGCCGGTTTTATTTCAAGCCCGAAAGAAGCGGGAAAAATTGCGTCAGCATTAAACGATAACGGCGGGGTATATTTCGTACCCGCATTTACCGGCCTTGGAGCACCGTATTGGGACAATTCCGCAAAGGCGATTATATACGGACTTACACTGGGGGCGAAAATTGGGAATATTGTCCGTGCAGCGGAGGAATCAATTGTATACCAGATAACCGACATACTGGATATCATGAGGAAGGATTCAGGTATTAACCTCGCGGAGTTGCGGGTTGACGGCGGACCGACGGGGGATTCGTTCCTGATGCAGCCAGGCCGATATCGCCAATACAAAGGTTATTGTTCCCAAAGTTGAAGAATTATCGGCTCTTGGAAGCGCAAACATGGCAGGGCTTGCAACAGGTTTCTGGAAAGACCGGAACGAGCTGGAGCAAAAACGTTCTGTTCTGGCGGAGTATGCGCCCCGGATGCAGGAAGAGGAAAGGGCAGTGTATAAAAAGAACTGGCATGAGGCAGTCAGGCGTGCTCTTTCCAGTGCATGAAAAATATTTTTTCAGAAAGGTGGTTAATTTAATATGGCGGTATTTGGCGTAATAATTACAACAAGGGGGTTTTTCCCGGGCTGGCTTGCACAGGATGCCAGAAAACAGATTCTAAAAAAGCTTAACGGTATGGGACATGAGTATGTTATAGTGGATGAAAATTCAATGCCGTACGGCGCGGTTCAGACTTATGAGCAGGCCAAAATATGTGCCGACCTTTTCAGGAAAAATGCCGACAGGATTGAAGGCATAATTGTAATCCTGCCGAACTTTGGGGACGAAATAGCGGTTGCCACTGCTATTCATGAGGCCCGTCTTAATGTTCCAGTGCTTATACAGGCCTGTGATGACGATTTGGAACTGCTGGACGTGGAACACAGGCGGGATGCTTTCTGCGGTAAATTATCGGTGTGCAATAATTTGAGGCAATACGGCATTCCTTTTACATTAACAAAACTGCATACCTGCAGTATAGAAAGTGAAGAATTCACTGAAGACATAAAACGTTTTGAAAAATTATGCAAAACAGTGAATAATCTGAGAAGAGCCCGTATACTCGCAGTGGGCACACGGCCCGGTCCTTTCCAGACAGTCCGTTTTTCGGAAAAGCTTCTCCAAAGGTACGGAATTTCGGTTCTGGTTGAGGATATCGGAAACATCATATCCCGCGCGAATGAAATTAATGACATAAAAAAGATTGAAGAAACCGTTTCGGAAATACGGGAATATGTAAATGTACCTGAGAATGCGCCGGCAGAAAAGATTGAAAAACTGGCACGTTTCAAAATGGCTCTTGAAGAAGCGGTTATGGCAAATGATGCTGACTGTGCTGCGGTTCAGTGCTGGAACGTGCTTCAGAACCAGTACGGATGCGCCGCATGCCTGGCTATGAGCATGCTGGGGAATAAAGGCATTCCCCATGCCTGTGAAATGGATGTTATGGGTGCACTTACAATGTATGCACTTTCACTGGCGTCGGGGGAAACGCCCGGGTACCTCGACTGGAACAACAATTACGGAAATGACAGAAACATGTGTATCAATTTCCATTGCTCAAATTATCCCGCGTCATTCATGGGATGCAGGCCATCGATCGGCGTACTGGATATACTTGGTACGCAGCTTGGGTATGATAACTGTTTTGGTTCGGTGGTAGGACAGGTTAAGCCCGGACCGATGACATTCTGCAAAATATCCACCGATGATGCTAACGGTAAAATCCGTGCATATGTCGGAGAAGGAGAATTCTCGGATATAAAGGTCAGTACCTTTGGCGGCCCGGCAGTGTGTAAAGTACCTGATTTGCAGAAATTAATGCATAAGATATGCGAAGAAGGTTTCGAACACCATGTGGCAATGGTTCGCGGCCATGTGGCCGATATTGTTGAGGAAGCTTTAACCAAATATCTTGGGTGGGAAGTATACAGACATCGTTAACGGCGTTGTATAATAACAGTGGAGTGATTTAACAGGCTCCACTGTTAAATTTTATGCCTGCAAAACCTCAGTGTAATGTTAAAAATTCTGTACCAAGGGGCAAATGGAAATGATGAGAGTTTATAACTTAAAAACAAATCGTATTAAGAATCCTATGGGGTTTGTCATTAATAAACCAAAACTGTCGTGGTTAGTTGAGTCTGATACGGCAAAACACCAGGTCGCAGCCCAAGTTGAGATATCCGCCGATATAAATTTTGAGAATATCATATTTGACAGCGGAAAAAGAACTGATATCGACAGTATTTCATATTCACCGCAGGTAGAATTAAAACCGCGCACAAGGTACTACTGGAGGGTCAGGGTGTGGGGAGATGACGGAAGTGAAGCCGTAAGTGAAGCTGCGTGGTTTGAAACGTCCAAAATGGACGAACCATGGAAAGCAAAATGGATTACGCCCGACTTTGATCCTTCAGTCCATCCTGTCGTTTTCACCGATTTCAGCATCGAAAGGGATGTTGCCGACGCACGGGCATATGTCTGCGGGCTGGGATTGTATGAAATGTCGGTGAACGGTGAAAAAACCGGAGATGAATATTTGGCGCCGGGGCTTGTGGCATATGACAAATGGATACCTTACCAGACGTATGATATAACCAGTCAGCTGAAAAAGGGAATCAATACCGCCGAATTCCTGCTTGGCAACGGGTGGTATAAGGGACGTTACGGACTGAACAGGAAACAGCCTTTCAGGTACGGCAACGAATTTGCTTTAATCTGTGAAATTCACATAACTTATCAGGACGGTACTGCGGACGTCATTTATACCGACACAAGCTGGAAGGCGCGAAAATCAAAAGTCATTGACAGCGGTATCTATGACGGGGAGATTTATGACGACACTTTTTGTGACGATGCCGTTTATCCGGTAAGAATTGCAGACCTGGATGTAAATAAACTTGAGCCGAGAAGAAGCCCAGGGATTAAAATAAAGGAACGCATAAAGCCGGCGGAAATCATCCGGACCCCTGAAGGCGAAACGGTTATCGACATGGGGCAGAACATGGTGGGATGGCTTGAGTTTACGAACCGTGCGCCAAAAGGCGCGGAAATAATGCTTCAGTTCGGGGAAGTTCTACAGGACGGCAATTTTTACAGAGACAATCTGCGGACGGCTAAATGCGAATTTCATTATATTTCAGATGGTAAGGTGAAAAAGGTAAGACCTCATTTTACCTTTTACGGTTTCAGATATGTAAAACTTACAAAGTGGGAAGGTGAAGTGAATCCGGAAGACTTTACCGGACTTGTTCTGTATTCCGACTTGGAGAGAACCGGAAATATTACCACAGATAATTCTCTTGTAAACAGGCTGTTCCTTAATGCTTTATGGAGCCAGAAGGGGAATTTCCTTGATGTTCCCACCGACTGCCCTCAGAGGGACGAAAGAATGGGATGGACGGGCGACGCTCAGGTCTTTTCAGGGGCTGCGGCGTTTAACATGGATGTATTTGCGTTTTTTGGCAAATATCTTTACGACCTTAAACAAGAACAGAAGGCACGCGGCGGTAACGTACCCGTAGTTGTACCAGCCCATGATGTGAAACAGAATGGGGCATGCGGATGGGGCGACGCTGCCGTAATCATTCCGTGGAACATGTACCTGCACTACGGCGATGTTTCAATCCTGGAACAGCAGTATAAAAGCATGAAGGGATGGGTTGACTATATAAAAAGCAAGGATGACGCGGCCGGAGGAAGAAGACTGTGGCTAAACGATTTTCATTACGGTGACTGGCTGTCGCTGGACGTGGAAGACCCGTTCAACCGGTTTGGTGGCACGGAGCACGCATATCTTGCCAGTGCATTTTACAGTTATTCTGCCGGTATTGTTTCAAAGGCGGCTAAAATTTTGAACAAAAAGGAAGACGCCGAATATTACCGCAAACTTTCCGAAGAAGTAAAAAATGCCATCAGGAAAGAATATTTCACACCGACAGGACGGTTGGCAGTAAATACTCAAACCGCGTATGTCATTGCTCTTTACATGGATCTTGTCCCCGATGAATGGAAGGAACGAGTTGCCTTTGAACTGAGGAAAAAGCTCAAAGAGACCAAATATCACCTGCGGACAGGTTTTCTTGGCACACCGTATTTATGCCGTGTTCTGTCCGAATACGGAAGCAATGACATTGCGTACCGGCTTCTGACAAACACCGACTATCCGGGGTGGCTGTATCCTGTTACAATGGGGGCAACAACAATATGGGAGAGATGGAATTCAATGCTGCCCGACGGAAAAGTCAGCGATACCGGCATGAATTCCTTCAATCATTATTCCTATGGCTCAATTGTGGAATGGATTTACAGAAATGCGGCAGGAATACAGCCCGTTGAAGATGCTCCTGGGTTCAGGCGTTTCAGGCTTAAACCGCAGCCGCATTACCTCTTGAAGTCACTTGATGCGGAATTTTTATCACCTGCAGGGAAAATCATAAGCAGATGGAATATTAATGAAAACGGCTCGGTTTCGTTCTATTTCAGGATTCCTTTCAATACCACCGCCGAACTGGTTTTGCCCGATACCGAAGGTACAGGACTGGAAGGAGTTCATGAGCTTGAATGTGGTGAATATACTTATACTTACATGCCTAAAAGACCTTACAAGAAAATGTACGGAACAGATACTCCAATGCGGGAAATTTATGAAAATGAGAGGGCAAAAGAAATTGTAACAGCTTATCTGTCCGAAATGGCAGGCTGGATGCTGTTCCCGATGTTCGCGGGCGAACGCAGCATTCGTGATTTTGTCAGGGAAGGGCTTTTGCAGATTGATGAAAAAACGCTGAAAGAAATTGACGAAAAACTCAGCAAAGTTACTGTGGAATAAAGTTTTAACCTTAACGGCGGTGGAATACTCCACCGTCTGTTAAATTTGAAATCAGTCCGGTTAATTTTTTTAACTGAACGGGGGGCGGGATGATATGAATTCTGTGAGCGTGGGATATTATAACGCGGTAAGGGAATATATCTCCGAGAATATTGACAGGGCATTTAAGTCGCCGAATGATCTTTTCAAATATCCGTTTATAGATCCGGGTTCAGTTTATGACGGCAACCTTTGGGACTGGGATTCCTTCTGGAGCGTTTATGCGCTGGCTGCTTATGAAAAGACACTGAACGACGGCGGGGCTTTCAGAAAAAAACTGATAGAAGGTGCTATGGGGAATGTTTTGAATTTTTTAAGCTTTCAGCTTGTTGACGGGTACATTCCCATGATAGTGAGCAAATACAACCAGGGCGAAAATGAAGAACCTTACCTGATTAAAAAGCATAAAGACGGCGTAATTCTGAATATGCACAAGCCTTTTCTGTGCCAGCAGGCGTGCCTTGTAAGCGGGCTGACAGGCTCCTTTTCATGGCTTGAAGGATATATTGAAAAACTTGAAAGATATTTTGAGTGCTATGACAGATATTACTATAATGAAAACTGCGGCTTATACGTATGGGCTGACGACGTAATGATTGGCATGGATAACGATCCTGCCGTTTTCGGAAGGTCGCGTTTCTCTACAGCGGGCATTTACCTTAATTCATTTATGGTAAAGGAAATGCATTCAATGGCAAAAATACTTAAAAATACAGCGCGGAACGATCGGGCGGATTATTATGCTCAGAAAGCTGAGAATTTGAAAGCGGCAATACAGAATGAATGTTATGATCCCAGGGATAAATTTTTCTATTCCGTGGACGTGGACGTGAAAACCCGCAGTTATGACTGGTTCCATAAAGGACTGGGGGTATTCTGGAAAACGCTTCCTATTAAAATACAGGCATGGACTGGATTTGTTCCGATGTATTCGGAAATAGCAAGCGGAGAACAGGCCGAGTGCCTTGTAAGTATGCATCTGGAAAACAAAAATACTTTCTGTTCGGACTTCGGTGTTCGGTCGCTTGCAAAGGATGAGAAAATGTATAACCTTGAGGCTTCGATAAACCCATCCAACTGGCTTGGTCCGGTATGGCTTGTGGTAAATTATGTCGTTTTCCGCGGGTTACTGAACTACGGCTATAAAGAAGAAGCGGCCGAACTTTGCAATAAAACCCTTTTGCTCCTCGGCGAAGATTATAAGAAAACGGGAACATTGCATGAATATTATAATCCTGAGACAGGACAGCCCATAATGAACCCGGGTTTCCTCAACTGGAACATGCTGCAGTTAACATGTTTCTGGAAATTAATGAAGGTTTCAGTGTATTTGATTACCTGTAGCCAATATTAAATAAAATTAAGGTATGTAACTGTACGTAATTGGTGTATAATTTGTTTAAAGCAGTTATTGAAATTTTTACTTAAACGGGTTACAAATATAAATAGTTAAATTTTTTACTATGAAAGGGTGTTATTTTTTTTGGGCGTAAAGATCAGTGAAATTGCGCAAAGGGCGAATGTTTCAACAGCTACGGTTTCGATGGTTTTGAACAATAAGCCTGGTATTAGTGAAGCAACAAGGGAAAAAGTCATTAAAATAGCCAAAGAGCTGGGGTACTCTGTCCCGCCGTTTAAAAAAGCAAGCCATAGGAACATGGGCAAGATTCAGCTGGCAATATACAGGAAGCATTCAAAGGTGGTAAGTGATACGCCGTTTTTTCACGCCCTGATTGAAGGCATAGAATCAAAAGCCGGGCAATACTCATATCAGCTGATTATAAAATATTTGTCCGACGATTCGGACATTGATTCCATCAAAAAGGAAATAAGGGATAATTCAATAGACGGGATGCTTCTTCTGGGTACCGAGATGGAGGAGAAGGATTTTGAAAAGTTTGTGCGGATGGATGTACCCGTTTTGCTGCTTGACAGCTGTTTTATGAATATTAACGCGAATTATGTTGTTATCGATAACGTAAGCGGCCTTTACAAAGCCACAAAATATCTGCTGGAAAAAGGGCACAGAGAAATCGGCTATCTGAAAAGTTCAATACCTATTCAAAATTTCAGGGAAAGGTATGAAGGATACTTAAAGGCACTGGCCGAGGCAAACCTGACACCGAACGTCAAGCATACGATACCTTTGCTTCCGACAATGGATGGGGCCTATGAGGACATGGTAAGGGTATTGTCAAGAAAGCCACATTTGCCGACGGCTTTTGTTGCCGATAATGATATAATTGCCTTTGGGGCGATGAAGGCGTTAAAGGAATTTAATGTTAAAATCCCTGACGAGGTTTCGATTGTTGGTTTTGACGACATGCCGTTCTGCACTATAACTGAACCGAAACTTACCACAATAAACGTGGATAAAAACGCCCTCGGGCAGCTTGCCGTTGAAAACCTGATTTATATAATGGAAAGGGAGAAAAGGATCTTTTTTAAAACAACCCTTGGCGTAACGCTTGTGGAAAGGGACAGCGTTAAAACAATTACATAGTGTGGTTATTTTAATGGCTGAAACCATATATTCCGCAGAGCGGGTTTGATGTTTACGCCATACACTTCCAGAATTTTTTCAGTTCCCCGATCAAATCAGTGCCGTTGTCTGAGGTTTTCAACGGAAACCATTCCCGGGGCATTATTTTAAGATAAAGCGGCGTTGTAAACCTGTCATCTATAAGTACAACAAAACCTCTGTCATGTTCCGACCGTATTACGCGCCCTGCGGCCTGCTGGACCTTGTTAAGCCCCGGATAGGTGTATGCGAATTCAAAGCCTTTGCCGTTCTTTTTCTGGTAATATTTTTTTATTATATCCCTTTCTTCGCATACCTGCGGAAGCCCCACCCCCACAATTATCACACCCGAAAGGCATTCTCCTTTAAGATCAATTCCTTCTGAAAATATGCCGCCCATTACGACGAAAGCTATCAGGGTTTCCTTCCCGTATTCCGAAAAACTGGCAAGAAATTCGGCACGCCGGTTTTCGTCCATGTCCTGCTCCTGAATAAGAATTCTGTCCCCGGGAAATCTGTTCATATATTCGGCTGCGGCCTTCTGCATATATTCAAATGACGGGAAGAAGACCATGTAGTTACCGGTTTTGACACTGACGCATTCGTGAATGCGTTCAACTATACTTGAAAGGGCGCCCGCCCTGTGCCTGAATCTGGTTGATACGGTATTGTCCACGTACAGATACAGGTTTTCCCTGGGAAATGGCGACGGAAGGATTATAAAACCGTCTCCTTCGTTTCCCCCCAGAATTTCCCTGAAATATGACGGAGGGGATAATGTAGCCGAGAAAAAGATCGAGCTTTTTGAATTCTCGGTGCGTTTTTTCAGCATCGGCGCCGGATCAACGCAGAAAAGCTTTACTGAGAAATCCCCTTTTTCCCGGCTGTAAATTGTGGCATAGTTTTCACCGTACAAATCAAAAATCCTTGAAAAGTGTACCATTTCAAAAAACAACGCCGCCAGTTCCTCCTTGAACGGATATGGGGTTTCGTCGTTTAATACGCCCTCTGCAAGGTAGATAAAGTTGTCTATCGGCGCTGTCAATTCCTTTGGCGGCTCAGAATCGCTCGTCACCTGCGGATAAGGCTTTTTTCCGGATACCGGTGATACTTTTGCGGCATATGACAGAAGTGCCTTCCGCACCTTTTTCAAAGAATTGGCAAGGTACGGCAGCGTGTTTTTTAGTTTGTGATAAACTATCCTTACCATTGAGCGTTTCAGTTCCGCGGAAAACATTTCCCTGGCCCTTTCAGGAAGGTTGTGGGCTTCGTCTATCAGAAGACAGATATTTTCATCCGTTTTGTCCTGAAAGAATCTCCTGAGATAAACCCTCGGATCGAAAACGTAATTGTAATCGCATATTATGAGATCAGCCTGGGTGCTAAGGTCAAGGGAAAGTTCAAAAGGGCACAGACCGTTTTCCTTTGCGGTTAGCTCTATAAATTCCCTGCTGAACAAGTCTGTCCGGCTTACGGCATTGGAAACAACACTCCTTGATCTCTGCATGTATTCGAAAATATACGGACATTCCTCTTCCACGCACTGTTTCCCGGGCATGAAGCACACCTTTTCCTTTGCGGTAATCTGCAACGTTTTAAGCCTCAGTCCCTTTTCGGCCAACATTTTATATGCTTTCAGTGCTTCCGCCTGAGTTGTATTCCTTGCGGTCAGGTAGAAAATCTTATCCACATGGCCTTCGCCCATTGCCTTTATCGCCGGAAACAGCGCTCCGATGGTTTTTCCTATGCCTGTGGGTGCCTGGATAAACTGTTTTTTGCCGTCCCGTATCGCCCTGTAAACAGCTCCGCTCATTATTCTTTGGCCTTTCCGGAAATCGGGGAACGGAAAGGTCAGTTCCTTTATTGAGACATTACGCAAATGCTGCCAGTCATAGCGCTTTTTAAGCCCGTAGATAAACGGAAAAACAAGGGAATTAAAGAATCTTTCCAGTTCGCCGAAAGTGAGTGTTTCTTCAAAAACGCGGATTTCCCTGCTTTGGCGGTGAAGGTACAAAAGCATTACGCCAATTTTGTCAAGGCCTTTTTCTTTTGCCACGATATAGGCATAGCAGCGTCCCTGCGCCCAGTGGGCTGGGTTATCCGATTCGTCCAGCGTGTCCAGCGGTTTGTCGGTGGTCTTAATCTCGCAAAGGGTGAAATTTCCGTTTCTTTCGATAAGCCCGTCAAGCCTTCCTGAAATCTGCAGCAGGAAAATGTCATGGGCGAAGGTGGTGGATACGGGTATTTCCTGCCGGTAAATTCCAAAGGGTTCGGTCCGCTGTTTCAGCAGCCCGTGTATGAACATATGGCCCTCAATGCCTTCTTTTGCGGAAACAAAAGAAAAAAAGTGCTCCTCGCCGGGGATAGAATATGAAACCAGCTCACGCACCGAAACGTTTATTTTAACAGGTTCCATTATGCCTCCAAGAAATCAAAAGGATTTAAGAACAAATGTTCATTTTCTATTGTAACTTATAATGCGCCGGATATCAATGTCCGATAGGCGGAAAGCCGGAAGATGTGCCGGGCAATATACCGGGGTTCTGATGCCCGAAAAGTCAGAAAAATGAAAGAACCAGACATCGGATTACAAGGGTTATTCATACATTGAAACGTGCGCCGAGGCAAATGATTCATTACTGCAGGCGGGAAAGCATCCGAACTTTTCGGGTATCCCTGCCAAAGGCATATAAAAAAGGAGAGCTGTTTACTCTCCTGTTGCTTACCATCTGTTACCGTTATGGCTGTGATTGTTCCTGTTATTTCTCTGAGCTTTTCTTGCCTTTCTGCATGCCGGGCATCTCTGGGGCTCATTCTCGAAACCTTTTTCCTTGTAGAACGCCTGCTCACCTTCGGTAAAAACAAATTCTGCGCCGCAATCTTTGCAAATTATTGTTTTATCAGCCATTTTCCAAACCTCCTTAATTATTTTGGATTAAATATTCCCTGACCCGATGATCCAAAATAAATTAAAGAGGCTGGACAATGGGAACGGAACATATTTAATCCAATTTTTTATCTGAAATGGCTTCAGTAAATTCACTATAACATGGAAACCAGAAAAAAACAAGTGGTAAATTAATAAAAATGATCTGCATGAAATCCCAAAATTCAACCCGTATCTAAATTATCCGACATTTGGCGGACTTTGGAAGGAGTATGAACTTTTTCCGGCATTAACCGAGTATTGCCTTAAGATCCTCCTCTGGGGTTGTAATCGGCCGGATGCCAAACTTATCAACAAGAACGCCAAGGACGTTTGAGGAAAGGAATGCCGGCAGCGAAGGCCCAAGGTAGATGTTTTTAATGCCCAGGGCGAGCAGCGTCAGGAGAATGCATACCGCCTTCTGCTCATACCATGACAGGACAAGGGTCAAAGGCAGTTCGTTTACCGTGCAGTCGAAGGCTTTTGCCAAGTCCAGTGCCACCTGTATTGCCGAATAGGCGTCATTACACTGCCCCATGTCCATAATCCTCGGAAGACCGCCTATGGTGCCCAGGTCAAGATCGTTGAAACGGTATTTCCCGCATGCCAGCGTGAGAATAATCGTGTCTTTCGGGGCTTTTTTTACAAATTCGGTGTAATAGTTTCTTCCGGGTTTTGCGCCGTCGCATCCGCCAACAAGGAAGAAATGCCTTATAGCACCCGACTTGACCGCGTCAATTACCTTGTCCGCGACGCTCAAAACAGTGTTTCTTGCAAAACCGGTGGTCAGTACCGAACCGCCGTTAATGCCGGTAAAATGCATGTCCTCGGGATACCCGCCGAGTTCAATGGCTTTTTCAATTACAGGAGTGAAATCCTTAACGCCGTTTTCTCCTTCGGGTATATGCCTAAGTCCGGGATAACCTACAACCGAGGTGGTAAATACCCTGTCGGCATAAGATGCTTTCGGGGGCATCAGACAATTTGTAGTAAACAGAAACGCACCGGGAATACCGTCAAACTCTTTCTGCTGATTTTGCCATGCAGTACCGAAATTACCCTTCAGATGCGGATATTTCTTAAGTTCCGGATAAGCATGGGCCGGAAGCATTTCGCCGTGAGTGTAGATATTGATGCCCTTTCCTTCGGTCTGTTCCAGAAGCTGTTTCAGATCATGCAAATCATGGCCTGATACTACTATAAACGGGCCTTTTTCCACATTGGTTGTAACCTTCGTCGGAACGGGATGACCGTAAGCCGATGTATTGGCTTCGTCAAGCAGAGCCATGCATTGGAGATTTATGTTTCCAAATTCCATAAGCAGATCCAGCCATTCCTCAACGGTATGATCCTCGCCTATGGTCTTCATCCCTTTAAAGAACCAGTTCATTACTTCTTCGTTTTCTTTACCAAGCACGTGGGCGTGGTAAGCATATGCCGCCATTCCGCGGATGCCCAGAAGCAGTGTGGAACGGAAAGAAACGATGTCGACATTGCCGTTCCATAAATCCCGCATGTTGAAGTTTTCGGCGCCGCCGAGCCTGTTTTTTTCTTTCTCGACTTCTTCAATGAGCTCATTTATCCTTTTTTCGTCAAAATTCACATTCGTAACAGTGGCAAAAAGCGATTTAATCATAAGGACGGCGGTGTCTCTGCCGGGGGATTTTCCGCCTGCGGCGCGTGCAAGGCCTATCAATGCACAGGTAAGTTTATCCTGAGCAATGGCAACTTCGGGTTTTTTGCCGCACACACCTGTTTTTACACATCCTTTTCCGCCTGCGGTCTGTTCACACTGAAAACAGAACATTGACATAGATATTTCCTCCTTTATTGAATGAATTTTAAATATTGCTTGATTTACGCGTTTCATTGTAATATATTTAAAGAAACAAATCGGTAGCCGTGGCTACAAAATGAGGTGGTTGTTATAAAAAACAAATGGGAGGATGTACTGGCAAGTTCGCTGTTATTTTCGGATATTGAAAAGGAAGACATAGGTAAAATGCTTGCATGTTTGAATCCGAAGGAAGAGTCTTTCGTCCGGGGTGAGTTTGTCGCACAGGCAGGACAGCCGATGAGAGGCTTGGGGCTGCTTGTGGACGGGAGTCTGTCGGTAATTAAGGAGAGTGTAAACGGGAACAGAATAATAATGAATATACTGAAACCCGGCGACCTGTTTGGTGAAATGGCGGTTTTTTCGAACAAAAAGATATGGCCCGCAAGCATTTCAGCATTGGTTCTTTCAACCGTTCTTTTCATTTCCCCGGACAAAATAGTGGGAAGATGTTCAAATGCCTGTTCGTTTCATAAGCAGCTGACGATGAATATGCTGAAAATACTGTCGGAAAAGGCCATGCACCTGAACAGAAAGGTTGAGTATATGTCCATTCGCGGAATGCGGGAAAAGCTCTGTACGTTTTTCTGGGAGCTGTCCAGGGAGCAGGGCAGTTTATTGATAAAAATACCGATGAAACGTAACGAAATGGCCGACTTTTTAAACATTTCAAGGCCGTCTATGTCAAGGGAAATGGGAAGAATGCGCGATGAAGGAATTATTGACTTTCACCTGTCAACGGTGAAAATTCTGGATCCTGAAAAACTGGCGGAATATGTCCGGTAAATTGGCAGACCGAACTGCGGCAATAACCTCAGTTGTTTAAAGACAGCCTTATTGTGGAAATACATAAAAAAGACGGGTATAATTATTGTAATAATCATCTTTTTATGGGATGTAACGTGAAACGGAGAGGATTGCTATGAAAAACATACCATTATATGAGGTAAGGCCGATTTCCACGCTAAAGGACATGCTTGAAAGCAGTGCCAGGTTATACGCGGATAAGGCTGCTTTTCTTGTTAAAACAGAAGAAGGTGGTTCATACAAGCCGATAACCTTTGAACAGTATTTGAACGACGTGAATGCACTGGGGACGGCGTTAATCAGTCTTGGACTTTCAGGCAAGAGAGTGGCGATTATCAGTGAAAACCGCTATGAATGGACTGTGGCCTACCTGGCTGTAGTGAACGGCACGGGGGTAGTGGTACCTTTGGACAAGGATTTACCCGCAGCTGAAATAAAAAATCTGCTTCTCCGTTCAAAGGCCGATGCAGTGTTTTATTCCGGCGCCAAAAAAAATGAAGTGGAAACTATAGCCAGTGAATTGCCGAATCTGCAATATCTGATTTCTCTTGACGATACCCAGTCAAACGGCAGGATTGTGTCCTACAAATCGCTGATGGAAAAAGGTTTTGAACTGGTTAACGGCGGGGACAGAAGATTTATAGACGCGAAAGTGGACAGGGAAGGCATGAGTATTCTTCTGTTTACGTCCGGAACCACTGACAAAGCCAAAGCGGTTATGCTTTCACATAAAAATGTCTGTTCTAATCTTATGGATATGTGCTCCATGCTGTATATAGACCATAATGACGTTTTTCTACTTATTCTCCCGCTGCATCATACCTATGCATGTACATGCGGATTTCTGTGCCAGATATACCGCGGTTCCACGATTGCATTCTGTGAAGGGTTAAGGCATATCGTTAAAAACCTTAAGGAGTCAAAAACCACAGTCCTGCTGGCTGTGCCTCTTATACTTGAATCCATGTACAAGCGCATATGGGACCATGCGGCAAAGGATCCGAAACTTCTCAGAAAACTGAAACTCGGGCTGAAAATCAGCAAAATACTAAAGTCAATAGGAATTGACATTAGAAAAAAACTTTTCAAGCCTATTCACGATAACTTCGGCGGTTCGTTAAGGCTTTTCATAAGCGGCGGCGCGGCAATTGATCCCAAAGTGGTACAGGGCTTTCAGGATTTCGGTATTCACTGCGTTCAGGGTTACGGTTTAACCGAATGCTCGCCGATTATTGCACTGAACCGGGATGTGGATTACAGGAACAATGCGGCGGGCCTTCCTCTTCCTAACGTCAGGGTTAAAATTCATAACCCGAATGAGGAAGGAATAGGGGAAATAGTTGCCAAAGGACCGAATATAATGCTTGGATATTATGAGGATGAAAAACTTACAAAAGAAACGATAGTTGACGGATGGTTCCATACGGGTGACCTGGGTTATATTGATGAGGACGGTTTTCTGTATATTACGGGCAGAAAAAAGAACGTTATAGTCACAAAAAACGGTAAAAATATTTATCCCGAAGAAATTGAAACCCTTTTGAACCGAAGTCCGTTTATAGCCGAATGCGTGGTTTACGGAAGAGAGAGTGATTCCGACGGAGATATTGAAGTGGCCGCTGAAATATATCCTGACATGGAAAAGGTAAAAGAAGAGCTTGGAACCGAAAATCCCGACGAAGAACAGGTACGTAAACTCATAGAGGAAGAGGTTCATAAGGTAAACAGGACGCTGGTGCTTTATAAGTATGTCCGACATATAACAATAAGGGATACCGAATTCGAAAAAACCACTTCAAAGAAAATTAAAAGGAAATACGACAGCAAAAAATAAAGCGACAGAAAAACATACCCCCGAAAGACCGAACCAAAATCCGGCAGTCGGGGGTGTTTTTTATGCAGGTTAAATACAGTAAATACTTATACATTAAACCTGAACAGCGTTACGTCTCCGTCCTGCATCACATAATCCTTTCCTTCGGAACGGACAAGGCCCATTTCTTTCGCTGCGGTGTAAGAACCCGCTTTTATCAGATCCTCATACGCTACAACTTCGGCACGGATAAAGCCCCGCTCAAAGTCGCTGTGGATTTTGCCCGCGGCCTGCGGTGCTTTCGTCCCTTTCTTAATTGTCCACGCCCGCACTTCTGTTTCGCCTGCCGTTAAGAAGCTTATCAGGCCCAAAAGTTTGTAACTTGCCTTTATCAAACGATCAAGCCCGGATTCTCCAATGCCCAGCTCGGAAAGAAAGGCTTTTTTTTCACTGTCATCCAGCTGGGCAATTTCTTCTTCAATTCTGGCACAGATGGTTATAACCTCTGCTTTTTCCTTTGCTGCATATGCCTTAAGCTCTCTGACATAGGGATTGGCATCGGGGTTTTTTATGTCATCTTCGGATATATTGGCGCAGTACAGCATGGGTTTCGCCGTTAGAAGAAACAGCTGTTCGGCGTATTTTTCCCATTCCTCGTCGATTTTCATTGTACGGACGGGCTGATTGGATTCAAGGTGTTGTTTAATGCTTTCAAGAAACTCAAGCTCTTCCTGATATTTTTTCTCGCCTGATTTGGCCTGTTTTTTTACTTTGTCCATCCGCCTTTCCAGAACCTCCAGATCGGCAAAGATCAGTTCCAGGTTAATTGTTTCAATATCCCGTACAGGGCCAATGGAACCGTCGACATGTACTATATTCGGATCCTCAAAACATCTTACCACGTGAACGATGGCATCGACTTCGCGAATATGGGACAGAAACTTGTTTCCAAGCCCTTCACCCTTGCTTGCGCCTTTTACCAGCCCTGCAATGTCCACAAATTCTATCGTGGCGGGGGTTACCTTTTTGGGCTTATACATTTCGGCCAGTTTGTCAAGGCGCTCATCAGGCACGTTTACAACTCCTATATTGGGATCTATTGTACAAAAGGGATAATTGGCGCATTCAGCGCCTGCCTTTGTAATTGCATTAAACAGCGTGCTTTTTCCGACGTTTGGAAGCCCTACTATTCCAAGTTTCATTTTATTCTTCCTTTCGTAATGTTTGGATATTTAGCTCTAAGAAGGTATTATAACGAATATGATCTGTTTTGTTAAGAATAAAATCCGAACTTTTATTTTATTCTCACTCCGTAAATTTTTTTAGCGTAAGTTCCCACAACCACCATATCGTTGTATACCGCCGGCGACGCTTCAACGTTTTCGCCCACCGATACGGAATACAGTATCTTCCCGTCGGAAGGATCCATAAGATGCATCATACCTGCAAAATCACAAAAAATCATATAGGTTTTTCCGTCAGCGGACAAAAAGTCCACAGGGGAACTCCAGCTGTAATTTTCAAGTTTTCTAACCCACACTTCCTCCCCTGTTTTTTTGTCAAGAGCCACCATTTTCCCGCTTTTCCAGTCGGTTGTCTTGCAAATGCTGAAAATTACTATATCTGAAATGTCGTTTTTTCCTATTACGGGTGTTGACAGTAACCCTCCGTTGACTCCGGACTGATAGAGGCATTTATAGGATTTTTCCCATATCAGCTCTCCTGTCAGTGCGTTGAACTTGCGGAGCTGGCAGTCGATATATGCCGGCTGCTGTTTCCCGGCCGCCCGTAAGTCCACTTCATTGCCTGTGTACAGGAAAACTCCGGCTTCGGTTTCTTCAATTACCAGTGTGGCATCGGTGTCGTCTTCCAGGTTTGCTATCCATACGGGTTCGAGGGTGTTAATGTCGATGCACTGTAAAAGCCCGCCATTGTCAGCAAGGTACAGGTAATTTTTATAAAACGCCGGCGAATTCTCGAAACCGATGTTCTGATGAAAAACACCTTTGTATCTGTATTTGGTTATTTCGGGATTTACTGAAAGTTCGCCGGTTTGTCTGTTGAAATACGTATTCATTTTAATTCTGTATAAAATTCCGTTTTCGCCCGGCTGAATCAAAGTATCTGTTTCCTTGTGCAGAAGAGGGGACGGATCAAAAGCTCCCCAAAGCCGGAAAGCCTCGGGAGTTGTTCCGGTGATTGAAAAAAGTTCGGTCTGATCAATAAGGCTGAATATTCTGAATTTATGATGACCGAATTTTTCACCGTTCTGATTTAATCCCTGTCCTGTGTAGAGAATGGGATATCCTCTCGGATCTATCATTCCCGTCCCCTTTGTGGAAAAACCTATATATATCGGGTCCCTTGTGGGTTGGCCGTTTTCAAGATTCAAAAAATATATGTTTCCGTCGAGGGTTGGATATATTACTTCCACAAGATCGGTGTTTTTATATTCAGGCTTTATATTCATTAATTTTCTGATGTCCTCATCCCAATGAACAATTAGCGGCTGCCCCGTCCATCCGACACCCGGCCAGTATGAGCCATTTGCGCTTACCGAGCCTATATCCTTTATCCATACAATTTCAAGTTTTTTTTCGATAACGTTTCTTGTGCCGTAGGCGGCGCTGTTACGGTAATGATTCCCGCGGAAAGTGGTGATTCCTTCAACATCGGTGTAATTTTCATCGGAACCGAAATAAATTCCGGGATTTTCAACATCAGAAATTACAATGTCGTAGCCATAAAAGTGCCAGTATTTCAGAACAGTATCACCAAATTTTTTCTCTTTGGCGTATTCCGTGAAAGCATTGCTTCCGTCGTATATGGGAGGAATTTCGGGATTTACGTCTCTAGGATCAATATCATTAAAGTTGTATTCGGGAGTTACCGTTTTAATTGTAAAATCGGCGGATGATGTTTTTTCTGCCTGTGCTTCGGCAAGTGATTTTTGGTCATTAGCGCCGGAAGGCGCTGATGTAATGCCGTTGCCGTTTGTATTTGTATCCGGCCGTTCTTTCGATGTCAAAACAAGCGATAGGATTGCTGTGATTATCAAAATAAATAAAATGAGTATTTTTTTGATTATAACTTTCATATGAATACCTTCTTTCATCCTTTGGGATAATTTTTGACGAATTTATAATTATCCCCATGAATGGTCTTTTTTATTCGTTACCGATCACATGGCTTATTTTGAATTTGTTTTTTGGAAAATGTAATTGATTTCATATATCGGAATTCTGTCTGATGTTTACGTGGAAATATTATTTTTTTTTGGTTTGTTGTTCAGGCTTCAATTGACAGGGGTTTTGCTTTATAGTAATATTATACATGTGATTTGGCAATTTAATCTATTTCTTTGTTCAATTTGTACAAAAAAGAAGAAAGGGGCTTGTATAATTTGTAAAACTGATTTTTAAGACTGTAGTATGAATATATAGGCATATGTTTTTATATGCCTGTATATTTATATATAAAGGTTTAGGGGACAAGCTCAAAATTCAGGGGGTGCCAGTTATGTTATTAAAAAAATGGTGGTTTTATGTTATCGTGGCGGTTGTTTTAATTATTCTGGCTGTGCCGCTGTCGATAATAATAAGGCTGAACAGCTCGGCCTATGACGATTTGAGTTTCACCTATGTGCACTACGATGATCTGCTGAGTGAAATCGCCAAAAAACATTTATACTATGACGCATCAACCAGAACAGTGGAAATTGAAATCAACCAGGATTTAATCAATTCCCTCATCAAGGATCAGTTGGAACAAACCGATTTAGGTCTCCCCGACAAATTAAAAATTCAGGAAGTTGTTTTCAAAACAGCCGATCAGCGCCTCTACATAAATGCAAAATACGGCTCAATCAATCTCCCGGTCAGTGCCCAAATAAATATTGAACCCACCGATATGGGAATTACAATTTCAGCAAGTGAATTGAATTTAGGCAATAAAAAGGCTCCGAAATTTATCACAAAACGCATTCCGTCCGAACTGTTAACATATACAATCAACTTTTCAGATCTCGGTGTTCCTAAGATATTTACCGTAAAAGAAATCAAATACAGTACAGGTAATTTAAATGCCTTTATCCAGCTTGACGTTGATGCAATTAAGGAACTGGCGAAGGACTATGTCGATGATCTTGAAGTGGAGATAAACGGATTCAGACGCACCGCCTCACCCTTTATAGCGACTTTTATAGACAGGGCTCTTGCGGAAGGGCTCCTTTCGGCCGACAATGTTGAAAAATATGTGGAAGATCTCCTCAGTAACGAAGAGCTTGTCAACAGCGCGATTAAATTTGCATTCGCCCCCAATCTGGACAAATACGCAAAAGGTATAGAAAAGTATCGCCAGGCGATAGTCAAATGGGCAGAGCCTATTCAGACTATAAAACTTGACGGCACGATTGATGAAATTGTTTTAAGCATAATTGAAAACGATAAACTGCATGATATGCTTACGTGGTTTATTCCTGCCACTACACTGTCGGAATACGTGGATACGGCGAGTACATATTACACCATTTACAAAAGGGCCGAGGTCTCATTGAACGGCCTCAGCGCCGCCATCCAGAGCGGCGATATTGAAAGGGCAATAAAACTGCTAATTGCCGACAGGGATTTGTATCGGGCCCTTACACTGGTGGCATCAAGGGAATCGGTTGACTATTATCTTGGTTCGGTTAAAAATTACTATAACATGTATGTCGATCTCACGAAGTCTTTGACAGAGCTTTTAAATTCCATACCTGATGAGGAGATTACCAAGTATGTGAATGAAGCGGTAAAATATGCATATGAAGTGGAAAACGGTCAGCAGTATGTCCTTGATATATTGGAGGATGTTGACACCGATTATATTCAGGAACTGGTTTATCACCTTGAAAAGGATGAATATATCCAGGAACAGCTTGAAATGGTGGATCAGGAATCCTATGATACCTTTATGGCGTATGTGGATGATCTTGATACAATAAAGGCCGATCTTACGGAAGCAGTCAGAAATGCCGATGTTGAAGCCGTAAAAGAAGGGGCGGATATTCTCAAAGATATAAATGACGATATGGTATATGTCATTGAGCTGTTAAGGGATAAGGAATACGAAAAGGCCGGAAATGCGATTAACAAAATACGTTTTGACCGGGCCGAAGAATTTATCCGGAAACAGTCCCAGAAAATAAGCGCTTCGCCAAGCTGATTCGCGGACAAAACCGGCACGCTGTGTTGCCGGTTTTTTTTGGAAGCAAAAAGCTATAACATCCGTAATATACTGCCCGTTAAAACAAACATCCGGCCGCCCTGTCTTGTATACGTGAAACTGTTATGCTATAATAAACTCCAAATATTTATAAAGCGCGCGTAAAATACGATGAAGGAGTCAAGTAGCCTGTTCCCGCTTTAACCAGAGAGGGGGTGCCGCTGGCTGGAAGCATCCCTTTAAATGGAGCAGTGCGAATTTCCCTCCGGAGTAGCTTCTTGAACCTGCGGCGGGGGAATTTTTACCGTATGGGCGAAGCTGCAGTAAATTCCTTCCGTTCCTGCATGAAGTAGAGAACGCCGGCTCCCACCGTTAAATGGGTAAGAGTGTACACGGGCGAATCCGTGTAAATATAGGTGGTACCGCGGAGTGATCCAATGCTTCGTCCTATTTTCGGACGAAGCATTTTTGATTTTGGTTGAAAATATTTATGATTGTTCTAAAAACATTTGAAAGGGGAGAAAGCATGAAGGAACAACTTCAGGCAATTGCCAGAGAGGCAATGGAAAAGCTGGAAAGTGTCAGGGATGTTAAAACCCTTGAAGAAATAAGAGTGTTGTTTTTGGGAAAAAAAGGGAAACTGACAGGCATTTTAAAAGGAATGGGGACCCTTCCTGCAGATGAAAGGCCCGTTGTAGGCCAGCTGGTGAATGAAATACGGGAACAGCTGGAGGATAACATAGCAAAAATCAAAAACAGGCTTTTGCAGGAAGAAAGAGAAAGAAAAATGCTCAGGGAAACCATTGACGTGACAATGCCGGGGACTTTACACCCGATGGGGAAAAAGCATCCGTTAACTCAGGTACTGGACGAAATCAAGGAAGTTTTCCTCGGAATGGGTTATGAAATTGCCGAGGGCCCTGAGGTGGAACTGGATTATTACAACTTCGAAGCGCTTAACATTCCGAAAAACCATCCCGCCAGGGATACGCAGGATTCGTTTTATATCAATGAAAATGTAGTGCTTAGGACACAAACGTCGCCTGTACAAATTAGGGTTATGGAAAACAAAAAGCCGCCTATAAAAATTATCTGTCCCGGAAGGGTTTACCGTTCTGATCAGGTTGACGCAACCCACTCTCCTATTTTCCATCAGGTGGAAGGCCTTGTAGTTGACAAGGGCGTAACGATGGGGGATTTGATTGGAACACTGCAGGTATTTGCTAAAAGCCTGTTCGGTGAAAATACAAAAATCCGCTTAAGGCCCCATCATTTCCCATTCACCGAGCCAAGTGCCGAGGTGGATGTATCGTGCTGGTCCTGCGGAGGAAAGGGATGCAGGGTTTGTAAAAACGAAGGGTGGATAGAGATACTCGGAGCAGGTATGGTACACCCGAAGGTATTGGAGATTTGCGGTATTGATCCGAAGGTTTACAGCGGCTTTGCTTTCGGCCTTGGCGTTGAAAGGACGGCGATGGGTCGCTTCAATATTGACGATATGAGGCTTTTATATGAAAATGACATGCGTTTCCTTAAACAATTCTAATGTTTAAATTAACGCAACAATGGGAGGGGATTACGAAATGAAAGCGCCAATTTCCTGGTTGAAGGATTTTGCTGATATAAATGTGGACGCAAAGGAACTTGCTGAGAAGATGACCCTTTCGGGCAGCAAGGTGGAAGCTGTGGAAGATTTGGGAAAATCTTTTGATAATGTGGTTGTGGGGAAAATTATATCACTGGAAAAACACCCCAACGCAGACCGGCTGAGAATTGCCCGGGTAGATATCGGAAAAGAAGTGATTCAGGTAGTTACCGGGGCGCCGAATGTAAAGGAAGGGGATTATATTCCCGTTGCCCTGGTGGGGGCGCATCTTCCCGGCGGAGAAATAAAGGCTACAAAGCTCAGAGGTGTTGAGTCCAACGGAATGATGTGTTCAATTGAGGAACTTAATTTAACCCGTGAATTTTTACCCGACGCGCCTGAGGACGGGGTTTATGTGTTTCACAATAACCCGGAAGTGGGCAGGGACGTCAGGGAAGTATTTGGCCTTGAACCTGTTTTGGATTTCGAAATAACTTCAAACCGTCCCGATTGTTTGAGTATCGTAGGGCTTGCAAGGGAAGCGGCGGTAACATTGTCAACCGGGTTTAAGGAGCCTGAGATTACAGTAAAGGAAGAGGGCGTGGGGAAGGCTGAGGATTTCATTTCGGTTGAGATAAGAAATCCTGAGCTTTGCAGCCGCTATGCTGCAAGGGTTGTAACCGACGTGAAAATCGGGCCGTCTCCCGAATGGATGCAAAGGCGGCTGGCATTGGCAGGAATGAGACCGATAAACAATATTGTCGATATAACGAACTACGTAATGCTCGAAATGGGTCAGCCAATGCACGCTTTTGACCTTAAATGCCTTGACGGCGGGAAGATAATAGTCAGAACGGCAAAAGACGGCGAAGTAATTACCACTCTTGACGGTCAGGAACGCCGGCTGGATTCTTCAATGCTTGTCATAGCCGATGAAAACAAGCCTGTGGCTTTGGCAGGGGTCATGGGCGGAGAGAATTCCGAAATCACCAACGAAACAAAAATGATTTTGCTTGAATCCGCCAATTTTAACGGAACCTCTGTCAGGCTTACCAGTAAAAAGGTCGGGCTCAGAAGCGAAGCGTCAAGCCGTTTTGAAAAAGGCCTGGATCCTGAAAATGTTATACCCGCTCTTAACCGCTGTGCACAGCTTATTGAAGAGCTGGGAGCGGGCAGGGTTGTTCCCGGCATAGTGGACTGCTATCCTGTTAAGCCTGAAAAAGTGGAAATTGAGCTTAATGACGTTGAAATAAACAATCTCCTCGGAACCAACATTGACAGGGAATGGATGCTGGACCTGTTCGAAAGGCTTGGGTTTGGCGTAGACAGAAACACAGGGAAATTAACAGTTCCGTCCTTCCGCGCCGATATACGCCTTCAGGCCGATTTGGCGGAGGAAGTGGCGCGCTTTTACGATTATAACCGTATTACGCCCACATTGCTTAAGGGAAAAGAATCAACCGTCGGGAGAAAAACCTACAGCCAGAAGATGGAAGACCTGATTATGCAGGTAATGCTGGCGTATGGATTATACGAGACGTACACGTTTTCCTTTACCAGTCCGAAAGTTTGGGACAAACTGAGGCTTCCAAAGGATCACGAGCTGAGAAACGCCGTTGTTATAAAAAATCCTCTTGGTGAAGATTTCAGCGTTATGAGAACCACCACCATTCCCGATATGCTGGACGTGATAAGGACAAATTACAACCGCAAGGTTGAGGAGGGCCGTTTCTTTGAGATATCTTATGTATACAGACCTTTGCAGGAAGGTCTGCTTCCCGAGGAAAAAAAGGTGCTTACAATAGGCCTTTACGGCAATACCGACTTTTATTATCTCAAAGGAATTGTTGAACAGTTGTTAGTTCAGATGAATATTAAGAACGCGGATTTTTCTCCTGAAAAAAATCATCCTGCTTTCCATCCTGGCAGATGCGCAAGGGTATCCGTCGGACAGACAACAATAGGCTATATCGGTGAAATACATCCCGAAGTGGCCGATAATTTTGAATGCCCGCACAGGACATACATCGGCGTGCTGGAGATAAAACCGATGATAGAAAACTCAAGTATGGCAAAAGAATACAGGGGACTTCCGAAATATCCGGCTGTGTTAAGGGATATTGCGTTGGTGGTAAAGGACGAGATTCCTGTAAAGGATATTGAGGAAGCAGTCAGGAAGTTCGGCGGAAAACTCCTTGAAGAAATAAAACTTTTTGATGTGTACAGGGGAGAACAGGTTCCCGAAGGGATGAAGAGCGTGGCTTATACCCTTACTTTCCGTTCCCCTGAAAGGACGCTGAATGACGACGAGATTAACGGAATAATGGAAGAAATAATTAACGGGCTGAAAAAGGATTTGGGTGCAACATTAAGGTAAAATAACCAGAAGGAGGCGGGGCAATCCCGCCTCTTTTCAATTAATCGGTTTTTACTATAGGTGTGGTAAAGTCCTGATCACCCATTCTTTGTCCGGGATCGGGAAATGCCAATACATATGAATTGGTTGCTTTTATATCGTATTCAAACATTAACTTGGAAGCCCCCGAGAGCTGGTCTCTGTAATTTGCCACCTTTGTTATCAGGGGGACTTTTGCCTCTTTCCGAATCCTTGCAAGAAGTTCCCGGCCTTTGCTGTTAAATCCCAGTACCCTGAGGTAACCGCAACGGTCGTCGCTGACAAAACTTTTAAGCTGATTTTTTGTGACTCCCCACAACAGGTTGGCGGTAATTCTCCTTATACGGGTGGAAGGATACCTGCTTGTTGCGACCATATCGATTAATTCACTGAGCGTACCCGACCGGAGGGAACAGGAGATTAGCCTGTTTTCAAGACCTTCGGTGACATCGGGAACATTGCGCAGTTCCTCCGGGCTCATCGTGCGCAGCCTGTGGAGAACTATTTCAGAAAAGGCGTCGGCAAAAACAGGTCCTCTCCTGCCGGTTATCTCAGCTTGAAGTATCTTAAAGGTAAAATCGGGCAGATTGTGCGATAATACGGGATCTGTTATAGCGCCCCCGTCCTGTAAAAATTTCCGGACTGCGGTGGCGCTGGAGAAGGAGGAAAGCATTTCGGTGCTCAGATATGCCGCGCCAACCCTTTTTACCGTTACAGGCTGCATGTCGCTTTTCAGCCTTTTCAGTGCCTTAATGTATTCTATTGCAAGGATATTGTTTGAATGGGACATAATGTTTCCGGGTAAATCATTGATAATGGAAAGAATTGCCTTTTCGCGGGACAAAGGAAAGGAATATCCCTCGTTTAAGTATTTTTTAAGCAGTTTTCGGTATTCATCGGGTTCTTCGTGCAATATCGAAGCAATCCTTTTTAACGGCTCAAGTTCGCCCTGTTCGCTGCCAAAGCTGAGAAAATCCACAACACCGGTATTATGAAGGGTCCGGACAGCTCCGTACGCGAAAATCTCGGCTGAAGCGCATGCAAAAACTACGGGCAGCTCCAGTACGAGGTCTATGCCTGCGTTAAGTGCCATTCTCGTTCTTGCCCATTTGTCAACAATGGCAGGCTCGCCACGCTGGACAAAATTCCCGCTCATTACGCAAAGGGTATGGGTGGCGCCGGTTTTTTCAATTGAGGTTTTAATATGATAAACATGCCCCATATGCAGGGGATTATATTCCGAAATTATACCGAGAACCTTCATATATCCATCCTCTGAAAGTTTCAGTCCGGAAAAGCTCTGTACCATAAATTATAACCGGTCAAAGGGGGAAGAACAACATTTTGTTTACAGCTCACTGCAGCAAAAAAAATGTCTTGACATACGTTCTTTTCCATAGTAATATATTGCTAAATAATCGTTAAAGACGATGAAGGGGAGTAGTAGATACCCGGAACCTTTCAGAGAGCTGTTGGCCGGTGCGAAACAGCAGGGGAACGGTATTGAACTGGCCCCGGAGTTGCCGTCTGAAATCAGAGTAGGACAGGACGAAAGCCCATCGTTATCTGGGCAGGATATCGGTAGAACGCACCTGTATCTGGAAAAAGAGTGGTTAATTGATCCTTCGTCTCTTTTGGCGAAGGTTTTTTTATAAAACGGAAAAACAAATAAAAGGCAGGGTGCATCTGCCGGTCTCCGGACGAGTGTATTCCGATAAGGAATAAAGAAGAGTGGTACCGCGGGAGAAGAAACCTTCCGTCTCTTTGGCAAAAGAGGCGGAAGGTTTTTTAGTTATAGAACTGTAAAGATTATAAAAAAAGGAGGTAACAAAAATGAACTGGAGAAAATACAGAAAATTTCCGGCCTTTGTCTTTAAGGAAAGAACATGGCCTGACAGGACCATTGAAAAAGCCCCGATATGGTGCAGTGTTGATCTTAGGGACGGAAACCAGGCCTTGCCCGACCCGATGAATGTTGAAAAGAAACTTAAGATGTTCAATCTTCTTAAAAAGATAGGGTTTAAGGAAATAGAAGTTGCTTTTCCTTCTGCTTCGAATACTGAATTCCGCTTTGTACGGAAGCTTATTGAAGAAGGGTATCTGGATGATGATACCGTAATCCAGGTTTTGACCCAATCAAGGGAACATCTGATCAGAAAAACCTTTGAATCCCTTAAAGGAGCGAAACAGGCCATAGTACACCTGTATAATTCAACTTCGGAACAGCAGCGCCGCATCGTTTTCAAAAAAGACAAACCCGATATCATAAAGATTGCCGTTGACGGGACAAAGCTGGTTAAACAGCTGAGCCAAGAATGCGATACAGATATCAGATTTGAATATTCTCCTGAAAGCTTTACCGGTACAGAAATGGACTTTGCGCTTGAAATATGCGAACGGGTATTGGAAGTATGGCAGCCCACTCCCGAAAAGAAAGCCATAATCAATCTTCCTGCCACGGTTGAGCTGACAACACCGAATGTTTATGCCGATCAGATTGAATGGTTTTGCAACAAAATAAGTTGCAGGGACAGTGTTATAATAAGCGTTCATACGCACAATGACCGCGGAACCGGAGTTGCTGCAACCGAACTGGCCTTGCTTGCCGGAGCCGACAGGGTGGAAGGCACGCTTTTCGGTAACGGGGAAAGGACAGGAAACCTTGACATCATAACCGTTGCGTTAAATATGTTCTCCCAAGGCATAGATCCCGGCCTCGACATATCTGACATAAATTCAATAATAAAGGTTTATGAGGAATGCACCAATCTTAAGGTGCATGAAAGACACCCATATGCCGGTAAACTGGTGTTTACCGCATTTTCAGGGTCGCACCAGGACGCAATCAACAAAGGTTTCAGGTATTTGAGGGAAGAAAAGCCCGAATACTGGGATGTTCCGTATCTCCCAATAGACCCTACAGACATAGGAAGGCAGTATGAAGCCATTATCAGGATTAACAGCCAGTCAGGCAAAGGCGGTGTGGCATTCATTATGGAACACGAATTCGGATACATACTGCCTAAGGAAATGCATCCTGAATTCGGGGAAATGATCAAGCAGAAATCCGACGAGGCCGGAAGAGAACTGTCGCCTGACGAAGTTATGGAAGTGTTCAGCGAAAACTATTTGAATGTCACAGGACCGTATAAACTGATAGGCTACCACGTTGAAACAAGGGACGGTACCGTAATCGTAAATGCAAGAATATACAAGGATAATGAGTTTTTGGAAATATCAGGGAAAGGGAACGGACCAATTTCGGCTTTCTTTGATGCGCTGAAAAATATCAGCGGAGATCTCCCGTTCCGGTTTGAAGCCTATTCAGAGCATGCTCTTTCAAGCGGTGCGGATGCCGAAGCCGTAGCATATATACAATTGGCAAACGGCGGAGGAAAGAGTATTTTTGGCGTGGGAAAGGACAGGAACACCACTACTGCCTCCTTTGAGGCGATAATTTGCGCGCTGAACAGGGCTGCGGCAGAGAATAAACATGTATAAGACCGATGTTGTAAATCGAGCATCGGCCTTAATTTAACCGAAAATGTCCGGTATTCGGTAAAAATTTGATAAAATCCCCCAAAAGTTTTATAATGGTTATAAAAGAAGCTGGGGGATTTTGTCATGGGGGTCGGTCACAAAAGAAGAAAAATCAGAAACATTATAAAATTGAACATATTCCTGTTCATAATTCTGATTATATGCGTATTTTTCTATTACCGGAATGAAACCGGTCCGAAGGCTGCAGGTGGATTCAGTGATCCTTTAATGAGAGAGGCTTCACAGATGGAAAAAAGTTCAGCGGATGATTTCCTGAACGGTCGTGGAATTCTGCCGGCAGATAGCGGGCAGTCCAAAGCCGTTGCGGGAGATGTTTACGGAGAAAAGCCGGCTGAAAGCCTTGAATTGGCTTTATATACGGAATTGCCGTATTTTATTGAAGAAAATGCCGGAAGGTATACTGATTTTAAAAAGCGGTATCCTGACTATTCTTATGAAAAAATTATTACATACGTAAATATCGGTCTTGACCGTGAATTTTATGAAAATGTCAGTGTTGTTGATGATGCTGACAGCATAACCGTATTGGTGAACAAATATAAAAAACTGCCCGACGATTTTGAGCCTGAACTGGTTCAGGTGGAACAGTCCATGTGTGCGCCTACCGTGGGCCCCCAGTACCTCCGCAGGGAGGCTTATGAAGCGTTTGTCAAAATGCGCGAAGACGCCAAGCAGTTAGGCCTGAATATCACGGTTTGCAGTGGTTACAGGAGTATCAGAACGCAGGAACTGATCTGGAATGATGCCCTGAAAAGAGGCCGTACCCTTGAAGATGTTGACAGTTCCATAGCAAGAGCCGGGCACAGTGAGCATCATACCGGTCTTGCAATAGATGTAATAACTGCTGAATATGATGTGGAAAAAACCAAAGAATTTGAATGGTACAGCCAAAATGCCTATAAATACGGTTTTATAATCCGATATCCGAAGGATAAGGAACATATAACCGGATACAAATATGAACCGTGGCATTTAAGGTATGTGGGACCTGAAATTGCAAAAGAGATTTATGAAAAAGACATAACTTTTGATGAATATTACGTTCAGGTAATTCAGCCGGGAAAAAGCAACGGCACGGGACGTGGAAACCGCTGTTGCTTTTAAGGTCAATTCTTGAAAACATTGCGTCAGCGGAGCAAGCCTTTTTCATGCGGGTTTCTTAGTTTTGACATTACTGCCGTTATTATTCCGCATGGCATAATAAAATTCCCGAATCGGTCCATAATATTAACGGTTCGGGGATTTTGTTATGGAAGCGGGAAATACTGGGAAAAGGCTCTATAAAATCGTACAAATAGCGCTGATTTTTCTTTTAACGGCGGCTGTGTGCGGAATTGTTAAGGAGAATAGAGGCAGCGGCGATGCAAAAAACGAAGGGAATTCACGGAATTATGGCCAAAATGCTGCCGTTCCGGATAAACGGGAAAAAACAAACCCTCCGGCGGTTCCGTCTGGCGAACAGTTAACGGCATGCAGTGAGCTGTCTTTATATTCGGGCTTGCCTTATTTTATTGAGGAATATTCCGAGAGGTATATTGATTATAAGCGGAAAAATCCCGATTTGCCTTATGAAAAAGTCATTACCTACGTAAACATCGGATTGGATTATGACTTTTACGAAAATGTTCATGTTGTTGAAGACGGGCATGAAATAACCGTACTGGTGAACAAGTATAACAAGCTCGATGATGATTTTACCCCCGAACTTACTCAGCTTGATCAGTCGGTTTGTGTTCCTGGCAGAGGCCCGCAATACCTTCGCAGGGAGGCCTGTGAGGCCTTTGTTAAGATGCACAGTGATGCGAAAAAGCTGGGATTGAATATTACCGCATATGGCACGTACAGAAGCATTAAGAAGCAGCACGAAATTTGGAATAACGCCGTGAAAAGCGGGCGCACCGTTGAAGAAGTTGACAGTCTGAATGCGAGGGGCGGGCACAGTGAGCATCACACCGGTCTGGCGGTGGACGTGATAATAAACGATTACGCCGTGGAACAGACCGAAGAATTCAAATGGTACAGCGAGAATGCCCATAAATACGGCTTCATTATAAGGTATCCGAAGGGGAAGGAGCATATAACCGGATACAAATATGAACCGTGGCATTTAAGGTATGTAGGGCCTGAAATTGCGAAAGAAGTTTATGAAAAAGGCATCACTTATGATGAGTATTATGTGCAGGCAATTCAACCGGCAAAAAATAAAAACATTGTAAATTGCAATATTAAATGCAACACCTATAGTGGAAATCATCCATAATTTTAGGTGTTAAAGTACAACATCATCTTTTAGCCCTTCTTAACTACTATCTTGAGCGAGTGCAGAGGGTAGTCAAGGGTTATCGATAGATAAGACAAAGTCTTTACCCTTGACTACCCTCAAATGAGCTTTAAAATATCTTGGATGAAGGGCTCAGACTATTGCTGATATATTTTTGTTTACCAGGTTATGTATCTCTTCATTAAAACATTCTTCAGGTGTTTTGTAACCTAATATCCTTCGTGGAAGGCTGTTTAACCATTGTTGTATCCGTTTTATCGTTTCTTCAGAAAAATCTTTTATAGCCTTTCCTTTAGGAATAAAACGCCTAATAAGTCCATTATGACGTTCATTAGTTCCTCTCTCCCATGAGGAATAAGGATGAGTGAAATAAGCTTCAATTCCTAGCCCTTGTAACATTTCGGATAGTCTACTAAATTCAGAACCATTGTCTGCCGTTATAGTGCGAAATACATTTGAAACATCCTTACCATAACAATTCTTAAGTTCTGAAAGTGCCTCGTTAACAGTATTACTGTCTTTTGCGTCCAAAAGAAACAATAACTCGTAGCGGGTTTTTCGTTCAGTTAAGGTTAAAATTACTGAATCGTTAGACTTTTTGCCTGTTACCGTATCAATTTCCCAATGCCCAAAGGTTTGACGTGATTGTACTTCTTCCGGCCTTTGATCAATGCTTTTCCCTACAACCCGTTTGTTTTGACGTATCCTTTTTATTTTAGATTTTAAACGTAGTTTAAGATTTAAATCTATATTTCGTACTTTTATGAGTCCCAGGTCTATATAATTATACAGTGTTTTGGTACATACAATAGTAGAATTTTGCCACTTGGGGTCTCTCCTACATAAACCAACAACTGCATCTGGAGACCATTTTTCGCGTAGTATCTTATCTTCTGCAAACTTAAGAAAATCTTCAACTTGAGCCAATTTACGCTTTGCTCCGCAATTCATACGATTTTTCTCATAAACTGCCTGCCCTGTTTCAGGAAAATATACTTTGTATGTCGATAAATCAGTTCTCATCTGCATTGTTGTCCCTCTTTTAATTTCACGGCTAATTGTACTTGGCGAGCGACCTAGTTTATTAGCAATATAACGTTGACTCTTTCCTTCTTTTAAAAGAGCTGCAATCTGCCCTCTTTCATAAACACTTAAGTGTTTAAACTTATGCTCAGTTGTGGTAGACTTATATTGTACAGCCATAGTTGAGAACCTCCTGTATGTTTGGATTGGACACCTAAATCATACATGATTTCTCACTATGGTTGTCAATTATTTATTTCATTTTACTGTTGCATTTAATTTTACAACGAACCAAAATAAAAACATTACAAAACAGAATAAAAATATTATTGACAAAAATCAAAGCCATTAGTATAATGAAAGAGTCGCTTGAATACGGAGCAATAAAAAATGCGGGTGTAGTTCAATGGTAGAATACCAGCCTTCCAAGCTGGCCGTGTGGGTTCGATTCCCATCACCCGCTCCATTTGTGCCTGTAGCTCAGCTGGATAGAGCAACGGCCTTCTAAGCCGTGGGTCGGGGGTTCGAATCCCTCCAGGCACGCCAGTTAGAGAGGATTGTCGGAATAAAAAGAACGTTGGAATATGGCAATCCTTTTTTTATTTCCATAAATTCTTAATCAGCTGGTATTGTTAAGTCGATACAAAACAAACATGGATTCTGTTCAACCGTGTTGAATACAAAAACAGAGTTAAAATACCAAAAAAGTTGATGAAAGCCTGGGAAAGCTTTTATGCTAATTCACAGAAGCGGGTTTTTGTGTAAAAAAGTATAGCGACATTTCGGTAAGCCTATTTCAGAGTTAGGCGTTAAGACAAACTGAATGGCTGTTTTGTATACGATAAGCATAGGTATGTATTTCAGATATTCGTGTATTTCGGCAACAGTTTGAAATCGTTTTTGCGCGGACGCAGGCCGAGATAGCTGGGAAATTTATAAAGCTACGTCCAAAGGGAAAGTTATTATAAGGAATCATAATCAGTATCTGATTGTCTAAAAGAAGGAACTTTATAAAAAAATTGCCGAAAAAGAAAACCAAAGAGGGCAAAAAATGTCCCATAAAATATTCCGATGTCTGATACCGGTGAAATACAGAATACACTGGCAGAAATAAGACTTTATTAATTAAAAACTTATGAATAATCCGCTGTTAAAATTGAAAAAATAGAATTACTTCAGGTTAATGCCTTACTCCGCGAAAAGTTAAAATTTGTATCGGACGGGTGTTGTACATAAAACATGTGAATTTTAACAAAAACATTTGCATTGATAAGTGTTCCATGATATAATGAATTTAGCTAATTAACGTAGTTTGGCAGGTGACAGTAAAGAGTGGGTATTTCCCACTCTTTAAGTTTTAATTTGAGACTGTTGGCTGTGTTTTGATGCATGAAACTGCGATTTTGTTACGGGTACTGAAAACATGGACGGAACATTTATGCTTCATCGGGATTTGACTATGTCAAATCCTTTATCATAAAGGCGGTAAATTTGTTGTGGGTTGTTGATTTAGCATATTTCACGGAGGTAAAAAATGACAAGAAAAGAGATAGTGGAAACAGTCAGGAATATAGCCGAACCGATTGTGGAAGAGCTGGGACTTGAACTGGTGGATGTGGAATTTGTTCGTGAAGGCAGGGACTGGTATCTCAGAGTATATATCGATAAAGATGGCGGAGTTACACTGGATGACTGTGAAGCGGTAAGCCAACCGTTGAGTGATAAACTGGATGAGGTGGATCCCATTGAGCAGTCATATCTGCTTGAGGTTTCGTCACCGGGTGCGGAAAGGCCTTTTAAGACAGCAAGGGATTTTGAAAAGGCAATGGGCGAATATGTAATGGCTAAGCTTTATAAAGCCGTAAACGGCAAAAAGACGGTGGAAGGAATTCTGGAAGGGTATGACGGAGAAACCGTGACAATACTGACTGATGAAGACAAAAGGGAAATATATAGACTGAAGGATATATCAAAAATAAACAGAATTATTAAGTTATAAAGATTGAAATGACCGGTAATGGTTTAATAATGGGGAGGCATAAGAAATGAGTGCTGAATTAATTCATGCATTGGAACAAATTGAGAAGGAAAAGGGAATTGGCAAAGAAGTACTTATTGATGCCATTGAGGCGGCTTTAATTACGGCATATAAACGCAATTTCGGTTCAGCGATGAATGTTGAGGTTTATATTGACAGGCTTACGGGAGACGTCCGCGTGTTTGCCCTTAAGAATATTGTTGAGAAGGTAAAGGATCCGGCGACAGAGCTTTCATTGGAACAGGCAAAACAGTTCGGACCTGATTTTGAAATCGGCGACGTGGTGGAGGTTGAAGTTACGCCGCGCAAATTCGGAAGAATTGCGGCACAGACCGCAAAACAGGTTGTTATGCAGCGCATACGCGAAGCGGAGCGTGGGCTCATATATGAAGAATTCTCCAACAAGGAAGATGATATTGTATCAGGAGTAGTTACCAGGTTTGAAAGAAAGAACATAATTGTCGACCTGGGACGAGCTGAAGCAATACTTCCGCCCAGCGAGCAAATTCCGGGCGAAGTGTTGAATGTTCATGACAGAATTAAGGCATATGTCCTTAATGTTAAAAAAACGAACAAAAACCCGCAGATTTTTATTTCAAGAACTCATCCAGGCCTTGTAAAACGCCTTTTAGAGCTTGAAGTTCCTGAAATACATGACGGTACGGTAGAGATTAAGACCATTGCCCGTGAACCGGGTTCCAGAACAAAAGTTGCCATATATTCCAAGAATGAAAACGTGGATCCTGTCGGAGCATGTGTCGGACAGAAAGGCAGCCGCATTAGGGCCATTGTGGAAGAGCTTAGGGGAGAAATGATAGATATTATAAGATGGAGCAATGTGCCCGAAGAATACATTGCCAGCAGCCTGAGCCCGGCAAAAGTACTCCGTGTCGACATTGACGAAGAAAACAAGGTTGCAAGGGTTATTGTTCCGGACTTCCAGCTTTCTCTTGCAATTGGCAAGGAAAGTCAGAATGCAAGGCTGGCGGCGAAACTTACGGGCTGGAAAATAGACATAAAGAGTGAATCACAGTTAAGGGCGCAGATAGAACAGCAGTTGTTTGAAAAACCAAAAACCGGCGATGAAAAAGAATCAGCCGATGAAAGTCTTTTTGTTGATGAGACCGAAGACAAAGAATGAAAAACAATGGAACGAAGTAGTTCCAGACCGATGGAAAACGACCGTTAAGGCAGGTGATGGAACCGGTGAAGGCAAAGAAAATCCCTATGCGGCGGTGTGTGGCATGTCATCAGATGAAGGATAAAAGAGAATTAATACGTGTGGTGAAGAGCCCAGAAGGCGAAATATTTATTGATCCGACAGGCAAAAAAAACGGCCGTGGGGCTTATCTGTGCAAGGATCCTGCATGCATAGCCAAAGCGCGCAAGGCAAAATCGTTGAACAGGGAATTTAAGTCAGAAATTCCCGTTGAAATATATGAACAGTTGCAGGAACAGCTGAACAGTTTGGAGGGGAATAGTGGCGGATAATATTTATAATTTTTTGGGTCTTGCTATGAAAGCCGGAAAGTTGGTTTCCGGTGAATTGGGCTGTGAAAAGGCCATAAAAAGCGGTAAAGCTTCGTTGGTAATTGTTGCTGAGGATGCTTCCGCAAACACAAAAAAGAAGTTTATGGATTCCTGCGGATTTTACCGTATTTCTTTTTGCGTTTTCGGCGAAAAGGAAAAATTGGGTAAATTCCTTGGAAAGGGTGTGCGTTCTGTAATCGCAGTAACGGATAAGAATTTTTCCGGCAGGTTAATCCGACTGATCGAAGAAACCAAACAAAGCACGGGGGTGGGCTGATTGAGTAAAAGAGTGTTTGAACTGGCCAAGGAATTGAATACTACCAGCAAAAGGTTGATGGAAAAACTGGAAGAGATAAACATAAAGGTCAAAAGCCATATGAGTTTGCTGGATGACGAACAGCTGGAACGGCTGTATGAGCATATAGGCGTTGTGAACAGAGACCGTATTTCCGGCTCTGATGAAGGAAGCAGTACCGAGCGTACCGATCAGCCAGAACAACCGGGAAGTCAGCTTGTCAGAAGAACAATTCCGCGAATCATCAGGAAAACCGAAATTATTATTCATGATGAAAATGAAGAAAACGATGTTAATAAAGACAAACAACAAAATAAAAAAGGCACAAGAA
The DNA here is from genome assembly GCF_000331995.1 of Thermoclostridium stercorarium subsp. stercorarium DSM 8532. Taxonomy (NCBI): domain Bacteria; kingdom Bacillati; phylum Bacillota; class Clostridia; order Eubacteriales; family Oscillospiraceae; genus Thermoclostridium; species Thermoclostridium stercorarium. Next base: position 1,179,383 of record NC_020134.1, read on the forward strand.
GTTATGTTCGTACTTCGAGCAGTACAGACGGATTAAGGGCAGGGCTGAAGCGTGAGGAAGATGTTCTGATTACTTCAATACGAAAGCATAAAGCCGAACAGGAAGAAACAAAGAAAACGGAAGTTGCCTCGAAACAAAGCACAAGTGCCGAAGAAAAGGGAAATGAAGAGACAAAGGCCGCGCACACTGTGTCTGAAAACGCCCCGGACGACGGACAGAAAACCGAAAGAACTATCAGAAGACCTGTTGACAGCATATTAAGTATAAAGAAAGTTTCGTCGAAAAAAGAGTGGGAGAGGCGAAAAGCCGGTGAAACCGATAAAGCTGAGGATAAAGCAGCCGTGGCTTCGGCTGAACAGAAGGAACAGACAGTGGAAACTGTCGCCGAAGACAAAAAGGCTGATAATATAAAAACTGAAAAAGAAATTATTACAGAAAGCAATCAGAAGGAGGCAATTTCTGCGGGGGCAGAACAAAAAGAGGGACATATGCAAGCTGGAACATTTAAAGATATGAAAAAAACAGGTAAAGAAGAAACAAAAGAACTGAAATCTGAAAAGAAAGCCGTTGCGGAGAAGGAGCAGGTATCTGCTGAAGGAGCGGGGAAAGCAGAGACCGTTACCGGTGAGGCTGCAGTCAAAGCCGGAAAGGAAGAAAGAAAGGATATTCCCGGCCAGGTTTCGGTTCAGGCCAGAGATGCCGAAAAAGATAAAGATAAAAAAGTCGAATCTGTGAAAAATACAGAAAAGGATGGTATGAAAGTTCAGGATAAGGCAAAGAATAAAAAACACCATAAACATGGTGATAAACAGGCCGAAAGTGCAGCGCGTGACGGTAAGGAGAAAAAGCATGACTTTGCCGAAAAACAAAAGGGCACGAATAAGAATCTTGTTATACCGAAAGCTGCAGTGGCACCTGGGCAGCCTGAAGAAAAGAACAATCTGAGAAGTGAAAGACGTTCGTCTACAATTCGCGATTTGGAAAAGGGGATAAAGCGAGAGGCAAAGAAAGAGAAGGAAGAGTCGAAGAGGGATATTAAGTCTGCCTTGGGTGCAGGAATAAAAGGGAAGACCAAATACAAAAAGCATATTCATGTGGGGCACATGGCAAGCGTGTCCGACATGTATTCCGACGATTATATACTTGAAGAATTCTATGAAGAAAAAATTAAGGTAAAGAAGGAAAAAACGAAGAAAAAGGAAAAAGAGGTTCCTCAAAAACAGGAGAAGGAAGTTGCTCAAAAACCGGCAGTTACAGAAGTTACGATACCGGAAACCATTACGGTCAAGAGTTTTGCTGAAACCATAAAGAAGTCGGTAGCCGAAGTAATCAAGAAACTGATGAGTCTTGGCGTTATGGCTACGATGAACCAGGAAATCGATTTTGACACTGCCGCGATTGTTGGTGAAGAATTCGGAATAAAGGTTAACAAAGAAGCCGTTGTAAACATTGAAGACATCCTTTTTGATGATGATGAGGAGGACAAGGAAGAAGAACTTGTTGAAAGAGCCCCGGTTGTTGTGGTTATGGGGCATGTTGACCACGGTAAGACGTCGCTGCTTGATGCAATACGGAAAACCAACGTGGCAAGCAGAGAGGCCGGCGGAATTACCCAGCATATAGGCGCATACAAGGTTAATGTAAATGGAAGAAGCATAACTTTCCTTGATACGCCAGGTCACGAAGCGTTCACCGCAATGAGAGCGCGTGGTGCGCAGGCAACGGATATTGCCATTCTTGTTGTCGCAGCCGATGACGGGGTAATGCCGCAGACCATTGAAGCTATTAATCATGCCAAAGCGGCCAATGTAAGTATTGTTGTGGCTATAAACAAAATGGATAAACCTGAAGCAAATCCCGAAAAAGTAAAGCAGCAGCTTGCGGAGCACGGTCTGCTGGTAGAGGAATGGGGCGGCGATATTGTTGCCGTGCCTGTTTCGGCAAAAACGGGACAAAATATTGACCTGCTGCTTGAGATGGTACTGCTGACCGCGGATATGCTTGAGCTTAAGGCAAATCCGAACAGACGGGCAAAAGGTATTATAATTGAGGCAAAACTGGACAAGGGCCGCGGGCCTGTTGCCACAGTCCTGATACAGAGAGGTACGTTGCACACCGGCGATGCCGTCATCTCAGGCACGGCGTTCGGGCATGTCCGTGCGATGGTTGATGAAAACGGCAACAGGGTTGATGCGGCAGGACCTTCCACTCCCGTTGAGATAATCGGACTGGATGAGGTGCCGGAAGCAGGAGAGGTTTTGTATGCAGTTGCGGATGAAAAACTTGCAAAGGAACTGGTGGAAAAACGCAGAGCCGAGCAGCGTGAAAAAGCAATAGGTTCCGCAAAACCCGTTGTTTCCCTTGAGGATTTGTTCAACAGAATCCAGCAGGGAGACATGAAGGAACTTAATCTTATTGTAAAAGCCGATGTACAGGGCTCTGTTGAAGCATTGAAACAGTCATTTGAGAAACTGAGCAACGACGAAGTTAAAGTTCAGGTTATACATGGCGGTGTAGGAACCATCAATGAAGCCGACGTTACATTAGCAAGTGTTTCCCATGCAATTATTATAGGCTTCAATGTAAGGCCTCCGCAGAATGTCGTTGAAGCCGCCAAAGATGCGGGTGTGGACATACGCCTTTACAGAGTGATTTATGATGCGATAAATGACGTAGAAAAAGCAATGAAAGGGCTTCTTGAACCTGAATACAAGGAAGTTGTCGACGGGCATGTGGAAATTCGCAAGATCTTTAAGGTCTCCAGTGTTGGAACCATTGGCGGTGGATATGTACTGGACGGCAAGATCAGCCGTAATTCCGATGTCAGGGTTGTGCGCAACGGCATTGTGGTTTATGAAGGAAAACTGGCTTCTCTGAAGAGATTTAAGGACGACGTGCGTGAAGTTACGCAGGGCTATGAATGTGGTCTGCTAATCGATAAGTTCAATGACATTAAAGAGGGGGACATTATAGAAGCGTTCAGAATGGTTGAAGTGGAGAGAGTATAACTTTCGTTTAATAAACAGGCGAAAGATGGTGATATGATGGAAAGGACAGACAGAATATCGGTTGAAATTCAGAAAGAAGTATCCGATATTATCAGGAACAGCATAAAGGATCCGCGAATACCCGAAATGATATCCGTTACCCGGGTTGAAGTTACCAAGGATCTCCGCTATGCAAAGGTTTATATCAGTATTTACGGCAGCGAGGAAGAAAAGAAAAATGCAATGACGGCACTGAAAGGCGCTGCGGGGTTTGTAAGACGTGAAATAGGGCAGAGAATACAGCTCAGGTATACTCCAGAAATAGTTTTTAAAGAGGATAATTCCATTGAACAGGGGTTATATATAAGTAAACTGATTGACGAAATCATGCATTCAGAAAAAGAATGAAGGGATTGAGATTTTGAAGAATTTGATAAATATTATTCAAAATTCTTCCAAGGTAGCAATAGTGACCCATACTTCGGCAGACGGCGATGCCCTGGGATCTTCCTTTGGCATTGCCCTCGCCTTGGAAGGTATGGGTAAAAAAGTGTCGGTTTTTCTTGAAGAACCCGTGCCTAAAATGCTTAATTTCCTTCCCGGGCAGCATCTGGTTGCAGAATACAAGGGCGAATTTCATGACCTTTGCATATGCGTAGATACGAGTGACATGAAAAGGCTTGGCGAACGGGCTGAGATTTATTCAAACGCAGCAAGGAAAATAACCATTGATCATCACACAACCAACAATATGCAGGCAGACGGGCTGTGGATTGATGAAAGTGCCGCAGCAACCGGTGAAATGATTTATAAGCTAATTAAGGCGTTGAATGTGGATATAAGCCGGGATATAGCCATTAACCTTTACACGGCGATAGTGACCGATACCGGAGGTTTCAGATACAGTAACACCACTCCGGAAAGTCACTTAATTGCCGCTGATTTACTGTCGAGAAACGTTCCGTTTACCGACATTATAAAAAAGGTTTTTGATACGGTGTCTTATTCCAAAATGGTTTTGATGAAAAAAACCCTTGATAATTTAACTTTGCATTTTGACGGCAAGGTTGCCGTTTCATATCTTCTGTATGATGACATAAAATCGGTGGACGCACAGACCGACGATTTTGAAGGTCTGGTGAATGTGGGCCGTAATCTGGAAGGCGTGGAAGTATCCCTGTTTCTCCGGGAGGAGCAGCCCGGGGTTTTCAAAGGCAGTCTCAGGGCTAACGAATATGTTGATGTGGCACAGATAGCTTCTGTTTTTTCAGGCGGGGGTCATAAACGGGCGGCTGGATTTTCCATGGCAGGCGGGCTTGAAGAGACGATGGAAAAAGTTTTGTCGGAGATAGGAAAGGTGCTGTAAATGAACGGGATACTGCTGGTTATAAAGCCGCCGGGTATGACGTCCTTCGATGTGGTGGCCTATTTAAGGAAAATTTTGAAGGTAAAGAAGATCGGTCATGCGGGGACATTGGATCCCTCGGCGGGCGGTCTTCTTCCTGTTTGTTTGGGAAAAGCCACAAAAGCCATTGAACGTTTTTTGAATTTTGACAAATCCTATCGTGCCGAAATGGTACTGGGAGTGGTTACCGATACCCAGGACGCCGAGGGAAGGGTATTGGAAAAAAAAGATGTAACGTTGGATGATACCGCCATTATTGAAGCAGTGAATTCATTTAAAGGAAAGTACGGGCAGATTCCGCCGATGTATTCGGCGATAAAGGTCAACGGACGGAAATTGTATGATCTTGCACGGCAGGGGATTGAAATACAGCGGGAACCCCGGCAGGTTGAAATTTCTGAAATTAAAGTAATCGATATAAAGCGGCGGGATGGCGTTGTGGCTGTGAGATTTGACGTGGACTGTTCAAAGGGTACGTATGTCAGGACTCTGTGCCATGATATAGGTCAGAGGCTCGGATGCGGCGCACATATGTCCTTTCTGATACGCACAAGGGTTGGGCCTTTTCCGTTAACCGAAGGAATAACCCTTGAAGAAATAAATGACAGGCTGGAGAAAGGAACCCTGTCATCTGTTATCAGGCCGGTGGATATTTTATTTAACGATTATAACCGTGTGGTTGTTGAAGGAAGAGCATTGCCGGGATTTTTGAACGGTGCGCCTGTTGTTCTGCACAAATTTACAACGCTGAAGAATAACGAAGCGGTAAGGGTATACGCGGAAACGGGAGCATTCCTCGGACTGGGCAGAATTCTGGTTCGTGGGAATAAAATGATTTTGCGGCCTGACAAACTCTTTGTATCCGGTGTGTAAAGATCGGGTGCTGAAGTTTTTGTTTGTCATAAAAAGGAAGGGACAGTTGGTGGAAGTATTCGAAAATGAGTTCAGCATTACAGACTCGAAATACTGCGGTGTAGGGCTTGGAAATTTTGACGGCCTTCACCGCGGGCACATGGCTCTTATAAATACCTTGCTTGATGAATGCAGGATTAGTGATTTGCACTCGGTTGTATATACTTTTAAAAAACATCCCGAACACATTTTAAGAAAAGAACTTCTAACACCGCTGATAATGACTACCGAGCACAAAGTGCGGCTGCTGGAAAAAACCGGGCTGGAGTTTTTGGTTTTTCAGGAGTTTGATGAAGAATTTTCAAGAATTTCGCCGAGGGAATTTGTCGAAGAAATACTTGTAAACAAACTCAAAGCGAGGCTTGTCGTAGTTGGTTTTAATTACCGCTTTGGATATATGGGAAAGGGTGACTGTGAACTTTTAAAAGAGCTCGGGCAGGAATACGGCTTTAAAGTTATTGTGATACCTCCGGTAAAGATTGGCAATGAAGTTGTAAGCAGCACCGCCATAAGAAAGTATGTAATTGAGGGACAGATGGAAAAAGCAAATGAGTTTCTTGGAAGGTTTTTTTCCATTTCCGGAAAGGTTGTAACCGGGAAAGGAATAGGAAATACAATGGGGTTTCCGACTGCAAACATTGATCCCGAAAAATTCCTTGTAACACCGGCAGAGGGTGTGTATGTAACCCGTACATTATATCAGGGGAAATGGTACGACAGTGTAACAAATGTGGGCAAATGCCCTACTGTAAGAAGTGATGGCGCGACGACGATAGAAACTCATATGATTGATTTTACGGGTGAACTGTACGGAGAGGACATTGAAGTGTCTTTCATCAAAAGGCTGAGGGGTGAAAAGCTGTTCAAAAACCGCGAGGAGTTAATTAACCAAATCAGGACTGACATAGAAAATGCGAAAATGTATAAAAAACACCTTTGTCTGGGATAATTCAAAAAGATTTAAAAATTCAGACAAGGGTGTTTTAATTATGCGCAAGGGAAGAGTCAGGCTGGTTTTGTACATTATCACCGCTCTGATGGCGTGTCTTGTTTACAGGTTATATCAGATTCAGGTTGAACAATATGAAGTTTTTTCTTCGGCGGCATTCAGGCAGCGAAGCCGTATGACGCCGGTTTATCATGAAAGAGGGCAGATTTTCGACAGAAACATGATACCGTTTACCGACCGGACTACCGAATACGTTGCCGTGCTTCAGCCTGCAATATTTCCGCGTGACCGGAAAGTTTGGGAAACGGTGGCTGATGCTTTGAAGACCAGTATTGAGGATTTTACCAATTTTTCAATATACAATGCTTCACCGGTGATATACCGTATTGATGAAGGCGCAGCCAGGATGTTTATCGAAAATCCGGTAAAGGGAGTTTCAATTGTGGAACGGAAAGTCAGAACCGATAAATCTATGCCTGCGGCGCATATTGTAGGATATACCGATGAAACCGGAACTCAGGGAATGTCTGGGGTTGAAAAAGCCTATCAGCATATTCTCAGGTCGGATAACGCTGTTTATGCTGTTGCGACAACAGATGCGAGATACCAGTATCTCGAAGAATACGGATACAGGCTCATGGAAAGCAGGGCTGATGAACCGCTAAGTGTTAAACTCACCCTTGATTATCATATGCAGAAACTGGCCGAGGAAGTAATGGACAGGATGATGGTTTCGGGCGCCGTTGTGGTGATAGACGTGTTAACCGGCGACATACTGGTTCTTGCCAGCAGGCCGGGATTTAACCCCGCGAATATTTCCGAATATCTCAACGATGAAAGGCAGCCCCTTTTTAACAGGGCAATAGCCGGTTATACGCCGGGATCCATTTTTAAAATAATAACTACCGCAGCCGCCCTTGAAGAAAATTTCGATCCCGAGGTTACTTTTGACTGCCCCGGATTTATCCGGGTTGGTGAACAGGTTTTCAAATGCTGGAATTATGAAGACGGAGGCCACGGCATACTGAATTTGACGGAAAGTTTTGCCCAGTCGTGTAACAGTTATTTCATACATCTTGGAATTCAGCTTGGTGCGGAAAAGATGCTTGATATGGCTAAAAAATTCGGCCTTGGAAGCACCACCGGAATCAGTGAGCAGTTGATTCCCGAATATGAGGGAATGCTCCCTGATATAAACGAGTTAATCGGAGACGGTAATATCGCAAACCTTGCAATGGGACAGGGGAAAATACTCGTCACGCCGGTACAGGCAGCGGGTATGGCGGCAATTATAGCCAATGGCGGTATCCGCCATACCTTTAATATAGTGGACAGCATTGTCAACAGCGAGGGTGAAATAGTCAGGGATATGAAAAAAAGGGAATGGAAACGGGTAATTTCGAGGGAGACGGCAACAGCCCTTATGAAGATGATGGAAGCCACAGTGGAATACGGAACGGGTAAGCGTGCGGATATATGGGGGTACGGCGGTTCTGCAGGGAAAACCGGAAGTGCCGAAACGGGAATGTTTGATGATGAACGACAGATTATTCATGCATGGTTTACCGGATATTTTCCTTATGCTGAACCGAAATACGCCATGTGTGTTTTTGTGGAGGACGGAACGGGAGGGGGCACTTCCGCGGCCCCTGTATTTGCGGAAATTGCCGCAAGAATTATGGAATGGGAGGAGAGCAGATAAAATTATCAGACAAAATGAAAAGCCTATCGTATTTGTTGGTGTAAGGAGATCATTGGTGAGGTGATTGACCGTATGCAAAAAAGATTATACCGCAGCACCCGCGACAGGGTTTTCGGAGGTGTGTGCTCCGGGCTGGCTGAATATGCCCAGGTCGACAAGGGCCTGTTAAGATTTCTGACTGCAGTAGCTATCATTGCTACCGGTGTTTTCCCCGGATTAATCTTATATATATTGTGCGTTCTGATTATTCCGACAGAAGACGCAGTTTTCAAGGATAAAATGTATAATAACGGAGAACAGACACCACACTACTCGGCTTCGAATCCGGAAAACGCCCGTTTGGTTATCGGCGTGGCGCTTATTCTGATTGGGCTTTTTGCCCTTGCAAGACTTATCTTCAAATGGATAGACTACCGTTACATCATTCCTCCGGCACTGGTAATAATCGGCGCGATACTGGTATACAAAAGCAGGGGGCACTCTGAATGAAAAGAAAAAGTACCGTGGGGTTGGTTCTGATTTTTATTGGCATTATATGGATTATGGATTTGGTGGGCGTTATGGAGTTGGATTGGACCAAAGCGCTTAGAACGCTTTGGCCTGTTATTTTTATTGCGGCAGGCATATCGCTTCTGTTCGATAGGAACAGGTTCATTTCAATTTTGGCGTGGATTCTGGTATTTGTGGTATTTATAGGATTTTGCATTATCGATGAGGTTGAAAAGGATTTTGAGTTTGAGAAGGACAAATCGGATTTTAAATATGTGGAAGCAGATATAGTACCGGCAGCGGACGAAATATTTTTAGACGGAGCAACTGAGGAAGGAAAGCTCATTATTGAGCTGGAAACCGCCAAAGTAAATATTGAGGATGGACACGGCGAATTACTGGCCAAACTGGATACCGATATTCCAAATCTTGAGCAGCAGTTTGCCGAAGGAAAACAGGCCGTTCTGAGATACATGCACCGGGAAACTGAAAAAAGCAACATAGCCGGAAATTTTACGCTGTGGATTAATCACGACATACCATGGGAAATGGACACAACGTTGTCGGTAGTTGACGGGAAACTAAATCTCAGTAAAATTCCTGTAAAAAAGTTGAATCTTAAATTGGGAGTGGGAGATCTTGACCTTATAATCGGGGACAGACAGGAACATATGACAGTAAATATTCAGGCAGGAGCTACAGATCTTGACATATACATTCCTGAAAATGCAGGATTAATGGTTAAATCGGGAAGACTTTTATCCAACATTTCATTTCATAATATAAACATGGTAAATAAAGATGATGTGTACATTTCCGATAATTATGATGAAGCAACTCAGAAAATAGAGATGCAAATCCAGTCTGCAGTCAGCACAATTGAAATCTTTGCACAATAGTATATTTTCCCTCTTATTTCCTGTAAACCGAAAAAATAAATGTCTATAAAGCTTGAATTTAAGCGCATTTGCAAAAAACGGGTTAGTACGAATTGGAAAAAACCTTGCAACATGATAAAATTGGAAATATAATGTTTTTAGATTTCAAAGAAGGAGGTTTTTTCCGTGGCGTATCCAATCCGTGTATTAGTTGCTGACGACAATGTGGAATTTGGTGAAATTGTATGTGATTACCTATCAAATTATGATGATTTGGAGGTAGTAGGGCGGGCAGAGGACGGTTTGGAAGCAATAAAACTGATAGATGAAACCAACCCGAATATTGTTATTTTGGACATTATTATGCCTCATATGGACGGATTGGCAGTATTGGAACACTACCATAAAGCTCCCTCTTCTACCAAGCCCAAATTCATTATTCTGTCAGCAGTGGGACAGGACAAAATAACACAGCAGGCGGTTAATCTCGGGGCAGAATATTATATCGTAAAGCCTTTTGATCTGGAAATCCTGGTTGAAAGAATCAGACAACTGGGAAAAGGGGATAATTTGGTCAGCCGTCCTGAAACAGCGCCGAAGCCACCCAAACAGCAGCAGTCAGCAAAGCCTGTCAGCCTGGAAAGCCGTGTCACCCAAATAATGCGGGATGTAGGAGTACCCGCTCATATTAAAGGGTATCAGTATATGCGAGATGCAGTACTTCTGGTTGTTGATGATATGGAAATGATAAGTTCTGTTACAAAAAGACTGTATCCTGAGCTTGCCAAAAGGTATAAAACCACTCCAAGCCGGGTTGAACGTGCCATCAGGCATGCTATTGAAGTTGCATGGACCAGAGGTCAGGTGGAGACTATACATGAACTGTTTGGATACACAATAAACACAAAAAAAGGCAAACCTACAAACTCTGAATTTATAGCAATGATCGCAGACAAGCTGCGTCTTGAAAATAAAGTGAGCTAAATTGAAAATATAACGCATAAATTGTAAAATTTAAGGTATCAGAGCAGCTCTGATACCTTTTTTTTGGAGGTAATTTTTATGATTTTGCAGCAGGCTTTAGCTCAGTCGCACGAATACGCAAAAAAGGTTGTGAGGGAAGGTGACACCGTAATTGACGCCACCTGCGGTAACGGTCATGACACTTTGTTTCTCGCCGGACTGGTGGGAGATTCAGGAAAAGTGTATGCTTTTGATATTCAGAAGGAAGCGTTGGGGATCACACGGAAAAGACTTCTGGAAAACGGGATGCTTCACAGATGTTTTTTAATTCCTGACGGGCATCAGAACATGCACCGTTATGTTAACCAACCCGTTAAGCTTGTTTTGTTCAACCTTGGGTACAGGCCCGGCGGTGACCATTCAATATGCACCAGAGGGGAGACAACCATAAAAGCCGTCGAAACAGCCCTTAATCTGCTGGTGGTTCACGGCCTTATTGTTTTGGTCATATATCACGGCGGAGATACGGGTTTTGAAGAACGGGATTATCTGCTGAAAGCGCTTCCTGATTTAAATCCCAAAAAAGCTGCAGTTATGATGACAAGTTTCATTAATCTTCCGAATAATCCGCCTATTCTCGTATGTATTGAAAAATTGGGCTAAGACAGCGGTTACGTGTTAAAAAAACAGGGTAAAAAATAAATAAACATAATTGTTAAAATTTTAGCAAAAACTTGGCTTTATTTTATTGAAAAGATTGTTCAATTACGTTATAATTCTTAGTAATTGTTGTTAATAATGCTGTTATTAGTGGTGATACTGAATGATAATTTAATATAAATGGCGTTTTATGATGAACAATTCTAAATAATCATGAGGTGGGTTAATAATGGCTACAATGGACAAGATTAACGACCTTTATGCCAGGAGACAGAAAGCTTTGCTCGGCGGCGGTGAGGAACGTATCAAGAAGCAGCATGAATCGGGCAAAAAAACCGCCAGGGAAAGAATTCAGATGTTACTGGATCCTGACAGTTTTGTTGAAATCGATGCCTTTGTAGAAACTCGCAGCATCGAATTCGACATGCCAAAGAAAAAGGCATTGGGAGATGGCGTCGTTACCGGATACGGTACGATAGACGGGCGTTTGGTGTTCGTTTCGGCTCAGGATTTCACCGTAATAGGCGGTTCACTGGGCGAAATGCATGCGAAAAAAATAACGAAAGTCATGGATATGGCCATGAAAATGGGTGCGCCGTTTATCAGCATTAATGATTCAGGCGGCGCGAGGATCGAGGAAGGAATTGATGCTCTTAGCGGTTTTGGTGAGATATTCTACAGAAACACCCTTGCTTCAGGCGTAATACCCCAGATATCGGTCATAATGGGTCCATGTGCTGGCGGAGCGGTATATTCCCCGGCCATTACCGATTTTATCTTCATGGTGGATAAAACCAGCCATATGTTTATAACCGGACCTCAAGTAATAAAGCCGGTAACCGGTGAGGATGTGACCCTTGAGGAACTCGGCGGGGCCGAAACCCATAATACATTAAGCGGCGTGGCTCACTTCAAATGTGCAAACGAAGAGGAATGCATGAAGCAAATCAGACGTCTTATAGGTTTTCTACCCGACAATAACCTTTCAGACAGCGAACTTGTCAATACAAACGATGATGTTAACCGTATAATTCCGGAACTGAATTCCGTTATTCCCGATGATGCAAATAAACCATATGACATGAAGCAAATCATACTTTCGGTTGTTGACAATGCCGATTTCCTTGAAGTGCAGGAAGGCTTTGCAAGGAATATAATTGTTGGTTTCGGCCGCATTAACGGCAGAACGGTGGGAATAATTGCAAATCAGCCGCAGGTTAATGCAGGAGCGCTGGACGTGGATTCGTCAGACAAAGCGGCCAGGTTTGTAAGATTCTGTGACGCGTTCAATATTCCCATTGTTACATTTACCGATGTTCCGGGGTATTTGCCCGGTGTTAAGCAGGAACACAGCGGAATCATCCGTCACGGTGCAAAACTTTTATATGCTTTCTCAGAAGCCACCGTACCGAAAATAAATGTTATTGTCCGCAAGGCATACGGTGGGGCGTATATTGCGATGAACAGCAAACATCTTGGCGCTGATATTGTATTTGCATGGCCCACTGCCGAAATAGCGGTTATGGGTCCTGAAGGCGCTGCAAACATTATTTTTAAGAAAGAAATCGGTCAGGCCGATGATCCGATAAAATTCCGCGCTGAAAAAATTCAGGAATACAGGGATAAGTTCTCAAATCCGTATATAGCCGCAGCAAGAGGCTATGTAGATGATGTGATTGAACCGGCCAGGACAAGAATACACATTGCTTCTGCCCTCGAAATGCTCGTTGGCAAGAGGGAAACAAGGCCGGCAAAGAAACATGGAAATATTCCTCTGTAAAACAATATTCTGTACCGCCGAATGACAAACGACATTAAGAAAATGTTAATCTGAGAATTATGGAGGTATATAATATGAGGAAGTTTATTGTAACCGTTAACGGACATCAATATGAAGTAGAAGTTGAAGAAGTAGGTGCAGTACAGCCTGCGGCACCTGTTACGCCCGTTGTGACGCCTGCCGCTCAGGCAGCTCCCGCTCCGGCACAGGCTGCTGCAACCGAAGCACCGAAGGCTGAAGCCCCGAAACCGGCTCCGGCACCGGCGGCATCGGCACCTGCAGGCGCGGTTAAAGTAAACGCCCCAATCCCGGGAACCATTCTTGACATTAAGGTTAATCCGGGCGACAGGGTAAAACGCGGCGATATTCTGCTTATTCTGGAAGCAATGAAGATGGAAAACGAAATTCTGGCGCCGCAGGACGGTACTGTAGCTGCAATACATGTTTCCAAGGGAACAACTGTTAACAGTGGTGATCTGCTCGTATCGTTAAACTGACAGGATAACCTGTTTGGGCGGAATTTGGCGGTTGCCACGCGAGTTCAACAAAACCGGTAAAGGAGGCTTAAAGCCATGGGAATAAAAATAACTGAAACCGTTCTCAGGGACGCGCACCAGTCGTTGATAGCCACGAGAATGAAAACTGAAGACATGCTTCCGATAATTGAAAAAATGGACAAAGTGGGTTATCATTCTTTGGAATGCTGGGGCGGCGCAACCTTTGATGCGTGTCTTCGTTTCCTGAATGAGGATCCCTGGGAGAGGCTCAGAAAAATAAGAGACAAGGCAAAGAACACAAAACTCCAGATGCTTCTGCGCGGGCAGAATCTTCTGGGATATAAACACTACGCCGACGACGTGGTTGAATATTTCGTTCAGAAAGCGGTTGCCAACGGTATTGATATTATCCGCATATTTGATGCATTAAACGACCCGAGAAACGTTGAAGTGGCAATAAAGGCAACCAAGAAGGAAGGCGGCCATGCACAGGCGGCTGTGTGCTATACTATAAGTCCTTTTCACAGTCTTGAACAGTTTGTAAAGGACGCAAAGAAGTTGGTTGAAATGGGTGCCGACTCAATATGTATTAAGGATATGGCCGGACTTTTGACGCCATACAATGCTTATGAGCTTGTAAAAGCCCTGAAGGAAAACGTAAAGGTCCCGATTCAGCTGCATACCCACTATACCAGCGGAGTTGCTTCAATGACATACCTGAAAGCCATTGAGGCAGGATGTGATGTGGTAGACTGCGCCATTTCGCCGATGTCAATGGGAACAAGCCAGCCACCCACCGAAGCAATTGTGGCAACGCTGCAGGGAACGCCTTATGATACCGGGTATGATTTGAAATTGCTGTCGGAGATTGCCGATTATTTCCGTCCGCTGAGGGAAAAGTATCTAAAATCGGGGCTGCTGGATACCAAGGTTCTCGGTGTGGATATCAACACGCTGCTGTATCAGGTACCCGGTGGTATGCTTTCGAACCTTGTTTCGCAGCTCAAACAGTTCGGCAAGGAGGACAAATTTGAAGAAGTTCTTGCGGAAGTGCCGAGGGTACGCGAAGATTTGGGATATCCGCCGCTGGTTACACCCACAAGCCAGATTGTCGGAACTCAGGCCGTTATGAATGTTATTTCAGGCGAACGTTACAAGATGGTTCCGAAAGAAACCAAAGCGCTTGTTAAGGGCGAATATGGGAAAACCCCTGCACCGATAAAGGAAGAAATCATTAAAAAGATTATAGGCGATGAAAAGAGGATTACATGCCGTCCTGCCGATCTGCTCGAGCCCGAACTGGATAAGATCAGGGACGAAATGAAAGAGTACCTTGAACAGGATGAAGACGTGCTGACCTATGCACTGTTCCCGCAGGTTGCAAAGAAATTCTTTGAATACAGAAAGGCTGCAAAATATAAGATAGATCCCGACATGGTGAATTATGAGGAAAGAGTTCATCCGGTTTAAGGTCTGCGGCAGTGGCCGATTGCGTGAAAGAGAGTAGTATATAAGAGGCGGTTTACCGCCTCTTTTGTATAATTGCCGGAAAGGTTGAAATAATTTTCAGCGAACAGGGAGGAAATATTCATGATCAGATTTGATTATAAAAAAGCCGAAGGTTTTATTCACGAGCATGAAATAGAATATTTGAAGCCTATGGTCGAGACTGCCCATACCATGCTGCATCAAAAATCGGGCCCCGGAAATGATTTTCTTGGATGGCTTGAACTGCCTGTTTCCTATGATACGTCTGAATTTTCCCGTATAAAGGAAGCTGCGGAACGTATCAGAAACAATTCCGATGTTTTCATTGTAATCGGCATAGGGGGTTCTTACCTTGGCGCAAGAGCGGCTATAGAAGCGCTTGCCCATTCGTTTCACAATCTCCTTCCGAAAGAGAAAAGGAAAGCCCCGCAGATTTTCTTTGCAGGCAATCAGATAAGCTCCACTTACCTTGCCGAACTTTTGGACATTATAGACGGAAAAGACATATCCGTTAATGTGATATCAAAGTCGGGGACAACAACCGAACCCGCCATTGCTTTCAGGATTCTTAAGGATTATATGGAGAAAAAATACGGAAAAGCCGAGGCAAGAACCAGGATATATGCCACTACCGACAAAGCCAGGGGAGCGTTAAAAACCATGGCGGATACCGAGGGGTATGAAACCTTTGTTATACCTGACGATGTCGGGGGCCGCTTTTCGGTATTGACTGCCGTGGGGCTTCTTCCGATAGCCGTTGCCGGAATTGATATCGACAGCATGATGGAAGGTGCCCGTGCAGGCTATGAAGAATACAGAAAGCCTTATGAAGAAAATCCTGCGTATTTGTATGCAGCCTGCAGGAACATATTATATCGGAAGATGAAAACCATAGAAATAATGGTGAATTATGAACCTTCGCTTCACTATGTAACCGAGTGGTGGAAGCAGCTTTTCGGAGAAAGTGAGGGAAAAGATGGCAGAGGGATATTTCCTGCCGGCGTTGATTTTACAACCGATTTGCATTCCATGGGGCAATATATCCAGGACGGTCTGAGGAATATATTTGAAACCGTTCTGAATGTTGAAAAGCCGAGAAAGGAAATATTTATCACCAAAGACGAAAAGGATCTTGACGGATTGAATTATATTTCAGATAAAAGTCTTGACTATGTGAACCGGAAGGCTATGGAGGGAACAATTCTGGCCCACCATGACGGCGGAGTTCCCAGCCTGGTTGTAAATATACCTGAAATGACACCGTATTACTTTGGACAGATGGTTTATTTCTTTGAAAAAGCCTGCGGGATAAGCGGCTATCTTCTGGGAGTGAATCCTTTTGATCAGCCCGGCGTGGAAGCATACAAGAAAAACATGTTTGCTCTGCTGGGAAAACCGGGCTATGAGCAGGAAATGAAACGGCTTGAAAAGCGGTTGCAAGGCGGGCAGAGATAATTTTTTGAAAGTCAGGTAAATACTGAATTTTACCTGACTTTTTCATTAAGAATGGGTATAATTTTCAAACATGGTATTGATCATTACCAAAAATTTGATCTATAATACAATCATTAAATGTTTTCTTTGATTAATATTTGCATAACTAAGTTTATTTGCCTGAAATGATATGTCACATCCTGCAAGTGTAATAAATTTTAGAGAGAAAGCATATAATTTCAGAGGCGAATGCGCCTTTTTATAAGGGGGTTCTTTTGTGAAGGTGAAAGAGAAAGTGGCCACTAATATTTCATATTCAGAATCAGGCAAGAATGTTGACAGCAAACAGGGGAATTCACAGAAGAAACCGTTGAATGGGAATTCCGCAAATTTTGAAGAACTTGATGCGGACAAAAATGACTGGATTTTTGCTCTTTCTCATGAATTAAGAACGCCTCTGAATGTTATTCTGTCCACTATTCAGTTAGCGCAGCTGGGAATGAAAAAATGTGAAGACAGCGAATACAGCAAAGTGAAGACAAAATATCTTGAAATTATGAAGCAGAACTGTTACCGCCTCCTTAAAATGGTGAATAATCTTATTGAGATTAACAGGTTGGATTCAGGATTTTTTAACATAGATTTGAAAAACGAAGACATTGTTAATATAGTACGGGAAATGACCTTTTCTGTTACAGAATACGCGAAAATAAAGAATATTGACATAGCATTTGAAAGTAACAAAGATCATCATATCGCAGCAATAGATATTTTTCAGCTCGAACGCATAATGTTAAATCTTCTGTCCAATGCCATAAAATTTACTCCTTCCGGCGGAAATATTAAAGTCATTCTGAAAGTGGAGGAAAAGGAAATACTAATATCGGTTTCGGATACCGGTCCCGGGATTCCCGAAGAATATGGAAACATGATATTTGAAAGGTATTGCCAGACAAGCGGGAAAAGTCTGATAGAGAAAAAGGGCAGCGGAATGGGGCTGTATCTGGTGAAGAAACTTTTGGACAAGATGAACGGAAGGATATGGTTTTGCAACAATGAAGACAAAGGCGCCACTCTGACCTTTTCGCTGCCAAATCTGCAACTGCCCCAGTCGTGTACAGTGAAGGAAGAGCTTTCTCCCGATTATATAAAAAGCAGGACCGAGTATCTTGAAATAGAATTTTCGGATATTTATGTCATATAAATTTCTGCTTGACAACTTCAATTAGTTCGTGTATAGTTGAATTGACAACAAAGTAGAAGTGTCCACTTCTCACCCTGTGTCCTGTTGACTTCAGGGTTTAAATCGTAGCAGTATGTTGCTGTGATTTAACGCAGGTGAAGTGGCTTACCTGCTTTTTTATTTGTCAAATTTATGTTTAAATTAAAAACTATACTACATACCCTTGAATTAATGGGTTAAAAATACGGAGGTGTTATTTATTAAGAAAGATCAGATTCAGGTGAATAGTCAGATCAGGGATAAGGAAGTAAGGTTGATTGATGTTGACGGCACAATGCTGGGAATTATGTCAGCCAGGGAAGCTCAAATGAAGGCCAATGAAAGGGATTTAGACCTGGTTAAAATTTCACCGAATGCAAATCCCCCTGTCTGCAAGATTATGGATTACGGCAAGTATTTGTATGAATTGGCCAAAAAGGAAAAGGAAGCAAAAAAGAAACAGGCCAGTATCTCTGTGAAAGAAATCAGGCTTTCGGCAAAAATTGAAGAGCACGACTTTGCGTTTAAAGCAAAAAATGCAATAAAATTTCTTAAAGACGGGGATAAGGTTAAAATATCCATAAGGTTCAGAGGCAGGGAGATGCAATACACCTCCATGGCTTATGACGTAATTGACAGGTTTGCCGAAATGATAAAGGAATACGGTAAGATGGAAAATAAGCCTACAATGGACGGCAGAAGCATGTCAGTTACGTTCGCACCCATTAAGGATAAGCAGTAAAGGGTATAATTGCAGAGCCTACAATCATGGCAGACTTTATTTATAGCAGAGGAGGTTTTATCCATGCCAAAATTAAAAACCCATAGTTCTTCGAAAAAAAGGTTCAGAATAACGTCTAACGGTAAGGTAAAACGGAATAAAGCATATAAAAGTCATATTCTTACCAAAAAGTCTTCAAAGCGGAAGAGAAATCTTCGCAAAGCAACCATTGCTTCGTCCGCAAATACTGCGACAATTAAGGCAATGCTTCCATACAAATGATTAGAAAGAGGTGTGAAATATGGCAAGAGTTAAAGGCGGTGTCAGAACACGGGCAAGGCATAAAAAAATCCTGAAACTTGCTAAAGGTTACTTTGGTGCAAAAAGCAAATTATATAGAGTTGCCAACCAGGCTGTTATGAAGTCCCTGATGTATGCATATCGGGACAGAAGACAAAAGAAAAGAGAATTCAGAAAACTTTGGATAACAAGAATAAATGCTGCAGCAAGAAGAAACGGTATTTCATACAGCCGGTTTATGAACGGACTTAAAAAAGCCGGCATTGAACTGAACAGAAAAGTCCTTGCCGATATGGCTGTGAATGATGCTGAGGCGTTTGCAAAGCTTGTTGAAAAGGCCAAAGAACAGTTAGCGTGATAAAGCGGCTTATTGCCGCTTTTTTTTTATTCCGAAAGTTTTTTCATTTTTATTACAAAGTAAACGGAGAGGTACAAATTCATGGAATAAAGAGATATAATTCTCATTGTAAAGAATGCTTTTGATAAAATGTTAAAAAGGTGAAGAGGATTTTTGTCTGTCTTTTGCGTATATTATTATACGAAAAAACAGGACAAAGGATCGGGGAGCTTAAAAAGTGGCAGATATAAGTAATGTCAGGGAATTTTTTATACTAATCGGGAATTACTTGGGACTGGAGAAACCTTTGGACTTTTTTCTGATGATTATTGATATAGGCATAATTTCATATATTGTGTACAAGGTTATCCAGCTTGTACGTGAAACCCGCGCAATGCAGTTGGTAAAGGGCATACTGATTATTGTCATCGGCCTTAAAGTAGCCCAGTTAATAGGCCTTAAAACGGTAGCTTTTATTCTTGAAGGCGCCATATCGTTACTGGGTTTTTCGTTGATTGTCATTTTCCAGCCTGAACTCAGACGAGGACTTGAAAAAATAGGTAACAGCGGATTTCAAAATTTGTTGCCGCTGGACTCTGACGAGGATCAACTCAGAACAACGGCTGCGATTGAAGAAATAGTAAAGTGCTGTACACACCTCTCACAGGAATATATTGGCGCCCTGATAGTGATTGAAAGAAACACCAAAATAGGTGATGTAATAAATACCGGAACACAAATGGATGCAATAATATCCTATGAACTGCTGACAAATATATTCACGCCCAACACGCCCCTGCATGACGGTGCCGTAATAATACGAAACAATAAAATAAAAGCGGCAGGCTGTTACCTGCCGCTTACTGAAAATACCACACTCAGCAAGGAACTTGGGACAAGGCACAGGGCTGCGCTGGGCATAACCGAGGTTTCTGACGCTATATCAATCGTTGTTTCGGAAGAATCAGGGAAGATTTCCTATGCTCATAACGGAAACCTTACACGGAACCTTACTCCTGATACCCTGAGAAAGGCGCTGTACCGTTTCCTTATTGACAAAAACACGAATAAAAAGCGCTTTTGGTTCAGAAAGGTGAAAACCAATGATTAAAATAAAAAATATAAACTTAAACAAGATTGTGGAAAAGGATTCGTTTTTAAGGGTAATATCGGTACTTATCGGTATTTTGATCTGGTTTATAGTCCTTGATCACCAAAACCCGCTTGTAGAGCGTACAATTTCAATTCCCCTGAGAACAAATGTGCAGATACTTGATTCCAGCAATATAAGATTGGTTTCATCAAATATCCCCACCAATGTGGATGTTGTTATAAAAGGAAGGAAACAGCGTGTTGATAAGGTTACCGCCAACGACTTTGAAGCATTTCTGGATTTCAGCGGAATTCAGGATACCAGCATCACCGAATTGAGGATAGATCTTCCCAAATATACAGGAGATCAGGATATTATTGTTGCCGATGTCAATCCTAAAGTTGTAAAAATAAGGCTGGAAAATATAGTAAGGAAAGAATTTCCCGTTAATGTAAAGTGGGTTGGTGAACTTCCGGAAGGGTATGAAATTGTAAATGTCAAGTTAAATCCCAACACCGTCATTCTGCAGGATTTGGAAAGCGTGATGGACAGCGTGGAAAGCGTTGTTGTGTCGGTGGACGTTGAACAGGTGTTGACGGGTGAGACAATAACCAAACGGATAGAGGTGTATAACAGCAACGGCAGGCTTATATCTTCGCTTGACGGAAGTGTTCAGGTTGCCGTAGATTACAACGTTGCAAAAACTGTACCGGTTTCCACAACTCTTACAGGAGAACCTAAAGATGATTATTATGTTCAGGATTATACATTATCCCAGAATACAGTCAAAATTACAGGGAATTATGATGTGCTGAAGAGGATAGAATCCATAGAGGCCGAACAGTTAAGTGTCGAAAACGCAAGTGAATCCTTTCAGAAAGATTTAAATTTAATTCTTCCTGATAATGTCCAGCTTTATAATAGCCCGCCCTTTGTAACGGCGCATGTGAATATCAGGAAATATTCGCATAAAATTGTGACCATCCCAAGGTCATCGATAACCATTTTCGGAGGAGATATCAGCGGTCAGACAAAATACAGAATCCTTGAAGACGAGATAACCTTCAGCGTGAAGGGACCTTCGGAAATACTGGAAACATTGAATGTTAAATCGGTTAAAGGCTTTGTTGATGTTTCGGGCACAACCGAAGGTGTTCAGCCTGTTATAGTCCGTATATCCCTTCCGTCCGGAATATATCTTGAAGGGGAAGTTTATGTAAATATTGAAACAGAAAGGGCCACACCCTCACCAACACCTACACCCACGCCCGTCCCGGGCAGTGAATCCGAATTATCGCCCACACCTGCTCCAAATTCGGAAGGAACGGGAGAAAGCCCGTCCGGTACATAAATTATATACTTGTGTACCTGAATTTCTTTGTGTTAAAATAGTAACCGATGTCGTTTTTTGGAGGTGCATATGAATACTGCGGCGGGCATATTGGGCTTTTTGCCCGGTCTGTTGGGCGGTGTGGCCATTTTTCTGTTCGGCATGAACATGCTAAGTGACGGACTTCAAAAGGTTGCCGGCGAAAAGCTTAAATATATAATAAGTATTCTGACCAACAATCCTATCATCGGAATTCTGGTCGGCACTGCCGTATCGGCAGTCATTCAGAGCAGCAGCGCTACAACGGTAATGGTTATCGGGTTTGTCAGCGCAGGCTTAATGACTCTGAAACAGGCAATAGGAGTTATAATAGGTGCCAATATCGGTACAACAGTAACTGCCTGGCTTGTATCCATAGATATCGGTGAGCTGGCGTTACCCCTTGCAGGGATAGGTTTTATTCTTTACTTTTTTCCGAAATCAAAAAAAATAAAAAATATAGGATATATAGTTTTTTCGTTCGGGCTCCTCTTTGTAGGCTTGAATGTAATGAGCGATCAGATGGCTCCCCTTGCGAAGTCTCAGGCTGTGGCAGACACGATGCTAAAGGTAAGCAGTGACAGATTTTTGGGTCTGTTTATAGGTACGGTATTTACAGCCATAATCCAAAGCAGCAGCGCGGCTATTGCGATTTTACAGAAGCTGGCACTGCAGACGACTGCATCAGGCGAGCCGCTGATAACACTTCGTGCAGCACTTCCCATTCTTTTCGGAAGCAATATCGGGACAACGGTTACTGCGCTTCTGGCGTCGATAGGCGCAAGTGTAAACGCAAAAAGGGCTGCATTGACCCATACTATTTTTAATGTGGCAGGCAGTCTGATATTTATTTGTCTTATAAATCCTTATGAGTATATAGTTTCCATATTAATGGGCGGAAGTATCCAGCCGCATCGGATGGATTTGGCCATAGCCTACTCCCACAGTATATTCAATATTGTAAATGCTGTTCTTTTTGCGCCTTTCATAGATTTGCTCGCGAGATTGGTTACGCGTGTATACAAAGGAAAAGGTGAGCTTACCGACAGGGTTCTTGTGTATATCGGCGATAAAGTCTCGTCTCCGGCGGTTGCCATGGATCTCGCCATGAGGGAAATGGTGAGGATGGGCAGGTTAATTCAGAAAATGATATCCTGCACAAAAACAGTCATACTGGAACAGAAGGAATCGCTGATAAAGGATGTCGAGGAAATGGAAGAAACAGTCGATATGCTTCAGAACGAAATATTAAATTACCTTTCAAAAATTATTTCCGAAAATACACTGAGCGAATCGGAATCAGTAAGATTGACCGGATACATGCGCATAGTTCATGATCTGGAACGAATAGGCGATCATTGCGAAAGTTCGACACTGCTGGGGCAGAATAATATGGAAAATAAAATTCAGTACTCCGAAAAAGCGTTGGTCGAAATCCGTGAAGCTTTTGAGAAAATTGAACTTATCATGGATCAGACTCTTGTTGCCTTGGAAAATAATGATAAAGATTTGGCATTGTCGGTACTGTCTGAAGAAAATAAAATGGATGACATAGAAAAAGTTTTAAGGGAGAGGCATCTGGAACGCCTGAAAAGGGGTGAATGCAACCCGGTTACGGCTGTAACTTACGTGGAATTAATCCATACGATTGAACGAATGACCGACAACTGCAAAAACATTGCGGAATCGGTCATTGATGATATAAATCACCGGCTGGCCGGACACTATGATACCGAAGGCAGAGCTCTGGAATATAAAATGCTTAAAAACATTAATTAAATAAAAACTATATCAGGAAGGAAAATGAATGGTGGGAATAGAACTTAATGATTTTCTGCAACAGTTTTTCAGCAACCCTGCACTTGCAATAACTGTAATTCTGACTTTGGGAGTTATCTTTGTAAACGGCTGGACCGATGCGCCTAACGCAATAGCGACATCTATTTCAACCAGATCAATGGGTCCGAGAGCAGCCATTATTATGGCCGCAATATTTAACTTTTTCGGCGTGCTTGTAATGACGCTGTTTAATTCAATGGTGGCGCAGACTATTTACAGTATGGTGGATTTCGGTGGAAATCCCCATGATGCGCTTGTTTCTTTGTGTGCTGCGCTGTTTGCCATTGTATTGTGGGCAACTGCAGCATGGTGGTTTGGTATTCCTACCAGCGAAAGCCATGCTTTGATTGCGGGCATAACAGGGGCTGCAATAGCCGTTCAGGGAGGACTGGCAGGGATTAATCCACGGGAATGGGTAAAAGTTATTTACGGCCTGTTCCTTTCCCTGTTTATGGGATTCATAATGGGCTGGATAATTGTAAAACTGGTTGAGCTGATTTTCAGGAATTTTAACAGAAGAAAAACGTCGGTATTTTTCCAGTATGCCCAGATTGTCGGCAGTGCAGGAATGGCATTTATGCACGGCGCGCAGGACGGACAGAAATTCATGGGTGTTTTTCTGCTGGGGGTTTTTTTGGCCCAGGGCAGGACTGATGTCACCGAATTCGAAATACCCATCTGGCTTATATTCCTATGTTCGGTCGTGATGGCCCTTGGAACTTCCATCGGGGGTTACCGAATAATAAAAGCCGTTGGTATGGACATGGTCAAACTGGAAAAATATCAGGGTTTTTCTGCCGATCTGGCATCTTCGTTAAGCCTTTTTATAGCTTCTGTTTTTGGCTTGCCGGTAAGCACGACTCACACAAAAACAACTTCAATTATGGGAGTCGGCGCGGCAAAAAGGCTGTCAAATGTCAACTGGGGTGTGGTTAAGGATATGGTAAGTGCATGGGTGCTTACCTTCCCCGGATGTGGTATAATAGGCTTCCTGATGGCAAAATTATTCATGCTGGTTTTTTAACGGACTGTTTTTTAGTTCGTGACTGTAAGGAACAGTGATTATAAAAAGTTAAAAATATTAAAAAAGAGGTATAGGAGTATGGCGAGAAAAAGAGGCGAAGATTATTTTGACACTTTTGTCAGACTTGTTGATCATTCCTGTAAAGCGGCAAATTTGTTATATAACATTATGAATGATTTCAATGCTGAAGAACTTCGTGATAAAATGAGCGAGATGCACGAAATTGAACATGGCGGAGATACCGAAAGGCATGCAATGATCCGCAGGCTTTCACGGGAGTTTATAACGCCAATAGATCGTGAGGACATCATGGCGCTGGCCGATGCAATTGATGATGTAACCGACACGATAGAAGATGTCCTGTTGCGCCTGTATATGTTCAATATACGGAGTATCAAGGAGCATGCAAAGCAGATGGCAGAGATTATTGTAAAATGCTGCAATGCTTTGAAAAAGGCGGTGTCGGAGTTCAGGGATTTTCAAAAATCGAAGGTTTTGCATGACTTAATTGTGGAAGTCAATGTTCTTGAAGAAGAGGGGGACAGGATTTATACCGACGCAGTTCACCATTTGTATGTTAACAGCAAAAACGTAGTTGAAATAATGGCATGGGATCAAACCTATGATTATCTGGAAAACTGCTGTGATGCCTGTGAGGAAGTTGCAAACGTGATTGAATACATTATGCTGAAAAATTCCTGAAACCGGGAAATTTGTTGATAGTGCTGACGGCATTGGAGTATAATGATTGTGGAATTTTTGTGAGAAATTGTTAAAGAGTCTATTTAAGCGTTAGGAGGAATTATTTTGGGAAGACTGTTCGGAACTGACGGGGTAAGAGGTATTGCCAATTCAGAACTGACATGCGAGTTGGCGTATAAACTGGGAAAGGCCGGGGCTTATGTCTTGGCCGAGGAATCGAAAGGTACCCCGAGAATTGTTATAGGTAAGGATACAAGACGATCGGGTGACATGCTTGAAAAGGCCCTTATCGCAGGGATATGTTCCGCCGGGGCCGAAGCGATATGCCTTGGTGTGGTTTCAACGCCGGCGGTTGCGTATCTGACACGTCATTACAACGCGGATGCCGGAGTTGTTATATCAGCATCCCATAACCCCGCGGAATTTAACGGGATTAAGTTCTTTGACAGGCAGGGGTATAAACTGCCTGACAGCGTTGAAGAGAGGATTGAATCCATAATTCTTGACAACAGTGAGGAACTTCCAAATCCTACGGGATGTGCAGTTGGACGTGTAACCGAAATAAAAGGAGCAAAAGAGGATTACATATCTTATCTTAAAAATACGGTAAATACATCTTTTGAAGGTTTGAAAATAGCGCTCGACTGTGCAAACGGTGCAGCGTATGAAACGGCGCCGAGGGTTTTCCGCGAACTGGGAGCCGACGTGATTGTAATAAACAATACCCCTGACGGTATGAATATTAATGTAAACTGCGGATCAACCCATATGGAAATGCTGAGGGAAACCGTACTGGCAAACAAATGCGATCTTGGTCTCGCATTTGACGGTGATGCCGACAGAGTTCTGGCAGTTGATTCTGAAGGAAACTATGTAGACGGCGACAAGATTATGGGTATTATCGGCCTTGAACTCAAAAGGCGGAATAAACTGCCCCAAAATACGATTGTTGTCACTGTCATGAGCAATATCGGATTTGACATAATGGCAAAGGAACACGGACTGGTGCTGGAAAAAACAAAAGTGGGCGACAGGTATGTGTTGGAGCATATGCTGAAAAACGGATATGCTCTTGGCGGTGAACAATCAGGGCACATTATCATGCTGGATTACAACACTACCGGCGACGGTCAGCTTACGGCGCTGCAACTGGTTCAGATTGTGAAGAATTCCGGAAAGAGTCTGGCCGAACTGGCTTCGATAATGAAAGTATATCCGCAGGTCCTTAAAAACGCACGGGTTAAAAACGAAAACAAAAACAGATTTATGGATGACCCCGAAATTGCTGCAAAATGCAGGGAGCTGGAAAATGCTTTCCATGGCGAAGGCAGGGTTCTGATACGTCCGTCGGGAACAGAGCCCCTGGTACGGGTAATGATCGAAGGCAGGGATTATGACTATATTTCAAAAAAAGCTGAAGAACTGGCTGAGTTTATAGAACGGAAGCTGGGATAGGAACAATTTAGGTAAAGTTTTAACCGGATGGTTTAACCACACAACTTCAGGGGTGAAGACAGGTGAATGTTGAAATAAGGGAATATACGAAAGCCGACGTGACGGAAGCCGTTAAAATATGGAACGAGGTTGTTGAAGAAGGCAATGCATTTCCGCAAACCGAGCTTCTTGATGAAAAAGGCGGGCATGAGTTTTTTTCACGGCAGTCGTTTACGGGTATTGCTTTTGACACCGAAACCGAAGAAATTGTAGGGCTTTACATACTTCATCCCAATAACGTCGGCAGGTGCGGGCACATTTGTAATGCGAGCTATGCAGTAAGGAAGGACATGCGTGGAAAAGGAATCGGCGAAAAGCTCGTTCAGCATTGTATGAGCAAGGCAAAAGAGCTGGGATTCAGAATTTTGCAATTTAATGCGGTGGTTAAGTCAAATCAGAGAGCGCTCCGCTTATACGAAAAATTAGGGTTTGTTAAACTTGGAGTTATTCCCGGAGGATTTTTAAATAAAGACGGTACATATGAGGATATTATTCCTCATTACCGTGTATTGTAGTCTGAGTTTATTACAGGCACGGAATCCAATATAAGTTGTAATGAAGTCCCCATTCTACAATCGTTGAGATTTGTAGGTGGGGATTTTTATTATTTTCGTTAATTGTTGACATGAATAAGGTTATGTTATATTATTAAATAGTAATTCATAAAAACCTAAAATATTTTATTATAATATAAAGTAAGTCTATGATTTTTTTACAAACAGATTTGAGGGGGACTTGCAATGCAGAATTCGAACATAAGAACAACGCCCTATAACAAGCCGCTGTTGGAACAAAGAGCCGATCCGTATATATACAGGCATACTGACGGATATTATTATTTTACGGCCTCGGTACCGGAATATGACAGAATTATTTTAAGAAAATCTGAAACAATTAAGGGATTAAGAAATGCGGAAGAACATGTTATATGGAGAAAACATGAAAGCGGTGAGATGAGCAAACATATATGGGCTCCGGAAATACACTACATTAATAATTCCTGGTATATTTATTTTGCGGCGGGAAAAGCCGAAAATCAGTGGGAGATAAGACCATACGTGCTGGAGTGCAGGGATGCCGATCCTGTTGCGGGTGAGTGGAAGGAACTGGGAAAGATGCAATGTGCCGATGAGGACGAATTTTCTTTCCGCTCTTTTTCGCTGGACGGGACGGTATTTGAAAACAACGGAAAATATTATTTTGTATGGGCTGAAAAAGTGGGAGTGGGCAGACAGATTTCAAATCTGTATATAGCCGAAATGGAAACACCGTGGAAATTAAAGACCGTGCAGGTTATGCTGTCAACCCCTGACTATGACTGGGAGCGGAGAGGATTCTGGGTGAACGAGGGACCTGCGGTTCTAAAACATGGCGAATACATATTCCTTACCTATTCGGCCAGCGATACCAGCGCCAATTACTGTATGGGAATGCTTTATGCAAATAAAAATTCCGATTTACTGGATCCGTTGTCATGGAAGAAGTCCAGGTACCCTGTATTGGCTACCGACAGGGAAAAAGGAATTTTTGGGCCCGGACATAACAGCTTTACAAAATCAGAAGACGGCACAAAAGATATAATGTTTTTCCATGCAAGGCAGTATGAAGAAATAATAGGTAATCCTTTATATGATCCCAACCGTCATACATTAACAATGGAAATCGGCTGGAGTGATGACGGAATGCCTGTTTTTGAGTATCAAAAACAGGTTTATGAATAAATTAGCGGGGGAGTTGAAAATGAGGAAAAAAATTATATTCATGCTGGCCGTCGGGGCTTTATTACTGACTGCGGCCTGCGGGAAAAGAACAGCGGGCAATGAAGTCCCGGCCGAAACGAAGGATAATCGTGCTCAGCCTACCGGCACTGAAAGTAATGACTCGGATACAGGCGGGATTGTCATCGGAAGGGATGTTAAGTTAACTGCGGACAATCCGATTAATTACTCCTTTGCCAACGTTTCTGTTCATGATCCGTCAATAGTCGAAGACAACGGCACCTATTACATATTCGGATCCCATCTGGCGGCTGCAAAGTCAAAAGACCTTATGAACTGGGAATTAATCGGTTCGGGAGTGAACGCCTCCAACCCCATAATTCCCAATGCCCTGGAGGAAATGAGGGAGGCCTTTGAGTGGTCCAAAACCAACACTTTTTGGGCTCCTGACGTAATACGCTTAAAGAACGGAAAGTATTACATGTATTATTGCACCTGCGAAGGGAGTTCTCCTTTGTCTGCGCTGGGCGTTGCCGTATCTGACGACATTGAAGGACCGTACAGGGATCTCGGTATTATACTGAAATCGGGGATGGGATATGATATGCCCAGTGAAGACGGAAATATGTATAATGCCAATGTGCATCCGAACGTTGTTGATCCATGTCTGTTCTATGACACTGAAGGAAGGCTTTGGATGGTATATGGCTCATATTCCGGCGGGATTTACATTCTGGAAATGGATCCCGAAACGGGTTTTCCCCTTAATAAGGGATATGGTAAAAAAATATTGGGAGGAAACCACGCACGGATTGAAGGCCCGTTTGTATTATACAGCCCTGAGACCGGGTATTATTACCTGTTTTTATCCTTCGGAGGTCTTGATTCAAAAGGGGGTTACAATATAAGGGTTGCCCGTTCGAAAAATCCCGACGGGCCGTATTATGATGCAAGCGGAAATGATATGATAAACTGCAAGGGTGCGCCGGGAACCTTCTTTCATGATCCGTCCATAGAAGGATATGGTGTCAAGCTGATGGGCGGTCACCGGTTTGCATGGATTGAGGGTGAGCAGTCGAAAATACGTTTTGGGTATCTTTCACCGGGGCATAATTCTGCGTATTATGATGAGAAGACGGGTAAGTATTTCCTCATCTTTCACACAAGATTTGAAGGCAGGGGCGAAGTCCATGAAGTTCGCGTTCATCAGTTCTTCATAAACGAGGACGGATGGCCGGTTGTGGCTCCTTACAGGTATACTGGGGAAACATTGGGAACATATACGAAAGAACAGGTAACAGGAATTTATAAATATATAAACCATGGAAAATCCATTAACAGAGAGGCGATAGTATCTGAGTTGATTCAACTGAATGAGGATTATACGATTACGGGAGCTGTAAAAGGCACCTGGAAACTTAAAGACGACGGAAGAAGTGTTGAGATTGTCATCGGTGAAGAGGTCTATAAAGGCGTGTTCGTAATGCAGTGGGATGAATACGGAAAAAAGAATGTTATGACTTTTACCGCTCTTTCGGATACAGGCGTTGCGATATGGGGAAGCGGTATTTGGGCCATTGAATAGTTTGCCGGATCATTTCTGATCCGGCTTTTTTAATTTTTTTGGTATTTTATAATCAATAGCTTGATTTTCTATAAAAATCAGTTAAACTCCAACAGTGGAAATAATTATCATGTATTTCCATGGGAATATTGCCAAAATTATATTGACTTAGCATAGAATGTTGTGTATAATCTATATAGATATTTCATAAATTTATAAATTATTTTATATTATATTTAATTTTTAAATTTAATAAAATATTTATAGTTAAAATGTATTGGTGGGGATACCATGGCATTTCAAATCCGAAAAGGTTTATCCGCCGTTTTATTAGTTACCGCCATGCTGACAACCATGGGCACCACATCAACTGATTGCGTTTCTTCAGGTTCAGCGTTTCCCGATACTTCCGACATAAGCAGAACTGATTATTTAAATAAAATCACTGCAGAAAATTATTCATTCATAAGCAGCCGATATACGGCGGCCATGTATTCCGGAGACGTTATAGAAATTCCTGTGAATAATTCCTATATTGCTGAATTATCAGGTGGAAAACTTGTTTCGGATAATAAAGGATACAGAAATGATGTTATTGAGCTGTCACGGGGAGAATGTGCCCTGTTTTCGGTAAATGTGCCTGAAACTGCGTTGTATTGGATAAGCTTTGACTATTATCCCAGTTCTGATTCAATTCTGCCGGTAAAGGCTTCGCTGTCGGTTAACGGCAGGATACCGTTTTATGAGGCGCAAAACCTGGTATTTGAGAGCACCTGGATTGATAAAAAGGAAAAATCCTATGACAGATATGGCAACGAAATTGTCTCATCCCCTGAAAAACTGCCACGCTGGGAAAAAAAGTTTGTTATGGACGGAAGCTACCGTTATTCCGCCCCGTTCGCCTTTGAGCTGAAAAAAGGGGAAAACATAATTGAATTAAACATCACCGAAGGTGCTATGCTTTTAGGAAACATTTACCTTAGCGGTGAAACCAAAATTCCCGATTATTCAAAACAGGAGGCGATGGACGGAGACAGAATTATAATTATTGAAGCAGAGAGAATTGATTACAGAAATGATTCTTCAATCCGCGCCACATGCGAGTTTAATACTGCTTTGACGCCTTATGATGCGTCAAAAAAGGTGTTGAATGTAATAGACGCCGCGTCTTTTAAAGACGCAGGCCAGACCGTTTCATATGAATTTCTTATAGATGAGCCGGGATGTTATTATATGGGTTTTGTATACAGGCAGAGCGACAAGACAGATTTCCCCGTGTTTCTGGATATCAGGATAGACGGGGAAATTCCAAACAGGCTATTGAAATCCTATCCGTTTAAATATACGAAAGATTATACGAATTTAACACTGACTGATAATGACGGAGAGCCTGTGGCTTTGTATTTGGACAAAGGCAGACATACCATTTCGCTGACAATTAGTATAGACAATATAAGGCATGCTCTGGAAACAACCGAAAGAATTATTTCGGGTATCAACGACCTGGCGCTGGAAATTACAAAGGTAGCAGGTAGAAATAAGGATAAATACAGGGATCTGGATTTGGTAAACTACATTCCCGATGTCCGGGAAAGGCTCCTGACATGGGCGGATGAGCTGGACGGACTGAGAAATGATTTGAGGAAGCACAACCCGAAAGTAAAAGAAATAGGTGCTTTATCCTATGCAAAAATAGCTGCGGAAAGTTTACGAAGACTTGCAAGGGAACCAAACAGAATCCCATACAGAATTGATGAACTTGCGCAAAGCACTAATTCCGCCGTTCAGTACCTGGCTAACTTTATTGACATATTAAAGGATAACCGCCTGGCAATTGATAAAATATACATATATCAGAAGAACGCAAAACTTCCGGAAGGTATTGGTTTCTTTAAAAGCATTTATCTGAGTATTGCAAGGTTTTTCTCTTCTTTTGCCGATCAGGCGTATTCGGCCTCCAACAAGGACGAAAGCCACCTGCAGGTCTGGGTTAACCGCTCCAGGCAACATGTGGAGCTGCTTCAGAAAATGATTGATGAAAGTTTTACTCCAAAAACCGGAATTAAAGTCGATGTCTCAATTATGCCCGATCAGGGGAAGCTTATTATGGCAAATGCAGCGGGCGACGCTCCCGATGTGGCGCAGTCGGTAAACTATTCGGTACCTTTCGAACTGGCTATAAGAGGCGCGTTGAAGGATATAACCGAATTCGGGGATTTCAGGGAAGTTCTGACAAGGTTTGCAGACGGACTGCATATCCCTGCGATGATAGGCGATGGAATTTATGCCGTGCCTGAAACCATCAATTTCTGGGTATTGTTTTACAGAACCGACATACTGGAAAAACTGGGGCTGGAGATACCCGAAACGGTTGAAGATGTAAAACGGATGCTTCCCGAACTTCAGATACGCGGCATGAATTTTTACTATCCCACGGCGGGCATGGGTTCGTTCAAGAATTTTCACGGAACCACTCCTTTGATTTTCCAATACGGCGGCAGTCTTTATGGAAGAACTGCAGACAATACGGCTTTGAACAGTGAAAGGACTGTTCAGGGGTTTACCGAACTTACGGAGCTTTTTACAATTTATAATCTTCCCGTGGAAGTGCCAAGTTTTTATCAGCGATTCAGAAACGGCAGCCTGCCTATAGGAATAGCCGAGTATGGGATGTATAACCTTCTTATAAACGCCGCGCCGGAGATAGCCGGCAATTGGGATATCGCAGTTGTTCCGGGAATAGTTAATGAAAACGGCGAAATTGTAAGGTATACGTCGGGCGGTGCTGAAAGCTGTGTTATTTTCAGAAGCACTGAGGAAAGGGAAAAAATGGCGTGGGAGTATATAAAATGGTGGACGTCAAAAGAGGTGCAGGTGGAGTACGGGCAGACGCTTCAAATAACCTACGGGCCTGAATACATATGGAATACCGCCAATCTTGAAGCATTTGCCGAACTTCCGTGGGACGCAAAACATAAAGCCGTTATAATAGAACAGACAAAATGGGTACTGGAAGCGCCAAGGCTTCCAGGAAGCTATATGACCGAAAGGGAACTGAGCAACGCTTTCAACGCCGTTGTAGTGGACGGAAGGGACCTGAGAATTACGCTTAATACCGCCGTGAAAAGGATTAACAGGGAGACCGAAAGAAAGCTGAAAGAATTTGGGTATATGTCCCATGACGGAAAAATGATAAAGGAATATGAAGTACCTACACTCGAAAAAGTACGCCGGATATTATATGGTGAAAATTAGGGGATGAAAGCGTTGAAAACGGGAAAAAAGCTTTCAAGCAGGGAAAACAACCTTAACGCTTATGTTTTTCTGGCTCCGTACTTACTGCTGTTCCTTGTCTTTATCCTGATCCCGATTGCGATGGCAATAATGCTGTCGGTAACTAATTTTAACACCCTTGAATTTCCTGACTTTGTCGGACTGATGAATTATGTGAATTTAGTGACACAGGATGAAATTTTCATGCAGTATGTATTGCCAAATACAATAACCTACGCGCTTATAGTGGGGCCGGGAGGGTATATATTGTCGTTCCTGGTGGCATGGGCACTTTCCCAGCTGCCAAAAGTTCCGCGGACGATACTTGCCCTTGTATTCTATTCGCCGTCAATTACCTCAGGGGTGGCGATGAATGTGCTGTGGAGGATTTTGTTCAGCGGGGATCAGGCCGGATATATCAATGCGTGGCTGATTCGGCTCGGAATAATTACAGAACCTGTACAATGGCTTACCGACAAAAGATATCTGCTTACGATAATGATTATAGTTGCGTTATGGAGCAGCATGGGCGTGGGTTTTCTTGCAATTCTCGCAGGAATCCTGAACCAGGACGAAACTCTGTACGAAGCTGCCGCAATTGACGGGGTAAAAAACCGCTTCCAGGAAGTCATATATATTACGATACCCGCAATGAAACCTCAAATGCTGTTTGCGGCGGTGATGTCTATAGTAAACACTTTCCAGAACGGTATGATAGGCGTTCAGCTTTCGGGGGCAAATCCAACACCGGGATATGCCGGACAGCTGGTGGTGAATCATATTGAAGACTATGGCTTTATCCGTTACGAAATGGGATACGCGTCTGCGGTTTCAGTGGTTTTGCTGCTGACGGTATATGTTTTTTCAAGAGTTTCAAAAAGGCTGTTTTCCGAAAGGGAATATTAACGGGGCGGGTGGTCGGAATGGCAAGGTACCGGAAAAATTATATAAATCCTAAAAGGTTCGACAGAAGCCAGATAAAAATTATGCTGATTCTTTTGCCGCTGGCTCTGTTCATGCTTCTCCCGATAGTTTTTATATTCTGCCATGCCTTCAAGCCAATGGATGAGCTGTTTGCTTATCCTCCAAGGTTTTTTGTCATAAGGCCTACACTTGATAATTTTTATAAACTGTTTAGAACTACGTCAACGTCAGCAATTCCCATCGGCAGGTATGTATTTAATACATTTCTGGTAACACTGACAACGGTGACCGGTTCCGTATTTATTTCCACCCTCGCGGCTTTCGCGTTATCAAAACTGAGGTTTAAGGGCAAGGTAACCCTTATGGAAATAAACAACGCGGCATTGATGTTTGTACCTGTTTCGGTTATGATACCGAGGTACCTGATAATAAATGCCCTTGGATTAATTGATACGTATTTTGCGCTCATTTTACCCTTAATGGCAATGCCGGTATGCTTGTTCCTGATAAAGCAGTTTACCGACCAGGTTCCCGATTCGCTGATTGAAGCGGCGTATATTGAAGGAGCTGGTGATTTTACCGTATACCGGAGAATTATCCTTCCACTAATAAAACCGGCCGTGGCAACGGGTGCCATTCTTTCATTCCAGCAGGTATGGGGAGATGTAATGAGTTCGTCCTATTACATTTCCAATGAGACCTTAAGAACACTTCCTTTTTATATGAATACACTGACGGGTGCCGGGAATGTAATTGCCGGACAGGGAATGGCTGCGGCTGCAGGCCTTGTTATGTTCGTGCCAAATCTGGCGCTGTTTGTCATCCTGCAGAGCAATGTCATGAACACAATGGCGCATTCGGGGCTGAAGTAATCGGGATATGGGGGTTTACTCGTGAAAAGGTTTGAAAGAAGGCTTTTGCCCAAATTAATGGCGGGTTTAATCACCTTTGCATCGGCCTTTTGGCTTAATGGGCTGTATGTGATGGCGGATATTCCGTATAAGACTTTTACGCTGGACGGGTATGGAAGGGTTGTGGAAACCCAGTCGGCGTACATACCTGTTAAAACCATAAACAAAGTCGGTGAACATTCCTTCAGAAACGCATCGGATATGAAGATAACAGCCGACGGGGAGATTTATATAGCCGATACCGGCGGAAAAAGAATACTTGTAACCGACATCGACGGGAATTTGCTGGAAATATACGGGGAAGGGGTGCTTAATGAGCCAACGGGTATTTTCGTAACTGATGACAAGTATTTGTATGTGGCGGACAAAGGCGCGCAGAAAGTTATTGTCATGGATCGGGCCGGAAAAGTGGTCAACGAATACGCCAAACCCGATCATCCCCTTTATGGAAAAGGTGTTGAGTTTAAACCGCAGAAACTTGTGGTGGACGCAAAAGGGATAATGTATATCATCTGCGAAGGAAATACCAACGGCATTGTTCAGATTAGTCCCGCTGGCGGCGGAACCTTTCTTGGATACTACGGAACCAATCTGACTTCGGTTACTTTCCTTGATATTTTCAGACGGGCAATACTTACAGAGGAACAGCTTGCAAAACTCCCCAAAAATCTTCCGAAAACCCCAAAGAATTTGTTTATTGATAAAAAAGGCCTTATATATACCGTTACCCAGGGTGGTTCGGAGGACAATACCGGCCTTAGAAAACTGAATGTGGCAGGAAAAAACCTTATACAGGCGGTTTATGTGGATCCCCTTCCGTCAGCCGTTTCGGTGGGAAACTATGAGAACATTTATGTTGTTTCTGAACAGGGATATGTATACGAATACAACAAGGACGGCAGTTTACTTTTCATATTCGGCGGAAAGGATTCGGGGCGCCTGAGGATAGGGCTTTTTCAGAAAGCCGTCGCGGTTGACGTGGACAAAAATGACAATGTGTTTGTGCTTGACCAGGAGAAGAACGAAATCCAGGTTTTTAAACCCACCGAATTCACAAATCTGGTGCATGAAGCACTGTACCTGTACCAGTCGGGGAAATATAACGAGAGTATGCTGCCGTTACAGGAAGTACTCAGAATGAACAGCCTTTTCGATTACGCAAACCAGGCCATCGGGCAGGCATATCTTCAGGAAGGAAATTATTCGGAAGCAATGAGATATTTCAGAATGGCGAAAGACACCGCAGGGTATTCCGATGCTTACTGGGAAGTGCGCAATATCTGGCTTCAGAATAATCTTGTTACGATATTGCTGGTTTTGGTGTTAATCGGGGCATTATGGAAACTGGTTAAATCAATTCGGGAAAAGTACGGACTGTTCAGCCGTGCAGCAGCCGCAGCGGTCTCATTTAAAAACAGGCCGCTGGTATCAAGGCTTAATTACACATGGTATTTCATCAGGCATCCGATAGACGGATGCTATGGCATAAAAATGGAAAACAAGGCCTCGTACCTGTGCGCAAATATACTTTTAACGCTGTTTATAATCGTATTTTTGATAGATAAATACGCAACAGGCTTTATAGTAAAAACAATACCCGACGGGAGGTATAAGATTTTCTCGGATATCGGCGGAATTATAGCTTTTTTCCTGCTGCTGACCGCCTGTTCATACCTTGTCTGCGCCATCAATGACGGAGAAGCCACTTTCAGGCAGCTGTATGCGGCATATGCATACTCCCTCGGGCCGTATCTTGTTATAAAGATTTTAGTTGTGCTGTTAAGCAATGTGATAACTTATAATGAAATATTTCTGGTGGAATTTTCCAACTTTTTTCTCTATTTGTGGATTTCAGTCCTGCTTTTTATAGCGGTTAAAGAGATAAACGGTTATTCGGTAAAAGAGACGGTTAAGGTGATACTTTTGACCGCATTCTTTGCTCTGATAGTGGTGCTTCTTATCTTCATCATGTATGTGCTGACCACTCAGGTGTACGACTTTATCGAGGCGATAATCGGAGAGGCGGTGTATCGGTTTGAGAAGTCGTAAAAATATGGTGCGCAAAATATTGTCCATTTTCCTTCCTGTTTTTCTGTCGGTTGTTATAAACCCAAAAGTTTCGGCATATCCGGCACAGAATGAAAAGCTCGGTCTTAAATACCGGGCAGTAATGGACGACAAACTTCCTGACGGAGTGATTTTTACTGAGCCTTCAAAAAATATAAAGGGGCATAAACTTGTTGCTGAAAGCGATAATTACCAGCTGTATTTTAAAGAGGATTCACTGTCGGTTATCGTAAGGGACAAAACAACGGGCGCGATAATGGAATCGGTTGTGGAAGGAGATGTCCGTGGCAATGCCATTGCAGGATGGCAGAGTTTTTTAAAGTCGGGAATTGTTCTGAAACTTATAAAAGGAATTAACCTGAACCATGTAGTGGTCGGAGCAGACGAGGCTGAAAGGGATGTGAAATTAACCGGCGACGGTTTCTATGCGAAACTTTACTATGAAGAATACGGCATTGGTTTTGACGTTCATGTTTCACTTTCAGAGGATCAGCTGATTGTTGAAATTCCCAACCGGTCAATCGTTGAAGACAAAGATGAGTATAAAATAGGGGAAATATATGTTTATCCTTTTCTCGGGCATACGCATATGGGGGACAGATCGGGTTATATGCTGGTGCCCGACGGCAACGGCGCCATGATATATCTTAACGACAAGAACCGAAGATTTTCCTCGAATTATTCTCAATATGTATATGGCAGAAATATAGGCATTGATGAACCTTATGCCCTGTCACTACTTATGAACAGGTACCAGTCGGTTAATGAAGCAGAAAATATTATGGCACCGGTGTTTGGAATGGTACATACCGATTCAGAAATGGGGTACCTGGGAATTATAGAGAGCGGAGATTACAGCGCCAAAATAGAAGCTTATCCCAATGGTGCGTATACCGATTATAACTGGATCTGTTCGAAATTTATCCTGAGGCAGATTTATATCCAGCCCACAGGGAAAAGGGAAGGGCATGTTATTGCCAGGCAAGAGAGGCGAAATGAATTTGACATCCGCGTAAGGTACTGTTTTGTTTCGGGTGAATATGCGAATTACACAGGTTTGGCGCTGAAATACCGCGATTTTCTTCTGAAACACGGAATCGTCGTTCCCAGACATGACAATTTCAGGATTCGCCTGGATTTTCTCGGCATTGATAAAGAAAACTGGCTGATTTTCAAGCGGAATGTAACGATGACGACGGTGAACAATATAAAAGAGATTTACAAAGAACTGAAAGATGCCGGCGTAACCGATATAATTTCGGTTTACAAGGGGTGGCAGAAGGACGGGATAAATGCGCTGCCCATAGAAAAATACGCTGCCGACGGTGACATAGGGGGAAATGGAAAACTTACTGCACTGATTAGGGAATGTGAAAGCTCAGGAATTGAATTTTATTTATATCAGGATTCGCTAAGGATAAATCCTTCTATAAAAAACGCTGCGTTTAATGTTGTAAAACAGATAACTAAACGGGTTTATGAGGAAATGACATACAAGGATGTGTTTGAAAAATTCAGGTTTTTAACCCCTGCGAAGACAAGACAGGTCATGATCAGGTCGGCAAAATCCTACATAAACAACGGTGTAACAAACATAATGCTCGGTGGAATTACAAATATCCTTTTTACATATACCCATAAAGGGAATCTTTACACCAGGGTTGACACTGCGAATATTTATGAGTCTGCCGTTTCGGAATTAAGCGGGAAACTGAATTTCATTATGGAAAAGCCTTTTTCATACCTGTGGAAATATACCAATGCCATAGCAGATATGCCCATAAGTACTTCAAATTATATATTCACCGATGAAGAAGTGCCGTTTTTGACAATAGCCCTTAAGGGCTTAATCCCGATGTACTCCGAATATGTAAATTTTGAGGCAAACAAGGAGGAATTTTTCCTTAAACTGGTTGAAACCGGAGTTTATCCGTCATTTTACATTACATATGAAGATCCCGCAAAACTGCAATACACAAATTCTTCGGATATATACAGTTCAAGGTTCGCTGTCTACAAAGACGATATAATCAGGTACTATAACGAGCTGAAAAAAATAAACGATCTCACTCAGGGAGCAAAGATAATTTCCCACAGTCAGTTTTCGAACGGGCTTACCGTCGTAAGCTACGATAACGGCGTGAAAATATATTTGAATTACAATCCCGACAGGGTAATTACGGCAGACGGATATGCCATTGAACCGATGTCTTATGTGGTGGGTGGAGGAAAATGAAAAAAATTGTATTTGCAAGAAAGAACAGCGGGCTGAAAAAAAGAGAAGCTTTGACTGGGTATTTATTTGTTTCACCGTGGGTAATCGGAGTTTTGACGTTCCTGATTATTC
Source organism: Thermoclostridium stercorarium subsp. stercorarium DSM 8532 (assembly GCF_000331995.1). Lineage (NCBI taxonomy): Bacteria > Bacillati > Bacillota > Clostridia > Eubacteriales > Oscillospiraceae > Thermoclostridium > Thermoclostridium stercorarium. The sequence goes on from NC_020134.1 coordinate 1,218,432, forward strand.
CGCTGGGGCAGTCATTCTACTATTCCCTGTGCAGTGTAAAGATTTCCCCGAAAGGAAGAAAATATGAGTTTATCGCTTTAAAAAATTATACTGACCTGTTCAGGCTTGACGTGTGGTTTATTGAAAATATGATAAGGTATTTGCTGAATACCCTGATTTCCGTGCCGGTCATTGTGGTATTTGCTCTCATTATTGCAATGCTTTTGAATGAAAAACTGAAAGGAAAGGGTTTTTTCAGGACAATATATTTTCTTCCCGTTATTGTAGTAAGCGGGCCTGTAATGATTCAACTGGCCGATCAGGGTGCCACCAGCATACCGGCGATGAATGTTTCGGGAATCATAAGGGTTTTGGATACATACCTGCCTGCATTTATGGTAGAGCCGGTTGCGAACCTTTTTAACAACATGATTCTAATCCTGTGGTACTCAGGAGTTCAGATACTCATATTTCTTGCTGCATTGCAGAAAATAGATAATTCGCTTTATGAAGCTGCCAAAATAGACGGAGGTTCGGGATGGGAATGTTTCTGGAAAATAACGTTGCCGATAACCAAGCCTATGATTTTGCTTAATGCCGTGTATACGGTGATTTATGTTTCGGGGAATGAGCAGAACGTGATAATTAATTCAATATACAATGACATGTTCGCAGTAAATAGGGGATATGGCTTTGCATCGGCCAAAGCGTGGCTGTACTCGGTGGTCGTTCTCGCAATTGTGGGATTTTTTGCATTGGTTTTAAGAAACAGGGATACATATCAGGCTGAGATAAAAAGGTTTGAAAAAATGAAAGCAATAGAGGAAAAGGAAAGAAGGAAGCTTTTAAGAAGACAGGCAAGGCGTTCCGGAAAGAAACCCAAAGGGGTGTGTACAGGGTGAAAACGGTTAAAAGCGTACGGGTCAATTTATTTCAGGCTTTAAATAAAGAAAAAATGATAAAGCTCCTTAAAGGAACAAATGACAGGCAGGGTCTGGTTTACTTGTTGTTCAGATATTACCTGCTTATTGTCATCGGCTTCATATATTTGTACCCGTTATTTTATATGGTAAGCACCAGCCTAATGTCACTGGATGATTTGCTGGATGTGTCAATCAACTGGTTACCGTCAAGTCTGTATCTGGATAATTATATTAACGCCGCAAAGGCAATGGATTTTTGGAATACATTCCTGAAAAGCATTGTTGTTGCGGTCGTTCCCACCGTTATCCAAGTATGCTCATGCGCCGTGATTGGTTACGGTTTTGCCAGGTTCGAGTTCAAAGGGAAAAAATTAATGATGGCGATACTGATATTTTCGTTCATTCTGCCAAAACAGGTCACAATGATGCCGACATATGTGCTGTTCACGAAGCTGAAACTTGTCGGAAGCCTGCACGCCTTCAATTTGCCTGCACTTTTGGGGCAGGGGTTTTATGCACAGATTTTCATACTGATATTTTATCAGTTTTTCAGACAGATGCCGAAATCCCTGATTGAGTCTGCGCAAATCGACGGCGCGGGAAGCATCAGAGCTTTTCTGAAAATCGCAATACCTTCTGCCGCACCGGCGATATTGGTGGTTTTTCTGTTTTCATTTGTATGGTACTGGAATGAATCCTACCTTACAACCCTGTATATCTCGGGAGTGGGGACGAAGGCTTCCAATGACTGGACCACGCTGGTTGTGGAACTCAAGCATTTCGAGAATATATATGCACAATATAACCAGCGGAATCAGGAACAGCTGAGAAACATAAACGAATCAATTAAAATGGCGGGGACTTTCCTTGCCATACTTCCGCTTCTGATAATGTACGCCTTCCTTCAGAAGAATTTTGTTGAAAGCGTTGACAGAACAGGGATTACCGGTGAATAATCACCGAAGCGTAAGTTCGGTGGTAAACGATAAAAATTACGACAAAAAGGAGGATTATCCGATGGACGTTATCAAAAAAGCGTTGCCAATTTTACTTGTTATGTTCTTATGCTTTACAGTGCTTGCAGCATGTGACCGCAATAGGAATGACAAAGGCGGGGACAGAACGCGGGCGGTGTCTGAAGTACAACCGTCGGGTGACGCAGGTTCCGGCGAAACCGATGCAGCGCAGAATGAAGATACAAAAAAAGCAAAATCTTTGCCTCCGATGACTGCCGAAAATATTACACTGTCTTATGCATCCTGGGAAAATGAGGTGCTTACAACCCATTTGGCAAAAAGGTTCATGGAAAAATACCCGAATATAACGGTGGAAGTTATAACCCTCCCGCTGGAAGGTTATAACGATGCCCTCCTAAACCTTGTTGCCAGCGGGCAAATGCCTGATGCTTTCTGGATACTGGGAGAATGCGATTTTGCAATAGCAAACCAGCTGCTCGGGGATATGACCGAATATTGGGAAAACGATCCGGAATCCGATAACGTACTGAAAACCATAAACGAAGGCAGGTTTGGATATTACGGCACCGACAGAAAATGGGCCACGCCTGTGAAATTCTTTCCTGAAACAATATTTGCCAATAAGGCTTTGTTTGAACAGTTAAACGTGGAAATGCCGCCAATGGACTGGACATGGGAGGAAATGGTTGAATATGTGAAAAAGATGACCGTGCCGGAACTTGGCATATACGGATTCAATCAGTACAGAAGAATTGTAACATGGTATCCGGTTGCGGCCGACGACAACTGCTGGGGCGAATTTGGATGGGACGGTCAGTCTTTTGATTTCACAAACTGGGCTGACGGAATTAATCTTGAAGCTGAACTGATAAACGGTGGCTATCATGCGCCGCCATTCGGTTCGGATGAAGCGGAAAAAGCCTTTGGCGACAGAAACATGTGGGCTGCGGATTCAGGCAAAATAGCTTTTCAGTTCGACGCATGGTGGACGTTTAACAATCTGTTTGCCCAGGACAAATATCTGGAAAAAGGGCTTATTTATGTACCTTATCTTGTGCCAAGGGCCAAGGGAACAACAAGCAAGCACACAATGGGAACTTTGGATTTCGGCGGAATTTCGTCAGCAACCGAATATCCGCGCGAAGCCTATGAGCTGCTGAAATTCATGAACTGGAGCGAAGAGGGATGGATGGCAAAACTTGAGGCTTATAGCACCCTCACGAATCCCGACGGTTCGAGGCTGTCGCTTGACGCGCTTCCGATAACTTTGAGTGAAAAGGTATGGCAGGAAGTGAGAAAGTTCTTCCCCGGGGATGATGATCCTTACGGCAGAGGCCCATGGTTCGATTATTTCCTTGAACACTGTAAAGAGCCCATTCCGTATGGCGGAACCATGATACCGGGCTTTGCAACGTTCCTTGCGGAAGGATATGCTGGGGTTGAAGATGCGGTTATAAACGGCGGAGTAAATGCCCATGATTTTGTTCGGGATTTGACCGAAAAGGCAAATGCGGCAAACAGAGAGGCAATGAAAGCCTTTGAAACCTATGAATAAAAATAAAAATGCAAACTTATGCAAAATTAAAAGCAGGGGTTTTACACCCTGCTTTTTGTTTTGAAAAATTCAGTAAATATCAGTATTATATGTGAGATTTAACCGTCACATAAAAATAAAACAGATAATAAAGATAAGTTTTATAAATATTAGCTGCTTGCAAAAAATGCAATGTTATAGTAAACTTTTATTGTGCAAATATAATTTATTTGCACAGTAAAATTCAAAATGTAATATAGCCAAAAGGAGAAAATACGGTGAAAAGAGTAACGATTCAGGATATCGCAAGAGAGCTGAATTTGTCAAGGAATACCGTTTCAAAGGCGCTCAGGGACAGTGATCAGGTTTCTTATGAAACTAAATGCATGGTCATTAAAAAAGCTTATGAGATGGGATATACCAAATTGTCTCCTGCAGTTTTGAAACAATCGGGATTGAGTACCGTCTCGGATAAAATTAAAACAGTCGTGGTTTTGCTCAAGAGGGAAATTTCCCTTTTCTGGAACAGCATTATTATGGGGATTTCGGAAGAACTTAACAGGTGCGGTTTTAAACTGCAGCTTAATTTCATCAGTGAGGAAGATGAGAAAAACCTGGTTCTTCCGCTTGATTTGGAAGAGGATGTAAGCGGGATTATAATTTTAAGCGTGTTTTCTCAGAATTACATAGAAAAGATTCTGAAACAGAACATTCCCACCGTATTTCTGGATGCGCCGGGGAATGTGGAGACAATCGCCCACCACAGTGATATAGTCCTTTGCGAAGGAATTAACAGTGTTAAGGCGATAACTTCGGATCTGATATCCCGAGGAATGAAAAAGATTGGTTTTATTGGCGACATAACTTACTGCAGGACGATCAATGACCGTTATCAGGGATATCTGAAAGCACTTGAAGAGGCAGGCATTGAAGCGGATAATTCCATTATTGCTGCGCACCACGTTAAAAACAGGTATTATGCGGCCGAGGAAGTGGAAGCGGCCCTGGATGGTTTTCCGTATATTCCTGAAGCCATTGTCTGTGCCAATGATGACATTGCGCTGGATGTCATCAGGTATCTGAAAAGCAGGGGAGTGTCGGTCCCCGGGGACGTAGCCGTTACCGGTTATGACGATATTGAAGACCTTACACGGGCAGAACCGTTCCTTACCACTGTCCGCGTGCCGAAGCAAAGACTGGGAAGAAGACTGGTTCAGCAGCTGATGTGGAGGATGCAGTACCCTGATTTTCCGAAAGAAATTGTTATCATTGAGGTTCAGGTTATTTTCCGGGAATCTTCGAAAAAAAATATATAAAACGGGAATATGGACTGATTGTGTACTAAAAATGACAAAACGGAGGAAAACTCCGTTTTTTTGTTGCATTTTATACAATAAAAAATAATATTTTGCAATATAAATGCACAGAAATATAAATGTTATTAAATTACCATAATTAACATATATATACATATAAAATTGTTAAAACTGACAATTTTGGTATTGCAATTTATACAGTTTTGTACTATAATACAAATTGCAAAGATAAATGCATTAATAAATGCATCATATTTGCACGGTATAAAGAGGGAATTGCAAAAATGAAGAAGACGGCAGTATATAAGTTTATAGTCTTTCTTGTTTCAGTTGTCTCGGTAATTATTTTGTCTGCCATATTGCTGAAGCAAATGGCCGCAGCGGGGACAAATCTTTCAACCGATGAATATAAGTCTCAGCTTGCAGGGATTAATATAAATGGTATTTCCTTCAGCGACTATATAAAAAATTATGACGTTAAAAGGAAACCCGATGCGGAATACATAATAGAAGCAAAGGATTATGTCCGGGTCGAAGGTATGGAAGTCCGGAAATTCGCCGATTTTCACGGAATGGACGGTATATCTGTATACACCGGTGAAAAGGGGTTTATTGAATATGAGGTGGACATAAAGGAAGAAGGTTTTTATAACATCTCCATACTTTATTATCCTGTTGAAGGAAAAAGCGCCGCCATACAGAGGGCGATATTCATAGACGGTGTATTGCCATACAGGGAGCTCAGCCTTGTGGAGTTCCCGAGAATATTTGTAAATGAACGGGATGAATGGCTAAGGGACAACAGGGGGAATGACCTGAAACCCAGGCAGGTGGAAGCGCCGCAGTGGATAACGGGTTTTTGCTACGACAGTGAAGGGTATGAGACAAAGGAACTTGCCGTTTATTTGGGGAAAGGAATTCATACAATCACTTTGTACTCCCTCAGGGAGCCGATGGTTATCCGGAAAATCATTCTGAGCAACACAGGGGAAGTACTCCCGTACGACCTGGTCAAGGAAAAATACGACGCCGGGGGAGCTACCGATACATCGGGACATATGGTCAGAATTGAAGCAGAGCACGCAAACAGGAAATCTTCCCCGATGCTGTATCCCACTCAGGACAGATCATCTCCTGCAGTATCCCCCTATGACGCGAAGGAATTGAGAAATAACACGATTGGAAGCAACGGCAACTGGAAAATTGTCGGTCAGTGGCTGGAATGGGATTTTGAGGTCCCCGAAAGCGGATATTATTATATAACCTTGCACGCCAGACAGAATTTTGTAAGGGGTATTTACACATCAAGGAAAATAATGATTGACGGAAAAGTCCCTTTTGAAGAAATGAGCGATTACGGATTCAAATATTACAGCGGATGGAGATTGATTACGCTGGGTGATGAGAACGGCGAAAACTTTAAATTCTATCTTGAAAAAGGGAAACACGTGCTCAGAATGGAAGTGGTATTAGGGGATTTTTCCCGCATTGTAAGCAGGGTGGAAGACATTGTAAAAAATCTTAATGCGATCTATCGAAAGGTTATACGTATTACAGGCGTGGAACCTGACAAGTACAGGGACTATCATATTGAAAAGAATATTCCGGGAATAGTGGAGGAGCTTAAAAAAGAAAGAAACAGTCTTGCAATTGCGATGGAAGAACTCAGGGCGGTTGCTGGGACGGGAAGCGATCGTGAAGCGGCGCTGAATACAATGCTTAGACAGCTTGATTATGTAATAGCCGATGTTGAAAGACTGCCCAAAATACTTACTTCATTTAAAATTGACATAAGTGCCCTGGGAAACTGGATTACGGGCGTGCTTGAGCAACCCCTCGCGCTGGATACAATATATATTCATTCTCCCGATGTTCAAGTGCCAAAACCGAATAATTCGCTGTTGGCCAGAATTGTCCACACCATCAAATCCCTATTTTATTCCTTCGTGATTGATTATAACGCCATAGGCAATGTGGCCGAAGAAGGGGAAGATGTAAGGACGATTACCGTTTGGATCGGTTCGGGACGTGATCAGGCAAATGTTCTTAAATCGCTGATAGATGAGTCATTTACTCCGCAAACGAATATAAATGTAAACCTCGAACTGGTGGATATGGGGATGCTTTTGCAGGCTACACTGGCGGGTCAGGGGCCTGACGTGGCAGTGCAGGTTTCCAGTGATATCCCGGTAAATTACGGTATGAGAAATGCAGTTGTGGATTTGTCCCAATTCCCCGATCTGGAAGAAGTGAAAAGGCAATTTCGGGAAAGCGCAATGGTTCCGTATGAATTTGACGGGCACGTTTTTGCCCTTCCTGAAACCGAAACCTGTCTTATGATGTTTTACAGGAAGGATATATTGGATGAACTCGGGCTTGAAGTGCCGGTAACGTGGGATGAAATGAAGGCGGCCCTTTCGGTGCTGAGCAAAAATCAGATGGATGTCGGAATGCTGCCGTCCGAACAGGTTTTCGCAATGCTTTTGTACCAGAGCGGCGGTCAGTATTACAACGAAAATTCCACCGCTTCGGTTCTGAACAGTGATACTGCCGTAAGGGCCTTTAAAGGGTACTGTAAATTCTACACTGATTACAGGCTGGACAGGGAAACCCCAGTGGATCAGCGTTTCAGAACCGGAGAGGCGCCGATTGTGATTGCCGACTATACGCTGTATAACCAGCTTCAGGTGTCGGCACCCGATATCAAGGGATTATGGGGATTTACGATGGTTCCCGGCACGGTCAGGGAGGACGGTACGGTGGATCATTCCGTACCAAGTGCCGGATCGGCGGTTATTATGATGAGCCGGGCAAAGGATAAGGAAGCGGCATGGGAGTTTATGAAATGGTGGGTTTCTGCAGAAACTCAAATTCGTTACGGCCGGGAAATGGAAGCATTGATGGGCGCTGCGGCAAGGCATCCCACCGCAAATATTGAAGCTTTCGAAAGCCTTCCGTGGCCTACCGAGGATTATGATGCCTTGAAAAGCCAGTTCGAATGGCTGAAAGGAATACCTCAGGTGCCGGGAAGCTATTACACCTGGAGAAATGTAAATAACGCTTTTTACAGAGTGGTTATAGCAGAGGACAAAAACAAGATGCAGCCGAGGGAAGCACTGACCGAATATGTAAGGTACGTAAATGACGAAATAACCTTCAAGAGAAAAGAATTTGGTCTGCCGACCGACGATGACCTGAAAAAGAAATAGGGTGAAAATAATGAAAACAGGCATAAGTACCGGTAAATCGGCGAAAGTGTCTTTGAACGGTGCGGCTGAGGCCAGAGTTTCGGCTGAATGGTCGCTGATTAACAGAATTAAAAAGCATAAGGCATCCTATGTTTTGGTGGCTCCGTATTTTATCCTTTTCTTTACTTTCACGGTATTGCCCGTTATTATGTCCATGGCTTTGAGCTTTACCAACTTCAATGTTCTTGAGCCGCCGAAATTTATAGGCTGGGGCAATTACATAAGGTTGTTTCTGAATGACGACATATTCAGGATTGCAATAAAAAACACGCTGATATTTGCGGTTGTAACAGGCCCGATAAGCTATATGATGTGTCTTCTTTTCGCATGGATTATTAATGAATTCAAAGGGAAACTGCGGGCTTTCATAACCCTGATTTTTTACGCACCGTCCATTTCAGGAAATGCCTATGTGGTATGGAATCTGATACTCAGGGGTGACAAATACGGAATTTTAAACGGAATACTGTTGCGCCTTGATTTGATTGATCAGGAAAAAATCTGGATGAAGACCGAAAAATATGTCCTGATGTTTCTTATTATCGTACAGTTATGGCTGAGCCTCGGAACAGGATTTTTAACATTTATTGCAGGACTTCAAACAATTGACAGGACATTGTATGAAGCGGCGGCAATAGACGGAATAAAAAACCGGTGGCAGGAACTTTGGTATGTAACACTTCCCTCGATGAGGCCACAGCTGCTTTTTGGGGCTGTGATGCAGATTACTCAGTCTTTTGCCGTTGCGGATATATCGATTAATCTGGCGGGAAATCCCAGCGTAAATTATGCCGGTGCCACGATAGTAACCCACCTTATGGACTATGGTTCAATTAGGTACGAGATGGGTTATGCATCGGCCATAGCCAATGTTTTGTTCATTCTCATGGTTGGTTCGAACAAAGTGGTCCAGAGAATGATAAGGAAGGTAGGAACATGACATGATAAGGGCTTATGGCGATAAAAAAACGCACAAAAAAATACTTAAGAGCCGTGTAGCCCTGAACCGATCGATGGCGGGAAACGTAACCCTGTTTATATTCATGGGGATATGCGGTATGTTCATGGCCATACCTCTGGTTTTTGTTGTGAGCAACGCGTTCAAACCTTTGGACGAACTGTTCAGGTATCCACCCAGATTGTTTCCGAGGCATCCAAGCCTTGATAACTTTGCTGACCTTAAGGTACTTATGGCAAACTCATGGGTGCCTTTCAGCAGATATATACTGAACACGGTAATAATCACGGGCGGAGGAACCCTTGGACATGTAATATTTGCATCGATGGCTGCTTATCCGCTGGCTAAGCATGATTTCCCGGGCAGAAATCTGCTGTTCAATATAGTTGTACTGTCGCTTATGTTTACCTGGCAGGTGACGCAGGTGCCAAACTACCTGATTATCTCGAAACTCGGCATCAACAACACTTATTGGGCTGTTATTCTGCCTGCGTTTTCATACGGACTCGGATTATATCTGATGAAACAGTTTATGGAACAAATCCCCGATTCAATAATAGAGTCGGCAAGGCTTGACGGGGCGGGCGAGTACAGAATTTACTGGTCGATAATAATGCCGAATGTAAAGCCCGCATGGCTTACACTGGCGGTATTGCAGTTCCAGACCATGTGGGGAAACACGGGGAGCCAGTTTCTGCGGGATGAACAGCTAAAACCGCTGCAGTACGCGTTACTGCAGATTGTAAACAGCGGCCCTGCAAGGCAGGGAGCTGCTGCAGTGGTTACGTTGATTATTGCCGCGATACCTATTACGTTTTTTATCATATGCCAGAGCAGCATAATTGAAACCATGACCACATCGGGAATGAAGGAATAGGGAAAGATGATGAGAAAAATTTGGGTGATTACGGCCATCATTTTAATAACGGTGTCGGAATGCGTTCCTGCGTTGGCTGTTTCAAGTGTTCCTTACCATACTTATAACTATGATTACTGGGGCTATATATACTATACCCCGGCAGCGTACATACCCGCAGGGAACGTTTCCGGAACAGGTGCGGGAAGCGGTCCGTTTAATAATCCGCAGGACATATTCGTGGCTGATGACCGGAGGATTTATGTCGCCGATACCGGCAACAACCGCATAGTGGTACTGAATGAGAGAATGAAGCTGGAGCGTATTATTGACAGTTTTGAAAACAGCGGGAAAACCGATGCCTTCAATGCTCCCCACGGTATATTCGTCACTTCCGACAACAAATTGTATATAGCCGATACCAACAATTTCCGGATAGTAGTACTTAATGAGGACGGAACTTTAAACAGAATAATCAGTAATCCCACTTCCGAAGTTCTGCCTGAAGACTTTGTTTTTGCGCCCCTTAAGGTTGTCACGGACTATGCTGAAAGGGTGTATGTTGTCGCTAAGAATATGTTTCAGGGGATTATGGCTTTTGACGAAAACGGTAACTTCACAGGATTTATCGGTACCATAAAAGTTACGATAAGCACCTATGAAAAAATATGGAGAAGATTTTCCACCAAAAAACAGAGGGAAAAACAAATCCAGTTTATCCCGACTGAATTTACGGGTCTGGACATTGATGATGACGGGTTTGTGTATGCTACGAATATCGATGCCGACGGGAAACAGTCGGTAAGAAAGCTTAACCCGAAAGGCCAGGATGTCATTAAGAAGAGCACGCGAAATGTAACCGGCGAAATACCTTTAAGCGGGGACATGTACTGGAGACTTTCAGGCGATTATTCAGGCGCTTCGAGAATTGTGGACGTGGTATACCGTGGGTCCGGGATTTATTCAATTCTGGATTTTACGAGAGGACGAATATTTACCTATGATGATGAGGGAAACCTGTTGTATATTTTCGGAGGCAGGGGAAGCCAGGAAGGCACTTTTAAGAATCCTGTGGCGATAGAAGCTGACGGAGACAGGATTTTGGTATTGGATTCCTACCGCGGCGAGATTATGACCTTTGTGGAAACAAGGTACGGTAATCTCATTAACGAAGCGGTAAAACTGAGATATGACGGAGACGAAGCTTCGGCGGTGGAACTGTGGAAACAGGTATTGGAACTTGACTCAAACTATGAACTGGCATATGTAGGGATCGGAAAATCATACCTTGCGGCAGGGGAAAACAAAAAGGCAATGGAGTATTTCAGGCTGGGAATGGACAGGGAATATTATTCCATTGCCTATAAAAGGTACAGGGATGATATTCTCGAGGACAATCTTGGTTATATATTTACGGGTATAGTGGTTTTGGTACTCGCAAGGTTTGTTTTCTCGCTGGTGAGGAAAATCAAGGCTGCTAACGGCAGAAAGAGGGCTGTAACATGATAAACAGGGAAAAGCTGATGTATCCGTTTTATTGCATGTTCCATCCGTTTGACGGTTTTTATGAAATAAGGCACCGGGATAAGGGAAGCGTGCCGGTTGCATTGCTGCTGGTGTTCCTGTTCGGGCTGTCATATTCGCTGAACAGACGGTACGCGGGGTTTGTGGTGAATTATATAAATCCCCGCACCGTTGACAGCCGGAGGGAAGTTTTGGGCATATTTTTCGCAGTGCTTCTTCTGGCCTGTTCCAACTGGTCGATAACCAGCCTGATGGAAGGCGAGGGAAGGTTTAAGGATATTATTATAGTTTTGGGGTATTCCATGCTTCCTATGGTTCTTACGTTTGTACCTGCCACGGTTATTTCGTGGTTTGTGGCCCAGAATGAAGAAGGACTGTACTACCTGTTAATAAACGTTTCGGTGATATTCACCGTAATACTTGCAATAATCGGCATTATGACAATACATAACTATTCTTTCGGAAAGACGGTGATAACACTTATTCTCAGCTTTATTGCGCTGCTGATTATAATTTTCATCATATTACTGCTGCTGTATCTGCTTCAGCAGGTTTACACATTCTTATACAGCCTGTATACCGAAATAATTCTGAAATTGTAGGTGGGCGTAATGAAAAACAGAAAAGGCAAGATATATCTTATACCAATATTGGCGGTTTTAGTCGCGATGTCGGGATATATGGCTTACATTTGCATACACTATTTCTTTTACGACGAGTACAAAGAATGCCTGGCTGACTATGCTTACGAAGAGGGAAAGGAGTTTAAGCCTCTGGAAGACAGGAATCCCTCAGTAGACGGCATGGTTCTGGTTGCCGAAACCGAATTTCTGAAACTTTATACCGACACTGAAACTACCGAGATTGCCGTATATGACAAGAGAAACGGGGAGATTGTCTATTCCAACCCTCCCGACCGCGAGGAAGATCAGATCGCCAGCCAGAGGAACAAAACGGCTTTGAATTCCCAGCTGGTTGTAACGTACTACGACAGCACGATGACACGGGCTACGATGTATAATTATGACTACAGCGTGGAAAGAGGGCAGTTTGAGATAGAGTCGCTCGAAAATGGTATCAGGTACATATATTTGCTTGGAAACATGGAAAGTCCGACGGGGATCGTGCCGCCGTATATAAGCGAAGAAAGGCTTGAAGAAAAAGTGCTCAGCAAGCTCAGCGATTCCGATGCAAGAACAGTCAGAAGCAGTTACAGAAAATCTGAGACCCTTGAAGGGTTTATGGAGCTTACACCGGGGACGAAGAGCAGCAAAGTGGGGCTGCAAAAGCTGAATAAGCTTTTCGAGCAGGCAGGGTACACCAGGGATGATTTCTATTACGACGCCGAAACGGCGTCTGCAGGCGATTTCCAGGAACCGACCACGTTTACGATTCCGCTGGAATACCGGCTGATAGGGGATAAGCTGCAGGTCTCAATTCCCGCAGGCCGGATTAAGGAAACGGGAAAAGGTAAAATTGAGAGAATAGACCTTCTGTGTTTTTTCGGAGCGGCTGGAACGAATGAAAAAGGATATATTCTTGTACCAAACGGCTCGGGCTCGCTTATTTACTTCAACAACGGGAAGAAAACCGAGAGATATATGCAGTATGTTTACGGTGTGGATGAAACCGCGCAGTCATATACCGTTGTTGAAGACACCGTAAATGCTATGATGCCTGTTTTCGGTATCAAAAGAGAAAACAGCGCAATATTTGCCGAAATCACCGGCGGGGACACGATGGCGGCGATAGTTGCCGATGTCTCGGGCAATATTAACAGTTATAACTACGTATATCCGTCTTTTCTGCTGAGAGGATCGGAAAAAGTTTCGGTATTTGGGGTAACGGGGGTGTCGGCCGATTTGCCCACCCTTGAAAAAGATATATATGACATTAATTATACCGTCACATACGCTTTTCTTGAACGGGAAAACGCCAGTTACTCGGGAATGGCGAACTATTACCGCAATGAACTTGTTAACAGGGGAGTTTTGAGAAAAAAAGATGAAAAGCAGGATTCCATTCCCTTTTACCTGGATATAGTCGGAGGAGTTAAGCTTCAGAAAAGCTTTCTTGGGGTTCCCTACATGGGAGTATACCCGATGACTACTTTTGAAGAGGCAGGGATAATAATCGATGAATTGGCGGAGAGAGACATTACCAATCTCAGAGTGAATTACCTTGGATGGTTTAACGGCGGTTATTATCACGATGTGCCCGGAAGGGTAAAAGTTGAAAAAATATTGGGCGGTAAAAGAGAACTGGAGAAACTAAACCGAAAGCTTGCCGGAATGGGCTCGAAACTTTTCGGCGACGTGGCGTTTCAGAAAGTTTCCTTTGAAGCTGACAATTATAACTGGAGGCTGGAAAGTTCGCAATACTATGTGGGGTTTGTGGTTTCCCTCGGGCGGGTTAATCCCGCCACATTGAGGCAAACCGGGGGTCTCGGTTATCCGGAGACCAACTACAATATAGCTTCTCCGAAATTTCTTGTGCGCCATGTAGAAAAGTTCAGATCGGGGATTGAAGAAGTAAATATATCGGGTATTTCGCTGAGGGATTTGGGCAGCACAGTGGCATCCGACAAAAGAAGGAGAAATCCGATTAACAGGCAGGAAGCAAAACAGATTGTTATGGAACAGTTAAGGAAGCTGTCGGGCGCAAAGGAAAATATAATGATAAGGGCGGCAAATTCTTACGCGTGGGCCTATGCCACCGATATTGAGGACGTTCCGTCGAATCATAACGGTTTTTTTATAGTGGATGAGGAAATTCCCTTTTACCAGATGGTGATACACGGCTGTATCGATTATGCAGGAAGTGCAATAAATTTAAGCGACAGCTATGACAAACAGGATATAATACTTCGGCTTATAGAATTCGGTTTATACCCGCGTTTTACACTGTCGTATAAAAATTCAAGCGAAATAAAGTATTCCGGGTTAAACAGCCTTTATTCCACTTTTTATAAAACATGGCTTGAAGATGCGGCAGATATATATCACAGGGTCAATGAAATATTGAAGCGTACAACAGGCAGCCACATTATCGAGCACAAAGTCCTTGAACAGGGCGTCAAAAGGATCACATATGACAATGGTGTGGCGATTTATGTAAATACAAACAATGAGGATGCAATCGCGGATAATATGACGGTTCCGGCCAGGGGATATGCCATTAAGGAGGTCGGGGGATGAAAAGGAAAATCAGATTTACATTAAGTCAGAAAAGAGCGGTGACAGGACTGTTGTTCATAATGCCCTGGTTGATAGGTTTCCTGGTTTATTATGTCAGAAGCCTGGTATTGAATGTGCGGTTTTCGCTGAGCAAAATTGAAATCATGAAAATCGGGGGATACCGGGCAACCTATATAGGACTGCAGAATTACAGGTATGCGCTGCTGGAACATGCAACTTTCAACCAGATACTTGTAAACTCCATCAGAGATGTTTTAATAGACATACCGTTCATTATATTTTTCAGCTTGTTTATGGCCATTTTGCTCAATACAAAGTTTAAAGGCCGGGGCATTGTACGGATTATCTTTTTCCTGCCCATACTTCTGGGGTCGGGGGCGGTCCTTGAGAGCCTCGAACAGGCAACGAGGAACATAACCGGCGGGGCGAGTGCCACAATTGCCGAATTGTCCAAGACCAATCAGATAAATATCGATTATTTTCTGTACATATTTGAAGACCTGGGGTTGCCGGTGGCACTGGTGGACTATATTACAGGACTTGTGGCGAGAATATTCGAAATAGTACGGGCTTCAAGCGTGCAAATTATCATTTTCCTTGCCGCATTACAGTCAATACCGAGATCGCTTTATGAATGTGCCAAAATAGAAGGGGCTACGGCTTATGAAACCTTCTGGAAAATAACTTTTCCGATGGTCTCACCGCTGATACTGACAAATGTAGTGTATACAATAGTGGATTTCTTTGTTAACAGTGAAGTGGTTGATTTAGCGTATGAAGTGGCTTTCACAAATTATGACTACGGACTGAGCGCTGCAATGAGCACCCTCAGCACCGCAGTTGTGTGTCTTATTCTGGTAATCGTCAGCGCTTTGATTTCAAGAAAGACATTCTATTACAACTGATAAAGCAGACAATAAGACCTAAAAGAAATAATATCCGGAAAGGAAGAGGAACCTTGAACGCCAGGAATGTCATGGTTTATTACAGGAAGATAAATGAAAAGGCGCACGACGTAACTTTCAGATCAGGAGCTTTTGGCAGGGTAAAGTTGGTTCTTTTTTCAGTTTTCAGGGCGGTAATAATTATCGGAATGTCGTATATAATACTGGGTCCGGTAATCAATATAGTGAGCAATTCCTTTTTCTCGGGCTCGGATGTATATAATCCGTCGGTGTTCATGATTCCGCTGAACCCCACTCTGGAGAATTACAGACGGGCTTTTGTCCGCCTCGATTACTTCCGCACTCTGGGGTATACTCTGGTTTATATTGTCACCATTACGCTGATCCAGATTTTTGTCTGCTCAATGGTGGGCTACGGTTTTGCAAGGTTTGATTTTCCGCTGAAAAAACTTTTATTTGGCTGTGTAATTGTAACAATTGTTCTTCCGGCCCATGTTATCATGCTTCCGCTGTATCAGCATTTCAGAAAATGGGATGTTTTAGGGATAATTGAGGCTGTCACGGGAGAAGCCGCAAATTTACTCTCCTCCGAAACACCGATGTATCTTATGACGCTGTTCGGCACAGGTTTAAGATCTGGACTGTTTATATACATTTTCCGCCAGTTTTTCAGGGGATTGCCTAAAGAGATTGAAGAGGCAGCCTTTATCGATGGCGCTGGCCCATGGTATACATATTTTGCCATAATGCTTGCCAATGCCATGCCTGCGGTTATAACAGTGGCAGTGTTTTCTATGGTATGGCAGTATAACGATATGTTCTATGCAAGGCTGTTTTCAATGCCGACAAGTCATATCCTCACTTTCAGGCTTTCCACTCTTCAGGCAACCGTTGAGTTCGCGGACCAGGTCAAAGATCCGCTGATATCGCAGCTGGCAGTGTATGCAGGAATAACCCTTGTTCTTCTGCCAATTCTGTTCATCTACTTCACTTTGCAGAAGTATTTCGTAGAAGGTATAGAAAGAAGCGGAATTGTGGGATGATGCAGACCTCGTGTCTGTATGAAATAAAAATAAGTTGGGAGGGATTTTTTGTGAAAAAAAACTGCAGGAAGGTCATTGCAGCTTTGTTGATGCTTACGATGCTGATTGTTTTTGCATCGTGCGGGAAACCGGAATCAAAGAATACCGCGTCAATTGGCACCAACACCAAAACCGGCGTGACAGACAATGGCAGTAAAGAGCCTGTTTCAACCGAAAACGAAACAAAACCTGCTGAACAGACTGCAGAAGACGAGGATCCATACCCGGCGTTTGATTTCGGCGGAAGGACAATTAAAGTGGGGATATGGTGGGACTATTACTATACCAGTGCGCACACAAAAATAACCGATGACCCGGGAATGAGCAATGCCGAAACGGCGCAGATGAAGCTTGATAATGTCAGAAAAATTGAGAAAAAATACAACTGCAGGATTGAATATGTAAACCTTGGGTGGAACGGCATTATTGAAAGCATAAACACATCAATTGCGGCAGGTTCGCCAGAATGCGATATTTATCTGACAGATCTTCAGTTCGGTATCCCGGCTGTTGCGAACGGTCTGGCCCAGAGGCTGGAGGATATAGTTCCGGAATACAGCGATTTGTTTGGCAAACAAGTTGTTTTAAAACCGCTGGAAACAAAAGAACTGGGCGGTACATACCTGTTCGCCGAACAGGGGATTCCGATGAGCGGAATATATTTGGGATATAACTGGACAATGATGGAAGAACTGGGTCTGGAGGATCCGCAGGAACTTTACAAGAAAGGTCAGTGGACATGGGAAAAATTCAGGGAATATGCCATAGCAGGAACAAGAGATACAAACAATGACGGGACGATAGATGTTTATGGGTTTGGCGGAGTATTCCCCGATCT
This sequence comes from Thermoclostridium stercorarium subsp. stercorarium DSM 8532, assembly GCF_000331995.1. Lineage (NCBI taxonomy): Bacteria > Bacillati > Bacillota > Clostridia > Eubacteriales > Oscillospiraceae > Thermoclostridium > Thermoclostridium stercorarium. The sequence goes on from NC_020134.1 coordinate 1,235,769, forward strand.
TGTCAACGGTCTGATGATGAACAACAACGGTTCGATAGCGGCGGGAAAACAGGAAGGTCTGAGCTCAAAAGAGACCGTGGAGGTTTTTGAGTTAATTAACCAGATGTATAACATAGACAAATCTGCAAGACCGTGGAATGCCGAGGACTGGAATGACAACCTGCTGGCATGGTCCGATGGCAAGGTTATGATGTGGACTGCGCAGGCTTGGGCATTGAAGCAGGAAGCGGATGCGGCGCTGCAGGAAGGTTCGGAACTGCCGTTTGAATACCGCATTGTACCTTATCCTTTCGGGCCGAGCAGCGACAAAAAGGTTTACAGCCCGGTATCTGGCAACTGGTATATGATCCCGGTGGGCGTAAAGGATGCAGGCAAAGTGTTCCAGATTTTTGAGGAATTTATGAACTGGCACAAGGGCGATACCTCCTTAAGGGATGATCCTTCATGGTTTGAAAGCTGTTTTCAGAGGCTGGAAGATGTGGAAATGGCCTATGAATGCGGAAAAAATCTTAAACTGGATTTATGGATGAATCTGCCCGGATTTGATTTTGGGGAAACCATCTGGTGGCCGATTGTCGTAAATAAGGACAAGACCGTATCCCAGGCTGTCGAGGCTGCAAAACCGGTATTGCAGGACGCTCTTGATGCCTTCTGGAAAAAATGAAAACTTATGAAAACCGTCAGGTTGCGGTATTGGCGGTTTGGAATGCCGCAGCCTGACCGGATGAATTTTCCGCCGAACCGTTCTTCCTGGCCACAAGTGGGGGGAAAGTACTGTGAACAGGCTTAATATCAAAATTGTATCAATAATGATTATGTTCATTGTATTGTCCGGCTGCGGTACCGAAAACGGCACCGGGAGGCAAAAAGGTTTGTCGGAAGGAGTGAAGAATACGGGAAGCGGTGAGAATTTCAGACTTTTTCTTGAAGCTGAGGATATAGCCGTTACAACGGGGAATGTGAGGGTGGAAAACAGTCATCCGGGTTTTTCGGGAAACGGCTATTTAACCGGAATTGAAGACGATGACGATACTATAACGTTTACGGTTTTTATTCCGGAGGACGGATTTTATAACCTGAACTTTATCAGTTCCGCTTACGGAGGATACAAGGAAAATTATGTATATATTAACGATGAACAGGTAGGAGTGATAAAGATTAACGGCGATGACTTTCAGAACTCGGTATTGAATGGGGTGTTTTTACCAAAAGGAAGACAGAAGATTAAACTGGTTAAGTCCTGGGGGTGGATTCGCCTGGATGCGCTGGAGATAACTTCGGCTTCACCGCCGGGTGACGATGTGTACAAAGTATCGTATGAAACCGTTGATCCGAAAGCTACAAAAAGCACGAAAAGACTGAAGCGGTATCTGGCCGATGTGTACGGAAAGTATATAATATCCGGACAATACAGCGAAAAGGGGTTCAACGGGCCTGAATTCAAAGCCATATATCAGGCAACGGGCAAATATCCCGCCATGCTCGGACTTGATTTCATTGATTACACTCCGTCAAGGGCGGCTTACGGCTCGGTTGGAAAAAGTGTTGAATACGCGGTTGAATTTTCGCAAAAAGGCGGGATTGTAACATTCTGCTGGCACTGGAACGCACCCGAACGATATCTGTACAACACACCGGACAAGCCCTGGTGGAAAGGTTTTTACACAGAGGCCACGAATATTGATCTGAGGGCAATAATGGACGGCGAAGACCCTGAGGGATATGAGCTGCTGATACGCGATATTGACGTAATTGCCCAGTTATTGATGAGACTTCAGGATGCCGATGTGCCGGTCTTATGGCGGCCTTTGCATGAAGCCAGCGGCGGCTGGTTCTGGTGGGGGGCTTCGGGGCCCGAACCGTATAAAAAGCTTTACAAGCTGCTTTATGACCGCCTTACAAATACCCACGACATTCATAATCTGATCTGGGTATGGAACGGACAGGACCCTGAATGGTATCCCGGTGACGAGTATGTCGACATTGTCGGCATTGATATATATCCCGGCGAAAAAGTGTACAGTTCTCAGGCACCTAAGTTTAACGAGATTTTGGAATGGACCGGTACAAGAAAAATTATAGCAATGACCGAAAACGGATGCCTTTTCGATCCCGATCTGGCATTCAGGGACAGAACGGTGTGGTCATATTTCGGAATATGGAGCGGAGAATTTATGGTTTTAAATAAAACTTATACGCTTTCGGAGAAATATAACGAGAAATATATGATTAACAAGGTATATAACCATGAAAAGGTTATTACCCTTGACGAATTACCTGATTTGAAAAAATATCGCGGAAAATAGAGGAGGATTGGAAATGAGCAGAGTAAAAATTTACGGTGAAAGTTTACCAAACATTCCATGGCAGGATAAGCCGTCGGATTTTACAGGGCCGGTATGGAGGTACTCTAAAAATCCTATTACGGGAAGAAATCCCATTCCGGGCGTGGCAAGAATTTTCAACAGTGCAGTTGTACCGTATAACGGCGGTTTTGTCGGGGTTTTCAGAGCCGAACAGACCGACGGAATACCCCATTTGTACGTTGGGTTCAGCAAGGACGGAATAGTATGGGAATTTGAAAAAGAGAAAATACAGTTTGTGAATGAAAAGGGCGAACCTTTCATGCCCAGATATTCCTATGATCCGAGGCTTATAAAAATTGAAGACACCTACTACATTGTGTGGTGCACCGATTTTTACGGCCCAACCTTGGGGCTGGCAAAAACCAAGGATTTCAAGCATTTTGTCAGACTGGAAAACCCGTTTATGCCGTTCAACAGAAACGGCGTATTGTTCCCAAGAAAAATAAACAACAAATTTGTAATGCTTTCCAGACCCAGTGATAACGGACATACCCCGTTCGGAGACGTGTTTTTAAGTGAAAGCCCTGACCTGATTTACTGGGGCAAACACAGACATGTCATGTCAAAAGGCGGGCAATGGTGGCAGTCTCTTAAAATAGGAAGCGGAGCGGCACCCATAGAAACCAGTGAAGGATGGCTGCTGTTCTATCACGGCGTGGTCCTGACATGCAGTGGCTATGTGTACAGTATGGGTGCATGTATTCTGGATACTGACAATCCGTCGATAGTGAAATACAGATCGGGCAGTTACATACTTACTCCGGAAGAATGGTACGAGGAAAGAGGCTTTGTTCCGAATGTGGTATTCCCGTGTGCCGCACTGTGTGATGCTGATACCGGCAGAATTGCCATTTATTACGGCGCTGCCGACAGTTATGTGGCTTTGGCATTTACAACCGTGGATGAAATCATTGATTTCATTAAGGCTAATGATGAGGCTACAAATGATGACAGGAGTATAGGGATTTGATACCGGTCCTGTATAGGCACAATGGTTTAGCAGGAGGGTTACGGGGGGATTCAGGGACTTGAAGTCCCTGGGTTCTTTTTTTATGCCGTGAAGGGGTGGAAGGAAAAATTGTGAGGTTCGGAAAGCCTTCAGCGAATTGCGGTCTTAGAAATACGCAGTTCTGCTTATCCAAAAAACGCAAAAGTGAAAAAAATTTTTTTTTATGCTATAATAATCTATTAAAATAAATGGAAACTCATTGTTTTAACCTGCGGATAAAGCGCAAAAAATCAAAGGAGAAGGAAGGTTTGAAATGAGTGCGGTGAAACCGGACAGAAATTCGGCTTTTGAACTTTTAAAAAAATACAATAAAAATGAAAGCCTTATCAGGCATGCTCTTACGGTGGAAGCGGTGATGCGGCATTTTGCCGGAATTTTCGGAGAAGACCCTGAAAAATGGGGAATAATAGGCCTTGTTCACGATATCGACTATGAAATGTATCCCGATCAGCACTGCAAAAAGGCCAGAGAAATACTGGAAGAGAACAACTGGCCCGAGGATTATATACATGCTGTGGTAAGCCATGGATGGGGAATCTGTTCAGATGTCGAACCCGTTGAAAAAATGGAAAAAGTTTTATATACCGTGGATGAGCTTACGGGGTTGATTTATGCCACGGCTTTAATGCGGCCGAGCAAAAGTATTCTGGATACCGAAGTGAAATCGGTTAAGAAAAAGTGGAAACAGAAGAGCTTCGCTCAGGGAGTCAACCGGGATGTAATTGAAAGCGGAGCGAAAATGCTTGGCCTTGAACTGGATTACATTATCGCCGAAACAATAAACGGCATGCGTAAAGTTGCCGAGGAAATTGGGCTTAAGGGAGATCTGTAAATTGTTAAATCTGCAATTGTTTTATTTCAGCCCGTTATTCCGAGCAATACAAAGATTTCGGAATTTCGGGCGGGTATTGTCTGTTTGGTGAAAATAAGGCTTATAGAAAACTTAGCCTGCAGAAATATAAAAATTCATTCATATAGGAGAAACACAGAGAAAATGAAATCGGAATTAAGCGGTATCGCCGGAGTAAAACTTAATACCGGTAACAAAAGCCTTCTTGGGATTGATGTGGGTTCCACCACTGCCAAACTGGTTCTGGTGCGAAACGGTGAAATTGTATACACAAAATATGAAAGGCATTTTTCCCAGGTGAGGCATAAAATCCGCGAAATGATTCTTGAAATTGAGCCGTTGCTTGGTAACGAAAGGCTTTATATTGCCGTTTCCGGTTCAGCAGGACTGGGGCTTGCCGGTGACACAGAATTGCCGTTTGTGCAGGAAGTTTTTGCAACAAGCGAGCTGGTGAAGCAGCTTGAACCGGATACTTCAGTTGTAATTGAGCTTGGCGGCGAAGATGCGAAAATAATTTTTCTGAAAGGCTTTTTGGAACAGCGGATGAACGGAACCTGTGCAGGCGGTACGGGTGCGTTTATAGATCAAATGGCAACGTTAATGAATATGTCTATAGACGAACTGGACAAGCTCAGCCTTCAAAGTACGAAAATTTATCCGATAGCTTCAAGGTGCGGTGTTTTTGCGAAGTCAGACATTCAGCCTTTGCTGAACCAGGGGGCCAATAAGGCAGATATAGCCGCCGGTATTTTTCAGGCTGTCGTGGATCAGACAATCGCCGGCCTTGCCCAGGGGCGGAAAATAGAAGGAAAGGTTATGTTTCTCGGCGGGCCGTTGTATTATTGCAAGGGCCTGCGGAAAAGGTTTGTGGAAACCCTTAAGCTGGACGAAAACAACGCCGTTTTTCCGGAATACGGGCGTTTTTCGGTGGCGCTCGGAGCTGCCCTGTTTGCTTCAAAACAGCAGAACGGTTTATCCTATTCCGAGCTTGTTGAAAAACTTGAGAAATGCTCAGGCAAAAGGCAGACTACCTCATACCTCAGGCCTCTTTTTGAGAACGAGGAAAGCTATGAAGAGTTCAGAAAGCGCCATGGAAAAGCCACGGTGGAACGGCTGGACATAAATGAATATACCGGCGATGCCTATCTTGGAATTGATTGTGGAAGCACTACAACAAAACTTGTGTTAATGTCGGCGGATAAGAAACTCCTTTACTCATATTATGGTTCAAATCAGGGAAATCCGATTGACATAATCAGGCGGCAGCTCCTTAAAATATACGAACTCTGCGGAAACCGGATAACGATAAAGGGCTCGGCGGTGACAGGATACGGTGAAGAACTTATAAAGCACGCCTTTCATATTGATGCCGGTATTGTGGAGACAATGGCGCATCTTACAGCGGCAAGGCATTTCAACCCCGATGTTGATTTTATCCTCGACATAGGCGGACAGGATATAAAATGTTTCAAAATACGGAACGGGACGATAGACAGCGTAATGCTGAACGAGGCATGTTCTTCAGGATGCGGTTCGTTTATAGAGACTTTTGCCAAATCAATGGGGTATGATGTGGAGGAATTTTCAAAACTCGGGCTGAAGTCCAAAGCTCCCGTGGATTTGGGAACGAGATGCACCGTTTTCATGAATTCTTCGGTAAAACAGGCACAGAAGGACGGGGCTGACATTTCGGACATTTCGGCGGGACTGTCGATGAGCGTTGTGAGGAATGCGCTATATAAGGTGATTCGCGCCGGTTCGGCCGACGAGCTGGGAAAGAATATAGTAGTGCAGGGTGGAACGTTTTTAAATGACGCGGTGCTGCGCAGTTTCGAGCTGGAAATAGGAAGGAACGTAATACGGCCTCAAATTGCAGGGCTGATGGGGGCATTTGGCGCAGCACTGTATGCCATGTCGCTGAAACTTGATAAGTCGTCGGTTCTGGATGAAAACGAACTTAAAAATTTCACCCACAGATCGGTTTCTACGGTGTGCAAAGGTTGCGGCAACAAATGCCACCTTACCGTGAATATTTTTTCGGAAAAGGAAAAATACATATCCGGAAATAAATGCGAAAGGGGATTGGGCGGGGAATATTCCAAAACCGAAGAGGTGCCTGATCTCCATGAGTTCAAGCGTAAAAGGCTTGAAAGCCTTTCCGAGGGTGAAAATATCAGGGGGACAATCGGAATGCCCCTTGCGCTTGGAATGTATGAGCTTGCCCCGTTTTGGCACAGGATTTTTACCGATTTGGGCTTCAGGGTAATTTTTTCAGGCTTTTCAAGCAGGGAGCTTTATACAAAAGGCCAGGGCAGCATACCTTCGGATACTGTATGTTATCCTGCAAAGCTGATGCACGGCCATATAGAAACTCTTATTGAAAAGAAACCCGACTACATATTCTATCCGTGCCTTACGTATAATTTTGATGAAAAAACGGGAGATAACCATTACAATTGCCCGGTTGTAGCATATTATTCCGAAGTCCTGAACGGCAACATGGAATCACTGAAAAACACCAGGTTTCTCTATCCGTATCTGAACATTAACAGTCGCAGGGAACTGGCAAAGGAACTGTATTCCCTTTTAAAGCCATGGCATCAGGATTTGACCCTTAAGGAGGTAAAAAGGGCTGTCAATTCGGGATTCAGGGAATATGACAGGTGGATGGAGGAATTGCGCAGCGAGGGAAGGCGTGCCATTGAGTATGCGAAAGAAAACAACAAAAGGGTCCTTATTCTTGCGGGAAGGCCTTATCATGTTGATCCCGAAATAGGGCACGGAATAGACAAGCTTGCAGTATCTCTCGGTTTTGTGGTGATAACCGAGGACAGCATAAGTGATGTTATGAAACCTGAAAATGTCGGAGTGCTGAATCAGTGGACTTATCACGCAAGGCTTTATAATGCGGCCGAATATGCAGGACATCATGAAAACTGTGAACTGGTGCAATTGGTTTCGTTCGGCTGCGGAATAGATGCCATTACATCCGATGAAGTCAGGGCGATTCTGGAAAAGCACGGTAAAATATACACCCAGATTAAAATTGACGAAATAGCCAACCCGGGCGCGGTAAAGATAAGGCTGAGAAGCCTTTTGGGAGCATTGGAGGAAAGGGAGAAGCAAAAATGGGAAAAACAAAAAGAAAAGGAATAGTACTTTTTACCAGACAAATGAAAAAGGATTACACTATTTTGGCTCCGACAATGCTGCCTTTACATTTCAAAATGATAGCGGGAATCCTGAATTCATACGGATACCGGGTAAAGGTACTTGACACTTCGGGAAAACATATAATTGAAAAGGGCTTAAAATACGTACATAATGATACCTGCTATCCCGCCCTTATTGTAATAGGCCAGTTGCTGGATGCTCTCGAAAGCGGGAAATACAACCCTGATAAAACCGCTTTACTGCTTACTCAGACAGGCGGCGGCTGCAGGGCGTCGAATTACGTGTCGTTGCTGAGGAAAGCGGTTGCAAAAGCCGGTTTTCCGCATATACCCGTAATATCAATGAATTTTAACGGGCTGGAAAGGCACCCGGGATTTAAGCTCACCGTTCCGATGATCTACCGGATGATGTATGCGGTTTTGTACGGGGATTTGCTTATGACACTCAGAAACCAGTGCAGGCCTTATGAAATTAACAAGGGTGAAAGCGACGCGCTTGCCGAAAAATGGGCAGAAAGGCTTTCGGATGAGTTGGGCAGAAACAGCAGAATCAGCTATAAGAGGATAAAGAAAAACTATGCGGAGATAGTCAGGGATTTTTCAAAAATACCGCGCAGAAACGAGAAAAAAATAAGGATTGGCATAGTTGGGGAAATTTATGTAAAGTTTTCGCCGATCGGGAATAACAATCTTGAGGATTTTTTGATATCCGAGGGAGCCGAACCCGTTCTGCCGGGGCTTTTAGATTTTTGCCTGTACTGCGTTTATAATGGTGTTGTTGATGCCAAACTTTACGGTACCAAACGGGCAAAAGCGTTTTTCTGCAAAATACTGTATAAGTATTTGGTGGGAAAACAGCGGGATGTCATACGCAGTATTACCGAAAACAGCGATTTCAGGCCGATGGGGTGTTTTGACAGGACACGGACATTGCCCGAAGGTGTTATAGGGCTTGGAACGAAAATGGGCGAGGGCTGGCTTCTTACGGCTGAAATGTTTGAGCTTGCCGAACAGGGTGTGGACGGTATAATCTGTACCCAGCCGTTTGGATGCCTGCCGAACCACATTGCGGGAAAGGGGATGATGAAGCCTTTCCAGATGAGGCATCCCGATGTAAATATCGTAGCGATAGATTATGATTCGGGTGCTTCGAGAATAAACCAGGAAAACAGAATAAAACTGATGCTTACCGAAGCAAAAAGCAGGGCGGGTTGAATTTGGCTGTAAGCTGATTAAAATAGAGGTAATGGATATTGCTTTTCAGGCCTGCTTGTCAGGCTGAACGGGAGGTGTTTTTTATGAACATGGTTGAAGAAGCCGTAAAACTTATCAGAGAGTCTGAAAGCATTGTGGTTCTTACCGGTGCAGGCGCCTCCACCGAAAGCGGCATTCCTGATTTCAGATCAAACGTGGGGCCGCCGAAAAAGAAAAAATATGATTATCCTGTGGAAGTACTGCTGAGTCACACGTTTTTTATAAACAATACCGAAATTTTCTACGACTATTATATGAATAACATGGTTTACAGGGACGCAAAGCCAAATGACTGCCATAAAGCGCTTGCCGAAATGGAGAAGTATTGCAACGTCCTCGCGGTTATAACCCAGAATATCGACGGATTGCATCAGGACGCTGGCTCTTCGGATGTAATTGAACTGCATGGCTCAACACGCAGGAATTACTGCATGAAATGCGGCAAGGCGTTTTCTCTGGACGAACTGTTCGCAATGAGCCGGCCCGTGCCCAAATGTGACGAATGCGGCGGTATCATAAAGCCCGACGTGGTACTGTACGAGGAACCTTTAAATGAAAAGGACCTGACAAGGGCAATGAAGTTAACGGTGAAGGCAGATGCAATGCTTGTAATAGGTACAAGTCTTGTTGTTTATCCCGCGGCGGGTTTGCTGAACTATTACCGTGGCGATAAATTGATTATCATAAACATGGATCCGACTCCTTTCGATTACAGGGCAAGGCTTGTGATTCACGACAGTGCCGGGAAGGTTATGAGACAGATTGTTGACGGGCTGAAACCGTAAACGGTAACCGGAAAATTCAGTTAAAGGCTGCTTTGGGAGTAAAGTATGAATAGGGGGCGTTTTGCCTGAAAATATGGAAAAGCAGGGGCAATAACGCAGAAACGGTGCAGGAAGCATATTTGGAAAAAAGAATTATGCGGTTGGAATTGGGAGGATTGTATGTTTGAAATAAAGGAAATCAATGCCGGAAATAAAAATGAATTATACAGGCAAATAAATAATTATCTCACCGCTTTAATAAGCGATGACCGCGACTGGCTGGCAGGGTTGGCAAACGCCAGTGCTCTGCTGTATCAGACTCTTCCCGATATTAACTGGGCGGGTTTTTATTTATGGAAGGGGAATGAACTGGTTTTGGGCCCTTTTCAGGGAAAACCGGCATGCATAAGGATTGGCCCGGGAAGAGGTGTGTGCGGCACCGCGGCGGAAACAAGGAAAGTACAGATTGTCGATGACGTGGAGAAGTTTCCCGGACATATTGCCTGCGATATTGCATCCAGGTCTGAAATCGTTGTACCGATAATTAAAAATCAAAGGCTTATAGGCGTTCTGGATATAGACAGCCCGGTAAAAGCCCGTTTTGATGACGAGGACGCCGTGGGGCTGTCGGAATTCGTCAGTATTTTGAACCGGTATTTGAACTGGCCCGAAAATTTTATATAAAATCAGGATTGTTTTTTGATGCTCTGATATGCAGCAGTTTTACAATGCCCCAGACTGCAAGTGCGTAAATGGCCATTGCGACTATCGTGGCAGGATCAAATACCGATCTTGCCGCGAGTCCGGGAGCCGACACAGGATTGAAGATGCCGGTAAAAGGTGCTATGAAAATCCCGGTTATCGCATATAAAAACGAGGTAAATCCACTTCTTGGGTTGGCTCCGAGAAGCATAAAGACAAACCTGAGTCCGAGAATGGTTTCCAGAACTCCAAGAATGTAATAGATAATTCTTTTTGTCCTTATATACCACAATGGTTTATGCCCCCGTTCGGTAACAACATCCTGTGAATTCTGTCTTGTTAAGTGAATTACATTATCTTTTCTTTCATTGACCGATTCTTTTGCCCGTTCCATATTACCTTACTCCCGTTATTATAATTTAAGCTGTAGTTTAGTATTGACAGCAGGAAATTTTTTTATACGTTTGACATTGCAAGGGAGCTGTTTTCGTGTAAGAGGCCGGTTGTACGTACCGTAAAGCGGTAATTTAATTAATGAGGGGTTAAAAAGATGCAAGTCACATAAAAAGAAATTGCATATTTTTGATTGTTAAGCATATAACGGAAAAAAGGAAATATAATGAATACTAATATATAGACATAATTCTGCATAAATACCCCGAAACAATTATTTATGCGTCAAAAATTATATTTTTACGTAAAATGAAATTTATTAAACAATGAATTTCATAAAACTATTGACATCGAATGTTTAAGTGTTTACAATAATCAATAATATAAACCGGTTAAGAAATATATTGAATATATATGGGATGACATGGGGGAGGATTGGGGATGAATAACATTTCGATGACAAACGAAGAACTGGATCAATATTATGAACGTTCAGCTCAGATAATTGGCAGGGAAAGTTATTACAGTCCTGATTTATATACAAAATACAATGTTAAGCGCGGGCTCAGAAACGAGGACGGAACTGGTGTAGTGGTGGGGCTCACCGAAATTGGTGATGTTCAGGCTTATACCGTTGAAGACGGAAAAATAATACCTCAGGAAGGGCGTCTTATATACCGTGGTATTGACGTATATGATCTTGTGGAAGCCTGTATGAAGGAGGACAGGCTTGGTTTTGAAGAATGCGCCTATCTCCTTCTGTTTGGTGAGTTGCCAAATCAGCAGGAACTGGATGAGTTTAAGAGGGTGCTGGCCTGTCACAGGTGCCTGCCTGACGGTTTTGTCCGCGACATTATAATGAAAGCGCCAAGTGCAAATATCATGAACAAGATGGCAAGCACAATCCTTGTTGCCTATTCCTATGATCCTAATCCGGAGGATACAAGTGTAAAGAATCTTTTTAGGCAGAGCATGGAGATAATTGCGAGAATGCCGCTAATAGCCGCATATGCGTACCAGGCCAAGTCACATTACCATAACGGTAACAGTCTTTTCATACATATGCCCGATCCCGGACTGTCAACGGCCGAGAACATTCTGCGTCTGATAAGGCCAGACTGTTCATATACAAAGCTTGAAGCTTCAACCCTGGATATCGCATTAATACTGCATGCAGAGCACGGAGGAGGAAACAACTCCACATTTACCAGCCATGTTGTTGCCTCCACCGGTACCGACATTTATTCCTGCATAGCGGCTGCGTTAGGATCGCTTAAAGGGCCGAAACACGGCGGTGCCAATCTGAAAGTAATTGAAATGATGAATGAGATAAAACGGGAAGTTAAAAACTGGGACAATGACTCCGAGATTTGCGACTATCTTGCCAAAATTCTGAAAAAAGGCGCTTATGATCAAAGCGGGTTAATTTACGGTATCGGTCATGCTGTTTATACCCTGTCGGATCCGAGGTGCGTGCTTTTGAAGAAAAAGGCCAAAGAGCTGGCGGAGGCAACCGGAAGGGTGGATGAATATAAACTTTATGAAAAGGTTGAACATCTTGCTCCGATAGTATTCAACGAGGTAAAGAAAACAAACAAGAGAATGTGTGCCAATGTGGATTTTTATTCTGGTTTTGTATACGACATGCTCAATATACCTACCGATCTGTTCACTCCCATTTTCGCGGTGGCAAGGGTGGTAGGGCTGTGCGCTCATATAATCGAGGAAAGGATAAACGGCGGTAAAATTATCCGTCCGGCATACAAGTATGTGAGGGAAATGTCTGAGTATGTTCCGTTACATATGAGAAAATAAATAATTTGTTACCGGAGGGAAATATATAAAATCTGAAAAACGCTGAATTAGAAAAGCAGGTAAAATCCTGCTTTTTCTATTTATTCAAATGGCAATGCCCAAAAAGGTTATGTTGCTTTGAAATTAATTTATGGTAAAATAAGTTTGTTATACGTAAAAGGCGTTATTCCTGATAACAACAGGTATTTTCGGTATTATACTTGTCTTGGTAAAAACTTAGAAAAATTTTTCGGGGTGGACGGATTGTACTTAAAAAGCATTGAATTACAGGGATTTAAGTCCTTTGCCGATAAAATAGTTTTGCATTTCAATAGGGGTATAACTGCGGTAGTGGGGCCAAACGGCAGCGGAAAGAGCAATATTTCCGATGCAGTGCGCTGGGTTCTTGGAGAACAGAGTGTCAAATCCCTTCGCGGAAGCAAAATGGAAGACGTTATTTTTGCAGGCACCCAGCACCGCAAGCCTGTTGGCTTTGCGCAGGTTTCCCTGCTGATTGACAATTCGGACAAAACGCTGCCGATTGAGTTCTCTGAGGTGACAATAACGCGGCGTGTGTACCGTTCGGGAGAAAGTGAGTATTTCATTAATAAAACTCCATGCCGGCTTAAGGATATAAATGAACTTTTCATGAACACCGGAGTGGGCAAGGACGGTTATTCCATTATCGGTCAGGGCAGGATTGACGAGATCTTGAGCACAAGGCCCGAAGACAGGCGTGCAATTTTCGAAGAGGCAGCCGGTATAATGAAATACAAAATGAGAAAGAATGAAGCCGAAAGGAAGCTGGAAAGCACAAGACAGAACCTGCTCAGAATAGACGACATAATCCACGAGCTTGAGTCGCAGCTCGGACCTTTGCAGGAACAGGCCGAAAAGGCAAGGAAATACCTGAGCCTGAGCAATGAACTTAAATCACTGGAGGTGGCGCTTTATCTGGACAATATAGAAAAGAGCAGGGAGAAGATTGAAGAAATAGATGAGCAGTTTAAAAAAGTTGAACAGGAAATCAGGGAAGAAAAAAGCATTCTGGAAGAGAAAATAGAAGAAAACCGTGGTAAAACCGAAAAACTGGACAAGCTTAAAAAAACTCTTGAGACACTGCGGGCTGAACTTATTGAGGCCGATAAGTGCATAAGTGAGCTTGAAAGCCGGATAAAGCTGGACGAGGAAAAAATAAACCACATGGAATCGAATAATGCAGCGTCCGACCAGGATATAGATGAACTGAGAAATAGGCTGAAAACACTGGAAACCGACATTGAGAAAAGAAACGCAAGGCTTATGGCTCTTGACAAAGACAGGGAAAAATACACAGGTTTGCTTTACGAAGCAGAAGAGAAGCTTGCCGCGATTCTTTCACAGCTTGACGAAAGTGAAAAGCGTATTGAATTTATGAAACAGGAAGTTATGGACAAGCTTGATATTTTGTCGGAGTGCAGAACAAAATATAACAGCCTTAAAAATGAAAAGGAATCTTTCCATACAAGACAGAAGAAACTGGAGGCCGAAATAAACAGGACGGCTCTGGAGCTGGACAGCGAAAGAATAAAACTTGAGCAGGTCCAGAACGATTTATTGAAGTATAAACACTGCCTTGAGAACAAAAAGGAAGAAATAAACGGCAAGGAAAAACAGCTGCATGAGCTGAAAAATGCCCTGGACGCTCTCCGTAAAGAGCAGAACGGATGTATTTCGGAGCTGCAGGCCGTAAAATCCCGCAGCAGAATTCTGAAGGATATGGAAAACAGCCTTGAAGGTTACAGTCACAGTGTAAAGGCCGTCCTTAAGGCATGCCGTGAAAAAGAAGGATTTGGGGAAGGAATTTACGGGGCTTTGGCGCAGCTTATCACCGTTCGTGATAATTTTGAAACGGCGATTGAAGTATCGCTTGGCCCGGCACTGCAGAATATAGTAACAAGGGATGAATATACCGCTAAAAATGCAATTGAGTATCTTAAACAAAATAACCTCGGCCGTGCCACCTTTTTGCCTGTTACAGCGATAAAGCCAAGGCCGATGGATCCTGATACCGTGAAGAAGCTTCAGAACGAAAAAGGCTATCTCGGCCTTGCGTCGGAAATGGTGGAATGTGCTCCTAATTTCAGGGATATTATAACCAATCTTTTGGGAAGAACGGTTGTGGTAGACAATATTGACAACGGAATAGAATTATCGCGAAAATATCAGTACGGTTTCAGGGTGGTTACAACCGAGGGCGAAGTGTTAAACCCGGGCGGTTCGATGACCGGCGGAAGCCAGCCTTCGAAGACTTCAAGCCTTCTTTCACGGAATCGGATTATAAAGGAACTGGACGAAAGAATTCAGGTTTTAAGCGCAAAGCTTCAGGAAATTGAAGAAGCATGCCGTAATAAAGTCAGTGACATTAACAGGGTTGAAAACGAGCTCCGGCTTCTTCAAAAGGAACGTCAGGATTTGGAACTTACTGTTTTGCGGGAAGAACAGAGAATTCTTTCAGTCAAAAATTCGATTGAAGAGTTAAAATCCAAACAGGACATGCTGTCGGCGGAGAAAAAGGAGCTTTTGAAAAACATTGAAACCATAGACGGGGAAATATTACTGGAAAGGAAAAGGATTGACGAAATTGAGCAGGATATAGAAAACCTTAAAGCCACGATTGAGGAAAGGCAGGAAAAAAGGAAAAAAGAACAGGCCGAAAGGGATGCTGTCCATGCAGACATAAATAATTACAAGGTTTCGGTTAATTCCATCCTGGAGAGCATGGATCAGATCCGGGAATCAATCAGGAACCTTAACGAGGAAAAGAAGCAGATTGAGGCAAATATTGAAAAGAGGATTCAGGATCAGGCTAAAAACAGGGAACGAATTGAGAATCTAAAATCCGAAATTGCAGGTTTGAGGGAGGAAATCAGGGCAAGGAATGAAATTAAGACAGGGAAACTGATGAAAGTTGAAAGCATTTCGGAGGAGGTTGCCGCACTGGAAGAAGAGGTTTCGGGCATGGTCGAAGTGGTTTCAGTGCATAACAGTAATATACAAATACTGCAGGAACAGTACAATAAGCTGGAAATAAGGAAAACAAGACTTGAAGCCGAGCTTGAGGCTTTACAGAACCGGCTGTGGGATGAATACGAATTAACCTATGGGACTGCACAGGAATATAAAATGGAGATTACGAACATAAGGCAGCTTCAATCAAGAATTAACGAACTGAAGGCCGAAATTCGTGAGATGGGTCCTGTTAATGTTTCTGCAATAGAAGATTATGGCAAAACAAAGGAAAGATATAATTTTATGGTAAAACAGAAGGAAGATTTGGTAAAATCAGAGGAAAAACTGAACCGCATAATCAGAGAGATGCTGTCGGTGATGAAGAAGCAGTTTATGGAGGAGTTTGAACGCATAAACAAAAATTTTAACGATGTATTTCGAGAACTGTTCGACGGCGGCAGAGCGGAAGTGGTGCTCGAGGATCCGGATAATGTGCTGGAATGCGGTATAGAAATAATAGCCCAGCCTCCGGGCAAAAAACTGCAGAACATGATGCTTCTGTCGGGTGGAGAAAGGGCGATGACAGCAATAGCCCTGCTGTTCGCGATCCTGAAGCTTCGTCCCGCGCCGTTCTGCATTCTTGACGAAATAGAAGCATCCCTTGACGATGCGAATGTTTATAAATTTGCTGATTATATTAAAAAGCTGGCCGGTACAACCCAGTTTATAGTGATCACCCACCGAAAGGGTACTATGGAAGCGTCGGATGCACTGTATGGAATTACTATGCAGGAACATGGCGTATCATCGGTTGTTTCATTAAAGCTCAGTGATGTTGACAAAGCGGTGTGAATAATAATTTATTTCAAATAAACGTGAATTTAGGATATTATATTAAAATAAATGAAAAAGGAGCTATGAAGGATGTCTTTTTTTGAGAAACTGAAAAACGGTCTGAAAAAAACAAGGGAAAGCATTACACAAAGAATTGATCAGTTGCTTGTTTCAATGGGCAAAATAGATGAGGAGCTATTTGAAGAGCTGGAGGAAATACTTATTACCTCCGACGTGGGCGTTGAAACAACGCTTAAAATAATTGATGATTTGAAACTAAGGGTAAAAAGCGAGAAAGTAACCGATCCCAGGCAGGTAAAAAATCTGTTAAAGGAAGAAATAACCAGTATTTTAAGTTCGGGTGACACCGGGCTGCACCTTAACACAAAGCCTTCGGTAATTGTGGTGGTTGGTGTCAATGGCGTGGGCAAAACCACATCAATAGGCAAGATGTGCCATATGCTGAAAATGCAGGGGAAAAAGGTTCTCGTAGCAGCAGGTGATACTTTCAGGGCGGCGGCGATAGATCAGCTTGAAATATGGGCTAAAAGGGCAGGGGTGGATATAATAAAGCATGCCGAGGGTTCTGATCCGTCAGCGGTTATTTTTGACGCAATTCAGGCGGCAAAGGCACGGGGATATGATGTGGTGATCTGTGACACCGCGGGGCGTCTGCATACCAAAAAGAACCTGATGGAAGAGCTCAAGAAGGTTTTCAGGATTATCAGCCGGGAACTCCCCGATGCGGATATTGAAACACTTCTGGTCCTTGATGCTACGACAGGTCAGAACGCCGTCTCGCAGGCGAGAACCTTTGCCGAAGCCACCGGTGTTACGGGACTGATTCTTACAAAGCTTGACGGTACGGCAAAAGGAGGAATTATAGTATCAATTAAGTCTGAGCTTGACATTCCGGTAAAATTCATAGGTGTCGGGGAAAAAATAGATGATCTGCAGCCTTTTGACGCCGCAAGTTTTGCCGAAGCTTTGTTTTCATAGCCGTTTATATTTTAATTTCACAACCGATTGACAACTGAAGGAAAGTTTTATAAAATGGATAAAATTTAATCGGATAGTTGACCGCGGGTTTCGTTACAACCGGTTTTATCTGAGAGTAAAATAACTATAGGAGGGGTAGAATGGCCATTATATATCCGGAAGTCTCCAGAACGTTTAGTGAGTTTTTGCTTTTGCCGAACCTGACCACCAGAGACTGCACACCGGACAAGATTGATTTGACCACACCGCTGGTGAAGTTTTCAAAGGATGAAAATCCCCCGATGAAGTTAAATATACCGATTGTCAGTGCAATAATGCAGTCGGTTTCAAATGATACGCTTGCGATTGCTCTGGCCAGATGCGGAGGTCTTTCATTTATATACTGTTCACAGCCCATTGAAAGCCAGGCGGAGATGGTCAGAAAAGTTAAAAAACATAAGTCGGGTTTTGTTGTAAGCGATTCCAATGTATCGCCAAACCAAACCTTAAGGGACGTGCTGGCAATTAAGGAAAAGACAGGACATTCCACAATAGCCGTTACCGATGACGGTACGGCCAACGGAAAGCTGTTAGGAATTATTACCAGCAGGGATTACCGTTTGTCCCGGGATCCTCTGGACAAAAAGGTAGCCGATTTCATGACGCCTTTTAAGGATCTTGTTGTTGGCAGGCTTGGAATAACGTTGAGTGAAGCCAACGACATTATCTGGGAGAATAAATTAAACTGCCTGCCGATAGTCGATGATGAGCAAAGGCTTCACTATCTTGTTTTCAGGAAAGACTATGATGATCACAAAGCCAATCCCGAACAGCTGATGGATTCAAAGAAGAGGCTCATGGTTGGAGCGGGCATTAACACGTGGGATTACAAGGAAAGGGTTCCTGAACTGGTAAAGGCTGAAGTGGACGTGCTTTGCGTTGATTCCTCCGACGGATTTACCGAGTTCCAAAGGGACACAATAAGGTATGTAAAGGAAAATTTCCCCGAAATAAAAATCGGCGGAGGAAATGTGGTTGACAAAGAAGGCTTTATGTTCCTTGTGGAATCGGGAGCCGATTTCGTCAAGGTGGGAATTGGAGGAGGCTCAATATGCATCACCAGGGAACAGAAAGGAATAGGCCGTGGGCAGGCGAGTGCGGTAATTGAAGTGGCAAAGGCCCGTGACGAATATTTTGAAAAAACAGGAATTTATATTCCCATCTGTTCCGACGGCGGTATTGTACACGACTATCATATCGTGCTGGCTTTGGCCATGGGTGCGGACTTCGTTATGATGGGCCGTTATTTTGCGAGGTTCGACGAAAGCCCGACGAAAAAGGTGAAACGCGGTAACAATTATGTTAAGGAATACTGGGGCGAAGGTTCGAACAGGGCAAGAAACTGGCAAAGGTACGATTTGGGAGGAAACAGCAATCTGAAGTTTGAAGAAGGCGTGGACAGTTATGTGCCCTATGCCGGTAAACTAAAGGACAACCTGGAAGTGACCCTTACGAAAATACGTGCCACGATGTCGAGCTGCGGCGCCAGAAATATCAAGGAACTTTATCAGAAGGCGCGCCTTGTGGTGGTTTCTTCCACAAGCATTATTGAAGGCGGCGCCCATGACGTGATACTCAAGGAAAGTGACTATTAACAGGTAAAAAATCTTGTCCTTTTATCAGGGATACTAAATGGTACCGTGCGGTATGTTTTCGGCATGAAAGCAGACAAAACGGTACCTTTTTGTTTTTTAAGTTAAAAGGCAACGGTAAAATTTTCATGTTTAATGAAGGAATATTTTATGGCCGTTTGACCAAAACTTATCTAAGATAAGTTTTGGGGAGGTTATTTTTTTGGATTCGGGAATATTGTTTGCAAAGCAGGCCGCCAGCGAAGAAAAAAACGAAAGTAAGGAAACCGGCGGAAATGAACAGCAGTCTTCGAATGAAAAAATGCAAAATATAAAGGAAATGGGAACCGTCGAGGTTAAGGAAAAAGGAAGGAATATACACTGCCTTACCATTATAGGCCAGATAGAAGGCCATGTGGTTTTACCCCCTCAGAACAAAACCACAAAATATGAGCATGTTTTGCCTCAACTGGTGGCGATTGAGGATGATGAAAAGATTGACGGTCTCTTGCTTATCCTGAATACCGTAGGCGGAGACGTGGAGGCAGGGCTTGCCATCGCTGAAATGATTGCATCGATGTCAAAACCGACGGTTTCACTGGTTCTGGGCGGGGGACACAGTATTGGAGTGCCGATGGCGGTGTCGACCAATTATTCTTTCATTGCGCCGTCCGCGACGATGACAATACATCCCCTTCGGCTTAGCGGTATGATAATAGGAGTTCCCCAGACCTTTGAATATTTTGAAAGAATGCAGGAACGGGTTGTGGAGTTTGTTGCGAAGAATTCAAAAATTTCAAAGGATGCATTCAGAAAATTAATGCTAAAAACGGGAGAACTGGCAAATGACGTCGGAACCATTTTGTTCGGGCACGAAGCAGTTGAGCACGGTATCATAGACGAAGTGGGAGGTCTTTCATCGGCGCTGAAAAAGCTTGACGAGCTAATAGAGAAGAAAAAGAAAGGGGATAACCGCAAATGATATACTCAATAGTACCTTTTGAACAGTTGTATTATTCCGAAAACAAACAGGAACGGATGGAAGTGGTAATAAACGGTGAGAAGGTTATCCTCCTGAGAAACGATAATAATACGTATACCGTTGAAAGGTTGATTTCAACAAACCCGAAAGTGTATCTGAACCCTGAATTCACGCCGGGAAACAGAATTATCGCCATAACGTCCGAAAAGGAAGGGCCGGAGGTAAAATGGGAGATAATAACCGACGGACTGAGACTGACGTAGATGCAGGACCCGGTATTCTGGGATTTTTTGTATGCCGGGCACAATTACATAGTTTGCCGGTGCATCGCTCAATCTGAAAAGACCTTTTTCACGGCAGGGCGAGAAAAACTTTAAATAGATTGATAAAATATTAACAGAAACTATTGACTTTTGGAATTTTAATAGTAATATATAAATAACAATAATTAGTAAAGCAAACTGAATACAGCCGGATGATGACTGAAGGAGAGCTGCCGCAGGGCACACCGAAGGAGTAAATCTCTCAGGTTAAAAGACTTCAGTCGGACGGACCTCTGGAGAGACCAGGTATGGCGCCGAAGGGGCAAGCCCGTTATGGGTGTATCTCTCAGGCAAAAGGACAGAGGATTCAGGGGGTTTGGCATATGGCTGAATTCCTGAATGAATATACTGCACTTTTTCAGAGGTCAAACAATTTGGTTTGACTTATTTTTTTAGGAGGGGTATTCCATGGCGAGAATAATAGTAACCGACAAAATGGCACCGGACGGGATTGAATATTTGAAAAGCAAAGGATTTGAGGTGGATACACCATTTGGAATTTCTCAGGAGGAGTTGCTTCAGGTAATAGAAAATTATGACGCCCTTATAGTACGAAGCGCTACAAAAGTAACAAAGGATGTTATTGAACGCGGAAAGAATCTGAAAGTCGTGGGCAGAGCCGGAAACGGCGTTGACAACATTGACGTGGAGGAATGCACAAAGAGGGGTATAGCCGTAGTTAACACGCCCGAAGGAAATATTATGGCAGCGGCCGAGCTGACGGTGGCAATGATATTTGCCATTTTCAGAAATATCCCTCAGGCGCATCATGCCGCGAAAAACAGGGATTTCAGGCGAAACAAGTTTGTCGGCGAGGAACTTGAGGGAAAGACCGCGGGAATAATCGGTGTGGGCAAAATCGGTACAATCGTTGCAAGGAAACTTCTTGGAATTGGCATGAAGGTTGTGGGGTATGACCCATACGTTGCCGACGAAAAATTTGAACAGCTGGGTATTACAAGATGTGAAAACCTTGAAGAACTTTTAAAGGTTTCCGACGTGATAACGTTACATATACCGAAAAGTCCGCAGAATGTGGGATTAATCGGTGAAAAAGAACTTAAAATGTGCAAAAAGGGAGTACGTATAGTGAATGTCGCCAGAGGCGGCATGATCGACGAAAAAGCCCTTTACAACGCCATAGTCGAAGGTCATGTCGCAGCGGCTGCACTGGATGTTCTGGAAAAGGAGCCAAATTATACAAAGAGCCCGGAAGAGCAGGACTTCTGGAATCCGCTGCTTGACCTTGAAAATGTTGTTTACACCCCGCATCTCGGGGCGTCTACAAAAGAGGCGAACTATAATGTAAGTATCGGTGTCGCAAAACTGGTTGAAGGGGTTTTGAACGGTGAACTGGTACCCGCGGTTAATATGCCTCCGGTATCAGGGGATATAAATCAGCTGAGACCGTATATCGACCTGGCGGAGAAACTTGGAAGCATTTACTACCAGGCCGAGAAGGACAGGGTTACGAAAATTGAAGTAATATACAGCGGCGACATAGCCAACATTGCAACCAAAGCCATAACTCTCGCGGCGGTTAAGGGCTTCCTCAACAGTGCCGGCGATCCCGATGTGACATATATCAACGCCGAATTAAAACTCAGGGAACTGGGGGTTAAACTGGTTGAAAGCAAGAGCTCGCATCTTGATAAGTATACAAACCTGATAACGGTGAAATTTACCACTCCGAACAGGGATCTTTCGGTGTCGGGTACGGTGTTTGCGAAGGATGTTATAAGAATTGTTGATTTCTTTGGATACAAGCTTGACTTTGAGCCCACCCCCCATGTACTGGCTCTTCAGAATATAGACGTTCCCGGGATTATCGGAAAGGTCGGCACGCTGCTTGGGGAAAACAACATAAACATAGCAGCAATGCAATGGAGCCGGAACAGAAAGGGAGAAAAGGCAGTGTCCTTTGTGAGTGTCGATACCGAAGTGTCCGATGAAATACTGCAAAAACTTTTACAAATTGAAGGAGTGTTAAAGGCCTCAAGACTTAATTTTTAACGGTTTATACGGGTTAAAAAGGTCGGTTATTCAACCGGCCTTTTATTATGCTGGAAAATGGTATATTATTTTGATATGCTTAAAATACTCTGGTATAGAAACAATGTTTTTGGAGGTTTATATGCAGATTAAGGTAGGATGTATATCTCTCGGCTGTCCGAAAAATCTCGTGGACAGTGAAATAATGCTTGGAATGCTGAACAAGGACGAATATTTGATTACCACCGACCTCAGCACCGCAGATGCGATTATAGTAAACACATGCGCCTTTATCAATGATGCAAAGGAGGAAGCCATTGACGCAATTCTGAATGCTTCCCTGTACAAAAAGACAGGAAATCTGAAAGCCCTTATAGTTACAGGCTGCATGGCACAGAGATATAAAGATGAAATCATCAAAGAAATTCCCGAAGTTGATGCCGTTGTCGGAACGGGTAATATTCAGGAAATACGGCAGGTTATCAGTGAACATGTGAAGGGCGAAGGCCGAAGAAAGCTTTTTGTCAATGATCCGAAGGATGTGGACTATCTTGACAATATCAGGATGCTTTCCCAGTCAGGCCGGTCGCAATACCTGAAAATAGCGGAAGGATGCAGCAATCACTGTACATACTGCATTATTCCGTATTTACGCGGTCCGTTCAGGAGCAGGACGGTTGAAAGCATTGTATCTGAAGCTGAAAGGCTTGTTGAAGCCGGCGCAAGGGAACTTATTCTTATAGCCCAGGATGTGACCAGATACGGAGAAGACAGGTATGGGGAATGCAGGCTTGTGGAACTTATCGGAAGATTATCGGAAATTGCGGATTTAAAGTGGATAAGACTGTTATACTGTTATCCCGAAAGAGTGACCGAAGAATTGGTAAATGAATTCAAAAGTAACCCGAAACTTTTGAAGTATCTGGACATTCCAATTCAGCACGCGTCGGATAAAATCCTCAGAGCTATGGGCAGGAGAACCGGAAAAAAGGAACTTGCCGAGCTTATTGTTAAACTGCGTACCGAGATACCTGACATTGTGCTCAGAACCACGCTTATAACCGGTTTTCCCGGTGAGACCGAGGAGGATTTCAATATACTTAAGGACTTTATTAAGAAATATTCCTTTGACAGGCTGGGGGTGTTTGCATATTCCCGTGAGGAGGGCACTCCTGCGGCGAAAATGAAGAACCATGTAAAAGAATCGGTAAAGCGGAAACGGAGGGAAGAGATAATTCTCCTGCAGCAGGAGTTGGTTAAACCCCTTATTGAAAAACGAGTGGGACGGGTTTATGAGGTACTGGCGGAAGGCGTGGCGGATGACGGTATTTTTTATTTCGGCCGTTCTTACGGTGAGGCCCCCGAGATTGATCCGGTGATATACTTTACCTCGGAAAAGCCGGTAGATATCGGCTCATTTGTGAATGTAAGGATACTGGCCACCAACGGCATGGATCTTGTCGGAGAAGTGGTTTATGATTAGTTTCGCGAGGGGGATGTTTTTATAATGAATTTGCCAAATAAGATTACGCTGTTCAGAGTTTTTTTGATACCGTTTTTTTTAATTCTGCTTCTGCCGGTGTATAACGGCAGAACCCTTTTGCCGATACGGCCTGAAACAGGAAGGCTCATAGCCGCTGTCGTATTTGTTTTGGCGTCTTTTACCGATTATCTTGACGGTGTTATAGCGCGCAAACAGAATTCAATTACCACCTTTGGCAAATTTCTGGATCCTATTGCGGACAAGCTGCTGGTAACATCAGCATTGATGGCCCTTATACAACTCGGGGATATTTCCGCGTGGCCGGCGGTTATTATAATTGCCCGGGAGTTTACCGTTACCGGTATCCGGATTATTGCCGCGGGAGACGGTGTTGTAATTGCCGCAAGCAACAAGGGAAAAGCGAAAACTTTTATTCAGATGCTTGCTGTGTTTTTTATTCTCCTGCGTGATTTCCCGTTTTCCCTTTTTACGCGTATACCCGTGGGTCAAATCCTTTTGTGGGTTGCGGTTATTCTGACCATTTACTCGGGATATGATTATCTTAAGAGCAATTGGGACAGAATTAAAAATTAGTCATTTAAATCTACATTTTTTATAATTAAACTATTGCATTCCTGAATGAAATATTATATACTCATAACAGCAGAACATATTAGTTGGTCATAAATTTAATGGCTCGGGGAAGCAGGGTGTTGCATTTGAACAAAAGCTCGAAGGCTAAAAAGGAAAGACAGAAAAAGCTTTTAGAGATAATAAAAGAGGATCCGTTCATGACAGATGAGGATATAGCCGAATATCTCGATGTAAGTGTGCCCACGGTCCGTCTGGACAGGCTGGAGCTGGGCATACCCGAGCTTCGGCAAAGAATTAGGGAGGTTGCTTCGTTAAATCACCAGAAAGTAAGGGCTTTACAGGCTGATGAAATAATAGGGGAAATAGTGGAAATAAAGCTTGGCGAAAGCGGTATTTCCATTTTGGAAACAACCGATGAAATGGTATTTTCACAGTCAAAAATAGTGCGAGGCCATTATATATACTCTTTGGCCGAGTCTCTTGCAATTGCCGTTATAGATGCCGAAGTGGCCCTGGTGGGAGTTGCAAATATAAAATACAAAATTCCTGTTTATGCCGGTTCTAAACTTGTGGCAAAGGCAACGGTTAAACGGGCCAGAAACAAAAGCTATATTGTGTGGGTTTTCATTTACCACAGGCAACAGGAAGTGTTCAGGGGAAAATTCATACTGGTATCGATTGATGACGGCAAAACCGACGGAAACGTTAATGTTAATAACGTCGAAGCTTTGAAAACCGAAAACCCTCCGGGGAAGGACTGAATTTGAATGAGGATTATGGTGGATGCAATGGGTGGTGACAATGCACCCGAGGAAATAGTGAAGGGATGTATTGAAGCTCTGAAGTCAAAGGAAGGGTTTGATATAGAGCTTATCGGAATAGAAGAGGAAATAGAAAAGTATTTAAACAAGTACGGATACAACGGTAACCGTATTTTAATAACCCATGCGCCCGAAGTAATATACAATGACGACAAACCCACCGAGGCGATACGACACAAAAAAAATTCGTCAATGGTTATAGGCCTTGGGAAAATAAGGAATAATGAAGGGGAGATATTTATTTCCGCCGGCAGCACTGGCGCATTGCTGGTAGGAACTCTGCTTGTGGCGGGTACTATAAAAGGTGTTTTAAGGCCGGCACTGGCGCCGGTTGTGCCTTCAATGTGCGGAGGTACAATGATAGTGGATGCGGGGATGAACACGCAGTGCAGGCCTGTAAACTATGTTCAGTTCGCCGTCATGGGCTCGGCTTACATGGAGCATGTTTACAAAAGAGAAAACCCAAGGATTGGCCTTGTGAATATAGGAACAGAAGATGAAAAGGGAAATAATACGTTGAGGGAAGCACTGTCATTACTTCGGAAATGTGATCTGAACTTCATCGGCAATATTGAAGGAAGGGATATTGCCGAAGGAAAGGTAGACGTGGCTGTCTGCGACGGCTTTACCGGTAATGCCATGCTGAAAATGATGGAAGGTACGGGAAAATACTTTTTCCATCATATGAAAAGAATTTTTAACAGAAGCCTTTTTTCCAAAATTTCCGCCCTCCTTGTAAAGACTCACCTGAAAAAGCTAAAAGACAGCGTGGATCCTGAAATTACGGGCGGTACACCGATACTTGGCGCCAACGGTTTGATTTTCAAATGCCATGGTAACAGCACTGCCAGAGCAATACAGAATACCATAATAAACGCATACGCCATTTCCAGCAGCGGGTTTATCGAAAAAATCAGGGAAAGAATAGGAAATATGGAGGTTTAATATGGTTGATTTTGGCATCGGCATCCTCGGTACAGGCAAATATTTGCCTGGCAGAATTCTCACCAACAGCGATCTTGAAAAAATGGTAGATACGTCGGATGAATGGATAGTAAGGCGTACAGGCATGAAAAAAAGGCACCTGCTGGATGAGAATACTCCGTCGTATGTCATGGGTGCTGAAGCCGCTCGGCTTGCTATTCAGGATGCAGGTCTAACACCTATGGATATTGATTTGATCATTGTTTCAACAGAAGTTCCTGATTACCTTTCGCCTTCAATGGCATGTCTGATCCAAAGAGAAATAAATGCCGAAAGGGCTGCGGCAATTGACGTAAACGCCGCCTGCACAGGGTTTGTTTATGCAATGACTGTCGCCCAGCAGTTTATACAAACGGGTTATTACAGACATGTATTAATCGTTGCGAACGAAGGGCTCAGCCGCATTGTAGACTGGGAAGACAGAAGTACCTGTGTCCTGTTCGGTGATGCGGCGGGCGCTGTTGTTATGGGAAGAGTGGATAAGAGGTTCGGAATCAGGAAAAGCTACCTTGCGGCTTTCGGCAACCTTGGCCACAACCTGACAATTCCATGCTGCTATATACCCGAAGAAGAACGGCAAAAAAGAAGGGCGGGAAAGGAAAGGGTTATCTGGCAGGACGGTGGCGAAGTGTTTACCTTTGCTGTAAAAGCAATGGCCGAATCGGTCAGGGCAGTTATTGATAAAGCAAATATTACAATAGACGAAGTGGATCTGATTGTGCCCCATCAGGCAAACCTCAGGATTATAAGCAGCGCGGCGAAGAGGCTGGAGATTGATGAGGGAAAACTGTCGGTGATCCTTCATGAAACGGGCAATATATCGTCCGCGTCGATTCCCGTCGCACTGGACATGGAAAGTAAAAGCGGAAGACTTAAGGAAGGCGACACAGTGGTACTGGTTGCTTTCGGAGGAGGACTTACCTGTGGATCAATACTGCTGACATGGGGAAAATAGTTTTAACGGAGGGTGGAAAATGGGTAAAATTGCATTTATTTTTCCGGGTCAGGGATCCCAGTATGTAGGAATGGCAAAAGAAATATGCGATCATTTCCCAGAAGCTGCTGAAATTTTCCACGAAGCGTCGGAAGCTCTTGGGTTTGACATTGGAAAGATGGTTTTTGACGGCGATGAGGAAACTTTGAAAATAACCGAAAATACCCAGCCGGCGATTGTAACTGTAAGTATTGCGTGTCTTCAGCCTTTGCTGATAGAGGGTATTCAGGCCGATTTTACAGCAGGATTAAGTCTTGGTGAATATGCTGCCCATGTGTATTCGGGGACCTTCTTGTTTCGTGATGCGGTCAGGCTGCTGAAACTACGTGGCAGATTCATGCAGGAAGCCGTCCCGGTGGGCGTTGGTTCCATGGTTGCAATAATCGGCCTTTCAAGGGAACAGGTACTGGATGCGTGTGCGATGGCTAAAGATGAAGGGGTTGTTGAACCGGCCAATTTTAACTGCCCGGGGCAGATTGTAATATCTGGTGAGGCGAAGGCTGTTGAAAAAGCGGCGGCAATCGCCGTTGAGCTCGGGGCGAAAAGGGCAGTGCCATTGGCCGTAAGTGCGCCGTTCCATTGCAGTCTTATGGCACCGGCAGCCGAAAAACTCAAGGCAGAGCTGGAAAAAGTTCAGATACATGAAATGAAGGTTCCGGTTGTTGCAAACGTAAACGGTGAAGTTGTGCCTTCTGCGGAATATGTAAGGGAATCTCTTTACAAGCAGGTATCAAACCCTGTTTTGTGGGAGGATTGTGTAAGAACTATGGTTGGCAACGGCGTTGATACGTTTGTTGAAATAGGCCCCGGGAAAGTGCTCAGCGGATTTGTAAAAAAGATTGATAAAAACGTGAGGACACTGAATGTGGAAGACATGTCCTCCCTTGAAAATACATTGCGTGAACTGAGATGAGTGTTTAAGAACACTCAAATTTATTCTGATGTATAAAGGGGAGCGGAAAATGGATTTTACGGGGAAAACAGTGGTGGTCACCGGTTCAAGCAGGGGAATCGGAAAAGCGATAGCCGAAAAGTTTGCTGCCCTTGGCGCAAATGTTGTTATTAACGGCACTTCAAAAAGTGTTTTTGATACCGAAAGGGAATTGGTTGAGAAGGGTTATAGCGTTAAGGCCTTTGAAGGCGACATAAGCGATCCGGGGAATGCAAAGGCTCTTATCGACTTTGCGGTAGAAACTTTCGGCACAATTGACGTGTTGGTGAATAACGCGGGTATAACGAGGGACAAACTGCTTGTCAGAATGAATGACGAAGACTGGGATACGGTTATTGACGTGAACCTAAAGAGTGCGTATTTGTGCACGAAAGCGGCAACAAAAATCATGATGAGGAAGAGGCAGGGGAAAATAATTAACATTTCCTCTGTGGTGGGAATAACGGGAAATGCAGGACAAACAAATTACGCAGCATCAAAAGCCGGATTGATAGGCTTCACAAAGGCAGTTGCAAAAGAGATGGGGTCATGGGGCATCACCTGCAATGCCGTAGCCCCGGGGTTTATCGAAACTGATATGACAAGCGGTTTATCCAATGAAATCAGGGAAAAATTCCTCGCCGCAATTCCGCTCCGGAGGGCCGGGACTCCTTCCGAAGTGGCGGATGCGGTGGTTTTCCTGGCATCGGATATGGCCAGATATATTACCGGGCAGGTAATTAATATTGACGGTGGAATGGTTATGTAATATTATCAATGTTGATAGAAATACTATAGGTGTATGATTCCTGTCTGGAAGGGGGTGAAAAACGTGATATTTGAGAAAGTAAAAGAAATTATAGTAGATCAGCTTGGTGTGGACGAAAGTGAGGTAACAATGGAAGCCTCCTTCATCGACGACTTGGGAGCTGACTCTTTGGATATTGTTGAGTTGATTATGGCTTTGGAGGAAGAATTTGACCTGGAAATACCAGACAAGGATGCGGAGAAGATTGTAACAGTTGGAGATGCTGTAGAGTATATTAAAGCACATACTTCCTGATTACAGTTGAATAAAAAAAGTCCCACAATGGTGGGGCTTTTTTTATAATACAACTGATTGTTTGTGATAAATACCGGTTCCGGTTTAAAAAAGATATGCAGGGAGGATGTTAAAATGGCAAGGCGGGTAGTAATAACAGGAACAGGCGTAATTCATGCTCTCGGGAAAGACACCAAAACATTCTGGAATGCGATAAAAGAGGGAAAGAACGGAATAACCCGGGTGACGAAGTTTGACTGCAGTACGTTGGAAACCAAGGTTGCGTCTGAGATAACTGATTTTGATCCCACTTTGTATATGGATAAAAAAGAAGCAAAAAGAATGGATCTTTTTACTCAGTATGCAATGGCTGCGGCAATTATGGCAGTGGAAGAAGCAAGGCTCGACTTTTCACAGGAGGATCCTTTCCGTGTCGGTGTCATAATCGGCTCGGGAATAGGCGGAATACAGACTCTTGAAGAGCAGAAGGAAGTCCTGATGGAAAAAGGACCTTCACGAGT
Organism: Thermoclostridium stercorarium subsp. stercorarium DSM 8532; assembly: GCF_000331995.1. Taxonomy (NCBI): domain Bacteria; kingdom Bacillati; phylum Bacillota; class Clostridia; order Eubacteriales; family Oscillospiraceae; genus Thermoclostridium; species Thermoclostridium stercorarium. The sequence continues at coordinate 1,265,175 of NC_020134.1, forward strand.
AAGCCCGTTTTTTGTTCCGATGATGATTGCGAATATGGCGTCGGGACAGGTGGCTATTAAATTTGGTGTTTGCGGTTTTAACGAATGTGTGATAACGGCATGTGCTACGGCGAACAACGCTATAGGCGATGCATTTCATGCCATAAGGAACGGACTTGCCGACGTAATGATTACCGGAGGTTCTGAGGCTGCGCTGACACAACTGTCCTTTGCCGGTTTTGCGGCTGCTAAGGCAATGGCAACCGATCCCAATCCTGAAACGGCGTGCAGGCCCTTTGACAAAGACCGTAACGGTTTTGTGATGGGTGAAGGGGCCGGGATACTTGTCCTTGAAGAACTTGAGCATGCATTAAGAAGAGGGGCCGATATTATAGCCGAAATTGTTGGCTACGGATGTACATGTGACGCTTATCATATCACCGCACCGCATCCTGAAGGCGCGGGCGGAATTAAGGCAATGCAGTTTGCTTTGGCCGATGCGGGCATAAAGCCTGAAGATATTGACTATATAAATGCCCACGGAACTTCAACCCCGTTGAATGACCCCGCTGAAACCAAGGTTATTAAAAAGGTTTTTGGCGAGCATGCCTATAAACTGGCGGTGAGTTCGACAAAATCCATGACAGGGCATTTGCTTGGGGCTGCCGGCGGCATTGAGGCGATTATTACCGCAATGGCTCTGAAGGAAGGCTTTATTCCGCCGACGATACATTTGGATAATCCCGATGAGGAATGCGATTTGGATTATGTGCCAAACAAAGGGAGAAAACAGGACATCCGTTATGCTTTGTCAAATGCTTTGGGATTCGGAGGTCATAATGCGGTAATTATAATGAAAAAATACGAATGAATCCTTGCAGCTTTCGGCACAGGGAATTGTTTTACAAAATGTGGCGGGCTTTCAGGATTTTTAAGGAGGTTGTTATTTTGAAGAATTCCGATTTGGAGCGTGTTAACCTGCTGGAGAAAAATATTGGGTATGTTTATAAGGACAAAAGTAAAGCACTTCAGGCAATAATCCACAGTTCCTATGCCTATGAACACCGCCGCGAAGGGCTCAGCAGCAATGAACGGCTTGAATTTCTCGGCGATTCCGTATTAAACTTCCTGATCACCGACAGGCTGTTTAAAGAAGTTTCCGACATGCCTGAAGGCGAAATGTCAAAACTCAGGGCTTCAGTCGTATCAGAAGCATCTTTATCGGAATGCGCAAAAAAGTTAAATGTCGGTGAGGTTTTGCTGCTCGGAAAAGGCGAAGAGATTATGGGCGGACGTAAGAGACCGTCAATCCTTGCCGACGCCATGGAAGCGATAATAGGCAGTATTTACCTTGATGGCGGCCTTGAACCAGCAAGTGATTTTGTAAGCCGTTTTCTCAAGGAAAATTACGAAAAAGCAATCAACGGCACCCTGTTCAGTGATTATAAGACAAAGCTGCAGGAAGAGGTTCAGAAAAGCAGCAATTCCAATATTAAATATATCGTCATTTCCGAAACCGGTCCCGATCATGACAAAGTATTCACCGTTGCGGTCCTGGTTAACGGTGAACAGATGGGTCAGGGAACGGGAAAGACAAAGAAGGAGGCCGAGCAGAAGGCCGCAGGCGACGCACTGAACAGAATTAAGGCAGAGGCAGTTGAGTTATGAGCAGGCACATAAACATTCCCATTTTCATACCCCATGAGGGATGCCCGAATGATTGTGCGTTCTGCAATCAAAGAAAAATAAGCGGCCATGTCCGCGCACCTTCTGAAGGGGAAGTCAGAAAAACAATAGACGAGCATCTGAAAACGACACAGGAAGGGGACCGGTGTGAAATAGCCTTTTTCGGCGGAAGCTTTACCGGGCTTCCAAGGCACCGGCAGGAACTATACCTCGGCATTGCCCGCCAATATGTAAAGGAAGGCCGAGCAGAAGGGATTAGGCTTTCAACGCGGCCTGACTATATTAATGAAGAAATATTGGCGTTTTTAAGGGAATACCCGGTCAAAGTTATTGAACTGGGAATACAGAGCCTGGATGAAGAAGTACTGCAAAAAAGCAACAGAAATTATTCTCCTGAGGTTGCATTGTCCGCATGCAGGCTGGTTAAGGATTATGGCTTTTGCCTTGGAGTTCAGACAATGCTCGGGCTTCCGGGGGATACCCTTGAAAAGAGCATAAACACGGCAAAAAGGCTTATTGAGCTCAAGCCCGATATGGCAAGAATTTATCCAACATTGGTGATAAGAGACACCGCTTTGGAACAGGAATATATCGGCGGAAAATACATCCCGTTGTCGCTGGACGAGGCTGTTCGGTGGTGCAGTATACTTGTGCCCATGTATGAGAATGCCGGTATAAAAGTCATAAGGGTAGGGCTTCATGCCGAAGAGCTTATAAGGGAAAATGAGATAGTTGCAGGTCCGGTGCATCCCGCATTTGGCGCCCTTGTTTATTCAAAAATATGGCTGGACCGCATTACCGAAACAATTGAAAAAACGTCCATGCATAATAAAAGGAAGCTTATAATCCACGTGGCCCCTTCTGACGTATCACTGGTTACGGGCCAAAACAGAAGGAATGTTGATTTTCTGAAAGAAAATTACCGGTTTTCGGTTGTAAAGGTGATAGGGGATCAAAATTCCCGGAATTCCTTTGAGCTGGAATTCCGGGATTAGTTACCTGTTTACTGTTATTCTTTTAGTTAAGGGATTTCAGCGGACAATTATTTTATTTCGGTGTATTTTCCGCCTGACGAATAAGCTATTGCCGCTCCCAGCGCGGTGGCGTATTCGGCATGTTCGGGTATGTGGAATCTTTCGGGATGGAGCTTAGAAAGTCCGTTGATAATTTCACGGGATTGCGGGACATTTGTAAGGTTTCCCGTTAAAACAATATCTTGGGTCTGATCTGTTCGCGCCGCAAAAATGGACATTACTCCAATCGTCTGGAATACCACATTGATAATGCCAAGGGCAATATCGTTTTTTGTGGCAAGATCGCTTATTTTTCCGAAATTGGATGCCGTTGTTTCAGGGGGTAATCCTTCAATTTTTTCAATAGTAATATCCTTAATGAGCAAGTCGACATTTTCAAGATTTCCGCTTTTGGCCATTTCAATCAAATCGTCAAAATGCCGGATATTGAGCATTCTGTTTGACAGCCCCAGCAGCGTGCCGCCGCCTACGCCGGTGCCGCCAAGGTGTTGCACGTTGCCGCTTTTTTCCGCCCTTACAAAGGCAGTACCCGTTCCCATGCTTACAATCACAGCCTTTGAAAGGCCGGACAGGAAAAGACCGCCCATTCCTATAGCGTAAAACTCTTCCACTTTTCCCGTAGGGATTTGATAAATACGCTCATTTATATATGAAGCTCCGACACCTGTAATCATAACGAAGGAAATGTCCGACAGCTGAAGGCGGTTTACAGCGATAAATTTGCCAAACGCCCCGTACATGGAAGAAACAGGGTCGGTTGCGCGCACCATCATCGGGCTGATAATTTTGTTATCCTTGAAACCCGTTATTTTTGTCGTACTTCCTCCGATATCAATTCCAAGAATCATTGTCAATCCGACTCCCGTTTTTATAATAATTTTTTCCGGTCAGAGGATGAAAACCACTGACCGGAAAGGACATGTACAGCTAACTCACTGAAAATCAGCTTTATAAAAGTAACGGTTTAATTCCGTATTTTTCGAATGGCAAGCACTACCGGAATGCATATTACCACTGAAGCGATAAGTTCAGCGATATAATTGGGCACCGCGGATATAAAAATGTATGAAGGGCTGGTCGTTTCGGGCAAACCAAGCATTGATATCATAGCTTCAATGTACCGCTTCGCATAAAAAAGGTAGATTGTGCCCAAAACACCCACGGTGTTTGTTGTGGTGGCGAGTACCGCCGATGTGCCGATTGATATTGCGGTGCGCCTGTCGCCCAGTATCCTGTCCATCGCATGATAAACATAATAAGCCACTACACCAATCAGAATTCTCGGCACTATTGAAACCAAAGGGTTCAAAAAGGCAAAAGCTATAGGAAGCGGCGAAGTGGCGGCAGTGTAAAAACTTGAAAGTCCGAAAATAAGACCGATAAATGCCCCTGCAACAGGCCCTTCCAATATCGCGCCAATTATTACGGGCAAATGCATTGTGGTGATTTGAACAGCAAGACCGGGAAGATAGATATACCCGAGCGGAGTAAAATTAAGAACGATGGACAGCGCTGAAAGTACGCCTGTAACGGCGATCTTTCGAACGGTAAACATTGACTTTGCGTTTTCGTTATTCATCTCAAACCCTCCGTTCTTATTCCATAATTATTATGGATATAAGTCGAAATATAAAACGCTCAAGAATCCGTCCGGTTTCTGTAAAAGAATACCGGCTTTATTTCCTATAATACTAACACATACCCGAATGCCATTTCAATAGTAATTTTCCAATAACGAAAATTTGATTTTGGGAGTTTTCTTGTGTATAATTGTTTCAACCGCCGGGAACTTCTTACAGAAGACGCAGTAATTCTTTAACCGTTACAATTTATACCCGTTGGGTTTTGTACGCAGACAAAATTATAATGGCAAATACCGTATGACTATTGGACAGGGGTATGGGATTTATGAAGGAAATTCATGTGGACAGAATTACTGAATGTGTGGAAAAGCTTTGCATTGATGCGAATTATTATTTAAATCCCGACATTTACAATTCCATGAAAACCTTTCTGAACGCCGAAAATTCAGAAAACGGAAAAACGGTGCTGGATATACTTATAAAAAATGCCGATATAGCCAGAAACGAAGGAATTGCCATTTGTCAGGATACAGGTATGGCTGTTGTATTTCTTGAGGTCGGCCAGGATGTGCACATAGTCGGTGGTAACCTTTATGATGCCGTCAATGAGGGGGTGCGGCGCGGATACAGAAAAGGGTATTTAAGGGCATCAGTGGTTAAACATCCGCTTAAACGCGTAAATACCGGCGATAACACACCGGCGGTAATTTATACCGAAATTGTTGACGGCGATAAAATCAGAATTGACGTAGCCCCTAAAGGCTTTGGAAGTGAAAACATGAGTGCGGTGAAAATGCTCAAGCCTTCTGACGGAATTGACGGTGTCAGGGATTTTGTTATAAAAACGGTAAGCGACGCAGGCCCAAACCCATGCCCGCCGGTTATCGTAGGGGTGGGCATCGGCGGAACGATGGAAAAGGCAGCCCTTCTTTCAAAAAAGGCCTTGCTCAGGCCGGTCGGATCTTCATCCGCCGATCCCGATATCGCCGAACTTGAAAGGGAACTTCTTTGCAGTATAAACAGGCTGGGAATTGGCCCAGGCGGTCTTGGTGGGAATACCACGGCTCTGGGAGTCAATATTGAGGTTTATCCGACGCATATAGCCGGGCTTCCTGTGGCTGTAAACATAGGATGCCATGCCACAAGACATGCTTCGGCCATTATTGAATGAAAGGGTTGTAAGGATGGAAGAGGTAAAAACGGGAACGCTTTATCTGGTTGCCACACCCATTGGTAACCTGGAAGACATAACCTATCGGGCGCTGAAAACCCTTAAGGAAGTGGATTTGATAGCGGCGGAGGATACAAGGCATTCTTTGAAACTTCTGAATCATTTTGAAATAAAAAAACCGCTTATAAGTTATTTCGAGCATAATAAAACCAAACGAGGGGAGGAAATAATAAAACATCTTCTTGAGGGGAAAAACATAGCCCTTATAACCGATGCAGGAACACCTGGAATTTCCGATCCGGGTGAAGATTTGGTAAGGCTTGCAATAGAGAATAACATAAACGTAACGGTGATACCGGGATGTACGGCGTCGGTAACGGCTTTGGTACTGTCCGGTCTTCCAATCAGAAGGTTTGCCTTTGAGGGATTTTTGCCCCATGATAAAAACGAAAGGAAAAAATATCTGGAACTGCTTATTGATGAAGGACGGACAATGGTTTTTTATATATCCCCTCACAATTGCCTGGATGTATTGAAAGAAATGAAAGAGATTTTAGGGGACAGAAAAGGCGCCTTATGCAGGGAGCTTACAAAAAAATACGAAGAGGTAATCCGCGGAACCCTGTCGGAAATAATTGAAAGTCTCAAATCGGGTAACAGGATGAAAGGCGAAATGGTTCTGGTTATTGAAGGCGCGCCGAAAAAGGATGACTGCGAAAAAGAGGACTGGCTTTCGGTTAGTCTGGATGAGCATATGAATTTCTATCTCAGTCAGGGCTATGACAAAAAAGAAGCAATGAAACTGGTGGCAAAGGACAGGGGCATAACGAAAAGGGAAGTATATGCGCAATATATGCGGAAAACATAAAATCCGACTTTTTATAAAAGTCGGATTTTATGCATTCGCGAGGCTATAAATTATAAATTCTTTAATTCCTTTAAACAATCTGGACAGATGTTTTTGCCTTTGAAAACGGTGATGCCCTTTGCATTGTCACAGAAAATGCAAGCAGGCTCGTATTTTTTCAGAATGATTGACTCCTCGTCCACATATATTTCGAGAGCGTCTTTTTCTGCGATGTCGAGAGTTCTTCTCAACTCGATAGGCAAAACAACTCTACCCAGTTCGTCAACCTTTCTAACTATGCCTGTTGATTTCATATAAGTTCCACCCCCCTGAAAACAAGTTAATTCAAAACAATGTTCGACATTATTCAATCTTATCGTACCATAAATGCCAATAAACGTCAATGGGTTTTTACCGTATTAATAAATTGTTAACAATTATTTACTTAATACAATTAGTAGGATAAAAATCCTTTTACTACAATTTTATATCCAGTTTTTAACTCTGTAAACAAAAAAACTAAAAAATTTTTTAGTTATAAACCGTGGCCATGAATAATATTATAACCTGGACAGGTTTAATTTCAATAATGAAGGGGTAAAAATGCTTAACTATATCTGGGTGGGAATGATTATTGTCGGTATTGTCTGCGGGCTTATAACCGGAAGAATGGAACAGGTAACCGAAGCGGTAATTGCCAGTTCGGAAGAAGGTGTTAACCTTGCCATACTTCTTACAGGAGTTATGTGTCTTTGGTCGGGGCTTATGAAAATTGCACAGAAAAGCGGAATGGTAAATGCAATTACGAGAGCCACACGGGATTTTTTTGCAGGTCTTTTCACCGGTATTCCGGAAAACCATCCTGCGACAGGAGCAATTGTCCTTTCTTTTACCGCAAACCTTCTCGGCCTTGGAAATGCCGCCACACCCCTCGGTATTAAAGCCATGGAAAGCCTTCAAACCCTTAATGAAAAAAAGGATACCGCCACCGATGATATGATTTTGTTTATGGTTATAAATGCTTCATGTATTCAGCTTATTCCCACCAGCGTAATAGTTTTGAGGGATGCCGCAGGTTCGGTAAATCCCGCCTCGATAATTCCCCATGTATGGATTTCATCTTTAATATCAACGGTAACAGCCATTCTGTTCTATTTTATATTCAGGAGTTTTGACAAAAGGCGTGGTTAAAAATGACGGTTTTTATGAGCTGGATTTCGAAATCGGCCATTCCTGCACTGATAATAATAATCCTTCTTTCGGGAATTATTAAAAAAGTGCCTGTTTTTGATACATTTCTTGAAGGCGCCAGGGAAGGGCTTGAGACGACGGTAAGAATATTGCCCGTGCTTGTCGGGATTATGCTTGGTATTGAAATTTTAAGCAGCTCGGGGGCTCTTGACATGATTGTGCATCTGCTGAAACCGCTGGCGGCTTTTCTTAAAATACCAGAAGAAATTCTGCCAATGGCAATCATAAGACCCATATCGGGAAGCGCATCCCTCGGACTTTTAAAGAAGCAACTGGAAGAATACGGCCCTGATTCGTTAATAAGCAGAACTCTTTCGGTAATAATGGGTTCAACCGAGACGATTTTTTATACCATCACTGTTTATTATGGCGCAATAGGAGTAAAGAAAACAAGATATACTCTTTGGGTTTCACTTATCGCTGCTTTCGCCGGGCTGATTTCGGCGGTGGTGGTTTGTCGTATCCTTCAGTAGTGCATGGTTCGTCTGCATTTTCAGCGATTATTTTACCCCGGTTATCTTGAAATTTGAGATCAGATAATAGATAATATATGTGTCTGCCGATAAATAGCCTATACTATTGAATGCAGAGGTTTTTAACCATGAATAATAAAACCCGGATTCTGATTGTGGATGATGATATTAACATATGCCAGCTTTTAAAACTGTATCTTGACAAGGAAGGTTACGAAAACATTGCCGTACATGACGGAAAACAGGCTCTTGAAGTATTCAGGGAGTTTACGCCCAATCTTGTAATTCTTGACATAATGCTTCCCGGCATGGATGGATGGCAGGTATGCAGGGAGATACGCAAATTCAGTAATATACCTATAATTATGCTTTCCGCAAGGGATGAAACTTTCGACAAGGTGCTCGGGCTTGAACTGGGCGCAGACGACTATGTTGCGAAACCTTTTGAACCCAAGGAACTTATTGCAAGAATAAAAGCGGTATTAAGAAGATATGACAGGGTGGATAATTCACAGGAACAGCTAATTTTCCCCGGCCTTGTTGTTAATAAGTCTAATTACACCATCCGTGTTCACGGAAAGGAAATGGAGCTGCCGCCAAAGGAGCTGGAACTTCTTTATTTCCTTGCGTCCAACCCTAATAAGGTTTTTACAAGGGAGCAGCTGCTGGAAAATGTCTGGGGGTTTGACTTTTACGGGGATACCCGTACGGTGGATGTGCATGTGAAACGGCTCAGGGAAAAGCTTGAACCGCCTGATCCCCACTGGCAGCTGAAAACAGTTTGGGGTGTAGGCTATAAGTTTGAGGTGAAATGATGTTTCGATCGGTTTTTCACAAAATCCTTGCCGTGTTCCTGGTGGTACTGCTGCTGTGCTTTTCCATTGCAGCAGTATTTTTTAATTTTGCCATTAACAAATACGTAGTGGAACAGCGTACCCAGGTTCTAAACGTTTACGGCCAAAAGATTTTGTCCGCTCTTGACATTGTTTTAAAAAACAGGCTCGATCCCATGTCGTCATTTATATTTCAGAATCTGCTGGAGGGATTTGCCAACAACACATCGTCATTGATCTGGATAGCCGATGACAGAGGCTATCTTTTCGCTTATTCGTCCATTCCCGGCGAATTTGCGAATAAACTTAACATGGTAAGAGGTATATATCAGCTGCCTGAACAGAAACAATACGCAGTAAGTGAATCCGACGGTGTCGAAACCGAAATAGGGACATTCTACGGCTTGTTTGAGGATACCGGCATGAAATGGCTCACGGTCAAAATTCCCTTTTATTTCCCCGATATCAGGGTAGACGGAAGAGAGCTGAGGGGAAACGTTCTGATGCATACTCCGATACCCGAAATACAAAAGACCGGGTATACCATTTTTAGCCTTTTAATACCCGCAATTTTTATTTCACTGATTATTTCCTATATTTTGGTGTATTTTCTTTCGAAAAGAATAATAAATCCGTTGAAACAGATGACCGATGTGGCGCGGGAAATATCGTCGGGAAAATGGAGCACAAGGATACATCTTAACGGAAATGATGAAATAAAGGTTTTGGCGGACACGTTCAATCAGATGCTTGACAATCTGGAAAATCTTGAGAAAATGCGAAGAGATTTTATAGCTAACGTTTCCCATGAACTGCGTACCCCTATGACTTCAATAAACGGATTCATTGAAGGGATTCTTGACGGGACCATACCCGAAGATAAGCAGAAATATTATTTGAGTATTGTGAAGGATGAGGTAAAGCGTCTTTACCGGCTTGTAAGCGATTTACTTGACATTGCAAGGATGGAAGCGGGGGAAATAAAGCTTAATCCCGCAGTATTCGATGTATGCGAAGTGATAAGGCTTAGCGTTATTCAGCTTCAGCAGTTTATTGAAAGCAAAAACATAAATTTCAGGGCGAGTTTTGAGCAGGAAGTAATGTACGTTTACGCCGATAGGGATGCAATACAGAGAGTTTTAATCAACCTCATCCATAACGCCATTAAATTCACCCAGGAAAACGGAAATATTTCGGTGTCGGTACGAAACGTAAAAAACAAAGTCGAAATTTCTGTTTCGGATGACGGTCAGGGAATACCTCCCGAGGACATACCTTTTGTGTTTGACCGTTTCCATAAGGCGGACAAGTCAAGAAGCAAGGACAAAACAAGCGTGGGACTTGGGCTGTATATTGTAAAAAACCTTCTTAATGCCCATAAGGAGAATATAACCGTTGAAAGCGAACTGGGAAAGGGAACCACATTTACTTTCTGGCTTCCGGCGGCATGATAAAAATTCGGATTTTTGACAAAAAATAAAAGAGCCCGGAAATTCTCCGGGCCAATAAGCTCAAATTAATATGCGTAAATCATGTCACCTGCTCTTAAGGCAATGGGTTTGGACCAAAGCCATTTGTTCGTTGCGGTTTTGTCGAAAAAGTATAACGCTCCGTTTGTAGGATCGACACCGTTTAACGCATCATACGCCGCCTTCAGTGCTTCCTGTGATGCCGGCTTGTTTATCATCCCGTTTTGTACCGGCGTAAACTGGTAATATCCGTAGGATTTCTCATATATAACGCCCCTTATGGTATTCGGAAAGCGGGAATCCTTCACACGGTTTATAACAACTGCGCCAACTGCCACTTTCGCAGTGTATGGCTGATTGTTTGCCTCGGCTGTTATCAATCTTGCCAGCAGGTCAAGATCGCTTTGGGTATACGAAATTGCACTATTGTTTGCTGAAGCGGCGCTGTTAGCGGTTACTGACGCCGATCCCGGTATTATAAGCTTCTGTCCCACGTAAATCATGTCGTCCCATTTGCCGTTGGCCTTTCTCAAGGCGCTCAGTGTAATCCCGTATTTTTTTGCAATCAGGTATAGGCTATCACCTTTCTGAACCGTATAAACGGTTGCAGGAACTTCAAGCTTCTGACCCGGGTAAATTACCGTACTTTTAAGTCCGTTCCGGGTCATAAGTGTGCCTGAAGTGGTTCCGAAAAGCTGACCTAATGTATAGAGTGAGTCACCTTTTACCACGGTATAGGTGGCAGCGTTGGCAAAGGTCGGAACCAGAGATGATAATACCAGCACTGCAAAAAATACTTTTGCTTTTTTATTCATTTTTTCCCTCCTAACAGCCTCCGAGGTTAGTTGACGGGTTTGGGCCGAGGCGCCCTACCTTATACGTCGTATAAGGATTCACCCCAAAATTGTTCCCCCGTATTCCCGTTAGGGAAATTCGGCTTTTTTCTGCCCATCATTTTAACAGGAATGGATGGTTATTGTAAACCTGAAATATATAGTATCGGTGGAAGGTGGAGGAAAGATACATTTAAATGAAAATAACATTTAACAAATTATTCATACTGACTTAAAAAATCATGTTTAGAATAAAAGCGTAATCTGAAAATATATATTAAAGGACAAAAATACATTTACGGTTACATAGGTGAGTACCGGTCGGAAAGGAGAGATTGGATATGGGTGAATTTAATAACAATTATTATGATAATAATAATTCATACTCATACCAGGGTTATTCGTCAAATGACCATCAAAATACAAGCTCTTACTACAGCTATTATGGATCATATAATTCATATAGTCAGAACCAGAGTCAGAATTATGATGATCTGAAAACATCCTCTTTTTATTCTGAAAGCTATGAGAAACCGCGCAAGGGTAAAATACGCGAAATGCTTGTTCCAATGATAATTGTCGCTCTTATAAGCTCTGTTATCGGAGGCGCAGTGGTCGGGGCATGGTTCCAGTTCGGTGCTCCTGCCGTGGTTCAGAATAACCAGTCGTCAGGAAACTCTCAGACAGGAGTGCAGCAGATTAAGCAGGTGGAGATTGTCGGCAGTTATGAATCTCCCGCAACCGCCATTGCAGAAAAAGTAAGCCCTTCAATAGTAGGTATTAAGGTAACGTACTGGGTAAGCAATTATTGGTTTGGCGCACAGCAGAACAGCGGTTCAGGTTCTGGCATTATTATCAGAAGTGACGGGTACATTCTTACGAACAACCACGTTATTGAAGATGCAATCAGCTCAGGCAACGAGATTGCAAAAGGGGCTTCAATCGAGGTTATTCTTCCAAACCAGCCTGACGAGTCCTATGAGGCCAAAGTTGTCGGAAGGGACGAAAAAACCGATATTGCAGTGCTGAAAATAGAGCTGTCAGAGCTTCCGGCAGCGGAGATAGGCAACTCCGACGAACTGAAAGTAGGGGAATTGGCGATAGCAATAGGGAACCCTGCGGGTCTTGAGTTTATGGGTTCTGTAACACAGGGAATAATCAGCGGATTAAACCGTGAGATTCAGGTTGGAAACGGAAAGACGCTGAAAGTTATTCAGACCGATGCGGCAATCAACCCCGGCAACAGCGGCGGGGCGCTGGTTAACTCAAAAGGACAGGTCATCGGTGTTAATACGGTAAAAATAAGTGGTTCAGAATATGAAGGGCTTGGATTTGCAATTCCGATTAACACTGCGATGGAAATTGCAAACAGCCTGATTTCGGACGGATATGTAAAAGGACGCCCGCAGCTTGGTGTTTCAATTGATACAAGATTTACCGAAGAATTGGCAAAAAGTTATAATGTTCCGGTGGGATTGCTGGTTGCAGACGTTTCGCCTTTAAGTGCGGCTTATAATGCCGGTATTAAAGCGGGAGACATAATAGTTGAATTTAACGGTGTTCCTGTAAAAACTTTCAGCGAACTGGAAAATGAAAAGAACAAGTATAAAGCCGGTGACACGGTAACGTTAAGAATTTACCGCATTAAGAACACCAATGCGAGAGGTCAATACGACGGAGAATACTTGGACATACAAGTAACTCTCGGTGAAGATAAGGGTAACTGATTGAGTAAAATATAGCAAATAAATTTTGGAAGACGGCCGCAGAATACATGCGGTCGTCTTTTTTGCGTCTTTTTACTTTCAGGATTGTGTTTTCATGAATAATCTTTTCACCGCCCAATGTCCATATTCCGGGTATTAGCCAGTTTTTATTGAACTGTTTTGCAAAATATGATAGATTTAGTAAGGCAGAATATGTCTTAAATTAGTGTTTTAAAATTTATAAAAAAGCGAGGAAGGATAATGGCTGTCAGGAGAATTTACGTTGAAAAGAAACCCGGTTTTGATGTAAAAGCCCGTAAATTAATGGAAGAAATAACCGAATACCTGAAAATTAAAGGAATTGAAAATGTCAGAATTATAAACAGATATGATGTGGAAGGTATTTCGGACGAAGACTATGAAAAGGCGAAAACACTTATTTTTTCCGAGCCTCCGGTTGATTACGTTTATGAAGAGGAACTCCCCCTGAGAGACAATGAAAGGGTTTTTGCAGTGGAGTATCTCCCCGGACAGTATGATCAGCGTGCAGACAGTTGTGCCCAATGTATTCAGCTCTTATCCGGAACCGAGCGGCCTGAAATACGGGTTGCCACGGTAATAGCAATTGGCGGGGATATTTCCGACAAGGATTTTGAAAAAATTAAGGAGTATTATATAAACCCGATTGAAAGCAGGGAGGCGGCTTTAACAAAACCCGAAACACTCCGCGAAGAGTACGCCGTACCCGACATGGTTGATGTAATAAAGGGTTTTACCCTTATGGATGAAGAAGCCCTGGAAAAACTTATTACCGAATTGGGATTTGCAATGTCCGTTGAAGATCTTGTCTTCTGCAGGGAGTATTTTAAAAATACCGAAAAGAGAGATCCCACCGTTACCGAATTAAGAGTAATTGATACCTATTGGTCCGATCACTGCCGTCATACGACATTTCTTACAGAAATAGAAGAAGTTTCCTTTGACAAAGGTTCTGTATCCGAAAAAATTTCCGAAGTTTATAATCTGTATCTTGAGACGCGTAAAAAAGTGTATAAGGACAGGGAAAAACCCGTCTGCCTTATGGATATTGCAACACTGGCCATGAAAGAACTGAAAAGAGAGGGATATCTTAATGACCTGGATGAATCCGACGAAGTCAATGCATGCAGCATCGTTGTTGATGTGGATATAGACGGCAGAAAGGAACCTTATCTGGTAATGTTCAAAAATGAGACCCACAATCACCCGACTGAAATCGAACCATTTGGCGGAGCGGCAACCTGCCTTGGCGGTGCCATCCGTGATCCGCTTTCGGGAAGGGCCTATGTATACCAGGCGATGAGGGTCACGGGAAGCGGTGATCCAAGAACTCCGGTAACTCAGACACTTCCCGGAAAACTGCCGCAAAGGGTTATAACAAGGAAAGCGGCATTGGGTTACAGTTCATACGGAAATCAGGTGGGACTTGCGACAGGCCAGGTTAATGAGATATATCACGAAGGATATGTGGCCAAACGGATGGAAATAGGCGCAGTAATAGCAGCAGCCCCAAAATCCAATGTGGTCAGGAAAAAGCCTGAAGCGGGTGATGTGGTTATTCTGCTCGGCGGCAGGACGGGCCGTGACGGATGCGGCGGCGCCACGGGATCATCGAAGGCGCATACCGAAGAATCCCTGACAAAATGCGGGGCGGAAGTGCAGAAAGGAAATCCGCCGACAGAGAGAAAAATACAGCGTTTATTCAGAAATCCCGAGGTTACAAGGCTAATTAAAAAATGCAATGATTTCGGCGCAGGCGGTGTTTCGGTTGCAATCGGAGAGCTTGCCGACGGCCTTGAGATAGATTTGGACGCCGTTCCGAAAAAATATCAGGGACTTGACGGAACTGAACTTGCAATTTCGGAATCCCAGGAAAGAATGGCAGTGGTGGTTGCGAAGGAAGACGCAGAGAGGTTTATAGCCCTTTCCGCGGAAGAGAATCTTGAAGCAACCATTGTTGCAAGGGTTACCGACACTAATCGCCTCGTAATGAAATGGAACGGAGAAAAAATAGTGGATATCAGCCGTGAGTTTTTAAATACCAACGGGGTAAAACGGAGAACAAAGGTAACCGTTAAGGAACCCGGGAATATTTTTGACAATTGCGGGCAGAAGGACGGCCGGGATTTTTCCGAAAACTTTAAAAATAATCTCCTGCGGCTTAATGTATGCAGTCAGAAAGGCCTTATTGAAATGTTCGACAGCACGGTGGGGGCGGGCACGGTTCTGATGCCGCTTGGAGGCAAGAATCAGTTAACGCCTGCTGAAGGAATGGCGGCTAAAATACCCGTAGCAAACGGAGAAACAAGAACGGGCACACTAATGTCCTTCGGATTCGATCCCGATATTTCATCAAAAAGCCCGTTTCACGGGGCGGTATATGCCATTGTTGAGTCGGTGGCCAAAATTGTTGCTATGGGCGGGGATCACAGAAAAGTCAGACTGTCATTGCAGGAATACTTTGAAAAGGTGGGAGATGATCCCGTTAAATGGGGAAAGCCTTTCAGCGCGTTGATGGGTGCGTTTTATGCCCAAATGAAGATGAAAATTCCCGCTGTCGGCGGAAAGGACAGCATGTCGGGGACTTTTAAGGACCTTAATGTGCCTCCGACGCTTGTTTCTTTTGCTGTCAGCGTTTGCGATGTTACAAAGGTTATATCTCCGGAGTTTAAAAATCCCCGAAGTACAGTTGCCGTTGTAAAAATAAAAAGGGACGAGCTCGGGCTTCCCGATTTTGAACATTTGGACAGGACTTATGAAAGGCTGCATGGTTTAATAACCGAAAACAGGATTGTTTCAGCATGTACGGTGAAATGCGGGGGTATTGCCGAAGCCATTTGCAAAATGGCTTTTGGAAACGATATAGGGTTTAGCTCAAGGACAGGAATAAGCCCTGAAAAGTGGTTTTTGCCCGACTACGGAAACATTGTGGTTGAGGTACCGGGCGGGCACGACATTGATGAACTGTTTGAAGGACTTGATTACGAAGTCCTCGGAGAAACGACTGATGAGCCCGTGATTTCCGTCGGTAATGAAAAGTGGAATTTGGATGAACTGAAGGAATTGTGGCAGTCGCCGTTGGAAAGCATATTCCCGACGAAAGTAAAGGAAGAAGAAAGAAAGCCAATGAATATAATGTTCGACGGAATGAAACCGGTGCACCACAGCGGTACTTTCGCGAAACCGCGGGTATTTATTCCTGTTTTTCCCGGAACAAACTGCGAGTATGAAGCCGCAATGGCCTTCGAAAGGGCTGGAGCCGTTACCGATATTTTTGTAATGAAAAACCTTACTCCGGCAGATATAAAAGAATCAGTAAAGATCATGAAAGAAAAAATCAAAAACAGTCAGATAATAATGCTTTCGGGAGGCTTCAGTGCCGGTGACGAACCCGACGGTTCGGGAAAATTCATCGCCACGGTATTCCGCAATCCTGAGCTTGCCGAAGCCGTGATGGAATTTTTAAAGGTGCGCGACGGGCTGATGCTCGGGATATGCAATGGCTTCCAGGCTCTGATAAAACTTGGGCTTCTGCCTTACGGCGAAATCCGGAGCCTTGACGAAAAGAGTCCTACGTTGACGTTTAATAAAATAGGAAGACACGTCTCATGCGTTGTAAGAACAAAGGTTGTATCCACATTATCACCATGGCTGTCAAAATGCATGCCCGGAGACATTCATACGATAGCTGTGTCCCACGGGGAGGGAAGATTTGTCGCCGATGACGATATTTTTGAAGAGCTTGCAAGGAACGGCCAGATTGCAACCCAATATGTGGATTTTGACGGGAATCCTACATATGATATCCGGTTCAATCCCAATGGGTCGCTGCATGCAGTGGAAGGCATAACCAGTCCTGACGGAAGGATATTCGGAAAAATGGGCCATAGTGAGCGGTATACGAAGTATACACTGAAAAACGTACCCGGGGAAAAGGATCAGAAGCTATTCGAAGCAGGGGTAGAATATTTTAAATAACCGTGCTCACAACCCATGCCTGAAGCATAGAATAAAATGAAAAAATCAATAGGGCGTGGGGTTAGCATGTTGTTGATAAGGAGGCCTGTTGATATAATTACCCGTGTATACCGCAGGCCAGACATAACAATGTTGTATCCGCAGGCTGCGGGGCACGAAAATGTCAATGCAACTGCGCTGATGAACGTGAAAATAAGAAATGCTGTCATGGAGCTGATAAAATCACTGGCGCAGCCGGGTTTGAAGACTACAATCAACGGTTCGTTTGAAATCAAAAACAACCAAAGGGGAATACTGAGCATATTGCTTGTGGGCATGGCGGAATTTGGCGGAGCGCATCCTATGACGGTTGCGAAGTCACTTACAATGGATACGCTGACCGGCGAAAGCTTCGAGCTCAGCCAGCTTTTCAGCCCGGGGTATGCGGATATAATCAATGCAGAAATAAAGCGGCAGATTAAGGAGAGGGATATACCGCTCCTGGACGGTTTTAAGGGTATCTCGCCCAACCAGAATTATTATGTTTCGGATCATACTCTTGTTGTATATTATCAGCTTTACGAGCTGTCGCCGTATGCCGCGGGATTTCCGTATTTCCCGATACCCCTGTACATGCTTTCGGGTGTAATTCCGGAAAACGGCCTGCTCACACGGCTGGGGTATTTCATATGAAGAATATTTAAATTTACATGCCCTGTATATTTTAACCTGGTGTTACAAATAATAAGGTTGATTAAAAGCAGGGCAGGTGATTTGAATGGAAGAGGCAAATGAAGTTAAAATAACGGACTATGACAGGCTTATGAGGGCATGGGAAAACTCGATGGAACTTGCGAGGGATTTTGAAGTATATTCCAAGAGGGTGGATGATGAAGAACTCAGGGAAGTGTTTAAAAAATTTGCTGAAGAAGAAGGGATGCATGCGTCAAAATTCCGCGAATTTCTTCTAAAATATCAGCAAAGGAACACGTAGACTGATAAACGTTCCGTGCAAATAAGAAAGACATTTATACTGCCATTTTGGCAAGATAATAAAAGCTTACGGCGGAAAGAATTCTTTCTCTCCGGTAAGCTTTTATTTTTGGGATTTTTTGTAAATTGATACACGGATTTCGTCTTCGGTGACAGTAACCTTTATTTCAATCGGGTAGTCTTTTGTATTTTTAAAGCGCAGATCCTTTGAATTGTATGCAACTGCCGCATCTTTTCCTTTTTCTACATAAGATACCTCCCGTGAATGCCTGTGGCGCTCAACTATTTTTAAACCGGCCTCCAGTGCGGCATTGTATAAAGTTGTGCTTACCTGGCAGATTCCGCCCCCGACTCCTTTGCTTTTTTCTCCGTCAACAAATATCGTCGCTTCCTTATACCCTTTTTCTTTTGTACGTCTGCCGACGGTTTCGTTAAAGGAGAAAATTTCACCGGGTTCTATTATCGTTCCGTCCAGTTCTTCCGCCGCAATTTTTATATTGTTAACCCTGTTTTCGTTTTTGTCGTAAATGACTGTGGCAAAGCTGCTTACGAGGTTTGGATCGGGTGTGGGGGTGTTTTCGGGGGCTGTTGTTACAGCCGGTGAGGTCGGTGGCATTGAAAGAGGCACAGGTGTGTCCGTAACCGGCGCCAGCTCATCCTCGGCGGCGTTTTCATTGCTTTTTTTGTCGTCCGTTCTGTTCGCTAAACAACCCGAAATAAGAATTATTGCCATAATTGTCAAAAAAATTTTTGCTTTTTTCAATTTAACCACCCGGAATATATTTTTTGAATAAACCCATAAAAAATGTTAAGCATATAATTGATTTATTAAAAAATAAAGGAAAAAACAAAAATCTTCCTTAAGGACCATAAAGGATATAAATGGTATATTGGTCATATAGTAATAAATGAAAACATTTGGGGTACGGTATGCCTGAGGTTTAATTTATGTTCATTTTTATCCGGCTTAAGCGTATTGTTTTGTTTTTACCGTTATTAGCCATGATTATTTCTGTCTTGCTTTTAGCACAGGATTATAATGATTACAGTTCCTTGCTCTGGGATGAAACTGTACCCGTAAGCGGCGACCTTTCTGAAAAATTCAGTGAATATGTTAAGGAAATCATTCAAATCCGCGACAAAGCCATGCTGGAAAACGACATAGAAGCAATAAGGCCGTTGTATAATCTGAATACGAGGCTTGGAACTTATGCTTTTGAGCATGAGCAGAAAAAAATTAAATACCTGCACAACTGGGCTGAAAAACAAGGCGTGAATTTTACCGGCATAGACACTTTTATGAAAATAAGATGGGTAAAGGAACAGGGAAACAAGGTTACTGCCAATTTTTCAGCCATTACCGAATACACGTATGAGTATGTCAATATGCCCGATACTCCGAACAAATTCAGAATTGCCACTTACCATATCATGGATTTTGCAAAGGAAGGCGACAACTGGCTGATAACCAGGGAATGGTACACCGATCCTTTTGCGGATTCGTTAAATGCGGATACGTTAAAAGCCGAAGATAATAAGGCATTTATTCTCAGCCAGGGCCCGAGGGATTTTTCAAATCTCAACAAAAGAAGAATAAAAGCGGTTGAATATGCCGATTTGTATTGTGGTGCAAGTGATAATGAGGAATATTATTTCCGCTACAATACCGAATATAAAAACTATAATTCCCTTGGCGGCGACTGTGCGAATTTTGCTTCCCAGGTACTGTATGAAGGAGGGTTTAAGAAAAACGCCGCATGGAATTATGACAAGGATGGAAGCAGGGCGTGGGTGAATGCCCAGGGATTTAAGGATTACCTGTTGTACAGTGGACGTGGCTCCCTAATCATACACGGAACTTACGACAAAGTTCTGAAACTTTCCTACAAACTTCTGCCGGGGGATATAATCGCCTATGAAAAAAAGGGGAAAGTGGTTCATATTTCGGTTGTGACAGGTGCGGATTCCCGCGGTTATACACTTGTAAACTGCCATAATACAGACAGGTTTAAAGTGCCTTGGGATTTGGGATGGAGCGATGAAGGTATAAAATTCTGGCTGATCAGGGTTAATTATTAGGTTTTCTGTAAACATCCGCAACAAATTTAAAAAAGGCCGCCTTAAAGGCAGCCTGTTGAAGTTTTTCATTATGCGGATTCTTCCTGTTTTGCTTTTTCCTTTATTGCGGCAAGGGCGTTTTTTGCCGCTTCCTTAACCTTTTCGTCACTTTCCTTTTCCACCATGAATTTTACAAATTCAACCGCCTTGCCTGAGCCGATTTTGCCAAGCGTTTCAACCGCCGCCAAACGGATTTCCGGATTTCGGTCCCTTAACAGGTTAACCAGTGAATTAATGACATCGAGACTGTCGAAGCTGGCCAAAGCACGAATGGCGTGGATGCGGATTTCATCATTGCCGTTGTTCAGAAGTACACTGAGGAGTTTCTTTTCTTTCCTTTTTTGTTCCCATTTTTCAATCTTTTTCAGTGAAACTCCCATAAATACTTTACCTCCTTATCTTTAATCACATATATTATATATAATTTTCCAGACCTTTTCAAATCAATGGAAAAAATATATCACCTGGTGCACTTGAAACACATATAAAACACATGTTGCACGGAAAGATGAGTCTGGTTCGGGATGGGAAGAAATAGCGGGATAACAAAAAACCGATCTTTATGCACAAAGATCGGTTTTTTCTGGTGCGGATGATGGGACTTGAACCCATACGCCATAACGACACACGCCCCTCAAACGTGCCTGTCTGCCAATTCCAGCACATCCGCGCGTTTTTAATTTTCAACGGCAAAATTTATTATACTAAGGAACATCAAAGGTGTCAAGTATTTTTTTCATTTCTGCCGGCAATTTTGTCCTCCGCTCGTTTAGAAAAAGTAAATTTCAGTCAAAACTGCCGCAAAGATCGAGAGTTGCGGCAGTTTTTTTATATTTTGAACTGATTGACCAGTCTAATTAACGCCTCGGCTTTTTCATTAGATTTGTCCGCCAGCTTCACAACGTTTTCAGACATGTTGACAATCATTTCGGTTTTCTGGGCAATGTTCGCCGCACCCGTAGCTTCTTCATTGGCAGATGCCGAAATCTGATTGATGGCGTTAACCATATTTTCCATTGATACCATGAGTTCTTCTGCGGTGGAACTGAATTCGGCCACTATATCGTTAATTACCGATTTGACCTGGGCTTTTACCGTAACAGGAAAATCAATTTCCAGAAATGCCGGCAATGTGGGATGGGAAGCGCTTATTTCGATTGTGGCCTCGATGAATGGCTTGTTTTTACCTGTTCTTACTTCGGTGTGTGTATCCCGGATTTGGGATATGGAGCATAAAGGAAATACGCTGAAGATGCTGCTGACCCTTCCTGTAAGGCAAAACAGGCTTTATGCGGCAAAGTATGTTTCGGTATTCATCATCATGGCGGCGGTATGCATGGTTCAGGTTATCGCTGTCGCAATATTCGGCTTAACCAACAGTTTTGCCCGTCCCGTGCCGGTATTTCTGCTGTCCGGATTTTTAACGGGAACGGTTATGGTCAGTATGACTGTTATTGCGTTGCAGCAGTGGTTGTCGATGGCGGTGAAAAACCAGGCTTTTGCACTGGCCTTTGGCATGATTGGAGGTTTTCTCGGCGTGGTGGCCGATTTGTTTCCGGAAAAAGTACGAAAAATTTTTATATGGTCGTACTATACGGGTTTGTGCCCTGTAACCCAGGTTTACATGAATGGCAGCGTCTGGTTTACCGTAAGGGACCACGGTTCATTACTGTCTTCAGCAGCGCGGCTTATTATTGTCGGAATTGTCTTTTACTTTGCAGGAAGTATTCATGTGTCAAAACAGGAAATATAGGAGGGGAATTATGTTAAAACGGTGTATTTCCGCTGAATGGATGAAACTGCGGCATTCACGGATATGGATGATACTTGTGATTCTCCCGGTCATAAGCGTGCTGGTTGGAAGTGCAAACTTTTCTGTTAACAGGGATATACTGACAAAAGAGTGGTACAGTTTATGGTCTCAGGTGGGGTTATTTTACGGGGAATTCTTTCTGCCCGTTCTTATAGCCGTATTGTGTGCATATATGTGGAGGCTGGAACATCTGAATAAAAACTGGAACATGATCATGACCGCACCGGTATCTGTCCCGTGTATTTTCCTGGCCAAACTTACAGTGGCTGCCTTGCTTTTGCTGTTTATCCAGACTTTTTTATTTATACTGTATTTAATCGGCGGCAAACTGGCGGGGCTGACTTCCGGGCTTCCCGGTGAACTGACCGGATGGTTTTTCCGGGGCTGGATGGCTTCGCTGACAATTGCCTCGTTTCAACTTGCGTTGTCAATGCGTATAAAAAGCTTTGCAGCCCCTGTTGGGATTGGGCTGTGTGCTGCATTTGCCGGTCTTGGCATGTATGTAGCGGGCTTGGGAATGTTTTTCCCGCATTCGCTGCTGACGATCGGCATGGGTGTGCTCAGCCAGACAGGCCTCTCCCATTGGGAAAATATTTTGTAATGAATTGTTTTTTTGTGTTAATTGCCTGCATAAGTTCGATAAACCGAATGCGCAGTTCGGATGTAGCGGCCTGAGGGTGAAAATTGGCCTGGAAATAAAAAGAGGCTGCTCTGCCTCCGGAACTCCGTCCAAATAATAAAGCAGGCTTTTTCGGAGCCATTTTTTTAAAGACGCTTCAATGGAGCTTACGGTTTCCTTAAGCGCGCCCGACGGAGCATCGGTGTGTCTGTATTCCTCGAAGGCAGATAGCATGATTTTGTGAATGATAGCGGCATCTTCCGCATCGGCCTGTCTAATCATGGAAACTCCCCGGATATTTTCGGTATTTTGCCGGATTAAACGGCAAAACCAGTGTTATACATATAAACCATGTTATCAACAGTTTTTTGTAAATAAACCGGCTGCTTTTATTCTTAAAAAAGGCAAATAAAGCAGAGCATACGGAATATCCTGGTGAATTCAGCCCGGTGATTAAATATGCGGAACTTGCTATTACTGTATTTTGATGTGTCCCGGTATTGATGTAAAGAAACAATAAAGGTAAAATACAAGTACTTCTGAGTTCTTTGAGCATAAACCCGTATATGAAAATGCGCCGTATGCCGATATTTAACAGTGTTTATTGAAACTCAAATCTGTAACGCAGAAGTATTTTTTATTGACAACGGGAGGTAAAAATGAACAGAAAAGTAAAGAACGCTTTTTTTATTTTGTTTTTGGTGTGCACAATATCTGTATTGTCGCTGGATAGCCTTGCAGACGTTACCGCTCTTCAGGAGAGAACCATTGAAAAAATAAGGGGCAAATATTATGAAAAGCCTTTCAGAATAATAAATGCCGGGTGGGAGAACGTGGAATACGACGTCGAGCCCAGTTCCAAATTTCCATATGCCGCTGGCAGGGTTAAGGACAAATATCTTCAGGAGGCGCTTAATGCCCTTAATTTCGTGCGTTATGTGGCAGGTTTGCCCGATGATGTTTATATTGATGAAACCTACACAAATTATGCCCAGCATGGCGCTGTGTTGCTGGCGGCTTTGGACACTTTGACGCATTCTCCACAAAAGCCCGGCGACATGCCTGAAAAATTTTATGAAACTGCGTATAAAGGGCCGAGCAGTTCAAACTGCAGTTATGGTTACAATAACATCCTGAGTACAATTTTCGGGTACATGGATGATTCGGATTCATCCAACATCGATCGCGTGGGACACCGCAGGTGGCTTTTGAATCCGCCTTTGCAGAAGACCGGCTTTGGATACTGCGAAAGGTACTCGGATACATATGTATTTGACTGGTCGCGGAAAAATGCGATTAAATATGATTTTATTGCGTGGCCGGCCAAAAACTACATGCCTGTGGAGCTTATGCACAGAAATATCGCCTGGTCTGTGAATCTCGGCGATGAATATGACTATCCTTCAATTAACGATGTCAAGGTAATTCTGGAAAGAAAAAATGACGGGAAAACATGGGTTTTCAGCCGTAACGGTATTTCCGGCGGAGACAACGGTTATTTCAATGTGGACAATAACAATTACGGAATGCCAAAATGCATTATATTCAGGCCCGATATTGACGGGTATGAAGCAAATAACATATTCGATGTAACGATTACAGGAATTTCGAAAGGCGGATCCCCCGCCGAAATCAGATACACCGTCCAGATGTTCAACCTCCTTCAGCCGGCACCTGTGAAAGCCGACAAGAAAGAAGGCACTTATCTGAACGGAATGGAAGTGGCTTTATTCTGTGAAACGCCTGACGCGGACATTTATTATACCACCGACGGATCCATACCGACACCGAAAAGCAACTGGTACATGGGACCGATATATATCGATAAAACAACGGTTATAAAGGCGATTTCTTACATAAACGGAGAACAAAGTGAAGTATACACTTTCCATTACAATATAGAACAAGTCAGCGAATGGGCCGTTTCAGACATCGAAAAGGCTATATCATTGAAACTGATACCGCCATCAATGCAGAAGAGTTACCGTGAAAACATAAGCCGGGCTGATTTTTGCAGGCTGGCGGTGAATTTCCTGGTTCAGAAAACCGGGAAACCCATTGAAAAATTGCTCAGGGAAAACAATGTTTCAATACGGTATGACGTTTTTACCGATACTTCGGACAAAGAAATTCTCGCAGCCAATGCGCTGGGGATTGTAAAAGGAATCGGAGGGGGCAGGTTTAACCCGAATGGTCTGATTACCCGTCAGGAGGCTGCCGTAATGCTGATGCGTACTGCGGCGGTTCTTGGAATTACCGAAACAAATGGTAAACCTCAGACCTTTGCCGACAGCGATGAGTTTGCCGAGTGGGCAAAGGAAGCCATTGCTTTTGTTTCGTCACTGAGGGATAAAACAGCTGACAAAGCGATTATGGGCGGAGTGGGTAACGGCCGTTTTTCTCCGAACGGCAATTACACCCGTGAACAATCCTACGTGACAATGCTCAGACTATTTAATGCCATTGAGTAATCTGCAATGCTGCGAACGGTAAAATATTATCCACTGATGCATATATGGCAAAATCAATTATATTGTTTGTCGGAAGATTATCCGTGCGGATTTAACGTTGATGTGATGGCAAATGGTCGGACTGGGAACAATTATTAACACAATAGGCATTATTGGTGGCGGCTTATCAGGGATGTTTTTCGGAAAATTCTTAAAGGAACGCCATCAGGAAGCCTTAAAAATGTCATGTGGAATCAGTGTTCTTTTTATAGGTATTGCCGGGGCAATGGAAGGAATGCTTACCGTTAACGACAACGTTATAAGCAGCGGTCAGACAATGCTTATAACCCTTTGCCTTGCAATAGGTACCCTGATAGGCGAAATCATTGACATTGAACATTTGTTTGAAAGATTCGGCGAATGGCTGAGATTAAAAACCGGGAATTCAAATGACAACAGTTTTGTTAATGCCTTTGTAACAGCGTCATTGACCGTTTGTATCGGGGCAATGGCCATTGTCGGCGCAATTCAGGACGGGATAACAGGTAACTGGTCAATTCTTGCAACCAAGGCAATACTTGATTTTATCATTGTCATGGTAATGACCTGTTCCCTTGGAAAGGGATGTATGTTCTCCGCCGTTCCTGTTTTCATATTTGAGGGGGTTATAACTGCCCTTTCTTCGTTGTTAAAGCCCATAATGACCGATTTGGCGATGAAATACCTGTCGCTTGTCGGTTCGGTTCTCATTTTCTGTGTGGGGCTGAACCTTGTATGGGGCAAAAAAATAAAGGTTGCCAATATGCTTCCGGCGATTGTTCTTGCAGTTATTGCCGCTTTTCTGCCGGTTTCTTTCTGAGAAAACAAAAGGCAGTCCCGTATTTGCAAGCTGTGTCCTGACCGGAAAATCCAATGATTGCAAAAAAACTTACGTTTAATGGTCCCATTCTTGGATATCTGCCAGCTGAAAAAAATAAAATACGGAAATTAGGCAAAATGACAAAACGCTGCGTTGAGACAGCATTTTTTTGTATGAAACATATGTTTGACACCGGTAGCACAGTAATGATATAATGAGCAAATGTTAACTAGCTAATGATTAACAAGCTAATAATGAGGAGGTGAGAAATTGGAAATATGGAAAGTAATGATGCTGAAAAGGTTGGTAATAAAGAAATTATTCATCAGTTGATCAGTTTTGCGATAAAACACAGGAAAATAATGCAGCATTACCTTGATAAAACAGGGGTCTACCATGCCCAGCACCGATTACTGATGGAGATTGCCCGTAATCCAAACGTGTCGCAAAACGATATTGCCAGATCGATGGACGTGTCTGCGGCTACGATAGCAGTATCGCTTAAAAAACTGGAAAATAAAGGGTATATTAGACGGGAGACCGATGAAGGAGATAACAGGCTTAATAAAATCATTATTACGGAGAAGGGGAACAATGTTGTAGAACAAAGCAAACAGATTTTTAAACAGACCAATCAAAAAGTTTTTGAAGGGTTTACTTATGATGAAAAATGCACCCTGTTTGTTTTATTACAAAAATTGGACAATAATTTAAACAAAATGGAGGAAGAAATAAAATCCAAGAAAGAAAGGACATAAAGCGATGAAACGGTATTGGAAATATGCAAAACCATATTTATCTGCTTTTATCATAGGTCCCATACTTATGATTGTGGAAGTTATCGGTGAAGTGGTCATGCCTCTGTTATTAAGCAACATCATTGATAACGGTATAGTCGGAGGCAGAGGCATTTCTTATATAGTCAAAACAGGTATAATCATGATAATTACGGCATTGTGCATGATGGGAGGCGGTGTAGGCGGGGCGTATTTCGCAATTAAGGCCTCCACAGGTTTTGCCAACGACCTGAGAAAAGACCTGTTCAGAAAAATCCAGAAATTTTCCTTTTACAACATTGATCAGTACAGCACCGGCTCGTTGGTTACAAGGTTAACGAATGATATTACCCAGGTACAGAATATGATCCAGATGATGTTGAGGATGGCGTTAAGAGCCCCCGGAATGCTTATAGGTGCGCTAATTATGGCTTTTACGCTGAATTCAAAACTTGCATTGGTAATCCTGTGCGTAATTCCGCTGCTGTCTCTGGCAATTTATATCATCCTGAAAGTCGCTTTCCCAAGGTTCAATAACATGCAGAAAAAACTCGATGCCCTTAATACTACGACTCAGGAGAATTTAACCAATATCAGGGTTGTAAAGTCATTTGTCAGGGAACGGTATGAGGAAGAAAAATTCAAAAAGGCCAATACCGATTTAAAAGAAAGTACAGTCAGTGCGATGAAAGTCGTAATTTTCACGATGCCTCTCATGATTATTACGATGAATATAACGACATTGGCCGTTGTATGGTTTGGCGGAAATCAGATTATTGCAGGCAATATGACATCGGGTGTCCTGACTGCGTTTGTAAATTACGTTATTCAGATACTGATGTCGCTTATAATGGTTTCAATAATTATTCTGAATGCCTCAAGAGCCATTGCCTCCGCAAGGCGTATCAATGAAATTCTCAATACCCGCATTGATTTGACCGATGACGAGGCAAAGCATAAAGAGCTTACCGTTAAACATGGTAAGATAGAATTCAGGGGTGTTCACTTTAAATATTACAAAAACAGCGAAAAATGGGTTTTGGAGAATATCAATCTTGTCATAAACCCCGGCGAAACCGTGGGCATAATAGGTTCAACTGGCAGCGGCAAGTCAAGCCTTGTGCAGTTAATCCCAAGGTTATATGATGCTGATCTTGGTGAAGTCCTCGTGGACGATGTCAATGTCAGGGATTATTCACTTAAAAACCTTCGCGACGGAGTGGGTATTGTACTGCAGAAAAACGTTCTGTTCTCCGGAACCATTAAGGAAAACCTCAAATGGGGAAATGAAAATGCAGATGACGAGGAAATTTACCAATACGCCGAAAGTGCCCAGGCTCATGGTTTTATTACTTCATTTGAAGCCGGATACGATACTGAGCTTGGACAGGGTGGAGTGAATTTGTCCGGCGGGCAGAAACAAAGGCTGTGTATTGCCAGGGCATTGCTGAAAAAACCCAAAATACTTATTCTTGACGACAGTACCAGTGCGGTTGACAGTGCTACCGAGGCCAGAATAAGGGAAAATCTAAATAAGATGCTAAAGGGCACGACGAAAATCATAATTGCCCAGAGGATTTCTTCGGTAATCAATGCCGACAAGATTGTTGTACTGGATGACGGGAAAATTGTCGGTGTGGGCACACACGAAGAATTACTGAAAAACTGTGAAACATACGCTGAAATTTATTACTCGCAGGTAGACAAGAGGGTGACGGCATAATGAGTCATATAAGTGAAGAGAGAAAAGAAATATTATTGCGCAGATACGGGAATATAAACGCAACTGCAGGCCCTGGAAAAATGCCTATGCCCGGTCCGGGTGGCAGAAGGCCAGGCGGCCCGCATGGACGTATAGGAGGCAGCAAACCAAAAAACGCCTCAGCGACGGTTAACAGACTGCTTGCTTATATTGGGCGGGACAAGATTAAAATTCTGTTTGTTCTTGCCTGTGTTCTGGGAAGTACTCTGACGAATCTCGCAGGAAGCTATATTCTGCGCCCGATCATAAACAATCTCGTATCGTCCGGAAAAACCGCACAGGAAAAAGTCAGCAATCTTTTAATCGGTATACTGACGATGGCAGGCATTTATCTGGTGGGGGCAGTATGTTCTTACCTGCAGCAGAGAATCATGATAGGAGTTTCCCAGAATGCTTTGATAAAAATCAGGGAAGATTTGTTCAGCAAAATACAAAGGCTTCCGTTAAAATATCACGATACCCATACCCATGGCGATCTCATGAGCCGTTTTACAAATGACCTTGATTCAGTGGGCGAGATGCTTAATAATACGCTGCCGCAGATCTTCTCAGGTATTATTAACCTCCTTGGCACTCTGGTTCTTATGTTTGTTACAAACTGGATCCTTGCGGTAATTGTCATTGTAATTACACCTTTGCTGGCCTATGTGGGAGGTTTGATAGGAAAACAGAGCAGGAAATATTTCTCGGGGCAACAACAGGCCCTTGGTGCGGTAAACGGGTATATTGAGGAAACCATTACCGGGCAGAAAGTAATAAAGGTGTTCTGCCATGAAGAAACTACAATTGAAGAGTTTGAATTCCTAAGTGACAATCTGCGGGAAAAGCAGATGAAAGCACAGTTTTTTGGCGGTATTATGGGACCTGTCATGGGTAATCTGAGCCAGGTAAGCTTTGCAATTGCCGCAACGGTAGGCGGGGTTCTTTGCCTGACGGAAAACTTTGATATTGGCGGTCTGACCATATTTACAAACTATGCAAGGCATTTTTCAAGACCGATAAATGAGCTTTCGATGCAGATGAATGTTATTTATGCCGCATTGGCCGGTGCGGAAAGGGTATTTGAAGTTATGGATGAAACACCCGAAACAAATGACTCGCCCGGAGCAATTGAAATATGTGCAAGGTCAAACCGTGTGAAAGGTGCAAGGTTAATAAAAGGGGAAGTGGTACTGAAAAATGTCACATTTGGTTATGTGCCTGGGAAAGTTGTACTGAAAAATATAAATGTAACGGCCAAACCGGGACAGAAAATAGCCTTTGTGGGTTCCACAGGGGCGGGAAAGACAACCATTACGAATCTGATTAACAGATTCTATGAAATTGATGAGGGAGAAATATTAATTGACGGTATAAATATCAAGAACATAAAAAAAGATTCATTAAGAAGCAATATAGCAATGGTGCTTCAGGACACCCATCTGTTCTCCGGAACTGTACGGGAAAATATCCGGTACGGCCGTCTTGACGCAACCGATGAGGAAGTTATTGAGGCGGCCAAGATAGCCTGTGCCCATTCATTCATTGAAAGGCTGCCCCAAGGATATGATACGGTGCTTGAAGGCGACGGTGCAAACCTCAGCCAGGGTGAAAGGCAGCTTCTGAATATCGCCCGGGCCGCGATATCAAAAGCTCCTATCCTTATACTCGACGAAGCCACAAGTTCGGTAGACACAAGAACGGAAAAATACATTGAGCGCGGTATGGACCAGTTAATGAAAAACAGGACCACTTTCGTAATCGCCCACAGGCTGTCTACCGTCAGAAATGCCGACCTGATTATTGTACTGGAACACGGCGAAATTATAGAGCAGGGCACCCACGAAGAGCTGCTTGCCCTGGGCGGCAGGTATTATCAGCTTTACACCGGTCAGGCGGAACTGGACTGAAAAGGCAGCTTCTTTAAAAATGAAAAGGCCGGTCTGTTGCTGTTACGGGCAATAGACCGGTTTTTGCGTTTTCACATCTTTATGATCTGATAACCGGTAAGGAATGAAACCAATGGCGATATAAGGTATTATATTTTTTTATATGTTTATCACATTACAACGTGGAACAGTATATGGAACAGATATATGGGAAAATCCGGTAATAATTACGTGATTTTAAATTCTGAAGGTGATGGCGACATAATTTTTTCAAAAATTACAGCATTAAATCAATTTATTCTTGTGCTTATTTGATTTTTTATTTTCCTGTTGATATTATTATTCAGGGTGTTAAATTATATATAGAACAGAAGTAAACAATTACCGGGAAAAAGAGTGGTTATATGTTTTTTGTGGGAGTGTTTGGCGTACAGGACAAGGATAAGTATATAGGTGCATATAACAACATTATATGTCCGTCATGCGGAAGCCTGGCCAGATATGAAATTTTTAAGACATACAGATATTTTCATATATTTTTTATACCAACTTTCAGGTGGAATATAAGATACATCGCAAAAACCTCATGCTGTGGCCGGCTGTATGAACTGGATCCCGTGGTTGGCAGGGAATTTGAGAACAATCCTTATGCCGAGATCAGAGAAGAAAATTTAAGGCCTTTGGGAAATTATTCTCCGTTTAAGTACTGCATAAACTGTAGAACCAATATACCCGCGGAATATAACTTTTGTCCGTACTGTGGAGGAAAGCTCTGAGCAGGCGGACAAAAACCCGTATTGAATAAGGTTTTTTATTCTGTTACAATTTAGTTAATTACTTATTAGACTTTTTGTCATTAATTTTGTATTTTTGTAATGGTTTGTATTGAATAAATAATCAGAAATCAAAAATCAAAAGAAAAAGAGGTTTGCTATGGCTGGGTTGTTTGGATTTTTTGACTATACAAGGGAAGGACCCGGAGTGCCCAAGGATGCGCCTCCGAAGCCGAGAATCAGGATATTCTTTGAAGTACTTGGAAGAAAATTCTGGAATATTGTCAAAGTTAACATGCTTTTTGGTGTTTTTAATATACCGGCGCTTTTATTCCTGGTCTTTTTTGCAGCTTACCTTCAGGCGCTGATAACGCAGAATGCGGTAATGGACGCTGAAGAAATGGCAAACAGTTTGTTCTTCGGAACAATTCCGTTGATGACGATATTCGTTTGCCTGCCTTTAATTACCGTAGGGCCGGCTCAGGCCGGGATGACGTACATTCTGCGAAATTATTCCCGTGAGGAGCATGCGTTTATCTGGGGAGATTTTAAAGAGCAGGCGATAAAGAATTTTAAGCAGAGCATGATTGTAAGCATTATAAATGCCTTTTTTACCGTGCTTGTAATTCTGGATATTTATTTCTACCTGAATTTCAACAAGGACAATCTGCTTATGACTGCCGCAACTGCTTTTATCATTGTGGCCTTTTTGATATTTATGATGATGAGCATGTATATATACCCGATGATGGTTACGTTTGATTTAACCATAAGGCAGTTATACAAGAATGCATTCCTGTTTGCCATAATGAAATTTTTCCCGAATCTTTTAATACTGATTGTCATATTCCTGATAGTGTTTTTCTCGTTCTATTATCCGGTGATAGGCTATCTTATGTTTATCTTCATTACAATGGGGTTAACAAGCTATATAACAAACTTTTACGTTTACTCCAAGATAGACAAATACATGATACAGCCAGTTCTGCAGGCCAATAAGGAAAACGGGGAAACAAGTGACGAAGAAAAAATATTTTCAGATACGCCGATTATCGGCAATAATGATGAGACTAACAATAATGAACAAAACTGAGTCCGCTTGGATTAACGGGAATAGTCTTGAAGAAATAAAAAGGGCGGTTTATTAGCCGCCCTTAAATATTTAACAAGTCTTTCATCGTATAAAAACCTGGGTTTTTGTCATGAATGAATACTGCTGCTTTCAATGCGCCCACTCCGAAGATATCCCTGCTGTTGGCTACATGCCTCAATTCGATGATTTCATCATTTCCTGCAAAAATAACGGTGTGATCGCCTGCTATTGTTCCGCCCCGCACCGAATGTATACCTATTTCGTCCTTGCTGCGTTTAACGCGGCTTGAATGCCGGTCGTAAACATACCTGTATTTTTCAGGCACTGCCTGGTTTATTGCATCGGCAAGGGCAAGAGCCGTTCCGCTTGGTGCGTCAATTTTTTGGTTGTGATGGCGTTCAATTATTTCAATATCAAAATTGCTGTATAAAACTTTCGCCGCTTTCTGAACAAGATCAATCAGAAGGTTCACGCCAAGGGACATGTTGGCCGAATGAAGGACAGGGATAACCTTCGAGGCTTCTTTCAGTTTTGCCGCCTGTTCATCGGAAAGGCCGGTTGTGGCGACTATAAGCGGGATTTTTTTTGCAAGGGCGAAATTTAAAACCGTTTGAAGCGCCGAAGGGTGAGAAAAATCGATAATAACGTCCACAGGTATGTTGAAGTTTTCCAGTTGCGTAAAAACCGGATAATCGTTTTTGATATTGTCATGTATGTCGTATCCTGCAACAATCCTGACGTCTTCACGGTCACGTGCAAGGTTTGTTATTACCTGACCCATTTTACCGTTACAGCCACTTAAAAGAATTCTTACCATTCTATTCATCCTTTCGTGAAAGCAGAAATGTTTTAAATCAGACCGTACTCGGAAAGCGCGGCGCGCACGGTGTTCAGCCCCTTTTCGCTTATGTCAACCAGCGGCAGCCGGCATTTTCCAACATTCATTCCCATCTCGTTCATTGCGGCTTTTACCGGTATTGGGTTAACTTCGCAGAACAGGGCATTAACAAGGTTAACGATTTTAATCTGTATTTCTCGGCTTGTTTCAATGTCACCGTTCAGGAATGAACGAACCATTTTATGCATGTCTGCAGGAATTATGTTCGCGGCAACCGAAATAACCCCTTTTCCGCCAAGGGCAAGAAGAGGAACAACGTTGCCGTCTTCCCCAGAATATATTACAAGATTATCTCCGCAAAGATATCTTGTCTGCGCTACCTGATTCAGGTTGCATTCCTTTACCGCAACGATGTTCGGAATTTCGGACAGGCGTTTTAAAGTTTCGGGATTTATGTTCAGGTTTGTCCTTGACGGAACGTTATACAGTACAACGGGAATTTTAACCGATTCTGCTATGGCTTTAAAATGCTGATACAATCCTTCCTGTGTGGTTTTATTGTAATAGGGAGTTACGGTAAGTATTGAATCGGCGCCTACAGATTCGGCATATTTGCTTAGTTCAATAGCATGCCGTGTATCATTGCTTCCTGTACCGGCCATAACATGTACTCTTCCTGCCACTTTTTCAACGGCAAACTTAATTACCGCCTTATGTTCCTCATCGGGCATTGTCGACGCTTCGCCTGTGGTTCCGCAAATAAGAATAGCATCGGTTCCTTCTTTTATTTGCCATTCAATAAGTTCTTCGAGCTTTTCATAATTAACCCCGTCGCCGGTAAATGGGGTTATAAGGGCCACACATGAGCCCTCAAAAATAGGATTTTTCAAGGATATCACTCCTTTTCGAGGTATTCGGCAAGCCGCTGAGCAATCTGGACCGCATTTGTTGCAGCGCCTTTGCGGATATTGTCAGCAACAACCCATAAATTTACGCCGCTTTCAACACTTTCATCTCTTCGAATCCTTCCGACAAAAACCTCGTCTTTGCCTGATGCCGTGATTGGCATGGGGTAAAGGTTATTTGCAGGATCGTCCTGAACAATGACACCGGGTGCTTCCCTTAATGTATTTCTCAAATCATCAAGATCGAAAGGCTTTTCAAACTCGACATTTATGGATTCGCTGTGGGAGTTAAATACCGGTACCCTGACGGTTGTGGCGGTTATGCGAAGGCTTTGGTCGTGCAGTATTTTCCTCGTTTCGTTGATCATTTTCATTTCTTCTTTCGTATACCCGTTGTCTGTAAACACATCAATATGAGGCAGTATATTTCCTGCGATCGGATATGGAAACTTTTTCGGAGGTTCACCTTTAAGCCCGTCTTCCAAATCCTTGTAACCTTGCATTCCCGCACCTGAAACAGCCTGGTAAGTCGAATAAACAATCCTCTTTATGCGGTATTTGTCATGCAACGGCTTTAATACCACAACTGCCTGAATTGTAGAACAGTTCGGGTTTGCAATTATACCCTTATTCCATTTGATGTCTTCAGGGTTTACCTCAGGAACAACAAGGGGAACAGAAGGATCCATTCTCCATGCGCTGCTGTTGTCTATAACAGTGCAACCTTTTTCTGCGGCAATTGGTGCGTATTTCTGACTGACACTCGCTCCGGCTGAAAAAAGAGCAAAGTCAATGCCTCTGTCAAATGAGTTCTCATTCAGTTCCTCAACCGTATATTCCTTTCCTTGGAAAGTAAGTTTCTGACCGGCTGATCTGCCTGATGCAAACAGAAACAGATCTGAAATAGGAAAGTTTCTTTCTTCAAGAACCTTCAGCATCATCCGCCCTACCATTCCGGTAGCGCCGACAACAGCCACTCTGTACTTTCTCATAACAAACCCTCCAAAATATTTATACTATATTAAATATTGATTTACAACATTAGAATAAATGCCATGTTCACCGTTTCAAACTCGCTTTATAAAATAAAAACTGCTGACGGACTCTCAGCAGTTAACGCATACCTTTGCCGGCAGGGACAAAGGTACTTTTACTACCGATAGCGCTCCATCAATTGAAAAATTGATGACAGTCCAGCAGTTATTCACTGAAGGACCAGGAAAACTCCATATGGGTGAAATTTTCCTTCGGCATTTTTTCCTTTCAGCCCATATCATCGGTACCCATATACCTCAATGGACCTACTGATAAAAAATGCACCTCTATCTTCCGATATTCATTTTTCAGTGCCTATGTTATAATTTATTCGGTATCCGGCATTTTTGCTTCAGTTTTGTGAATCCGTAACCGGCAATTTTCAAGAGTTAAGGTTTATGCTTTCAGGTTACAGTAATAATAACATCAAATAATAGCCATGTCAAACAGAAAATTCACACAAACTGAATAATTATTATTTTTTGCCCGAAATGTTCTGCTGGTAACGTTAAATATTGAATGATGGCTGAATATTGAAACAATAAAGTACAGGCGGAATAAAAAGAATTATTTAATATTTGGTTGACAAACATGTACCCGGGAAGGTATAATTTAAAGCTGTAAAGTAATTGTACTTGACAGGGGTTTAATTGTGGAAGAATATGCAAAAGTGGCAATACTGCTCGATTTGTACGGGCAGCTATTAACGCCGAGGCAATATCAGATATTGGATTTGTATTATAACAGCGATTATACCCTTGGAGAGATTGCGTCACAACTGAATATCAGCCGTCAGGGCGTGTATGACGGTGTAAAAAAGGGGAAGAAGACGCTAAAAGAACTTGAAGAGAAGCTTGGGCACGCCAAAAGGTTTTTAAGACACGAAGAGGCATTGAAAAATATATTGTCCAGTTTACGCAGCGTGAAATTTGTGAACAGAGAGGAAGACGAAAAAATAATCAACCTGTGTATAGAAGAGCTGGAGAGAATAATACAGGAATTGTAGAATCCGGAGGAAAGTATGGTATTTGAGGGTTTATCGGAAAAGCTGCAGAATGTAATGAAGAAAATAAGAAGCGCCGGCCGCGTAACCGAAAAAGACGTTAAGGAAATGATGCGGGAAGTAAGGATGGCACTGCTGGAGGCCGACGTTAACTATAAAGTGGTAAAGGATTTTATAGCGAAGGTATCCGAAAGAGCCGTTGGACAGGAAGTGCTTGAAAGCCTTACTCCTGGTCAGCAGGTAATAAAAATAGTTCACGAAGAACTTATCCAGCTGATGGGTGGGGCGGTTGCAAAACTTACGGTGTCGCCTTCTCCGCCTACGGTTTACATGATGGTTGGGCTGCAGGGTGCGGGAAAAACAACTGTGTGCGGAAAGCTGGCTAACTACCTCAGAAAACAGGGAAAAAGGCCATTGCTTGTTGCCTGTGACGTATACAGGCCGGCTGCTGTAAAACAGTTGCAGGTTCTGGGTAAGCAGATTGACATTCCGGTTTTTGAAATGGGAACAGGCACAAGTCCTGTTGAAATTGCGAAGAAATCTGTAGACTATGCCAGATCAATGCAGTTTGACACCGTGATCATAGATACCGCAGGGCGGCTTCATATAGACGAGGAACTGATGCATGAACTTGAGAATATAAAGTTGAGTGTAAAGCCGCACGAAATTCTCCTTGTAGT
Source organism: Thermoclostridium stercorarium subsp. stercorarium DSM 8532 (assembly GCF_000331995.1). Taxonomy (NCBI): domain Bacteria; kingdom Bacillati; phylum Bacillota; class Clostridia; order Eubacteriales; family Oscillospiraceae; genus Thermoclostridium; species Thermoclostridium stercorarium. The sequence goes on from NC_020134.1 coordinate 1,301,621, forward strand.
GGATTCAATGACTGGGCAGGATGCCGTAAATGTGGCCGAGAGTTTCAATAACAGACTGGATATTGACGGAATAATCCTTACGAAGCTTGACGGCGACACAAGAGGTGGAGCGGCCCTTTCAACGAAGGCTGTTACGGGGAAACCCGTTAAATTTGTCGGAATTGGTGAAAAGTTAAGTGATTTTGAGCCGTTTTATCCCGACAGAATGGCTTCAAGGATACTGGGAATGGGCGATGTTTTGACGCTGATTGAAAAAGCTCAGGCGAGCTTTGATGAGAAAAAAGCGTTGGAACTGGAGAAAAAACTTAGAACACAGCAGTTTACATTGGACGATTTTCTTGAGCAGTTGCAGCAGATAAAGAATATGGGGCCGATAAGCCAGTTCCTTGGAATGCTGCCGGGTGTAAACAGCAAGGTATTAAAGGATATACAGATAGATGAAAAACAAATGGTTTATGTGGAAGCGATTATACAGTCAATGACGAAAAAAGAACGTGAAAATCCTTCCATTATAAACTCAAGCCGTAAAAGGCGCATCGCCGAGGGAAGCGGAACATCAATCCAGCAGGTTAATCAGGTGCTGAAACAGTTCGAGCAGGTGAAGAAAATGATGAAGATGTTCTCAAATCCCCGGGCGCTGAAGGGACTGAGAGGTCTGGGCGGCTTCAGGCTGCCGTTTTAGCTCATGTGCTTAGCATAAGGAAAGTAAGAAATCTCTTTAATATATTACTCTTCGACGTGAAAGGTGGTGAGACAGGTGGCAGTCAAAATGCGTTTGAGAAGAATGGGTGCGAAAAAGAAACCGTTTTACAGAATAGTAATAGCAGATGAAAGAGCACCCAGAGATGGAAAATTCATTGATCAGGTAGGAACATACAATCCTCTTACAAATCCTTCCGAAATTAAGTTTGACGAGGAGAAAACAAGAGAATGGCTGAGAAAAGGCGTACAGCCTACCGATACTGTTAAGAAGCTTTTGAAGATTTGCGGAATTACAAAATAATGCGGGATTGAAAGAGTATAAAACTTCAATTACCATAGACTAAAATATATCGTATGCTAAATGGAGGGTTATTAATGAAGGAACTTTTGGAAAGCATTGCCAGATCATTAGTTGACAATCCTGATGATGTATCTGTAAGAGAAGTTGAGGGTGAGAGATCACTTATCCTCGAATTAAAAGTTGCAGAAGAAGATATGGGCAAGGTTATTGGAAAACAGGGCCGCATTGCCAAAGCTATCCGTACTGTTATGAAGGCAGCAGCAATGCGCAACAACAAACGTGTTGTAGTTGAAATAATTCAATAATTTGGCCCATACGAAAGGAATTCTGTTTTGTTACTTAGCATGCTGTCTTAAAATCAGTTCGTCCGGTTTTAAGACAGCATTTTCGTTTTATTTCCGGTGACCGATTTTCAGTGAAAAATTGCAGATTGATGTTAAAAGTGAAGTAGTTTGGGAATAAAAGATCATATATAATCATATTTGAAACCCGAATTAATGATGAAACACAGCAAAATAAAATACAAAGGAGAGATTTCAATGGCAAACAATGTTTTGACGCTGACAAAGGACAATTTTGAACAGGAAGTGCTTCAGTCTGATAAGCCTGTACTGGTGGATTTCTGGGCTCCGTGGTGCGGGCCTTGCAGAATGGTTTCACCGATTGTAGATGAACTTGCCAACGAGTTTGACGGCAAAATAAAAGTCGGTAAGGTAAATGTGGATGAACAGGGTGAATTGGCTGAGAAATACAGAATTATGACAATTCCTACTTTAATGGTGTTTAAAGGCGGAAATATAGTGGATACTGTTATAGGTGCAAGATCAAAAGAGGAATTTTCCAACATGCTGAATAAACATCTGTAATTAAAGAGCCGGAGACAAAAGATTCTCCGGCTTTTTAATTGGTTAAGGAATATTTTGACATTAAAAGCCGGAAAGGGATATAATCAAAACCGAAAGCCTTTTTGATGCAGGAGGTATTTTTCATGGGATATCATATAGAAAACATTACAGTTGTAACATGGGATAATGACGAGCTGAGAATAATCAAAAATGCCACCGTGGAAACCGAAGGAAACAAAATAACCTATGTGGGCGGGAATAAAAACGATGGTTCAAAAGGCGAAGGAAAGGTCGGAATAGACGGTACGGGAAAGGTGTTAATTCCCGGTCTTGTTAATGCGCATACCCACGTTCCGATGACTCTGATGCGAAGTTATGCCGATGATTTGGATCTTCACACATGGCTGTTTGATCATATTTTCAAAATAGAAGACAGACTTACCGATGAAGACGTATATTGGGGTTCGCTGCTTGGAATGATGGAAATGATCGCAGGCGGTACCACCTGTTTCAATGACATGTATTATTTTGTTGACCGGATCGCCGAAGCCACTGCGGAATCCGGGATGCGTGCGTTACTTTCCCGCGGTTTGACGAATAATGAGGATAAGGATGATTACAGCGATGATTACAGAATAAAGGAAGCCGTTGAGACATTCAAAAAATGGCACGGTGCAATGAATGATCGGATTAGGGTTGCGTTTGCGCCCCATGCAATATATACATGCGCCCCAAAATATATCCGAGCGATAAGAAATACGGCTGAAAAATTCGGTACTTGCATTCATGTTCATGTTGACGAAACTTTAAAAGAGCATAATGACTCCCTTAATCAGTTCGGGAAAACGCCTGTTCGGCATTTATATGACCTGGGGCTCTTTGATTTGCCGACGATAGCCGCGCACTGTGTTCATGTAACCGAACAGGACATGGAGTTAATGAAGGAAAAAAGCGTATCTTTTGTTCACAATCCGGGAAGCAACCTGAAACTCGGCAGCGGAATCGCGCCTGTACCAGAAGCGTTAAGAAAAGGCTTAAACGTTGCTTTGGGAACCGACGGTGCGTCCAGCAATAATAATTTAAATATGTGGGAAGAAATGAACCTTGCCGCTCTTATTCATAAAGGAGTAAGGAGGGATCCGCTGGCAGTTAGGGCGGAAGAGGCGTTCAAAATGGCCACGGTTAACGGGGCAAAAGCATTGGGATTTAATAACGTGGGTCAGATAAAAGAAGGCTTTGTTGCAGACATGGTTATTCTGAATTTTTCAAAACCCCATTATCTGCCTGAACACAATCCTGTCTCCAATCTGGCATACTCCGCCCAGGCTTCAGATGTAGAGACAGTTTTCGTTGATGGGAGAATTTTGTATGATAAAGGGGAGTATAAAACACTGGACACCGAAAAAATCCTGTATAATGTCAATAAAGTATGCCAAAGACTTTTCGGGTGAAACAAGATATATAAACCCGTCAGTTCGTCGGGCACTTATTATTGCCCGATGAACTGATTGTTCTCCGCAGACAGAAAAGCAGGTTCTTTTGGGTCCACAACCACTGTCTTATAGTTTACATATACAACCATACCAGGCTTTGCGCCGGAAGGTTTTCTGACGTATTTTGCCCTGGTATAGTCAATCTGAACTTTTGATGAATTGCGTGCCTTGCTGAACCATGCCGCAAGAGACGCAGCTTCGAATAAAGTTTTTTCGGGTATTGGATCGGGAACGCGTACAATAACATGCGAGCCAGGGATATTTTTCGCATGAAGCCATAAATCATCCGGTTTTGCAAATTTAAGCGTCAGTTCGTCATTTTGCACGTTGTTTCTTCCAACCCATATCTGATAACCTTCCGACGATTTAAAACAAAGAGGACCGGATTTCTGAACGTTTCTTTTCGGTTTTGCCGTTTTCCGTATATAACCCTGGTTACTCAGCTCTTCACGAATTTCTTCCACCTCTTCGACAGAATTGGCTTCTTCGAGGTTGAAAAGAACATTTTCAAGGTATTCCAACTCTCTTTTTGCAATTTTCATCTGTTCTGCCGCGAAAGCCATGGCAGACTTTGCCTTGCTGTACTTTTTGAAATATTTCTGTGCGTTCTCCTGGGGTGTAAGACTTTCGTCAAGTTCAATATCTACATAAGTTTCCTCATGCTCATAGTAATTCAGCAACCTGCAACTTTTCATTCCTTTTTTTAGCATGTGTATGTTTGCGGTTATAAGCTCCCCGTATAACCTGTAAGTCTCCATATTGGAGTTTTCATCAATGGTTGTGGCATGAATGCTAATTTTCTTTTCGCATCTCTCAATGTTTTGTTTTACAATTTTTATCAGTTCATTTGTTTTTGACTTTATAAGGTCTTTGACGGCAGTATATCTGAAATAATTGTCAATTGCCTCACTGATGCTGCCGTATTCTTTGAACCACCCATACTGGGTAAGTTTAATTACGTGAAAGTCAACCGCCTTTTTCAGGTTTTCATCTATCACCACATTTGGTGAATATTCTCCGCTTTTGATAGTATTGGTAATATTTTGCAATACTCTGGTCAACACGGAAAGCTTTTCGCTTTTTATGCTGTTTGCAGGAGTGCCGGGTTCAATTCCGGCCCTGTGGCAGATTTCGTTGCAAAGCACCGGACTGAAGCCCTTAATCCTGTTCAGCAGGACTTTGGAAATGGGGATTTGTTCATTTTCAAGGGATAGAATAAAATTTTCAATATTCAGTTCGGTGGGAATTGTTTTATCCTGCGGAGGAGGTAAGACATATGTCCTTGCAGGCATTATTTCCCTTACCCGGTTTATGTCCTGATCAATGTGCTTTATTGCGTCAATAATCTTCCCTGAGCTGTTCACAAGAATTATATTGCTGTGCCTTCCCATTATTTCAACGACGACCTTTTTTATGCTTTTGTCTCCGAGTTCATCGGAAGATTCCACATACAGGTTAATAATCCTCTCATAATCCAGACATTCAACTGCAGTTACGGTTCCGCCAATAAGGTGCTTTCTGAGAAGCATGCAAAATACCGGCGGAGTTTCAGGGTTTTCCAGGTCCAGTTCAGTTAAATGGATTCTTGCCGAATTTGCGTTACAGTTCATTAAAAGCCTGTAGTTTTCATTATTGGCCCTGATATGAAATATCAGTGTATATTTCTCAGGTTGGTATATTTTGAAAATACGCCCGCCTGATATTTTTTTGCTTAATTCGTCAGCCACGGCTTCCGCAACAATTCCGTCAAAAGGCATTTCATTTCACTCCGTTTCGCCATGTTTCTTAGGATATAATTATGCTTTATTTTAGCATACAACGGGGAATAGAGAAATGATAACTCTCAAAAAGGGAAATATTACAGTTTTATTAGTTTTGTTTTACAAAATCAATAAAATGTGTTATAATTTTTTCCAGTCAGGACAAGCCTATAGAGAGATCAAAGCAACTGCAATGTTTTTATGAGTTCATCTCAGTTCTGAAAGGAGAAATTGCTATGCTTCTGAAAAAAAGATCGGTTGCGATAAGTGTTCTGATAGTTTCGATTATACTGTTTCTGATGGTGAATATGTCCACTTTCATTAAGTAATTGCTGTTTCGTGGTATACATGATATATTAGTGTCACGGGTATGAAAAAGCTGGTACGATGATTTTTTTTCTGGAGGTAAATATGTCGCGGGAGCGCTTAAATATAGACCGGATTCCCATTGTGATTCTGATGATTGCCCTTGCAGCCGTAGTATTTTTGAATTATATACTGCAATGGGGCCTGAACTGGATCGATTATACCATTATTGGTGTTATATTCATAAGTGCTTTTGTTGGCTATGTCAGGGGGCTGATTAAGGCAGTTTTCAGCTTGGCAGGGTATATAGCGGCCGTTGTATGCTCTGCCCTTTTTTCCGAACCTGTGGCTCTTTTTATTATGGAAAAGACGAATATCAGGGAAACAATAGTCAAGACCCTTGAAGAAGCCTATTCAGGATTCACCGTTCCTGCGTTCAGGCAAAGCGTTGATTTTTCGGTTATCGAAAACAGTAACCAGCTTTTTGAGAAATATCCCGTCCTGAAAGAATTTCTGAATGACAATACGATATTGGGGCAGTTGTTTGACATGGCCAATCCTTTGGAAGCTGGAGCGAATGTTTTAAGCGACGCTGTTGCGTCTTTGGCCGATCTCCTTGTTTTTTCAGTCCTTAAGGTTATTTCAATTATTATTGTTTTCTTTTTGGTTAAGCTGATTGTTTCCATCATCGGCGGAATGATTAACTCGCTGATTTCCCACAGCGGTATCTTGAGCACTACGAACAAAACGGTAGGCATGATTCTTGGAATGGTTATAGGCTGCGTCATTGTTTATGTGGCAATGTTTTATGTCATTCCTTTTCTTGGCTCGCTCAATATCATAGCCATACCAAAAGAATATGGTGAATCGGTGATATTGGGATTAATTTTCGCAAAAAAATCCCTGTAAGCATTAACATTTCCTTTAGTTTAGGTTTAACGCATATGAAACCGACCTGTCTGTTTTTGTCATATTATTGAAACAGTATTTTACTTCATTTATCCCGACACTTTTCCGATAAAAAAATATAGAATATGTTTGGTTGAAACGGGGGATAAAATTGGTATTTGCGAAGAAAAACAGGAGCAGAATTGCAGTTTTGATAATTGCCCTTATTATGATAACTGTTTTTCCTGTCGATACTGTGGCTAATGATGCAGGTGTGAAATACAGGTTTGTACGTATCTTTTCGGTAAATCCGACAAACAGGACCGTCCGGGCCGAAACTCTGCTCGAGCTTTCGTCTCCTGATCCGGGATCAGTTAACCGGGATAAAATTTACAGCATTGAATCCACGGGTGTTTTTGTAGAATTGACCGTAAGCCGGGAATGTCCCATTTATATAGGTTCAGCTCAGGGGACATTAAGTGATATAAAACCCGAGAGTTTAATGGTTGTTACGATGGAAGACAATATTGTAACCAGGATGGTTAGTGTTGACGGATTACTGTTGCAGGAAGCGGGTATTTACAACGGTATTCTTGAGGAGAATAACACCGGTTTGGGATATATAACCCTTTATTTTCCTGATGGGTCAGGTACTTCACCTGGTTTAAGGAATGCTCTTTCCTATTACCGTACATATTCATATCTGAGAGCCGATGAGGTTGAGGTATACAAAAACGGTGAGCCTGCCGACATCGAAGATTTAAAGCCGGGGGACAGCGTTTTTGTGAAAGTGAACGGTGAAGGCACGGTAGTTAAAATAAGCGCTACCGATAATTTTTATCCGGTTTATGGAAGGGTGAGGACAAAGGGAAACTGGTTGCTTCAGTTGGAAACAACGTCCGGAGACGTGGTGCAATACCGCATTCCTTCCAATACCCCAATTTTTATTGATAAGAAAAAGGCTCAATGGAGTGACATTAAGGAAGGAGACGAGGTACGCATATTGATCCAGACAAGCGGTAACCAGACAATAATAGGGGAAATTGTGGCTAAAAAGAAAGAAACAGAGATAGATGCCGTTTACAGAGCAAAATTTTATTCTTATGACAAACTAAGTAACAGTATCCTTGTTCATAATATCCAGCAGTTTAAGGACGGCATTTGGGAAATGCCAGGGTATGGTTTCAGTAAATTGAATATAAACGAGAACTACGTCCCGGGTATACCTAAAGGTATGAATGGTTCGACGGTATATATCGCAACCGGGAAAAATATAACAGGCAAGGAATCGGTTGTGTGCCTTGCCTTCGCAGATGACGAGCTCAAAGCCGAAATTTCCGGAGATACGATTGTTGATGTGGATCCCGGACGTGGCCGGCTTTCTCTTTTGAATAAAAGTTCATATATAAATTATGATAACAGTTCAATAATAGTAAAAAACGGAAAACTTCTTAGTCCTAACCAGATTAAAATCATGGATGATGCCTATTTCGTTACAGGTGTTCAGAGCGACGGAACTGTCAGAGCAAATGTCATTTGGGTCAAAGAACAGCTTTTGGATACAGGGGTGACGCTGCTCCGCGGAAGGATAGCCCAGATTGATTTGCTAAGCAGTATGACTCTTGAATCCTTCTCGGAATTCAGGGAACCCGACTGGGAGTATAATAACGTCAGGAAGACGCTGACTATTGATCCAATGCTTACAAGGGTATTCGATGATGACGGAAGAATAGACCTGACTCTTTTTGACGATGCGGGTGAGAAAAGTTATAAAAAACGTACTGTTTACGTTCTTGCTCAGGAGGGGAAAGCCCTTCTTGTGAGTACCGCTCCGTTCGGCGATGTGGTTTATAAGGGAAGAATATATGATTTGCCGGGATTGAAAAAGGATGCCTTCAATCATGTGGTCACACCCGCCACATCGCTGGTTATCAGGGACGGAATACGGTACAATGACAGTCAGGCTAAGTGGGAAGAAGTAAGTGAGGTGCAGTTTTCATTCCTGCCCAATACCGTTTTTATGAAAAACGGCAAAATCATTGATGCGTCCCAGCTGGAGACAGGGGACAGGATAACCGTAATTAAGTCTGAAACGGGCGAAAACGCTTTTGTTGTGATTGTTGATACATTTTAATTGCGAACACGGGGGATTGGAATGAAATTGAGAGACCGAAAAACAGCTGTTATATCTTTTATACTTTGTGCTTTTATACTCCTGAGCCCTACTGTTTCTTCGGCATATGTGGGGTCGATGGGTTTTGAGGGGGGAATATCGGCGGCGAATCCCTTTGAAGAAAACACATACACATACCGTGAAGTGTGTTTTCTTACAGGAACCCCGATTATACTTGAGGGCACAATGACTGTTAAGAAAAATGTGAAAAATGAAAAGGTTACCACCACTTATAAATATAATCTTGAAAATAAGGAACAGAATGCTACGATTACCCGGACAATTGTTATGGAAACAGTGAAGACGACGAATGAAAACGGACAGACCACTGAAAAGAGCAGTATTTCAAAAAAGCCGACAGAGATAGTTAAGGTGGGGAGCAAAATATTTGAATTAACAAATTATGAATTCACCCGTTCAGGCATCACGGATGCGCGTCCTGCTGTTTATTACAATACAGGTGAGTATATTCTAAGGAAAACCTACAGAATAAACAGCGGCGGAACGATAACTGTTGAAATGACGGGGAGCCAGTACGGATATGATCAGTACTGGAGCTCTGCAAAATCGGCGAATGTGGATGTCGCCATTGCCGCCAGACCGGAAATAGGCGGGAAAACTGTGGCATGGGGCGGTCAGGCCAAAATTTTCGTTTCCAGCGTTGCCAAGAAGGGATTTGAATACGTTGAAAACCAACCGTATCAGATAAGTTTTGAAGGAGGATACGTGGAGAAGGATTACGAAGAGAGTGTTCTTGAGTATGAAGCGCAGCTTCCTGAATTTGACAAGGACGGAAAACCGACCGGGGTTATGAAGGATTATAAAGAGAGAATCGGGATTGAATCCACACCGGTTCTTACCAGATTACAAGTTCCCGATTTGAAACACCTGGCAGGGTATTGGGCCGAAGAACCGGTAAAGGTACTTTTCAGCCTTGGAATAATACCGGGTATAGGGGAGGATTTTAATCCGGCGAAATATATTACAAGAAAGGAATTTACCGTAATGGTGGTAAGAGCGATAAAAGATATCCCTGAGGATCCGGATATAACAAAGAAGCAGAAAACGACCGCGAGAACCACACGGAATAAAACTCCGGAAATTTCACCTTTCCGGGACGTTTCAACCGATGATCCTTTTTATGAGGATATTAAAAAGGCAAACAGCCGTGGCATAATTCAGGGAACAGGCGATGCATACTTTTCGCCGGAAAAGAATATAACTTCTGCGGAAGCAGTAACGATGCTGATTAGGGCTCTTGGTCTTGAAAGTCTTGCGCCGTATCCATATGCGGTAACGCCTTTTGTTGATAATGACGAAATCCCTGCCTATGCGAGGAATTATGTAGCAGTGGCCTATAAAATAGGTCTTATCAGTGGTGACAGCAGGGGTTATTTCCATCCTAACAGGTACATGACCTACGAAGATGCGTCGGTGCTTTTATACAAACTTATCAGATACATGGGCGAGGAGCTGGTAAAAGATTACCGTGAACGCTTTTTAAGCTACTGGTAAAAATTATTGAAAGAACTGGTTAACGGTGATAAAATTTTAAGAGTAATGTAGGTCGAAATTGGGCTGACGATGCAGAAAGCAGGGATAAGTAATGAAGAAGATTGAGAAGTTTTGTGTATGCTTTTTGTCTTTTATTATCGTTTTATCATACATATTAGTATTACCTGTCAATGCCGCGGGAGAATATTCCGATTACCTTGACAGCGTTATGAATATGGTTCTGGAACGCTATTACAGGGACGTAACAAGAGAAAAGCTTTTGGAAGGTGCGCTGAAAGGTATTTTCGGCGGTCTGGATGATTATACGGTATTCTATGATATGGAAGAAGCAGAAAGTTTTTTCACGTCAATGGAAGGTAACTATCAGGGGATTGGCGTTGAAATAATGCAAACCTCGGAAGGGGCGCTTATTACACGCGTGTTTGACAATTCTCCGGCTGAAAGTGCTGGGCTTTTACCCGATGATATAATTGTGACGGTTAACGGGCAGGATGTGAAAGGGCTGTCAACACAGGATATAGCAAACCTTATAAAGGGTGAAAAGGGGACTATTGTAGAAATCGGAGTTATACGTGGCTCGTCTGACGAGATAATTTATTTCAGCGTGGAAAGGAATGTTGTAAATTTAAGTCCCGTTGAGTGGAAAATTTATGACGATGTTATGTATATAAAACTTGAGTCATTCAGCAGCAACAGCGCCCATTATTTCGGGCAGGCCCTGAAGGAAGCGGACAGCAGGGGAATAAAGAAACTGGTTCTGGATCTTCGGAACAATCCCGGAGGCGAGGTCAGTCAGGCAGTAAACATTGCAAAATTCCTTGTGTCAAAAGGAATTATAACAACCCTGGATTTTAAATCCGAAGAATATCAGGATGTGGTTTACCGTTCCCATCTTGAAAAACCGAAATATGTGACAGCTGTTCTTGTTAACGGTAATACCGCGAGCGCATCGGAAATTCTTGCGGGCGCCATACAGGATTCAGGGGACGGTTTCCTGGTGGGGACCAAAACCTTCGGCAAGGGCGTTTTCCAGAATGTATACCCAATTCTTAACCCTGAAGCGTATGAAAAATATAAAAGTTTGTGCGGGGAAAGCATTGTGGATGGTTATGAGTGGATGAATAAGTACAACATTCGGGTAATGCAGTCGGATATTATTGGCTGGGTTAAGATAACCACCGGTCATTACCTGACCAGGAACGGCAGAATGATTGACGGAGTGGGATTGATACCCGACTTTGCCGTTGAAGATTATAGCCTTATTGAAGGAATAGACATAAACAGTATTAAGGAACTGGGTTCAGACAGGACGATAGAGTTAAACGGCGTGGGCAATGACGTGTACAGCTGTGAAAAAATACTGAAGATTAAGGGGTATGATATCGATACCCCGGATAATATTCTTGACGCAAAGACAAGTGACGCGCTGAAAAAATACCAGGCGGATAAGGGGATTAAGGTAACCGGTGTGTTGGACGGTACAACGAAGAACAAACTGAATGAAGATTTGAACAATCTTCGTTTTACGATTGACAAGCCGCTGGCAAAAGCCATTGAGCTTCTGAAACTGTTGAATTAACTTATAACCTAAACGGGGAATATGCTGAGGTACAAATGACAAAGGAAAGAACGGTAAAACCTGTTAAAATTGCTCTGAAGATACTTATATTGATAATTTTAATAAGTGTCATTTTGTCTGCAGTTTTAATTTCGATGGATGAAAATGATATCAATTTTGACTGGAGTACATTGAATCTCAAGGCAGTTGCTGAGAAGCTCCACATTGAAAACTCAATAAACCAGGCAAAAAACATCAGTTTTGATGATCTTGACATTTCCCGGACTGCAGAATATGACGGTAATTTACTGGTGCTTACAAATTATGATATCAGGCTGATTTCGCCCGAGGGGGAAGAGATCTGGTACTATACTCATGAAGTGCGGCATCCCGTTCTTAATATAAGCGGGCAATGGATACTTGTATATGAAAAAAACGGGAAATCCTACATGGTGATAAAGGACGGAAAAGTAGTTCTGAAAGAAACATTGGATGAAGAAATAGCTTTCGGGGAAGCGACCGAGAGGTATATATTGTTTATTACTGCAGGCAACAACGGTTACAAGCGTACGCTGCAGTTTGTTTCCCCCGAAACGGGTTTAAGCCTTGGTGCGATGTATATTGACGATTATTATCCTTATTATTTTAAAACATTAAATAGCGGTAACAGTTTTATACTTTATGGTCTTGGAATGAATTCGACCGATATATCTACTATTATAAGAATATATGAAAGCAGCGGGAAAACAGCTCCGTTGGCTAATGTTGAGATTGAGGGTCTGTATCCCGTTATGTACGGCAACGGCAGCCGGTATGTTTTCGTAGGCGATTACAGACTTTTTTGTTATAACAGTGATTTGGAGCTGCTGTGGTCGCAGAAATATACGGATAATATTGCTGCAGCGGGGCTTTTTGAGAACAACGCCGTTGTCGTAGCGTTAAACGGTGAAAAGAAAATGATAAAGTTTTACAATTCCAATGGCGATGAGACAAAAAGCATTGAAACCAGGAACAATGTTCAGAGCATTGTGACTTATAAAAATACCGCTGCTGTTGTATTTGGCTCGAAAGTAACTTTTTACGACAGTTCCGGTAAAGTTATCGGCGAGGCTTCAATGCCGGGCTTAAGCATGGATGTACATTTTGTAAATACCGGGCAGGCTTTCCTTGTAACCGAGCATGAAGCAGTTCTTTATAACATTTCTGGCAGATAGCATATTTATTGTTTGTATATGCATTGTATGCGTATATATAAATATATAAAACAGGTGTTTGCATATGATTTTGACGGTTACGCCTAACCCTGCAATAGACAAAACCCTTTATGTGGAAGAACTAAAAAAGGGAGAGCTGAACATAGTTAAGAATGCGAGAACCGATCCGGGCGGAAAGGGAATAAACGTATCCAAAGCATTGTGTTCATACGGTATGGAACAAATAGCAACGGGTTTTGTCGGCGGAGCTAACGGAAGGCTTTTCATGGATTTGCTGGACGATTATGTTTTTCGGAAAGATTTTCTTGTAATTTCAGGGGAGACCCGCATCAACATAAAAGTCATAGATATTAGAACCGGTATTGTTACAGAAATTAATGAGCCCGGGCCGGTTATTTTAAAAGAAGAAGCAGAAAAATTCACTGAACTTTTAATGAAATACCTTGAGGAATGTGAGCTTGTAATCCTGTCGGGAAGCCTTCCGAAAGGTTTGCCCTCTGATTTCTATGGCAGGTGTATTCGGCTGGCATCGGGAATGAAGGTTAGGACCGTTCTTGATGCCGACGGGGAAACCCTGAGACATGGATGCGGTGCGCGTCCTTTTGCAATTAAGCCGAACATTCACGAATTTGAACGTCTAACCGGCAAAACCTTTTCAGATTACAAAGAAATAAATTACAAAGAAATAAAGGATGAAATAAAATCTCTGCATAAATCTGGGATTGAGCTTATACTTGTTTCTCTCGGCGATAAAGGATCTATACTGAGTTACAGGAATAAAATATATCATGCAATGCCAATACCTGTTCAGATAAAATCAACGGTTGCTTCGGGGGACGCAATGGTTGCTGCGCTCGCATATTGTATTATAAATGATTTTCCGCCTGAGAAAACAGCCAGAATAACTTCTGCCGCAGGTAGTCTCACTGCAGCTCTTGATGGCTCGGATATGGCGGAATGGGAGGATATTAAGAAAGAATACGACAAAGTCCATATTGAGGAAATTTAAGCGGGAGTTGGTGGAAATGCTGTATCCGTTGAAATTTCATCCTGTATATAAGGATTACATCTGGGGTGGCAGAAATCTTTCAAAATTCGGAAAACAGCTTCCGGAAGGGAAAGTTGCTGAAAGCTGGGAACTGGCATGTCATCCCGATGGTATGAGTGTTGTGCGGAACGGTATTTATGAAGGCAGGACACTGAAATCCATGATTGAGGAATTCGGCGGAGATATTGTCGGGGAGTTGGGCGCTGAAAGCGCAGGTTTTCCGTTGCTGATAAAACTTATTGATGCCAATGACAGGCTTTCGGTACAGGTCCATCCTGATGATGAATTTGCAAAAGCCCATGAAGGGGATAATGGCAAAAACGAGATGTGGTATATTCTTGATGCGAAACCCGGCGCGAAACTTGTTTACGGACTGAAAAAGGGCATTACGAAATCAGATTTTGAAAAAGCGGTAAGAGAAAACAGGATAGAGGACTGCCTTAATTATATAAACGTTAAGGCTGGGGATTTTATCAACATTCCGGCGGGCCTAATTCACGCCATAGGTGACGGGATTATACTTGCCGAAATTCAGCAGAGCTCAAACGTCACTTATAGAGTGTATGATTATAACAGAAGGGATGCGCACGGAAACTTAAGGCCGCTGCATATTGAAAAGGCAATGCAGGTTATTAATTTTAACGCAGGTGATATTAAGTATCCCTATGAAGGCCTGGAATATAAGAGATCAGATAACGTTTCCTTGAAAGTTTTGGTGGCGAATAAACATTTTTGTGTTGAATTATATAAAATCTCGGGTAATATAACACAGGAGACAAATTTCAGAAAGTTTCACGCCTATATTTGCATTGCCGGCAGCGGGGAAATCGGATATCAAAATGAAAGGGTGAGCATTGGGCAGGGGGAAACGGTTTTAATTCCCGCATGCATTGGAGAATACCGGATAAAGGGAAAACTGACACTCCTGAAGACATATGTGCCTGATCTGGATGCCGACATATATGGAAAACTTATGGAGATGGGATACAAAAAAGAGGAAATAAAGGAAAAAATAGCAGGACTTGATTGGCAGAAGCCTAATAATTAGCAGATACGGAACGACAGAACCATTGAAAAAAAAGGATTTTACATGCTATAATTGTCTGTATTGCAAAATCCGTAGGCTATTCCCATATTATAAATTAATCTGTTTTCAGGGGTGCTTTGAGTATGGAATCTCAATTGATTTTGACAGTGAACGCCTTGACCGAAGATTGTGCTCAAACCATAAAAAACGCTTTAATAAGAATTAACGGTGTGGAGAATGTAATTATTAATATTGAAAACAAAAAAATTTATATTGAGTATGACGACGAAAAAATAAACGAAAAATTAATAAGGGAAACAATTGAAGACGAAGGCTATGAAGTTAAATAGCCTTTGTGTTGTTTTTGTCATATAATTTTTTCATTGATTTTATCTGTTGAAACTATTGCATTTAACAGTAGAAATTGTATATGAAACAGTACAAAATGCATAATTGTTAGGGAAGTTGTAAAATAAAATGCCGTAATATATAGAAAACTCATGGTAATCCATTGTAAAATGTTTAATAACCAAAGAAAAACATTAGCAAAGGAGTACCATGAGTTATATATGAATAATAACACAGAAACAAGAAAAAACAAACACCTAAATGAAAGAGAAAGATACGCCATATAGTTGTACCTGAGAGTTGTCAAGAATTTTGTGTCTGATTAAAGTAACGTAACTGGAAAATTTGTTGTATTTCATAAATGTGAGCATTTATCATTGGTACCGCTTTTTTCCATTTTGTCCGCCTCAAGTTCTCCCTCTGTAAATATATGTTAATTTCCAATACTTCGACAGAGTTAAAGTAACCACCCGATCTTATCCGAATTTTTTCAACTAGACTGTTGATACTCTCTACACTGTTGGTAGTATAAACATGCTTCCTCAAGGATTCGGGGTATTTAATGAAAGCCATATAATGTTCTGCTTTCTCCATGAGAATGTTCATATATCGGCTATATTTACTCTTAAATTTACTGCAAAGGTCATAAAACTTTTGAACAGCTTCATCAAAGGAAGAAGCAAATTTTATTTTATCGAGTTCTTTATTGAATTCTGCGGCATCAGCTTTGGTCATGTATTTGCGGATATTTCTCTGAAGGTGTACAAAACAGAGCTGATGATCAGCATATGGATATACAGCTTTGACGGTCTCGATAATACCTGGGAAATCATCACTTACAACCACTAAAACTCGTTTAAGACCGCGGTTTATCAAGTCTTCAAAGACCTTGTTCCAATCGGCTCTGTTTTCTTTGCCGAAGAAGGTGTAAAGGCCAAAGATGTCTTTCTTACCTTCCATATCAACGCCAAGGATTATGTAGCATGCGGCTTTCTTCACTTTTGAGCCGTCTTTTATCTCACAATGATAAGCATCGATTAATAAAGCAAACACCGATTCGGGTAATTCCCGTTGTTTGAAAAGGTCTAATTCACTTTTTAGGTCATCTTTGATTTTGTTGAGTTCATCATCAGAGTAAGGAAGGTTGAGGCTTTTGAGGGTATTTAAGAGAGAAGATTCTGAATAACCGTTGACAACAAGGGACATAAGAAGGTCTGTATAGGATTCATCCACCCTTTTATACGGTTCAGGTAGGATGTGGGGTCTGAAATCGCCAGTGCGAGTTCTTGGGACAGAGATGTCCAGGTTACCCATAGGTGTACCAAGTTTTCTATCATAAAAGCCGTTGCCTTTGTCGTTCTCGTTTTTCAAGAGATAGATTTGGCGTTCAGACAACATAAACCAGTCGAGCAAATCCTCCAGCAACTTTTTGAGGGCAGGGCGTGATGGATCTGAATCAGAGCAATACTGGTTTAATACTTTTTCAACCGCCATATTTTTGACTGTTTCATAATAGGTATTTTTATCCATAATTACCAGCCTCCTTTGTGATTTTATTATACACCAGACACAATTTTATTTTAACACCCACTACCAGACAAAACGCAGGAATCAGTAATCAAAGCAATAGATGAATTAAAAAGGAAGTATAGAAGGAAATTTAGGGAGAAGTTTAAAACGATAACAGTAGATAACGGGACAGAGTTTTTGGACTATAGAGGGATAGAGAAATCAAAAACAGAGCCAGGCAAGGACAGGACGAAAGTGTATTATGCTCATCCTTATAGTTCTTGGGAAAGAGGAACGAACGAAAATATTAATAAACTGATAAGAAGATTTATACCAAAAGGAACAGATATATCAAAAGTAAGTAAAGCAAAAATAAAAAGTATAGAGAGATGGATTAATGAATATCCAAGAAGAATGTTTGGTTATAGGTCAGCCATAGAAATGGCGGTATGATGTATAGAATTTATTCCAGTAATTATTCCAGTAAGCAATGGATTTACCAAATTTTTCACGGCATTTAATATTGCAATTTATAAATGCATAATTGTTAAGTAGAAAACATTGATATTTTTGTTTTTTTAGGATATAATGTTGCATTGAAAGGTTTAAGACGGTAGCTTGCAGGGGTCCCTGTTTAACTGATCGCCAGGCAGATGCTCAGGCATCCGGTCAGTTAATCATAATTAATTATGAAAGCGAAGCTTATACCGGAACTTAAGTTTTGGTATTTTTTTATGCATACATAAAAATCCTTATAATATGAGGTGTTTTTTATGGAACAACTTGCACAAATCTTCGGAGGAGTTCTGGAGTTTAAGTGGCAGTATTTGATCATGTATGCAATCGGCGGAATACTGATTTATCTGGCCATCAAGAAGGATTATGAACCCATGCTGCTGCTGCCAATCGGTTTCGGTGCAATTCTGGTTAACTTGCCCTTCAAGTCCATTTGGGAATATGAACCCGTGTTGGATGAGACAGTAACGAAAATAGTAAATCAGTTCCCAGCTTTACAAGAATTCTTCACCGAGCATTTCAATTATGTTTTTGAAAATGGACAGGCTTACAAAGTCGAACCCGGTTTAATGCAGATAATATTCAATTCAGGTATCCTTACAGAATTATTCCCGTGCCTTATATTCATCGCGGTTGGTGCAATGTGTGATTTTACTCCCCTTCTTAAAACTCCGAAAATGATTTTCTTTGGGGCTGCCGCTCAGTTTGGTATATTCTTTACCGTACTGGTTGCACTTGTTTTGAACAAGATTTTCCCGGGCTTGGGATTTGATTTGAAAGCCGCTGCCTCAATAGGCATTATCGGTGCTGCTGACGGACCGACGTCAATATTCGTCGCATCCAAGTTCGCAAAACACCTGTTAGGGCCAATATCCGTAGCTGCTTATTCGTATATGTCCCTTGTGCCCATCATTCAGCCTCCTGTCATTAAAGCGCTTACAACCAAAAAAGAACGCATGATCAGAATGGAATACAAAGACGTTAAGGTATCAAAGACAGCACTGATTCTGTTCCCCATTTGCGTAACCATTATTGCAGGTATAATTGTGCCGAGCAGTGTTGCTCTTGTCGGTTTGTTAATGTTCGGTAACCTGTTAAGGGAGTGCGGGGTTGTTGAAAGACTGTCAAAGGCTGCCCAGAACGAACTTTCAAACCTTGTTACGTTGCTTCTCGGTATTACAATCGGTTCAACGATGTATTATGAAAATTTCTTAAGCCCGACCACTCTCTTTATAATGTTAATGGGTCTTGTAGCATTTGTTTTCGATACAGTGGGCGGAATTCTGCTGGCAAAACTGATGAATCTGTTCTCGAAAGAGAAGGTTAATCCGATGGTCGGTGCTGCCGGAATTTCCGCATTTCCGATGTCTGCAAGAATTGTCCAGAAGATGGCCATAAAAGAAGATCCCAGTAACTTCATATTAATGCATGCGGTCGGAGCCAATGTCGCAGGGCAGTTGGGTTCTATCGTAGCAGGCGGTATGGTCCTTGCCCTTGTACCGTGGTTGCTGACATTATAAGGAGTGATTTGAATGAGCGATATTTATTTGGGGTTAAAACTTATGGAATATGGTTTATTGGGCACTTTTGCAGTAATAATACTTTTTTATATAGTTATATTGATTCTGAGAAAAATTTTACCATATCGCAATGAGGACAATAAAGATTAGAATAAATTCGGTTTCGGCGGTTAATGACTAACCGCCATTTTTTATTTATAAAAAAGTCAAATTAATGGTATATTTTGTTATAATACTGCAATATCATGAGTTGGGTTGCTGATAAAATCATTAACGGAAAATATGTTTTTGAAAGCTGCCTCATACCGTTTTGAACTTTTTGTAAAAATGTCCCGAAAATACTCTTAGATTCAGGGGTGAAAAAACGTGACGGTAAATAACAAAAGCCGGTTTCTTAACGAGGATCTGCCATTGGAAGAGAGAATAAAGGATTTACTGGAAAATCTGACACTGGACGAGAAAATATCGCTGCTTCCGACAAAACAAGCCGCAATACCCAGGCTTGGCATAAAAGAATATACAGTCGGCGGGGAAGCGGCTCATGGAGTGGCGTGGCTCGGAAAAGCCACCGTATTTCCTCAGACAATAGGTCTTGCTTCTACATGGGATACGGGATTAATGGAGGAAATAGGGAATGTAATTGGCGATGAATACAGGGTTTATTATCAGAAAAGTGATGAAAAACACGGGCTGAGCATATGGTTTCCCACCGTTGATATGGAAAGGGATCCGCGATGGGGAAGGACCGAGGAAGCGTACGGAGAAGATCCGTATTTGACGGCGGCAATGGCAGGAACACTTGTGAAAGCGGTGCAGGGAAATCATCCCTTCTACTTAAGGGCGGCCACGACTTTAAAGCACTTTTTTGCCAACAATAACGAAAAAGACAGAACTAAATGTTCCGCAAGCATTAATCCGAGGAGTATAAGGGAATATTACTGGGAGCCCTTCAGAAGGATTATAACCGAATATGGTGCCAAATGTATTATGACGGCATACAATGAGGTAAACGGGTTGCCAATGATTGTAAATCCGTGGGTGAAAAGCGTTGTAAAGGAAAAATGGGGGCTTGAAGGTTTTGTCGTATGCGATGCCGAAGATTTCAGGCAAAACGTAAATGACCATAAATTCTGCAGAACCCATGCCGAGACATTTGCACTCGCGTTAAAGAACGGGGTGGACTGTTTCACCGACGAGCCTGAACTGGTTATAAATTCCGCAAGGGAAGCGCTTGAAAGAGGTTTAATTACCGAAGAGGATATTGACCGGGCAATATCTAATATTTTCAGAATGAGGATCAGGTACGGTCAGTTTGATAAAAGTGATAAGAATCCATACAAAAATATCCCGGAAAATGTACTTTGCTGTGAGAAACATTGTAAAGTCGCATATAAAGCCGCGCAGAAAGCCATAGTGCTTCTGAAAAATGAAAATATTCTTCCGCTGAAAAAGGAGAAAATAAAAAAGATAGCCGTTATCGGACCTATGGGTGATGAGCTTTATAATGACTGGTACAGTGGAACGTATCCGTATAAGGTTACAATTCTTGACGGCCTGAAAAATAAGCTCCCGAATGCAGAAATCAGCTTTACGGACGGTTCTGATCTCGTTCGGATAAAATCGGTGCGCGGTATGAAATATATTGAGCCGGATGATAGCGGGGTACTGCGTGCCTGCGGCGCCGAGCCCTCGGATAAATCGCTGTTCAGTCTTACCGACTGGGGATGGGGGAGCTTTACTTTGAAAAATATTACGAATAAAAAGTATGTTACCTGCGAAGGCAGGCTTTCGGCGGTGTCAGACAGGGCCTTCGGCTGGTTTGTCAAGGAATTGTTCAATTTAATTCCGAAAGGCGGCAATGAGTACACAATTAAAACATACAACGGAAACGTTGCCGGATTTTCGGATGAAAGTTCGGGTATTATCGTTGAAAAGGATTACCTTAACAGAAGTGAAGATGACATATTCATTCTTGAAACTGTTAAGGACGGCATAAGTATGGCAAAAGCCGTTGCTGCGGATGCGGACATAGTATTGGTTACGCTTGGAAACAATCCTGTGATTAACGGCAAGGAGGAAATGGACAGGCCTGAAATATCTTTGGCGCCTCATCAGGAAAAATTGCTGAAGGAAGTATATTCGGTGAACAAAAACACCGTCCTGGTATTAATAAGCTCATATCCGGTGGCAATTAACTGGGCGAATGAAAATATACCTGCAATAATTTACTCCGCCCATGGCGGGCAGGAAATGGGAAATGCCATTGCAGATGTTCTGTTCGGCGATTATAATCCCGCCGGCCGGTTACCCATGACATGGTATAAATCGTCTGAGCAGCTTTCATCGATTATGGATTACGACATAATCAAAACTAAACGGACATATATGTATTTTGACGGGGAGCCTTTGTATCCGTTTGGGTATGGCCTTTCATATAGCTCGTTCGAATATGGGAACATGAAGCTCAGCGCCGATGTCCTGAAAAAAGGATCGGAATTGAGGATAAGTCTTGATGTGACAAATGTAAGCGAAATTGCCGGCGAGGAAGTGGTACAGCTTTATATTTCATTTAGTGAATCAAAGGTTAAAAGGCCGAAGAAACAGCTTAAAGGCTTTAAAAGGATTTGCCTTAACCCGGGCGAAACCCAAACGGTTGAATTTGAACTTAAACCCGAGGAGTTTTGTTTTTACGACGTAAGCCGGGAAATATACTGCGTTGAAAAATGCCTGCTTACGATAATGGCCGGCGCCTCATCCGAAGACATACGGCTTCAGAAAACGATTCCGGTGGACGGTGAGGTTATTCCTGAAAGGGATCTGACTTTTACAACCTGGGCGGAAAACTGTGATTATTATGAAAACATAGTTTTTGACATGTTTGAAAACGGCAGAAGCTCGGTAAAGGCGCTTGGAAAAGGAAGCTGGATATCTTTTCACAATGTATTGTTCAAACGGGAAGTGAGCTGTCTAACTGTACAGGCGAGTGCCGCCGCCCCGGGGGCAAATGTTACGGTAAGGATTGATTCACCGGACGGCGAGGTAATCGGTAAGTTTTTCATACCGAATACCTGTGCCCCGTCAATGCCGGAAGGACGGCTTAGCATGGAATGGGCCCATATACAGTGTAATGTTGCCCGGACGTCAGGACATCATGATATATATTTTGTTTTCGACGGCAGCGCCAATATCAGTAATTTTAAATTTACATAAAGACAAATGTCAGTCGAAGCTGAAATTAACCGGATGGCTGATACGTATTACCTCCCTTTTGTCTGCGGACTCCTGTGCACGGATTGCGGTATAAGCATTTAAAAACGTTTCACGCATGCTGAATATTCCGGAAATGCGGCCTTCAATGGTATGGACGAAATCCTCGAATATCATTGGAGGCTGTAATTGTTTTATCGGCGTAAAGCCGTTGTTTGAAGCATTTATTAACCGTACCTCATGTTCTCCGTCACGGCGGGCTGCTTCAATAATTCCTTCGGTGCCTACCACTCTCAGCCTGTCGTCGTCATGGGAATGAGCATTCGCGGGGCGGTAGTAGTCGGTGGAAATTGTTGCAAGAATGTTGTCTTCCAATTCCAAAGTTGACGTTGCTATGATTTCCATTTCACCGTTGCCGAAATTGTCAGCAGAAGACTGGGTTGAATACACCGAAAGGCATTCCTTTCCCGTGACCATGCGAATCATGTCTATGGCATGGATTGAAACCCATAAAATTGTGCCGCCGTAGGTTTCCCTTTTTTTAAAAAAATCAGGCCTCGTCCCAAGGCGGTAGGATTTCTGACAGTTTACCATTCTTACCTTTCCAATGGCGCCGTTCAGTATTAACTGCCTGACGGTGTAAAAATGCAGTTCATAACGCGTTGTATGCATTGCCCAAAGGTGCTTGCCCGTTTCCCTGACTGTTTTGTACAGATCAAAAAGGTCAGAAAGATTTGTGGCAATGGGTTTGTCGGCATAAACATGTATCCCCGCCAGGAGGGCTTTCGTTTCAACGGGATACCGTTCGGCAAAGCGGTTGTCCACAACAAGAATATCGGGTTTTTCCGCATCGAGCATTTCATCAAGGCACGAATACTGAAGAAGGGTGATGCCGAGTTTTTTCGCCGTAGTATGAAGCTTGTTCAGGTTTTCTCCCGGATAACTCGGACAGCAGGCGGTGTACTGAACCCCGGGGAGTTTGTTCCTTGCAGCCAGTGCTGTTGTGGCGTGGCCTGTATTTCCGTAAAAACATACTTTCATGAAATTTCCCCCATATTTACAGTTTAATCTTAGTAAAATGATATCCTTAAATGCGTTCTTTTGTCCATGGATATTAGAATATTATTTGTTCAATTCAGCAACTATCTTTTGCGGTTTAACTGTCATTTCCGCCCATGCCGGAACAAAACCGCTTTTTACGGCGGTTCGCGCCGATCTGATGTTTGACCATGCGGAACAATAAAGCGGAACTTTACCGCGAGCCAATATTTCGAGCGCCAGTCTGCTGGTAAGCGCTGAAGCAATTCCCTTCCTCCGGTAATCGGGCAGCACATCCACACCAATCTGCCACATCATGTCGCAATCGGCGGAACATCCGGCAAGACCGATGAGTTTGTCCCCGTCAAAAGCTCCAATCCCAAGAATGTCCAGTTCTTTACGGTCTTTACATAACGCATTGCTCCATTCAGGCCTGTATAAATTCACAAAGTCGGGCTGTTCCAGTATTCTGAGTTCGTAATTGCATGGAAGTGGGATTAATTTATTAACGTCAGGCAGGTAATATTCGGCCATTAGGCAGACTTTCTGACCTTTTTCAGCCAACCGCTCATCCAGCCAATGAAGGTTTGGCGTCTCAAAACAATGGTAGAATTCAAATTTGCTGATATATTCGGTTACAATGTCGTGAAATTCGTCTTTTACGGAAGCCACTATATTGTTTCCGTATGACACAAAAATGCATGATATGGGTTCTTTGTAATATTTTTTGGCCGACTGACCTAATTTGTGTTTGACAACTACGTTGCAGTCTTTTAAAAAATCCCCGGCGTTGCAGTTGATATCCAGGGCTGACTGTTCCATGGCAATCTGAAATATTTCTTTGTTCGTCATATTTTTTACCTCTGTTTTTCAGGTTTTAATTCAATACCGGCATAAGTTCCATACCGGTAAGCCTTTTTGCAGCACTGAAAAACTGAAAATTGTTATGGGTATACAGGGATATGTATATTTTAACAGGAATACGCAACAAATTACAGCTGTCTGAATGAGATTTGCCTATCCTTTGTCATCGCACTGATATCGGCAATGTGAGTGCCCATACATTGCCATTTACGCATGAATGGTTATTCATGATAAACATAAACCGGCATGTCCAGACCGTCTTTCCTTAACAGCGGTAAAAACAAGGGCTGAAACTTTTTACCTGTGGACTGAAAATCGTGACAGTGATTAAAGTAACGGCACTGCAGGAGCCGGAGTGTTCAGAACCGTTCATTAACCGTTATGGAGAATTCTCCGAAGTTGCCTGCCGGTTCAATAATGACGCCAAATTTATCCGGTAACACGTCGAACTGGTCTGTTTTTTGTATATCAAATATGTTCCGAAGGAGTATTCTCCATGGCTTGCCGTTTCCTTTTGCGTTTACCACAAGAGTGTTGCCTTTTCTCGTTACCTTGAGTGTAAGTTCGGTTATGCCGTATTGATTGTATACCAGTGATTCGGCGCTGTGTCCGTCCTGAAGCTCAAACAGATGGAAAGTAACGTTTTCCGCGTAATCGTAATCGGGCCTGTTTTCGTTACTGCCGACTGCAATCAGACTGTCAGGCCGTACAAGAAGCGGAAGGCTGAAATAACCGTGAACCTCTTTGAGCCATTTTCCGCCCTGAATTTTTTCATTGCTGAGAAAATTGGTCCAGGTTCCTTCCGGTACATAATAATTCACCGATCCATCTTCCGAAAAAACCGGTGCCACAAGAATCCTTTCGCCCAGCATATATTGCCTGTCAAGATAGTCGCATGCTGGATCATCCGTGAATTCAAGGACCATCGGCCGCATTACCGGTATACCGTTCGTTGACGCTTCGTATGCGGCGGCGAATATATATGGCATAAGTTTGTATTTCAGTTTTGTGAAAAAGCTTAAGACTTCTGAAGCCTCTTCGTCAAAAAGCCATGGTACCCGATAGGATTCACTTCCGTGCAGCCGGCTATGAGTGGATAAAAGCCCAAAAGCCACCCAGCGCTTATATAAATCAGGAGTTGCGGTATTTTCAAATCCGCCTATGTCATGGCTCCAGAAAGCAAACCCTGAAGCGCACAGGGAAAGCCCGCCGCGAAGTGATTCTGCCATTGACGGGTAGTCTGCGGTGCAGTCGCCTCCCCAGTGAACCGGGAATTTCTGTGAGCCAGCGGTGGCTGAGCGTGCAAATACGACGGCTTCTCTGTCACCCCGTTCGCGTTTTAACAGATCAAAAACAGTTTTATTGTACAGATAAGTGTAGTAATTATGCATTTTTTCAGGATCGGAACCATCGTAATACACTACATCGGTGGGAATCCTTTCGCCAAAGTCGGTTTTAAAACAGTCTACTCCCATGTCAAGAAGTGCTTTGAGCTTTTCCTGATACCATTTGCACGCATCGGGATTGGTAAAGTCAATAAGTGCCATGCCTGCCTGCCACATATCCCATTGCCAGACATCGCCGTTTTTGTTTTTCAGCAGATACCCCTTTTCCATTCCTTCATCGAAAAGGTAAGATTTCTGAGCAATATACGGGTTAATCCATACGCATATTTTAAGTCCTTTTGCCTTTAGTTTCTGAAGCATGCTCTCGGGATCAGGAAACACATCTTTGTCCCAGGTGAAGTCGCACCATTGAAATTCCTTCATCCAGAAACAGTCAAAGTGAAAAACACTGACCGGAATGTCCCGTTCAAACATTCCGTTTATAAAGCCTAATACCGTTTTTTCATCATAATCTGTCGTAAAGGAGGTGGAAAGCCATAAACCAAATGACCACGCAGGCGGAAGGTGAGGTCTTCCTGTTAAGGCTGTATAATTCTTAAGTACGTCTTTTAATGTTTCACCGCCGATAATAAAGTACTCAAGATATTCCCCCGGAACGCTGAACTGGACTTTGGTCACAACCTCGGAGCCTATTTCATACGAAACCCGTTCGGGATGATTTACAAAAACGCCGTACCCCCTGTTTGTTATATAAAACGGGATATTTTTATATGCCTGCTCGCTGCTTGTACCGCCGTCCTCATTCCATATATCCACAGTCTGCCCGTTTTTAACGAAATGGGTAAATCTTTCGCCAAGACCATATACACATTCCCCGATGCCGAGATTTAACTGTTCACGGACGTAAGTTAAGCCTTCCGAAGTCTTGATATAGCCTGCGCTTCTGCCGGAGCTCCCTGTTAAATACCTGTCGCCATAAAAGAAATCCGCGCGCCATTGGGTTCCTTTTTTGACTTTTACCGATAGTTTGCCGCTGGTGAGAATTGCTTCGTCATTTGCAATTTTCACGTCGACGGGGGTGTCTGGCTGTTTTCTGAGCTCGAATTCCGGTCCCTTTGTTTTTTTACCCTTATGGTGATAAATTTTTACACCGATGATGTCAGGCAATGGAGAAGAGTATTCAACTGTAATCACCGGCAGGTTAAGAGTGTCTCCGCGGTGGCGGATTACTTTTGTGGCTGCATAGACAGTGAGTTTGTTATCGGAAAATTTAATATCCCGTATATCGACCGGAGTGAAAAGTGAAATCCCGTCTTTTAACTTCCAGTAACCATCACTGAATTTCAAGGTTTACACCTCCTGACACTTATAATAAAACGGTGGTTTATATATAAATTCCATTCTGCCGATAAATACAATAAAATTATATTGATATTTTGCAATGATGATCTTGCGATATATTTATTGTTTATACAAATATATTGATATTTCAGGTGGTCGGCGGTGGATTTTAATTTATTGAAAGAAAACAGGCAACACGGAGATTTTACTTTCCCGATAGGCTTTTATACGATGGTTTACCACGATCCTTCCGGGATGCTGGACTTGCACTGGCACGATGAACTGGAATTTCTCCTTATGACTGCAGGAACGGCTACTTTCAGGGTAGGGGACAATCAAATCATGGTGAAGGAAGGGCAGGCGCTGTTCATTAAAAGCGGTGAAATTCACAGCGCATTTTCGGACGGCGGAGTATGGGGCTTTTCAGCAATTGTGTTCCACCCGAACTTACTAAACAGCAATCCCTATGATAAAATACAAAATGATTATGTTAACCCGATAAAAAACAGGCAGTATGTTTTTACCACGCTAATAGCGGGCGAGGAACTGTGGGAGAGGGAATTGATAGACCATCTGAAAAAAATCATTGAGATTGCAGGGAAAAAAGAGTATACTTATGAGTTGTTAATAAAAGCGCACCTGTATTCGATATTTTCGTTACTTTTGAGAAATGCGAAGACTGAAACTGAACGCGATTTAAAGTATAAATGTGACAGGCTGAAGAACGTAATACAATATATTCAGACAAACTACAACAGGCATATACATTTAAGCGAGCTTTCACGGATGGCCAATATGAGTGAAGGCCATTTTTGCAGATATTTTAAGAAAATTGTTGCAAAAACGCCGATTGAATATTTAAATTATATAAGGGTTATTAAAGCCTGTGATCTGTTGAGAAATACCGACAGAAAAATACTTGATGTAGCGATGGAAGTAGGATTTAATAACTTCAGTTATTTCATAGACAGGTTTAAAAAATACATGAAAATAACCCCGGCGGAATACCGTAAGAAATATCGTTTTTGATTACAGAAAACGCAGTGAAAAAAGGGGAAAAAAGAATGAGAATAGCAGTTATAGATGCCCAGGGCGGAGGTCTGGGCAAAGTAATTGTTGAAAGGATAAAACAAAGGATGCCGCAGGCAGAAATTCTTGGTTTGGGAACAAACGTAATTGCAACTAATGCGATGCTTAAAGCCGGCGCAGACAGGGCCGCGACCGGAGAGAACGCCATCGTTTTTAATATCAGGAACGTAGATGTTATAATCGGCGGGATAGGTATTATTGCCGCAAACGGGATGATGGGGGAGATAACTCCGAAAATTGCGGAGGCAGTGTCTTCTTCCGAGGCGGTTAAGGTCTTAATACCTATAGGAAAATGCAATATAATTATACCCGGATCCGAGAATTATACAACTAATGAACTTATTGACAAGGCCATCTGGCATATAACGCAATGCCTGCCCGAATAACAGAAAGGTAGTGAACGGATTGCTTGGTATTTTCGGCGGGTCTTTCAACCCTATCCATAGCGGACATTTGATTTTGGCAGAATTTATACGTGAAGAATTCAAACTGGACAGGATTATTTTTATACCTACCGGTAATCCACCTCATAAAAAAGTTGGTGACCTGGAACGGGCGCAGTACCGGTATGATATGGTAAAACTCGCAATTGAGGATAATCCTTTTTTTGATATATCGGATATTGAACTGAAGCGGGAAGGGTTTTCCTATACTTCGGATACGTTGAAAAAAATGAAAGAAATATATCCCGACGAGGAATTGTTTTTTATCTGCGGAGGGGATTCAATCATACAGTTCCCGACATGGCATGAAATAGGAACAATATTTGAACTGGCCAGTATCATAGTGGCTGAAAGGCCCAATGTATTAAAGGAAAAGCTTGAAAATATGATAAATGAATTCAGGGAAAAATACGGTGCCAGAATTCTCTGTTCCAGTGCCCCGCATATTGGAATTTCCGCGTCGGAAATACGAAAAAGGTTGAAACAGGGGCTTTCGGTGCGGTACATGGTGCCCCGGGCGGTATATGAATATATAGAGAAAAACAATTTGTATCGGGGAGTATAACCATGAATATTTATGAAATGAAAAGAAAGCTGAAAGAAAATTTGACTGAAAAACGTTATATTCATTCTTTGAATGTTATGGAAGAAGCCGTCAGGCTTGCTAACCGTTACGGTGCGGACGTGGAAAAGGCAAGAATAGCAGGCCTTTTGCACGATTGCGCAAAAAATGTCGGCAGGGAAAAAGAAGATGAATTGATAAAAAAATACGGCATAGAAACGGATGAAATACAAAAACATTCCCATGCTCTGATGCACAGCATATTGGGAAAATATATTGCAAGGGAAGAATACGGGATTTATGATGAAGAGATATTGAATGCGATATACTGGCACACAACGGGTAGGCCTGGCATGACGATGCTTGAAAAGATTATATTTGTAGCAGATTTTATTGAACCCGGCAGAGATTTTGACATGGCGAAAAAAGCCCGGGAATATGCGTATAAGGACCTGAACAGATGCATAGTCATGTGTGCCGATGCGACGATTATGTATCTGCTTGACAGTGGAAAACTTATACATCCGTACACGCTGGAGACGAGGAATGACGCAATTTTGGCCCTGCTCAGAAAAAGCCTTGATTAGGCCTAATCCACATTAAGCAGCTGAAGTTTTCGGAAATGGGAAAGCATTAAAAAGAACGGAGGATGGCAATGAATGAAGAACAGAAGACTAATAAAACAAATATAGGGAAAGAAATACTGGAATGGATTCTTTATTTTATTGGTGCGGTAATTGTGGCATCATTGCTGCAAAGCCAGTTTTTTGCGCTGACAACCGTCCATCAGTCTTCGATGCAGAACACATTACAGGAGGGGCATACCCTTATTATAAATAAACTCAGCTATCAGTTTTCGAAACCTCAAAGAGGGGATATTGTCGTTTTTCTCAGAGGTGAGAATACCAGCGGGTTTGTAAACAAATACAAAGTATTTTTGCAGGATGTGAAGTTACGCTTCAGGAAAAGTTTCAGAACAAACCGACTTATAAAAAGAATAATTGCGGTTGAAGGCGATGAAATTGACATACATGACGGTAAAGTATATATAAACGGCGAGCTGCTGGAGGAGCCTTATGTCAAGGGAATAACCCCGGAGATGGGGATGGAATACCCTTTAACGGTTCCTGAAGGATATGTTTTTGTAATGGGCGATAACCGGGAGAACAGTCTTGACAGCCGCACTTTCGGCCCAATTCCCGTTACAAGTATAGAAGGTAAAGCAATCTTCAGAGTGTTTCCGTTTTCAGAAATCGGCAAACCCTGATCTTTTTATGTATAATTTGTTCCATTCATTCTTGTGCAGTTCTGTGTTTTTCATCCAACCATATATTGTCATATATGGTTTCGACTATTGTCTTGAAATATTTTGGGAAGTTGTAAAATAAAATGCCGTAATATATAGAAAACTCATGGTAATCCATTGTAAAATGTTTAATAACCAAAGAAAAACATTAGCAAAGGAGTACCATGAGTTATATATGAATAATAACACAGAAACAAGAAAAAACAAACACCTAAATGAAAGAGAAAGATACGCCATAGAGTTGTACCTAAAAGAAAAGTATACAGTAACGGAAATAGCAAAGAGGTTGGGCAGGCACAGAAGGACAATAGAAAGAGAAATAACCCGTGGGACAATATATTTACAAAATAGTGATTTAACATACAGAAAAGAGTATTGTGCAGATGTAGCCCAAAGGAGATATGTAGAGAACGGGAAGAATAAAGGTCCACGGTTAAAGATAGGAAATGACCATGAATTAGTGAGGTATATAGAATCAAAGATAATAAATGAAAAATATTCTCCTGATGCTGTTATTGGACAAATAAAAGCAAAGGGACTGAAGTTTAAAACGAGTATCTGCACGAAAACACTATATAACTACATTGACAGAGGGGATGTATTTTTAAGACTAACGAATAAATATTTGCCAGTGAAGAAGGATGGTAAAAAACGCATATATCAAAGGGTTAAGAAGATAGCACTGAAAAATCTTAAGGGAAGCAGCATAGAGGAAAGGCCGAAAGAAGTTAACGATAGAAAGGAATATGGACACTGGGGAGAGTTGTCAAGAATTTTGTGTCTGATTAAAGTAACGTAACTGGAAAATTTGTTGTATTTCATAAATGTGAGCATTTATCATTGGTACCGCTTTTTTCCATTTTGTCCGCCTCAAGTTCTCCCTCTGTAAATATATGTTAATTTCCAATACTTCGACAGAGTTAAAGTAACCACCCGATCTTATCCGAATTTTTTCAACTAGACTGTTGATACTCTCTACACTGTTGGTAGTATAAACATGCTTCCTCAAGGATTCGGGGTATTTAATGAAAGCCATATAATGTTCTGCTTTCTCCATGAGAATGTTCATATATCGGCTATATTTACTCTTAAATTTACTGCAAAGGTCATAAAACTTTTGAACAGCTTCATCAAAGGAAGAAGCAAATTTTATTTTATCGAGTTCTTTATTGAATTCTGCGGCATCAGCTTTGGTCATGTATTTGCGGATATTTCTCTGAAGGTGTACAAAACAGAGCTGATGATCAGCATATGGATATACAGCTTTGACGGTCTCGATAATACCTGGGAAATCATCACTTACAACCACTAAAACTCGTTTAAGACCGCGGTTTATCAAGTCTTCAAAGACCTTGTTCCAATCGGCTCTGTTTTCTTTGCCGAAGAAGGTGTAAAGGCCAAAGATGTCTTTCTTACCTTCCATATCAACGCCAAGGATTATGTAGCATGCGGCTTTCTTCACTTTTGAGCCGTCTTTTATCTCACAATGATAAGCATCGATTAATAAAGCAAACACCGATTCGGGTAATTCCCGTTGTTTGAAAAGGTCTAATTCACTTTTTAGGTCATCTTTGATTTTGTTGAGTTCATCATCAGAGTAAGGAAGGTTGAGGCTTTTGAGGGTATTTAAGAGAGAAGATTCTGAATAACCGTTGACAACAAGGGACATAAGAAGGTCTGTATAGGATTCATCCACCCTTTTATACGGTTCAGGTAGGATGTGGGGTCTGAAATCGCCAGTGCGAGTTCTTGGGACAGAGATGTCCAGGTTACCCATAGGTGTACCAAGTTTTCTATCATAAAAGCCGTTGCCTTTGTCGTTCTCGTTTTTCAAGAGATAGATTTGGCGTTCAGACAACATAAACCAGTCGAGCAAATCCTCCAGCAACTTTTTGAGGGCAGGGCGTGATGGATCTGAATCAGAGCAATACTGGTTTAATACTTTTTCAACCGCCATATTTTTGACTGTTTCATAATAGGTATTTTTATCCATAATTACCAGCCTCCTTTGTGATTTTATTATACACCAGACACAATTTTATTTTAACACCCAGTTATAGTCTCAAGTAGTGGTGTAAATTTCGTGGAGGCTAATTGACAAAAGTAACCACGATATGATTTCTACTTTATTAGGGAAACAAAACAAAACAAATAAAGTAGAGGAGGTCATACCGTGGCTACTAATAATAGAATGGCACTTTTAGAACAACTTAGCAAGTATGTTGTTGAAAAAGATAAAGATTTTTTAAAAGAAGCATTAACATTACTCATTAATGCCCTAATGGATGCGGAAGTTACATCAATAATAGGTGCTGAAAAGTATGAAAGAAATAATAATAGAAACAACTATCGCAATGGATATCGTCTAAGAGAATGGGATACTCGAGTAGGAACATTACAGTTAAGCATTCCCAAGTTACGTCACGGAAGTTATTTTCCAAGTCTTTTAGAACCGAGGAAAATGTCAGAGAAAGCATTATTGAATGTAGTTCAGGAAGCCTATGTTCATGGAGTAAGTACCAGGAAGGTGGATGAACTTGTAGAAGCTCTTGGAATGAAAGGGATTGATAAAAGCGAAGTATAAAGAATCAGTAAGCAACTGGATGAATTTGTAGAAGAATTTAAAAACCGTAGACTGGAAGGAGAATATCCTTACCTTTGGCTTGATGCCACTTTCCCCAAGGTTCGGGAAGGAGGCAGGGTATGCAGTATGGCACTAGTTATAGCAGTAGGAGTTAATCAACAAGGTGAACGGGAAATATTAGGTTTTGATGTAGGGATGAGTGAAGACGGGGCTTTTTGGGAGGAGTTTTTAAGAAGGCTGGTAGCAAGGGGTCTAAAAGGTGTAAGGCTTGTAATCAGTGATGCACATGAAGGGCTGAAGGCTGCAATAAAGAAGATTTTAACGGGAAGTGCATGGCAAAGATGCCGTGTACATTTTATGAGAAATGTATTAAGCCAGGTACCAAAGCATTATCAGGGGATGGTATCATCGATAATACGGACAATATTTGCCCAGAATGATCAGGAATCTGCGAGGGAACAGTTAAGGCATGTAGTAGATGAGCTTAAAAATCGTTTTCCAAAAGCAATGAAAATTCTTGAAGAAGCAGAAGAAGAAATCCTGGCATATATGGCTTTTCCTCGTGAGCATTGGGCACAGATACACTCTACCAATCCGCTGGAGAGACTTAACCGTGAAATTCGCCGTCGAACGGATGTTGTTTGCATATTTCCAAATCGTGAGGCGGTAATCCGATTGGTAGGAGCAATGCTCATGGAACAAAATGATGAATGGAAAGTAGGGCGGCGTTATTTCAGTTTGGAATCAATGTCAAAGATTACATCGATAAATGAATTTACATTGACGCCAGTAGCTTTATTACATAAATGAGGTGAAAAAATGATAAAGTAGAAATCATTTTACACCACTTGACAAGACACTATCCTTTTTTTATAGTTTAAATAAATATTAGTCTACATTGAACAATAGCTACAGGAAAAGTTATAAATGTCGAAAGAGTATTGACACATACATATATGTATGGTTAAAATGAGTGAGGTTTTTATATACGTTGTGATAATAAGCTCCATATTAAAACATCATAATCGTTTAATGATTTAAAATATATTAGAAAATTGGATTAATGTAATAAAAGCAGAGTCTGAATCTGTATTTGTGGTGTTTTAAAATTTTATTGAAAATCCTAAATGATACTCAAGAAAGGAATACATATGAAGACATATCAAAAAGTTTTTTATAAATCGTCTCAAGATATGACCGAAATTGATAATGAATCAGTAGCATTAGTTATTACATCACCACCTTATCCAATGATCGAGATGTGGGATGATATTTTTTCCAAGCAAAATCCTAAAGTAGCTGAAGCATTTTACAAGAAAGATTATGATGCTGCTTTTATGCTAATTCATGAATTTCTAAACTATGTATGGAAAGAGATTTATAGAGTTTTAATTCCAGGTGGTATTGCTTGCATTAACATTGGAAATGCAACAAGGACTATTAATAAAGTATTCCGGCTTTTTACTAATCATTCGCGGATAATATATAACTTTGAAAATATAGGTTTCATTTCTCTTCCAGATATTATCTGG
Organism: Thermoclostridium stercorarium subsp. stercorarium DSM 8532; assembly: GCF_000331995.1. Lineage (NCBI taxonomy): Bacteria > Bacillati > Bacillota > Clostridia > Eubacteriales > Oscillospiraceae > Thermoclostridium > Thermoclostridium stercorarium. The sequence continues at coordinate 1,335,656 of NC_020134.1, forward strand.
AGAAAGCCTACAAATGCACCAAATAAATTTATGGGTTCGGGGATGTACCCCCCTGGCGCCTATGTTACTTTTGAACATGAATACATTTTAATATTTCGAAAAGGTGATAAAAGAATATTTAAAAATAGCAAAGACATACAAAAAAGGCGTGAAAGTGCCTACTTTTGGGAAGAGCGTAATGTTTGGTTTTCTGATGTTTGGGAATTTAAGGGCACTAGTCAAAATATCACTGGTTTTACTTCAAGAGAACGAAGCGCTGCCTTCCCGTTTGAATTAGCATACAGGTTAGTAAATATGTATTCAATAAAAGGTGATACAGTACTAGATCCTTTTTTAGGAACAGGTACAACCTTAATAGCAGCACTTGCTTCTGAGCGAAATGGAATAGGTTATGAAATAGATGAGTCTTTCTCTGATTTAATTCATAAAAATATTATGAGTTCAGTTGCGGAATTAAATAATTACATTAATGATAGACTTATTAGGCACATAAATTTTATAAAGAATGAAGAGTCTAAGGGTAAAAAATTATATTTGTGCTCTCATCATGGATTTAGTGTGAAAACTAAACAAGAAACTGATATAGTGATAAATAGAATATCAAATATATCATATACAGGCAATAACTGTTATTGTGTAGATTATGAACCAATTCAAAATATTAGTCAGCAATTGAAAATGTTCTGAATAAAAGGCTCTAAAAGAGCCTTTTTATTTATCATTCATGTTTACCTTTTGGCATAGACAACAGTCTATTGTATTCATCAATTATTTTTTGTTCTGTTATTGCATCAACTTTTCCTTCCTTTGGCACGATTATAAATACTTTTCCACCATATTTTTGCTGAAATAACTTATGCCCTTTCTCTTGAGAAGTTCGGCTTTTCCCTGTATATATAGCCATTGACGCAGATTTATATGAATTAGGTTTAATCTGAAGTCCAATTTTATAACCGTTAACTGATGCCCATAAGTCTACCCAGTATGGAGAACCTTCAATATCTGATGGGGTATCATAAAATGGGATTCCTCCAATTATTAAAGCAGCTTCATTCATTTTCCATGCTCCTTCATATATCCTTCGTATGTTCTTCTTAAAACAACATCAAACATGTAATCAATACAATCTTGTTCACTTATGCTTTTTAAAAGGTTTGGATGAAATCTTTCTTCTTCGGGTAGAACCGTACTAATTTTTTCATAAAGAATTTTACCTAATTTCTCAATATGTGATTCACTCTTTCCATGATTAAAATAATACTGTTTCCATTCTTCAAAATTATGCGGTGCACAAGAACGTATTAGCTCAGATGTAGGCCCAACATTCTTTTTAAAGTTTAGTTGCCATCTATTCATGGCATAGTTTAAAACAAATTCTTTTGTTGCTCTTGGCATATTCTTTTCCTCACTTTCTATAAAGAATTTATATAATGGAATTCCTAATGCATTTGCCAAAGTTTCAGCACTATATAGTGTTAAATTGCTTAAACCACGTTCAACACGACTTATAAATGTTCTGTCATAACCAGCTTTTAAAGCGAGTTGTTCTTGAGTTAAACCAAGGTTATTACGGAATTCTCGTAATAGCCTTCCAAAGCGAGCATTAGCAGATTCATTTTCTAACATTTCCCACACCTCTATGGGTATAATAAAGCAAAACTGAAATATTGTCTGTAGACAATAAATCACATTGTTAAAGTTAGATTATACATATCAAAATTTGTTGAGTTTAGCAGGTTGGATGGCCTGTTTTTTTGAGAACACGTGTATTTGGAGTGGTAAATTTTCTAATACTTCTAAACTAATGTTAAAAAATATATTACATCCAAATAAAGGAACATAATTTGGGTAGTAAAGTATGGAATTAAATAAATATATTCTAGTTACTAAAGAAATGGTTATAGTCTTAAGTAGTGGTGTAAATTTCGTGGAAGCTAATTGACAAAAGTAACCACGATATGATTTCTACTTTATTAGGGAAACAAAACAAAAACAAATAAAGTAGAGGAGGTCATACCGTGGCTACTAATAATAGAATGGCACTTTTAGAACAACTTAGCAAGTATGTTGTTGAAAAAGATAAAGATTTTTTAAAAGAAGCATTAACATTACTCATTAATGCCCTAATGGATGCGGAAGTTACATCAATAATAGGTGCTGAAAAGTATGAAAGAAATGATAGTAGAAACAACTATCGCAATGGATATCGCCTAAGAGAATGGGATACTCGAGTAGGAACATTACAGTTAAGCATTCCCAAGTTACGTCACGGAAGTTATTTTCCAAGTCTTTTAGAACCGAGGAAAATGTCAGAGAAAGCATTATTGAATGTAGTTCAGGAAGCCTATGTTCATGGAGTAAGTACCAGGAAGGTGGATGAACTTGTAGAAGCTCTTGGAATGAAAGGGATTGATAAAAGCGAAGTATCAAGAATCAGTAAGCAACTGGATGAATTTGTAGAAGAATTTAAAAACCGTAGACTGGAAGGAGAATATCCTTACCTTTGGCTTGATGCCACTTTCCCCAAGGTTCGGGAAGGAGGCAGGGTATGCAGTATGGCACTAGTTATAGCAGTAGGAGTTAATCAACAAGGTGAACGGGAAATATTAGGTTTTGATGTAGGGATGAGTGAAGACGGGGCTTTTTGGGAGGAGTTTTTAAGAAGGCTGGTAGCAAGGGGTCTAAAAGGTGTAAGGCTTGTAATCAGTGATGCACATGAAGGGCTGAAGGCTGCAATAAAGAAGATTTTAACGGGAAGTGCATGGCAAAGATGCCGTGTACATTTTATGAGAAATGTATTAAGCCAGGTACCAAAGCATTATCAGGGGATGGTATCATCGATAATACGGACAATATTTGCCCAGAATGATCAGGAATCTGCGAGGGAACAGTTAAGGCATGTAGTAGATGAGCTTAAAAATCGTTTTCCAAAAGCAATGAAAATTCTTGAAGAAGCAGAAGAAGAAATCCTGGCATATATGGCTTTTCCTCGTGAGCATTGGGCACAGATACACTCTACCAATCCGCTGGAGAGACTTAACCGTGAAATTCGCCGTCGAACGGATGTTGTTTGCATATTTCCAAATCGTGAGGCGGTAATCCGATTGGTAGGAGCAATGCTCATGGAACAAAATGATGAATGGAAAGTAGGGCGGCGTTATTTCAGTTTGGAATCAATGTCAAAGATTACATCGATAAATGAATTTACATTGACGCCAGTAGCTTTATTACATAAATGAGGTGAAAAAATGATAAAGTAGAAATCATTTTACACCACTTGACAAGACACTATCAAATATTAATAAACTGATAAGAAGATTTATACCAAAAGGAACAGATATATCAAAAGTAAGTAAAGCAAAAATAAAAAGTATAGAGAGATGGATTAATGAATATCCAAGAAGAATGTTTGGTTATAGGTCAGCCATAGAAATGGCGGTATGATGTATAGAATTTATTCCAGTAAGCAATGGATTTACCAAATTTTTCACGGCATTTAATATTGCAATTTATAGTCTTGAAATATTTTAAAAATATATATTGACATACCCTGTAAAACATGCAATAATATAATTCGTTCTGAGTTTAGCAATATTAAACTTTAAGTTTTATACAAAATTTGGGGTTTAATATAACTAAACTTTTTTATCTTAATAAACTGTTTTTAAGAGAAAAATTTTAGTTTTAAAATACCTATAATGCTGATTGCAGGCTGGTTTTATGTTTATATGGGTGCAGATTGTTTTGGAGGGATTATATGCAAATAGGTGCTAAACTTAAAAGGTTAAGGCTGGAATATGGATTGACCCAGGAAGAACTGGCTGACCGGTGCGAACTTACCAAGGGATATATTTCTCAGCTTGAAAGAGATTTAACATCCCCGTCCATTGCCACCCTTCAGGATATACTGGAATGCCTCGGCAGCAGTATACCTGAATTTTTTAGTGAACAAAAAGCCGAACAGGTGGTTTTCAAGGAGAAGGATGTTTTTGTGAAAGAAGTTGAGGAAAAGGGTTACCGGATAAAATGGATTGTTCCGAATGCGCAGAAGAAGGATATGGAGCCTATTATCCTTGAACTGAGTGAAAACGGGGAAACCGAAGAGGATGATCCCCATCAGGGTGAGGAATTCGGATATGTATTACAGGGTACTATAATTTTAACCCTTGGAAAAGAGCGTTACAAGGTAAAAAAAGGAGAGTGCTTCCATTATAAGGCAAACCAGCCCCACAGCATAAAAAACGGTGGAAAAAGGACAGCACAGGTACTCTGGATTTCGACTCCGCCGAGTTTCTGAATATTGCAGGGAGGTGGTTTGAATGAGCAAAAAAATAATTGAGCTTGTGAATGTGACCAAAAGATATAACGGTGTTACGGCTGTAAAAAATATTAATCTTTACATCAGGGAAAATGAGTTTGTTACCCTTTTAGGCCCAAGCGGCTGCGGGAAAACAACTACTCTGAGAATGATAGGCGGTTTCGAGGACCCTGATGAAGGAGACATTTACTTTGACGGTGTGAGGATTAATGATGTACCTCCGTATAAAAGGAACATAAATACGGTGTTTCAGCGATATGCATTGTTTACTCATATGAATGTGTATGAGAATATAGCTTTTGGGTTGAGAATAAAAAAACTCCCGAAAGATGAAATAGACAGAAGAATAAAGCGCATGCTGAAACTTGTCGACCTTGAAGGATTTGAAAACAGACATGTGGATTCTTTAAGCGGCGGACAACAGCAGCGTGTTGCAATTGCCAGGGCTTTGGTCAATGAACCGAAAGTTCTTCTGCTGGATGAGCCGTTGGGTGCCCTGGATTTGAAGCTCCGTAAGGAAATGCAGATTGAGCTTATGGATATGCAGAAAAATGTGGGGATTACGTTTATTTATGTAACCCACGACCAGGAAGAAGCCCTGACGATGTCTGACACCGTTGTGGTAATGAATAACGGTGAAATACAGCAGGTGGGAACACCGGTGGATATATACAATGAGCCGGTAAACAGGTTTGTGGCTGACTTTATAGGGGAGAGCAACATCATTGAAGGCGTGATGATAGAGGATTATTTGGTGGAGTTTTCAGGGCGGAAGTTTAAATGCCTGGATAAGGGATTCGGCCACAATGAACCCGTGGATGTGGTTATAAGGCCCGAAGACATAGATATCACCGATCCGGATAAGGGGCTTATCCAGGGCGTGGTTACGTCGGTTGTGTTTAAAGGCGTTCATTATGAAATGCTTGTTGAAGGCGGCGGCTTTGAATATATGATTCAAAGTACCGATATGGCGCCGGTTGGTGCTAATGTAGGTTTAACTTTTAATCCGGAAGACATACATGTAATGAAAAGAGGGAGCTAAGTGAAAAATAAAGCAAGATTCCTTGCATATCCATATATGGTGTGGATGGTCATCTTCATTGTTGTTCCGCTGCTTTTGGTGCTGTTTTACAGTCTGACCGAAGGCAACATCAAGGACCCGTCTTCGCTCACTTTTTCGCTGAACAATTATAAACGGGTTTTTGATGTTATGTATTTGAACGTAATATGGAAATCTTTCAAGCTGGCGATAATTTCGACTATATGCTGCCTTATCCTTGGCTATCCTGTGGCTCTTATAATATCGACCATTAAGGCCAAATATAAGAATATAGTGCTGATGTTTTTTCTGGTTCCGATTTGGATGAATTTTCTTTTGCGGACATATGCGTGGATGTCAATACTGTCGCCAAACGGTTTTATAAACAGACTTCTTTCGTGGATGGGATTACCCACGCTTTCGATAATGCCGGGGCAAACGGCGGTTATTTTGGGCATGATTTATAACTTCCTGCCGTTTATGGTGCTGCCGATTTATACTGTATTGTCAAAAATAGACAAAAGCGTTCTTGAAGCCGCGATGGACTTGGGAGCAAACAAATTGGTAACCTTTGTGAAGGTAATTCTCCCCCTGACGGTTCCTGGGATAATAAGCGGTATAACAATGGTTTTCATGCCCGCGGTGAGTACTTTCGTAATATCCCAGTTGCTCGGCGGAGGAAAGGAACTTCTGATAGGGAATTTGATTGAACAGCAGTTTACCGTTCAGCGTGACTGGCATTTCGGTTCGGCTTTGTCAATTATTCTGATGATAATGATACTGATATCCATGGCAATTATGTCGAAGGTTGAGAAGGACGACGGCAATGGAGGTGCACCGAGATGGTAAAATTTCTGAAAAGGTTTTATCTGACACTGATATTTATTTTTCTGTACGCTCCTATAGCGGTATTGATTGTCTACAGTTTTAACGAATCAAAATCCAGAGGATATTGGGGCGGTTTTACCTTTAAATGGTATGCTGAACTTTTCCGTGACAGGGATATAATAAAGGCTCTTTATTACACCTTCTTGGTGGCTCTGCTGTCTTCGATAATCTCAACCGTTATCGGAACCTTTTCGGCCATTGGGATTCACAATATGGGGCTTTTTGGAAAAAAGCTTGCCCTTAACATTAACTACCTCCCTGTTTTAAACCCAGACATCGTAACGGGTATAGCGCTGATGACGCTGTTTATATCGGTGAATATGAGGCTTGGATTTTTGACAATGCTAATATCTCATACGGTTTTTAACATACCGTATGTGATTTTGTCGGTTATGCCAAAGCTTAAACAGATGGACAAAAATATGACCGAAGCGGCGTTGGATCTGGGCGCCACTCCGTCGTACGCGTTAAGAAAGGTAATAATACCTCAGATAATGCCTGGGGTGATTACAGGCGCACTTATAGCTTTTACGCTGTCGATTGATGATTTTGTCATAAGCTTTTTCACCACCGGTTCGGGTGTTACAAACCTGTCCATACTTGTTTACTCGATGGCAAAACGCGGTGTTAAGCCATCCATTAATGCGCTGACTACTTTAATGCTGCTGACAGTGGTAATACTGCTGCTGTTAATCAATAAAAGAACGACAAAAGGAGATGAGCTTATACCATGAAAAGAAGAGCTGGAATATTGATTATAACAGGCCTGCTGATAATTTCAGGATTGCTGGTACTTCCGGGATGCGGCAAGGATAAGGTTGTTCTGCAGATATACAACTGGGGAGAATTCATAGATCCCGGCTTGCTGGAAAAATTTGAAAAGGAAACGGGAATAAAGGTTGAACTGGATTTGTATGAAACCAACGAACACATGCTGGCCAAACTGGAGGCCGGTGGTACCCAGTACGACGTGGTTTTTCCGTCGGACTATGTTATTGAGGAAATGATTAAAAAGGACATGCTTTATAAGATTGATTTTAACAATATTCCGAATTTCAAGTATGTAAGCGACAGATTTAAAAATCTGAACTATGACCCTACAAATGAATATTCGGTGCCTTATTTCTGGGGAACTCTGGGAATTTTGTACAATACCGAAATGGTTGATGAGGAAGTGGACAGCTGGGATATACTGTGGAACGAAAAATATGCAGGGAAAATTCTGATGCTTGACAGTATGAGGGATACCATAGGCGTGGCATTGAAAAAGCTGGGATATTCGCTTAACACCACCGACACCGAAAAGCTGGAACAGGCCAAACAGCTGTTAATACAGCAAAGACCGCTGGTTAACGGGTATTATGTTGATGAGATAAAGGATATGATGATAAACGGGGATGCCGCCATTGCGGTGGATTGGTCGGGTTCTGCAATGGATATTTACTGGGAAGGAATTGACTACATTAAATATGTCGTGCCGAAAGAAGGCTCGAATTTATGGTTTGACTGCATGGTTATCCCTAAGACCAGCCAGCATAAAAAAGAAGCAGAGATGTTTATAAACTTTATGCTGGACCCTGAAAACGCTTATCAGAACAGTTTATATGTGGGATATGCGTCGCCTGTTACCGAAGCATTTGAAAGAATTATGCAGGAAAACCCGGAAGTAGCCGAAATGGACGCTTACAACCCTTCTGAGGAAGTACTGGATAAATGTGAAGTATTCATCGACCTCGGAGATTCAAGATCATTATTCAGCAGGATTTGGACAGAAATTAAAGTACAGTAATGTTAAAAACCCCTCGGATCAGTTTTATCAGTCCGGGGGGTAATTTATTTTACATTTCAATAAGACATGCACGGACGGGTGAGCCGTCCCCGCCTTTAATTTTCAGCGGTAATGCGCACAGGAGATATTCCCCTTCTTCGATATCCTTAAGCCTCAAGCCTTCGAGAATTACTATGCCCTTTGATAGCAGGGCTTTATGTGTAGGATGACCTGCTTGCCCGCGTTCAATTCCGAGGCTGTCTATACCTACACCTTTTATTCCTAAACTTTGCAAATATTCTGCTGCCTCACTGTCAAGGTATACAAAACCGAAATCAAAATCATCAGTGAATGAATTTTTTGTTTTTAAAAGAATGAAATCGTCTTTTTTTATGTTTTTCATCGTTAATTCATCTTTTGTAACTGAGCCCTCGACGTGGGTAAAATCCAGCACTCTGCATGGCGTTATGCATTTGAAAAGATCAATTTCCTCAATAGTTTTACCGTTTTCCAGCGCGTGCCATTGCGCATCCATATGGGTTCCGGTATGTAGGTTTATGTGAAGCACCGATTCGTTAACCCCGTCCTTGCCGATATATCGTGTCTGTTCCAGTGCGGGGCGCCTATGAGCCTGGTTTTTATACACCATCATGTCATTTTTTATTTCCATGCTGATGTCGTATATTTTCATTTATTAAATCCTCCTTGTGCAGAAATTAATGCTGTTATCCATATTCCACCATGCCCTTCCGTCGTTTTCCATTAACTTTACCGCCGCTTCGGGTCCCACACTGCCTGCGGGATACGGGTATACGGGAACGGAATTTCTGCTGAGTTTCATTTCAAGATCCTCAATATACCGCCATGAAACATTGAGTTCATCCCAGCTTGTAAAAAGGGAATTGTTTCCGCGTATTGCTTCCATTATAAGCCTTTCATAAGCCTCGGGAGAGTTGTTCCCATATTCCGCCGTCTGACAGTAGTCCATGTTTGCCTGCATCATCTCGTAATAATTTCCGGGTTTTTTGGCATTTAATTGGAAATAAAAACCTTCATAGGGTTGTATGCGGAAAACAAGAATGTTAGGCTTCGCGCAGGCGTAATCACTGTAAAGTTTTACTCCCGGAGATTCCTTAAACTGGATGGCAATCTCGGCATTTTTCCTGTTCAGGCGTTTCCCTGTAAGCAAATAAAAAGGGACACCCTGCCACCTGTAATTGTCTATCCAGAGTTTCAGCGCCGCAAAAGTAGGCGTTCTGGAATTCGGGTCAACTTTTTCTTCCTGCAGGTAACCGGGAACGGCTTTACCGTCTACAATGCCCTCGGTATATTGCCCCAGAACAATCTCGCTGTCTGAGAGATTGTCGGGGAAAGGCCTTAATGCGCGCATTACCCGGATTTTTTCAAATCTTATATGCTCGGCGTCGAGTTTGACGGGAGGTTCCATTGCTATAATGGCAAGTAACTGAAACATGTGGTTCTGAACCATGTCCTTAAGCACGCCGGTGCGGTCATAATAACTGCCGCGGCTGCCAATTCCAACGGTTTCGGGAATGCTTATCTGAACATGATCGATATGGAACCTGTTCCACAGTGGCTCAAATATGCTGTTGGAAAAACGTAACGTCAGGATGTTTTGGATCATTTCCTTACCAAGGTAATGATCAATACGGTATATTCTTTCCTCGGGAAGGGCGTCGGTGAGTATGTTATTTAGTTCGGAAGCCTTTTCCAGGTTTTCGCCGAACGGTTTTTCAATCATTACCCTTTTCCAGCCGTTGCCTTCGGAAAGAAGATTGTTTTTCTTAAGCTCAATTATTATCGGTTCAAAAAGGTTTGGCGCCACGGCGAGAAAGAACAAATGATTATGGATTCCTTTCTCCGAAAATATGTCAAGATGCTTTTTCAGAAGCAAATATCCTTCCGGAGCGGAAAAATCAAATTTTATATATGTTATACGGCCCTTTATCCCGTTCCATACCTCTTTTTCAAAGTCCCTCTGGGAATAATCTTTAACGGCTTCTTCCATCAAATTCTGAAAAATTTCGGATGTATAATCCCTTCGGCCTATCGCAAGTATATAGAAATTATCGGGGAGGAGATTGTCGATGGCCAGTGCGTATATTGCAGGGATTAGCTTTCTCTTCGTAAGATCTCCCGTAGCGCCGAATATTACAAAAACGAAAGGTTTTTCAACTTTCCAGCGGTTATTCATAAGCACCTCCATAAAATTTATCTTTTAATATATTACCCTTGATTTTCTTGTTAAATCTGATTTTAAAGAGGATTTTTAAAGTGAATGAAAAATATATGCGGTATCGTTCTTGCTTTTAGCCTGCCCACGACTTAAAATATCCTTAAATAAAGAAAATATGAAAAGTTGGGAAGGCAACAAATGGGAAAACCATTGGATACACCGTTAATTGACGCTCTTAATAATTTTATTTCTGCGGGAAGAATTCCCATGCACATGCCCGGGCATAAGCAGGGTAAGGGTTTTGACGCGCGTTTTAAAGATAATCTTCTTGAGTTTGATTTGACCGAACTTCCGGGGCTGGACAATTTTCACAGACCCGAAGGGGCGATATCGGAAAGCATGGATATTACAGCAAAGGTCTTCGGGGCAAGAAAGTCCTTTTTCCTTGTAAACGGTTCAACTTCCGGGATTCATGCCGCTTTCCTCTCATGCTTCAAGAGAGGGGATGAAGTACTTGTTAACAGAAACTGCCATATATCAGTTATTCATGCTTTGATGCTGTTTGGCATTAAACCGGTGTTTGTAATGCCCGAATACGATGAAGAATACAATCTGGCACTCCCTTCGCGGCTGGTTTCATGGAAAAGGGCATTGGACGAACATCCTGATGTCAAGGGTGCCCTTGTGACCACTCCTGACTATTATGGGATTTGTCAGCCTCTTGCCGAACTGGCCGGGCTTCTGCATGCAAACGGGAAAATACTTATAGTTGATGAAGCCCACGGCGCCCATTTCGCTTTTTCCGGGAAATTTCCCGAAACCGCACTGGAGCAGGGGGCCGATATATGCATTCAAAGTTTTCACAAGACTCTGAATGCTCTCACGCAAGCTGCGGTTCTGCATGTCGGAAGCGAGCGCGTAAACGTTGAGAAGCTTCGCAGAGCAATATCGATGATAACCACCACAAGCCCGTCGTATATCATTATGGCTTCAATGGAATATGCGCGCAAAGTTGCTGTTGAAGAAGGTGCCGGTAGGTATGACGAGTTGATTAATCATCTGGAGAAAATGAAGACAAGGCTTTCCGGTATGGAAAATCTGAGGGTTGTTCCCGATGTTATCGGCAAGCTGAAAAGGGATCCGACAAGGATTGTGATAGATACGTCACTGACGAATATTACCGGGTATGAATTGTATGACATGCTTTATAATGAATACCGAATTGCGGCTGAAATGTGCGATTATTGCCATGTGGTATTTATCGCAACCATCGCGGATACACCGGATGACTTATATAAAGTAACGCATGCTTTGTTAAAAATAGACAGAAGTTTAGGGAAGACAAGAAAAAAATCATTTGATTTCCCTTTCAAAACCGGTAAATGCAGTATACCAGAGCTTTATGATTTTCTTGATTCATCTGTAAAAGTCGGTTTAACTGATGCCGAAGGCATGACAAGCGCCGAACTGGTTACACCGTATCCTCCCGGTATACCGGTTTTATGCCCGGGTGAGGTGATAACAAGGGATCATATAAAATATCTGGATAGGTTAATCCGGTCAGGAGCCGAAATTAATGGGCTGAGTACCGACGAAAAAGGACAAAGAACAATAAGGGTAGTGAAAACGTACTCCAAAGAAGAAGGTGGATTTCAATGAAAAAAGGGCTTTTTATAACTTTTGAAGGCGGTGATGGCTCGGGTAAAACCACGCAGGTAAAACTGTTAAAGGAGTACATCGCCGGCAAAGGTATTGAAGTTGTCACTGTTCGCGAGCCGGGAGGTGTTCCGGTGAGTGAAAAAATACGGGAAATAATTCTTGACAGCAAAAACACAGAAATGGACAATATAACGGAAATGCTTTTATATGCCGCGTCGAGGGCACAGTTGGTTTCACAGGTTATAATACCGGCACTGGACAGCGGCAAATGTGTAATCTGCGACAGGTTTGTCGATTCAAGTTACGTTTATCAGGGAATTGCAAGGGGCATGGGAATGGATATGGTTAAAGCCATAAACGATATTGCGACCCGGAAACTGGTTCCCGATATAACTTTTTTTATGGATGTAGAGCCGATGACTGCCTTAAAAAGACGGCTTGGCATATCTGAACCCGACAGGCTGGAACGGGAGGATATTTCCTTTCATGACAAGGTATATAGGGGCTATGTAATGATAGCAGACATGTATCCTGAAAGGATAAAGCGAATAAACGGTTTATTGCCGCCAGAAGAAGTTTTTTTGCAAATAAAAAGGCATGTGGATGATTTAATTTGCCGATATAAAGATTAGAAAAAATCTTGGGAAAACGGTGAAGTTTAATGGAGCTTAAAATTGACAGTTCTAACAGAAGCCAAAGAAATATCATAGGAAGGGTAAATACAGAAGGAAGCAGGGTTGTCGGACAGAAACAAACTTCCTTTGAAACCCATCTTCAAAGGCATGAATCACAGAATCTGGATGAAACACTGAGGGAAATGGCAAATGAAATAATAAAGCAGGGCGAAAAGTTAAGTGAAAAAGTGGATATTGCAGAACTGAGGGTATATAAAAAGATGATATCCGAGTTTCTTGAAGAGGCCGTCCGTGGCTTTGCCAAGTTTTCAAAGGAAAGCTACCTGGACAGAAGAGGAAGGCACCGCATTTTCGCCATAGTTAAAAGGATTAACCAGAACCTCGAGGAACTGACACAGGAAGTATTGAAAAAAGAACGGGATCATTTGAAAATTCTTGCCAGAATTGAAGATATACGTGGCCTGATTTTGGATATATTTATGTAGTAACGGCATATCTGATTGATTATCAATTATTTATACGTAATCAGGTACATATGTTATAATGTAATTACAACACAACATCATATTGAAAAGACAGGGGATGTTAGCGGTTGGAACTGGATAAAATTATAGGGCAGAGCGAGTTGGTCGGATATCTGAAAAGACTGATAACTCATGATTTGGTGGGACATGCATATGCACTTTCAGGACCTGAAGGCATAGGAAAGAAGACGCTGGCCCGTGCATTTGCAAAGGACCTCTTGTGTCAGAATCCCAATTCATATAATTGTAACTGCATAAGCTGCCGGACGTTTAACAGCGGAACCAATCCCGATTTCTTTCAGGTTGTAAGTGACAAAAAGTCGATAGGCGTTGATTCCATCCGTGAGTTGCAGGACCATGCCGCCCACAGACCCACCTATGGCAACAGAAAAGTGTATCTTATACCCGACGCGGAGCTTATGACACCTCAGGCTCAGAACTGTCTTCTAAAAACTCTCGAAGAGCCTCCGAAATATGTGATTATAATTCTCCTGACCACCAATTTTGAAGCTCTGTTGCCTACAATCCAGTCCCGTACCGTTAATTTACGGATGACACCGTATTCCGATGAAGAAATGAGAATGATTGTAGGTTCACGGCATAATATACCGAATGACCAGTGGGAGTTTATTTTAAGATTTTCCAGCGGAATTCCGCTTAACGCGATACGTATGATTGAGGAAGGGGCAATCACCGATCTTCGCGCCCAGGTATTTCAATTGTTTGAAAAATCAGATGATTTGAATTACATTGAAAATTTCCGCAAAACACTGCTGGATAACAGGGAAAATATTCCGGCTGTTTTTGATATTCTGCTGTCGGTATACAGAGACTGCCTGGTGCTAAAACTTGGAATGGAAGACAGGTTGATCAATTCTGATAAAAAAGGTATCATTAAACATATTGCTTCATCTTATCAAAAACATAACCTTTTTGAGAAGATAGCAAATCTTGAAAGAATGAGGCGCAATTTCAGCTACAACATTAACTTGCAGCTGGGGATTGATACTTTATTGCTGGAAATTCAGGAGGTTTAATATATGGTGAGTGTTATAGGTGTAAGGTTTCGTTACGCCGGTAAAATATATTATTTCGATCCTGCAGGGATTGACTTGAAACTCGGGGAAAAGGTAATAGTTGAAACCGCAAGGGGAATTGAATGCGGCGAGGTGGTTCAGACTTTAAGGGAAGTGGATGACAGCGAAGTGGTGGCTCCCCTGAAAAAAGTCATAAGAAAGGCGACCGAAGAGGATCTGCAACATGTGGAAGAAAATAAGCGTAAGGCAAAGGAAGCATTTGGCATTTGCCTTGAGAAAATAAAGAAACATAATCTTGAGATGAAATTAATTGACGTAGAGTATACTTTTGACAATAATAAAATTCTTTTTTATTTCACTGCCGACGGCCGTGTGGATTTCAGGGAACTGGTGAAGGATCTTGCTGCGGTATTCCGCACAAGAATTGAGTTAAGGCAGATTGGCGTGCGTGACGAGGCAAAAATGATGGGCGGACTTGGTGTATGCGGAAGGTGTCTGTGTTGCTGCAATCATTTGACAGAATTTCAGCCCATATCGATAAAAATGGCCAAGGAGCAAAGCCTGTCACTTAATCCGACAAAAATTTCGGGCATCTGCGGAAGACTTATGTGTTGTCTCAGGTATGAGCATGAAGTCTATGAGGATCTTTTGAAACGTATTCCGAAGGTTAATGCGCTGGTACAGACCCCTGACGGGCCGGGGACGGTTGTGTACGTCAGCCTGCTTCAGGAGAAGGTAAAGGTCAAGCTGGACAACGACAACGAACCCGATTTGAAGGAATACCACGCCTCGGAAGTGAAACTTTTAAAGGATGCTGAAAAGGAATCAGAGGAGCAGTTGGACGAAGCCGATATGGAACTGCTGAAACAGCTTGAGGATTAACCTTTTTCGCCGATAGGCGTAAGAAAACTGTTATTTTGTTTCTATTGACACGAATTATAATATATTGTAGGATAACAGGGGAAACCGCAAAAGGTTTCCTATGATTTGGGAGGTGTACTTGATTATGGCATATTACATCACAGACGATTGCATAAGCTGTGGAGCTTGTGAATCCGAATGCCCTGTCAGTTGCATTTCTGCTGGTGATACCAAATATGTTATTAATCCGGAAGAATGCATAGAATGCGGAGCTTGCGCCGATGTATGCCCGGTTGACGCTCCGAAGCCGGAATAATAATATATTATAAGGTTATTATCAGCCAGAGCCAGAGCCAGACGTTGAGTCCGGCTCTTTCTGTAATATTGTTTTTTCAGAAAACCCAAGCTGACTATATAGAAGGAGTTTTTTTAATGGAACAGCCTTTCCTCAGAGAGGGAGAACGACTGGATGATCTTCAGTTAAACGGCTTAAAAATCATACAGAAGATTGATGGTTTTTGTTTTGGGATTGACGCTGTTCTGCTTTCTGATTACGTAAGAGTGGAAAAAGGTTCGAAAATCGTGGATTTGGGCACCGGGACTGGTATACTGCCGCTGCTTCTGTCGCAGAAAACAGAGGCATCACATATTACAGGAATTGAAATTCAGCCGGACATAGCCGATATGGCAAAAAGAAGCGTTGAATACAATAACCTCGGTGATAAAGTTAAGATTATTGAAGGCGATTTTCTGAAAGCGGTGGAGTGGTTTGGTGTAGGCTATTTTGACGCGGTTGTTACAAACCCTCCTTACAGGAAGGTTGGAACGGGTTTAATCAATCCTTCTGACAACAAAGCCGTTTCAAGACATGAAATTCATTGCACGCTGGAGTCAATTATTTCGGTGTCTTCAAAACTTCTTAAGTATCACGGACGTTTTTTCATGGTTCACAGACCCGAAAGGCTTGTGGAGATTTTTTACTGGATGAGGGAATATAAAATTGAACCCAAGAGCATAAGAATGGTTTATCCTAAACCCGGAAAACCCGCCAATCTGGTATTGATTTACGGGCTGAAAGGCGGTAACCCGCAGCTTACAGTGGATGAGCCATTGTATACGATGAATTCTGTTCCGGAAAATGAGGGATATAGATGAAACATAAAATAACTACGCCCCTTACAAAAGATAAAATAGAAATTCTTAAGGCAGGCGACGTGGTTGAATTATCCGGAACGGTATATACCGCAAGGGACGCTGCGCATAAAAGACTGTTTGAAATGATCCTTGCTGGTGAAAAGCTGCCTTTTGATTTATCAGACCAGGTTATATACTATATGGGGCCTTGTCCGGCACCGCCGGGAAGGGTTATAGGTTCGGCGGGGCCCACTACAAGCGGAAGAATGGATTACTATACGCCGAAACTTATTGAAATGGGAATTACCGGGATGATCGGCAAAGGGCAGAGAAGCAGGGAAGTAATTGATGCAATGGTAAAGTACGGCGCGGTGTATTTCGGGGCCGTCGGAGGAGCCGGAGCCCTGATATCTAAATCTGTTCAGAGTCAGGAAATTATAGCTTTTGAGGATTTGGGGACCGAAGCGGTCAGAAAACTCTCCGTGGTGAATTTTCCGCTGATTGTGGTGATCGACCGTTACGGTAATAATATGTATGACATTGGGAGAAGCCGGTGGAAAGACATATGATAATATATTTTGGTTAAATATAAATAAAGGGTAAAAAATGTCGGAGAAAAGGATTCACATAATAACAGGCCATTATGGCGTTGGGAAATCTGAGATTTCTGTAAATCTGGCGATAAAAATGGCAGAGCAGGGAAAAAAGGTTGTCCTTGCCGATATGGATACCGTTAACCCATATTTCAGGAGCAGTTTGGCGCGATCCCAACTGGAAAGGCAAGGCATTAAAGTAATAGCGCCCAAATTTGCCAATACTAACGTTGACGTGCCTGCACTAACCGGAGAGTTCAGCAGGTACCTTATGGATAAAAGTTTTCAAATTGTAATGGATACGGGCGGGGACGACGCCGGAGCACTCGTAATCGGGCGTTACAGGCGCGAAATACGGGATGACGAGGCTGTCCTCTATTTTGTTATTAACTGTTTTCGTCCTGAAACGTCAAACATTTCAGGGGTTTTGGAAATACTTGAAGAAATAAAAAAATCATCAGGAATGGACGTCGATTTCCTTATCAACAATTCTCACTTGATGAATCACACAACTCCTGGCGACATTGTAAAAGGAATTGAGTTTGCGCACTCAATAAGCATGTCTGCAAATATTCCCATTGCTTTTCACGCGTTTATGACAAAAAACGATATTGTTGTCCATGATTTGAAAGAACCCGTGCTGTGGATGAAAAGGATAATTAATTTCCCTGATATTGTAGAAATGGAAAATTTAATGATATAATGAAATAATACATAAACTTCTTAATTTGAATATAAATGGTTAAACCCGCAACCGGAGGGAATTTTATTGGCAAGAGTTACGTTTATATCAGAAAAGTGTAAGGGATGCGAACTGTGTGTAAGTGTATGCCCAAGGCGCATTATAAGAATAAATGAACAAAGTCTTAATGAAAAAGGTTATCATCCGGCGGAAATTACCGACATGACCGGATGTATCGGTTGTGCGTTTTGTGCTGTAATCTGCCCCGATTGTGCCATTGTGGTAGAAAAATGAAGGAGGCGCTTATGGGTCGGAAACTGTTGATGAGAGGAAATGAAGCCATTGCTGAAGCCGCTATAAGGGCAGGATGCCTTTATTATTTCGGTTATCCCATTACGCCGCAGACCGAAATTGCCCACTATATGGCCAGAAAACTTCCAAAAGCGGGCGGTGTTTTTCTGCAGGCTGAAAGCGAAGTGGCAGCAATAAACATGGTTTACGGTGCAGGAAGTACCGGGGCAAGGGTAATGACCTCTTCTTCAAGCCCGGGGATAAGTTTGAAACAGGAAGGGCTTTCATATTTGGCCGGTGCTCAAGTTCCTGCGGTGGTGGTAAATATTATGCGGGCAGGCCCGGGTCTTGGAGGCATCCAACCGTCTCAAAGCGACTATTTCCAGGCATGTAAAGGCGGCGGGCATGGAGATTACCGTCAGATTGTTCTGGCTCCGTCCAGTGTTCAGGAACTTTATGAACTAACGGTTGAGGCATTTAATCTTGCCGACAAATACCGAATTGTCGTAATGATATTGGGCGACGGTATTCTCGGTCAGATGATGGAAGTGGTTGAGTTCAGGGACGAAGAACCCGTGGAACATTATGAAAAGCCCTGGGCAGTAACAGGTCACGGCAATAACAGAAAGCAGAATATAATTACTTCAATACATCTGGATCCGGCAGTACTTGAAAAAATGAACCGGGAACTGCAGAAAAAATATGAACTTATTAAACAGAAAGAGTGCCGTTATGAACTTTACAGACATGAGGAAGCCGAGCTGTTCATAGTTGCTTACGGAACGGTGGCGAGAATTGCCAAAAGCGTAATAGAAATTGCCCGGCGTGAAGGTATAAAGGTTGGGCTTATAAGGCCAATAACCCTTTGGCCTTTTCCTGCAGAAGCTTTTGATAAGGTGATGGACATGGCAAAGGCCTTTCTGACGGTTGAGATGAGTTCAGGCCAGATGATCGAGGATGTGCTTCTGGCAGTAAACGGCAGACGCAGGGTTTACTTTCACGGACGTATGGGAGGAATGGTTCCGGTCCGGGACGATATTCTGGAAATAATACGCCGGATGTATGACGAACATGTGAGGAAAGGTTGAGAAAGAGTTGTATTAAAATTGACGCCCATGCGGAAACGGAGGGGAATGTATGGCTGTAATTTTTCAAAGGCCTAACGCTTTAAAGGATGTGTCCATGCACTATTGCCCGGGCTGCACACATGGCATTGCCCACCGACTTGTTGCGGAAGTCTTGGACGAACTGGGGATTGAGGGGAAAACGGTGGGTATATCCTCTGTCGGATGCTCATACAACAGCTATGATTATTTTTCCTGTGATATGATCCAGGCGCCCCATGGACGGGCTCCCGCAGTTGCAACAGGGGTTAAACGGTGTAAGCCCGACTGCGTTGTATTTACCTATCAGGGAGACGGGGATCTGGCGGCAATCGGAACGGCGGAAATTGTTCACGCGGCTGCCAGGGGCGAAAACATAACGGTAATTTTTATTAATAATACGATATACGGAATGACTTCCGGCCAGATGGCTCCTACAACACTGTTAAATCAGTTCACAACCACGACACCTTACGGAAGGATTGCAGAATTACACGGCTTCCCGATAAACGTCTGTGAAATGCTTGCGACACTTCAGGGACCGACATACATTGAAAGAGCTTCACTTCATGATGTAAAACATATTAAAAAGGCAAAGGAGGCAATAAAAAAAGCCTTTAAGGTACAGCTTGCAAAACTTGGTTTTTCGCTTGTGGAATTATTGTCGACATGCCCCACAAACTGGGGACTTAGCCCTGTTGAATCCATGACACGGATTGAAAAAGAGATGATTCCCCAATACCCCATCGGAGTATTCAAAGGAGAAAACCTGGAGGTATGAGAAATGGTTCATGAAATAATCCTGGCCGGTTTCGGAGGTCAGGGGATACTGATGGCAGGAAAACTTTTGGCATATGCCGGAATGCTGGACGGAAAACATGTCTCATGGCTTCCTTCATATGGCCCTGAAATGCGTGGTGGAACGGCAAACAGCAGTGTGGTTATTTCTGACCGTCCCGTTGATTCGCCTGTTTTATACAGCTGTAACGAATTAATAGTGATGAACAGGCCGTCATTGGACAAATTTGAGAATCTTGTCGAGGAGGGAGGAGTTATAGTAATGGATTCGTCGATAGTGGACAGGGATGTTAAGCGCGGCGACATTGAATCATTTAAGGTACCTGCCACTAAAATGGCGTCGGAGATGGGAAATATGGCTTTTGCTAATATAATTCTTCTTGGGAAGCTGATCAAGGAAAGAAAAACAGTAACGGTGGATAATCTCGAAAAGGCCCTTTATGAAGTTTTGCCCGAAAAAAAGCGTAATCTAATCCCGATGGAAATTAAAGCATTAAAAACAGGTATGGAATACATTTGACAAACCGCAGGCTGCGTATATGTAAAAGAGGCCTGCGGTTTTTTGCGGTTTACCAATCTTTAAAATATTCTCCGAATCTTTTCGTCAGCAGCATAAGAAGCGGATAACCAAGAGCATAGCATGCCAGCAGCTCTCCAAGTCCTACCCAGCCCATACATGCAAGCAGCGGGGTGTCCTTAAAATACAGGAAATGTAAATAACCGCCCACAATTACGGCGTTAAATATAACAGGCGGAAGAGGAACAAGCCATGGATATTTTCTCAATTGCCTTGAAAAAATGGCAGCTATGAGTGTAGTGAGGCTGCCGAAAATTATATCTATCGGTCCGTAACCTCCTATAATATTTGAAACAAGACACCCGACAAATAAACCCGGTATTGCTGAAGACATCACGGCTGGAAGCACTGTCATGGCTTCTGAAACGCGGAACTGAAATATGCCATAAGCGTAAGGCGCAACCAGAACGGTTACGACTGTGTAAATTGCGGCAATCAATGCCGCTCTGGCAATGTACAAGACTTTGTTGTTCATAATAAAAAACCTCCGTAGTTTTGTTTTGGCACCATAAATGGGTGCCGCCCAGGATTTTGCGAACTGGACATGATATATATGCTACCATTTTAATCTGGTATTATCAAGCAAAAATTATTGCGGTAATAACTTTTTCCTGTGTTATAATGGAAGTTGTACGGCAGAGAATGTTTAGCGTTTTTAATCGGGGGGATAAATATGAACAGGAAAAGGGCGTTTGACGAATTAAAAGCAAGGCTGTCCGATGAGAAAAAAATACGGCACAGTCTGGCGGTGGAAGCCATTATGAGGGAACTGGCAGAGTTCTTGCATGAAGAAACCGAGGCTTGGGGGCTTACAGGGCTTCTTCATGACATTGATCTGGATATTGTAGAAGGGGATTTGGAAAAACACGGCCTGGTGGCTGCAGATATTCTGGAAGGCCTTAGTGTTGATCCCGCAATAATTTATTCCATCAAGTCCCACAATCCAAAGCTGGGGTTTCCGAGAAGGAGAAAGGTGGATAAGGCACTGTACTGCAGCGATCATTTGCCCCGCTTTATTGAAAAATGCGCTTCAGCCATTCCTGGCAGAAGTATTTCCGACCTGACAGTGGGTTATCTTATAAAAAAATTTAACGAAGAAGGATTTATAAATAGGGAACATAAGGAACAGATATCAACATGTAATGAACTTGGCCTGTCGCTGGAGAAATTTTTCGAGATAGGCCTTAATGCGATGAAAAATATTAAATATGATATATAAAGTAAAAATATTGTATATTTATATTTTTTATGTTAAATGATATTAATACATGGTATGAATAGCTGTATTAATAAATAAATGCGCCAAAGAAAAACGGAAAAGGGCTGATGTAATGTTAGAGGAAAGAAAAGAGCGAATTAAGGGATTTATACACGATAGCTCATATCACCCATTGACATTTGAAGAGCTTGTTGTATCGCTTGACGTACCAAAGGAAGACATTGAGCTTTTCAGAAAATGCCTGGATGAGCTTGAACAGGAAGGGCATATATATAAAACCAAAAAGAACCGTTATGTTGCTCCCGAAAAAATCGGCCTTGTAACAGGAACTTTCCAGGGCCATGAGCGCGGGTTTGGCTTTGTGTTGCCTGACGAGCCCGATCAGAGTGATATATTCATACAAAGCGACAGAGTTAAGGGAGCTATGGACGGCGATCGGGTTATTGCCCGTATTGTAAAATTTTATAATGACGACAGGCATTCGGAAGGAGAAATTGTCAAAATCCTTTCCCGCGCCAACGATAAAATAGTCGGCACATTTGAAAAAAGCTATTCGGTAGGTTACGTTGTTCCCGATCACAGGAGAATAAAGGGGCATATCATCGTACCCCTTGACAGGTCAATGGGTGCGAAACCGCATCAGAAAGTTGTTGTTCAAATAACCAGATACCCAGAACCCGAAAGAAATGCAGAGGGTCAGATTATTGAGATACTTGGAGATGCGGATACGACGGACGTTGAAGCACTTTCAATCTTGAAAGCATATAAAATACCCGTCGAGTTTCCAGATGAGGTTTTACAGGAAGCCAGAAGCATACCGCAGGAATTAACTCCCAAAGACTACGCCGGCAGACGGGATTTACGTAATTTAACAATGGTTACCATTGACGGCGAAGATGCAAGGGATTTGGATGATGCTGTTTCCCTTGAAATTACCGGGAACGGGAACTATCTCCTCGGTGTTCATATAGCAGACGTATCCCATTATGTCAAAGAAAACTCGCCACTGGACAAAGAAGCGTTAAAAAGGGGAACCAGCGTTTATTTCCCCGACAGGGTTATTCCTATGCTTCCAAAGGAGTTGTCAAACGGCATATGCAGCCTTAATCCCAAAGTTGACCGTCTTGCCTTTTCAGTTTTTATGGAAATTGACCCCTTAGGCCGTGTAATAAACCATGAGATCGTTGAAAGCGTAATTAACGTTAATGAACGGATGACATATACCGATGTGTATAAAATACTTGAAGAAAGGGATCAGGATTTAATTGAAAGATACAGGCCGCTGGTTCCGATGTTTGAAAAAATGAAGGAACTGGCCTTAATATTGATGAAAAGGCGCAGCCTGAGAGGTGCTATTGATTTTGACTTTGAAGAAACAAAGATTACCGTGGATGAAAACGGCAAGCCGGTAAATATAGGAAAATATGAAATTACAATTGCAAACAAGATAATCGAAGAATTCATGCTGCTGTGCAACGAAACGGTTTCCGAACATTTTTACTGGGCCGACATACCGTTTGTTTACCGTATTCACGAAGATCCCGATCCCGATAAGATCAAAAGGCTGAATGAGTTTTTGTTTAATTTCGGAGTCAGAATTAAAGGCAGCGGCCATGTGCATCCGAGAGCTTTGCAGGATGTTCTTGACAAAGTTAAAGGAACGCCGCAGGAAAGAATTATCAGTACAATGATGTTGAGAAGCTTACAGAAGGCAAAGTACAGCGATGAGCATACGTGGCATTTCGGCCTTGCCGCGGATTATTACTCCCATTTTACATCACCGATAAGAAGGTATCCTGATCTGATAATACACAGAATAATGAAGGAGTATCTGCACGGAAAATTCGACGAACAAAGAAACGAACATTACTCGGCTATTCTTCCTGATGTTACTAAACACTGTTCAGAAAGGGAAAGAAGCGCAGAGGAGGCCGAAAGGGAATATGAAGCGAAGCTGAAAGCCGTATATATGCAGGAGCATATAGGGGAAACCTTCACCGGAATTGTTTCGGGCATAACCTCATTTGGCATGTTTGTAGAGCTTGAGAATACCGTAGAAGGTTTGATACGGCTTACCAGCATGGACGATGATTTCTATGAGTATGATGAAAAAATGCAGGTTCTCATTGGAGTAAGGACAGGCAGGATATACCGTATAGGTGATACTGTCGAAGTTGTGGTTACAAATGCCGATCCGAAAACAAGACAGGTGGATTTTGTACTGACAGTGAACGCACGTGAGGCAGATCCTTACGCGGAAGATTCAAATGGCAATGGCATGAAAAAACGGGGCAAGTCAGGCAAAAAGAAAAAGAACACGGATAATAAAGTTTTGGAACACATAAACGGGAAAAAGAAAAAACGAAAGAAATAAGAATGCAGCCTCTCTTCAGCTTTGGGCTGCATTTGTTTTTCCAATTAGCATTTATTTGTTGTAACAAAAATATCATAAAATTTATGCTTGACTTTTATAGCGTCAGCAGTTAAAATAATATTCGTCAGTCTTCTGGGGCCCATTGGTCAAGTGGTTAAGACATCGCCCTTTCACGGCGGTAACGGGGGTTCGAGTCCCCCATGGGTCACCATTTTAAAACTGGCCCAGTAGTTCAGCCGGTTAGAACGCTAGCCTGTCACGCTAGAGGTCGAGGGTTCGAGTCCCTTCTGGGTCGCCATTTAGTGATATGCTGGTGTAGCTCAGCCGGTAGAGCAGCTGACTTGTAATCAGCAGGTCGGGGGTTCGAGTCCGCCCACCAGCTCCAAATAAAACCCGCTAACAGCAAAGGTTAGCGGGTTTTGTTGTTTAGAAGCGAATTGAATGTTAATTAAGTTGTTTACCTTTTGCCTACTATAGATATAATTTTGCAAAACTTTTAAGGTTGGTATTATATTAATAACAGCTGAAAGAGATCTAATCCGGAGTTTTCAGCCACACCATAAGATGTTGCGGCTATTGTTTACAGAAATAAATTCAAATTCATGCTGCGACAAGTTAAAAATACCCCGGGCGTTATTCATTTATAAGCATAAATTGAAATAGAAAAAATATATGGTAAATTGATTTATGGAATAATTCTGTCGATGGCCAGTAGCTTATAAAAGCAAGGGATCGGCAGATGTAAAAATCGAGCAGTATCAAATATTTACGGGTTTTAATGCTTAAAAACTTGTAAACTGCAATTTTATAAAAGCGGCTTTTTATGCCAGGTTTTAGGGTTTGAAGTTTACCTATAAGGAATTGAAACTCACCGTTTTTAGCGAAGGCTTGTCTTTCCAAAAAAGATTTAAGTTTACCTGTAAGGAATTAAAACAATCCTAGCTGGCCATATTCATTATATCCACAACGGTTTTAAAGTTTACCTATAAGGATTGAAAGGTGCGAAAGTAACGCCTGACGCCGGCGGCGGTTGGTTAGAAGTTTTTACCTGCAAAGATTGAAATGCCCTATGTTTTTGAGTTTACCTATGAGGAGTTGAAACTGTCTCTTTTTTATTTGTTCTGAGAATCTTAATGCATGCAATTTAAAACTATATGTTTGAGTCTGTCTGGATAGTGTCTTGTCAAGTGGTGTAAAATGATTTCTACTTTATCATTTTTTCACCTCATTTATGTAATAAAGCTACTGGCGTCAATGTAAATTCATTTATCGATGTAATCTTTGACATTGATTCCAAACTGAAATAACGCCGCCCTACTTTCCATTCATCATTTTGTTCCATGAGCATTGCTCCTACCAATCGGATTACCGCCTCACGATTTGGAAATATGCAAACAACATCCGTTCGACGGCGAATTTCACGGTTAAGTCTCTCCAGCGGATTGGTAGAGTGTATCTGTGCCCAATGCTCACGAGGAAAAGCCATATATGCCAGGATTTCTTCTTCTGCTTCTTCAAGAATTTTCATTGCTTTTGGAAAACGATTTTTAAGCTCATCTACTACATGCCTTAACTGTTCCCTCGCAGATTCCTGATCATTCTGGGCAAATATTGTCCGTATTATCGATGATACCATCCCCTGATAATGCTTTGGTACCTGGCTTAATACATTTCTCATAAAATGTACACGGCATCTTTGCCATGCACTTCCCGTTAAAATCTTCTTTATTGCAGCCTTCAGCCCTTCATGTGCATCACTGATTACAAGCCTTACACCTTTTAGACCCCTTGCTACCAGCCTTCTTAAAAACTCCTCCCAAAAAGCCCCGTCTTCACTCATCCCTACATCAAAACCTAATATTTCCCGTTCACCTTGTTGATTAACTCCTACTGCTATAACTAGTGCCATACTGCATACCCTGCCTCCTTCCCGAACCTTGGGGAAAGTGGCATCAAGCCAAAGGTAAGGATATTCTCCTTCCAGTCTACGGGGGTGTTAAAATAAAATTGTGTCTGGTGTATAATAAAATCACAAAGGAGGCTGGTAATTATGGATAAAAATACCTATTATGAAACAGTCAAAAATATGGCGGTTGAAAAAGTATTAAACCAGTATTGCTCTGATTCAGATCCATCACGCCCTGCCCTCAAAAAGTTGCTGGAGGATTTGCTCGACTGGTTTATGTTGTCTGAACGCCAAATCTATCTCTTGAAAAACGAGAACGACAAAGGCAACGGCTTTTATGATAGAAAACTTGGTACACCTATGGGTAACCTGGACATCTCTGTCCCAAGAACTCGCACTGGCGATTTCAGACCCCACATCCTACCTGAACCGTATAAAAGGGTGGATGAATCCTATACAGACCTTCTTATGTCCCTTGTTGTCAACGGTTATTCAGAATCTTCTCTCTTAAATACCCTCAAAAGCCTCAACCTTCCTTACTCTGATGATGAACTCAACAAAATCAAAGATGACCTAAAAAGTGAATTAGACCTTTTCAAACAACGGGAATTACCCGAATCGGTGTTTGCTTTATTAATCGATGCTTATCATTGTGAGATAAAAGACGGCTCAAAAGTGAAGAAAGCCGCATGCTACATAATCCTTGGCGTTGATATGGAAGGTAAGAAAGACATCTTTGGCCTTTACACCTTCTTCGGCAAAGAAAACAGAGCCGATTGGAACAAGGTCTTTGAAGACTTGATAAACCGCGGTCTTAAACGAGTTTTAGTGGTTGTAAGTGATGATTTCCCAGGTATTATCGAGACCGTCAAAGCTGTATATCCATATGCTGATCATCAGCTCTGTTTTGTACACCTTCAGAGAAATATCCGCAAATACATGACCAAAGCTGATGCCGCAGAATTCAATAAAGAACTCGATAAAATAAAATTTGCTTCTTCCTTTGATGAAGCTGTTCAAAAGTTTTATGACCTTTGCAGTAAATTTAAGAGTAAATATAGCCGATATATGAACATTCTCATGGAGAAAGCAGAACATTATATGGCTTTCATTAAATACCCCGAATCCTTGAGGAAGCATGTTTATACTACCAACAGTGTAGAGAGTATCAACAGTCTAGTTGAAAAAATTCGGATAAGATCGGGTGGTTACTTTAACTCTGTCGAAGTATTGGAAATTAACATATATTTACAGAGGGAGAACTTGAGGCGGACAAAATGGAAAAAAGCGGTACCAATGATAAATGCTCACATTTATGAAATACAACAAATTTTCCAGTTACGTTACTTTAATCAGACACAAAATTCTTGACAACTCTCGTCTACGGTTTTTAAATTCTTCTACAAATTCATCCAGTTGCTTACTGATTCTTGATACTTCGCTTTTATCAATCCCTTTCATTCCAAGAGCTTCTACAAGTTCATCCACCTTCCTGGTACTTACTCCATGAACATAGGCTTCCTGAACTACATTCAATAATGCTTTCTCTGACATTTTCCTCGGTTCTAAAAGACTTGGAAAATAACTTCCGTGACGTAACTTGGGAATGCTTAACTGTAATGTTCCTACTCGAGTATCCCATTCTCTTAGGCGATATCCATTGCGATAGTTGTTTCTACTATCATTTCTTTCATACTTTTCAGCACCTATTATTGATGTAACTTCCGCATCCATTAGGGCATTAATGAGTAATGTTAATGCTTCTTTTAAAAAATCTTTATCTTTTTCAACAACATACTTGCTAAGTTGTTCTAAAAGTGCCATTCTATTATTAGTAGCCACGGTATGACCTCCTCTACTTTATTTGTTTTTGTTTTGTTTCCCTAATAAAGTAGAAATCATATCGTGGTTACTTTTGTCAATTAGCTTCCACGAAATTTACACCACTACTTAAGACTATAACTCTGTCTGAAATACCATCAGCTGTTTTTTCTTACATAAAACTTCTCAATAAACCCAAATTTGTTTTGTCGGGGTTCTGCCAGAAATTTTATTAGATTTAACAATTTAAAACATATTAATCGCAAAGCATTTCAGTAATTCAATGCTGTTCCGCAAAATTACACTAAAATATACTTTTTGTCCGCTGTGAATTTTTACGTTAACCTTATCTGATAATTTAGCATTCATGTATTCAAATTAGTTATTTTACACATTATAACAGTTTTAACCGGGCTGAAGGGAACACAGGTAGCATCAGGGACGTAATATAACCAATATGATGTGCATTGTGGCGTATAAACATGCCCTTTTTTTATTTGTATGTTATAATTGTTTACATAAATAGTTAGGGGAGGGTAAAGTAATGATAATAAATATCATTGCCATATTAGTGTATTTTTTCTTGGCATACGCCACATATTACAGGTCGCAGAAATATAATGCAAATCCGTATTTATGGTTTTTGATAGGTCTGTTTCTGCCCTACTTTGGTTATCTGGTTGCTTTGCTGTATTTTCGCAGAAAAAATGCGGTTAATAAAAATCCTACCATGTTACCTCTTGGTTTTAGAAGCAAAAGGCCGTGGAAGATGGCTTTGGCGTCATTGTTTTATTGTCTTCTTATATTATCGGCCTGCGCCGCTGTAATTACAGAAAACACCGGCAGTCAGCTGATAAAGGACGCTGGTAATACTGTTTCGGTCAATACCCATGATAATCAGATAAGTTTGGAATTTTCAAATACCGTTGATAACAACGTTACTGCTCAGAACGATGCGGAATTGTCATCGCCCGGAATTAATGCCGGAAACAATTCAGAGTCTGAAAAAGCGGCTGACGGATCTCCGGTAAGCGGCTCTGAAGCAACTGAAACAACGGAAACGGGTACAGATTCAACAAAAGATGCCAATGGCCAGAAGGCAACGGATAATGTTTACGGAACGCTAAAAGTCCATTTTATCGATGTGGGACAGGCGGACTGTATTTTTGTTCAGGCGCCTGAGAAGAATATGTTAATTGATGCAGGAAACAATGCAGATGGCGACCTGATTACAGCTTATTTAAAAAATCTGGGCATAAACAAGATTGATGTAGTGGTCGGTACTCATCCGCATGAAGACCATATAGGAGCATTGGATACGGTTATAAACACCTTTGAAGTCGGAAAAGTGTATATGCCCAAAATTAGTCACAATACGAAAACATATGAAGATGTGCTTCTTGCCATACAGAAAAAAGGGCTTAAAGTAAATACTGCAACGGCAGGGGGAGCTTTAGATTTAGGGAAAAACGTGAATGCTGAAATACTTGCTCCGAACAGTGACAATTATGATGATTTGAATAATTATTCCGTCGTTATAAAACTTACTTTTGGGGAAACATCTTTTCTTTTCACAGGGGATGCTGAGAAAGTATCCGAGGATGAAATGCTGAATAAAAATTACGACCTGAAAGCTGATGTGCTGAAAGTTGGGCATCATGGCAGCAGCAGTTCTACAAGTCCTGCATTTTTAAAGGCCGTTTCACCGAAGTATGCGGTAATCAGTGTGGGAAAGGATAATCAGTACGGGCATCCGGACAGTATTATTCTGAACAGACTGAAAGTGGCCGGTGTGAAGACATACAGAACCGATGAAGCCGGAACGGTTATAATGGAAAGTGACGGCAACAATATTAAGATTAATACTGAAAAAGGAAGAATTCTGCAAAATCCCACACTGACACCTGCACCGACACCTGCTGCAAAGGCAACAGGTACGCCGACACCTTCACCGGTACCTTCGACATCTGCTTCAACACAGCAAAAAGCGTCGGAAACCAAAAACGTAACCGTATATATAACGAAAACGGGTTCGAAATACCATTCTGATAATTGTAGATATCTTTCAGAATCTAAAATACCGATATCTCTGAAGGATGCGAAGGAAAAAGGCTATAGTCCGTGCAGTGTATGTAAACCGCCGCAGTAAAGGAGGGTAATATGCAGGTAATAATTGATCGTTTTGAAGGTGAATACGCAGTATGCGAAACTGAGGAAAGAAGGATAATTAATATTCATAAATCCCACCTTCCGCCAGAAGCCAGGGAAGGAGATGTACTGAGCATAACGGATGAACATATTACAATTGACATTGAGAAGACAAAAGAGCGTAAAGAGAGAATTGAGAAATTGATAAGGGATTTATGGGAGTAGATGAAAGCCGAAATTACAATTGAAAGGAATTTAAATTATCGTAAACATCACCTTACAACGAATTTAAGCAAACCCGCTGAATTCAGTAAGCGGGTTTTTGCTTTAGTTTTAAAAAGAAAAATACACAACGTACTTAAGCGAATACTCTATTATGCCAATATCTTAGATAATAGTTTTTCTAACAACTGAAATACTAATTTAAGAACTGTTAAAGGTAACAGATAAAAGCTAAATACTAAATAGCGAATTGATTAACTTTTGTAATCCAAATATTGCAACTGTAGTAAAAATATTTCATATAAAAAACTCTTGCATAAATCAAAAACATGTATTATAATATGAAGTGCGAAAGCGATGCGGACTGGTGTAATGGTAGCACAAATGACTCTGGCTCATTTGGTTAGGGTTCGAATCCTTAGTCCGCAGCCAAAAGAAAGCCGGCTTCTTAATGAAGCCGGCTTTCTTGTTGTGTATCTGGCATGGGCTGTAGCCAGAAAGTGTGAGAATCGTACATATTTACGGTGATAGAAAAGGAGGCCATTCAAATAACGAACAGCCTCCTACTCATTTTGTATTCAAACTTAATTCTCCTCAGTAACATTGTTGTTCTTTATAATTATCCTTTTGTGCTCCCAGTTGGATTTGTGGTAATAGATAACAAGCAGAATACTGCATACAAGCCATCCTGCAGGGTAAGCAAACAGTATGGGATAGAAATTGTCCCTGAATATGTTCGAGACAACATAAAGATAAATCTGACGGAAGGCTACGAAGGAGCTCAGCATTATTATCATAGGCGCGCGGGTATCTCCCGAACCGCGGAGTGCTCCGGCATAAACCTGATTAATGCAGCTCAGCAGATAAAACGGAGAGACAAAGCGCATATACAGTGTGCCGTAATATATTACGTCAGGTTCGCTGTTGAAAAGCATGATTGCCTGCTCGGCAAATATAATTAAAGGTATAAGAAGAATAACGGTAAACACCATTGATAATATCAGAGATATGTTTATTCCCTTTTTTGCCCGTTTGATTTTACCCGCTCCGATGTTCTGTCCGACAAATGTCGTGCAACCCATTGCAATAGCCTGCATTGGCAGAAGTGCGATGGCGTCTATTTTTCCGTATGCCGAATACCCCGCCATGAACGCAGACCCGAATTTATTTATGTATCCCTGGACGAAAACATTTGAAAATGCGGTAATACCCTGCTGCACGGAGGATGGTAAACCAATTTTTATTATACTTTCCAGCATGGGTTTGTTAAGTTTTAACTTATTCCAGTAAATTCTGTACGGACCCGACGTACGTGAAAGCACAATAAGCACCAGTATGGCGCTTAAAACCTGTGAAATTACCGTCGCCCATGCCACGCCTGCAACTCCCATCTTAAAATTAATAACAAATACTAAATCCAACACGGTATTTGCGACCGCTGAAAAAATAAGAAAATAAAGCGGACGTTTTGAATCTCCGACAGCGCGTAGTATTCCTGATCCCATATTGTAAAATACCAGTCCTGTTGCACCGGCAAAATAGATTTCCAGGTAAACCGATGCTTCATGAATTACATCATCCGGGGTGTCCATCAGATTGAGCATAATCGGAGCCGATGCTATTCCAATTACCGTTATGATAATCGAAAAGAAAAAAGACATAATTATTGATGTGTGTACGGCATCGTGTACCGATTTTTCATCATTGGCTCCATAGTATTGAGAAACTATTACATTTGCCCCCATGGAAAAACCTGTGAAAATACCGATAAGGGTATTAATTATCGGTGTGGTGCTGCCAACGGCGGCAAGTGCTTCTTTTCCTACAAAATTTCCAACAACGAGAGTGTCAACCGTATTATACAGTTGCTGAAAAATAAGACCTAAAAGAAGCGGAACTGAAAATTCAATAAGTCCCCCCAAAATAGAACCTTTTGTCAAATCTTTGTCTTTGCCTTTGTTAGCCATACCAATCTGCCTTTTCTTTAAATTCTTTAAATATTTAAGCTTTATGTTTACTGTTCAATTATACGTTAATTTCCGGCTAAATGCAAACTTCGACTTTTTTCGTTAATAAAAAATATAAACATTGATAAAATAAAGGGTTGTTAACATAATTTATTTTTAATTACAAAAAAAATATAGACATAAAGTCCTATGTTAAATTAGTAAAAGTTTCCTAATTAAATAAGTTTAAAGCCTTATAGGATTTATATTCCACAGAAAATATAATTAAAGTACAGAAAATCCCAATAAAAGATATGATTTTATAAATTATATAAGGTGATAAAAATAATGTCTGTAACTGTAAAAATTGATGGTTACGACAACATAACAGTAGAAAAAAGTAAACTGCTCAGGTTTTTGGCTGAGACGGAAGGTTATGAATTTCTCGATCTTTCGGAATACACCATACCTGATAAAAGTATTCCGTACCTGATTGGGGAAAAACTGTCGAGAAAATTCGAAATGCTTGCCCTTGAAAAGAGAGACAATACATTACTCCTGGCGATGAAAGATCCCAAAAACATTTTCGCCATCGACAGTGCGTCTTTGATAACCAGCCTTGACATAAAACCTGTGATGGTTGATCCCGACCTTCTGAGGGATTTAATTGACAAAGTTTTTACGGTACAGGAACCAGAAATAAAGGAAACCAGCCCGGTTCAACCGGAAGAAAAAATAGAGAAAAAGGAACAGGAAAGTTCCGAAAACAAAGCAACAATCTATAAGCAAAAACTGGGAAGTATTCTTCTTTCCCAGGGATTGGTTGACAACGAACAGCTGAGAAAAGCTCTTGAAATTCAGAAAGAAACAGGAGAAATGCTGGGTTCAATATTGGTCCGGGAAGGCTTTATAACAAAGGAACAGTTATACCAGGCACTGGAAGAACAGCTTGGGGTTCAGTACACAGATCTTAAAGATGTGGAGATTCAGGAAGAAATTGTAAAGCTGGTTGATAAAAAACTTGCAAAATCGTATAACCTTATACCGCTGAAGGTAGAGGGTGAATCCCTCTACGTGGCGATGAGCGACCCGGCCAATATATATGCTATAGATGATGTAAGGCTTGCAACGGGCTATGAAGTAATACCTCTTCTTGCTGACGGCGACATTATTAATGAAAAGATTGAGGTTTACTATAAAGAGGAAGAGAAAATTGAAGAGCCTGCGGAAGAAGAGGAAACAGAAGTAATTGATATTGAAAGCGAACTTGAGAAGGTAAAAGAAGAAATAGAAATAGAGGTAAAGAAAGAGGAACAGATTGAAAAAACAATAGATATAAGCGACGTTGAAAACGCTCCGATAGTACGGCTTGTAAATATGATCTTCAAAAGCGCCGTTGACAAAGGAGCCAGCGACATTCATATCGAAGCATATGAAGACTGTGTAATGATACGTTTCAGAATCGACGGAAAACTTACCGAGTTTATGAGACAGGACAAAAAAATCCAGCAGATACTGATAGCACGCATAAAGATAATAAGCGGACTTAACATTGCCGAAAAGAGGGTTCCCCAGGATGGAAGAGTTGCATTGAAAATTAATAACAAGAACTATGATTTCCGTGTGTCGACACTTCCTACCGTTTTCGGTGAAAAAGTCGTTATCCGTATCCTCGATAAGGAAGGGTTCAACAGAACAAAGGACGAACTGGGAATGTTTGATGACGACATAGAGAAATTTGACAGTATTCTTTCCCATCCCCATGGGATA
This sequence comes from Thermoclostridium stercorarium subsp. stercorarium DSM 8532, assembly GCF_000331995.1. Taxonomy (NCBI): domain Bacteria; kingdom Bacillati; phylum Bacillota; class Clostridia; order Eubacteriales; family Oscillospiraceae; genus Thermoclostridium; species Thermoclostridium stercorarium. The sequence continues at coordinate 1,369,166 of NC_020134.1, forward strand.
GTGCTTGTTACGGGTCCGACGGGAAGCGGTAAGTCCACCACTTTGTATACTGCGTTGAGAGAGTTAAGCAAGCCAACCGTCAACATTCTGACCGTTGAGGATCCGGTGGAAGCCACAATCAGGGGCATAAACCAGGTTCAGGTGAATGTTAAGGCGGGGATGACCTTTGCAAGTGCGCTTCGCGCTTTCTTAAGACAGGACCCGGACATTATCATGGTGGGAGAGATACGCGACAGGGAGACTGCAGAAATAGCAATACGCGCAGCTATTACAGGTCACCTGGTATTAAGCACGCTCCACACCAACGATTCGGTAAGTTCCATAACAAGGCTTATGGATATGGGTATCGAACCGTTCCTTATAGCTTCATCCCTTGTCGGAGTTCTGGCCCAAAGGCTTGTAAGAAGGCTGTGTAATGCCTGCAAGGAGGAATACGTAGCCAAACCTCACGAAATGAAAATACTGAATGTAAATGAGGAAACAAAGCTGTACAAGCCTGTAGGATGTCCGGAATGCAACGGCACGGGATACAAGGGGCGAATTGCGGCTTACGAAATTCTGACGATAAATTCTGAAATGCGGGATTTGATTTCGCGCCGCGCCACCAACGAAGAATTGATGCATGTGGCATTAAAAAACGGAATGCGGACACTTAAAGACAGCTGTGCCCGCCTCGTTTTATCAGGAGTTACGTCGCTTGAAGAAATGTTAAGCGTAGTTTCAATAAATGATTAGGGTGTAATTTTATGAATATCAACGAATACTTGCAAAAAGCCGTAGAGATGGATGCTTCAGACCTTCATATTTGTGCAGGTTTACCGGTGGTCATAAGAAAACACGGCTCGCTGTTTTTTGTCGATGACCACATACTTACAGGAGAAGATTGCCTGAGTTTGGTGAAGCAGTTGTTGAACGACTCGCAGTTCGCGTTTCTTGAAGAAGAAGGAGAAATTGACTTTGCTTATATGCTCTCCGGTGTCGGAAGATTCAGGGTCAATGCTTTCAGGCAAAGAGGAACTTATGCCATAGCCATAAGGGTTATTCCGTCGAGAGTACCGAAAATCAGTGAATTGGGGCTTCCGAATATCCTTTATTCACTGGCGGAAAGGCAGAGAGGCCTTGTCCTTATAACAGGGCCTACCGGAAGCGGTAAATCCACAACCCTTGCCGCAATGATAGATCATATTAACAGTACAAAAAGATGCCACATTGTAACCATTGAAGATCCTATCGAATATTTGCATAAACACAACAAAAGCGTGATAAATCAGCGTGAAATAGGCTCGGATACTAAAAGTTACAGCAACGCATTGAGAGCAGTGTTAAGAGAAGATCCCGACGTTATTCTGATTGGTGAGATGAGAGATTTGGAGACAATTTCCATTGCGTTAACCGCTGCTGAAACGGGACATCTGGTTCTGTCAACACTGCATACATTGGGAGCGGCCAAGACTGTTGACAGAATTATAGACGTATTCCCTCCGCATCAGCAAGGGCAGGTACGCAGCCAGCTGTCGACGGTGCTACAGGGGATTGTTTCGCAGCAGTTGATAAAGAAAGCTGATAATGCGGGAAGAGTGGTCGCTACAGAGGTCATGATAGTAACTCCTGCGATAGCAAACATGATAAGGGAGTCGAGGACGTATCAGATCAACAGCAGCATTCATACGGGCGGAGAATACGGCATGCATTCCATGGATGCGTGCATAGCTTCTTTATATAAACGCGGTTTGATTACTTATGAAAATGCATGCCAGTATGCCATGGACCCTGTGGCAATGAAAAAGTTAATAGCGCTGGAATAAAAAAATTAAATAAGAAAGGAGGGAGTAAAAATGGCAGTGGTGGATCTTTTCTCCAACAATTTTATAACAATTGATATTGGCTTTCGGTATATCAAAATCGTGCAGGTCAAAAAGAGCAAAAACAATGTATTATCGGTGCTTAATTATGGTATCGGAGATACACCGAAAGGCTGCATAAAAAACGGAGCAATAAAGGATAAGGACGCTGTTGTTGCGGAAATAAGTCGTGTCCTGAGAGAGCATAACATCAACTCTAAAGAAGCCAAGATAGTTATGTCGGGCACCAACATCATATCCAGGGTAATTATGATTGATAAAGTGCCTGAAAGCGAAGTTGACAAAAAAATATGGGAAGAGATTCGGGACACAATTCCTGTGGACATGAATTCCAACAGGATTGACTATAAACTTCTCGGCGAAACAGTCGTGGACGGGCAGAAGAAGATAAAAGTATTTGTAACCGTTGTATCCAAGAAAATTATAGATAATTACATAAATATCCTGAACCAGCTGAAGCTGAAGCCTATAGCGGTTGATATTCCGTCCAACAGTGTATCGAAGTTTTTCAAGCTCGACATAGACACAGGGCATGATCTTAAAAAGCCGCTGAATCCAAGACATGACAACAACACATGCATCGTGTTTGATTTGGGTTCGGAAACCACTATTATTAACATACTGAAGGACAAGACTCCCGAGTTCAATCGGGTAATCCTCAAAGGCAGCAGCAAAATTGACGAGGAGATTATCAAGGAACTGGACCTGCAGCCTCATGAATATCACAAAGCCGAACTTTACAAGAAAATGTACGGTTTGTCCACCATTTTGACGCCGTGCAACGAGTATCTTTGCTCCAAAGCCGCAATGAGAGTAATGGATTCAATAATTAAGGACATCAAGATGTGCATAGACTTCTATCTTACGCGCTGTAACGGTGAACATCCAAGCAAAATTTTCCTTATAGGCGGAGGTTCACAGATGAAAGGCATCGAGGAATATTTCGAAGAAAACCTCGGATTGCCTGCTTACAGGATAAATGTTGCCAAAATCGGCGGTTTGGAATTCAGTCCGTCTCTTGACAAGGACAGGCTTAATTATCTTGTTAATGCGTTGGGAGTAGCATTATAACAGGAGGTTTATATGCCGGTATATACTTATAAGGTAAAAAACAGCGAAGGGGAAATTTTCACAGGTGAAACAAAGGTTGAGAGCAAGGAAGTGTTGCTTGACCTTTTCAACAAGCATGGGTATAAGCCCCTGGAAATTACTGAAAAAAATTTTGTCAACGACGTAACGCAGCTTAAAATTTTCAGAAAGAAGGTTAAAATAGCGGACCTTGCTCAGTTCTGCCGCCAGTTTGCGATTATGCTTGAAGCAGGCATATCCATTGCCGGTGCGCTGGACGTTCTTAGATATCAGACCGAAAACCCGACACTCAGGGAATGCCTTAACGATGTCTACAATAACATACAGAAGGGTATTTCGCTGTCAAATGTCATGCGCAGCTTTCCAGATATCTTTCCGCCAATACTGTTAAGCATGGTTGAAGCCGGAGAGGTCAGCGGACAGCTGGACAAAGTGTTTGTGAAAATGGCCGAACATTTTGAAAAGGAACATAAACATCAACAGAAACTGAAAGGTGCAATGACGTATCCTATAATAGTGTTGACCGTTGCGGTTATTGTGGTGGCGGTTTTGGTTTTAAAGGTGATTCCCACCTTTGGCGAGGCATTACGGGGAATGGATGTGGATCTTCCGGCATTAACCCAGACATTGCTGAACATAAGCTATTTTTGTAGCTCATACTGGTATATTATTCTATTTGGAACAGCATTGCTTATTTATGGAATAAAAACCATGTCTAAAACAGACCGTGGAAAGAGAATTCTGGATAAAGTAACCCTTAAGCTCCCGATTGTTAAGGATGTAATTCAGACGATACTTACCGCAAGGTTCAGCAGGGCATTGTCCACGTTGCTTTCGAGCGGCGTGCTGCTTATTGAATCCCTTCAGATTACAAAAAGGATAATCAGCAATTCATTAATTCAGGAAAGAATGGAGAAAGCCATTGAAACCCTAAAACAGGGAAGAACGTTGACGCAGTCAATCACTGAAATGCAGTATTTTCCGCCGCTGGTGCTGTCAATGATAAAAACGGGCGAAGAGGCGGGAAATCTGGATGAAACACTTCAGAAAGCGGCTGACTTTTATGAGGATCAGACCGAAGAAAAGCTGCAGAGGCTTATGACATTCCTTGAACCGTTAATAATGATAGTTTTGGGCGGAATAGTTGCATTTATACTGTTCAGCGTATTGTATCCGATGCTCAGCGTTTACCAGAATTTGAGCACCTACTGATTATAAAAACTGCCTTTATCCTGATTAAAACAGGAATTTATTTAAAAGCGTGAGGCCTATTAAGCATTTTTATGCTTAAAATAAAAAAATTTTAGGAGGTTTGAGAATGATGAAAAAACTGCTAAAACAAAACAAAGGTTTTTCGCTCGTTGAGCTGCTTGTGGCAATACTCATCATGGCTGTTATCGCAGCCACGGCGATTATGCTCTTCGGAGGAGTGCTTAATTCCAGCAAGACAAGAGCAGACGCCGAGACCGCGGAAAATATCAAGAGGGCAATTTTAACGTACATGAATCTTACTAATGACACTGATCTGAGCTGTCTGGACGTGGACAAAGAAAATCCCGATGATCTTATACAGAAATTGTCTTGTATAATTAAAATTGATGAAAAGAATGGAGTAACATTTACAAAACCAAGCAATGCTGCGTTTGAAGGAGATCTAAGTACTGTAGACGCGGAGAAGATTGATGGTACTGATATACCAGGCGAATATGGGCCCTTTTTGGACGGTTCTAAAGATATGAAGCCACAAGCACCTGACAAAGTGGGTTGGAAAATAAATGTCGATGTAAAAACGCAAGTAGTTACTGTTGAGGCTGTTAAAGGAGGAACGGAAGAGGAAGAGGAAAAGCCAGGAGTTACAATAAAAACTGACTGAAAAAGAAGAACCGTAAAAGATTTAATTATTGCACTCCCATCTTTTGGATGGGAGTGCACAAAAAATATTCCGGAGGGGATTAACATTAAAAACAATAAAGGTTTTACATTTCCAGAGCTTTTACTGGCGCTTCTGCTTGTTGTTATGATATCCGCGATACTGACCGAGCTTATGGTTTTCAGCACAAATTCAACTGCGGCGTATTCCAGGTTCGGAAGACAGCAGTTTACGGTCCAGGACGCCTTTTCACGGCTTAACCGCGATATAGAAGGCGCCGAGAAGATATCCTTTGAAGATTGTATTGCAGGCAATGAGTACAAAACTATCAGTCTGACGATTAACGGTGAGTTAAGAAAGTGGAAGTTTGACGGTGGGAAACTTTATTTTGATTCCACTGTTGTGGTTGAAGGTCTCACTGATGAAAGCAAATTTGTTTATAACTTAACCGAAAAAAACCTTACCGTGATATTAATGCCGGAGTCCACGAATGAAGGCAGATTCAGGTTTAACCTGAAAAAACCCGTTGTTTCCCAATACAGCCTGTTTTATAAAAATGTGAATTAGTCATTGCTTTAATGAGTGCGTACAAACGGGGCTATGCATTGATTAAAGCAATGAATGCTTACCCATGACAAAGCTTCATTGAGGGAGGAATTTTAATGAAGGATATAAATTTTCTGGTGGAAGAGACTCCGTTTGAGGAAGGATTAAAAAAAGAGAAAAAAAGTATCCCCATGGCAAAAGTAATGGTAATGGCTCTGGTTATTGCCATCGGGATTGCCGTTTTGCTTACGCCGGGTATTTATGTCCGGATACTCGAAGGCAGGGCCGCGGCGCTTGAAAAAAAACTTAGTGATGAAAAATACAATGAAGTGCGCGCTGTAAAGGCGCAGCTTGCTTCAATAACAGGCAAGGTAAGCAGCAAAAAGGCGATTATAAACGCTATTGAGACCCAAAACGTGCCAGCTTCACAGATACTTTTAACCGTTCAAAATGCGCTGCCTTCCGGGTGTTTTCTGAACTCGGTCAATTACAACGGAAAGTCTGTCACAATAAAAGGCATTGCCGAAAGCAGTTTTATAGCGGTGGATTATATGGCTAATCTGGGAAGACTTAAAATTTTTGATACGGTTAACTACAGTCTTTCAATAGAAGAGAGCCAGAGCGATGTAGAGTTCACACTTAACTATACGCTTAAAAGTCAGGGAGGTGCAAACTGATGACCCTGACTAAGAAAGAGAAAGCAATGCTGATTATTCTTGCCGTTCTGGTATACATATTTGTATTCGTCAAGTTTGTGTTATTGTCTTCAATGCAGAAAATAAAAGAGGCAAAAAACAGGATACAAACGGTACAGACTCAGCTTGACGCCCTTGAAAGGGATTACAGTAACATTGAAACATTTAAAAAACAGATTAAAGAAAATGAAATAATAGATGAGCGGCTCGGCGAATATCTTATGGACAATGCAGGTTTTGCCGACAGTGTTAAATTCGTAGAAAATCTGGCGCTTCTAATCGGGACAAGGCTGAAAGGCATATCCTTGGGCAGTCCGATTGAACTGACCGAAGAAAATGCCACATACTACGCTTTCCCGGTAAGTTTTAAGACGATATTGACTGAAGAAGGGATTAATGAGCTTTTGAAGTTTGTTGAGGGCGGAAGCAGAAAAGTTAGCGTAAACAGTCTTAACATCACCCCAGCCGGCGACGAAACCGCATCTGAGTTCGGACTTACAAGCTCAAATGAACAGTTATTTGATGTAAATGTAAGCATATACTTTTATTCCATTGACAAAGATGCTGCCGATAACCTTGCCAGGTTTACCAGAGCCGCGTTTGAAAGATTTATTGAGAATAATGATTTGCCGGTTTTCATAGAAGATACGGACAAGGTTGATATAGCATTTCCCTCCAGAAACACGCAGGCTTTTGAAAACACCGGTATCCGGAACGCAGGCAGTTCATCAGAAATCACGTTGATGAATGCCGATTTCAAAATTTTTCACAGAGGGTACCTGTTTGCAGGGTACAATTTTGAAACCTATTCCCAATTCAACAGAAGTGAAAGAATACGTTACCATGTGGGCGTGCCTGTGGACGTAACGCTTATACTGGGAAAGAGCCAGTATACTATAGAATATGCTGATGCCAACGGCTATAACGAAAAATTAACCGGCAGTCTGCCTGAAAATGAAAACAGGGATTATACCTTTTTCATTCAATCCAACATAGCAAACGATGTTAAGGAAAATGAAAACATATGGGTCAATGTCTACATCAGAAACGATTCCGGAAGAAACTTAATAATAAAACGCGAACAGACGGGTGACAGGGTCAGAATAATGGATAGGGACGGAAATATCATAGAAAGAAAAAGCGATAAGGAGAAAGTGTATATCTGATATGAATGGTAAGAGACTGAGTAGGAATCTGCCGAAATACGCCTGTTTCCGGATTTGTAAAGACGGCTTTACACTGATTGAAGCCGTTGTTTCGATAGCCATTGTTGCAATTTTGTCGGTTGTTATCTATTCGCTGTTCTTCTCAATGTCGAAAATATCAAAATATTCTGAAGAACAGCTGAAAAGGTATGCGGTAATCAGGGTCATTAAGGAGAATGTCGCATATTCTGTACGGAACGACGCCGAAATTACCGGCACCAACAAAAAAGCGCTGAATTTAAATCGCGCTGGAGCAGGCAAATTTGAATACTTGCCAGTAAAGGATCTGGCCGGCAATGAGTACCCGGAATATGTTTTTGATTTGGAATATATGGGTACTGCGGGTATAAACGTATACCGATATAAGGTGGCTTTAAAGCCTGTTATCAATGAGTCAGACAAATTCGAATTTATGTTTGAGGTGTACAGGCCTTGAAAAAGATGGAAAAAATGAGGGGGATTTTAAAAAACAAAACGGGAAACACAATTCCCACAGTTTTAATGGTAATGCTTGTGGTTATGCTTGTCGGAGGTGCCGTAGCCTATTCCACCGTTCGGCTGTTTAATATAGTCAGAAGCGAAGAACATAACCAGATGGCATATATTGCTGCGGAGTCAGCACTGGAAAGAACCATTTCCAACCTTGATCAGTACCTGCCGAGTGAGGATTTCGCCGCCAAAAGGGGAATTGTTTTTACGGGCGAGGAGCAGTTTATAAACGACATAATTGAAAGGTTAAACGCAGGAGACAGTGAAGTCATAAACAGTTACAGTATCCCTGTATATGCGGATCCCTCGATGAATGAAGCGAGCGTAAAAGTGTCTTATTCATGGTATGGCGGTGAATTTGAACGTATTGGCAATAAGCTGAAATTCCCGCTGGAGATTACGGCTGAAGCCCAGATGGAAAACGGAATGTTCAGGTCTTACGGGAGAAAGGTAGTTGCGGTTAAGGAATATGAAGTTTGGCTTTATAAGCCGTTTGTTTTGAACGGTGCGGTGTATACTTTGGGAGATCTTGTGGCAAAAGGCGACGGCGTCTCAACAATAAACGGTGATGTGTATGTTTTTGGAACCGGACTTGATAAGCCTAACCGGATGGAACAGTATTACATGGGCGGTATATGCGCGGTAGAAAATGCAATTCTTCACATTCAGAAAGGAAGTGCCTTTACAAACAATCTGCTTCGCGTAGGGACGTTTGACGAAACGGCGGGCCAGCAGTGCGCCATTGTTGTGGATTACGATGTGGTTGCAGAGGGAATCCAGGCTTTCGGATATGATGACAGTATAGTAATTATACGGGATGCGTATACCTTCGACGATATAGAAATGAACGGAGCAAATTCGTATATAGCGATTAACGGTAATTATTTCGGGTTAAGTTACGGAGACGGGTATTTCCACGACACGTCCAGCGCGGTATTGAATATAGCTCCGATGTATTCCGGAGGTTTTAACAATGATTTTATCCGCTCCAGGATTGTCATTAACGGCTATGCGTTTGTCAATGGTTCGACTTTCGTGATGGAAGTGGAAAGAGGCAGAACAATGTATCAGCTGGAAGATGTGGCTTTGGCGTGGAGAGGCAACAGACCTGTATATCTTTCAGGAGGGTTTGACAATACCGCGGAGTATATCGAAGATTTAAAGAAAAACGGCGGAAACGGTTTTTCGGTTATACTCGGAGATGTCGGCTGGACTCAGAACAGAAACCTGACTGCTAATTGGGAGACGTGGACGAACTGGATACAGGAAATACGCAGCAGAGTAACGCCGTGGTCGAACAATATTCACGTTCCTTCGAAAATCACCGGCTTATGCCACAAGGCCATTGCTGCAAATAACAGGATTTATTTTGCGGGCAATGATATCGAGATACCTGCATCTGTGGTATGCAGAATAGGTGACACCGTGGAAGGGCTTGAGCCCGGATTGCTTAACAGGTTTATACATTATGACTGGGATGAATACAGCGATATGTTTTCCGGAATGCCCAAAGGGCTGGAAATACTTATGAGTTATCTGAAAGGCCAAGTACAAGTATTCGCAAGGAAGGACTACCCGGCTTCGCAGGACAGTGAAGTAAGCTATAAATTTACTCCCGGCATGCATGAGCCGTGGAATTTGGGTGCTACAACCGAATTTCTGAGAATTAGGGATGCACTTGATGAAATTGACGCAAACCGGTGGGAATCCGTAATCAAATTTGAAGGTGGCAACAACGAACCAGTGGATCTGGTTCAATACATCGAAGATAATTATTCAGATACTTCAAAATACTATTTAATTATAAATCTGAATCCTGAAAAGGAATTGATTATAAGCAGGGATACGGTAAACGGAATAATTTTTACAATGGGCAAGGTTACGGTTGAAAACGGTGCCACGCTGAACGGGGCGATTATCGCCGCGGGCAGGGGCTACGATCCCCGAAATAAAGTCGGGGGGTCTGCCGCGGAGTTTGACAGTTACGGAAATCCAAGGCTTCCGAGAATTGTAGGCAATACAAACGTTGAAAATTTCAGAAACTGGGATTATGCGGCTGTTGTATTAAATTCAGGAAATGTAATTTTCCCGGGAAGGGAAGAATTGTTTGACAGATTTACCGAAGAAGTTGACGGAATAAAATTTTCGGATATTCTAAGAGGAATACTCTGAGGTGAGATATATGAAAAAATTAGGTATTGTCTTATTGATTGCTTCTGTTTTAATATTCGGGACAAGTTGCGGTGTTATGCAACCCGCTTCTGTTACCGTGAATGAAGGAGGAGTGGGAGAAAAGCCGGCTACGGCAACAATATCCGCTGATGACGACTTAAAGGCGAAGAAAGTTATTTCCGAATATTTTACCGCTTTATATGCCGATACATCTGTGGACAGCTACAATGAGTATTCAAGAACGGGCATAATTCCCGACAATATTCGGGGTTATATTGCCGACAAAACCATAAAAGAGGGGGATGGTAATCCGGAGGTAGGAATTCATCTTCCAAGATATGTTAGTGTAAACGGAATGACAATTATAGGGTATAATGTGGAAATTCTGAAGTCCGGAAACGGAGAGGATACTCCTAATATAGTGTCCGAGTTTGTTTCCAAAAACGGCGACAATTATCTCTACTTTACAAAGGTTTACTGCAAGGCGAAGGCAATACCCGATGACGTGTTTTCGTCGAGCTACCGGAAGAATGAAGACAATACTTATACGAAAATGAGAGATATTGGGCCGGAAAATATTGATCTAATGAGAGTGGAAATAAGGTACGACGTTGAACTGACGAAAAGCGACGTTGGTTTCAGCATCCTCAGAGCCACAGAATCAAACATAAAGCCGGGCATGAAAAACAGGCTGTTTGTATTTAATAATGACAATATTACAAGGCTTTCCTATCTCGACCTGACCAAAAATGATGACGGCAGCTACAGGAATCCTTCCGACGGAGAAATCTACGAAACCGAAAAAGCAGTTGTTACAAAGTTTTTTTCAAGGTTTACCGAACTTGACCGGGAAAGAATGAATTTGCTGTCTTACAGATGGAAGCAGGGAACAAAACAGGTATCCGAGTTCCTGAACGTTCTTGGTGTTACAACTGACGAAGAAGGAGTCAAATTAATAGAATTAAACGATAATTACGGCGAAAATTATCCGCTAAACTCTTTCCCGCTCAGAAACAACATGGAGAGAATTGTGGAAATCAAAAACTTTACCGTTACTCCGCATCCTGCTTATTCGGATAAAATAAAACTTTACTACGTGAATTTCGATGCCACTGTTCAAAGGACAAACGGCATAACCGACGAATATTTTACATATCGTTACGACTATATCGTGTCTCTTGCAAAGGCCGAAAATTCGGTTTATATTGAGAAATTCAGACTGAATGAGTATTATAATGTTTCAAATTAAAAAGAGGTGATTAAGCGTGTCCAGGTTTAAGAAAATCATTGTGTCAGCAATAGCGGGCATGGTGTTTTTTGCAACAGTTAATGTAAATGCATTGGCACAGGCATCTACCGATACAAAGAGCCAACCAAGCCACTGGGCTGAAGAGGAAATTTCCGAGGCCATTGCTAAAGGCCTTGTTCCGGAAGAACTTCAGACAAATTACCAGAGCAATATAAAAAGATACGAATATGTTCTGCTGGCTTTGAAAGTGTTTGATAAAACAGGAAAGCAGGTCAATACCGAAAATGAAAAACCCTTTAATGATGTTTTGAATCATAAATACGAGCAGGAAATTGTCAGGGCATATAATGCCGGCATTATAAAAGGCGACGGAAAAGGTAATTTCTTTCCGGATAATTATATAACAAGGCAGGAGATAGCCTCTTTGGTTGTTAATTTGCTGATGCGTATTTCGCCTGAAAAGGATTTTTCCGTAAAAAACAGCTATGAATACAGTGATGAATCTGAAATAAGCGACTGGGCAAAATACTATATTGATTACTGTTTTGAAAACAAGATTCTCACCGGTTACGGCAACAATGTTATAGATCCGAAGGGCAATGCCACCATTGAACAATCCATTGCGCTGCTTTACAGACTTGCCAAAAATGAAGGGATCATTGACGAACAGGCCGAAGAGTCTGAAAAAGTGGAAGGAATTCGCGGACCGGTAAAGATTGAGGAGCTGAGCCAGGAAAGAATAGAAGCTTTTGTCGGCGAATACAATGCCGAAACATTCGATATAATCAAAAAAACAGCCGAAAATGAGAATGTAGAAATAACAAGTTTCTGGGACAAGAGCGCGACGCTGCTCGTTAAGGAAAATACCATATCCCTGAACAGCCCGGATTTTGAGAAAAATATTTTTGCCCTTGTTCATGACATAAATGACGAACTCTTTCTTGAAACATTTAAGAAACTCATAAAGGCCAACTTCATCAACGGCGAAAAAGGAGTTACGCTGTTAGAGCAGCATTTGAATGAGATGAAGAGAGGGGAACTTGTTGATGTATATGAAGAAATAAGCGAAAATGAAAGATTTGTTATTGAATCGCTGAAGGACGATGTTGACAACAGTGTAAGTTACCTGATGGCTTTTATCCAAAAGAAGATGAAATAAAAAATTAGAATGAAAGGAGATGATAACAATGCTTTCAGGTAAGAAAAAAGTATTTTCAAAAATTATGGTATTCGCTGTTGTGCTTACATTGTTGTTGGGGTTATGGACAAGCTCTGCAGCTGGCGCGGTAACACTTGAACCCAATACCAAAGCCGTCCTTGAGCTTTCAAGGGAAATCAGCAGATCAAAAATACTTTTGGATGAAGAAATCACCGTTACTTACCGGATAAAGCCCAATCCGATACCGGCAACGGCGGTGAGGCAGCCTCAAAGAGAAATATATCTTGTTATAGACACTTCCGGAAGTATGAATTTTAACCTGGCGGGTCAGACAATTCAGGCAAGAAGCAGAGAAAAATCGAGGCTGGATATTGTAAAGGAAGCCGCGCTGAAATTTCTTGACAACCTCAGTGGCAAAAGCGGAGTTAAGGTGGGGCTTATTACCTATGACGATGTAGCCAGAATAGTGCAATCTCTTACAACCAATCTCAATTCGGTGAAATCCAGAGTTAACGCTCTTGAGGCTAACGGCGGAACCAACATCGGTGACGGTTTAAGACGCGCCTATTACAGATTAACGGACACAAGAAGCACTAACGAAAATCCGATAGAAAAATACCTTATTCTTTTGACCGACGGTGAACCGACATACCACAGCACTTACAGAACGTATCCGTATAATTTCTATTTTGAGGACGGAAATGCTCCTCATTTCAGGGGCGGCGGAAGCTATGCATGGCCTGAGGACAAACAATACTGCTATGATGTGGCCGAAAGGTTTATAAAACAAAGCGGTATAAAATCGTACATGATTGCATTTACCGAAGGTTCAAATGCAAATGTGCTGAGTGAAGTGGCAACAAAGGCCGGAGGCGTATATAAGCGGGCTGTTACTTCCGATGCCCTTGACAGGGTTTATGAAGAAATTTACCTGGATATAGTGACTGATTTCAGTGTTGAAGATGTTTCATTCGAAGAAACGTTCCCTGCCGGCGTAGAGATTGTCTCGGTTCCTGCGGGATTTACGGTTAACGGACAGAAAGTAAAAGGCAGCCTCGGCAACATTAATTATACATACAATTCCTCTTCCAGGCTTTACGAGGCAAACCCGATTGAGTTTACAATCAGGCTTAAGGGGAGCGTAAGCGGAAATTATACGCTCAATTCGGCAAAAATTTCGTATAAGGACATTGATAATAATACCGAAACAAAGAATTTCGAGAATAAAACAATTGAAGTAATAGCATTGCAGGCACCAATCCGTGTTGACAGGACCATAAACGGCGATGAATTTCTTATGGACGAGGAAATTGTTGTAAACTACACCGTAACGCCGGAAGAATTCAGTATTGATCCCGGTTTGGTACCCCCGAGCGAGCTTATTGTAAAGAACGTCAGTTTTTCGGAGGAATTCCCCGAAGGTCTGCAGGTTGTATCGGTATCAACAGATGCGTTAAACGTAGCTGCGGGTAAAGTAACAGGAAATTTAGGAGACATAGTTTACAGATATGACAGCACAAGCAGAAAATATAAGGCATCGCCCGTAAACTTCAGTATCATCTTAAAGGGAACAATAGGTGAATATATTATAGGTGAAGGCAACTCTTCAAAGGTAAGCTACTTTGACCTGGACAAGGTAACAAAGGAAAAGAGTTTCCCTGAACTGAACGCCAGAGTGGTAAAATTCGGGCAGCCCGGACTTGAAGTTGTAAATATTGTGAAAAAAGGCGAAGTTGTTGATGTTACGCTGAAAATAACCTTGCCCAAACGTACGCGGTACGGTGAGCTGAGAATACCGGTTATTAATGATGACGGAAGTCTGGGTAAGGTCAGAAGCAGCGACACGCTTATCACGACGGTAGGCGGAAGTTCTGATGTGACTGTAACCGAGCATACAATCAGGAATTTGTCTATCTATAAAACCCACAGGGCGTGGCTGTTTGCCGAAAGCGTTTCGGGCGAAACCAGTGAAACCGATGTCATTACCATCTTTGAGGGTGTAAATGTTAACTGAACGTGTTGACTGAACAAATTAAAAAGGCAGGTCGCATGACCTGCCTTGTAATATGTTTAACTACACTTTTTCAATCCAGCCAAACTCATCGGGGAGTTTTCCGTACTGAATGCCGGTGAGCGTGTCGTACAGGCGCTGGGAGATAGGCCCTGTTTTTCCGTTGTTTATTGTTATAACATTGCCGTTCCAGCACAATTCACCCACAGGCGAAATAACCGCAGCAGTACCTGTTCCGAATACTTCTTTCAGAAGACCTTTTTCGTGGGCTTCATAAACTTCCTGAATGGAAATTCTGCGTTCATTCATGTTATATCCCCAGTGTCTGAGAAGTTCAATACAGGATTTTCTTGTTATACCCGGCAGAATGCTCCCGCTAAGTTCAGGCGTAACAATCTCGTCGCCGATTATAAAGAATACGTTCATTGTTCCGACTTCTTCTATGTATTTTTTCTCTACGCCGTCAAGCCAAAGGACCTGAGTATAGCCTTTTTCATTGGCTTCAACCTGAGCTTTAAGGCTTGCGGCATAGTTGGCGGATGCTTTGATTTCACCGAGGCCGCCTCTGACCGCACGGACATAGTTGGGCTCAACGTAGATTTTGACCGGATTAATTCCCTCTTTGTAATAAGCTCCGACGGGACCGGTTATTATAACAAAGCTGTACGTCGTTGAAGGCCTTACGCCTATGTGGGGTTCGGTTGCGAAGATAAACGGGCGGATATACAATGATGTTCCGTCTCCTTCGGGGATCCAGTCCCTGTCAACATCGACCAGTTTTTTGATAGCCGTCAGGGCAAATTCTTCGTCAACCGTGGGTATGCAAAGACGCCTGCATGATGCGTTTAACCTTTTGATATTTTCGCGGGGTCTGAAGAGATTTACGTGCCCGTCCTTGGTTTTATAAGCCTTTAAGCCTTCAAAGATGCTTTGAGCGTAATGAAGTGTCATTGTGGAGGGATCTATACTGAGGTTCTGATAGGGTACGATGCGTGCGTTATGCCAGCCTTTGTCGGGAGAATAATCGCATATGAACATATGATCCGAAAATACTTTCCCGAAAACCAGTTGGTCAGTGCCGGGCTTCTGTTTCGGCGTTTTCGTTCGTTCAACAGAAATAGTCATATGTTACACACTCCTTTTATGTATTCGTAAAGGCTTAACCATATTAAATTATGCTTTCCTGTTTCACAGTATTTTATCACAATAAATAATGCACTGTAAACTAAATTGTTGCGCGGGAACGGGAAGTTTGGTATCATAAACCGGAAGGAGGATGGTAATGGGCAAAGGGCTAAAGCCGGATTTGTACATTAAGTCAGTATTCGATCTTGACGTTAATTGGCTGAAAGAGCGTGGAATCAAAGGAGTTTTACTGGATATAGACAATACCCTTGTAACCCATAAACAAAAAATTCCCGACGAGAAAGTAGTGGAATTGATAAAGCGTTTTCAGGAAAACGGCATTAAAGCTGCAATTGTGTCCAATGCCAGGAAGAAAAGGGTTGCGGTATTTAATGAAAAATTAGGCCTGTACGCGAAACACCGGGCGTTCAAGCCGTCAAACAGAGGATTTCTGAAAGCCATGTCTGACCTTAACCTCGCTCCGGAAGAAACCGCCGTAATCGGAGATCAGCTGTTTACCGATATACGGGGCGGAAATAGGATTGGGCTTACAACAATTCTCGTTGATCCGCTGGACAAAAATGAACCCGCTACAGTCAGAATAAAAAGAATTTTTGAAAAACTTTTTCTTAAAAGAAAACCATGGCATGATTAGCAATGGTTTTTCCGGAGGAATAGTATGGCAAGAATTAAAGTTGACGGGAACACATCCATATACGCACTGGCAGGAAAATATATAAGTTTTTCTCCTGTTCCCGAATTCTTTAATCAGATAAGCAGTTTCACAGGTTACAATTCGGTTATGATTCCTGTCAGTACCGAGCGTTACGGAATAAAACCAATTCTTGACTCATTAATAAAAACAAACTGCAGAGGTGTTTTGATTGATACGCCTCACCGCTGCGAGCTGAATGATTGGCTGACGTCTGTTTCCGATGAAGCAAATAATTGCGGTGCGGTCAATATTGTGAGGATTGAAGAAGACGGAAGTATTCACGGTCATAATACCGAGATTTCGGCTTTCAGAAGGGCATTTCCGAAAATAACCAGCGAAGAGTTAAGAGAAAAAAAGATTTTTATCTTCGGTACAGGAGGCATAGCGCGGGCGGTAGCCTTTGCATGCGCTCTTGAAAAGTGCGCGGGAATTACAATAGCAAATCATAACCCGCATAAAGCCCGGCAGCTTTGCGCGCTGCTGAACGATAAATTCGGCAACATTGCCATGGCTGCCGATTTTAACGCTCCTGAAACCATACATGGCTTTTATAATGCCGATATCATAATCCAGGCAACTTCGGTTGGCATGTTTCCCAAGTTTGACGTTCAACCCCTTCCAGAGCATTTTAATTTTATGTCTCATCACATTGTTTTCGATACGATATATAATCCCCCTCAGACAAAGCTTATGTACATGGCCGAAAAAAGAGGCTGCAGGGTATATAACGGCATGGATATCATGTTTTACAACTGTTTTGAGGCTTTCCGGTGGTGGACCGGTATAAAGGTTGATGAGGAAAATGAAAAAAAATTATTTAATATTTGGAAAGACCTGATTTATAATATATAGTAACATAAAACAGACAGGCTTTCTGCTGCCTGGGAAGGGGGTCATAACATGGAACTTAAAAATTATATGGAAGAAATTGTATTCAATTTCATTGATGATGTTTTAAAAGATATTGACATGTGCAAATGTGATATCTGTAAGCTTGACGTTGCGGCTAAAGCATTGAATGAATTACCCCCGCAGTATTTTGTGACAGAAAAGGGCGAGGTCTATTCCAAGATCAATAATTTGAGGCTGCAGTTTGAGGTTGATGTTATTTCGGCCATCACCAGGGCGGCTGAGGTGGTAAGAAAGAAACCAAGGCATGATATAAAATAATGATAAGGCTGAATGACATTTATAGCCTTCCTGAAGTCAGGAAGGCTTTTATTATGCCCGTTGTGGTCTGACGTAAGTAACCCGGAAAAAACATAATGCATATACTGTCAGTGTATCAGAATGGGGGGATTTGGTTGGTAGCGGCCGTAGCTGTTGAAAACATTTCAAAACGATATCATACCGTTGACGGCGAAATATCTGCTCTGGAGAATGTTTCCCTTGAAGTTTCGGAGGGCGAGTTTGTAGGAATAGTCGGTCCAAGCGGTTGCGGAAAGTCAACCCTTTTATCTATAATTGCTGGTTTAATAAAACCTTCATCCGGACAAGTATATGTGTTCGGCGAAAAAGTAACCGGGGTTAACCCCAGAATAGGTTATATGCTGCAACGGGACAGTCTGTTTGAATGGCGTACCATTTATAAAAACGTGATCCTGGGGCTGGAAATTCAAAATCAGGTAACACCTGAAAGAATTAGGCATGTGGAGTATTTGCTTGAAAAATACGGCTTGATAAATTTCAGAAATCACCATCCGTCTCAGCTTTCCGGGGGAATGAGGCAAAGGGCGGCACTAATACGAACACTGGCGGTGAACCCCGATATTCTTTTACTGGATGAAGCGTTTTCTGCGCTGGATTATCAGACAAGACTGGCAGTTAATGACGACATCTATAAAATTATCAAAAAAGAAGGCAAAACGGCTATAATGGTTACCCATGATATTTCGGAAGCGATAAGTATGTCAGAACGTCTTTACGTTATGTCAAAAAGACCGGGAACAATAAAAATGGTGATTGATGTCAAGTTTGACATGGAAAACAGAACGCCGCTTTCTTCAAGGGAGGCTCCTGAATTCAGGAAGTATTTCAACATGGTATGGAAGGAGCTGGATGTACATGTATAGTCATGAATCTGCCGAGCAAAAGGAATTTTTACGTAAGCTGAGGGCAAAGAAGCGGATTATTGCGGCACTCAGAGTTTTGCTGCTGGTATTTATTATTGCGTCATGGGAGGCGGTTACAAGGCTTAACTGGCTTGATCCGTTTATTTTCAGCAGTCCGAGCAGGATTGTTAAAACCTTTATCCGCCTTTATAACGAAGGAACTTTGTTTTCCCATGTTTTCACCACGCTTTGGGAAACGGTTGTGGGATTTTTGCTGGGAACGGTTCTGGGTATAGTTATTGCTATCGTGTTGTGGCTTTCCGAAACATGTTCGCGGGTACTGGAACCGTATCTTGTGGTTCTGAATGCCCTTCCCAAAATAGCGCTTGGACCTGTTTTTATCGTATGGATGGGAGCCGGACCGGTTGCGATAATAACCGTGGCGGTTACCGTATCTTTAATAGTGACGGTCCTGGAAGTATATACCGGTTTCCTTGAGACAGATTCCGAAAAAATAAGGCTTGTTCAGAGTTTCGGAGCAAATAGGAAACAGATTCTTACAAAAGTGGTTTTGCCTTCGTCATTCCCTGTTATGATGAATGCATTGAAAGTAAACGTGGGAATGTCATGGGTAGGAGTAATTGTCGGCGAATTTCTCGTTTCAAGGGCAGGACTGGGATATTTGATTGTTTACGGCGGGCAGGTTTTTCAGCTTGACCTGGTTATGACCAGTGTTTTAATCCTTTCAGTGCTGGCAGCTCTTATGTATTTCGGCGTCCAGCTTCTTGGTAAATGGATATCTGCAAAATATTAACACGGAAGGTGATGTGTAATGAAAATTATGCGTTGTCTTGTTTTGCTTTCAATGGTCACAATGCTGATTTTATCGGGCTGTGGTACGAAAGAAGTTAAGGAAATTACGTTAAACGAAGTCACTCATTCGATATTTTACGCACCGCAGTATGTGGCGATAAACAAGGGATTTTTTGAGGAAGAAGGTCTGAAAATCACACTTGTAAACGGTGCAGGTGCGGACAAGGTTATGACTGCCGTGCTGTCTGGCCAGGCAGATATCGGTTTTTCCGGGCCTGAAGCCTGCATCTATGTATACAACGAAGGAAAGGAAGACTATGCGGTGGTTTTCGCTCAGCTTACTAAAAGAGACGGTTCGTTCCTTGTGGCAAGAGAACCGATGCCTGACTTCAAATGGGATGACGTAAGAGGCAAAATGATAATAGGCGGAAGAAAAGGGGGCGTACCGTTGATGACCCTTGAGTATGTATTGAAACAGCATAATATAATTCCCGGGAAAGACGTGGAAATAGATACTTCGGTTCAGTTTGCACTTATGGGCGGAGCATTCTTGTCGGGAATGGGGGATTTTGTTACGCTGTTTGAACCCGTAGCATCCAGCTTTGAAAAAGAAGGCACCGGGTACATAGTGGCGTCTATGGGTGAAGCAAGCGGCGAGATCCCGTATACGGCCTATTACGCGAAAAAGAGCTATATTGAAAAAAATCCGGAAATTATACAGGCATTTACAAATGCAATTTATAAGGCTCAACTGTGGATTGAAAGAAGCTCGGACAGGGAAGTGGCCGAAGCCATAGCGGAATCATTTCCCGATACCAATCTGGAACTGCTTGAGACAGTTGTAAGAAGGTACAAGGAACAGGATACATGGAACAAAACACCGGTTATGAAGGAAGAAGCCTTTAACCGTTTGCAGGAAGTAATGAAAGAAGCAGGAGAACTTGCTGAATTTGCGCCGTTTGACAAACTGGTGGATAATTCATTCGCGGAAAATGCAGTGAAAACCATAAAATAATTAAGTTTTTTTACCAGTCCGTAAAAATCACCTTTCTTAACTTGCAGAAAGGTGATTTTTTTACTTAAAACAAAAGAGCAACCGTCCCCTGAATAAGGCCTATAATAAAACCCAAAACACCACCGAGATATTCGATATGTTTAAGTTCCTTATTTACCACGCTCAGTACAATGGATTCAAACGTAACAAGATCCAAAGCATTTATTTTTTCAGTAACCATTTCGGATATGGTTATTTTCTCCGCGGCATGCCTTACAATGTTGTTTATCATTTCGCGTATATAGCGGTCGCCGTCCTTTTCCATAAAGTCTTCAAGGTGTTTTTTTACGGTCCTGTCGGTGAAACCATGCAAAAAGCCCGGAAGTTTGTCCTTCAATATGTTAATTACATTTGTTACGATGGCTTCCTTAAGATAGTTTATATCTTTTTCGGATACCAGTTTGTTTATGATCTCCTCCGGCGATAAAAGCTGTTTTTCTATTACATTTCCGATTGATACGGCAAGTTCGGGTTTTCGCGCAGGTATTACCCCCTGGATCTTGTAGCCGAACAAAAGTTTCACCGGTTTAAACGGCCTGAATAGTAGCTTTATTGCGATATAATTTGTTATCCATCCTATGAAACCTCCTATAACTGCCAACATCAAAAGCTTTGTTACGTATTCCATATATCCTCCGTTTATTATGCTAAAATGTTATTTATCAATATTAACACAATTTAGTTTTGTTTAACAGCCGAAAGCGCCAAATACCGGCTTTATATTTTTTAATACGGTGACTTTAAATAAAAAGTTACTAAACCACCGTATCTTATGATATATTAAATATGTTCCCGAATATGGACCGGAACAACAAAAGGCTGAGCCTGAGTAATTTGTGACAGGACATGAATTTTACCGGATTATAAAGGGTTGTGAAATGCTGTATTATAAATTTTCGGACTATCTTGTGAAAAAGTATAATGAAAAAGTTTATAAAATTCCTGTGAACATTCCGGTTACCTGTCCGAACAGGGACGGTTTACTGGGCGGCAAAGGATGTATTTTCTGCGGCGAAGAGGGGGCAGGCTTTGAGACCCTTGAACCTGCCCGGTCGGTAAAGGAACAGTTGAGTAAAAATATAGAATATATAGGCAAGAGATACAAGGCCAGAAAATATATAGCCTATTTTCAGAACTATTCAAATACGTATCTACCGGTAAGTGATTTTGGTTTTTATGTTGAAGAGGCAATACGACCAGATGTGGTTGCAATTTACATTTCAACAAGACCCGACTGTTTAAATGACGAATACTTTGAAGTGATGCGTGAAATAAAGGAAAAATACCGGGTGGACATCGTTGTGGAAATAGGGCTGCAGACCGTTAATTACCATACGTTAAAAATCCTGAACCGTGGTCATGGTCTTGCCGAGTTTATAGACAGCGTGATAAGGTCAAAAAAATACGGCATTGAAACCTGTGCGCATATGATAGTCGATCTTCCGATGGATGATATGGACGACGTTGTGGAAAGTGCCAGGATCCTCTCCGCCGTAGGCGTGAATCAGGTAAAATGCCATTCTCTTTATATTTTGAAGAACACAGTACTGGGAGATTTATACCTGAAGGGTGAAATCAAGCCGGTAACAATGGATGAGTATATTGAAAGGATAGTAACGTTTCTTGAGTATCTTTCGCCGGATATTGTGATTCAGCGTCTGATTGGCCGTGCTCCCAGTGAAAGAAGCCTGTTCTGCAACTGGGACACAAGCTGGTGGAAAATTGTTGACCGGATAGAGGAAAAAATGCAACTGGAAAACAGATATCAGGGGAAAAAGTTTAATTACTTAAACGGCCTTGTTTGTTTAAAATAATTAATCACTGTTTTGTCACGACTGAAAAAAGTCAGATATTTCAGGAAAGGAACGGGTTGTTACGTGGAACAGGTAATAAATGTTATCGGTGCCGGGCTTGCGGGTTGTGAAGCAGCCTGGCAGATTGCAAAACGGGGCGGGTATGTGCGCATTTATGAAATGAAACCTCATAAGAAAACCCCGGCCCATCATCTTGACACTTTCGCAGAGCTGGTGTGCTCAAACTCGTTAAAATCGAACCAGCTGGAAAATGCTGCAGGGCTTTTGAAGGAAGAGCTGAGAAGAATGGGTTCGCTGATAATGGAATGTGCGGACAGCAATGCAGTGCCTGCAGGCGGTGCTCTGGCTGTGGACAGGGAAGACTTTTCAAGGTGTGTAACTGAGAAAATCAAAAATCATCCGAATATAGAAGTTATAGAGCAGGAATGTTCAAAAATCGATGACGAAAATATAACAATAATTGCGACAGGTCCCCTGACTTCCGAGGCTTTAATCGCTGAGATAGCCAGAATTACCGGCGATGGTTTCCTGTCTTTTTTTGATGCTGCGGCTCCGATTGTAAAAGCCGACAGCATAAATATGGAAAAGGCTTTTATCGCATCCCGGTATGACAGGGGTGAGGCGGACTATATAAACTGCCCAATGACGAAAGAAGA
The DNA here is from genome assembly GCF_000331995.1 of Thermoclostridium stercorarium subsp. stercorarium DSM 8532. Taxonomy (NCBI): domain Bacteria; kingdom Bacillati; phylum Bacillota; class Clostridia; order Eubacteriales; family Oscillospiraceae; genus Thermoclostridium; species Thermoclostridium stercorarium. Next base: position 1,391,741 of record NC_020134.1, read on the forward strand.
ATATGCTGCATTTTATGAAGCGCTGATTAATGCTGAAAAGGCAGAGGTGAAAGATTTTGAGAAACATCTTGTATTCGAGGGCTGCATGCCCATTGAAGTCATGGCGGAAAGAGGCCCTGACACTCTTAGGTTTGGGCCTTTGAAACCGGTCGGCCTTACCGATCCGAGAACCGGCAAAATGCCCTATGCAGTGGTACAGCTCAGAAGAGACAATAAAGAAGGAACGCTATATAATATGGTGGGCTTTCAGACGCGCCTGAAATGGGGGGAGCAGAAGAGAGTGTTTTCAATGATTCCGGGGCTGGAGAACGCTGAATTTGTAAGATACGGAGTAATGCACCGCAATACGTTTATTAATTCCCCCCGGCTGCTGTTGCCGTCTTACCGAATGAAAAAAAGAAGAAATCTTTTCTTCGCAGGTCAGATCACCGGGGTGGAAGGATATGTGGAATCCACCGCTTCAGGACTGGTTGCCGGAATCAACGCGTTCAGGCTTTTAAAAGGCATGGATGAGATATATTTTCCGAAATCAACCGCTCTTGGCGCGTTGGCTCATTATATTTCCACATCTTCTGTCGGCACTTTCCAGCCGATGAATATAAACTTCGGGCTGATTGAGGATTTAAAACCCACAGATTCGGACGGTAAGCCTTTAAAGATAAAGGACAAACGGCTTAAAAACCGGATGATATCCGAAAGGGCATTAAGGGTTATAGAAAGCATGAAAGATATCTGAGAGGAAAAGGAATGGAAGATTTTATAGCTTTGGCCCGGTTAATTAAAGATACGAAGTTTGTGAAATGCCGTGAACAGTTTAAACAGACATTATATCAAAGAAAGAAGTTATGAGTACCTTCCTGAAAGTAAACGGGGTGTGAGTTTATGGACAATAAAAACCGATTCTTAAGCAGCGTATACTATGACCTTTACCATAGAAAACCTTCCCGAATTTCCGAAAACAATGCTACGGACAGTAATTCCGTTTCGGGAAATTCGCCTGAGCAGGAGCTTAAGTCGATAATAGATGACTTCTACAGAAAAGAAGGGTTTGAAAAAAGCGAAAACAACGAAACAACCCCATTCAAACCCGAGGAAATCCGGGCAGAAATAGAAAAACTTGTAGGTCTTACAAATGTAAAGGAAGACATTGAAGCGCTGATGGATTTTGTAAAAGTGCAGAAATTAAGAAGGGAACATGGTTTAAGCGGAAGCAGCATTTCCCTGCACACCGCTTTCTTGGGCAATCCGGGTACCGGAAAAACAACGGTTGCAAGGCTTATGGGAGAATATTTTAAAGCACTGGGGGTTCTTAAAAAAGGGCATATTGTTGAAGTTACACGTGCGGATTTGGTTGCGGAGTATGTAGGAGGTACTGCGGTCAAAACAAATAAAGTGATAGACAAAGCCATTGACGGTATTCTTTTCATTGACGAAGCCTATTCGCTTGCCGAAGGAGGGGAAAATGATTTCGGAAAGGAAGCGATAAACATTCTTGTTGACCGTATGGAAAAAGAACGGGATCGCCTTGCGGTTTTTCTTGCAGGTTATACCGACAGAATGGAAGCGTTTCTGAAATCCAATCCCGGTCTTTCGTCCAGGGTATCCAGAAAATTTTATTTTAAGGATTATACGGGTCCCGAGCTTTTACAGATTTTCGAAATGCTTCTCGAAAAAAATCAATATACGATGGACGGAGAATGTCTCCGTAAAATGGAACAGTATTTTAACTACCTGTACGAAACGCGGGACGAACATTTCGGCAACGGGCGTGCGGTCCGCAATACACTGGAAAAATTAATAAAGGCTCAGTCCGACAGGCTCGCCGAAGAAAAAGACGTTACCGTCGAAATGCTTAAAACCATTACGATGGAAGATATCGAAAAGGCGCTCCGGGTAAAGGAGATAACTGTAACGTCGGACAAACTTGAATCTATATTGCAAGAGCTTGATGAATTTGTTGGTTTAAAAAACATTAAGGGACACATAAAAACATTGGTGAATTTAATCAGGACAAATCAGAAAAGGGAAGAACTGGGGCTGCCGGTTAAACCTATGTCCTATCACGCCATTTTCTGCGGATCACCCGGTACAGGCAAAACCTCTATAGCGAGGATCCTGGGAAGAATTTATCAAAGCCTTGGAATATTAAAGAAAGGCCATGTTATTGAAGTGGACAGAAGCGGGCTAGTGGCAGGGTATGTAGGGCAGACCGAGGAAAAGACTAATAAAGTCCTGGATCAGGCAATGGACGGCATTCTGTTTATTGACGAGGCTTATGCCCTTGTGGGCGGGCCGAATGATTTCGGACGTCACGCCATAGACACAATACTCAAACGTATGGATGACTGCAGGGACAGACTGGTGGTCATAGCCGCAGGATATACCGACAGGATGAAGACCTTTATAAATTCAAATCCGGGGCTAAAGGACCGTTTCAGTTGGGTGTTCGAATTTGAAGACTACAACGCAGAGGAACTTTTTGAGATATTCTTAAGTTTTGCCAGAAAACAGCAGTATGTTTTGGACGAAGAAGCCGAAAAGCAGCTGAAGAAACATTTTGAGGCACTAACGGATATAAAGCCTGAACACTTCGGAAACGGAAGGTATGTAAGAAATCTGTTCGAAAAAATTGTTATTGAGCAGTCAAATCGGATAGGTCAGAAGATTGACAGCATGAAAAAGGAAGATTTGTCCACAATAACCGCGGAAGATGTGTCAAATGCTCTGCTGCTTATGTAATAATCATTATTTTTAGTATATTATTGTCACATTTTTAATTTTTACTTGTATACAAAAAACATTTGCGTTATAATTGTAATGGCTTTAAAATGGCTCAGTTTGGCTTATTGAAAAAGCAATAAAAGCCCGTTTTTATTTTTGGGTTTATGTAAATAATAAAATCAAGACAGATTATAAACCTGCCGATGTAATCGGGGGTTAAAAAATAAAAATACCAAAATGCAACATGGACCGTTAAAAACTTAACTAAGTTTACCGGTTCAGAGGGAAAGGGAAGGATGCAAAGATGAGTGATTTCTTAGCGAGAATATCAGCGCGCGCAAAGGCCGACAAAAAGACGATTGTTCTGCCGGAAAGCACTGATATTCGTACACTTAAGGCTACAGCAATGATTCTTGAACAGGGAATTGCAAATATTATTCTTGTCGGTGATCGTGACAAAATAATGGAATTGGCCGGGGATCTGGATATATCCGGTGCTACTATTGTAAATCCTGCAACATCTGAAAAATTTGATGATTATGTAAATACTTTTTACGAATTGAGAAAACACAAAGGAATGACTCTTGAAAAAGCAAGGGAAATAATGAAAGATGAGTTGTACTGGGGAGCAATGATGGTAAAGAAAGGCGATGCCGACGGTATGGTTGCGGGAGCGGCTCATTCAACCGCCGACACTTTGAGGCCGGCTCTTCAGATTATAAAAACAGCTCCCGGAACAAAACTGGTATCGGCTTTCTTTATTATGGTTGTTCCCAATTGTGAGTATGGTGAGAACGGAACTTTCCTGTATGCAGACAGTGGTCTGGTTGAAAATCCTGATGCCGATCAGTTGTCCGAAATTGCCATATCATCAGCAAAATCCTTCAGACAGCTTGTTCAGGCAGAGCCAAGAGTGGCAATGCTGTCATATTCCAGTTACGGAAGTGCCAAAAGTGAACTGACCGAAAAGGTGGTTGAAGCAACGCGCCTTGCAAAGGAAAAGGCACCGGAGTTGTTGCTGGACGGTGAATTGCAGGTAGATGCGGCTATAATTCCTGCAATTGCAAAAACTAAGGCACCGGGAAGCCCGCTTCAGGGAAGAGCCAATACATTGATTTTCCCTGACCTTAACAGCGGTAATATAGCATATAAGCTGACACAGAGACTGGCAAAGGCAGAAGCCTACGGACCGATTACGCAGGGTCTTGCAAAACCCGTTAACGATCTTTCGAGAGGATGTTCTGCAGAAGATATTGTTGGTGTCGTAGCCATTACATGCGTTCAGGCGCAGGGATAAATTAAACCGAAAATCGCACAAGAGTTGAGTTAAAAAGGAATTTTGGGGGTTAAATCAATGAAAATATTGGTTATAAACTCAGGGAGTTCTTCGTTGAAATATCAGTTATTTGATATGGAAAAAGAACAGGTGCTGGCAAAAGGAGTATGTGACAGAATTGGAATTCCGAATTCTTTCATTAGGCATATATACAATGGCAATGAATTCAGAAAAGAAGTGGAATTAAAGGATCATAACGATGCCATCAGAGAAGTACTTAATGCCTTGACCGATAAGGAACACGGCGTGATTAAGAGCATGGATGAAATTACGTCGGTCGGACACCGTGTTGTTCACGGCGGAGAGAAATTCTACAGGTCGGTTATAATCGACGACGAAGTTCTGAAAACAATTGAGGAATGCATTGAACTTGCACCGCTGCATAATGGTCCGAACATGATCGGTATAAAAGCGTGCATGAAACTGATGCCTAATACTCCGATGGTGGCCGTGTTTGATACCGCTTTCCACCAGACCATGCCCAAAAAGGCATATATGTATGCTTTGCCTTATTCGTTGTATGAGAAAAACGGAATCCGCCGTTATGGTTTTCACGGCACATCGCATAAGTATGTGGCTGAAAGGGCCGCGGCGTTGCTCAACAGGCCTATCGAAGAATTAAAGATTGTAACATGCCACCTTGGAAACGGGTCCAGTATTTGCGCCGTCAAAAACGGTAAATCGGTGGATACCAGCATGGGGTATACACCGCTTGCAGGCGTTCCTATGGGAACACGCAGCGGCGATATAGATCCCGCAATTCTTATTTCACTTATCGAAAGGGATAAATACGATTCTACAATGCTTAACGAACTATTAAACAAGAAATCGGGTGTACTTGGAATTTCAGGCATAAGCAGCGATTTCAGGGATCTGGATGAAGCCGCTGAAAAAGGCGACGAAAAAGCGGAACTTGCTCTTGAAATTTTCGCATACCAGGTTAAGAAATATATCGGCGCATATGCTGCCGCTATGGGCGGGATAGACGTTCTTGTTTTCACCGCCGGAATTGGTGAAAACAATCCCGGTATGAGAAAAAGAATAGTGTCCGGTCTTGAGTTCCTTGGAATTGAAATTGATGACGAAAAGAACATGCAAAAAGGAGAGGAAAGAGATATAAGTACCCCTCATGCAAAAGTGAAAACATTTGTAATTCCTACCAATGAAGAACTTGCCATTGCAAGAGAAACGATGAGATTAGTAAGCAGTAATTAAAATTATTGACATTGACATAATTAACATGTAATTTTATAAGGTGAAGAGATAAAGCTCTTCACCTTTAATTTTTATAAAAAGGATCTTTCACTGGCGTTTTAAGGCACGGCTTTATCACGTCAGGAATATTTTATATATATAAATGATGATGGAGGTTTCCGATGAAGGTTTGTAAATTTGGAGGGACATCGCTTGCGTCGGCCGAGCAGGTGAAAAAGGTTTTCGACATTGTCACGTCGGATCCGGAACGCCGGGTGGTAGTTGTTTCCGCTCCGGGAAAAGAGAATGATGCGGACACGAAAGTCACCGATATGCTCATAAAAATGGCAGAAAAATACATTAATACCGGCAATTGCGAAGAAGAATTGCGCGCTGTTGTGAACAGGTTTGCCAAAATAGCGGAAGGGCTGAACTTAGGTGTTGAAATAATAAAGGATATTGAAAACAACTTAAGAACAAGGATATCTTTAGGGTATGACAGCAAGGAAAAATTTATTGACAGAATTAAAGCCGCAGGCGAAGACAATTGTGCACGGCTGGTAGCGAAGTACTTTAACAGCCGTGGGGTTTATGCCCAGTACATAAATCCAAAGGATGCAGGCCTGTATTTAAGCGATGAATACGGCAACGCCAGAGTTTTACCCCAGTCGTACAAGAATTTGGCTAAGCTTAAGGACATGGAGGGAATTCTGATTTTCCCCGGATTTTTCGGATATTCTCTTTCAGGCGAAGTGGTTACGTTCCCAAGAGGAGGTTCGGATATAACGGGAGCAATCCTTGCAGTTGCCGTTGAGGCTGACGTGTATGAGAATTTTACCGATGTGGATTCGGTTTTTGCTGCAAACCCGAAAATAGTAGAAAATCCAAAGCCCATTCCGATACTGACATACCGCGAAATGCGCGAGCTTTCGTATGCGGGTTTCTCGGTGCTGCATGAAGAAACACTTGCTCCGCTTGTCAAGAAAGGAATTCCGGTAAATATAAGAAATACCAACAAACCTGAGGCTCCCGGCACAATGATAGTAACCACGAGGGAGGTCAAAGACTATCCCGTTGTGGGTATTGCCGGGGCGGGTGGATTTGTGACTATAAATATTCATAAATATATGATGAACCGGGAAATCGGTTTTGGAAGAAAAGTGATGTGGATTCTTGAAGAGGAAGCGGTTCCTTTTGAACACATTCCGTCAGGTATTGACGATATTTCGATTATTATTAAGAAACAATATCTGGACGAAGACAAGAAATCACGAATTATGGAACGTATTGCCCATGATTTGGCGGTAGACAGTGTCAGCATAGGTTATAATCTTGCCCTTGTAATGATAGTAGGCGAAGGAATGCTCCGGCGTGTGGGCGTGGCAAGCAGGGCAACCACTGCGCTCGCAAAAAGCGGAATAAACATTCAGATGATTAACCAGGGTTCCTCTGAAGTAAGTATTATGTTCGGAATTGAAGAAAAAGACCTCGATAAGGCAATAATAGCGCTTTATAATGAATTTTTCGAAAAGGATTGACTTTTTAACGTCAATCCTTTTTGTATCTACAGATGTAGAGATACAGGCATTATACCGTCATAAGTATTAACCCGCCGAACTCTGCCACACCATAGACGGTGTTTTCATTTTCAGCGCGCAGTATGCCTTTTGCAAAAAACAACTGCATTGTTCAAAACGAAACAAAAGGCAATGCGGATTTTATATTAAATTTAAAAGTTTTTTTGCGCGCTCAATTGAAATGTGAATTCTGTCATATTTTTTTACACTTTCGGGCACATGGACTTCCACCGGCCTTAACGGTAAATCCTTTCTGCTGGCAATTTTTTTCAGATCCTCAAGTGTTAACTTGTCTTTACATTCCTTAAGCTTTTTAGATTCTTCAAATTTATATACATACGGAAGTTTTTTATTTAATTTATATTTCACTACTCTCACCCACACCACATTATGAAAACTTATTTTATTTCTTAATACATTATATCAATCTGTTCAGTTATTTTGCAACACATCCAGTAAGTCATCAGTAAATTTTGTCAGTAAATTACATATAATATTTTTTTCAGCCCCTACGATAATGGGGTTATGTGATTCCAGTAAAATATATACCGGTTTTCCGTCGTTAATAAGTTCCAGCTTGTAGCAAAACGGTATAAAAAGGTAATAGTTTTTATCTATTTGTGTGCTGTATAATTCCCAGTGATTTAACTGATATTTTATAATGTCTATTTCTCTGCTTTTTAATTTGAATTCCTTTAATATATTATTGTCCAAATTCGGTAAAACAAAAACTTTAACTTTTTCGTTAAGGTTAGAAAAGTATTCCGTTAACAAAATTTGGTACTCTATATCTTTTAAAATAAATCCGTCTCTGATTAATTTGTCTTTTACCTTTACACAATATTCGTTATAGTCTTAAGTAGTGGTGTAAATTTCGTGGAAGCTAATTGACAAAAGTAACCACGATATGATTTCTACTTTATTAGGGAAACAAAACAAAAACAAATAAAGTAGAGGAGGTCATACCGTGGCTACTAATAATAGAATGGCACTTTTAGAACAACTTAGCAAGTATGTTGTTGAAAAAGATAAAGATTTTTTAAAAGAAGCATTAACATTACTCATTAATGCCCTAATGGATGCGGAAGTTACATCAATAATAGGTGCTGAAAAGTATGAAAGAAATGATAGTAGAAACAACTATCGCAATGGATATCGCCTAAGAGAATGGGATACTCGAGTAGGAACATTACAGTTAAGCATTCCCAAGTTACGTCACGGAAGTTATTTTCCAAGTCTTTTAGAACCGAGGAAAATGTCAGAGAAAGCATTATTGAATGTAGTTCAGGAAGCCTATGTTCATGGAGTAAGTACCAGGAAGGTGGATGAACTTGTAGAAGCTCTTGGAATGAAAGGGATTGATAAAAGCGAAGTATCAAGAATCAGTAAGCAACTGGATGAATTTGTAGAAGAATTTAAAAACCGTAGACTGGAAGGAGAATATCCTTACCTTTGGCTTGATGCCACTTTCCCCAAGGTTCGGGAAGGAGGCAGGGTATGCAGTATGGCACTAGTTATAGCAGTAGGAGTTAATCAACAAGGTGAACGGGAAATATTAGGTTTTGATGTAGGGATGAGTGAAGACGGGGCTTTTTGGGAGGAGTTTTTAAGAAGGCTGGTAGCAAGGGGTCTAAAAGGTGTAAGGCTTGTAATCAGTGATGCACATGAAGGGCTGAAGGCTGCAATAAAGAAGATTTTAACGGGAAGTGCATGGCAAAGATGCCGTGTACATTTTATGAGAAATGTATTAAGCCAGGTACCAAAGCATTATCAGGGGATGGTATCATCGATAATACGGACAATATTTGCCCAGAATGATCAGGAATCTGCGAGGGAACAGTTAAGGCATGTAGTAGATGAGCTTAAAAATCGTTTTCCAAAAGCAATGAAAATTCTTGAAGAAGCAGAAGAAGAAATCCTGGCATATATGGCTTTTCCTCGTGAGCATTGGGCACAGATACACTCTACCAATCCGCTGGAGAGACTTAACCGTGAAATTCGCCGTCGAACGGATGTTGTTTGCATATTTCCAAATCGTGAGGCGGTAATCCGATTGGTAGGAGCAATGCTCATGGAACAAAATGATGAATGGAAAGTAGGGCGGCGTTATTTCAGTTTGGAATCAATGTCAAAGATTACATCGATAAATGAATTTACATTGACGCCAGTAGCTTTATTACATAAATGAGGTGAAAAAATGATAAAGTAGAAATCATTTTACACCACTTGACAAGACACTATCCAATATTCACTCATTTTGGACAGCATTTTGTTTTCTATGTTGAATTTTTCCAGTAAATATTTAACATTCTTTACCTGATTGTTGATTTCTTCATTATATTTTTCCTTCAACAAGGATATTTTTGCATTTCCTAACGAAATTTGCAAAATTGAAATATGTAAGTTAGAAAATATAAAAACATATATTACATATGCAGCAACGAGAAAAAATATACATGTGGAAATTGTGGCGTTCAGGTTCAGAATTCCGCCATCACCCTGCCATATCCTGAACTTATCAATTTCAGAGGAAATATACATTATAAAAAAATATGTCTGCACAAAATACATCTTCCAAACAAACTTATCCTTATCCTTCGCATTAAAATAATTTACATGGGTGTATACCAGAAGGACGAAACCTATTATGTAGAAAATCCAGTATTCAAAAATAAATTTTCTTTGTCTTTTTACAAAGAGGGGCTTTACTGAAGCAAAGACAGGAAACAGGTAAAAAAGCGCCTGAAAAAGAATTTGTTTGACTTTATTAAAATTTGTTTTTGCTTCCACATATATGCCTCCTTGTAAATAAAATACAATCGCTTACCATAATTATAAATTATAAAATATCAGCTTTCAAATTTATTGCTTGGTAAGGTAATAATTTCCGACGGTGCCATTCGGTTAGATTAAAAAGCCGTTAAAAGTACTCTTTAACAGGCATGAAACCGTATGGGGAAGAAAGGCAAGCGTAAATTCCTCAGGTTAACGATGCCGTTATAATGCCTTTTCTTTGGATTAAAATGAAAGAAATATGATATTTTTAAAAGTTTAGAAGTTAAATATATACTCATATATTTGGACAAAATATACAGTTATGTTAACATAAAATGTGTTAGCTTAAAAAATAGATATTGACAGATTACCATTATTATGCATATAATATTTAAAACCCAATGGAGGACAAAAACAGATATGGTTAGCATGCTCAGTGTGATTGTTGCTTTTATATTTTTTTACTTTTACTTTAGCCAGGCTTTTTACTTTTGGTACGGAAGCCCGGTTAAGTTAATATTGTAAAAAAATATAAAACACAATCGCTGAGTACAATCCAATACAGGAAAGATATAACAGAGGCTCCGATTGTGAACCTCTTATTTTTTATACGGATCAAAAATTAAAAGGAGGGGTAATATGGTGGTAGTATTGAAACCAAATACGCCTGTTGAGAAAAGAAACACGCTTATAGCCGAGCTCGAGTCGATGGGTGTTAAGGTTCAGGTCAGCGAAGGAACCGAAACAACCGTTCTCGGCCTGATTGGGGACACTTCCCATATAAATCAGGACAGAATTTTGTCCAACGAAATTGTTGCGAATGTATTGAGGGTACAGGAGCCTTTCAAAAAGGCAAACAGGATGTTCAAACCTGAAAGCACGGTTGTCGAGGTTAACGGACGGAAAATAGGGGAAGGATATTTCTGCGTAATAACCGGACCGTGTTCTGTGGAAAGCGAGGAGCAGATACTGACCATCGCCGAGGAGGTGAAAAAAAACGGAGCAACATTTCTCCGCGGAGGGGCATATAAACCCAGAACATCGCCTTATTCCTTCCAGGGGCTTGGGCTGGAAGGTCTTGAATACCTGAAACATGCCAGGGAAAAGACCGGTCTTCCGATTGTATCGGAAATTATGTCTCCAGATATGGTGGAAAAGTTTGTTGAAGATGTAGACATAATTCAAGTGGGCGCAAGAAACATGCAGAATTTCGTTTTGCTTAAAGAGCTTGGTAAAACGAGGAAACCAATACTTCTCAAACGCGGGCTTGCGGCAACGATTGAAGAATGGCTGATGTCTGCTGAATACATTCTGAACGAAGGGAACCCGAACGTTATTCTTTGCGAGAGGGGTATTAGAACTTTTGAGACATATACGCGGAACACTCTTGATTTAAGCGCCGTGGTGGCAGTCAAAAAGCTGAGTCATCTTCCGGTGATAGTAGACCCGAGCCATGGTACCGGAAAGGCGTGGATGGTTGAGGCGATGTCGAAGGCCGCTGCTGTTGCCGGAGCAGACGGGCTGATTATTGAAGTCCATAACAATCCGAAAAAAGCACTGTGTGACGGTCAGCAGTCAATTACTCCCAACGAGTTTTCCAGATTGATGGAAAAACTTAGAAAACTTCTCGAAATTGAAGGCAAAAAGCTGGAGGGCTGAAAATGCGGGAGATTCAGGTAAACACCCAGACGAAAAAATATTCGCTGAAGATCGGGAATGGCGTATTTGACGAAGAAAGTTCATATATTGCGTTAAAAGACAGAAAAAGCGTAATAGTAGCCGACAGCAATGTGGCGCCGCTGTACGGGGAAAAACTGATGGAAAAGCTGCGGAGTATGGGCATTGAGGCAGAACTTTACGTTTTCCCCGCAGGCGAGAGCAGCAAAAGCCATGAAGAACTGATAAAGCTTTATAATTTTCTGAGTGACGCAAATATCACAAGAAACGATTATATAATTGCCGTTGGTGGGGGTGTAACCGGTGATTTGGCCGGTTTTGCGGCTTCCACCTATCTGCGCGGAGTAAATCTGGTACAGGTACCCACTTCCCTGCTGGCAATGGTGGATTCAAGCATTGGCGGAAAGGTTGCCGTAAATCTGCCTGCAGGGAAAAACCTTGTGGGGAGTTTCTATCAGCCCGACGTGGTACTGATTGATCCAAGTCTTCTTTGTTCACTTCCCGACCGTCATTTCTCCGACGGCATGGCTGAGGTTGTTAAGTACGGCTGTATCCGTGACAGTGAACTCTTTTCCATGCTTGAAACGATGAATAACAGAAAAGAGATTATGCAAAACATAGAAGAAATCATATTCCGCTGCTGTGTGGTCAAAAAGGATGTTGTGGAACAGGACGAAAAAGAAAAAGGCCTCAGGATGATTTTAAATTTCGGGCATACTTTCGGCCACGCAATAGAAAAATGTTTTTATTATAAAACATACACCCACGGTGAAGCCGTCGCAATGGGTATGGTATTTATATCAGAAATGTCATGTAAATTAGGGTTCTGTCAAACCGGGATTGTTGAAAGAATTAAGAATCTTCTTGCAAAGTTCTGTCTTCCGGTGAATTTCCCTGATCTAAGCGCAGAGGATGTTTATAATGCCGTTATTAAGGACAAAAAGGCAAGGACGAATCTTATAAACCTCGTTTTGATTGAGGATATCGGCAAAGTGAGAATAGAAGCCTTCAGTAAGGAAAAAATCGGGGGGATTGTATATGAAATGCTTGGAAATTAAACCGTCAAAACTTGCCGGGGAAGTTAACATCCCTCCGTCGAAAAGCATGGCTCACCGGGCTATAATCTGTGCTTTTCTCGCCGACGGAAAAAGCGAAATTGACAACGTGGAATTATCAGAAGATATAATGTCAACATGTCATGCTGTAATGTCATTAGGTGGAAGGATAGACTTTCTTGAAAGTTCCGTACCAAATCGTAAAAAGCTTGTCGTATATGGAAACGGAACGGTTACGGTAAAAAACGGCAAAATAAATTGTGGCGAATCTGGAACCACTGCGCGATTCATAATGCCTGTTTCAAGGCTTACTGAAGATACCGTCACAATCGACGGAAAGGGGAAACTGGTTTCAAGGCCTTTCAGCGTTTTTTTTCCTCTATTTGACGCCAGCGATATAAGTTTTGAAGTTACTGACGGTAAACTGCCCATGACGCTGAAGGGAAAACTGAAGCCCGGAAATTATTCAGTGAGAGGTGATGTCAGCTCTCAGTTCATATCAGGGATGCTGCTTGCGCTTCCTTTGCTTTCGGGCGATTCGACAATACAGATTACAACAAAACTTGAGTCCGAAGCATATATTGATATGACCGTTTATATGCAAAAACTTTTCGGGGTTGAGGTATATTTTGACAAAGAGGAAAATAAACTGATTATTCCCGGAAAGCAAAAATACATGCCACGAAATTATTATGTCGAGGGCGACTGGTCCCAGGCAGCGTTCTGGCTTGCGGCTGGAGTAATGTCCGGGCCTGTTTCGGTAAGCGGGTTAAACAGAAATTCTCTCCAGGGCGACAAGGTAATTGAAAATATAATAAAAAGCATGGGCGGTAAAGTATACTGGGAAAATAACAGGCTTGTGGCTGAAAAAAGCAATTTAAAAGGAATTTCGGTGGACATTTCCCAATGCCCTGACCTTGCACCGATTTTAGCCGTTTTGGGTTCTGTCGGTGAGGGAAAAACCGAAATTCTTAACGGATCAAGGCTAAGGCTTAAAGAAAGCGACCGGATTAAGGCAATAGTTACCGAAATGGGGAAATTGGGCGCAGACATTTCAGAAGAAGGCGACAATATTATTATAAACGGCAAAAAAATTCTTTCGGGAGGAAATGCAAGCAGCTGGAATGACCATCGTATAGTAATGTCTGTTGCGATAGCGGCCGTTTTATGTAAAAATAATGTCATTATCGAAGGTTTCAGCGCAGTGAACAAGTCATATCCCTCGTTCTGGGAGCATTATAAAATTCTGGGAGGGAACATTGTTGAGCAGTATTTGGGGTAAACATATAAAAATATCTGTGTTCGGGGAATCGCACGGCTCCTGTATAGGCGTTGTAATTGACGGACTGCCGCCGGGTATAAAACTGGACCTTGATAAAATCAGCACCGAAATGGCAAGAAGAAGGCCCGGACAGGACATATATTCCACCCAGAGAAAAGAAGCCGACAGGGTTGAAATTGTAAGCGGGTTTTTTAACGGGTATACCACCGGATCGCCTTTGTGCGGAATAATAAAGAACACCGATAAAAGATCGGTGGATTATGACGATATTAAGGAGATAATGCGTCCGGGGCACGCGGATTACACGGCTTTTGTTAGGTATAACGGGTTTGCCGACTACCGCGGCGGAGGGCATTTCTCAGGAAGGCTTACTGCACCGGTGGTTTTTGCCGGTGCCGTTGCAAACCAGTACCTGGAACAGAAAGGGATAACGATAGGAACTCATCTATTAAGGATTGGAAAGATTCAGGACGAACCTATGGATCCTGTTAATATAACTGCACAACAGTTGATAAATTTCAGAAACATGAGATTTCCCGTCTTTTCCGCAGAAACAGCGGAAAAAATGAAGGAAGAAATAAATAGCGCAAGAATGGACTGTGATTCTGTCGGCGGGATTTTGGAAACGGCAATATTAAACCTTCCGGCAGGGCTTGGTTCGCCGATGTTCGATTCCGTTGAAAGCAGAATGGCGGCTTTTGTTTTTTCAATACCCGCCGTTAAAGGCATTGAGTTCGGAAGCGGTTTTAATCTGGCTTCAATGCGCGGAAGTGAAGCAAATGACGAATTTTATATTTCAGAAGACAACGGCAGGAAAATCCCACGGACAAAAACAAACCATGCCGGGGGGATAAACGGCGGTATTACAAACGGCATGCCCGTTATTTTCAGAACATGCATAAAACCAACTTCAACAATTTCCAAACCTCAGCATACCGTTAATATCCGGACAATGGAAGAAACTGAACATGTATTTAAGGGCAGGCATGATCCATGCATTGCGGTAAGAGCGGTGCCGGTAATTGACGCAGCGGCTGCCCTTGTGGTTATGGATTTATTTCTGGAGCATGGAGAACAGGTGGGGTAAACTGTGGAATATAGTATTGAGAATTTAAGGGAACGGATAAATTCAATTGATGAAAAGCTTGTTGCTCTGTTTGAAGAACGTATGGAAACGGTGGCGGAGATTGCTGAATACAAAAAGAGACACGGAATGAGTATAATTGACCCGGAAAGGGAAAACGAAGTTGTGAAAAACGCTGTTTCAAGGCTTAAGAATAAGGAACTGAAGGATTATGTAACATTTTTCATTGAGGATTTAATGACGGTATCAAAGCAATACCAGATTGAGAAAGTAAGGGGACATATTAATCTGACTGATATTAAAAAAAGCAACCGGGTGATAATTCCGGATACTCCGGTGGGATTTTACGGTCAGGCAGGCTCTTTCTCCGAAGAAGCGGCAATCAAGTATTTCGGATCGGACTGCCCGAGACGTGGATATGTAAGATTTGACGAGGTAATAACCGCGCTTCTTAACGGTGAAATATGCGCCGGTGTGTTACCGGTTGAAAATTCGTCCACAGGTACGATTGCCGAAGTCATGGATCTGATCCGTGACAATGACGTATATATAACAGGTGAGCATATTGAGAAAATAAGGCATCATCTTCTGGTTATACCGGGTACGAAACTGTCGGAGATAAAAACAGTTTATTCGCACCACCAGGGAATGGAGCAATGCAGTCAGTTCTTAAAACAATATCCATTTGAACAGATTGTTTATAAAAGCACTGCCGACAGCGCAAAACTGGTAAAGGAACTCGGAGACAAATCAAAAGCCGCCATTGGTTCTGAACGCTGTGCGCAGATTTACGGACTTGAAATACTGGTGCCCGATATTCATTACAATAAAAACAATTACACCCGTTTTATAATTATTGAAAGGGAAATGTCGGTTAACGACAGATGTAATAAAATCAGCATTATTATGGACATTAAACACCGAACGGGGGCACTTTTCAATGTTTTAAGGCTGTTTAAGCAAAGAAACGTAAACCTTCTTAAAATTGAATCACGGCCTATAATAGGCAGGCCGTGGGAATACATGTTCTTTTTTGACTTTGAAGGAAACATCGAAGAGGACAGGATAAAGAATTTGATTGAAAGCCTTAAGTGCCAGTGCAATAATGTAAGGCTGCTTGGAAACTACATAGCCTGTGAAACCGGCAGATAACGTGTTAAAACCTTTTTATGCCGATTGTTTATATTTATATTAGGTGACGCCGGAAAAGGACGGGAGGTCAGCCGGATGAAGTACGGTTTGATTGGGGAAAAGCTGGGGCACAGTTTCTCACCTCGTATACACAAAACTATATTTGAGCTTTCGGGAATTAATGGTGAATACGAGCTTATAGAGCTGAAAAGGGATGAAGTTGGGAATTTTTTCTGTAATGCCCGCAAGCAGGGATTTTCAGGCCTGAATGTAACCATTCCGTATAAAACCGATGTCATTCCGTATATGCAAAAACTTTCGCCAGAAGCCGAAAAAATAGGCGCAGTAAACACAATAAGCCTTGAGGGTTATTTGGCCGGCTTTAATACCGATTATTTCGGTATAAAATATACTTTTATGAAAAGCGGTGTCCGCGCGGCCGGAAAAACCGCTCTTATAGCCGGAAGCGGAGGGGCTTCCAGATCGGTTTTGGCATACCTTATGGACGAAAAGGCCTCGAAGATATATATTGCCAGCAGAAATCCGGAGAAAGTCAGCATCGGGCATGAAAGCATCATACCTGTCGGTTATAGTGAATTATCAAAGTATACACCCTTTGACATAGTGATAAATACAACCCCTGTTGGCATGTATCCCAATACGGCAGCCTCCCCGCTTAAACCAGAACATGTTGAAGGATCGGAGTTTTTGTTTGACTTGATATATAATCCTGCTGTAACCGAGCTTTTAGCAATTGGACAAAAATTGGGTATAAAAACAGTAAACGGGTTGTATATGCTTGTGGCTCAGGCTGTAAAAGCCCAGGAAATATGGAATGGAAAAGAATTCGGTATTGATTTTGTAGACAGTGTATACAGCAGGGTTGCCGGATTAAAATAGTACCAATACGTCGGAACTCATCTTTGCGGATAGTTTATAGTCTGTAAATTTTTTGCCGCAGTTTCTTGTTAAACAAAAATTAATCGGAAGGGTTTCTGGGTATGAAATACAGCAATATAGTTCTGACCGGCATTATGGGATCAGGCAAAACAACAGTCGGCAGGATGCTGGCGGAAAAACTTAATATGGGTTTTGTGGACACAGACTGGTATATAGAGGGGAAGTATGGGAAAATTCACGAGCTTTTTGAAAAAGGCGAGGATTATTTCAGGGAAATAGAGCATAAAGCCGTATTGGAAATAAGTGAAATGGAAGGCGTGGTTATCGCCACAGGAGGCGGGGTTGTAAAGAGACAGGACAATGTGTATGCGCTTAAGAAAAAGGGAATTATATTTTTCCTTGACAGGCCTCTGAAAAATATACTTTCGGACATAGAAACATCGGGCAGGCCTTTATTGAAAAACGGGAAAGAGAAGCTCATTGAGATATATCATGAGCGATACCCACTGTACACAGCCACATGCGACGTGCATATAAACAATTCGGCAACCCCTGATAAGGCGGTTTCAGAAATTATAGATTACTGGCTGAACATTGGTAAAAACCGTTAGAATATTCCCCCTGTACGGCCGGACAAAAAAAACATTGGGAAACAGAAACCGACCACCTTACTCAAGCAGGCTTTCCTCGTATAGGTGCATTAACTTTTTCCACGTACTCATATTGACAATTCCTGTCCTGGCGAGATTATAGTCCTTTTGGAATGCCAGAACGGCTTTTTTCGTGTTTTCTCCGTATCTGCCGTCACACCAGCCCATGTAATATCCCAAAGCTTTCAGGGCCGTTTGTACTCTGTAAACATCGGAACCTATCATTCCGTCTTTCAGCTCTCTGAAAGGCTGACTTTCATGGATGATTGTCACTTTGGTACCATGAGGTATATACTCATAAAGCTCTTTTACGTCCTCGTTTTTCATTCTGATGCATCCGCCTGAAACGTTTTGCTGTCCTACTGCCCATGGTTTATTGGTGCCGTGAATTCCGTACTTTCCCCATGGCACATTAAGCCCCAGCCATGCGCCGCCAAAGCTTCCGCCCCATTTGGCTTTATGTATTATAATCCATTCCCCCGTAGGAGAAGGAGAGTTTTTTTTCCCGCCTGATACCGGATATGTTTTATAAAGTTCATTGTTTTTAAAAACATACATTATTTGTTCGTCCAGATTTATATAAATGCGGTACGGGCTTCCTTCGGCTATATAATAATAATTTACCGCCATCATTTCGTTTATACCGAAATTGGTCTGGATAATCAGGTTTTTGACCAGAAGAATTACCGTAAGTAAAACTCCGAGATAACGCAGATTGTTAAAAATTTTATGCTTCAGTCTGTAGTCGACAGGGATAATTCTCATGTCCCCCACCTCTAATAACTAACTATATGTCCCGGAAACGTTATAAATAATCTTATCCGCAAATTTTACCGGTTTGTACTATTCTTTCTTTAATATCATATATATTTTTTATAGACAGCTTTATGTTTTTCTTTTGGAAACGTGTTTTGTCCAGATGTTAAGTGGGTGGATGAATTTGAAGAAGATACTCATCGTTACAGTAATACTAATGACTTTATTTGTTACAGTCATATATGCAGATGACATAAATGAAGAAGCACCGGCTTCATCGATATTTGAAGATTTGACGGTTGAGACATACAAAATTGAAGACCTGAACATTAATGCTCGTTCGGCAATTGTCATGGATTTTGAATCGGGCAGGGTATTGTTTGAAAAAAACGCATATCAGAAAAGACCGATGGCAAGCACAACCAAAGTAATGACCGCAATAGTGGCTATCGAAAACGGAAATCTTGACGATATGGTCACAGTCAGCAAAAACGCGGCATCGATCCATGGTTCGCTGATGCACCTGAAAGCCGGTGAGACACTGACATTAAGGGAACTGTTATATGGTTTATTGCTCTGTTCGGGAAACGATGCGGCAATTGCAATTGCAGAACATGTAGGCGGAAGCATGGAAAATTTTATCAAAATGATGAATGAAAAGGCAAAAGAAATAGGAGCGTTTGACACAAATTTTACCACCCCGCATGGTCTTGATGAGGTCGGGCATTATTCCACGGCCTATGATTTAGCCCTTATTACAAGGTATGCTTTAAGGATACCGCTGTTTAATGAAATTGTAAAAACAACGTCAATACAAATAGGAGGAAGATACCTTCAGAATACGAATGAAATGCTGACAAGCTATCCTGGCGCAGACGGCGTAAAGACAGGTTACACGGGAAAGGCAGGACGCTGCCTGATTACTTCGGCAACAAGGGACGGAAGACGATTTATTTCAGTGGTACTGTACTGTGACAGCCGTGCTCAGAGAGCCTTAAGCAGCAAAAAAATTCTGGATTATGCTTTTTCATTATACTACCCCCGTACAGTAATAAAAAGCGAATATTTGGGCACACTGCCCGTAATTAAAGGCTTTGAAAAAACAGTTCCGGTTTATGTGGAAAAGACCGTAACAATACCATTGTCGGATGCCGAAATGGAAAATTTGTATACAAAAATATCCCTGCCGGAACAAATTTATGCTCCGGTAACGGAAAAGGCCGTCGTTGGTACCCTTTCTGTATATCTTGACGATCAAATTCTCTGCGAATCTCCGATAAGGGCCGGAAAATCGGTAAAACAGAAAACAATTCTGCAGTATTTTATAGATGTGGTTATTTCATGGCTGAAATTAATCAAATGATTGTATAACTCACCTCTTTAAATCCCCGTGAATAATATAAAAATGAAATTTTATAATTTTGAACTTGCAAAAATAATAAAAATATATTATGATGTTGTAAAAATTGATTATAAACCGAAAATAATGTGCGAATACATATGTGGAGGAATGGAATGATGAAACAGTATGAGGGGTTTACGTGGGAACAGCTTGTAGAACGTAAAAAGAAAGTAGAACGGAAATATGAAATATATAAGAATAAAAACTTCAATCTGGATATGTCGAGGGGAAAACCATGTGTTGAGCAGCTAAATCTCTCAAATGAAATGTATAAGCTGGGGGCAAGTCTTGACTTTATTTCCGAAGACGGTGTTGATTGCAGAAATTACGGGCTTGTTGACGGCATTGTTGAAATGAAAAGGATTTTCGCACAGATTCTGGGGGTGAGCGAAGAAGAAATAATACTGGGCGACAGCTCAAGCCTCAGTTTAATGTACGGTACCATTGAAAAAGCTTTTATTCATGGTCTGTATAACTGCGAGCCATGGAAAAACCTTAAAAAAATAAAATTTTTATGCCCGAGTCCCGGGTATGATCGCCATTTTGCCATTTGTGAGCTATTTGGTATAGAAATGATAACAGTGCCGATGAAAGAAGACGGCCCTGATATGGACATGGTAGAGAAACTTGTGGCTGAAGACGAATCAATCAAGGGAATCTGGTGTACGCCCATATACAGTAATCCCACCGGAGTTACCTATTCAGACGAAGTGGTCAGAAGGTTTGCCACTATGAAAACAAAGGCAAATGACTTTAAAATATTCTGGGACGTGGCTTACATTGTCCACCATCTGTATGAAGAGCAAAAACTCCTGAACATCCTTGACGAATGCAAAAAGGCCGGTAACCCGGACAGAGTGTTTATTTATATTTCCACATCGAAAATAACCTTTCCGGGGGCAGGCGTTGCGGCAATGGCCTGCAGCGTTGATAATGCACGGCATTTGAGAAAATTAATATCCATTCAGACAATCGGTCCGAATAAAATAAATCATCTGCTCCATGCCAGATTTTTCAGGAATGCTGACGGGGTTAAGGCTCATATGAGAAAACACGCCGAAATCCTCAGACCCAAATTTGAACTTGTGAACAGTATTTTTGAAAAGAATCTGGGCGGGCTTAACATAGCTCAGTGGACAAAGCCTAAAGGCGGTTACTTTATAAGCCTTGACGTTCCGGAAGGATGCGCAATGGAAATTGTGACCAAAGCACAGGAGGCAGGGGTCAAACTCACCCCGGCAGGTGCTACTTTCCCTTACGGAAAGGATCCTTACGATAAAAACATCAGAATTGCTCCGACTTACCCGCCGGTTGAGGAACTGGAACAGGCAATGGAAATTCTTTGTACCTGTATTGAGCTGGTTGTGCTGGATAAGATATTGTCAGACGGCAAAGACAGCATTTCAATTTCTTCTCAAAGTCCCGTATTTGCCGCTACCAGCCATTAATTTCCGAGGAATAAAAACATAAACGATAAATAAATACTCCAAGGTAAGAGCCGGTAATATCCGGTTTCTTGCCTTTTTATTTCTGTCCAGTAAAAAATGGTGTTAAGATATGGATTTTTATTCAAAATAATTATATAATTATTTTCATGAAACATTGTTAAAATAACAGCAAAAATGGAGATAATGTAAGGATGGCTTAGTGTTTTTCCATCTCTTGCAGGTTTGTAATTTTAACTTCGGAGGATGGTATCTTGCAGAAAAGTACTTATGAAAGCCCACTGAATACAAGATATGCAAGTAAGGAAATGCAGGCTCTTTTCTCACCTGACACAAGATTCAGAACATGGCGCCTGCTATGGATTGCTCTTGCGGAAGCTGAAATGGAACTTGGCCTGCCGATAACCCAGGAACAGATTGAGGAATTGAAAGAGCATCAGAATGATATAAATTATGAATATGCCGAAATGATGGAAAAAGAGGTAAGGCACGATGTAATGGCGCATGTTCATGCCTACGGTGCCCAGTGCCCAAAAGCTAAAGGCATTATTCATCTTGGCGCTACGTCATGTTTTGTTACCGACAATGCCGATATAATTATCTATTCAAAAGCCCTGAAACTTATAAGGACGAAAGTTCTTAATGTTATAAGGAAACTTTCGGATTTCGCATACAAGTACAGGGATCTTCCAACCCTCGGTTATACTCATTTTCAGCCTGCCCAGCTTGTTACAGTAGGAAAAAGAGCGTGCCTGTGGATTCAGGATTTGCTGTTTGATCTGGAAGAGCTTGATTTTGTACTGGAACACCTGTATCTTCTTGGCAATAAAGGAACAACGGGGACACAAGCAAGTTTTCTGAAGCTATTTGACGGGGATCATGAAAAGGTTAAAAAACTTGAACAACTTATAGCCGAGAAAGTAGGGTTTAAGAGGGTTATCCCCGTTTCCGGCCAGACATATACAAGAAAACAGGATTCAAGAATTCTGAACGTTCTGAGCGCCATAGCCCAAAGTGCGTATAAATTCAGTAATGATTTGAGGCTGCTGCAGCATTTGAAGGAAATCGAGGAACCTTTTGAAAAAAATCAGATAGGATCGTCTGCAATGGCTTATAAGAGAAATCCGATGAGAAGTGAAAGAATATCATCGCTTGCGCGGTATGTTATAGTTAATGCGCTGAACGCTCCAATCACCGCTTCAACCCAATGGCTTGAAAGAACCCTTGACGATTCTGCGAACAGAAGGATTAGCATACCCGAAGCCTTCCTCGCAGTGGATGCTATTTTAAACATTTACATAAATATAGCTGATGGAATGGTAGTTTATCCGAAAATGATAGAAAAAAGAGTTATGGAAGAGCTTCCGTTTATGGCAACCGAAAATATTCTTATGGAAGCCGTGAAAAAAGGCGGGGACAGGCAGTCGCTTCATGAGAGAATTCGCGTGCATTCGATGGCGGCAGCGGACAGAGTAAAAAAGGAAGGGTTGAATAACGATCTTATCGAAAGAATAGCTCAGGACAGTGCCTTTGGTCTGGACATCAATGAACTGAAAGATGTGCTGAATCCAAGGAATTTTATAGGCCGAAGCGTGGAACAGGTGGAAGAGTTTTTGAAGGATTGCGTAAAACCTGTTTTGGATGCTAACCCCGTTGAAGAAATTCATGTAAGCTTAAATGTATGATTTCCATTATTTTTTACTTGATTTTTCATGTGCGGAATAATATGCTTTTGTACCGATAGTGCTTTTACCTTGATTTTTTTCTTTAAAACAGTTATGATGTAATCATGTAATTACGACATTACTAAAAGCCGGGCAATATCATAAGCTGCTGCCGGATTAACAGTCACTACATTTTGAGAACTGGGGGTATATGCAGTGGCAGGCATAAACAGGTACAGCAATATCCCGCTGTATTGTCAGTTGAAAAATATAATTCTTGAAAAGATTGAGTCAGGTGAATACAAGGAAGATACAAAAATCCCGTCCGAACAGGAATTGTGTGAACAGTACAACATTAGCCGTCCTACGGTAAGGCAGGCCATAAATGAGTTAACAAGCAACGGTTACCTTTATAAGCTGAAGGGTAAGGGAACATTCGTAGCAAGGCAGAAATCCTGTATCATAGATATAAGAAACTATACCGGTTTTACAGATTCCGTTCTTGACAGCCCTGAACCGGAAAAAAAGGAGATTGTTTCGATTTCTACCGTTACGCCCAGGGAGTTTGCAAAATTAACCGAAGTATTCAATCTTAAATCCGATAATCTGCAGTTTACATGCATTGCCTATTTGAATATTAATAACGGTGAAATATGTTCCATTAACGTTTCTTATATCCCGCAAAACCTGTTTCCCAACCTGGAAGAGGATATTAGAAACAAGAAGCCTTCATATGAGATTCTGAGGGGTAAATATCCGCTTGTCCCGTATACTTCCAAGAGCACTATAGAAGTCAGTTATGCTGATGCTATGGACGCTTCTCAGCTTCAGGTACAGCCAGGACAGGCGTTGATTGTGGTATATAATATCCTTTATTCAAAAAGCGGGCAGCCGGTGGAATACATTATAGCCAAATACAGGGCTGACAAATGCAGATTGATGTTTGAAAACCATAAACTGTAATTTGAAACCTGTTTATGCAAACATGACAACTGAATTTTATAAATTTGGATCTAAATAGTGAAAATACTGGATTGTATTGAAATTACTCAAATGTTAAAATGATAATACCGTAAAGTCAAATAGTTATCTGAGTTGTAATTATTTTAATTGCAACGAAGATTTCTATTTTACATACCTGAATTCATGGAGAAATCCGTGAGGAGGGGAATGTAAATCAACGTTACCCATCCGTCAGGAGGGGTTTTTTTATGGAGGTTTTTAATATGAATAAAAGGTTTTTCATTTTCGTCTGCCTGGTTTTAGCTGTTTTTGTGCTGTCATCATGTTCGGCCGGCAATGTTACCGAGCAGAATAACGCCGCAAAAACCAGGCAAATAAAAGTGGTGGCTCCGTCTGGGGCAACAGCCATAAGTATTTCGAAAGCCATGAAGGATACTGCTGAAATAGACGGAACAAAAGTGGAGTATGAAATAGTTCCTACAACTGATTTGATTGTAGCCCGTCTTACGGCTCAGGAAGCCGATTTCGCTGTCGTGCCGGTGAACCTTGCCGCTCAGCTGTACCAGAAAAAAGTCCCTTACAAACTCACGTCGGTCGTAACATGGGGAAATTTGTTTATTGCATCGTCCGAAAAAATTGAAGGCTGGGAAGCCCTGAAAGGCCAGGACATTTACCTTATGGGCAAGGGGCTTGTTCCCGATATAGTATTCCGGACTTTGTTACAGAAAAACGGGCTGGATCCCGACAAGGACGTGAACCTGATATATCTTTCGGGGGCAACCGAGCTTGCTCCAAATTTCCTTAACGGAAAGGCAAAAATCTCTATGCTGCCCGAACCTGTCTTGTCAACCGTTTTAAGCAAAAAACCTGACACAAACGTTTTCCTGGACTTGCAGGAAGAATGGAAAAAGGCTTTTGGGCTTTCAAAGGCCGGATATCCGCAGGCCGGTATTCTTGTAAAAGAAGACCTGATTAATAACGATCCGCAGCTTGTTAAAGATTATATAAATGTACTGGCCGAAGGAATGGACTGGATTAATGAAAATCCTAAGGAAGCAGGTGCAATGGCCGAAGAGCTTGAACTGGGCCTGACTGCCGACATTGTGGAAAAATCAATGCCCGGTAATAATATACGGCACGAATACGTGAAGGATGTCAGAAAAGAACTGGATCAGATTTTTGAAATCATGTATGAATTCAATCCTGAGACGGTTGGCGGGAAACTGCCCGACGACGGATTGTATTACGAAATAAATTAAGTGAATGAATTTTATACAAAAGCGGGTACCTTTGTGAAAAAACACGTTCAGGACATATTACCGTCTGTATTTTTAATCGGATTAATCCTTATATGGCATATTTGGTCTATGGGAAGGAAATCGCTGATATTTCCTTCCCCTTATGAGGTTATTACCTCTTTATGGTCTGTTATAAAAGACCCTTCTTTTTTTCCTACGGTATTTAACACAGTGAAAGCCGTTTTCTTCAGTTTCGCCGCTGCATTTATTCCTGCCCTTGTTTTCGGTATTGTCAGCAAGCTTGTTCCAGGCATATACAGATTGATGGAACTCGTTACAGGTTTTATCAGGGCAATTCCCACTGTCGCAATCATATTGATAGCGCTGCTGCTTCTTCCGCTGTCGTATACTCCGGTTATTATCTGCTATTTTGTTGTATTTCCGGTACTTTATACAAACATTTCTGAGGGGCTTCGCAACGTGGACGGGAAACTTCTCGAAATGGCGCGGATTTACAAGTTCACCAACGCAAAGATTATACGCAATATATACATTCCTTCCTTGAAGCCTTATATAGTCGCAGGTTCACGTTCGGCTCTGGGATTGAATTTCAAGGTCATGGTTACGGCTGAGGTGTTTAATTTTGCAAATCATCAGTCTATAGGGGCACAGATGTATATGCACAGAATCCAGATTGACCTTGCGGGGATCATGGCTTGGGCGTTGATAGTGGTATTTATTTCGGTTGTTTTTGACCTGCTGATAAAAATATTGTTCAGGGAGAAAACTTGAAATGATAAAGCTTCTTAACATAGAAAAAAGTTTTAACGGCACAAAAATATTAGATAAAATAAGTATGGAATTTGAAGAAAAAACAATA
The DNA here is from genome assembly GCF_000331995.1 of Thermoclostridium stercorarium subsp. stercorarium DSM 8532. NCBI lineage: Bacteria > Bacillati > Bacillota > Clostridia > Eubacteriales > Oscillospiraceae > Thermoclostridium > Thermoclostridium stercorarium. The sequence continues at coordinate 1,417,471 of NC_020134.1, forward strand.
ACGGCCATATTGGGGCCGTCGGGATGCGGAAAAACAACCCTGCTTAGAATTGTGGCGGGGCTGATCAATGCCGATTCAGGAGAAATTACCGGCAACGACGGGAAAACTCTGTCCTTTCTTTTCCAGGAACCGCGGCTGTTACCATGGAAAAATGCCTGGAAAAATTTAGAGATTGTTCTTCCGGACAGTGTCGACAGATTAACACGAAAAAAAATATGTTTTGAAATGATTGAAAAAGTCGGGCTTAAAGGCTATGAAAACCACATGCCTGCGGAATTAAGCGGCGGAATGCGACAGCGCCTTGCAATGGCAAGGGCTTTTATTGTACAGGCAGATATCCTGTTAATGGACGAACCTTTCCAGTCTCTGGATCTCAGAAGAAAGGGACAGATGATAAATCTGTTTAAGGAATTATGGAAAAAACAAAGGCCTCTGGTAATCATGGTCACTCATGATGTGCAGGAGGCCCTCCTCCTTTCTGACAAGATATACGTCCTTTCTGACAAACCTACGGGAATATTGAAAGAAATACACAATCCCATGGCTTTTGATGAACGGAACGTTAAAAATGAGCGTTTTTATGCTCTTGAAAAAGAGATAATAAGTGAGTATGTAATTGGGGAATAATCATTAATGCTACCCCTTGTAAGCGCTGAAAAATTTCTGTATTATAGCATATGGCACCATGGGGAACGCTGTTTGCGTAAACCTCATGAACAAGTCCGTATTTTTATACAAAAGGAAATGATCAATATGCAACTGAAGGATTTTTATTATGAACTGCCTAAAGAACTGATTGCCCAAAGCCCTCTGGAAAAAAGGGATATGTCAAGACTTCTTGTTCTTGACAGAAAAACGGGAAAAACAACTCATCTGCATTTCCGTGACATTAAAGACTATTTAAATCCCGGTGACTGCCTTGTAATAAATAACACAAGGGTTATTCCCGCGCGCCTTCTTGGCGTGAGAGAGGACACCGGAGGGAAAATTGAATTTGTGCTTCTGAAAAAACACGACAAGGATATTTGGGAAGTAATGTTAAAGCCCGGAAGAAGGGCAAAGGTAGGAACGAGATTTGTATTCGGTGACAATCTGCTTAAGGCCGAAGTGCTGGAAATAGTGGAAGGCGGGAACCGCATTGTGAAATTCACTTATGACGGAATTTTTGAAGAAGTACTTGATAAAGTGGGCATTATACCCCTTCCGCCGTATATTACGCAGAAACTAAAGGACAGGGAACGATATCAGACGGTTTACTCCAAATATAACGGCTCCGCCGCAGCACCTACGGCAGGTCTTCATTTTACCGAAGAACTTATAGAAGAACTGAAAAACAAAGGCGTACGGTTTGCTGAAGTGACACTTCATGTCGGTATTGGGACTTTCAGGCCGGTGAAAACAGAAAATATTGAAGACCATAAAATGCATTCCGAATACTTTAAAATAGACGCGGAAGCCTGTAACATTATAAACAAAACGAGAAATGATAAAGGAAGGGTTATTGCGGTCGGGACGACAAGCTGCCGGGTTCTGGAGTCGGTTGCGGATGAGAACGGCTTTGTCAGACCGACCGAGGGAGAAACCGACATTTTCATTTATCCGGGTTACAAATTTAAAGCCATAGACGGGCTGATCACAAACTTTCATTTGCCTGAATCAACACTCCTTATGCTTGTCAGCGCTTTTGCAGGCAGAGAAAAAGTCCTTAATGCCTATAAGGAGGCAATAGAGCTGAAATACCGGTTTTACAGCTTCGGTGATGCCATGTTTATAATTTGATTTTTCGTGTGAGGGGGAAATAAGGTTGATTAACAGGAAAATTAAAATCTGGGACGGAATATTGACAAAAAATGAACTGAACGGATTTGAACCCTGTATGGAAACATATATTCTTTCAGGTGAAAAAAAGAGGGGCGCTGTTTTAATATGTCCCGGCGGCGGATATACCCATACTTCACCAAGGGAAGCAGAGCCGATTGCAATGCGGTTTACAGCCAAAGGATACCACGCTTTCATTCTTTATTACAGTGTGGCTCCGAACCGTCACCCTCAGCCGCTTTTGGATGTTTCCAGAGCGATGTGTATTATAAGGGAAAATGCCGATGAATGGAATGTAGACAGAAATAAAATCGCCGTATGCGGATTTTCGGCCGGCGGACACCTGGCTGCGAGTCTTGGCGTACATTACGACAAACCGTACCTAAAAAGGGAAGGGATTGTTTTGGGGGAAAACAGACCCAATGCACTGATTCTCGGTTATCCGGTAATAACGATGAAGGAATTCGCCCATAAAGGCTCAAGGGACAATTTGCTGGGTGAAAATCCTGATGATGCTTTAATAAATGAAATGTCGCTTGAAAACCACGTATCGGAAAAAACACCTCCGGCGTTTATATGGCATACCGTTGAAGACAGGTCAGTCCCGGTGGAAAACAGCCTGCTTTTTGCAATGGCGTTACATAAAAATAAAATCCCTTTTGAACTTCATATTTATCCATACGGGCCGCATGGGCTGTCACTGGCAAATAAGGAGACCGATAACGGAAATATGGGTGAATACCCGCATGTGTCGGGATGGATTGATTTGTGCATTGAGTGGCTTGACGGTATTTTTTCACAAAACGAAAAATTTTAATTAAATTCTAATGAACGGCTAACGGCTTTTTCATAATACCGTTATACAATGTTATCCATAGAAATTGACCTTACGGAGGGTTGGAAATATGGATAACAGAAAAAACGGGAAATTCGGACTTGGAGTTACGCTGATATGTATAGGGATTTTACTTACTCTCAGTACTTTCGGTGTAATTCCAAGTATAGGTGAGCTTTTGGCAAAATTCTGGCCGCTGATATTCATATTTGTATCAGTGCTCTTCCATGCCGGTTATTATTCCGACAGGAAAAACGTGGGGCTTTTGGTTCCAGGAGGTATTTTTCTAACACTGGGTATTGTTTTTCAAACATCTGAACTGTGGGATATTTACAACGTAATGTGGCCTGGAGTTTTTCTTGCGCCTGCGGTAGGACTTTTTGAACTGTATTATTTCGGAAACAGAGAAAAAGGACTGTTGATCCCGGTCGGTATTCTGACATGTTTTTCATTGTTTTTATTCACTTTTACAATAAGGAATTTAAGAGGTTTTTCGAAATTTATTCTGCCAATTGGTTTAATTATCGCCGGGGTGATAATACTAATTAACGACAGGAAAAACGGTCATGAATCCAATCAGAACTATGGCGATTTTTGATTTTTAATAATTGACCGCAATGAAAAACTTGGCTAATATATAATACATGCAAGTTATTTCTGCAACGAAGTTTTTGGCAAAGGAGTATTAAATGGCAGCGGTAACTTATGAACTGATACATGTATGCAAACAGACAGGAGCGAGGCTCGGAAGGGTGCATACTCCTCACGGGAGCTTTGACACTCCTGTTTTTATGCCGGTGGGGACCCAGGCAACGGTTAAAGGAATGTCTCCTGATGAGTTAAAGGAAATAGGCGCGGGCATTATTCTGAGCAATACATACCATCTGTACCTTAGGCCCGGACATGAGCTTATCAAAAAAGCAGGTGGATTACACCGCTTTATGAACTGGGACAGGCCGATCCTGACCGACAGCGGCGGCTTTCAGGTATTCAGCCTTGCTGAGCTGCGTGATATTACTGAAGAAGGGGTTACTTTTAGGTCCCATATAGACGGTTCAAAACATTTTCTGTCTCCGGAGAAATCGATTGAAATACAAAATGCTCTGGGTTCCGACATAATAATGGCATTTGACGAATGTGCCCCTTATCCGTGCGATTACGAATATGCGAAAAAATCAATGGAAATGACTACCCGGTGGGCGGAAAGGTGCCTTAAAGCCCATAAAAACCCTGAAAAGCAGGCACTTTTCGGAATTGTCCAGGGAAGTGTCTACGAAGACTTGCGCAGAGAAAGCGCCAAGCAACTCACCGCCATGGATTTTCCGGGCTACGCCATTGGAGGGTTAAGCGTAGGTGAGCCGGGAGAAGTAATGATGGAAATGCTTGAAAAAACAGTACCCTATCTTCCCGAAAACAAGCCCAGATATCTGATGGGAGTGGGAAGCCCGGATTATCTTATAGACGGAAGCATACGCGGTATAGACATGTTTGACTGCGTTCTGCCGACGCGTATCGGCAGAAACGGGACTGTGTTCACGTCAAAAGGCAGAATTATTATAAGGGATGCAAAATATGCAGAGGACTTTTCACCCATTGACGAGGAATGCGACTGTTATGTATGCAGAAATTTTACGAGAGCATATATTCGGCATCTTTTCAAAGCAGGGGAGATGCTGGGGCTGAGGCTTGCCACATGGCATAACCTGCGTTTCCTAATCAGGCTTATGGAAAATATCCGGGAAGCAATAAGGAATGATTGCCTGGGTGATTTCAGAAACGAGTTTTTCAGGAAGTTTGGTTACGACACAAAAACAGGAATATAATTTGGAGGGATGCCTCATTTTCAGAGGATTCCTGGTTAAAGGTATGGTTCATGTCAGAGCGCGGAAGGGCTGAAAGCAATAAATGGTTGAATTGGTGAGACTAATTGTGTATAATGTTTCTGTATTTACGGGACTGAGCTTTGTATGCCTTTTTTACAAAAGCATGCATATTTTTATATTATTGAAAGGAGAAATAACATGAACTGGTTGTTAACAGCATTTGCCGAGAGTGCTGCAAACACTGCCGCAGAAGAAGTACCTGAAGTAAGCAGTTTTTATCTGTTTTTAATCCAATTCGGTCCGCTGATTTTGATGTTCGTGCTTATGTATTTTATCCTTATCAGGCCTCAGCGCAAAAAGGAAAAGGAAACCCGCGAAATGATCAATAACGCCATCGTCGGCGACAGAGTTATCACCATCGGAGGTATTACAGGTAAAATTATAAACATCAAGGATGATGAATTTACCATTGAAAGCGGAAACGAAAGGACCAAAATAACAATAAAGAAATGGGCTGTTAAAGAAGTAATAAAACCAATCTCTGAATAATGGCAACCCCGGCCGCTCGACAAGGTCGGGGTTTTATTGACGGAGGGAGAATAAATTGGTTGAATATCTTACCGTTGGAAAAGTGGCAAATACTCATGGTGTGCATGGTGAGCTGAAAGTTATACCCACAACTTCGGATATTAGCCGTTTTGATTATCTGAAAATAGTCTGGGTTGAAAAGAACGGCAAACTGACCGAATATTTCGTTGACAGTGTGCGGTATCACAAAAATTTCGTGCTGATTAGGCTCCATGGTATTGACACAATGGATAAGGCCGCCGAATTGAAAAACTGTGAGCTTAAGGTCAACAGGAAAAATGCCCGTCCTCTTGATGAAAATGAATTTTTCATAGCCGACCTTCTGGAATGCGAGGTTTATGAGGGAGACGAGTATCTCGGTAAAATAACCGATGTATTGCAGACGGGAAGCAATGACGTATATGTGGTCAATGGCGGTAAATACGGAGAGATACTGATACCCGCTCTGCTGAATGTCGTTCTGAAAGTGGATATTGAAAACAAAAGAGTTCAGGTGGTCCTTCCGGAAGGATTGATAGAACGATGATTTTTGATGTTTTGACTCTTTTTCCCGAAAGCGTTGATGCTTTTTTATCCGAAAGCATCATAGGCAGGGCACGGGAAAAAGGCATTATAACAATAAGAACTCATAATATAAGGGATTTTTCAAAGGATAAGCATAAAAAAACGGATGACTATCCGTACGGCGGCGGCACGGGAATGGTTATGACACCGCAGCCCATTTATGATGCATGGCTGAATGTGGTCAAAGATCTTCCTTATAAGCCGCTTACCATATATATGAGCCCGCAGGGGAGAATTTTAACCCAGGATATTGCGAAAAAACTTTCCCGGGAAAAACATATTGTAATCCTTTGCGGTCATTATGAAGGTGTGGACGAACGCGTTATTGAAGAGATCGTGGACGAAGAGATATCCATAGGTGATTACGTCCTTACAGGCGGCGAGCTTCCGGCAATGGTGCTTATTGACTGCGTAAGCCGTCTTGTTGAAGGAGTTCTGCCACCGGGTGCGACGTCAGACGAATCCCATACCGACGGGCTTTTGGAATACCCACAGTATACTCGCCCGCCGGTGTTCCTGTCAAGAAAAGTACCTGACGTCTTATTGTCAGGACATCATGCCAATATTCAGAAATGGCGTTTTGAGCAGAAACTGGAGAGGACTAAACGGAAAAGGCCCGACTTATACGAAAAGTATATGAAGAAAATTACAGAAGGAAAAACTGAAATTTAGCAAAATTGATCATTTGCTGTGCGCTTTTTTTGCAAATACCGGTAAAAAGAAAGGTGGTTTAATTGCCGAGGGATAAAAAGAGAGAACCGCTGGCCTACAGAATGATGCCAAGGACCCTTGACGAATTTGTCGGCCAGGAGCATATCGTAGGAAAAGGCAAACTGCTGTACAGAATGATACAGGCAGATCAGATATCTTCCATTATCCTTTTCGGACCTCCGGGCACAGGAAAAACATCTCTGGCGAGAGTCATAGCCAACAGCACAAAATCGGTTTTCAGGCAGCTTAATGCCGTAACTGCCGGGGTAAAGGATATAAAAGATATTATAGAAGAGACCTCAAACGAGTTTTTAAACCCGTCAGGACGGTGCGTTCTTTTTATAGACGAAATTCACAGGTTCAACAAGGCCCAGCAGGACGCTCTTCTGCCTTACGTTGAAAACGGCCGTATTGTTCTCATAGGGGCGACAACCGAAAATCCGTTTTTTGAAGTAAACAAGGCGCTTATTTCAAGATCTACGGTATTTATGCTTAAACCCTTAACCGAAGAAAACATTATAACCATATTAAGGCGTGCTATCAGCGATCCCGAACGGGGCTACGGAAATCTCAAAATTGACATATCTGATGAAGCGCTGCGCCTGCTTGCCGCGTTATCCGAAGGAGACGCAAGGATAGCGCTGAATGCCCTGGAACTTGCGGTTCTTACTTCCGAACCCGACAATCGCGGAGTATATGTGATAGACAAAAACGTAGTTGAAGACTGCGTTCAGAAAAAGGCAATACGTTTCGATAAATCGTCCGAAGCCCATTACGATAACATAAGCGCGTTTATTAAATCAATGCGGGGAAGCGATCCCGATGCGGCGCTGTTTTACCTCGGCCGGGCCCTTTATGCCGGTGAAACACCGGAATATCTTATAAGAAGGATAATCATATGTGCCGCCGAGGACGTGGGAATGGCAAATCCCAGTGCGCTTACCGTTGCAGTGGCAGCAGCGCAGGCAATAGAGCGCATAGGTATGCCCGAAGCAAGGATTATACTTGCAATGGCCGCTGTGATGGTTGCCACGAGCCCGAAATCCAATTCATGTTATAAAGGAATAGAAAAAGTTCTTTCCGATGTAGCAACGAAGTATACGGGTGAAGTTCCAATGCACCTCAGGAATGCGCCTGTTGAAGGCATGGCCGAACTGGGATATGGAAAAGGTTATTTATATGCCCATGATTTTCCCGGAAATATCGTTGACCAGGAATATCTGCCCGAAGAGATGCGCGGTACCGTTTACTATGAGCCCACCAGAAACGGCTATGAGGCAAAAATTCACGACTGGCTTTTAACCCGAAGGGAAAACAAAAAGAAATAATTTTTACCTTTAGAAATAATGGTGGAGTGGATGAGCGTTGAGAAAAAGAATCCTTGCATGGATAGCGCTTGTAATATTTATTTTGATAATGGTTAACATGATGTTTATACATTACAGGGTTACGGAATCCATTACGGTTTTTTTGCTTTATGTGCTGTTCTTTTTTTATTACGATAAAAGGCAAAGGAACGGTGAGTTTTATACATCCGGCAGTCCTGAAAACAACGGCGATCCCGATGACAAAAGCGAATCGGATACCTTGGAATAACCTAATAAAGTGAAATCACGTAAATAAAAAAGCCTCAGAAGGCTTTATTTTTTTGTAATAAATAGTGGACTTGTTCAATATATTATAAAAGAAAGGACCGGGTGACCCGTTATAACAATTCTTTCTTAAGAGGGGGATACGCCGTGGAAAGAGATTACAGGATTTATGAAGATATAGCCGAAAGGACGAACGGAGACATTTATATCGGTGTAGTCGGGCCGGTAAGGACCGGTAAATCCACTTTTATCAAAAGATTTATGGAGGGGTTGGTAATTCCGAACATACAAAATCCTTATGAAAGGGAGCGGGCTATTGACGAAACGCCACAAAGCGGTTCGGGACGCACGATAATGACGACAGAACCCAAATTCGTTCCTAATGAAGCGGTAAAAATCGTAATGGACGACAACGCCACAATGAATGTAAGGCTGGTTGACTGCGTCGGATATCTGGTAAAGAGTGCGATAGGGTATATGGAAGGTGAAATGCCGAGAATGGTCCATACACCATGGTTTGACGAACCAGTACCCTTTGAGGAAGCCGCCGAAACTGGCACCAGGAAAGTAATCCGCGAACATTCAACAATTGCGGTTGCCATTACCAGTGACGGATCGTTTACAAATGTACCCCGGGAAGAATATGAAGAAGCTGAAGAAAAGGTTATAGCAGAACTGGAAAACAGCAAAAAGCCGTATATAATTATCCTGAACTCGGCTTTCCCCGAACAGCCTGAAACAAGGCAACTTGCTGAAAGACTCTCCCAGAAATACAACAAGCCTGTTCTGCCGATGGACTGCCTGAATATGACCATAAGGGATATTCATGATACAATGCGGACAATCCTTTACGAGTTCCCTGTCAGGGAAGTAGCAGTGGATGTTCCGCGCTGGGTTACAAGGCTTGATCCGCAGCACTGGCTCAGAAACGATATTATAAATGCCCTGCGCGAGGTTTTGGATGACAATGCTACAATAAGGCAAATTAATAACAATGTAAACAACCTTAATAATTACGAGTTTGTCAAGAACGGAAGGATAACCGAAATGCAGCTGGGCAGCGGGCGTATAAACATAGAAATAAATATGGCCGACGGTCTGTTTTATCAGATTCTCAATGCCGAGACCGGGCTTAATATACAGGGCGAGCATGAGCTGTTCAGTGTTCTGAAAGAACTTGCGGCGATAAGGAAGGAGTATAAGAAAGTTGAATACGCGTTGCATGAGGTAAGAACCAAAGGTTACGGCGTAGTTGCGCCGCAACTTGATGAATTGACCCTCGAGCCGCCTGAAATAATCCGCCAGGGCAGTAGGTTCGGAGTAAAACTCAGGGCGAGTGCGCCGTCAATACATATGATACGCGCGGACATTGAGACCGAAATAGCACCTTTGGTGGGTTCTGAAAAACAATCCGAAGAGCTTGTAAACTATCTGCTGAAGGAGTTTGAAGGGCAGCCTGAAAAACTTTGGGATTCCAATATATTCGGCAAATCACTGTATGAACTTATAACCGAAGGTTTGCAGAATAAACTTTACAAAATGCCTGAAGATGCCCAGATGAAACTTCAGGAGACGCTGCAGAGAATAATCAACGAAGGAAGCGGAGGACTTATCTGCATTATCCTGTAGAAGACGTCGTAAATTAATCCTGAACTGAAATTAATATAAGAAAATTTTTCCCGGATTTCTTATCCGGGTTTTTTCATAATAGTTTAACGGTATTGCCAGATGAGTGATTAAAGATTCATTGCGGATGTCCTCTGTTTTTCTGGTATTTATGCTGTATGGGTGGTATAATATGAGTGATTTAAATTTTACCAATATTTTTGACCGGAAAGGAGTATTTTGCAGTGGAAGAAGTAAAGGAAAAAAGCAAGGGACAGAAACTGATGGATGAAATTGGCTATAAAACCTCAAATGCGTGGGAAAAAATCGGGGACAAAGAGAAAATATTCAGCTACTGTGAAGGTTACAAGAACTTTCTGAACATTGGAAAGACAGAACGGGAATGTGCAAAGGAAGTTATTAAGCAGGCTGAAAAATTGGGGTATAAAAATCTGGACAGGATTATTAAAGAAAAGCAAACTTTAAAGAGCGGAGACAAGGTTTACAGAAATATCCGAAATAAAGCGGTAATTTTGGCCGTAATAGGGAAAAAGCCTCTGGAAGACGGAACGAGAATGATTGGTGCCCATATAGATGCGCCCAGGATTGATATAAAACAGAATCCTCTGTATGAGAATACGGATATGGCTTTCTTCAAAACCCATTATTACGGCGGAATTAAGAAATACCAGTGGCTTGCCATCCCGCTGGCGCTGCATGGTGTAATAATAAAAAAGAACGGTGAGGCTGTGGAAGTTGCCATTGGCGAGGATGAAAACGATCCCGTGCTTACTATAACCGATTTGCTTCCGCATCTTGCAAAAGACCAGATGGAGAAAAAACTCAGCGAAGCTATCAGCGCCGAAGCAATGAATGCCCTTGTGGGCTCAATGCCGTATGACGACAAGGAGGTTAAGGACAAGGTTAAACTTAATATTCTTAACCTGCTTCATGAAAAGTACGGTATAACCGAAGAAGACTTCCTCACGTCAGAGCTTGAGCTTGTACCTGCGTTTAAGGCAAAGGACGTAGGTCTGGACAGGAGCATGATCGGTGCTTACGGACAGGATGACAGGGTTTGCGCGTATACTTCCGTAACCGCTCTTTTTGACGTAAATGATCCTGAGTTTACGGCCGTATGCATTCTGACCGACAAGGAAGAGATTGGAAGTGTCGGCAATACCGGCGCTGAGTCGAAAATTCTTGAAGATTTTATCGCAGATCTGTGTTATTTGACCACAGATAACTATTCGGATATTATTTTAAGGCGTTGCCTAAACAATTCAGTTATGCTGTCGGCTGACGTAAATGCCGCAGTGGATCCGAATTTTGAAGGAACCCATGACAAATTTAATGCCGCTTACCTGGGCAAAGGGCTTGCAATCCTTAAATTCAGCGGCTCGCGCGGAAAAGCCGGGGCGTCGGATGCTCACGCAGAGTTGCTGGCAAAGATTAGAAAAGTGTTTAATGAAAACGGTGTTGTATGGCACACCAGTGAGCTTGGCGCAGTTGACAAAGGCGGCGGCGGTACAATAGCAATGTATATCGCAAGTCTCGGCGTGGACGTGGTCGACTGCGGGGTGCCCGTATTAAGCATGCACGCTCCGTTTGAAGTGACGAGCAAGGCGGATGTGTACGCCGCGTATTTGGGATATAAAGCTTTTTATGAAAAATTGGACTGATGGGTATATCGCCACTCAGCCGGAGAACCCTTTGAGGGGTTCTTTTTTTTTATTGCCAGTTGTCTCCATAAAGTGTATTATATTTGTTAGATAATAAATTTATTGAGTTTTGTTAAATGCCGGAAAAATGTAAAAAAGCGGAGGCCGGAATGTTAAAGAATGCTGTGAAAAAATTTATTGGAATTCTCCTGATTTTCCTTGTCATAATCGCCTTTCCTTTTCATGTTACCGCGCAGAAAAGCACTGAAGGCCCTGAAATTAGGGTTTATGTCAACGATACAGAGGTTGCTGTTGACGTACCTCCGTTTTTTGTAAAAAGTTTCACACTGGTTCCTGTACGGGCGGTTTTTGAGGCTCTTGGCGCAAAGGTTCAATGGGACGATTCTGCAAAAACGGTGGTTATTACAAGGGGAAATGAGGTTCGTGTCCAGCCCGGAAACCGTATTGCGATGGTGAATAATGTGCCGTATATTATGGAAGTCCCGGCAGTGGGCGTGAACGGGAGGGTAATGGTTCCCGTGCGTTTTGTAAGTGAAGCTCTTGGCGCAAGGGTGGACTGGGTAAACGAGACGAAAACGGTTTTTATTTATGATTTAAAAGAGCAGAAAGAACAGGGTAATGTTCAGAACGGCGGGAGATTCGCGTCCGACGGTGATTATTATTATCACGTGCTTTCCGACGGAGTTCTGATAAAAGAAAATATAACTACGAAACAGAAGGAAAAGATATCCGACAATATTACAGGCGATTTATACATTATCAACGACTGGTTATACTGTATTGGCAGGGAAAAGGGCGTAACCAGGGTTATCAGGATGAAAAAAGACGGCTCGGAAAAACAGGTTATTGTAAATAAGCCGGTAAAATCAATTCAGGTGGTTAATGGCTGGATATATTACAGTGAGGCGGATAATGAAACAATTTTATACAGAACGAGAACCGACGGATCTGCGACCATGAAAATTGTGGAAAACGGTGATTTCTCACCCAAAAACTGGCTTGTTCATAACGGATGGATTTATTATTTTGATAACCGTAATGGAACGGTTTGCCGGGTAAGGATAGACGGGTCGGATAAAAGAAATCTCACAAGTAAATTGAGCGGAAACTATAATGACGGGAAAATTTACGGTTTAAAACTGACTGATGGTGAATTCCTATATTTCGTGATTTATAAGGAGATAACCGATATTAATAAAGGCAAATACGCGTCCGGACTGTATCGTGTGCCTGTTTCGGGCGGCAGAATTACCAGAATCACCGACAAAATTCCTTTGGCGATAAATATGGAGGGCGAAGGGCTTTACCTTGCCGTTGAAAACCGAGAAAATAGTTACAGCCTTATCAGGTGCAAAAAGGACGGTTCCGAGGTATTAACGATAAATGAATATAAGAAAGGGGATATACCTCAAAGTATTTATCTTGATAATAAGTTAATTTTGTATACGGTCATCAGAGGGGAGGGGAAAAAGGAAGAACTTTTGTTCAGCATGGGGCAAAACGGTAATAATATACAGCAGTACAACTGGATTTACGGAAGGGATTATCATAAGGCCAAAAAGATACTTTCGGACGCCTTTTCAGCCCACAAATCCCTTAACGTTTTACATACTGTACAAACTTCGTCAGTAGATAAAAACACCGGTATGCCAAGTGTTATTTATGAGACTACTATAAACCGCTCCAGAGCTTTATTTCATAAAAAAATTTCGGTAGAAAACATGTCCTTTTTTGAAATTTGGCTTGACGGGGAGAATCTGTATTCAAAAAGAGATGACGAGGTTCACTGGGATATTGCAAAAATTAGCAAATCCGAAGCCGCTGAAATGAAAAAATCGGTATTTGACTACGTCCGGCCCACCGATGAATTATGCAATAATCTTAATGTCCATGAAACCGAAAACAGCTATATACTTAAAGGCTCGGGCAATTTTAATTCCTTTGTTTCGGAAATCTTCCCGCTGTTGGGTCTGGACAAGGGTATTAATATACACATTGCCGAACTTGAACTGAAAATTGACAAAAAGAAAAAATATATTGAAGAATTCGATATTATGCTGAAATATGATACTGGCATTGAAGAAAAGGGTGAAATAAAGGAACTTGTCAATAAATATCATTTTATAAACAGCCAGTTCAATACGGCTTTTCTTACCCTTCCGTATACTGTAAGCCAGTCAATAAAAGCAAAGGAAAGTGCTGAAAAAAGCATTACGGAAGGGCTGAAAAAGTTTGAACAGGGTAAATACGAAGAGGCCGTTAAATTGTTTGATACTGCAATAGGAATGTATAATAAATTATTTACCGCTTATCTGTATAAGGGGAATTCTCTTTATAACCTCGGAAGGTATCAGGAGGCAATACTGGCATACACCCGGTATAATGAAGTGAATCCGTCGGATAAGGAAGTCTTTGCTTTAATGGGCATGTGTTACTTTAAGACTGGTGATTTTTCAAAAGCTGAAGAACTGGGAAAAGAAACACTGAAATACACTCAGAGTGTCAAAGCTTATAATTTGCTCGGCAGTATAGCTTCGGCAAGGGAAGAATACAAAACTGCGGTGGATTACTTTAACAGGGCGGTCTCCCTTGACAGCTTGGATTATACATCAAATATGAACCTTATTTCCGTTCTTTATTCAATGGGAGATTACAACAAATGTATTGATGCGGTGAATAATTCACTTAAGTATTTTCCAAAGAACAGGGAACTTCTGTATGTAAAAGCCCAGTGTCTGGCCGATCTTGGAAAACATGACCGGGCAATTGAAGTCTATGAGGATATACTGGCCGGCAATCCCAATGATTTTGTAACGATGACTTATATGGCAAGAGAATACGAAAAACTGCAGAATTACCAGAAAGCAAAGGAATATGCCGAAATGGCAAAAGCCATTTACCCTGATTACAGTCTGCTGAAATACCTCTCTGAGAGACTGAATTATGATTTATCCACCACTGCCGGCGAAAAACTGGCTAATTTTATAAAGGAGAATTACCTGTATTATAAAGAGACCGAGAATGTTAACAGGGAAATGAAGTCAGTTATTGAAAAGGGTGATCTTTTTACAGTGGAAGATGTACGTAAACTTCTCAGTACAGTTAGAAGCCAGGATGACAGTTTAACCAGGCTGATATCAGGTTATGAATACGACTTTTACTTTAACAATGGCAGTGTCAATCAAATTGAAACAAGGCAGGAAGAAAAGTATGTTTATGTAAGGCTTAAAAATCTGTATCCGGGAATTTCGGCGCAATTCATAGAATTTATCCAGAGCGTGGAAAATCCCGGAGAAAAAATTCTTATTGTGGATCTCAGGGATAATAGCACAGGGCTTACGTATGAAGCAAATAAAATACTCGATGCTCTGCTTGGGGAATGTACACCGGGCTATGTGATTGACCGGAATGGTTTTGTAAATATTTATTCATCTGGTAAATGGCATACTTCGTTCAAAAAGACAGGAATACTTGTTAACGAAAAAACAGCAGGCGCTGCGGAATTTTTTACCCTTGGCCTGAAAACATTCGGTAACGATGTTTCGGTAATCGGCACGAAAACGGCAGGGAAGGGAACAGGGCAGGTTATTTATACCGATCGGGGCAGGAAATTCGCGGTATTTCTTGTAAACCATTACTGGAATGTCATGCAGATTAACATTGAAGGAACCGGAATAAAAGCCGACATTACCGTCGACCAAAACGACAAGGATTATTCAAACGCAGTCAAAAAATTCATTGAAGGCAAATAAATTAATTATATTTTCTTTTTAGGTACACTGAAAGTGGCGAGAGGATTACTGTCCACGGCATTTTTAAGCTGCTGTTCGTCAAGATGAGTGTATATTTCGGTTGTGGCTATGCTTTCATGTCCCAGTAATTCCTGAAGGGCACGTATATCCACATGGCCGTATTTATACATCAGTGTGGCAGCGGTATGCCTCAGTTTATGGGTTGAATAGCGTTTCGGGTCCAATCCGGCGGAAATTATGTATTTCTTTACGATATGCTGCACTGTAGCCTTGCTTATACGCTGTTTACGCTCACTTAAAAACAGGGCGTTTTTGTCAATAACCCCTTCCACAGGGCGGACTTTCATATATTCGTTAATTGCATCAATACACGCGGAATTCAACGGTATAATACGCTCTTTATTGCCTTTTCCTATAACTCTCAGAGTATTATTTTGTATGCTGTTCAGATTGATTCCCACCAGTTCTGACAGACGAAGGCCGCAATTCAGGAACAGGGTAAGGATTGCGTAATCGCGGGCACTGTATTTGCCATCGACCGATGAAAGAAGCTTTTTGCTTTCTTCTATATTCAGATACCTTGGAAGGCGCTTGACTATTTTAGGTGATTCCAGCTCCTGGGCAGGATTTATATCCAGCACTTTGGCTTTAGTGGTAAGGTATTTGAAAAAGGACTTTAAGCTCGCAACCTTTCTGGCGCGGGCATATACCGAATTGGAACGGTTATTGCTTACGAAAGACATAAAAGAATACAAATCGCTTAACGTCACCGTTCTTAAAAAATTTTCATCGACGTCGGAAATATCTATGGAATCAAAATCGGTATCCTCAGGGACCAGTTTCTTATGAATTTTTAAAAAACGCATAAAAACGCGAAGGTCATAAAGATAGACCTGAACAGTATTGGCTGATTTACCTTTTATGGTCTGCATATAGTTTAAAAAATCTTTCAATAAAACCGGAGCGTCTTCCAAGCCATTTATCATATGTAAAACCCCAACGTAATGTAAATTATTCCATTAGAATACCTGATTTAATGATATAGGATTTATTCATTAAAATCAAGCGTAAATGCAGCAATAAAGCTTGCAGAAGAGATTATCTGAAAGCATGTTCGAGTATGTTTTTACTTTCAATGTTTCCTGTAACTTCTTGACGGTCTTAATGTTGTACTCTTAACAAAATGAATGTCTCTGAGATTATAAAATATATAGAAAATAAATACATTCCAGCTATCTATGATGTTTATTGCTGCTTCCTAAAGAAGTAGATATTAATCAACATTAAACAATTCTCAATAAACGACAACTGTATAATGTATATGATATGGAAAAATGATATTACAAACGATATAGCAAAATGATGAATGTTTCCGGCTGTGACAACTTATTAAAAAGGCTGGGATTAAACTTTCCAGATTGTTATTATGAACACTTGTTAAGTTGAAATTCTGAAATTTTGGTGAATTACTAAAAATCTGGTTTATAGATTGAATTTACCGGAACCAGCCATAATAATACTATACTCAAATCCTTACACTCCACATTCAACGAAATTTTTATTTCGTTGAATGTGGTAAATTAAAAAATAAGGAACGGTTATATTCCGTTCCTATTGCTTTTGTTTAATTTTTGTCGGAATTCAGTTCGGGGTTTTCGTTCAAATGCTTGATGTAACATCTTCTTCTTCTGTGCGGACGGGCCTCAAAAAAGCGCCATAATGACTGAACCGCATGGTTGTATTCAAGCTGTGGTGAAGCAATGGCTTTTTTGACGCCGTTTTTGTGAGCATTTCTCAGGCAGCGGCTCAACATTGCCGCCGGGACTCCGGTCATTTTATATTCGGGCCTTACGGCAACCAGGTATAAATCAAGAGTGTCATTTTTCTTGATAGCTTTGAGAATATCGATAAACCCAAACGGAAAAAGCCTTCCGTTATTTTTCTTCACTGCTTTCGACAGTGACGGGATAACAACCCCAAAGCCAACAAGCCTGTCGTCCTTATCAACTATAAGGCAGATATAATCAGGGTTTACATAAGAAAAATACATATCAATGTAACCCTGGATTTGTTTATCGGTCAGTGTAACATATCCGTAAAGATCATTATACGCAATGTTTATAATCTCAAACACTTCCCGTGCATAAGGCTTAATCTGCTTTTTATTTTTCAGATCAAGCATGCGGAGACCATATTTTTCAAAGGATCGGCTTGCTATTTTATTAATCCTTTCAATTTCGCTGCTTTCAGGCACAATAATTTCATGTTCAAGCCAGTCGACGTCCTTTACATAACCTAATCTTTCCAGGTGTTCTTTATAATACGGATAATGATAATATGTTATAATTGTGCCCATTTCATCAAAACCTTCAACCAAGAGACCTTGGTGGTCCATATCACAGAAACCCAACGGTCCGTGAACTGCCTCCATCCCATTTTCTCTGGCATAGTTTTCCACAGTTCTGAACAATGCTTCCGAAACTTCGGGATCATCTATAAAATCCACCCATCCAAAACGGGTATACTTATTTCCCCATTTTTGAACATAGGCATGATTCTGTATTCCGGCAATCCTCCCTACAAGTTTCCCGTTTTTATAGGCAAGCCAGTATTTGGCATCACAATATTCAAAAGCGGGATTTTTTTTCCTGTTTAAAGTATTAAACTCATCCATTATGAGCGGAGGGACCCAGTACGGATTGTCCTTGTACAATTTAAACGGAAACATAATAAAATCCTTTAATTGTTTTCTTGTTTTGACCTCAACTATTTCAACCATCTTGTACCCCTCCTGAAAAAAATAGCCCCTAACGATATTAAGGCTCTGCTATTGTTGTATATTGCAAAAATATCTATTAAACCAATTATATCACATAAAATATGAATATAAAAACAGTTTATTTAAAACCAATAATAAGTGGATCTGGCTTAAAAAGGGAAAAATAAGCCCTTGAAATCGGCAGATTTTGGATATATCTTTACTCTGTGTGAGAAATGCTATGAAAGGTTGCTGAAACGAGCCGCGCCTGGACAATCAGCCTGTGAGTTGCCTTATATAGAGGATGACATGTAATAAGAGTTAATATACTTTCTGTCTTGCTTTTTTTAAGAACCGATACATCGTCAGGTTCGACAATCTGAATATTGAATACTTTGTATGTGTAATCAGCGTCAGCGGTGGATATTACTACAATGTCCCCTTCCTCCAGTTCGCCCAGCCTGTTAAAATTTCGCCCGTAAGCATGGCTTCGGTGAGCAGATATGGCGGTATTCCCTATCTGACCAATATCGGTTGTGCCTGTCAATTTCCCTGCACCAATTTTTAATATTTCGGGAGTGGCACCATCAATCACCGGCAAAAGCAAATTGATTTTTTCTATTTTAATCACACCCAGTACAGTATGGGATTTTTCATTTTCATTCATCGTGTCTTCTGTCTCGCTTTCATTTAAATGAGAGAATATTTCATCAAGAGTAAGATAAGAATTTATCGCATCTTCATCCGTTTCAGAGGTATTTGCGGCGAACACACCGCTAAGTCGATGTGTTTTTGTCTCCTCTTCCCACTCTTTAAGAAGTTTTTTTTGCATGTATATCGTGTAAATATCCTTTACCACAGGATACATTGCAATTAATACACCTATAATTATCAGTAACACTGATTTAAACCTCATTTTAACTCTCCCAACCTTATCTCAAGACAAATGATTAAAAAAACCAGCCGGAGTTTTGATACTCCGGCCAAGTGAATCATTGTTTTGCTTTATTTCGATTAAGTCTTATTCCCGCGTATATTATACAAGCTCCAACCCCGAAGAATACTATTGGAGGCAGTTCACCCGTTTTTGGAAGTCCTTTGGGTATTTCCCCGTCTTCGATAATTATTATCTCGGTTTCATTTGCATCATTACCCGGTTCGTCATTATCATAACCGTCGGGTTCGCCGAAACTCGCAGGGATTTCTTCATCTTCTATTTCCACTGTTTCAGGCGTTTCCTGAGATATATCGGGCTGGTTTTGCTCCCCGGCTTCATCCGGTGGTGGTTGGGAAGGTACTGGTGTTACGCTCTGTGAAGGCGGTTCTATAGTTGGGGAAATGGGCGGCACCGTAGGTGTGTCGGATGGCCGCCTGTCATATTGCGCAGTAAGTATCCATCTTACTTTTAATGACGCTCCCTGATATTCGTTTCCAGTAGTTTCACCGGGGAGGTGAACGGTAAATGTCAGATCAACCGGCTCACCTTTTCTTATATCACCCACCAGAATATTTTCGTTAAATTTGCTAATCGGACCGTTGTGTAATACTCTCCCGTCTTCGTGAGTTACCGTCAGTATAAGTCTGTCATCAAGGTTACCAATGATACCGTTTACGTCCTTTCCCGGTATTGATTCAACTATCTCGGAACGTATCCAAACACGAAGAGAGGATGCGCCACTTTCAGGCTCTATGGATATTGTCATCATGGAAGTTTTTGTATCCCCAGGTGTGAGATTCCCGGTGGGCACAGGGTTACCTGATAACTCCACTCTTAAACCGGTATCAGTTCCCACCACTTCTATGGCGTTTACCTGAATAATACAGAACGTACATAAAGCTGCCAGGGAAAAGGCCGTTATTAATACCGCTTTTGCCACAAGGTTTTTTTTGTTTGACAAAAGACCACATCCTCTCCTGAGCCGGTTTTGACATATTTCTAATTAGCAAGTTTTATAACTCTCGTGGTACCCGAAGTGATGGAGTAATTTCTGTCAACACTCAAAGTATATTCTCCTTTTCCGTTATTAAAAGATACCGTTATTTCAGCGGAAGCATACTCATCCGGGAATGGCCAGGGATAATCTGCTATTCTGTATTCCACTTTAAATCTCTGTTCGCCGGTAAATAGCTTGTTATCGCCGCCTCTTGCATTGGTAAAGCTTATTTTTATATGCGTTTTCTTATTTCCACCGCTTCTGTCAGAATCATGCTCAACTTTTACGTTATAATTAAACTTCTCCAATGTGGGTGCAGGTGTAGGGGTCGGAGTTGGTTCAGGCGTTGGTTCGGGTGTTGGCTCAGGCGTCGGTTCGGGTGTCGGTTCAGGAGTTGGTTCAGGAGTTGGTTCAGGTGTTGGTTCGGGCGTCGGTTCAGGTGTCGGTTCAGCGTCAGGGTTGTGATTGTAGCATTTGATATCATTTGGATTAATATTTAACCAATTTTTATACGGGAATTCATAACCTTCCGTGTTTACCTCTTCCCAGCCTTCTTCGCCCCATACAGCTGCAGGAGCGTTATTGGAGGACTGAACGGCTTCAGCTTTACCTTCTATTGTAAACTTAGCTCCCTGGTAATCATTTCTCCATCAAAGTATACAACCAAGCGAAGCTTTACAATATCTTCCGGTGATACGGGTCCGCCCATGTAATACACATATACCGGGTGTTCCGGACCTGTTTCATCTTCAGGCTGGTATAATACCCAGTTCGTGGTCGGGTGGGGTATAATAAATACATTATCGAGTTCCAGGTCATTATTCCATGACAGATCAAGTATCGTACGCAATTCAACATCCGTTGTTCCTGTATTTTCAATATCATATTCCACAATGAAGCAGTCACCGGGGGTAATATTGTTGTAGTTTTTCTTTCCAAGTATTGTCGCACCATTGGCTTTAATATTAACCGTTCCTGCAATGAATACCGCATCGGTGGCTTCGGATTCATTGGTGAACCATGCCATCGTAGCACCGCCGATCAATGCAACGCATACCGCAATTGAAAGCATTATAAGTAACGTTTTCTTTTTCATATATTAGCACTCTCCTTGTAAATATATTTTTATTTGGAACATTTTACAGGCAGTTGCCTTAACCGCAGGTCCGTCATGTTTTTTGCACTTCGTATACAGCAAAAACACATCTGTTAATAAGTAATATACCAATGTGCATTCCTTTTCTTTTGCCTTTGCCCTGGTGTTGAGGCTGCCATCATCATTTCATACTCTCATTTTTCACCCCCGTTTTCATGTCTTTTATAACTTCCAAACCCTAATCCCAATTCAGCTGAGAAGCTTCCAGAGTAAGTTTAATCGTATACTCCGCCGAATTGTAACTTTCGTCGATACTATCCATCTTCAGCCAGACATCAAAGTCTATATCAACGGATTGATTTGGAGAAACAGCTTCCTGGTAAAAATAATATTCTCCCTGTTTATACCAGCCACTATGTTTCTGTTCCCAGATTGCTATATCGTTCAGAAATTCTGGGTTCCATTCGCCTTCGATTTTTATCCGTACCCATGCTGGATGGTTTCCGACATTTTTAAAAGACCACTTAATTTCTTTTGCGTTTTGTCTGCCAGGAAGCCAGTTATCTGTGTCTTCCGTAAGATTGTCCAGTTCCATTTCCAGAACGCCCGTGGTAAAGAACACTTGGAATTTATCAGATCTGTCATAAAAATATGATATGGTTAAACCGCTTAACATTATGAATACTGTCAAGCACAGCAACATGTATACTATTATCGTTTTTTTCATGGAAAACCGGAAAACCTCCTTACACGACAAGTACGCCTCAGGTACCTGGTTTTATATTCCCGTCAACTTCAGATTTGTATTTTTTTCTTACTTTTAACAGCCCGGCAATCTGAGTAACCAAAATAATAAACACAGGGATTAACATTACAGTGAAAATCCCGTTTTTAGTTCTTATAAATGCCATCACATATCCCAGCTTTGGAATGGAAAGAACAACCTTGCCAATTAAAAAATTCTCAGCAACGGGAGTGGGATCATTCATGTTGTTTGCGTCCCCTTTTGTTATGAACTGTCTTGTATTGTTTTCCTCAATTATTTCTACAACCCTGTGTGTGGTTGGTACCGAGTCATTTTTCTTTTTGAAGGTAATAATATCCCCCACCTTGACGGATTGCGGATTGATGACTTTAACGATTATAACGCTGCCGGTTTTAAATGTCGGACTCATACTGTCACTTTGAACGATGTATATCTGGTGATTAAAAACGGTTGGCTGTTCATTGTTTCTCATTCCGGTAAAAATCAAAAACAGCATATATATGACAAAAAACAATAAAAAAAGTGATACGACAGTGCTTAACGCATTAAGAACTGTCTTTGCCGCCGGTTTTTTCTCTCTTTCAGGTGCCATACAGAGCTCCCCCATTTCCTTGTTTATTTCATCTGAATGTTAATTCTGAATGTTAAAATCAGTTACGACATCCTCTTGCGGAACATAAAGCAAAGTGTCGCCGTAAACGTCATCGGATACGGTATGGGGTATCTTTGTATCGGTACGAGGGAGCAGCTGCTCAATGATACTTCGGTATACATCATCAGTGACGGTCAGTTTGATTATGTCATGCTGACGAGTGCTGAAATATGCTTTTGTATTCATAACTGTCGTCAACAGTCCTACTGAAGCCGCAACCAAGGAAATAACCACAATAACCGATTTTTTACAAAAACCGGCTTTAATTTTTTGTTTTAGTGTCATGAATTCCCTCCCCCGGCTCAAATCCCGTTGTCTCCGGTATTTCCATTTCATTGATAAATTCTTCAGGTCTGTTCCCTTGAAGCAGCTTCGCCGATTGAAAAAATCAATTCCATTAAACTTCGGAAACACACAGTTTTTATTTTTCAATCCATTGTATTATTTGCTGGATGATATAATTTTGACGGTATATCTTGACAAAAAAGAGGTGTTTTCTGTTTTCTCGTCTGAATAATTGGCAGTCTGCCCAACAGGTTGTTTCAATGTCACAATCATCTCTCCCGGTTTTTAATGTATAATACTGGTCATAATTCACTCATTCAGCGCTTACATCTCAGTCAGACCAAAATCAAACAATTATTTAAGCGTTGCAGATTTTTTAATCATACTTTAAATTATATTGAGGACACTCACAATTTATTCTTTTTTCAGTCACATTTCAGTCATACTTTTTACCGGTAATTTTAGACTTAAAAAGGGTGAAATTGATTTAATTTGTAATATAGTTATATGAAAACAGAATTAAAATCATGGATAATAAAAATAAATCTAAGGGCAAAAAAAACACCCCTACCTTCGGGGTGTTCGCAATTTAAAGAATAGCCTAAAAATTATTGCCACAATTTATTCTTTTTCATTATTGGTTTTATTGTGTGAATCGGCAAGGCCTCTGACCTCTGCCACCGGTTCTACAAATAAAATCCCGTTCCCGGGAACGTCCAACTGAAGTTCCCTGTATAATTCATCGGCAACCTTACTTACCAGGTCGCTGGGCATAAGGATTATAACCAGTTCCTTTTCAGGCACTATTTCAACACCAAATAATTTTTCGGTAAACTCCGAACCCGTTCCACGACCGTGTATGACAGTTCCTCCTTTGACACCGGCTTTTCTTGCAATTTCCATTACACTGTCGGCCATACCGCGATTCACAATGACGGTCATTTTTTTATACATACTGTCTCCCTCCATATTTTGGGCTATATTCAATGTATCCTGCTTACCGTTAATTATCTGCTCTGCCAATGTTGCATATGTTACATATGCAATTCCATGCCCGGGTTCATTGAGCTGGAGTTCTTCCGCAAAGTAATCAAGCAGCTCTTTCGCCCTTTCTTTTTCCACCATTATGCTTACAATTTCTCTTCTCTGGCTTTTTATTCCAAACAAATTCAAAGTCGCACTGTTAACAGTACCTTTACCGATTATTGCAGTTCCTCCGTGGATATCCTTATCCCTGGCGATACGACTGAACCTATGACACTGTTGTTCGCTTAAAATCAGCGTAATAATTTGAAACTCGTATTCACTTGTCATTTATTTATTACCTCCGATTGATCGCTTTTTTGAAACCGAAAGTTTCGATGCCTTTTTTGATTTTGCCTGGTAGAGTGCACCAAGTAATTCTATCGCAATTATGGGCATCATTGCAACAATTGCTATCATTCCAAATCCGTCAGCGACCACATCAGCAGTTGGAATTTGTGCGGCAATTCCCTGAACAAAAGCAAGCGAAAAAGTGGCCGTCATCGGCCCTGAAGCAACCCCTCCCGCGTCAAAAGCCATGCCTACGAAAAGATCAGGAACAAAGAAAGCCAATAAAACCGAAAGTCCAAACCCCGGAAGCAAATACATCCAGAGCTGTATATCGGGTATCAGGATTCTGAGTGCTGACATAAAAATTGACAGACCTACAGCCACTGAAAGGAATATAAGTACCAGAATACGTCTGACAGAACCACCGGTAATTTCCTCAACATCGCTTGTTAATACGTGGACTGCAGGCTCAGACAGAACAGTGGTAAGCCCGAGCAGTAAAGCCACAATCAGAACCGGGCCCCTGGATTCCATTGAAGCAAGCTGCATTCCAAGCTGGGCGCCAACTTCCATAAACCCGCCGTTAACACCAAGAAGGAATATAACAAGGCCGATATATGTTAACACCAAACCGCGGACGATATCTATTACCTTGCTTTTTTTATGTTTGAAGAAAAATATCTGAAAAATTATGTATGTCACAATAATCGGGAGCAGAGTAATAAATGAATCCCATACAATTGTTAAAAATTTGGAACGGTATATTTCCCACAATGTGGCATTTGTTAAGTCGGTTGCCGGGAGGATCCCATTCAGTTTGCCGCCCTTGATAAAAAGGCTGGTAATCAGAACTCCCAATATGGCTCCCGTTGAAGAGATGCCTACAAGTCCGAAACTGTCGGCTTCACTCATTTTGCTGTCTTTTTTCATTGCCGAAAAACCTGCTGCCATGGCCAGCATAAAAGGAACGGTGATGGCACCTGTGGTGGCTCCTGAAGCATCAAAAGCTATAGCAAGAAAATCAGATGTTGAAAATAACGCAATAATGAAAATAAGTCCATACGCGCCAGCAAATACATATTTCAAACGTATATTTGACAGAATGCGCAACAATCCGAGAGTCATCATGACTCCGATTCCGACTGAGACAACAACAACCATGAGAATATTGTCAAACTGCCCTGACGTTACACTATCCACCTGTTTTGCGAGTATGTGCACGTCGGGTTCTGCATAGGAAATGAAAAATCCTAATATCAGCATAACAAATATTATTACCGCTAAGTTATTACTTTTTGTGACAGCGTTTCCCACGCCATGACCTATAGGCTCAATTCCCTGGCTTATTCCGAACAGGAAAACGGTAAGTCCGACAATAACAAGGGCGGAACCTATCAGAAATGCATACAACATATTAGGTTCCAGAGGACATATTGTGAAATGCAGTATTAAAACAATTGTTGTGATTGGCAGCACTGAAGCAAGTACTTCTTTCAGTTTTCCTGTTAACTCACTCAAGTCATCACCCTTTTCCCTTGAATATTTATGTAAATTACAGCCGACGATATTTTATCATTAAAAATTAAAAATTTTTAGTAGATATTTGTAAATTTTTTTTTAATTTTTTATAATACATGTATTACGCCGGTATCGACGTATGAATTTTTACATCAATATCATATATGTGTATGTTTTTGTTAAAGCGTCTGATTATTCTGTCCATTATTGCATGAATTTGCTTATAATCCATTCCCAGAAGCAAAATAAGTATCCTGTTAGTGTCCCAGGTAGTGACTACATCCCCCTTTCTGAGCGATTTTATCAGGCTTTTCCTGAATTCATCGAAAATTTCTGAACTCTCGTTTACCGTTATCGAAACAACATATACCTGTTGACTTGTTCTTTCGCTGCGCCTTTTTTCAAGAATGAAGAGCGAATGGAACATGTTTCTGTCACAGTAAAATGCCCCTTCGGAAATTTCATCGGCAGGACATTTCTCGGTAAAAACACTGGTATTTACTTCATCTACGATATTTCTTAACTGCTTATAGATCTGTTGCAGTTCATAAGTCGGTTTTATTCCAAACTGTCTGTATAGCATTGAAGTATATAATTCATAATGATTCTGTGCCTCTTTAATCCTCCCTTTTCCTATCAGATTTTCCATAAGACTGATATGTAAATCTTCTTCATAGGCTTCTATCTGTATTGCCCTTTCACAAATTTTTATACCGCTGTCGTAATCCTTTTTCTGCCTGTAGAGTTTTACCAGTTCAAGTACTGACTGAATATACAGTCTTCGATAGTAGTTCCTTTTGGGAATTACCCAATCTGCATATACAAGTTCGGGGAAATAATCACCGTGGTAGAGTTCCAGTGCCTTTTCATAGTAATTTATGGCTTCATCGGGTTTTTCATTTTTCAGGAGTTCCGCTTTCTGTATGCATTCCTCGAAAAAATCGGTGTCAAGGAAGAAATTATCGTTAAAGTAAAGGGAATAGCAGCCGTTATTATATACAATATTACAGCCTAAGTTGCTGAAAAATTCTTCGTGAGATAAAATCTTACGCAGACGGTATATAATGTTTTGCAGTGTGTTTTTCGGATTTTCATATTCTTCATTCGGATACAAATTTTCAAGGATGGTTTCAGGCGGTATTCTTTTTCCCTTGTTTAAAAGAAGGTATTTGAAAAGACACCACAGTTTGGTTGACCTGCCGGATATATTGTAAAATCCTTTTTCCTTATGGTAAATTTCAAACCTTCCCAGAGTAAAAATCATAAGCCTGCACGGGTCTTTTCCCTTAGCTGCTTCCGTAAGCATTGTTTTCCCTCCAGATTAAAGCTGTAAGGTTAAAAATTTCCTATGTTTTTAATATTACTCAGTATATTATACCATATTTATGATAAATTACGGGTAATTATTACCATAACTTGTTTATTTAACGTAAACTGTACCGATTTGTAACAAAATATAATACCGATACGGGAAATATAAAAAAATAATCACCCTGGCGGGTGATAAACAAAACATTTATCATCTTTTCAGGTGGATTTTATTTCCTTAATACCTTATAAATTATCAAGACTAAAAACGTTTGCGCCATTCCTTCATAAATTTTTCACAGTCAAAATCATCAAAGTCAAAATCAAACCAGTTATGGTTATTGAACCATCTTATCTTAAAATGATTAGCGGTAAACGGGTTAAAAACTTTCCACAGTGTCTCCAGATCTTTCATATCAAGCTTTCGGTTTTTGAATTCGTCGGGGTTTATGTTAAACCCTTCTTTTTCATACCTTTCCGCAATTACCTTTGCCAATTCAATTAAATCAAAAATGTTAACATATCCGTCTTCGTTGAGATCGTATTTTTTAGGGATATCAACACCGGATTTTGGAACGGGAGTAGGTTTCTGCCCCGCTTTTTTGCCGATAAGCTCAAGATCCACTGCATTAATGTTTGTATTGCTGGTTTTGACCGGTGTTGCATTCTTTATATCCCTTTCGGTGCCGTTCTTATTGTAATAACCTTCATTAATATACTCCGTATTCTTTGTAACAATTTTGTATGAAACAATGTAACTGGTCGATGTTACAGGTACTGTCAGAGCATAGTCTGCTGAATTGGAATTGGCTGGGATTGTTACCGTTTTACTGAAACTGAAATCATCGGAAGCTGACGATTTTACATTGTTGTTGTAAGCCGTTATTGTAATCTCGATACCGTTTTTCGGGGCTTTTTCATTATTTGGAAGGTAAACCCTGCCGGTAATGTTTGTAAACGGCAAAGTAGTTAAATCAATATTCTCGGCTGTATTGGCCACGTCTATAAGTGTTACTTTTTCCCCGTTCCTTGAAGTCCCGTTTTTGTGGAAATAACCTGTTTCCTTATATCCTTGATTTTCATAGGTATAATAAACCTTATACCCTTTATTTACGTCGTTGATGGGAACAACAAGCTCGTATGGAGCATTGCTGCTGTTTGCCTTCAGTATTATTTCTTTACTGATAATTATGTCGTCATCGGTTGAGTTTGCCTTTGGGCCCTCCTGAACTGCGGTTACGACGAATTTTAAGTCATTCATGGGTTTTGTTGACGGATTACCGTGAATGATCTTCCCTGAAATAGTTCTCCCGGGCAACAGTTCAATATTAACGCCTGAAACGTCGCCTCCGTTTACGTCAATTAATGTTCTGTTTTCCTTTATTGCGGTGGTTTTTTCTTTGCTGTACCATCCAAAAGGTGCATATCCCTTTTCAACAGTATAGTATACGTAGTATTTTGCTTTTGCGTTCTGACTTTTTGGAACCTGAACGCTGTATGCAATAGATTTTTGGCCTTTAGGAATTATAATTTCGGTTGTAACTAATTTATCGTCATTTTTATTTTCGGGGGTATTATTGTCGGTGCCAATGGTCAGTTTTACCTTAACCCCGCCCGAAGGAGCGGTATCATTACCGGGTAATGAAATAACACCGCTTACGGCAGAATGACTGCTTGCTGCGACACTCCTGACCTGGAACAACGGCATTAATAAACATGCGATTAACAGTAATGACACAATTTTCTTATCCATGGCTACCTCCAATTCCATTTTTATACAGTTATTAATTTGAAAATTTTATATTGTAATGGAATTCCTTATACATATTGTAATTAGAAAAAGTTAATATTAATATTAAATTTTGGTTTCAGATGAATTAAATTTAATTATCACCTCCCAAAATTTACTCCGCACATTTCCGATATATATCTTTGACACGGGGAATTTAACAATAGTTCCCAAGAAAACTAAATTGAAATAAAGAATGAATATAATTGTAAAAAAGCAAAAAGGGAATTGAATGAGAGATGTCTTATTTTGCTTTTTTCTTATATCCAGAATTTTCAGCCTTTTTATTGGTATCAACGGAGTTTATAAAAGCATTCCGACGTACCAGGCAAAAAATTCATTGCCGAAAAGAATGGACAGAAATGTCCCCATCACAATGAAGGGCCCGAAAGGGATATGACTTTTCCGGTGCTTGAGTCCCGTTATTATCAGAAAAAGACCCGTAATACCGCCGATAAATATTGAGAATACCAGTGATATCACTGAGAGTTTCAGGCCAAGAATTAACCCTATAGGGAGGAAGATTTTCACATCACCCATACCGAAAGCGTCTGTACCGTATATCGCCAGACCTATAAGCGCAACCAGAAGAAGGAATCCTGAAGTAGCAAGCATTCCGAGAATGGGTGAATACCACTGGGAATCGCCGACAAGTGCGTCATCAAACCAAAACCGCAGCACGAAAAGCGCAATACCGCCGATCAGACCAGCAATTACCAGTTCATTTGGAATTATCATATGTTCCAGATCAATAAAAAACACCATCAGAAGTATGGACATGAGGAAGACGGTAAAAATAAATTCAACGGATAATCCAAATTTAATGTATAAGATAACGAAAACAACACCTGTAACAAGTTCGACGAGAGGATAGCGGAAAGAAATTTTACAGCCGCAATAACGGCATTTTCCCCTTAAAAATATGAAACTGAAAACCGGAATTAAATCATATGCTTTAAGTTTGGCGCCGCACGAAGGACAGAAAGAACGGGGCGCTATTATTGATTTACCCTCCGGCAGCCGATAAATAACCACATTAAAAAAAGATCCGAAAATAAGACCTGTTATGAAAATTAACAACGGTACTAATACATTCATAGAGCTAACCCAAAACCTCACTTTTTAATTCTCACTATTCTAATCTAATAATCGGAACATTTAATGGTATATTTTACTGCCGGGCAAAAATAATATATTTTTTAACAAACATGGTTCATTTTGATTTACTGACTTTATATAATTCATCGGATTTCGGAGGGGAAATATTTATATTTTCTGTATTAGTTGACAGTAAAATACTTTTATCAGCGGTAATTTTGCCGATAATACCCGCTTTTATACCGTTTTCGGATAATTCACGTACCATTTGCTCCCCGTCTTCACAGGCAATCAGCATGCATCCGCTGGAGATCAGCCTTAAAGGATCAATATTGAAATAATCACAAATGAGTTTGGTTTCCCTGAGAACAGGAATGCTGTCTTTAAAAATCACCGCCCCGCAGCAGGACGCATGGCACATCTCCCAAACCGCGCCCAGTACCCCGCCTTCTGTAACGTCGTGCATTGCATGGGCCCCGAACTTTGCCGAAATAATTCCCTCTTTAATCACACTTATATTGTTTATCAGCCGTTTCGCGTTATCAACCAGTTCTTTACCAAATTTTTCAGCCAGCTCTTCTTCATAGTCATATGCCAGAATTGACGTGCCTTCAAGGCCCGCATACTTTGTAAGTATCAAATCGTCTCCGGGTTTTGCCCCCGAAGTTGTCACAACATTTTTGTTTATTGTTTTTCCAATAGCGGTAATGCTTAATACAAATCTGCTAACCGCATCGGTCACTTCGGTATGCCCGCCGATGATATCCACATTCAGCTTTGAAGCTTCCGAGACCAGCTGGTTTATTACATTTTCCACGTCCGACATTGAGGCATCGGGAGGAATAAGCAATGTAACCGTTATTCCTACCGGTTCTGCGCCGCTTGAAGCCAAATCATTCAATGCGACATTAACACCGATCGTTCCAATCTGATTTTCGGTGCCTGTTATAGGGTCTGTCGATATAATACATATTTCCCGGCCAAAGTCTACCGCGCTGCAGTCTTCGCCGATTGAAGGCCTTAATAGAACTTCGCTTCTCCTATTCTGCAGTTTGCCCAAAATCAAGGAATTCAGCACATCATTCGGAAGTTTCCCTATTTCCATTTGATTCACCCTGCCAA
The DNA here is from genome assembly GCF_000331995.1 of Thermoclostridium stercorarium subsp. stercorarium DSM 8532. Lineage (NCBI taxonomy): Bacteria > Bacillati > Bacillota > Clostridia > Eubacteriales > Oscillospiraceae > Thermoclostridium > Thermoclostridium stercorarium. The sequence continues at coordinate 1,448,081 of NC_020134.1, forward strand.
GCCTCAAAATATATCTTGTGTTTCTTCCCAAATTTATCGAATTATTCGCTTTTCTCCTCTTCATCGTTTATTACATTTTTCAGCAGCTGTATCTGTTCTCTGGCATTTTCCAGAATAAAAGGCTTTATTTTGTCCTTTTCTCTCGGATCAATCGAGAAGGATATAAGCCTGCTGAACCATAATTTTGCTTCGCTTATTAAATTAAGTTTTTTTGCAAGGACACCAATCATATACATACATGTATACTCATCCATTGAGCTGTCTTTCAGATTTTCCCGCGTATAAACCTTTTTATAGTAATCATAGGCATATTTCAAAAACCGTTCTTCTTCGCCCTGATTTCCCATGTATCTGTAGATCCACGCAATTCTAAGACAAATCTTGGCAAATTCGGAATAAGGCGCTTCCCTGACCTGTAAATTATACAGTACAAGCTTAAAAGCTTCAAGGGCTTTTTCATAGTTTCTCTCGCCCGTGAATTCACGGCTTGTCCAGTTTGGGGTTATTTTTTCAAGAACGGCTTTGCGTCCGGCTGTCGTTATATGTTCATAAACCGAGTTATGGGCTGCATACCCGCAAAAGCTGCACACCCATGCTTCATAAAGGACAGGATTTATCGTTTCATAGTGGGGACAAAAATCTTCGTCATGCTTCAGAAGCCTGACAAATTTCGAACGCACTTTTGTGACTTTGATTGTTTTATCGCATACCGGACATGTGATTTCAGAATCATAAAAAGGTTTTATTTCCGTCATAATACCACCTGCTGTTTTTAATTTTTATCTTTTTATTCCTTTTTTAACCTTTTTCTTTTGTGGCAGATATGTGTCAACAGAGATTTTCTCGGTTTTGACAACCGTTCCTGAAGTATCAAGGAAATCTCTGTATACTTCAACTTTATATCCCGGTTTCGCTTCGCGGACAATTCTCGTTTCGCCGGCTTTAAGAGAACTGTCTGTTTCTTCCTCTATTCCTTCAGGCTCTATTACCTCGACAATCTGGGTTCTGATTCTTGCAGTTGTTTTAACTTCAGGTTCGCGACCCCATATCGTAATTATAACCCTGTTTCCGGCTGTTTTTGCTTCTATCAGGATGGCATAATCTGTATTGTTTCTGAACCTGAAATCAATATAACCATGGGATATTGTGGCATCGCGTCCCATTTCTATGTACGAAGGGGGAATGGAGTGATTCCTTCTTTCCAGCACTTCAAGTCCGGATAGAAGAACCGAATTGTACATTGTAGAAGCCACCTGACATATTCCTCCGCCAAGCCCGTCAACATATTCATTATTAACTATCACCTTGGCAATTCTGTATCCGTTTTTTTCGGTCCTGTCACCAAGGGCTTTGTCCAGTGAAAATTCTTCTCCGGGCAGCAAGAGCTTCTGATTTATTTTGCTGCAGGCTGTTATTATATTGTGTGCCCTTGCCTCATTGCCGGGATTGAATACCGTCTCAAACTCGCCAAGTTTGTATGTTATGTTTTCCACCATTTCGGTGGTTATTGAAGGAAGAGTTTCCTCAAAACAGAGCTCCACGTCTTCCCATACACGATTAGTTAAGGAATTATCAATCCTTTTCAGACTTTCGTTTATGTTGATTGAAAATCCCGTTTTATGCGGTAACAAATCCACTTTGCCGTTAAAAATATTAATTTTCGCATTCTGAGGTTCCGTGTATGTCTCTTTGTGAATACCGTCCAGTATTTTTAATACTTTTTCGGCATTATAATACATTGGCGGAGTAATAAACAAAGCCTTTTTACGGGTTTTCCATATTTCTTTCAGCCTTTCGGCAACATTTCCCCTTCTTCCTGTTTCAAACGCAACAGCCACCGCCTTTTCATAATCGGGAACATAATCTATATCTTCAAAGTAGAGCTTGTACCGTCTTTCAGATATTGTAAGCGTCAAGTATTCACTTTGATATGTTCTGTCCAGATTGCCGTCCAGAAGTGCAATAGCCTCTTCACGTCTAAGCCCCCCCACATAAATTCCGTCTATATAAATATTAGGATAAATTGTGGTTAAATTCAAAATGTGACGTATATATAAAAAACATGATAAAAAAAATAAAAACAATAAAAACAAAGGTAAAATCAAAATTTTAACAGCCCGTTTTACCATATACACCACCTGTATATAGTTATTCGGGCTGTAATAAATTATTCTATATCAATTACTTCTGTCCCCTCCAGCGCTTTCTGAATAAGTTCATCGGCATTTAATACCGATTCATACTCGATTGTCTTTTCAAGTTTGGGCTTTGTCACCGGATGTCTGGCGACAAAAACCGTACAGCAGTCTTCGTAAGGGAGTATGGAAGTTTCAAAGGTCCCTATTTTTCTTGCTATGTCAACCACTTCACTTTTATCCATGCCTATACACGGCCGGTATACCGGAAGCGTCACTGCGCTGTTCGTTACCAGGATGCTTTCAGGAGTCTGGCTTGCCACCTGTCCCACCGCTTCCCCTGTTACAAGGGCCAGCGAACCGTTCTTTACCGCGATTTTTTCAGCAATCCTCATCATAAATCTGCGCATGATAATAGTAAGGTATTCGTGAGGACAGTTTTGGTTAATTGCCAGCTGAATATCGGTAAAAGGCACTATATAAAGCCTCATTCCCAGATTATATTCAGACAGTATTTTGCAAAGGCGGATTACTTTTTCCTTTGATTTTTCACTGGTATAAGGATAGCTGAAAAAATGCACTCCTTCGATCTTTACCCCTCTTTTTGCCATCATCCACCCTGCAACGGGGCTGTCAATACCGCCGGAAATAAGAAGCGTTGCCTTTCCGCTTGAACCGACAGGCAAACCTTTAACTCCTGGTATGATCTCGGAGTAAATGTACGTATTATCTCTTATTTCTATATGCACGACAAAATCAGGATTATTTACGTCCACCTTTAAGCCGCGGACATTGCGAAGGATTGCGGCGCCTGCTTCTCTTGAAACTTCCATTGAAGACAGCGGAAATTTTTTATCGGCCCGCTTTGTTTCAACCTTAAAAGTTTTGTAACCCGATTCCGACCTGATTTTTCTTGAAAGCTCCACTGCTTTGTCATATATCGCGTTAATATCGGATTCAATTTTGTATACAGGACTTACCGAGGCAATGCCGAACACCTTTGTAAGGCGTTTTATCGCCTCATCGACAGGATAATCATCGGTTTCGGGTTCCACGTATATTCTGCTTTGGGATCGGGTGACCGATACCGGCCCCAGCCCCTTTAAAACATGCTTCATATTTTTTACAAGTTTGGCCTCAAAGGAAGGCTTATTTAAGCCTTTCAAAAATATCTCCTCATACCGAACCAGTATTATTGTCTTCATACCTATCTCCGCTTTTTTATTGTTTTTTACTTTTATTTTAATACCTTATTACAGGTATAATTTCCTTAACCGCATGTACAAAACACAAAGCTTCATCAACGGTATTCATGCCCGAAAAACTGAGCCTTATGGCACCCTCAACGCGTTCTTTCGGCAAATTCATAGCAGTAAGAACATGACTTTGTATGTTCTTTCGAGAAGAGCATGCAGAGCCCACAGAAACAATAATATTTTTTGTTTCCAGATGGTGCATTAATACCTGCGCCTTTACCCTTGGAAATGCAATATTGAGTATGCCCTCATACCCATTTTCGGGAGAGTTTACATAAAAATTCTCCTCAAACTCTTCGCGAAGCCCATGAAGTATTGCATTTCTTATCTCTCTTATTCTATTTCGGTTATCTGTCATTTTTTCATGAATAATTTCGGCCGCTTTTGCAAATCCGTATATTGCAGGCAGGTTTTCAGTACCCGAACGGTATTTGTTTTCCTGTCCTCCGCCATGCAAAATTGGTATTATATGGGTATTCTTTTTTATATATAACGCCCCGCAGCCCTTCGGACCGTGTATTTTATGTGAGCTTACAGACATTAAATCTGCATCCAGTCTTGAGAGATTAATAGGGATTTTTCCGTATGCCTGCACTGCATCTATATGAATGATAGTTTTCGGATTTTTCAAACGAACTTCCCTTATGATTTCTTCTGCGTTTTGGATGACACCTGTCTCATTGTTTACAAGTATGAAACTGAAAAGTATGGTTTTATCGTCAACTTTGTTTCTAACTTCATCCATGTTGACAAGCCCGTTGGAGTCCACATTCAGATAAACAGGCGAAAAACCTTCGTTCTCAAGATACTTGAAGCACTCCAGCACCGACGGATGCTCAATTCTTGTGGTTATTATCCTGTTCCCTTTTTTCCTGTTTGCTCTTGCTACCCCTTTTATAGCCCAGTTATTTGATTCAGTTCCACCGGAGGTAAAATAAATACAGCCTTCATCCACATTCAGGGTCTTGGCAACTGTTTCCCTGGATTTCTGCAGCAATTTGTCTGCTTCATTCCCAAGTTTATGCAGGGACGAAGGATTACCGTAACAGTTCAGATATACTTCATTCATTGCCGATAATACTTCAGGATATACCGAAGTTGTTGCGCTGTTGTCAAAGTATATAATATCCGACAATACTGTCAGTGCTCCTTTCCTTTAATATTTTAGCACAGGAATGCTGAAAAAGTTTAAACCGCGTTTTTCATTTCCACATCGATTTTCTCGTTATCAATTGTAACAACGGCATACGACTTTTTATCATTACCCCTGGGCTCGGAAATGCTTCCCGGATTGAGAAGTATATATCCCGGTCCGTAGGTAACATGCTGAATATGGGTATGCCCGAACAAAATCAAATTGATATTTTCATTATTAGCTTTCTCGACAAGTTTTTCAATACCCCATTTTACCGAATATCTGTGCCCATGGGTAAGTAAAACACGCTGCCTTTCTATTTCAAGTATTTTTTCCGCCAAAACATTACCAGTCATAAAATCGCAGTTACCGTAAACATATTCGAAATGAAAATTAGGATGTAACTGCTTTAATTTATCTGCATCCCGGTAATAATCTCCAAGGTGAATGACGATATCAACGTCGCTGTTCTTTTTCAGCACTTTGTCGGCAAGCAGTATATCGCCATGGGTGTCGCTTATAACAAGTAACTTTGTCATTACGGCTTTTCAACTCCTGAGTCCAGTTGTAAGTTTATGTGAAATCCCTGCCTTCATAAACGGCCGACAACTTCTGCTTCAGTTTCTGAAGTGCTCTGGCCCTGTGGCTTATTTTATTTTTAATCTCCTCGGGAAGTTCTGCGAAGGTTTTGCCGTATTCGGGTACAAAAAAAATCGGATCATAACCAAAGCCACCGGTGCCGAGGGGCTCTTCGGCTATAAGCCCTTCAACTGAATCTTCCACGGTAAAGTTGATTTTTTTGGAAACAACGGCGATTGCACATACGAATCTTGCCGTTCTGTATTTTTTCTCAATGCCCTTAAGCAGGTTTATTATTTTAATGTTCTTTTCTTCCTGGCTAGTATTTTCTCCGGCGAAACGGGCTGTAAAAATTCCAGGCGCGCCGTTCAGAAAATCAATTTCAAGTCCGCTGTCATCCGCCATGACGATGCCGTCAACAACACCGCTTAAAGTTTTGGCTTTAATCAGCGCATTTTCACTGAATGTGGCACCTATTTCTTCAAATTTAATATCAATACCAAGCTCCTTCATTGAAACAACATTCAGCGGAAGATCGGCCAGAATCTCCTTTATTTCCTTTATCTTTCCGCTGTTTCCCGATGCAATAATCAATTGTTCCATATACCAGAACGTCATTACCCCTTCAATAAAATATTTTTCTGTATCGAAATCAATTCGGATATTCCTTTTTCTGCCATGTTCAATAACTGATTTAAATCGTCACGCGAAAAAGGGGATAATTCCCCAGTGGCCTGCAGTTCAATCAGCTGGCCTGAATCGGTCATTACAACGTTCATATCCACGGTAGCGTTTGCATCTTCTTCATAACACAAATCCAGCAGCTTGTTTTCATGCACAATTCCTACACTGACAGCGGCTACAAAATTTTTGATTGGCATCTCGGTAATTATGTTTTTATCAAGGAGGTAGCTGCACGCATCCATCAGCGCGATAAAACCGCCTGTGATTGATGCCGTTCTGGTACCGCCGTCGGCCTGAATAACGTCGCAGTCTATAATTATTGAACGTTCGCCAAGGGATTTGAAATCAACCACCGAACGCAGCGAACGCCCTATTAGGCGCTGGATCTCGTACGCTCTTCCGTTTAGTTTAAGTTTGTTTATATCCCGTACATTCCTGACCTGTGTTGCACGGGGGAGCATACTGTATTCGGCCGTTACCCAGCCTTCACCCGTACCTTTTCTGAAAGGAGGAACCTTATCGTCAACAGATGCGGTACAGATTACTTTTGTATTGCCAAATTCAATTAAGACCGAACCTTCGGCATGATAAATATAATTTCTTGTGATGTTAATTTTTCTCAGCTCATTATGTTTTCTACCGTCTACACGTTGCATATTTCTGTTCCTTTCATAATAAAAATAAACATGCAATCTGCAAGCATTTTAACCTTTACGATTTTTTATCTTGAGAAAATTGCTTACTATAAATATTATCACAATGTTAAACATAAAAAAATCAAAAGAATTAATGAATTCCTTTGATTTTTTTATTTACTTTTTATGTATGTTTAATTTCAAAGCATTTTATTAAATTATTGCGATATTATTTTCAGTATACTTTCGCACAGGGATTCCGCCGCTTTTTGCCTGTATTCCTCGGTATTCAGTTTTGCGAGTTCCCCGTCATTCGTCAAACATCCTATTTCCACGAGTACAGCCGGCATTTTTGTTTTTCTCAAAACTACGAAATTCGCCGTCCTTATTCCCAAATCATTGCTTCCCAGATTTTTTATCAGATCGTTATGAATAATTGTTGCATATTCCTTACCTTTATAACTGGTAGGGTAATAGAACGTCATCGTACCGTGCATGGATTTCATAAGGGCATTATGATGAATACTGATAAAGACGTCGGCCCCCCACTCATTGGCCATTTCCGCCCTTTCGTCCAGGCCGACAAACACATCGGTGGATCTTGTAAGTTTTACGTTAACCCCCTTTTCTTTCAACAACTTCTCAAGCCTTAACGTTATATCAAGGTTATACCATTTCTCATCCATTCCGTAAGTTGCCCCCGGATCAGAGCCCCCGTGGCCTGCATCCAGTACAACCAGTTTTCCGCTTGCCACAGGCGTTGTTGTATTGGCTGAATCAGGTCTTGAAACAGTACCCGAGCCTGTACTGTTTCCCGTGCCTGAACCTTTTCCGGCAACAGGTTCAATGATGACTTCGTCGCTGCTTCCTGTATAACTGATGCTGTACTGTACGTTACTGTTATTGCGGGCTATCGACAGATAACTGCTTTTACCGGAAGTCAGTGTCTGTACCGACTTTATTACACTGTCACCGATATCAAGCTGGCCAGTGCCCAGGTCGATAATCCCGTTCGGAAACACAAAGGTAAAAGTATTTGATTCATTATCGTCCTCAATGACTATGTCTTCTATGTTCTGCTGGATTTTTTCCCGTATACCTTGCCCGGTCAGTTTTATTATGAAACTGCCCAAATCACCGGTTAATGTTATATTTTTTATTCCTGAATAATATAGAGTTAAGGTTAACCTGTTACCGCTGACTTTCTCCTCAAAATTCACATTGTCAGGAATTTCAAGTACAATGCGTGCAGTTGATTTGTCGAACTGCCCTGTACGGATTTTTGTATAAAGAGCACCGTCAGGCGCGGAAGCTTCCCTTGATTCAATAACATTATCGTAAATATCCACTACCAACCTCGACGGGTTTGTCAGTCTGAAAATCTTATAATTTTTCAACGAGGCGGCATCTATAATAATTTTGTCGGAAGCTGCAGCATAAGAAACAGTTCCCGAACGCACTTCGCCTCCACGGCTTACAAGCTCGCCCGGTGAGGAGGTCGGAGAGGGCGTCGGTGTAGGCGTCACCGGTTTTGGGGTTGGGGTGGGCGTCACCGGTTTCGATGACGGCGTTGGTGTCGGTGACTGAGTTGCTGGTTTCGGCGTCGGAGTAGTAGTAATTACCTTGCCGTTCGCGGCTGTTATAATTATTTTTGTACCGGTATTTCCGTTTGAAGAAAGCACCCAGTTAAAATCGTCTTTTCCTGAAATGCGGATATTTACCTCACCGTACAGCTTATTCACTGATGAAATTATTCCGTAAACTATCGAGTTGCCCGGAAGAACTTCATTTCTGAATTTGTCATTCAGCGGCAACCGTATATGCAATATTTTTTCTATATCACGGTATTCCACTCTGTATTTGTCCGGATTGTTCTTTATTTCCTTTTCAAGGTTTACACCGTCAATCATGACGGTTATTGTGTCTCCGTCCACAGTATAGTGTAAAACACCTGTGCCGACTTCGGTTACTGCCGGCGTCGGCGTGGGGGTTGGCATAGGGGTCGGTGTCGGCGTTACGGTTGGTACCGGCGTGGGCGTTGCGGTCGGTGTTGGTTTCGGAGTTGGCGAAGGAGTTGGCGAAGGAGTTGGCGTTGACGTCGGAATCGGCGTAGGCGTAACAGAGACTTTCGGAGTTCCTTCAGGCTTTTGATTTACGTTTTCTGATGTGCCTGAAGACTTTATGGTAATCTTTATGCCGTTTGATACAACTTCCGCCGAGTATTGCGGATTCCGGTTAACTTCTATGACCACGCTGACTGTTTTATTTGCGGTATCAGCCTGTGCATAACGGATTTGCTGAACAGAACCCGAATAAACGTCCAGACTGCCGGGTTTGTCCACATTGGCATCCCCGAACTGGATGCATAGTCTGTAATACGGATTGCCATCTCCCGGATTTAAAACATACTGTTTAATTATCCTGTTTGCGGATGTTTCAATAAAAACAATTTCCTTGCCGTTTTCAGTATAGTATGTAATTTTGCTTACCTTTCCCGACAGCTTAGCTTCTTTTACTATTGCCGAATTTTCTTCGTTGTTTGTCCACTGGATTGCAATGGTTTTATTGCTGTCCTTTACAGATACGGTATAACCAAAATATCCCGCTGTTAAGGAAAGAGGAACCATGGTATTGCCGTTAACGGCAGCCACCGGCAAACTTGTATTCACTTTCACACCGTTTTGATAAATAGTCTGTTTGGCGATATTAAAATCCATTCTCTTAGAACCTTTCTGAACATACGCTGTCTGAGTGCTGCCGTCATACCCAACCGTCATTCCCAGATAATCCTGGAAAACTTCCCTTAAAGGTACATAAGCGACGCCTGAAACAACAATACAGGGAGTCTCTGTAGGAACCCAGATACCATTCAACTCAAGATTGTATATGTTTCCCTTATAGGTGGATTTCTGACCTGCAATGTCAACTATTATATCAAGGGAAAATGACAAACCAGTCAGCCATATGCAGACAGTCAGAATTAAAGCCAAAGATGCAATTAGTTTTTTTTTCATTTGTAATCCCCCAAACAGATTTTTATATATCTATTTTTCGTCATTTTTATATACATTTCTGATAACAAATTGGTTAATTTAACATAACAGTAATATTTCTTTACTAAATTTAAGAAAAAAGCAAACTAAAAGAAAAAAATCGACCGTGAAAATTATGCGAAAATATTTCATAAACACATTTTAATGCTTCAAAATGACGAAAAACCGCTCTGCATATAAAATCTTATCAGAAGATAAATAATGTTGCAATCCACGGGATTTCTCAATACTGCACTCATACCAATGGATCGTTATCTGACAAGTACCGGCAACTGGTTCTGACGACTTTCGTCCATTTCATTTGAGGGTGAAAATTTAAATTGTGATGCTGCATTGAAAATGCAAAAGTTTAGTCCCAGTGTGTGTATATGGGTTTCTTTTTATGATCGGATTCATTGTACGAGAAAATGCATCCGCAGTATTTTTGCAAATAATAGCCCCTTCTGTAGGCTTCATTCTTGCCTTGCCTGTAAAAAGGCCTGAAATCCTGGTAAACAAATTCGATCCCATATTTTTTACATGCAGTTTCGGCTATTCGCCTCACCTTCTCATGATCTTGCCACGGACTTATAAGAAGTGAGGTCGAAAATGCCTCAAATCCGTTTTCCGCAGCGGTTTTTGCAGCCTGGTTAATTCTGATTGAATAACAAAAGTTACAACGGCGTTCCTTTTTACCTTCAAGATTTTCTTTCCAGTAGTTAACCATAACCAAATCACTATAAATAACATGGATGTTTTCGTCCTCGGCAAGCGCCTTAACCGAATTTCTCCTGGCGTTGTTTTCTTCCGTGGGATGAATGTTCGGATTATAATAATAGCCCGTTATTAAGAAACCACCATCGTTTTTTAATTTCTGAATGACTCCCGTGGCGCACGGCGCACAGCATATATGAAGCAGCAGTTTTTTGTCTGACATATCGTTTTTCGCTTCCTTTCAATATTACTTATTTTCAACATATACATTGACGGCGGGTATCGCAATTTCAATCCCAAGCTCATTCAAAATATTCATAAGCTTTAAGTTTATGTCCTCCTTAACCGCAAGATAATCCCGATACTCCGCCGTTCTGGTGTAAAAAATTAAAAGAAGTTCCAGTCCGTTTGTTCCAAAGGCGTCCAAATATACATAAATTGACTCATTGTGTATGTCCGGATGGTTCTCAAGCATTTCTCTGATTCGCCTCAGCAATTGCTCAAGCTGTTTTGCTGTTGTGCCGTATTTTATTGGAAAACTGAATTTTACCCTTCTTCTGTCCCTGCGGGAACAGTTTATAATATTTGCTTTGGCTATTGTTGAATTGGGGATTGTCACAATGGTTTTATCGGGAGTGCGGATTCGTGTGCTTCTGAAACCTATGTCTTCCACAGTTCCCTCCATGCCGTCAAACTGAATATACTCACCAACATTAAATGGCTTGTCCAGCATTATTGCAAGTCCGCCAAACAAATTGGAAAGTGTTTCCTGAGCGGCAAGGGCAAACGCAAGACCTCCAAGTCCAAGCCCTGCCAATAATGCGCCGAGGTCATACTTCCATTCCTTTGCTATGACATTTATTGAAATCACTACTACAACGGCCTTGATCCCTTTGTTTATGACGGGTATCAAAATGTCATCCAAATGTGTATGGGTTTTTTTTGAAACCCTGTAAAACATACGCGCTATAATTTCCGCGGTGCGGTAAATCGCCCAGAATAATGAAAATATTATCAATGACCGTATTATATGCCCTGAAAAGGATTCATCCGTGACTTTAAAACCCAGAATCCTGGCTGAAAAATAAATGCTGATAATTAAAACCATTAATTTAACAGGTGGTTCTACGGCTACAATCAGTTCATCATCAATAACCCATTTTGTTCTGACCGAAAATTTTTTTATTAGCAGCGCTGCTGTATTTACCAAAATTTTGCGAACCGCAATGGTTAAAATAATAATTATACCCGCAACAGCAATTCGCCATATTTCAATATCCAGAAATTTATTCGAAAGAATATCGGAAAATCTTTCAATAACGGAATTCCACAATTCCATGCTCTGCCTCCTCTTTTTTCCGACGGAATTGTTCAGTTACCGAAATTTCTCACTCTTTCGGCCAGTTCGGTATGCTCATTGCATCCCAGTACTTCCTCGGGGTCTTCCCTGTTTTGCTCACTGAAAAGACCTCGTTTATATTTAACTTTAAGGATTCTTTCCACCGATTCATTAAGCCTGTCAAGGGTTATCAAGCCGTCAGCATATGCTTTTTTTATTCCTGAAAACGCAAGCTCAGGGTCTTCAGGCATCAGCAAAATATCCGCACCGGCGAGAAAAGCCTTTACAGCTGCTTCATCGGCCGTGTAATGGCTGGTTATGGCTTTCATGTTCAATGCATCGGTAATTATAAGTCCTTCAAACCCCAGTTCATTTCTGAGAATCTTTGTCAAAATCTCGGCTTTAAGTGTCGCGGGTACATTCTCACCGGGGATATTCGGCGTTAATATGTGAGCGGTCATAATACCGTCAGCACCTTCCCTGATACCGGCAATAAACGGCAAAAGCTCTGTGCTGAACAGCCGTTCCCTTGTATGGCTCACGACAGCCGTCCCGTAATGTGTGTCAGTGCCGGTATCGCCATGGCCGGGAAAATGCTTTAAAACCGCAGAAACTGAACGGCCTTGGATACCGTTAACAGCGGCCGCGACCATTGAACTGACCTCTTCCGGATCATTTCCGTAGGCCCTCGGACCGATAACGGGATTATCAGGATTGGTATTTACGTCAGCAACGGGTGCAAAATTCATATTAAAGCCCAGAGATGCGATTTCTCTGGCTATTGCTGAAGCTACCTGCCTAGCAATATCGGGATTTCCGGTTTTTCCTATTTCCGAATTACCTGGAAAAACCGTTGCATGCATGGCTGAACTCTTCGTTATACGGCTAACCGTTCCGCCTTCCTCATCAACAGCAACAAAAAGGGGAATTTCAGAAAGCTTTTGGAGTTCATCTATAAGTTTGGTGGTCTGGGAAATGGTTTTTATATTTTCGGCGAAAAGTATGACTCCGCCCGGTTTATACGTCTTTACAGCATTTTCAATGTTTTCGTTTATTTCAAGTGCCACATTGGTTGCGTCGAGATTTCTCATGGACAGGATAAAAAGCTGACCGATTTTTTCATCAATTGTCATGTTTTCCAATATTGTTTTGACAGGATCGGCTTCAACCGGTTCAGGAGCAGGCGACACAGTATAAATAATTTCGCCGTCGGTTTTGCTCTCGTTTTCAGTCGGAAAATTTTCATGTTCATTATGTTTACTGCAGGCTGTGGCAAAAAATAAAAATACTGCAAGCAAAATTGCCCGTTTTCTCATATGTTATCATTCCTGTTTCTGCAAAAAATGCTTTAACGCCCATTCCAGTTCTTCGGTGTTAACCCAGGTATCCCTGCATGGGCCGTGGGGTCTTTTGTTAATTATACCGTAAACGGGGATTTTTTTCACATCAATAATCCCTGACGCTAGATCTCTTTCGCAGGCAACGGCCACAACAAGGTCAGGCTTTAAGTCCTTTATGGCTTTTCGCGCAGAGGTTCCTCCAGTGGCAATCGCTATATTGACTCTGAACTTCCTGACCAAATCCTTTATTTTTCCGAGGGTACACCTGCAACACTGCCTGCATTCATTAAGCCCTTCACGGATGCGATGAGCACATTCCGACCATTGCAGGCAATGAGGCAGTATAACAAGCAGTTTCTCAGGCAATACTTTTTTGTCAAGGGATAAAACATATTTGTTGTTTGCCTTTATGAAAACTTTTCGTATTTCATCCTTCCTGTAACTGAAAACGTCGCTTACGAACAGCAAAAAAGGCATATAAACTCTTAACGCGACGTTCATGAAAAACCGGGTGAAAGCGCCGTTATTTTTTTTGTCACTTTTCCGGTCGTTAACAAGGCTTGTGTTAACGGTAAAAAATCCAGCCAAAAGCAATGCCAATACAATAAAAAGTAAAAATGCGGTACAGACAAAAATAATTTTAAAAAACTCGGCACCCAGGAATACCGCAGAAGTCAATATTGATGCAGAAAGCACAAAAAAAACCAAAATAACGCCTAATGAAAGGTTTCTAAAGTGGCTGTTCCTGTTCAAATCGATCCCCCGGTTTGATTTCATGTCCGCACAAATATTGCTCCACTGTCATCCTTTTGCCGTTGTCACACTGAATTTCCAAAACATTAACCGCACCTTTCCCCGCCTGTACCGTAATAAAACTTTTCCCCACCTCTATTATTGTTCCCGGCTTATTACCCGATATTAGTCCAGCATCCCGCACTTTTGTTTTCCAGATACGCATCCGCTTGCCGTTAAGGTATGAATATGCCCCGGGCCATGGATCGGTACCGCGTACCAGGTTATGTATGGCCGTGGCATCTGCATCCCAGTTTATTCTGCCCGTTTCACGGACAATACGTGGAGCATACGTGGCTTCTGCCTCATTCTGCGGTATAGGTGTAATGGTTCCCTTTTCAATCCGGCGGATTGTTTCAAGCAACAGTTCGGCTCCGATTATGGACATCTTATCGTGAAGTTGTCCTGCTGTCATGTCATCATCAATTGGAATTTCCCTTGAGAGCAGTATGTCCCCTGCATCCATTTTCAGAACCGTCAGCATTGTTGTTACGCCTGTTGTTTTTTCACCGTTTATTATTGCCCATTGAATCGGGGCGGCGCCACGGTACTTCGGAAGTAACGAGCCATGGACGTTAACGGTTCCGTATTTTGGGATATCCAATACCTTCTGGGTTAAAAACTGTCCAAAAGCGCATGTTACAAAAAGGTCAGGGGCCATTTCCTTAAGTTGCTGAACCGAATCGCTGCTTCCTATTTTTTCAGGCTGCATTACAGGTATATTATATTTAAGTGCACATTCCTTTACCGGAGAAAATGAAACCTTGTATCCTCTTCCTCTTGGCTTGTCGGGCTGCGTTACCACGGCTACGACATCCATTCCGTTATTAATCAAAATTTCAAGGCTTGGAACGGCAAATTCGGGTGTCCCCATGAAAACAATCCTCATATCAACACCTTCTCTTTAATTTTCATTGTCCATATCTACATACCGTATTACTTTATCCTCAAACAGTATTCCGTCAAGATGATCCATTTCATGGCACAATGCCCGTGCAAGCAGGCCCGTCCCTTCGATTGTGAAGGATTCACCTTTCCTGTTAAGAGCCTTTACAACCACGCGTTCCGGTCGCTTCACTTCTCCGTATACCCCGGGGATACTCAGGCAACCTTCAATATCCACAACCTGTTCGGCCGATTCTTCGATTTTTTCCGGGTTAATCAGGACAATCGGCCCTTCGCCGACGTCTATGACGCATATTCTTTTAAGAACGCCAACCTGCGGCGCGGCAAGACCTACTCCGTTCGCGTCATACATTGTGTCGAGCATGTCATCGATCAGTTCATTTATTCTGTCGTTTATTTCCTTTACAGGTTTACTCTTTTTTCTTAAAATTTCATCACCTTTTTTACGAATTTGTCTAATTGCCATTAAGTTGCCTCCCAACGAAAATAATTTTGCTTAAAACATAATATTATTTACCCCGCAATGATGTCATTATATCATACTATACGGATTAATATCCACCGAAACGGTCCATTCTTTTTTCCGTGAATTGTTATATTTATCGTAGATCCATTCAAGAATATTTGTCATGTTTTTAATCCTCGGATGTTTCAGAACGATGCGCCACCGGTACTGATTCCTGAGTTTTGCCAGTGGTGACGGGGCAGGATCGGAAACAAACATCCCTTCATTCAGGTTCATGTTATTTATTATATCTGAATGGATTTTTTTTATAATTTCCATAGCTGCTTCGCTTTTTTTCGATGAAACCTGAACCAATCCCAGCTGGTAAAAAGGTGGAAGTTTCAGCATTTTGCGAAGTGCGATCTCCTGCCTGTAGAATTCTTTATAATCCTGCTTTATTGCAGCCTGGATGCTGAAATTGTCGGGATTATACGTTTGAAGGACGACTCTGCCGTGCCTGCCTGCCCGCCCGGCTCTTCCCGCTGCCTGTGTTATGAGTTGGAATGTTCTTTCGGTCGCTTTATAATCTCCGCTGCCGAGGAGACTGTCCGCCGAAAGTATGCCTACCAGTGTAACATCAGGAAAATCATGCCCCTTGGCTATCATCTGCGTTCCCACCAGTACGTCAATTTTGTTGTTTCTGAAGGTATCAAGGATTTTTTCGTGACCGCGTTTACCGGTGGTGGTATCCATATCCATACGGATTACCGATATGTCGGAACGAATTTGAGGGATCTGCTCCTCCACTTTTTGAGTCCCGATACCATGAAGATCAATGTTATTACTTTTGCATTCCGGACAAACCGATGGTTTTGCCGTTACAAAACTGCAGTAATGGCATACCAGTTTCTTTTCCGCCTGATGGTAGGTAAGCGAAACACTGCAGTAAGGGCATAATACTATATACCCGCAGTTTCTGCATTGTACGAAATTTGAATATCCCCTTCTGTTAATAAAAATTATGGACTGCTCGCCTGCTTCCTTGTTTTTTATAAGTTCACGGGTAAGAACAGTACTTATTCCGTTCTTTGAGCCCATGTCAGGTTCCTTCCTCATGTCCACAGTAATAATTTCGGGAAGCGGCAGATTGTTCGTTCTTTCATTCATTTCAACAAGTTTTATTTTTCCGGTTCTGGCTCTGTAATAATTTTCTATCGACGGTGTTGCTGAACCGTAGATGAGAAGGGCATTGTTGTATCTGCATCTGAATGTGGCTATGCCTCTTGCATCATATTTGGGAGTTCTGTCGGATTTATAGGATGTTTCATGTTCCTCGTCTATAACGATAATTCCAATATTGTCCAAAGGCGCAAAAACAGCAGAACGCGCTCCGATAACCACTCTGGCTTCCCCGTTTTTAATTCTCCGCCACTGATCAAAACGCTCGCCTATTGAAAGACGGCTGTGGAGCAGTGCAATCTGATTTCCGAACCTTCCTTTGAAGCGGCGTACGGTCTGAGGAGTAAGCCCGATTTCAGGCACTAATAAAATAGCGTTTTTTCCCTTTTCAATGGTCTTGGCTATGGCCTGCATGTAAACTTCAGTTTTTCCACTGCCTGTTACGCCGTGGAGCAGAATCTCCTGAAATCCCCCTGTTTCCATGGCTTCGTAAATAATGTCGAGGGCTTTTTTCTGGGATGGTGTGGGCGGCAAGGGGAGTGTTTCAGGAGCGTCGTCATATTCAAACGGATTCCGTTCAACTTCAGCGTCATAAAAGGCAATATATCCCTTTTTTTTCATGTTATTAAGTGTGTTCTGGGAAAAACCCAGAGCGTTAAGTTCGGCCACGGATATGCTTCCTTCTTCGTAAAGTATTTCCATGATACGTATATAATTCAGATTTTTAACGTTGTTATTTTCTACCAATTCCCAGAATTCTTCCTCATCCATCGCAGGACATGCGTTTTTTTCAGTTTTGGCCCTGGCTTTCATTTGGACATGGCTTTTTATTCTTACAACATTTTTTTCTATAAGCTGATTAAGAATTTTTCTTACAGGTCTGTTGACAATTTGCGTAAGATCTTCCACCGATATTTTTCCGTTGTTGTCAGACAATACTTTAATAATTTCCTGTTCATCCCTGTCAAGGTCTACCCGGTCAGCTGACATAAGTATAACATCTTCCCGGAATAACAGCCCAAGTCCGGTGGGAAGCATGCATCTTATAGCCATATCATAGGTGCATACATACCTTTTTCTCATATATTTGCTTAATTCTATAAGTTCATCTGACAAAACGGGAGTTTCGTCAATAATCTGGGAAATTTCCTTTAAACCTGAAAATTCGCTTGTTTCCTTTACAGCCATTACAAAAGCTTCACACAGCCTGTTCCCTTTCCCGAACGGAACAATAACACGAACTCCCGGTCTGATACAGTCTTTCATATTGTCCGGGACGATATAATCATAAAATTTGTCAAATTCCCTTGTGCTGTTTTGTATCACAACCGACACGTACACTTTTTATACACCTCTGTACATTCTCAGTTTATTTTACATTATTGAATAAATGTTTGAAAGTACAGGGTCAAAATAAAAAAGCCTGTTTGAAACAGGCCGAAAAAAATGCAAATATTGAAATATTAAATGTCTGTTACAGAGCGTACTCTTTTGTAATAAAGTCAGGAATATCCTTAATGTTTCCGCTAATGGAAAATACAAGGCGTATGTTAAACTTATCATGAAGTTCCTTAATTTTTTCAAAGAAAAGCTGATAGTCGGGATTGGGTTCGGCTATCAGATCCAGCCTGTCTATATATAAGGCTGCAATATCGTAGTCTGAGGCAATCAAACCACAGATAAAACCATAGAATGAACTGAGATTTTCAATATTGAACTCTTTTATATTAACAAAACGGATTTCATGCCTTAATGCCGTTATGAGTTCATCGTCACTGTCGATGAAAATCACATGTCCGTGTATGTTGTCAACTATACTGTGGGCGTCTTCTATTAAATATTTCGTTTTTCCGACGCCTTTTGTTCCAAATACTACTTTTATCACAAAATATCTTCCCCTTTAGGCATATATTTCAATTCTTATCTGTTTTAGCTTTCCCTGTTTGACTTGCGTGCATTGTTGTTTTCCTTAAGGTGTTCCATTTTCGATATGGAAACTTCGTAAGCTGTCCTTTCTTCTACAGTACCGTCAGGCAATTTTTTCTGATAGTTCCGACTCTGAATCCTTCCCCAAATTCTGATATTGTCACCAATTTCAAAATTACTCGCATACCTGGCATTGCGACCCCATGCAATACACGGTATGTAGTCCGACTTGTTGTATGCGCGGTTCACAGCCAGAAGAATATCAGCGATTTCACGTCCGAAAGGCGTAGTTCTGTAGACAGGTTTTTTACAGATAAAACCATTTAAGTAAATGCTGTTCGTTACTTTGACATCTTCACCGGGTTCAAAAACTGCAATGTCTCTGGCGAAGACAGTTAACAGAAGTTTACGGCCTCCTTCTCCGCTGTAGTTGTTATAACTTCTGAATTGCCCGTCCACAGCAACCATTTTCCCTACCTCGAATTTTTCCAGAGGCAGTAAACGTTCTGAAAACATTACAGGAATGTAATCGTATGTATTGCTGAGTCTGGGAACTTCTACTGTGAAAGTATAGAACCCTTCACCATAAACTTCATGACTGAATTCAGGCTTTGATATTATGGTTCCGGACAAACTGGCACTATTGTTATCCATAATATTACCGGGCATGGATAAACCCCACTCCTCTCTGTCTTTCGTGTCTAAAACTAAATTCATCTCATGTTAGCTTATTCCACAAAATATGTTTTTAGAAGTTTTATTTTTATTTTTATTTTAAGAGTTTTAAAACTCATAACATTACCATTTCTCCTGTCAAAAAGTAAAGCTGCCTGCAAAACGGGCAATATTAACAAAAAAAGGCTTATCCAGCAACAATCACATCAAAGCCAGAATTGGCTGCAATCAGCCAATTTTATTATACCCATATAAACTTCGTTATGCAATGTTCTAAAAGCATTTTGTTGTAATTTCACCTTTTTTCGGCTATTTTCAGCAATATTTGCCGGTATATTATGTTAAATATAATTAACTAATGGCATTTCCCCTGTTTAAATTCACATCATACAGCACTGCAAAGGAAGCAGCTGCCAATATGTTGTAAGGATCCACAGCAGTACTGTCGATGTTAATCACATACTCTTGGGGTTCTATTTTTCTTCCATTAGCAGTAACCAGCCCGGTTCTTATATAGCACAGAAACCGCCCGCTAATTGAAGGTTCCCCGGTACTTGACGTTGTGATGTTTGAGTCCTTATTAAAACCATAACGTAGCACTCTGCATATTTCATCGGAAAAATTTAACGTTTTAATTACATCTCCGTTTAAAATAATCGTCAAGTTTTTAAAAGATCTTTTGCTGTTGCAGATTATATTTTGAGCAAAAGCCCATTCACTGTAATCATTTATAATTAATGTATCCAGCGGGAGAAAATTTAAAGCATCTTCTATGTCTGAAAATTTGATTTTAATAATGAGAATTTCAGTTCCTGTCTGATTGATTGCCGAACAGTAACTGTTCCAGGTTTCCTTGTTCCTGAAATATCCATACTCTGAAATGCTGACTTTTCTGTTTTCAATATTAAGAAAGTGTTTTATTGTTTCTAAAATATCCTGAGTATTGCTGTTTTCAATAATTCCGGCTATATGCATGCCTAATCCCTGCTTCATTGTCTGTATACTTTGTTTATAACGTGATATTATCTTCTGCAATTATTGATTTGCTATTCAGAGATGTAATCCGGCATAAGTTACGTCACTTCGGCAATATATGTTTTGTCGTTGTCTGCCGCCCGAAGCATCGAAACAAGCTCTGCTGTATCGGTCGAAAACAGCCATCTGTCCATGTCCCTTTCACTTATTATAACCGGCATTCGGTTATGTATTTTTTGAATTTTTTCGTTGGCATCTGTTGTAAGAATTGTAAATGCAGGGAAAACGTAATCATCGCTTTTGCCTCTGAAAAACCAGAAAATTCCTGCCATATAGAAAAGTTTATTGTCAATGCTGATAAGATGTTTTATTTTTTTGTTTCCGCTTTTTTTCCATTCAAAAAAACCCGTTGCCGGCACAAGACATCTGCGTTTCAGGAAGGGTGTCCTGAACATTTGTTTTTCCGATATGGTCTCCGATCTTGCATTAAAAATTAGTTTTTTTCCGTTGGGAGACGGAAACCCCCATTTTACCGCGTGAACCTTTCTTTCTCCACTGTCAGGTGTGATAATGGGAACGGTATCACCGGGGAATATCTCACCGTGTTTTTTGATAAGATGCCGCTCAACCTCTGAAACAAGTTTTGCAAAATCGTCCATTTCCTTTTCCGGAATATAAAATCTCCCACACATAAAAAACAGTCCTTTCCTACGTTAACTTTGGCTTACTATTATTATAATCAACATTTACAGTTTATTAACATACTGTGCGTCTGAATATTTTTAATGCATGAATCTGTGGCAAACGCCTTTTGTACACAAAAATAGGGTTCACGGAATAAAGCACACTAACCATGAACCCCTTTAAACGTATATGGGCAAATTTTTTCAAAAAAATTATTTAAGGATTACAGATATGGCACGGAAAAGCCCCCAACAGCGCGCATTCCCGCCTGTTATCATATATCGTGTCCTTTTCTGTAAGGATAGGGCAATTTTCCCGGTGATAATAGTAAATTCCGTTTATATCCTGCTGAATGAAATAGTAATTTTTTCTTATTATTCTCGCAGCTCCAAGGGCATAACTGTTGAAGCGTTCACCCCTGATTCCAACCGGTATTCCCTGAAAAAATGCAAGAATCCCTATATCCTCAATATTCCTCTGCCAGTTACCGTCCGATATCGAAGGAGGGCTGAAGTGGTAAGCAATTCCATACGTTTTGGCATATTTGTTATGTTCGTTTATGGCGATATTTACGTCCTTTTTGATGGATTCGGCAATTGTTCTTTTCCTTACTTCTTCAAACAGCTCAAAGTCACAAATTAATGTGTCAAACGGGAGAGCAGACGTTAATTCCTCCCTCCTGCCCTCATAAAAAACTTTATTTATGGTATCGAAAACTTTAACGTAATCATCCAGAGTGAAAAGATATACAAATCCTTTTTTTTCATAGAAATATGGCTTTTTCGGTTTCCAAACCATTTCCTGTATTATTTCGCCATTAATATTTTTGTAGGACTCCGCTGAATATACCCAGTACCCGTCGTAATCAATGAGGACTATTACCGGAATATAGGCTTTTAAAACATCCTTTGCCGTTTCATCATGCATTATGCCAAAGTTAACATAAAGTGTCGTGAAAAAAGCTTCCACTGCCTTTTCACGTGAAATGAATATTTTGTTATCCATCCCCCTTACAATCATGGCATTTGATGCGTCTTCTACAGCAGTGTCAAGGTATCTGTTGAGAATCATGCTTTTATATTCGGCGTTTTTCAGATTGTCGTTCTTAATTCTTAGCATCAGGGCAAAAGGCAAGGCTATGGAAACAAAAAGAACAGCCATGTCAGTGATTTTCATCCCGTACCATGCCTCCGTAACTGACAATGATGCGTCTTGCCGGTAGTTCTGAAAAAAGCAGCAGTTGCTGAACCCTTGTAGCAGGCGTTTTGTTTACATTTACGACTTTCACTCTGAAAATATCTCCCTTTGACAAATAATAATACCTGTCGGTCTGACCTGAAAAACCCGGGTTTTCGGGAAACAATCGTTCAAGGATCTCTTCGGTATATGTTATGTTACGATTAATCATATAATCATGCTGAAACGTCGTTATGTCAGCAGGATCTGTATAAACAGGATCTATGCTGTAATGTATATGTTCCATGGTTATTTCATACACATTTCCCGTTGCCGCCAGAGCTTCACAGAACTGCGCATACATAACCGGAGTGATATATCCCAGGTTTCTGACCGAATCAACAAAATCTGTTGTTTCATAAAGCACAACAATTCTTGTAATATCATCCTGCCGGGTTAACATATTTTCCACAGGAAAAATGAAAAACAACAGAATTGATATCAGCATTGCGACGGTTTTGCCAAGTGTTTCAGACAATTAGGGCTCACCGCCTTTTTTTCGGTATTTAACCATAACCAGCTCTCCGGAAGTGTTAAAAACATACTCCACATTGTACTCCGAATCATAATCCACAATGTCGTAATCAAAAGCGCTAATATCAGTATTTTGAGGAATAAGTACCGAATCTACCGAAATATCGGTTTCAAGACCGTTTTTAATACAACCGATGATAAAAGCCCCGGAAACCGTTGAATTTTTCGGGATATCGACGTAATTTGTTTCGTAAACCGGTCCTTTTTCACAAATTTTACTACTTATTGTATCCATTATCTCATTTTTGTTATTATACAGAGTAAAAAAAAGCGTAACGGCTGTTATTATAAAAAAGGCGGCACTGAAATAAGAAATGGCTTTCAGTATATTCTCTTCCATACGATTACTCCCCTTGAACCAGTATTTCATTTCTGGGTAAAAATCAATGCCACAATTTTCCCGTTCTTGTCACGGATAACTTCTCCCGTAAACTTGCCGTTTCTATTTATGTATTTATCGCTTGCTTCATCCATCAGCTCTGATATATTGCTTACCGTTCCGTTCTTTTTAATTTCACCGGTATTGTTGCTGATAACAACCTCATTAATGTACCATGTTCCTGAAGGATTCTTGTTGGTTTTTACCATAACGCCTATATACTCATCCTTAAACCGCCTTATAACATTGACAACCTCGCTGCCGCTTAATTCCATGCCGTCGTAAATGGTATACTGGGATTCCTCAAGTTCGGTGTTTATCCTTTCCAGTTTTCCGATAGTTGCCAATGCGGTACTCTGGCCCGAACGCATCAGAATTATGCCTATTGATACCACAGCCATTGTAATAACTACACCCGCGCCGATTATAATGGCTTTTAATGAATTTTCCATAAAACCACTCCTCCTTATGTTTTATTCAAAGTTTAAAATAATTTATCGATTTCATCCGAAAAACTAATCAACTGCCTTATGCTAAGCAAAATGAATGGTATAAGAATATACAGCAGAATTGTCGCTCCCATGGGAATAAAAGCTATAAACTTCCCCAGTATGCCTTTTCTGTTCACCATTATTTCATTGTCCTGTTTTCTTTTTTCCTGATAATATTCCCTTTCCAGCCTAAGCTCGTCAAAAGCCTGTTCGACGGTGATTTTGTCAGCAGCGGAAATAAGATTTTCCACAATTCTTGCAAAAGGCGGGTAAGGTTCGTCAATTATCAATTGCTCCAGCGCCTGCCTGTCTCCGTACTCATAACTGTTAAGGCATTTTTGTATTGACGGTTTGAATATTTCGGCAAACTGTTCCATCCAGTGCAGTATATCCTCAACACTTATCCTTTCAATATGCATCAGCATCATAATGATAGTGTGAAACTGTTTTACTTCGTCCTCCATACTAATTTTCAGTATGCGTTCACTGAAAAGCAGCATCCAGTAAGGAATGTAATGAGATATAACTGAAAGCACAATGCAGATTACCAGTTCCCACCATTTAAAGTTATGTGACCTGTATTTTTCGATTTTGCCTAATATTCTTTTTGCCGTAACCACTACCTGGTTTTTGTCACCGTAATTTTCATTCAGCCTTATCGTTTCGGCCAATTCCTGAAAGGTTACTTTTTTGTTCTTAAATAAGTTTATATATTTTCTGTCTGTTTCTATTTCCTTAAGTTCGGTCTCTTTGTCTATAAAAGGATTATAGCCGGCCAGTTTCAAACCGGGTGATGAATACAATATATTGTGCCTTGCAATCCAGTGAACGTTCAGGAAAACCAAAAGGCTTAACAGAAAAGCCAGGACAGAATACAGAATTTGTTTCAGAATGAACTCCCTTACAGTCATTCGAGCCTGTGTTTTATTCAAAAGCATTTCATACTTTAATGATTTTGAATATTTTTTCTCATAAACGGCATCGGTAATGTGTCTAATTATCCATATTTTAAGCAATCTCGACAAAAGTTTGCTTCCGAGCGGCGAATATTCTGCATTTGTCTGAAGTCTCACAATCAGTTGATAAGCGGCTACTGCAAGAATGAAAAGCACAGTGGTTGCGATAAAACCGTAGACACCGTCATAATATTCATACAATTCCGGAATATTGGATACAGCCCATTTTCTTATGAAATTCAACGTAAATATCGGGAAAATTGCTATGGCTGAGAGGCTTTGAAAAAGGTATCCCAGTTTTTCCCGTCTCAAAAGCTCCATATTGATTTCCTGCTTTAAATAATTCAAATTGGTAAGATAAATTGACTTTCCTTCGAGAAATTTGTCCCCAAAACGCTGCACAAGGTAGCTCATTGCGATAAATGTCTTCATGTACTTGTTTGGCGCTGTATCATAAAACTGGTCTACCCTGTCGTCGATATTCGTATCGGTTAAAGTTTCATACATTTTCTCCGCATGAAGAGACATTTCATAATCGCATTCCGATATACTGTCGTATATTGCCTCATCAATCATTCCATGTTCATGATAATGATGCCTGACGTTTTCCAGAAAATTTTCAAATTGCTTTAGAAGTCTGCTATCAAGTCTGTCAACCAGCATTTTTATTATCTGGTTGTGCAATATATACACGGTGAAAACCGATATCAGGGCAAAATAAAGGTTTTGGCTGAGAATAAGCAATATAAACAGTACGGTCAACGAAATTCCGAGGGAAAAATATGTAAAACGCATTGTTTTCCTGTTTATTGTCCATTCATCGGACAGATCAAGAATCTCGATGCGCTTTTTTATTCTGCTCATGTATCTTCTTAAAAAAGGAATTTTCACGGCTATCCTGTAGGAAGAATACAGGAAATCTTTTTTTATTTTGAGCCGGACCTTCAAGTCTTCTTTCTTTTTCAGGTTAATAAGCATTATGCCTGCGAAAATCGCACTTATTGCTGACAGAATAATCAACGTTGTTAAAATTGTTATCAGTGCATTCTCCTTCATTAAACTTCACTCCGGTTAAAATACCTGGTCAGGTAGGATTTAAATTCCGACTTTTCGTCATCGGTTAAATTGTTCATAATCGCATTAATTTGTTTTTTGCTTGGAGGAGAACAAACTTTATACTCCCCGTTTTCATAAACTATGATGTCTCTTGTTTCAAACACCTTTCTGTCAGTCATTCTTGTGAAAAATTCGCGGGCGATGTCAAGAAATCCGTTGATATCCACTTCATCGTCATTAAATTTAATCTCAGGGTAATCGGTATCATCAACCGGAATTATTTCGGTAATTCTTTCAATATACCTGTGACCGGTTAAATCCCTGTTCATATGAATATCGAAATTGACCACGTCCGCTACCTGCTGTTCCGCAATTTTCTCGTTCGTAAACACTCCCGTCTGCAAAAGATTATTTCTGAGAGATTTCACAAGATCCACCGTTGTTTTCGCATGGTGGGTAAAAAGGGTGAAAAGACTTGCCACTTGAGCCATTTGAATCATCAACGAACTTACCGGAGCCGTAGCAACCTCGCCCAGGATATTAACCGTACCGTCGGTTTTTTTCTGAAGGTCCAGACCTTCCTGTCCCGATATTGTTGTGGTTTCCCTGAAAGTAAGGATGTTCCTTTCAGGATATATTTTTCTGAGATGCAGTTCAAAAGCCATTTCCTGAATTCTTAACGTATAGGCCGGGTTTATGAACTTTACAATCGACATAAGAAGCGTGGTTTTGCCTGTGCCCTGCGCACCGGTTATCGCGGTTACTCGGCATCCTTTTATAAGCCATTTGATTAATCCTATTGGAATTTCGCTGTTTTTGTCGGTTATCAGTTCTTCAATTTCCGCCCTTTCAATACTGTCGAACTTTCTTACGAAAAATGCCCACGATTCCGAAAAAGGGGGTCTTACAACAACAACCCTGCTTCCGTCTTTCATCTCGTTTACTTTATAACCGTTGCTTTCGCTCAGTTGTCCTGGGTAATTGTACCGGTATATGTTTTTACATACCCTGATTAATTCTTCCTCCGACCCAAAACTTAAAAACGACAGGTGTATTGTTTTGCCTTTGAAAAAAATCCATACAGAGTCATAATTGGCCGGAAGCTTTGATATAATCGAAAGACTTACAGTTAAATCCAGTTCCTCATGGAAGGCCGGAGGTATACCCGATACTCCTCCGGATACACCGTCAATGCGCATATCCCGTATTTCGTCAATAACTCCGAAGCCCTTGTATAACTGATAAATTCTTTGGGCTATTATATTGAGCTTGTCCTCAAATCTGTTGATTATGGTTTCTTTTGCAAAAATACTGTCAATTTGTTCCTTCGTAATTACGTAGGATATCCCCTCCCCGGTAACGACAGGACTGTCAAGATTATATTCCAGTATTAGTTTTTCGAGGGCTCTGTTGCCATATTTTTTCTTGTAATGATAAAGAAGAATTTCAAACTTATCCTGTGCTGACAACTTTCTTGGATTATCAAAACTTATTATGTTGTTCACATTATTCTCGTCAATTTCATATGATCTGACTAGAATATCCTTTATAAAATCCTTTACATAGTTTTTTGCATTTATGTCACCGTATGTGCAGTTTTTTAGTGCCCTGCGCAACCTGTTCCTGTTGTGCATTCTTTTTTCAAATTCCTCTCTTGTGATATTCAGCTCGTAAAGATTGGTCTTCAGAATATTGTTGAACGCTTCCCGAATAAAAGCAAGTATTGCCTCTATTGCATATCTGTTTTCTTCTAAGTCGGCCGTTTTAATTCTGTTTTTTCCGGTATCTTTAAAATACAAAATTGTTAAAACGGATACAGTCGCGGTTATCAGCACAATCATAATCTCATTCACCCAATTCACCTGCCCTGTATTTTTCATCCACCCCGAGCGTGTTCAATATCGCTTCCGCGGTTTCCGCCACACTTTTGATGAAGTAGCCGTGTATATCTTTCTTATCCGCCTTAAGGTTTTTTATAAAGAAATCGATCACCCTGCATTCAACACATGCGTCAGCAAATTCAATGTCATAGGGTATGGCATATATGTTATTCAAGTTAAACCGCTTTTTTATCTTTTTTATGTTAAACCTTGAATTGGGGTCGTATTTTCCGATTATGAAAAAAGCCTTTTCTCTGTAATCACCGAAATTTTTCAGAAAACTTTCAATGGCGTGCGGATTCTGACTCAGGTTTACCACCGTTAAGTCCGAATTCTCCAAAATCTTTTTTGATATCTCATTGTTGCCCGGGGCTGTATCAATAAAAACAAGGTCGTAATAAACGCCTGCAGATTTAAGTATTAACTGGATGGTTTCCTTCATATTGCTTTGGTAAATATCCATGTTTGTGTTTCTGGTTCCTGTCAAAAGATCAAGCCTGTTTTTCAGGACAGTGGTTGTATAACTTGCTATTTCGTCTTTCTCAATTTTATTAAACTTAATAAATCTGCTTAAGGCATCAATGCCGGTATCCGAAAAATCCATAAGGCTGTATTCCAGATACGAATTGTCTATAAAGGCGGGTTCAAGCGTGCTTCTTTCAAAATGGTTATGAGCCATAAGGATTCGGATACGGTACCTAAGGGCGGTATAGAGAGCCACCGCAATCATATTGCTCGTAGTTCCGAGCTGATGGTAATCGCTCCAGAAAGATACCTGCAATTTTTACCCTCCTGCCTGAGCTTTTTTCAGCGCATAGAACGCTGTTTTCGGCTCGATTTGGAAAATTTCGGTCATGCAGTCGGTAAGCATTTTTTTGAAACACTTTGGAATTCTTTGGAATTTGAATATATCGTCATACTGAGCTGAAAGCCTTGTTGAATATTCAATTTCGTCAAAAGCAAATTCATATGCTCCGACAAGGTTTGTAAATTCACGAGTCCCCAAAACAAAATCAATGTATTCCGCTCTGATTTTTCCAAAAACCGTGTCTCTTAAAATTCGAACGGCATCAGGTTTTTCGGTCAGATTTTTAATCCATGCCGAAAGTGGCATAATGTGATACCTGTTTAAGTCGGAAACTATATACAGTACTTTAAGTGATTTAATATCCTCATAAGTGTCATAATTTACACCCAAATCAATTAAAACAGCGGAGTATTCTGTTAACGGAAGATTGGCTATACTGCCTTTACAGTAATCAAAATAAATGTCCACGTTCCTGTATTCTGCCATATTTCCACAATTTGCACCATCGGGAACACAGTAACGCAGCTCCTGTTCGTTTGACCTGTCAATTATCGCAACTTTACTGCCTGATATATGCAAAATCCGAGACAGGTAAAGCATAATATCCGATTTGCAGAACCCTGCAAAACCTATTAAAGTAGTACCGGTCATTGTAACCATCCTTTTTCCGTTTAATTGTAAAATTCAGTTTCTTCACTGTTTTCATGGTTAGTATAAGTATTCGTATCAGAGTCAGAATTTTCTGTCGGCTGAATTATTTTTTTACTTTTTGACATTTCTTCACTGACTCCTGATGAAACCCTGCCAATGTTTTCAGCGGCCACTGAATTTAAATTTCTTTCAAGAGAAGCTCTTAATTCTCTTGCAAGAGCATCCGAAGCCTTTTCAACAATATTGGGATCCTTATGCATTAAATTCAATACTGCCTCGTTCGCCGCGTAAAACGGTATGGCCGCTTCCTGCAGTTCAGGCATTACATATTTGGTAACATACAGTTTTGTGCCGGGATGAATATATGCATCTATTATTGCGCTGCTGATATTGTGAATTTCAGTTTCATCGAGCCACAGCCTTATAGTGTTCTCTTCTGGAATAATATCAACGATCTTTTTTTTGCTCAGTACAATATAGTTTTCGCCGTTAGGAAAAACAATGCGTACATCGACGAAATCACCCTTTTTCTGGTTTGACTGTACAAGAAACATATTAAACTCCAGTTCCCGCAAGTCGTCAGGTAATTTTTCATCTGCCACTGTCATTTTTAAAACAGGTGTTCCGGCAGGCAAATAAATCATGTTCACCTTTCCCATGTCTGTTTCATCAATAAATTCCGCCTGGGGGATGTTCAGTTTCATTTCAACAATATCAAACATATCCCTGGTTAAAACCGTTCCCGAGGGAATATCCTGTTTTGGTATATAGACAAGTCTGTTCAGTGAGTAAAGGTCAAGCCTTAACTTTTCCAAATTTTCCTCGTATTCATTAACCGTTCTGCCAAGTCTCTGCCTAAAAATGCAGTAGGCGACTGAAAACAGAATTATGACCAGAAGCGATATCAGCATTGATAATAATACCGTACGCATTCTTTTCCTGCGAAAAAAAGCCATGATTTCACCTTCTGTCATGAATTTCCAACCTGAAATATTCTGTTGTATATATTTTCAATTTCTTTGCTTATCGCCGGGTTGATTTTCCATGGATTAACCGCATAAGGAAGGGCTAATATGTTAACTTTTTTGAAATAGGATTTTATAACACTTATTGACTTTCTATCCTGCATCGGAAAGGAGAGGTAAGTATTTGGCATTTTAAGTATGACATCATACCTTTCCACAAACGAACTGACTGCCCGGATTTTCCAGTCGGCTCCGGGAGCCACTATAAGCCTTACATCACTTCTCGGCATCAATCTGGAAACATACTCGTCATGAATACCGTAATCAAGCAATATAAAATCATATTCTGATCTCCTGAAACCGTCAATTTTGTCGATTCCCATTGACGGATAGATATCTAATCCCCTTACTTCATAATATCCTTTTTTCATTAACTGGGACTCTTTGTTCAAAAGTCTGCAAAGGCATAAAGCGTCGCTGTTTTCACCGTACTCCAGTATTGCCGTCCTGTACCCCCTGTTTTTAAGCCACATTCCAAACAATATACAAAAATGGGTGACTCCAACACCTTTTTGTATTCCCGAAACACTTATTTCAACCGCATTTTTCCCCGCCGGATGGGCCGGGTGCATAAAATGTATTTTATTACTAAACAAGTTTATTGCGTTTTTTATTTCTTCTACGCTTATAAAACGTTCGTCAGGGTTTTTTGCCGTGCATTTCAGGACAACGGAAATTAAATCTTTTGAAACCCCTGCGTCCTCCAGTAAATCCTTCATCTGAACTTCATTACATTTTAACGGATGAATTCCGGAAAGCAAATGAAAAAGTGTCATTCCGAAATTATATATATCGGTTCTGATGTCTGTCTGGCCCGAACCATACTGCTCCGGTGCGGCATATCCGGGAGTACCGAGATAAATCGTGTCATCATTTTTACTTTCATTGAACTGTCTGGCTGCTCCAAAATCTATAAGTTTAACCGTATCATCATTCAGGACAATCAGATTTGATGGTTTCAGATCTCTGTAGATTATAGGGGTGGGAAAGCAGTTATGTAAGTATGACAGTGCATCCAAAATCTGGATTGCCCATTTTAAAACTCTTTTTTCGTCTACCCTGCCATAGCGGTCTATTATTTCCTGCATGTTCGGTCCTTCATAATAGTCAAAAACAACTATGCATTTGTCATTTTCCGTGACAACATCCACAACCCTCGGAAAAGCAGGATGGTTAAGCCTTTTTAAAACAGCCAGCTCATTTTCTGCAAAAACATTTTCATAAGGTATTACTTTCAGAGCCCACGGGGTCTTCAAATGAATATGATAGGCTTTGTATACTTCTCCTGAACCGCCGGAGCCGATTTTATCAACAATCTGGTATTTACCACCTATTATTTTCCCCGTCATTTCAACCAATCACAGCTCCCCCTGGATTGATAAACTGACCATGAGAGATAAATTGTTTGCTGTAATTGTAAAATAATAGTTGTTTTTGAAAAAAAGCGGAGTGTAATTCCCATTTTAATACAGTTATTCATCCTGTGCAAATACTAAAATTATCATATTTGGCATTAATATACAGCATATTGCATGAAATAAACGTTTTTTTGGAATGAACGTAAGATTTAAACAGAATTGTTGCAAAAAAAGTATAATTTGTTGCTTAAAAAGTTGCTTAATAGGGGAAAAAGAAAAAGGGACAATATACATGTCCCTTTTTTGAAAATATAGAAAATATGATTAAGCTTCACTTACGATAAGGGTAAACGGGGAATATTCCGGATAAACCATTAAAACTCTGAAATTATCGTTCACAACAGCGTTTCTGCGGCGCGGCGGCGCGGTAACAACCACTCTGTATTCATTTATACCGTCATTCTTCAAGACTTCTTTTGCATCTTTAAGCGTCATTCCTATTAAAAACATTTCGTCCATCGTTAAACTTCCATTATTTCCTTAATTTTTGCTTCCAAAAGCTTGTCAATGTCTTCTATGTAATTATCGGTAATTTTCTGAATATCTTCTTCTATTTCCTTTAAGTCATCCTCGGTTATTTCAGCGTTTTTTTTCATCTTTTTATACTGTTCCAAAGCGTCACGACGAACCTGACGAATGGCCACTTTTGCATTTTCGCCAACTTTTTTAACCTGCTTTGTAAGCTCCACTCTGCGTTCTTCAGTCAGAGGAGGGAAGATAAGGCGGATAACCTTACCGTCGTTGTTAGGATTCAAACCCAGATTGGAGGCAATAATGGCTTTTTCAATTTCTGACAAAATCTTGGGATCCCACGGTTGTATAACTATCTGCCTTGCTTCGGGAACATTGATATTTGCAAGCTGGTTTATAGGGGTAGGTACGCCATAGTATTCAACCGTAACCTTGTCAAGAATGCGCGGATTTGCACGACCTGCACGAATGTTTACAAGCTCTTCCTTTAAAATCGCCACTGTTTTGTCCATTTTTTCGGTGATATGTTTGTATTCATTCTGCATCTTTATACCTCCCTTGCAATATAAGTACCAATATTTTCTCCTGTAAGAACCCTTAATATATTATCGGGATCTTTGATTCCGAATACAATGACAGGAATATTGTTGTCCATACATAGAGTTGAAGCCGTTGAATCCATAACGCCCAACTGACGGTTTAACATTTCCAGATATGTTATTTTGTCTATTTTAACCGCATTTCTGTTGACTTTGGGATCGGAATCATAAACTGCATCCACATTTTTTGCCAGCAAGATGGCATCGGCATCAATTTCTGCCGCACGTAACGCTGCTGCCGTATCTGTGGTAAAATAAGGATTTCCGGTTCCGCATGCAAATATTACAACACGCTTTTTTTCCAAATGCCTTATAGCCCGGCCTCGTATATAAGGTTCTGCTATTCTTCTCATATCAATGGCTGTCTGAACACGGGTAGGTACTCCTTTTGCTTCAAGAGCGTCTGCAAGGGCAAGGGCATTTATCACCGTAGCAAGCATTCCCATATGATCCGAGGTAGTCCTGTCCATGCCTTTTCCATGGCGTCCTCTCCAAAAATTGCCGCCACCCACGACGATAGCAATTTCTACTCCCATATCAGTGGCCTTTTTAATTGATGAACAGATTTCTCCGAGAAATTCCTGATCCAGTCCAAATCCCTTGTCTCCTGCGAGGGCTTCACCACTTATTTTCAGTAAAACACGTTTATACTTTAAACCCATATAATTCCTCCGGCAATATTGATAACATTCAAAAGGGTATATTAATATGTCTTATTAATATACCCTTTTTCCCTATATTTCCCTTATTTATTAAGCTGTTTCATAACCTCTTCGGCAAAATTGTCTTCTCTTTTTGCCAGCCCTTCGCCCATTTCGAAACGAGCAAAGCGGCGAATATTAATGTTTTCACCTATTTTTGCAATTTTCTCATTAAGGACGTCCTGAACTGTCTTGTCGGTATCCTTTATAAACGGTTGTTCAAGCAGACAAACTTCCTTAAAGAATTTTTCAAGGCGGCCGTTAACCATTTTTTCCGCAATTTGAGCGGGCTTACCTTCATTAATTGCCTGTGCCATTAATATTTCTTTCTCCCGCTCAATTACTTCCTGAGGAACTTCTTCTCTTCTGACATATTGAGGATTGCTTGCTGCTATCTGCATTGCAATATCTTTTACAAAACTTCTGAATTCCTCGTTTTTAGCGGCAAAATCAGTTTCAACATTAACCTCAACCAGAACACCGATTCTTCCACCGCCGTGAATATATGCATCAACAATACCCTCTGCAGCAATTCTTCCGGCTTTTTTCGCAGCAGTTGCCAGTCCTTTTTCCCTTAAATACTCGATGGCTTTTTCCATATCTCCGTTACTTTCAATGAGGGCCTTTTTGCAGTCCATAAGGCCACTGCCCGTTCTTTCACGGAGTTCCTTAACCATTTCAGCAGTTATATTCATTATTTTATCCTCCCATCCATATATTCTATTATTCCCCGTCTTCGTCTTTCTTTTCGGTATCATTCATTGCTTCGTCACCAATATGAATGTCCTCGAGGTTAAAATCTTCTTCCTCGCCGGATGCATTACTTTCAGTAACAGGTGTCATCTGCTCTCCCTGTCTTGCTTCTATAACCGCGTCGGCCATCTTTGAGGTAATCAGCTTAACAGCACGAATAGCATCGTCGTTTCCGGGTATTACATAATCCACTTCATCGGGATCACAATTAGTATCTACAATTGCAATTATGGGAATACCTAATTTTCTTGCTTCAAGAACAGCGATTCTTTCTTTTTTGGGATCGACTATAAATACCACGTCGGGCAATTTTTTCATTTCACGTATGCCGCCAAGGTTTTTTTCAAGCTTTTCCATTTCAAGCTTTAATTTTGTTACTTCCTTCTTAGGAAGA
This sequence comes from Thermoclostridium stercorarium subsp. stercorarium DSM 8532, assembly GCF_000331995.1. Lineage (NCBI taxonomy): Bacteria > Bacillati > Bacillota > Clostridia > Eubacteriales > Oscillospiraceae > Thermoclostridium > Thermoclostridium stercorarium. Next base: position 1,481,864 of record NC_020134.1, read on the forward strand.
ACTTCAAATATACCTTCTTCTTCCATTTTCTGAAGCTCATTGAGGCGATCTATCCGTTTCTGGATGGTTTTAAAGTTGGTCAGCATACCACCAAGCCAGCGGTTGTTTACATAATACATGCCACAACGTTCGGCTTCTTGGCGTATTGCATCCTGAGCCTGTTTTTTCGTTCCGACAAAAAGAACTTCTCCGCCTTCCATTACGACATTTCGCAGGAAATAATAAGCTTCTTCAAGTTTTTTGACTGTTTTCTGGAGATCAATAATGTAAATACCGTTTCTTTCTGTGAAGATGTATTCCGCCATTTTCGGATTCCATCTTCTTGTTTGATGACCAAAGTGTACACCTGCTTCAAGCAATTGTTTCATTGAAATTACTGACATAAAGCTATAAACCTCCTGTTCATCCTCCGTAGTTTTCACCTTTGTAAAACACCTATCTAACCGTAAAAAAAGCAGCTACGCTGCACTCCGGTTACAATAGGCACAGTTTTACAAATCAAACTACGTGTGTATTTTTGTTCTCAAGTAGTATACCACACAGTCATTCATTTGGCAACAAGCAATTTTTCTGCCATTTTTCATAAGTCAATCAAAGGATGATTTGGCATGTTACCGATATGTTGCCTGATTTTTGCAGTATTCTGAAGTTTATTTCCCGTTGGTTTTAGCTGTCCCAAAACCTTTCCTTTTTCATCCTCGCCTTCCTCTTCAAATCTGTAAAGGGAATTAAGCTTCACTTCCCCGTCAAAATAACCCAATACCTCGCTGATTTCGGTAACTTTACGGGTACCGTCCCTGAAACGGGACAGAAAAATCATAATATCGAGACTTGATGCTATTTGTTTTCTGATGGCTTCCAAAGGAAGCGGCGCAGCCATCAAAACCATGGTTTCAAGCCGTGAAAGCATATCCCGGATTGAATTGGCATGACCGGTCGACATCGAACCTTCATGGCCGGTATTCATGGCTTGCAACATATCAAGAGCTTCCTCGCCTCTGACTTCACCGACAATGATTCTTTCCGGTCGCATTCGTAAGCTGGTTTTAATCAATGCCTTCATTGGGATTTCACCAACGCCTTCGGTGTTTGCGTTGCGAGTTTCCATTTGGGCCAGGTTTTTTATATTTGAAAGTCTCAGTTCTGCAGAATCTTCTATTGTAATAATTCTTTCGTGACATGGTATAAAACCTGACAGGACGTTCAGAAAGGTTGTTTTCCCCGAACCCGTTCCACCGCATATAAAGAGATTATACTTTGCCTGAACAAGGATTTTAAGGAGTTCTGCCGCCTCTTTGCTTATTGAACCGGCTTCTATCAGTTTTTCCATTGTAAGGGGTTTTTCAGGGAATTTTCTTATCGTCATTAATGGTCCGTTTAATGCAACGGGGCTTAAAACAACGTTTACCCTTGAACCATCCGGGAGCCTTGCATCAACGATGGGCTGGGCTTCATTTACGCTTCTGTTTACCCGGGCTACAATCCGCTGGATGAGATCTTCAAGCTGTTCTTTTGTTTCAAATCTCAAATCAGTTTTTTGGGAAATGCCGTTTTTTTCAATAAAAATATTATCGGGCCCGTTTACCATAATTTCCGTTATTTCCGGATCTTTCAGCAGCGGTTCCAGGATGTCGAAACGCCTTAATGAATTGAATACAGTCTCTACCAGTTTCTTTTTTTCCGATACGCTCAAATGCATATGTCTTGTTTTTTCAAAAACAACCTCTTCAACCGTATCCATCAGTACTGTGTCAATTTCTTCCCCTCCGGCTCCGGCGTTTGTGATCTCAGTCCTTCTTACAACTTCGTAACGTATTTCCTTAATTAAATTTTTGTCGGTGTTGTGACTCATCTTCCCTCACCCTCAATCACCGGCCGTTATTTTGAAAGTAGATCCTCAAGATTTTTCCTCTGGAATCGTTGCAGGGATAAATCACTTAAAGACGGCAACGATAGAATGGATTCATCAATCCACGTGATTTCAAAATAATTGTCAAGTTCTTCGGGATAAACCGTTCCGCTGTTTCCACAGTTAACCCATTTTACTTTGCCGAGGTCTTGCCCAAGAATACCGCTAAACATTCTTTTCATCCTCGGGATTTGGTGCATATGTTTTTTGTCAAATGGAACCACTATACACGACGCGGCTTTTAACAGTTTAACTGTCAAACTTCCGGCGTTGACTTCAGGATCCACAATAACTCTTGAAAAGTGACCCCATGACCCCAGCGCCTCGATTAACGTGTCTGTTTCATCGTTGGTAAGCTCCCATAAATCGAGGGGATTATCCACAGGCGGAAGAAAGCTTAAGTTCTCACGTGTAATAACCGCACTTTCCAGTGCCATTACCGGATTGCCTTTCCTGCTTTTGATGTAATACAGAACATCTGAAAGATTTTTATTAAAATAGGTATCTTCTTCCATCGTATGGAAGGGAAATGATTCCAGACTGACATAAACATGCTCTTTTGCCGTAAGGCACAACAATATTGCAAAAACCGATTTCAAATACATATTTGTAGAAAAGCATACAACAAGATCGCTTTTACCTCCTGAATTCCATTTTTCAGCTTCGGCAGGACTGGCTGAAACGGCCGAAAGGATTTCAGAATAAATGGACGGAGCGGGCTTATACTTTTCCACAAACGGCAAATTTTTAATCCTTAAAGCTTGTCCCAGTAAAATGGCAGTACCGTTGTTTGCGGGAATATCAGTTATAAAATCTTCCGACGCGAGAATAACGTCAATTTTACCGCCGTTTGCAGAAACAAATTTTTTAAAACTTTCCTTTTCAGTAAAAACCGAAACACTGAACCGATCGGCTTTATTTTCCATAAACCATTGAGCAAGCCGATTAATATATTCAAAATCGTGATCGGCCAATACAAGATGTACAAGGGGCACAGTCACCATCTCCCGGAATCAAATAAAATTTGGCAATATAAATCCAGACAAGATAAATAATACATTAAATGAATATTTTAAATAAATTGTCCAATATTTGTTTAATCATGTCAATATTTTAATGAAAAGAAACTTAAGCGTTCATTTTAATTCATTTTTCGAAAGTAGCACTTCGGGAACATCGCCAACAATTACCGTTTCAGACACTATTAATTCCCTGTTTATCTCTTCTTCCCTGTCAGTTATGGGAAATAGTATTCTCACTTTCACGTATACGTTCATTTTCAGCCTGTGAACGGTCTGATTGATTCCTGAAGCGTGAAAAGACGATTCCGGCATGACTTTAACCTTTCCTGACGGAACTATTCTGAAAGGAATTGAAAAACCGAAAGAAGACAATAATTTGCTGCCCGTAACCGACCCCAACGGAACGGTTATTGTTTCGGATTCCCGTCCGGAAATCTCTTTTTGTATGTTTTCTGATAAAACCGAAGCAAAACGGTTTATTTCCATTCCGTCGGTTTCAACAGACGTGACCTTTCCGTCGCCGTTATAACTTACAGAAACAAAATTTCTGCCCTTAAACTCAGATGAGGCTGACATTACTCCGTAGTCTATGTACTCATTGACAAGCTGTGCGGCCTTAAATTCACAGACTTTCTCAACTGACGCATAAAAATTGTTTAAAACTTTGCTTATCGCGGCTGAGAAAAGCAAAATACATGCCACTAACCGGAAGAAACGTATAAAATCACGTATGCGCATACTGTTCAGGGTATTTATACGGTAACGGTTTCTGTACCTCTTTCTGATATACGGCATATATTCTCTGTAGAGATATTTTCTCATAAAAATACCCCCATACATTCAATATATTGGTATGGGGGTATTCCGGTGCTTGTATTAAATCCAGCCTTTTTAATCAAGATAATCCTTAAGTTTTTTACTTCTGCTCGGGTGGCGAAGCTTTCTGAGCGCTTTTGCTTCAATCTGGCGTATACGCTCACGGGTAACGTTAAATTCTTTGCCGACTTCCTCAAGAGTACGGGCCCGCCCGTCATCAAGACCGAAACGAAGCCTTAAAACCTTTTCCTCCCTTGGTGTCAGTGTATCCAGCACATCCATCAGCTGCTCCTTTAGCAGCGTAAAAGCAGCCGATTCGTCCGGTGCCGGCGCGTCATCGTCAGGAATAAAATCGCCGAGGTGACTGTCTTCTTCTTCGCCGATGGGAGTTTCAAGGGAGACGGGCTCCTGTGAAATTTTCATAATCTCCCGCACTTTTTCCACCGACATACCCATTTCCTGGGCAATTTCTTCAGGTGTCGGTTCTCTTCCCAGTTCCTGCAGCAACTGCCTTGATACTCTTATCAGTTTGTTTATTGTTTCCACCATGTGCACGGGTATGCGAATGGTCCTCGCCTGATCGGCTATTGCCCTGGTAATGGCTTGCCTAATCCACCATGTCGCGTAGGTACTGAATTTGAAACCCTTTCTGTAATCAAATTTTTCGACGGCCTTAATCAGCCCAAGGTTTCCTTCCTGGATTAAGTCGAGAAAAAGCATGCCTCTTCCCACATATCTTTTTGCAATACTTACAACAAGGCGCAAATTTGCCTCCGCCAGCCTCTTTTTCGGTTCTTCTTCGCCCGCTTCCATTCTTTTGGCCAGCTCTATTTCTTCCTCTGCGGTTAACAGAGGAATTTTGCCTATCTCTTTTAAATACATCCTCACAGGATCGTCAATGGCCACACCTTCGGGAAGACTTAATTCAGGATCTTCTTCCAGATCTATTTCCTCAATCTCATCATCTATATCGGGCACCACGTCAATTCCCATACGTTCAAGAGCATCATAAATTCTTTCAATCTTTTCAGGAGGCAGATCTACTGTTTCAAAAGCATCCATAATCTCCTTGTACGTAAGCACACCTTTAGCCTTGCCCAATTCGGCCAGTTCCCGCAGAATAACCGCAGGCTCCTTTTTGACTGCCGGATTTTTGGTATTCTTTGTATTTGAAGCTTTTTCCTTGCTTTTTTCCTTTTCATTGCCGTTTTTGGCCTTATTATTATCGTTTTTCTCTTTCATGTTCCCTTCCTTACCGTTGTTGTCCTTGCCGGAATTAAGCTTTTCTTTTTCGGGACCGGCGTTACTTCCATTACCGGCGGTTTCGGAAATCATCTCATTGTTTTTTTCCACATTATCCGCATTGGTTATACCGGCAGAAACATTTTTATTCTTTTTATCTGCCATATTAATCTAATCCACCTCTCGTTTGTGAATAGTATTTTTACCATTTATTGGCTATTTTCCTTATTATGGCCTGAAGTTGTTCCTGAAGCCGTTTTCTTTCTTCCATATTGGTAATATTCTTCAAACGCATTAAAATATCCTTTTTTTCCTCTTCCAGTTTTAGAATCTCCAG